>NZ_JBIOSQ010000002.1:0-97279 GCF_051714845.1 Enterococcus sp. AZ088 | reverse complement strand
GAACTCCGAAAAAAATTCCAATCAAAAATTAGAAGTCCTGATTATGAACGTGAGCAAAACGGGAATATTCAAATAAAAAAAACTCTATTTAGATCCTTTTCTTGATTTATTTAATGGTGAAATCTTGTCTTACCGTATTTCTAAATAGCCGAATGCCAAAGCAATTCTTGAGGAACAAAAAGAAGCCATTGATAAAACGCAAGATTGTCAACATCGCCGCACTTTTCATTCTGACCAAGGTCGGGGGGGGGGGGGGACCAAATGAAGCATTACAAAAAGCAATCAACTAGTCTCCAGATCTTTCAAGACATGTCTTAAAACAAGAAACCTACCATGGTATTATTTATTCTAATTTTGAAGAACTAGAACAAGCAATTTAGGAATGGATTGATTATTATAATCATCAACGAATAAAGAAAAAAACAGGGTGCAGTCACGTCCAATTAGGTGAACGGTTCATCGCATAAAAATACCGACCAGATTTCTCCAGTCGGTATTCGGTCTAACTTTCGGGTCTCACTACACTCTAATGACCACCTTGCAACCTTTCAGGAAGCAACAAGTAGTACGCCCTTCCAGTATATATTACTAATAATTTTAATAATTTATTTTTTCCCACTTTTGTCTTTCATTAAGAGCAAACCATTCTTCTATCTTTGGTGCATTAATCTTCAAAATATCTAACTTTAATATTTTTATCTTTCCATTTTCTATAACTATAACTTTCTCTTTTTTTAAATTAGATAACATTCTAGAAACAGATGCTACATGTGATATCCCACAAGAATCACCTAAGTCTTGTAAAGTGGCAATTAACTCTATCGTTATCGTTCCATTCATTTGTTTCTCTCCAAATAAATATGTCCAAACTAATAATTGTCCACACAATGCACCACATTTACCATGAACAGAAAAATCACACAATTTCGACCACACAAAAGTTAATTGTTTTTCTAAGCAGTCAATAACATATCTCATTATGTTTGTGGATTTAGCCATAAATGTAGTTAAATTATCAATAGTTAAAAAATATAACTTAGCTGTATCTGAAACAACTTCTAGATTATATTTACACATTGCTTTATCATTAAATATTGATGTTGAAAGAATAAGTATTCTTCCTTGAATATGCTGTAAAGTGAAAGTAAGACCTTCTGCATTACTTATTGTCATTTTTAAAATACCTTCTTCAACAAAAATATTTGAGTAATTATTTTTCCAATTACTTATTATAAATTCTCCTTTTTTATAGACTTTTGAACATAATCCATTTGCTTGAATTTGCTTTAAAAATATATCATCTTTCATTACTTGTACACCTTCTCTACTATTAATATTAAGGAATGATCTTATTAACGTAATAAGGTGCTAACGTTGTTCCCCATATTGAAAACTCACGACGATTTACATTTGGCAAGTTTTTTTTATCACATATAGTGTGCCAAGAATCCCAGGCTAGACCCGTAGCTTCAATAATTTTAACATTTATATTTCTAGCATTAGCTGGAATAAATATTTGTGATGAAAAGCCAGCTGTCTTGTTCATATCATTTTCAGGCCAACTTACATTCTTTTTTATCTCATTTCCTTTATCATCGTAACTAATTTCATCCCAATCAATATAATAACGTGCTATATATGCTCCACTATGATTCAAATTTATTTCGCCACTATGATATTCATGAACTATAGTCTCTACGTAATCAGTAGCTTTACTAATTAGCGCTTGCTCATTGTCCTTTATAAACATTGTATTAAAAGATATTGGTACTGCTGGACTATTTCTATCAAAATTTTTCCCCTCATCAATCAGTTCATGAATACTACTCAACATACCATTAATAACTTTAACACCTGATTTTGAGCCTCCACCATAAACTATTGCGTTAAATGTAGATTCCTGAATTAAGCTACTTAACTCAGCATCTGAAGAAACATCTTTACCGTTAATAGCTGCATCTACCGCTAGTTTAAATTTATTGCTAGTATTACTTGTTTCAATTGCAGCATATACCGTTCTTCCGTACGATACACTTGAAACAAATACTGGAGGCGCATCATTGTTTACACCTTGTCTTTGTAGTTCATACGGAGTTACTTTTTCCGAAAAATATTCTGACGGTTTAGCTTTAGCTTCTGTGCTTACAGTATAATAAATTTGTTTAAATTTCAGGAAAATACATTGCTTTTCTCCCTTATTGATTGACGAAAAATCAACATTAAGTTTTTGTGCAACTGTTTCAATTCCTAAACCTAATTGTGTTTCTAATTGTGACATACTATATGTTTGTGCTTGCTCACATTCTACTTTTGCTGGTACTTGTTCATATTGAGGGTACTTTTTAATCCATATATCAATCATATCATTGATAGCACTTTTAATGTTTCCACCGTCGGGATGTTCGACAAATCTCTGATTATCGGTACCAGTTAGTCCTGGCAAATCAATTGTAAGAGTCAATCCTTTTTTTTCAGCTGAAATTGGCGTAGGTCTACCCTCTGTCAAGCCTCGATTCGCTAAATATATAGCTCCTGGATAAAGATTTCCTTCTCCTGCAGATAAATAGGATATATCCGAAGAACCATTACTTAAGCTTTTCTTTTTCTTTTCTACTACATAAAATACTCCATTTTTCCAATCTGATTCAGTACTAGGTAAATTACTTATGCTGTCTCCTTGAAATCTTAATATCTTTAACGGATCATAACTAAGCGAGTAAATAAAATCATTAATAGTACTATTTTCTATGTTACTTCCAAAAGCTTTTATTGACTTTACTGAAAAGAAAATTAGAAAAATTACTCCTATTAACAAACAAGTTGAAAATTTTTTATTCATTTTTCATCAACCCTTTCTATTTACTCTATATATATTTTATAAGCAATAGAAAAAAAAGCATTGACATATGTTAAAATGTACCTCGTTAGTTAAATATATTTTTTCTATTTTCTTTTTCATTAACTACCTCCTTTCATCTATCTATTATAAAAAAATTAGAAGAACTTTGTAAATATTAATTTTTTGTATTGAAATTTTTCAATTAATTTATTTCATGTCCTCCAAACCATCTATTTAGTGCATCTTGTAATGCCTCTTGTAATGATTGTCTTTCTCTAGCAAACTTTTCAAGCCATTGAGATAAATCAATAAATTGGTTTTTAAGTTGTTCTCTATATTCTCCCACTTCAATTTTCTCGCTTATTATTATTTTCTTCATCTTTTCCAAGCTTTTTTTAAATTCTTCATCTACATTTAAAGTTACTAAAACTTTTTCGCATATTGAAACTAAAGAATTTATCGCTATATCCTCAACTATATAAAATGACTCTGTATAAAGTTCTTGATTAACCTCATTCAAGTCCAATTTGCATTCTTGAATTGCTTTTTCTAAATCTAAATCTAAATCTTCTAATATTTTTTTTACTTCCATAATATTTTCTTCAGGCTGTAGAAGTAACTGCTTGTGTGTAAAAATTTCGGATAGCCTTTTTAAATTTTCTTCAGAATACGGTAATGTTGATACTACAGTATTCAAAATCCCCCTGGCCCGTTCCAGAGTAGGCAAATAGTTCAAAAGAATCATATTATTTTCTTCATTGTCAGATTTCATGTTACTTAGTGATTTTTGTATTACTGGTATATTACTATATATTTGTTTTGTTGATATTTGTTCAATTTTCTTTCTTTCTAACTGTTCTAACATCTCAAATAATTGGTTCAAACTTTTTATATTGTATGGAAAATACATATCACAGGCTATGCCATTTATCCGTTCAAGCATTTTTAGTTCTTGAAGAATACACTGATTTGTATCTTTTTTATCTTGTATATTATCAGTTGTTGCAGACTCAAGATCTTCAATAAACTGTATATTATTAACTACTTGCTGTATTAACAATTCATTGAACTGTGTAGGTTGATACGCCTCTATTTCCTGGCTACCAGAATCCTCTCCAAGCTGTGTAGGTTGATACGCCTCTATTTCCTGGCTACCAGAATCCTCTCCAAGCTGTGTAGGTTGATACACCTCTATTTCCTGGCTACCAGAATCCTCTCCAAGCTGTGTAGGTTGATACGCCTCTATTTCCTGGCTACCAGAATCCTCTCCAAGCTGTGTAGGTTGATACGCCTCTATTTCCTGGCTACCAGAATCCTCTCCAAGCTGTGTAGGTTGATACACCTCTATTTCCTGGCTACCAGAATCCTCTCCAAGCTGTGTAGGTTGATACGCCTCTATTTCCTGGCTACCAGAATCCTCTCCAAGCTGTGTAGGTTGATACGCCTCTATTTCCTGGCTACCAGAATCCTCTCCAAGCTGTGTAGGTTGATACGCCTCTATTTCCTGGCTACCAGAATCCTCTCCAAGCTGTGTAGGTTGATACGCCTCTATTTCCTGGCTACCAGAATCCTCTCCAAGCTGTGTAGGTTGATACGCCTCTATTTCCTGGCTACCAGAATCCTCTCCAAGCTGTGTAGGTTGATACGCCTCTATTTCCTGGCTACCAGAATCCTCTCCAAGCTGTGTAGGTTGATACGCCTCTATTTCCTGGCTACCAGAATCCTCTCCAAGCTGTGTAGGTTGATACGCCTCTATTTCCTGGCTACCAGAATCCTCTCCAAGCTGTGTAGGTTGATACGCCTCTATTTCCTGGCTACCAGAATCCTCTCCAAGCTGTGTAGGTTGATACACCTCTATTTCCTGGCTACCAGAATCCTCTCCAAGCTGTGTAGGTTGATACGCCTCTATTTCCTGGCTACCAGAATCCTCTCCAAGCTGTGTAGGTTGATACGCCTCTATTTCCTGGCTACCAGAATCCTCTCCAAGCTGTGTAGGTTGATACGCCTCTATTTCCTGGCTACCAGAATCCTCTCCAAGCTGTGTAGGTTGATACGCCTCTATTTCCTGGCTACCAGAATCCTCTCCAAGCTGTGTAGGTTGATACGCCTCTATTTCCTGGCTACCAGAATCCTCTCCAAGCTGTGTAGGTTGATACGCCTCTATTTCCTGGCTACCAGAATCCTCTCCAAGCTGTGTAGGTTGATACGCCTCTATTTCCTGGCTACCAGAATCCTCTCCAAGCTGTGTAGGTTGATACGCCTCTATTTCCTGGCTACCAGAATCCTCTCCAAGCTGTGTAGGTTGATACGCCTCTATTTCCTGGCTACCAGAATCCTCTCCAAGCTGTGTAGGTTGATACACCTCTATTTCCTGGCTACCAGAATCCTCTCCAAGCTGTGTAGGTTGATACGCCTCTATTTCCTGGCTACCAGAATCCTCTCCAAGCTGTGTAGGTTGATACGCCTCTATTTCCTGGCTACCAGAATCCTCTCCAAGCTGTGTAGGTTGATACGCCTCTATTTCCTGGCTACCAGAATCCTCTCCAAGCTGTGTAGGTTGATACGCCTCTATTTCCTGGCTACCAGAATCCTCTCCAAGCTGTGTAGAGTGAGGAAAAAAAGTATCTCCAACTTGACTACTTGCAATACCTACACAAGTCACAGCTGTTGCTAATCCTAACATTCTTTTCTTTTTTGTTACCTCTTTTTTTTTGTTCAAAATAGATTTGTTCATTTTCAACTTCCTCCCCTATATTTACTAAATAAAATTTACAAAAAAATATTTTAACTAAAAATGGGTCAACAACTCATTAACATATGTTAATGAGTTGTTGACCCATGAAATAGTAAACTTATTCTAAATTTATAATTTAAGAAGGGAGATAATTATTTGTCACTTTATGGTTATTCAAGGGTTAATAATAAAAAATATGTTAAAAAATTAAAAAATATTAGAGTAAAAAAGATTTTCATTGAAAAATCTATAGATTCTGAAAACGAACTAAAAAAACTACTTTCCTTAGTACAACCCAAAGATGAAATTTTAGTACCTAAAATTAATTTATTTACAAAAAATATAGTTGATTTAAGTTCTATAGTATCCACTTTAAATGTTTCTGGAATCTCTGTAACTTTTATAGACGATAATCTTACTTTTAAATGTACACCTAATAATAAATAGATTTTAAGAATGAAAGAGATGACTTTTTGAAAAAAATAATTTTATTTATTAAGCATTGCAATAGGAATGGGGTATGAACTTTCCACTCTAGGTACAGAAATTAGTAATTCAAACTATTTAAAAATATTGCTTGGGATATATATTATTCCTGGTATTTTATTATTAAAAATGCTTAGTACAACATTAAAAATACGAGCTTATTTCATATCTATAGGAATTTTTAGCGGTTTATTCTCATCTGGTTGGATAAGCGGAGAGTGTAATTCTAATTTAGAAAACCGTTTGTTAAATTTCTTTGATTCGTCAGAGATAATTGATAAATGGTCAGCAGCTGTAACAGCTCCTTTTGTTGAAGAAGGTTTCAAAGTTATTTGTGTTCTAATGATTGTTTCGCTGTTTCAAATAACCGATATTAAACCAATTTTTCTTATAGGGATTTCTGTAGGCTTGGGCTTCCAAATTGTAGAAGATATTTCTTATATTATTGGAGAAACAAATTCTTCTCAATTATTTTTCGAACAAGTTTTTGCTAGAATTTCAAATGCAATTTCTTCTCACTGGGCATACACAGGTATTTTTTCAACGGGTATAGCTTCTATTTTGAAAAAAATTCAAATTTTTTCAAAGAAAGATATTTATTCATTTGTGGTAGCTCCTATTATTTTGCATTTTTTATGGAATTCACCAATGAATGAGTTCAGTTTCAAAGGTATTAAATTATTACCTCCTATCCTATCCGTTGTAACTCTTCTATTTGTTTTAAAAATAACTTTAAAATTACTAAAGACTTAACCGTAAGCTGAAATAATTTTCCTGGATATGGAATACGTAGATACAATTTCTAAAAAAGTAAACGAGATAAAGAGATATGTAGAAAATGAAAAAAATTCTTTAAGATACTGCCAGAATTCTAACAGTCGTTGAGTTTTGTTATATTAACTTACAAAAATGTTAGAAAAAATTATTTTTTTATTATTAAAAAAATAATTGATAAGTTATACTACTGATAATAAGTAAAAAGGAGTTTAATACTATGCAATACAAGACAATCGGAAAAACTTTTCCATTGGTAGAAGTGGCCTTACACATAGGTGAAAGTATTCTATTAGAAAGTGGGGCACTAGTCTATCACAATAGTGAAATTAATTTAGAAGGAAAAATGAATAGTAATGGAAGATCTGGATTTGGCGGAGTCATTAGTGCTATCGGTCGTTCAGTGTCTAGTGGTGAAAATTTTTTTATTACAAAAGCATCTGGTCTAACAAATACAGCAAAAATTGCTTTGGCACCAGCTACATTAGGAACCATCAAAGAACTTAAGGTAGACAGTGAGCATTGGCGATTAAATACGGGAACATTTTTAGCTTGTGATGCAAGTGTTTCTTATAATATGAAACGTCAAAAGCTAAGTGGAGCCATTTTTGGGGGGACTGGAGGATTGTTTGTAATGGAGACAACTGGTTCTGGATCATTATTGATCAATAGCTATGGAGATATCACGGAAATCCACTTAGATGGAACTACACCATTTGTTGTAGATAATCACCACGTTGTTGCATGGTCAGAATCGTTAGATTACAATATCAAAATTGCTTCTGGAAAATTTGGTTTTACAACAGGTAAAGGTTTGGTTAATGAATTTACTGGAATAGGTACAATTATTATTCAAACAAGAAGCATTAAAAAAGAAGCTAACAGTGAAGGGATAGTAGAGTCAATATTGTAGTATGGCTTAAACTTATATGCGTTAACAATTATTTATCCGAAAGAAAAATACTAACAAAAATGATTTCTTTGACAATAAAATTTAGCTAAGAAGAAAATAACTACTTACTTTTAGGAGGAAACTATGAATAAAAGAAGATGGACAGCTATTGGTATCGCAGCAGCATTGTTTATTATATCAATCATTATTGCTTTTATACCGGAAAAAGAAACCAAAGAAAATACTTTGACAGGAATTAATAGAATTTTTTATGGATCAAATGAGTTAATAGAAGAGACTTTAGAAGAAGGGAAAGATAATAAAAAAATAGTTAAATTATCAGTTGAAGGAACTATCGCCGACACTGGGGAAAATAATCTATTCAGTAAAAAAACTTACAACCATCAAAATTTTTTATCCCAAATAAAAAAAATACAAGAAGATAACACCGTTAAAGGTGTTTTACTTGAAGTAAATTCTCCTGGTGGTGGAGTTTATGAAAGTGCAGAAATCGCCAAGGAATTAGAAAAAATTAAGCAGTTAAAAATTCCAATTTATACAACTTTTAAAGACACTGCTACCAGTGGAGGATACTATATTGCCGCCAATACGGATAAAATCTTTGCAACCGAAGAAACCACGACAGGTTCTATTGGGGTTATTATATCAAAATTAAATTATGCTGGGCTGTTAAAAAAACTAGGTATCACAGACTCAACATATAAAAGTGGAGCTTTAAAAGATATGTTGTCTTCCGAACGAACCCCAACTCCAGAGGAAAAAGAAGTCATACAAAATTTTGTTATGAGCTCTTACAAACGTTTTTTAAATATTGTTGCAAAAGGCCGTCACATGAACATTGACGATGTGAAAAAAATTGCAGACGGTCGTATCTATGATGGAACTCAGGCCCTAGAAAATGGTTTGATTGATAAAATAGGATTCCCTGAAGACGCTTTGAAGGACTTAAAAAAAGAGAAAAAATTAGAAGATGCCAAAGTTATTGCATATAAAAATAGTACTACTGATTTTGCTTCTTCTTTGCTTGGAGTGAAACTAGCAGAGTGGCAAGGACTTAAAGCAAACACTTCTGCTCAGTTATTTTCAATATTGGAAAAACTAGGAACCTCTGAGGCTCCTAAACCAATGTATTATTACGGAGGTAGTTAGTATGAAAGTAGAAAATTCAAATTTTACAAATGAAGAACAAAGAAAACAGTTTCCAAATTATTTTTATGCTGGCTTTTGGTCACGCTTCTTCGCTTTTTTTATAGACTATTTGTGTATTAATATTCTCACAAGTGCAACTATAGGTTTAGTATATAAGCTTATTGGCCTAAAAGCGGATTCTTCAATTATAACTATTTATGGTTTTTTTTCATTGGTCATTTATTTAGGTTACTTTGTTCTTTTAACCAAATTAAATGACGGGCAGACGATAGGAAAAATGATTTTTGGACTAAAGGTAGTTAGTTTTCAAGAAGATGCACTTAGTTGGCAAACAGTTCTTATTCGAGAATTATTCTGTCGTTTTATCTTAAAAAATATTTTCTTCTCTATTGGATATCTAATAACGATTTTTACTCCCAAAAAACAACATATTGGTGATTATTTTTCAAATACAAGTGTGGTGAAACTAAACTTCTTAAATTGTTATAAATATAAATTTATAAATCAAAATTGAAAGAACGAGCATTTAAATGTCTTTATTGCATAATTATAATTACCTAGCAATATTTTTGAAAATGGCTTAGAATTGCTCTCTCAAATTTACAGTAAAAAAACTCACTGCTCTATAATCGGCAGTGAGTTTTTGTGTAATGGACGCTAGTTTATAATTATCTAATAGGTACTTTTTCAGAATAACTATAGAATTGAGACTTATCTGTAAAATTAGCTTTATATTTACTGTTAATTCCAGCCTTTTTAGATATATCTCCTAATTCAATTAATAACTTTTCATCATTTCCTAAAAAATGAATTTTATTGTCAAATCCAACAATATAGATATAATTCACCATTTTATTTATTAATACTTCTGGATATTTTTCGCTATCTATTTTTTTATAGACTTGCAACAAAACATGTGTAATATCTAATATAGCTTTGGTCTTATCACGCTTCATTAAACTATTATATAGTTCATGAATTATTTTTTTGTTTCCTCAATATCAATCATTTAAATCCTTCCTCCACTAAAACTACCAAACAAATTATCTCCCCAACGTTTAACTCCTTCTGACCAAGCTTGTCCCTAATTTACTATTGCAATACACATCATTTCCATAATACGTAGCAGCTTCTATATTTGTTCCTAATGCTGTAAAACAAATCCCAATCATACCACAAATAACTAAACCTTTAACTAATTTCTTTTTCATGAATGTTCATCTCGAAAATAAAAATTAGAAAACGTCTTCTATATAGAAATTATAGAAGCATTGGTATAGTTTTGTAAATGTTAAAACAAAAGAATTTTCCTAACATTTTTGTAAGTTGGTATCCATCAATTCCAATTGTTTTTACCTGATTATTGTACCATTTCATTCGAAACAAATATTGCCATCAATACTTTCTTTTTATAAAATAGCCTTGATGTCTATATATAAATTTTCAAATTAACAAGGAGAAATGAAACCGATGCTTATCATGTTGCTAGTTATTGTTGCTATATATTTTTATCTGTTTCGTACACAAAAAAAGCAACAAAAAGAACGACAAGATTTTTTAAACAATTTACAACTAGGAGACACTGTTGTGACTATTGGAGGATTACATGGAGTAATATCTGAAATATCCTCAGATAAAAAGAAGATAACTCTTGACTGTGAAGGCGCACTTTTCGACTTCGATCAACAATCTATACGAACGAAAAAATAAGCAGAAAGGAATCCCTCTCTGCTTATTTTTTTCTTTTATTTGGCAAAGAATAGCCTAATTCTTTCAACTGTTTTTTCGTGACCACATGACGAAATTCTCCATCAAAAACGATCACTGTATATTGATTTATCACTTCAACTTTTCCTTTGAGCGTTTGTCCCATAACAGATTGACAATGCACAAATGATCCGATATCTATTAAATCCTTACTTTTTTTGGCCAAAACACAACCTCCGAAAATAATAATTAAAACCACCTATCTAGTAGGTGGTTTGGAAGAAATAGTCTCTGAAGAACAATTTCAACGTAACAGTCTATAAAAATTTTATCGTATTTACTTTCCTATTTCAATCTTAACTTCCCTAAAAAATCTTGGTACAATTATTCATGACTTTTATTTAACTAGGAGGAAATCATGAATATACTCTTCTTAAGTATCTGCCTTTTTTATATAGCCACTATCTTAACAGGAATTTATCACTGGCGAAATAACAAAAAGAAATAAATAGGACATTTAGAAATTTTCCATCCCAAAATAAAAAGGTAACAATCGCAAAAAAATCGAGGTTTAAATTCATGACACTATTATATTGAGGGTGCGATCGTTACCTTAGTTCATTTTACCAATTTTTTTGCTAATTTTAAATCCCTCATTATTTCTTCTTTTTCAATACAACTATAAGAATAATCAACAGTAAGAAAATAATTCCTACTAAACCAAGTACTAACCACTGAACGTTTCTGCTTTCTTCTTTCTCTGAAACATCTGTTTTATTCAATGAAGTAGCTTTTTCTTCTGTAATTGTAAATGATTTTTTTAATTGCCATTCTTGCTTTTCTGACCTTACGGTCATTTTTAACGTATACTTCCCTGCCTTCATCTCTTGTTTTTCATAATAAATTGGAAACTGAAACAGACTACTAGGCGCTATTTGCATGTCTTCTTTCTTTTCACTTAATACTTCTTTTCCACTAGCATCTGTTACACTTGCTTCAATCGATACTTTATTAATATAGTTTGCAGTTTTATTTTCAATTGCTGCACTAACTACATTCCGACTATTTACCTGTGTAGGGGTTACTTCTTTTAACGTAACGGCATTTTCTACAGGTGTTTTATCTCCATGGACAAGTAACGCAATAGCATAGGCAAATTTATTTTTAAACATCCCTTTTGTTTCATCTGAAGTCTTTTCTTCTGTAACATCCCGAAGAGTAATTCCTCCTGCCACAACCCCTGCATAATCTTTAGTCGGAACAGAAACATTTACTACAAAATCTACCGTCTGTTTAGGGGCAATTGTCTGCTTTTCTTTTTCAAAAGAAGCAACTTTCGTAATATCAAAAGGAACACTCGAAGTAAGTTGATTTTGAGTCTTGCCATATTCCACTACACCGTTAATATTGGTGGTTGCTGGACTCAATTCCCCTGCCACTTCAATTGCTTCCTCCGAATTGTTTGTTACATGTATAACCAAAGGGACAGATTCATTCACAGGTAACGACAAATCAAAATATGTTTTGCTTTTATCCACTTGATACGCAGATTGTTCTGCATTCACTGAAAAATCTGCTTGATTTTCTGTCGCTACTCCCGTAAGGGAAAAACCTATTAGACTGAGTAGAGAAATGATTCCTACTCCTATGTATACTGCTATTTGTTTCATACTCTTTCATCCTTTCTAATCGTTTTAATTAGTCCAATTACTAAAATCATGGGAAATGTATAAACAATTGTCTGCCACCAAGTATCTGTAAAGCCACTAAATATAGGCAGTTGTTTAATGTTTCGTACATATCTCTTACTTTATTCCCACTATTAAATGTCCCCATTCTCCTTTGAAAAAAGGGAAGCGATTTGCTTCCCTCTTTTTCTTTTATTATTTATGGTGCTGGCGCATCCGTTAATGTCCAAGTTAAATCGGCAGTATATTGTTCTGCTAATTTTGCAGATGTCCCAGGAACTTCTAACGTTACTCCTGTGTTTGCTGCCCATGTTCCAGTTGATACACCATTTCCTTGACCATTAGCTGCGTCTAATACTTTAACTGCCGAATCTGGTGTTAAAATACCATCTGTTACAGTCACTGTCTCACCGTTATCATTATTAGCTTGCCCTGAATGTAATGTTACTTGTGCACCTACTAACTCTTTCATACTAGCTGTTTTTAATTTCCCTGCTGTTACTGTTAAATTCCATCCAGCTGAAGAACCTCGTAAATCAGTTACTTGTACTTTACTTTCGTCTTGCGCACCATAAGTTTCCGTTGTAGCTTTTATTTCTTGTGCCCCAAAATTAAAATCAGGCACTTGATCCAAAGTTAAGTCTCCTGCAGTAAAAGTTACTTTCCCTGTAGAATTTTGGTTTTGTGGTGCTGCATCTGCAGAAATTGAAGAGAATCCAATCCCTCCTGCAATCATAGCCACTGTTAATGCACTAGTCAATTTCATTGATTTCATAAATTTTCTCCTTCTTTCTAAAAAATATTTATATAAACAAAATCTAAGATTTGTTCATTCCACTTGTTTAGCTACTTTGTTATATATTTCCGATACATCCCATAAATAGTACTTGCCAAAATAAGGATACCTAGAATCATCCAAACGGATGACATTTTGACACCTGTTTTTGGTAGGTTTCCTTTTGCTTTCTTAGCGACTTCTTGTTTTTGAGCTACAGGCTTTTTACTGCTTGTACTTTGATTTTTATTCGTACTCTCTACAGGTATTGTTGATTGCGTTGTACCACCTGTTTTTTTACTTTTTTCATTATAAGCTGTAACCTTTACAGAAGGTTGATCAAATCCCACTTCAAATGAGATTGGGGTTTGATCTAGTTGATACCCCTTTGGGCTTTTTGTTTCCACAAACATATATTTTCCTGGAAACAATCGGGTAAGGTGTATTTCTCCTTTTCCATCTGTCGTCATCGATTGAGCTACTTCTACTACTGTTCCTTTTTCATCTCGTAGTTCAAACGTCGCATCTGATAATACTTCTTTTGTTTCTTTATCCTTTTTTTGCAAAGTTACAGAGACTTCAATCGAACCATCACCAGTAAAGGTAATTCCAGCATGACTCGTTTTAGACTCTGCATAAGTAGTAATGCCTAAACAAAAAGTCAAAACCATTAAGCCACCCATTAACAACCATTGATAGATTTTTTTCATCGCTTCTATTCCTTTCTATGGTGTGTCATTTAATGTCCATTCAATCGTTGTTGTATATTCACCTAAACTTGCTTTACCAGAGTCTACTTTTAATAACAACCCTGAATTTTCTGTCCAAGTTTTAGAAATATTCCATGTGAAATTATCTTCAGTTGTATTTTCAGTTTCTACTATTTGAGTATCTGAATCAGTTAATAGTTGTTCACCAGTCTTATTTTTGTATACCAAAGAGTTAAGTAATTGTTTTCCGTTATCAACATTCGTTAAAGGTTGTAATAATTTTACTCCTAGTTTCCAAGTATTATTCGAACCTCTATTATCAGTAACCGTTAATTCTTTACCTAAAATTTCTTCCACACCATAAATCTTATCTTCTTTAGATAGTTTTTTTGAGCCAAATCCTATCGAATCTGGAACTGATAATTGTAAGCCTTCAAGCCATACTGCATACAATCTGATTTCTCCATTTGCATTACTAACTAAATTTTTTACCACTTCTTTATCTTTATACTTAACATTACCATTTGGCTCTGTGGACCAACCTTTAAATATATATCCTTCTTTTATATATGCATTTTGTGTAAGATTTTCTGCTTGATCATATTTCATAACTTGGTCTGGCATTGTTCCCTTTCCACCATTTGCATCAAACTTAATCGTATAATCATTAGCTTCCCATACAGCATAAACTACTTTTGTATCCACAAAATCAATTTTACTATTTTCAAGGAAATCTGGTACAGTAGCTACGTTAGATTCACTCCAACCTTTAAAAGTATATCCTTCTCTTATTGGTATAGTCACATCAGATAATTGAACTGTATCTCCAAACCTATACTCTTTTGTTACTTCTCTTGGGGTATCCCCAAAATTATCGTTATATATCACATTAACTTTTTTAGCTTGCCAAATTGCTTTTAAGTTAATTTTCTTTTTAGAACTATTTTTAGTGAATTGTATCTTATCATTAGGACTATACTTATTTCCTTCTTCATCTTCCCAAGAAACGAAATTATATCCTGGTAATATTGGAATTATAGAAGGTATAGTAATTTCACCAGAGCCATCCGGTTTTAATAATATATTTTGAGTTTCTGGTATATTTGTAGCATCCGAGATACCTGGAACTAACACACTTGGTAAATTACTATCATAATAAACACTAGCTATTTCTGTAGAGAATATGACTTTTTCACTTACACCATTTAATAAAGTACCTGTTCCTACTTCTTGTGCAGAGTATTGAAATTGATTTACAGCTTTCTGATTTTCTGCTTTTGGAACAAAAAATTCTAAAATTGATTCAAATATAGAATTTGGCAATATTTGAGATTCTTCAAAATCTATAAATATTGCTGTTACAGTACTTAAATTTTTTGGTTTTTCAAGAGTAAAACCTAAACTTTCAAGTTTTTCGCTTGTCCAAGCATTAATATCTGTTCCGTATTCGGGCAACTCATCAACTGGTTTATTTGTATAGTATACTTTAGCACTAGTATTCGACTGTAATATTTCTTTAAATTCTATATTTCCTGTAGACCCTCTTTTATCTCCATCATAAGGCAGTACATTGTATATTTTAGCTTTATTAAAAGTTGTATTTCCTTCATTGGAAACAGCTACTTTCATTTGTGGTTTTTCTTCTTGATTTACACTTAAAATCGAAGTATTGCTCCAATTTGCTGAATTATTTTCCCGTACAAACGTTCTGCCAAATAATCTAGAACTTCTAACAATAGTTAGTGACGTGTTTTTTTCAACTGTTGCTGTATATGAGTGTGGAACATCATTCGACAAACCTAAAAGTTCTGCTAATTCTGATGAAAGATTATTAGTATATGAATCTATCTGTAAAAAATCTTTTCCAGTAATAGCAACTGCTGGTATCTTATAATTACCTTCCATAGCTCCATTTTTCACAGTAAATTCCAACGGAATTTCGAAGGCAACTTTTTCTCCATTCTTATCTACTGTCACGGAGCTTTCTATACTGTAATAATTATATTCATCATCTGTGTTTATTAATTTTACAACTACATTTTCTTTATATATTTTATTATTGACTTTATCTTCAAAAGTTTTTAATTCATTAGGATTTTTCAATTCTAAAACTTTAGGAATCGCTATTGCTATTTTAGGATTTTTCAATACACCTGTTGCTGAACTACCATTATATCCCTGAATAGTATAGTCAACCGTATCTCCTGGAGATTTGCCAAAAGAATTACTACTAACAATCTGGGCTTTTGCTTGCGTTGCCGCTGCAGTATAAAATACTTTTCCCATAGGTTGAGCTTTCTCAATTGCTATTACATTCTGTGGATTACTTTCGTCCTCATAATACATTTTAGCAGCAAAATCTATTTCATAAACTTTCTCTCGTTCAATTGTACTTCCATTTGGCCATTTACCACTTGTCCAATTTTTACATGTGTATCCTATTGCAAAACCATTTGATGGAAGAAAAACACCTTCAGAAGTCCCTGTTTCTCCCATTGGAATTACAGTAATTTTATTAATATATTCACCAGAAATTAAATCAGGGATAGGTACATTATGTATCCCTTTATATAGATTTGAAGAAACTTCCCTAGTATTACCTTCTGTATTTTTAATTTCAAAAACTGTTTTATAGTAAGTATCAGCAACATCTTTATTCGCTTTGGTTCCATAAATGGTTATAGAATTAAAATTGGCTAATGCTGAACTATCACTTTGTTGTAAAATTTCAAATTTCATTCCTTTAATAGGCTTCTTACCCGTATTTTTTGTAGTCCATACATGTTCGTAGGTTTTCCATCCAAATGCAATATTTTCTTTACTAATACTATTTGGTTCATTAATTACAACAGTAGCATTTGTAGAAGTCCCTGTACTATGATCTCCTCCCGTTCCACTAATTTGCCATTCAGGGGTATCAATTTTTTGATATTTAACTTGACTACTAATCACCTTTTTTTCAGAATTATATTTAAAATATTTCATACCAAAATTTACATAAAAATACTCTCCTGTTTTAATAGTTGATGGTGGAGTAAACTGAAAATCATACAGTATAGAATTTTTATTTGGATTTCCACCAGAATGCCAGTTAGTAAAACTACTAGAATCGTCTGTTAATTTTCTATAATACCTCGTATACCCCACAGGAATACTATTATCTTCAATATTAGTTTGTCCTGAACTAAAATCAAAATAATTTTTCGTAGCTTGATTATTTATTATTGATCCAGTAGGTAATTCTATATACATTTGATTATCTTTAGATACATCCAGTTTTGAATATTGATTAAAATCATTAACATATTTTAATCTAGTTGAAATCCTTCCATCAGAATAATACTGATCAGAAGGATTCATATAATTATAAGCTAGCCCCATACCATCTCTTGTTGATGATGTAATATTGACTGAATCTGTTTGATCTATTTTGTTATTTAGTATATATATTTCAGCATACAAATTACTCCAGATTATTTGATTAACAGGAATTTTCCCCATGTATTCATCATTAAATTTAAATTTCAAATTAATTGTTTCAACAGAAGTCACAGTTTCTTTAAGCCTTACAATAATTCTTTTGTTAACAACATCATTTTCATAGGAAGATACTATAGAATTAGAAGGTATATCAGTATTCTGTACGTATTCAAAAATAGAACTATTCATAGAAAAATTCGAAAAAACAGGATTATCTATTGATGGAATACAACCACCATAAGGAATGACTATATAAGCATCAGATATACCTTCTTCACTTACAGTTACAGGTACAGAAACTGTTAACTCTCCTGGTTTAACACCAGTTATTGGATCAATATATGTCTGATATTGATCTACTACTTGTATTTTCCCCAGAGAAATTCCCTGAGTAGATTTTAACTCTTCATTATTACTAAAAGAATTGTCGACTTTACTGTCTTCATCTTCATTTTTCACAATTTTATCTGTTGTATCATTAGAAATACTTGTATTTTCTTCAAGAGATATAGAATGATCTGTTTTATTATTTTCACTAGGAGTTACTACTGAATTATGTTTAGAACTTTCCTCTGAAATATTATTATCTTTTTCACTTGAAACAGTATTTTCATCTTCTACTTGAGAAGAATCGGTAGGTATCATTACTTGATTTTGATTATTACTATCAGTCGTATTTTGCTGATTAGTTTCTGCTATAGCTACAGTTGGCAAAAGTATCTGACTAGAAAATAATACTATTGTACTTAAAACAATACTTTTTTTCATAAAATCATCCCCTTCTTTATAAATCAATTCTCTATCTGAAGATTAGATATATAATTCATACCCTTTTAGTTTTCCATTTGATAATGTTAATTTTGCATAATGATCTGTATCCTCTTGGTACGTTAAAATTGCAAAACCACTATCTCCAGTGTATTCATCTTTGGGCTCTCCATACATCTCCTTTACCTTCTCGATAGTAGTCCCCCATGTTAAACCACCCGGAAAGAAAACTGTTAAATCTTTATTTGTAGTATCCGTTATATTAATAGATGTCATACTTGACTCTTTAATATCAATTGTTTTATCAGTTAAATTTGAATACGTCCCAGAAATAGTATTACCTTTTTTATTTGTTAAATGTGTTCCTGCAACTGAATCTTTTGGGTTTAATACGTAAGGATCTGAATATTTCAATTCAAAACCTAACTTATTCAAATCTTTTAATTCTATAGGCATAGTCAATACTTGGCTATCTATTTGTATTTGATTATCATACCAATTTTTAGATAAATCTTTAGAAATTGCACCATTACTTTGTTTTTCTTCAATAGATGTAGACGTTTTATTCGTACTTAAACTTTCACTAATTTTAGTTGAACTTGTTTTGGTAGTTTCTTGCGTTGATTGTGCTTGTTTTATTTCTTTGGTTCCGCACCCTACTAGCACGCTTAGCAAACTAATTCCTACTGCTAACTGATAAAATTTCTTCAAACATATCTCCTCCTGATTAAAGTTTTCCTATAAAAAAAGACACAAGAATTTTTTGTCTTTTTTATAAACTAAAAAAGTTGTTATTTTATTGTTATTTTCACTTGATATGTAAGAGTTTGATTTATAAAAAGAGATTTTTTTCAGTTTTTTATTTAATTCTATTGAAAAAAATATTATTTTTTAGTAATTATATATATAGAAGTATATCTTACAAAAGAGAGAAGTTTCGCTTCTAATTGAAAACTATGAACAATAAAAAAAGAGACAAAAAATTCTTGTGTCTCTTTCATTGTTTTTTACCTAATAAATAGCTTATACAACAATATCAATTTGTAGTTCTTTAACTTATTTGCAATCATTAAAAAAATAAATACACATTTATTTTATTGACTTTGATTTAAACTTTACATCTGTTGTTATAAACAACCTCCATATAGTGACAAACAACCATATTTTCTATTACCCTATTCAAATATACTCAGTGGTAAGTATATTTTATTAAAAATATCACAGTATTTTACACTATTCCAACCAATTTTTTTTATAGTGTATTTTTTATTGAGAATTTTTAGTTACGATGCAGAATAATGAACTGTAAGATTCGTTTCTATAAAGAATTCAATACACTACTTTTTACACTCCAATTTTTGGAGCTGATATTCTTATTACTATTTTTTAAGTATATTTATGTAATGCAAAATAGAATTATAACCCTACTGAAAGCAATCGTTTCAGTATAATATTCTTCTTTTCTCACTATTGTTTTTTTAGATATACTAAATGTTACAACAATGTAAGAAAATCGTTAGACTTATATATGGAAATATTTTTTTTATTAACTATGATTAATAGATGAAAAAAACTATGAAAGACTGGTGGAAATATAGTGATGAATTTTCCTCATATGGTACCATATTACACCCCATTTTATTTTGTATTATTGATTATAGCATTGATACCAATAATCTTAACATTAATGTTTAAAGGAGAAAGATGGTCTTGGTATCAAACATTAATAACTTTACTTTTTCTTTATATAAGTTTTGGTGGTCATCGATGGCAACAAGGTATAACTATAATTGTATATACTATCTATCAAACACTATTGACATGGACTTATGCTACTTATCGAAAGAATAAGAATAAAAATAAAATATTTTATCTTTTCATTTTTCTAAATATTTTGCCACTTATCTTAGTAAAAATTTCTCCATTTATGCTAGAGAAAACTCCAATAGGCTTTTTAGGAATATCTTATCTAACATTTAAAGCTGTCCAAGTAAATATCGACTTGCGCGATGGATTGATTAAAGAATACTATCCATGGCATTACATTCAATTTTTACTTTTTTTTCCAACAATCTCTTCTGGTCCAATTGATAGATATCGGCGTTTTGAAAAAGATTTAACAAGTCCGCCCAATACAGAAAAATATTTAGACTTTCTAGATAGAGGTATTTTTTGTTTATTTTTAGGCTTTTTATACAAATTCATTATTAGTTATTATTTATATGAACTTTTACAATATGTTAAAGAAATTGCTTTAGCACAAGACGGTATTTCATTGTGGGCTTTAGGTTATATGTATGTTTATAGCTTATATCTTTTTTTTGATGTTGCTGGATACAGTTTATTTGCAGTAGGAACAAGTTATTTAATGGGGTATGATACTCCTATGAATTTTAATAAGCCTTTCTTAAGTTGGAATATAAAAGAATTTTGGAATCGTTGGCACACGACTTTATCTTTTTGGTTCCGTGATTATGTATATATGCGACTAATGTTCTTTTTAATGAAAAAGAACATGTTCAAAAGCAAAATTGTAGCTTCAAATATTGGATATTTTGTTTTATTTTTAATTATGGGGATATGGCACGGTTTAACCTGGTATTACATTATGTACGGAGTATATCATGCAACTTTGATTTGCTTAACAGATGCTTGGTTACGTTTCAAGAAAAAAAACAGAAAAAAAATTCCATCAAATAAATTGACCCACGCACTTGCAATATTTTTAACCTTCCACGCCATTTGTATTAGTTTTTTTATATTTTCAGGATTTTTAGATCAACTTTGGTTTAAATAGTTCAGTATCAAAACAAAAGAGATATAATAACTAAAATATACTTTTATGGTTAAAAAAAGGAAGGTATAGTTTTCAATAAAAAAATATTGTAGGCTGTTATCATTTTATTAGGATTTTCTCATTATATTTATCATTTATTGAAATAGAATCAAAATTTTGGTAAATTCTCTTAGTAAATAAATTTAAGGAGGGATAATATGGACACTGTTCGCATTATTTTAAGCTTCATTGGTTTTTTTAGTAGCATTCTACTTTTATTTACATTTAAAGAAAGCTGGAAAGACTTAACTACTATGCAAAAAATCAATATTATAGTACTTGTTTGTTGTATATGTTTACCTTTTACCATAGAGTTTTTCCAAAAATTCTAAAACAACTACATTTACTTACACTATACGCCCTTGTATCTGTTATACAGAGGCGTTTTTTCAACAGACGTAGATGTTTCATTTATACTTAAACTTTCACTAATTTTGGTTGAACTTATTTGGGTAGTTTCTTACGTCTCTTTCATTGTTTTTTTCTATCTTTAGGAAAAATTATACAAAAAAACTAAAACAATTTCTAACTTGTCATTATAAACAACTTTTTTTCGATTTGTAAATTGAAATTAAATATTACACACCAGTCTTTTGGGTGGATATTCTTATTGCTGTTATTTTTCATATTCTATATATTTTTAAGTATACTTATATAATGAAAAATAGAATTACAACCCTTTTAAAAAATATTGCACCTCATAATACAATATAGTGAAATCTTTTTTGATAAAATATCTAATTTCAGGAGGGATTATTTTGACTAAAATTGAACAAAAAGGTAAAGTATCTTTTAAACAAGCAATCAAAGACTTTTTTTTAGGGTATTTCGATTTTAAAGGACAAACAACACGTGCAGGTTATTGGTGGGTTATACTTGCATTTATTCTATTAACTATAATAACTTTAATTTTAGGAATGTTTTTCTTTTTTTCAATGTTTGTTTCTTCTTCTGCGGAGGCTTTAAAACGGCTGCTAATTGTAGTCTCTATCTTTATCTTATTCATAATTATTCCAAGCTTAGCCTTAAATGTCCGTCGAATTCGTGATGTCGGTTTGACAGGTTGGGGAACTCTTTGTCTGTATCTTTTAGCTTTTATACTTTTTATGGCTCAAGGAACTTATAGCTATGTTTATAATTTTGATTTCATAGAAGGAAGCAAAGAAAATATTACATTAGGAAACAATATTCTAGTTACATTTTTAGATTTTACTATCAATATTCTTATGCTTCTATTAACCATTTTCCCTACGAATATGCTGACTACGAAAAGCGAAAATAAAATTTTACGTTTCTTTTTCCGATTGGCAGAATAAAAGCTCTTAAAATGGAACTTTGCTTCTAATTTAAACATGTTATACTTTGTCTATTCAAAAATGCATCATTAATACTCCACAAAAACACTAGGTTTTATTCATTTACCTAGTGTTTTTTATATTAATATTCAGAAAAAAATAGTTTATAATAACCATTTTTATTTACTAAAAAAGAACTAAGTTACTTATCAAAAATAACCTAGTTCTTTTTGTATAATAAATTATTTAAAAATGAGATCTCCTATTATCTAGTATTAGTTTTTAACTAGAACTCAAAATACAATACTACTTTTCATGCACAAAAACTAGAGGTAGGAGTTAAAAAGTTTACAAATTATAAGCCTCTAGTATTCTAGCATGAATTAAGAATGTAAGAAATCTTGTTACCAAGAATTTTATCATCCCTATTTACAAGTATTCAACCTTTTTTATGAATAGTTTCCTATAGATTCTAACTTTTTTAACACCCTATCTCTAAAAAATAATATCGACTATTTTAATTCTTTCTTTAACAAAAAAACTATTGATTTTTGTTGAAAAACCTTTTATATTTTTTTTAGGTTGAACACATAGTGAATTAGTCATTCAAGAGCTAATTCACTCTTTTGTTTTTTTCCATTCAAAATAAAATTTAACACTATTTTGGAGGTAACAAATGTCCGATTTCATATACATTTTTTCAAGTTTTATAAGCTTTTTCAGTAGCATTTTATTACTCTTTAGTTTTAAAACTGAGCGAAAAAAATTAACAACGCTTCAAAAAGTAAGCATTATTATACTGGTTTTCTCAATTTGGCTCCCTTTTTTCACTGGTTTTCTTTCAAACATAAAGTAAAAAATATGTTTTATTTTTACTCATAACAGTTCATTTGTTTAGTTCAAAGTCCTGTAAACTGTTACTATTTTTTTAAGACTCTATTATTCATAAAAAACAAAAAAATTGTGATATACATTCATAGAACCACAAAGCAGAAGAATAAAAATTGTAAATATGGTTTTTATTCTTCTGTTTTGTACTTTTATATTTTTATAAGTTTAAACTCATAACAGCTATATCTTTATCTTCTTGTGTAATCCCTATATACCTTAATGTATCTCTTTGGGAAGAATGATTTAATAAATCCTGAATAATTTCTATAGGTACTTTGTTTTTATATAAAAAATAACCAAATGTCTTTCTCATAGAGTGACTACCTATATTTGAGATTCCATTTTCACTTGCTGCACGGTTTAAAATGGCCCATAATGTTTGACGATTCATTGGTCTATCTATCCCTTTTCCACTAGGAAAAAGATAATGCTCTAACTCATCATTATTTACATATTCTGTAAAATTTTTATTGATATAAATCTCAAGTTCTTCTCGTAATTGGTCTGATAATATAACAGAATTGTACTTCCCTGTTTTTTGTTCTTTTAAAGACAATCTATTCTTAATCACTATTTTATTTTCTTCTATCATTGCTACATCTGATAATTTTAGATTTCTCAAATCCGAAATACGATAGGCTGTATTAATTCCCATAGAAAATATAAGCACATTTCGCTCACCATATCTCCCTTTACGCAAACTTTTTTTCATTTTATTTATTGACCGTTTATCTTTTAGAGGAACTACTGTATTCACTGTTCACACTTCTTTCATGTTTTTATATTTATCATAAAAAGAATTCAAATGTACCTCTTCTTTTTATTTCCAATAAAAACCATCATGAATTATCTACTTTGATCTAATTCATGATGGTTTTTAAAAGTGTTTTAATTCTTTCCTGCACCTATTTCTATATAAGAACCATTGCTTAATTTATATTCTTTTTTACAGCTACTACACTTAAAATGATTATATTTTCCCAACTCTCTTCTAGCCAATTGGCCACAATCACAAGCAACATAAGCAACTACATTTGTCTTATTCCACGTAGTAATTTCTATTCCCCAGTGATCATATTTTTTTCGAACAACCATCTTAAATCTCTCCGTTTCTAAAACTATATCTTACAACCATTTCTCTATATTCTTGTTTTGTTTTAGGTCGCACTCGTAATACTTCTTCGGCCAACTCTAATAATAGTTTTTCCACTTTTACTGACATCGTATCAAAAATAACCATTGGCTTTTTTTCTTTTTCGACGCGTTTTTTGTATCTTTGATAATTTGCAGAATAGAGTCGCCCATTTGACAGTATCTCCATACCATAACCTGTTACTAAAGAATTTTTCAACAACTGAATAATTTTCTCTCTATTTTCCATAATAACTACTCCTGAATTATTTCTCATTAAATAACTGTTCTTCCTTTGCTTGTTTCTTGATTCGTTTGAGAGTAGATAAAGAAATACCTGTTTTCCTTTCCACTTCTCGCATGCTGTTTGTTTCCATTAACTCTAGTGCATGTTTGTATTTATCATTTAGAACTCTTTTCGGACGTCCTTCTCGATAATTTTTATTGTTCGCTCGATGCCACTGTTTCCCTTCTTGCGTTCTCGTCACGATTAAATCTCTTTCAAATTGCGCAAAGCTCCCCAACATGTTCATCATTAATGTTTGCATAGAATCACTTTTATTTGGCTCAAAGGTTAGGGCATTATCTAAGAAGGTGATAGTCACTCCTGAATTGTTTAAAGAAGAGATAATCGAATTTAAATCAACAATACTTCTAGCCAGCCTATCAATTTTCGTCACTAAAACTTTATCGTCAGGTTTTACAATAGATAGTAGTTCTTCTAATTCTTTTCTTCCTTCTTTTTTTGTTCCCGTATATTTTTCACTAAAGATTTTTTCTGCTCCAGCTTGTTCTAGTTTTTGAATCTGGGTTTTGTAATCTTGATTACTAGTACTCACTCTTGAATAACCATAAATAGACAAAATTTCTCCACCTTTTATGAACATAAGTTTTTGACACTAGATAGTTCCAAGTATAGCACGAAAAACCAAAGAGGTCAAAAACTTAGTTTCTGACCCGATTTTTTTCAATTAGAAATAAGTAACAATAAAAATATTAAAACTCTAATATCAATAATTATTCTGTCAATTGTAGATTTTCTCTTTTTTCCCACTCTAGTCTTCTTTGAATCGCTTTTTCAGAATAACTAGGTATATATTGATTACCTTGTAATTCAAATCCTAAAGATTCCAAAAGGAGCATTGCCTGTTCCTGAGTAATGTTCAAATTAATTGCTAACTCGCTAAGTTCCCAATTTCCTTTGTTTACAATAAACAGTCGTAATTGTCTTGCAGATCGCAAGCCCTGTTTTTTTACCCATTGTTCTGCTATTTTTTGAATATCTTTGTTTTTTATTTTAGAAATACGTGATTTTAGCGTACTTTTTGCTCCTGAAACAAGCATCCCCATAAACCTTTCAAAAATAAAAGATTTTATAGATAATATTATTTGTTCTTCAAGAAAACCTGCCCCAATTCCTTGGGGAATAGCTACATATACTACAGAAATATCATTTTTTATATGTTCCTTATATTTCAGTTTTTTAAGTTCTTTTAGTGTCCAATTGTGTTTTATTTTTTCATTAAAATCGAAAAATATTACTTCATCTCTTTCATTAAAATAATAATCAGGGGTAGTACTGTAAATATCTTGTCCATCTACTGGCTTAAAAAAAAGAATAACAGAAATATCTCTTTCTGTCTCCCTAACATGACCTAGGTTACAGTTAATATAACCCTTGGCTACCTCCTTGGCCATATCCGTAACAGAGTCATCATCAGCTAACTCTTTTTTCACCGTGTATAAATCAGTTATATTGCTTTCGTTTAAATCTCTACAAGGTGTATCTAGATAAATAAATGTTACCTCCATAAATACAACATCACCTTTCAGAAGTTATTTCTTTAATAAATAATCTTTTTTCTAGTAATAATTTATGCATTAAATTTTTACCTCTTTTTACATTATCAATACTTTCAGAATAACTGTATAACAATTTACTTATCTTATCTGCTAAATCTAATTCCATAGCTTCCTTAGTTATTCCTTTATATACTTTATAATAAAAAACTAATAAGACCTTACTACCATATAAATCATAATAATCAAAAATCGTTTGAAAGTACGAATAATCTAAACTACTTAAAGAATGTCCATAAAAAGCAATCTCAGTTACTTCATCTCTGGAAGGTAAGATTTCTTGTTCATATTTAGTAGCCAATTTTGTTTCCGTCATTTGTCTAAATGTTTTAGTAAATCTAAATATATCTAAATTAGGATCAATTCTTTCCTGATCAATGCCAAAAATTATATTATCATCTTCAACCGTACCATGAACATTTACTACAGAGAGGTTTGGATTATAAACATTGAAAGGATTTGTATAATTAAAACTAAATACTACATCTTCGATTTTAGGTACTGTAGTAGCATTAGTTATATCTAACAAAAGTTTACAAGCCTTTCTTCTATATTCATCACTTTCAACAGATTTTATATATTCTGAAAAACCTTTTTCAAATGAACGTAATTCTTTATGCAGATAATCCATTAATTCTGCTTGATCGTAAATTTTTTCGCCACCAGATAAATAAAAAGCTAAATGCAAACAAAATAATGTTTTTATATTTGCTTTACGACGAGAATTATGCTTTAGTGCTGATAGAATCAAATTTAGACTTGGAATTTCTACTAGCTCTTTTGGAGTATTTAAAAATTCTAACATTCTTTGTTCTACATGTTGCCATTGCAAATCATTACTATTATTACCAAAGAAATAAAAAACTAAATCCCAAAAAGTAAGTTTACTTTCCTTAAGTTTATTATATGTTTCATTCGCCCATATATAAAACTGTTCAGAATTTTTATTTTCTTTGTAATCTCCAATCTCAAAAATCATCTTAAATCCAAGCCCATCAACGCTCAATCTATCTTTAAAGTCATTAAACGTACTATTTAATAAACATACTAGCTCTTCATCAATTCTGTTCTCAAAAAAATCACTATATCTAGATTTTAAATCACACGCTAAGTCAAAACCATTACCTAAAATAACTACTTTCTTTTCCAAAGTTAATACTCCTAATCTTATTTTAGTTAACTATGATTAATTATATTCCAAACAAACTTACTTTTGTAGTTCTTTTGATACTTCTCTTATAGTTTTACTTTAAATTTTCCTAATCTCAAAAAAATTATCAAAACACCAACTTAATAACAAGATAACAAGTTGGTGTTTTGATAATTTTTTACATATAGATTAATTAATTTATTAAATAAATCAATAAAAATTACTCTTTATAAGATTTACTTTTATAAACTTGTATTGGCAATTCAATTCCATTTTGAATATATTCTACTTTAAGTAATGTCCACCTTATTTGCTTAAAAGCATAATCATTTCTATCTTTAGAAAAGCAGCTACAACAAAAAAAAGTTCCTTTATTCCTTCTATACTCATCCAAAAAAAGGTATCCTTCAAGTTCATCTGTACAAAATTCTATTAACAAATCCCAATTAATTTTACTATTTAATATTACCTTTTCTCTAAACTGAAAATATTCATTATTTTGTGCCAAAATTAAATCTAAATTTTCAACAATATATAATCTATCCATGATAGTATTAATTTTAGAAGATTTACCTAAATCTTCTAAAGTGATCTTTTTTGCTAAAGCTTTAAAAAAAAATTCTTTTGCCCTTAATTTACTTTGATTTATATCATTCAGTTTGTGTATACCGACTAAATGAAAAAAATTTTCTGCACAAAAGTTAAGTTTCACAGTTTTAGACTTCCCTTTACGCCCCAAAAGAAAATGATACTCTCTTTCCATTAAAATATTGAATTTTTGTGCTGCATTAAATAATTGATCACACATATTGTTTCTCCTAAAAAAAAGGAATTCTTACGAATTCCTTCATAATGGATACAATTAATGAGTGTTTTCTTTACTGGTTTGAGGTGTCCACACACAACCCTACTATGGCTCAGTAATACAATGCATTCCAGCACACTATATTCATCGTTGCCGAACAGAGTACTCAAGTTACCTGTTTACATATCAAATTTACCATTAACTTTGTTTTTTGTCAATAATCTTCTCTCTTTTTTTACACCCTCATCTATAGATAAATATTCTATACATATTTTTATTTACTCCATATACCTAAATGTTGTTGCTGGGCTAAAGCTTGTTTTTCTTCTAGCTGTTCTAGGTATTTTGCTTCTTTGTTTTTCACATAAGCAATTTTTGCTAAGCCCTCGCCTACTAATATTTCCTGCAACAACTGTCCATCCGCAAACACATACGCCAATAATCGACCATAGAGATCTGTTTTATTCGTTTCATCAAATTCTAGCTGAATTTCTTTCGCATTACTTAACAATGTTTTTGTTCGATTACTGGCTTCTTTACCAAATGGTTGAACAGGCGTGTTCGGCTTCATTGTCTCAGGAGTATCTATCAATAAATACCTCACTTTTTGTTCCTTGCCATTTACAAGAAAAACACTCGTATCCCCATCCACATGTCGAACAAAATCTACAGCTATTCTTTCTGAAGAATTATCTTTGAGATTAGAGTGCTGGACTGACCGCTCTATTTGTTCTAAAGAATTATTAATAGATTTCTGCACACTACACCCGACTAATAAAAAAATACTTAAACACGAAATTAAAAATATCCAAATGCTATATCTTTTTTTCATTATATTTCCTCGCTTTATTAAGTAGAAAAACGCCTGAATTCTTCAGGCGTTTTTCATTCTTGTTTATTAAAATGGATGTTCCTTGAAAAAGAACTCAAAATGGTAAATCATCATCTGAAATATCTATAGGATTACCATTAAATGGATCGTTATTATCCACATTAGAAGCAGTTGAAGAAAATTGATTATTGGTCGTAGAATTTTGTGTTGTTTTTTGTTTTTGCTCCCGTGCTTCTGCTTGTGAACGCGATTCTAATAAATAAAAATTTTCTACAATAACTTCAGTAACATAAACTCGTTGTCCTTGTTGATTCTCATAATTTCGAGTTTGAAGTCTTCCTGAAATTCCAATCAACGTTCCTTTTCTAACATAATTCGCTAACGTTTCAGCTGGCTTACGCCAAATAACGCAATTGATAAAGTCTGTTTCACGATCACCATTTTGGTTCGTATAATTACGATTCACTGCTAGTGTAAAAGTTGCAACTGCTGTTCCACTAGCTGTATAACGTAAATCTGGGTCCTTTGTTGGCCTACCAATTAAAGTTACATTATTCATCATATGTCATTCCTTCTTTCGTATTTTTTATAAATTTATTATATACAGATATTTTGTGTTATAGTAAAAAGAAATTAAGCGACTTTTTCATTCTATATATGTTTCAAAACAAAACAGCTGAAAAAATCTACTTCATAAACTGAAAGGAGTGGTATTTTGAACGAAGAAAAACTTGAACATTATCAAAAATGGTGTCAAGAAAATTTGCTAAACAGAACAGAAGCCATGGCTATCACTAAGCAAAGTAGCTATGCATTTACTCAATCTGTTTATACTAAACAATTATTACCCTTTGTTGAAAAAAAGGGTAATACACCTTCTGGAACCGTGCGTTTATTTTTAAAACAAGACGTAGAAGCTTATGCAAAGAAGATACAAAACCGACAAAAAAATCAACCTACAAAGAAGCCATCACATTGATTGTGACGGCTTTTTTATTAGTATTCTAATTCAAGGTTTGGTTGTTCAAATTCCTTACATGCTGTAGTTGTTTTTTCACTTTCTAAAGTCGTTTGAATTTCTTGATTTAATTGAGCTTGTAACGCTAGTTTTTCCTCCAGTTCTTTTTCTTGAGGAAATTCACCTTGTTGTCGCTCTTTCGCTTTAGAAAATTGATCTTCTACGATTTCTAGTTTATTTATGGTATCTGCATAGTAGCTTGGTATTCTTTGTAGCTCATTTTCCATTTTTCTAATACCACCTAATCCATTTCCAAGAGCATTACTCACAATATAATTGGATTGTCCAACCATACGGATATCTACATTTCCATATTCGTGGAAATTTTTTCTTACTTCTACTGTAAACCCATGATACTCACCAATCTCAGTAAAGTTCTCCGTGTTTTTATACAAAGTACAAAGTTCATCCAATTTTTCTGCTGCTTTTGCACGTTCAGTAAACGTTTGATTATCGATAGTTATTGAAAATTCTTGGTTTGCAGGTAATTCTACTAACTGTTTGTCCTCTTCTAGCTTAGCTACTGTCTCTTTTAAAGAATTGACTCTCGCAGGTAATTCATGTTTAATTTGCCATTTTAAGCCTTCTTTTTCATTAATGAATGTTCGTTGCATCATTTTCAAACGAGCAATTTCATTATCTAATTTCATTTTTTCAGCAATCTTTGGATTTCCTGAAGCAATGGCCTTCATATCTCCCGCTTCCAAAACCGTATCTGACAATTCATCACAGCTACGTGTTACGGCTTTTCCTGTCATAACTTGGTTGATAAACGTTAATTTCTGCTCCTGAATTTGCCATAAGAAACTATCCAGAGAGCCTTTTGTGACGTACCGATAAATCTCAACCTCTTCATTTTCGTTGCCTTGACGGATAATTCGACCATCACGTTGTTCGATATCAGAAGGACGCCATGGACAGTCGACATGGTGACAGGCTATTAATTTTCTCTGCACGTTTGTTCCTGTACCAAGTTTACTCGTACTTCCTAATAAGACACGAATTTCACCTTCACGCATAGCATCAAATATCTCTTCACGTTGTTTTTCGTTTTTAGCATCATGAATAAAAGCAATTTCTTCTGCTGGAATCCCTTTTTCAATCAGCTGTAATTTTAATTCATCGTAGATATTAAACCGTTGCGGATTAGGTGTTCCTGAATCTGAAAAAATCATTTGAGTAGATTTTCTTTCTTTAGAATTTTCCCAGATTTCAAATACCTTATTAGCACATGCAGCAACTTTTGTTTCTTTCAATTCTTCAACTGGATAACATTTAGAATCATAATCGTCCATTAAGCGTGGATCAAGCGCCATAAGTTTTCCTTCATTCGTAATTTTTAACATGTTATCAACGTCGGACGTTACTTCTTTTGCACGAATACGTTCTGCACGTTCCGCTAATTGAGCGACTTTTTCTTTTTGATATGTTGTCAGCTCTGTCACAATTACTTGTGCCTTTCCTGTTTTCATTTTTGGTACAGGTAAATTTAGCATATCTTTAGTTTGAATATCAGCAATCAAATTATACATTTGCATAAGTTCTGGTAAATTATGAAACTTCGCAAATCGATTTTTTATCTGATAACCTGTGCCTTCAGGAGTAATTTCCAAAGAAGAAATAATCTCACCAAATGTAGACGCCCACGCATCGAAATGATACACCCCATATTGTTTTAACACATCTGGTTGTAAATATTTTTGCATCGTATACAACTCCGACATCGAATTTGATACGGGAGTTCCTGTTGCAAATACTACCCCTCTGTTATTATGTTTTTCTAGCAAATAGCGGCATTTCATTTCTTGATCGCTAGCTCTTAAACTGTTTGAAGAATTCACACCTGCAACATTCGATAATTTGGTATAACTGTACAAATTTTTGTATTGGTGTGCTTCATCTACAAAAAGAAAATCAACCCCTAAATCTTCAAAATAGACTTGCTTATCTTTTTTATCTAATTTATTTAGATTTTCCAAACGTTCTTCTAAACGTTTTTCAAAGGCAATCATTTGCTTGATTGACCAGCTATCTTCATCAGATTCCATTTGATACGTAGCAATTGCGTCTGATACCTGGGCAATTTCTTCTTCCAGCATTTCTTTTTGTCTTTCTGGAGAAAGGGAAATTTTTTCATACTGCGAATGGCCAATAATTATGGCATCGTAATTCCCCACAGCAATTTTTGAGATAAAGGCTTGGCGGTTCTTTTTCTCAAAGTCTTTTTTAGTTGTAATTAAAACCTTTTTCGCTGGATAAAAACGCAATAGTTCATTCCCAAATTCATTGGTTAAATGGTTCGGCACAACATATAGCGGTTTATTAATTAAGCCTTGCTCTTTCATTAACATTCCCGCACTAATCATAGACAATGTTTTCCCTGCACCTACCGTATGTGCCATCAATGCACGACCATTTTGAATAATACGCGCGACAACGTTTTTTTGGTGGGGCCGTAACTCATACAATTCATTTAAGCCTGAAAATACTAAATAATCGCCATTATACGTTCTTGGAACAATTCGATTAAATCGCTCTTCATAAATTTCTTGCAGTTTTTCCAACCGTTTTTCATCTTTAAACACCCACGAACGGAATACCTCTTCTAATTGGTCTTGCTTGGAACGTGCATAGGCAGTTTCCGTTGGATTCAATACATATTTGTATTTATCTCCATCTCTTATTTTGTCCTTCACTTCAACTTTCTTTAGGTTTAAACTATTTTCAAGAATACTATACGCAGACGCACGCTTTGTTCCATATTGATTGGTAACAACGGCGCTTTTATCTTGTCCTTTTCCCTTAATAAAATAACGAACCGAAAGAGAGTCTTTTTCAATTTTAATCACATCATAGTTGATATAATAAGGTCTCGTTTCAAAAGTTTCATACATGAATTTCTGGTACATTTCTGTTGGTATCCATGAACTTCCAATCGAAAATTCTATGTCTCCTGCTTTAACTGGACTTGGTTGTACTTCTTGTAATGCTTTAAAATTTCGTTCAAAAATATCTGGGTGCTTTTCTGCCGCTCTTTTTGCTTCAAGTAATTTTGTTTTCACATCACCACTTAAATATTCTTCTGCTTCTTGCCATCCTTCCCCAAAAAGATTGGATTCATTATATAAATTTGGTTCAAGAAATACTTTCTCCCCTAATTCTTCTAAAATCGTTTCTGCAGGTTTGGAATAGATATCAGACATATATGCCCAATCAATCTTTAAACGATTGCCCAAAGACGCATGTAACGCTTCTAAAGCAGAAGAAACGCTCTTAATCTCTTTTTTAGGTCGAATCGTCGCTTGAGTAAATATTTCAGACTTAGTAATACTTCCATCTTTTTCAAGCACTTCAATCGAGCGAAGTAACGGTAAATAATCATCTTTCACAAAAACCTTTTGATTTTCATTAATGGATCCATACTTTTCAACAAACGAATCGTAAGATTGATTTAGTTTTTCTTGTAACTCTTTCAACGTTTCTGTATCATAGTCAACTTCTCGTTGAATCGCAATCACATCCAATAACGTATTACGAATATCAATTAATCGTTTCATTTTATCAAATGCTTTCCCTGATACATCAACTTTCACGATTTCATTAGAATCATTGTAATAGATTTGATTATCAATGAGTTCATGTGTAAATAACGGAATTTCGTCAATAGAAAGCGGCTCTTTTTCCACTATATCCGCTTTTTCTATTTCTTCGACTATTTTTCTCTCACCAAAATAACGACCTTCTATGCGCTCAAACGCTTGTTTCAATTGCACATCAAGTGGTGTACCTGACGAAACAACCGACAATGTATTCCCATGATGGTGTCTTATTTCAAACTGGCCACAAACTTGTTCAGGGTGATCGTGATAATAATTGTTATACCAGATTGCTCCTTGTTTTCCTGTTTTTACAAAACACCAATTAGGTGAATAGGCTTGGGTAGCAGCCCATGAGACATCTTTTTGGAAAAATAAAATATCTGTGGTCACTTCTGTTCCTGCAATCTTTTTAAATGCATTATTTGGAAGTCTTGCTGCTCCAAGTAATTTTGCCTCTTTACTGACATCAAGAAGTATATCTCCAGTCAAATTATCTAACGTATTAGTAGACGTTATAATGGCTACTATTCCGCCATCGTGTACACTATCAATGGCTTTTCTTAAAAAATAATTGTGGATAGAATAACGTCGTTCAAACTGACTATCCGTCACTTTTTGCTGGTCAAAAGGAACATTACTTATGACTAAATCATACTGATCTGTTAAAGGCCCTACTTCTTCAAATCCTTTGATTTTTATGTCAGCTTCAGGGTGCAATTGTTTTGCAATCGTTCCAGTAACTTCATCTAATTCAATTCCATGCAATTCGGATTGGTCTTTTAAAGTATCTGGTAAAGCAGAAAAGAAGTTTCCCGTACCCATTGCGGGATCTAAAATTTTTCCTCCTGTGAACCCGAATGCTTGTACTTTTTGATACATTGCTTTAATAATCATTGGGTCTGTATAGTAAGCAGTCAGTACACTTTCTCGCATCTGTTTATATTGCTTTTCAGTTACTAAAGAACGTAATTCTTCTCGTTCTTTTTCATAGTTGTCAGAACGTGTATCAAATACTTTCGCAATACCACCCCAGCCAACATATTTAGCTAAAATCACTTGTTCTTCAGGAGTTGCTAATCGATTTTCTTTTTGAATCTTTTTTGATAATCGAATAGCTGCTATATTATTTCGAATTTTCTCTTTCGGTTTCGTATCATAAAAATGTTCTGTTTCTGGAAAATAGAATGCTTGTCCTGTTTCTTGCAAAGCTTGCTCTTCTTCAAGAGAAGAATTTCCTGTTATTGTAGTGTCTGATATGTTTTCTGCTTCAACATTATCTGAAGCAAAATCAAATAGCGAAAGCTCTTGTTCAGAGTTTTCGCTATTGTTTTTCGTTTTATTTTGTTTTATGAATGTATCATCATCTAACGTACTTCTATATTGCTGATAACCAATAGTTTCTCCACCAATTAAATACTGATTAGTGAGAATAAGTTCGTCCAACGTCTGCGTAACTTGTTTCCAACTATATTGTATATCATCAATAGAAACACCTTTTGAAGAATACGACACATGAGGTTGATTTGGTCCTGCATGGCCATAGTATCCATATTCATCTTTTAAGAATTTAATACGTAACGACTGCGATTTTACATTATTGAAAAAATGAACAACCCGATACTTACCATGCTCGGTTCCTGTTCCTTGAAGGAGTTCCTCTTTTAACAACGACATGGCCGTATTTTCGTCTAGTTGAGCAGTTCCTTCATTGCTACTTCCGTTGCTTGTTGTCGATACTGATTCCGAATTTTCGTTGCGGTCATCAAGTCTTTCTGTTGTTCTTTCGTCAACGGCGCTTGTTGTTCGTATTGATTCTCCAATTCGCTGATTCGATTCCACATTTTTTGTTCCATTTCGTGGCCGTAACTCATCAAGCTGCCGTCCATCATTTTTATCACGTATTCCGACCTGTTTCGATTCTTCAAATTCTCTACCGCTATTTTCCCGAATCTCCCCAGTGGTTTGTTGTCGGGATATGTGACTTGAGGAATCTGTACTCCAGCTTCGTTCTCCTTGTATGTCATACTCATTGCTATTCATCCTTTCTTCTTGTTTTAATAATAAAATTTCTTTACTTACGACACGATTCATTTCATTCGCAACTTGCATAATTGGAACAAATTTATTCAAATCTTGTAAATCCACGTTCCATTCAATAGATTTTGTAAAAGATTGTATTGTTTTATACCGGATTAATTCTTTACCAATTACTTCCGCTAAACGATTCTCAGCTTGCGACAAATGACTATAATTCTGAATTTCAGCTATTTTACTTTTTACCTGTTCGATAGTAAATAACTGACTATATTCTTGCTCTGACAAAGTATAATCTGGAAAATCTATTTTTTTACCATACGTTTGAGACACATCAAAAAAGTAAAGCCCTTGAACTCTATGTTCATTGAATCGTAAAGCACATATTGCTTTTTGCCCTCTTTTAACAAATCGTCCTATTCGTATCCAGGTATCAAAATCAGCTAAATACTTTGCTTGTGGCATTTGTCCATGAATACAAAGCTGTTCATCTATCGAATACTTATGCAAATAACTACTTTGCTTCAAAAAATTAAAAAAGTTTTGTTCTGTTTTAGTGACCTGTAAAAAAGTTTCATCATACAAACTTAATAGCTTTTTTTGTTTCGTTGGGTGCAAATCTAGTCTTCCTTTCATTACTCCCGCTCAAACAAATCATATATTAACACATATGATTAGTCAAGCAGGGAAATTTCATTTTATGCTACAAAAAATACTTTTTAAAAAGATAGTCCTTGTTCCATCTCATGCTGAGCCACTTTTTGTTCAGTTGCAGCAATTCCTAGTTCTTCTTGTAAATATATATTCTCCTCCTGTTGTTGTTCATATGCCTCCCACATTTCATTTTCTATTTCAGCTAATTCTTTAGCTTCTTCATCCTCTTCAAGTAATCGCTGTTCAGTTTCTTCTTGTGCTTTTTCTATATCTTCAAGTTTTGTTAAGTCATATCTTGACTGTAAATCTTCCCAAAATTCTTTATCGTCTAATTCCATAATATTTTCTTCTAATTCGATAGAGGCCTGTTTTACTTTTTCTTCTAATATTTTCTGAGAATTCGTTTCTTCTATACTTTTTTTCCAAAATTTTTCTGCTTCAGGAGATAGTTTCGCCATATATTTTTCTGTGTAAGCATCAGCAAGACGAATACTTCCATCCATTAAGCTTTCAATCAATTCTTCATCTAATGCCCATTTTGACACCTCATACTCTGCTTGTTGCACATAAAAACTATGTCCATTAATATGATATTCTTCATACTCATTTCCCATTTCATCATACGTATAATAACTTTCATGAGAAATAAAGCGAACATATTCTTCAATGTATGGTCTTACTTCTTCTGGAAGAGGTTCTTTTGTTTCTCTTTCAAAAACTTCAGACATTCCTTCTGATGTTTGAATCGGTACATACTTTTCCTGTTCTTCTGAAATAGAACTTTCTAATTTTTCTATAGAAAATCCTTCTTGTTCAAATTGCTGCAACATTTCTAATTGTTCTTCTGAGTAATTATTGGTTTCTAATGTTAATACCGTTTGCGTTTCTGGTACGACTTGCACTAGTTCGCTCAAAACCATCGAATGATATTCAGGGTGATATCTATCAATTGACGTGTCTTTAAAAAAGGCTTCAATAGACCCATGATCTACATCTCTAATATAACCACCTCCTCCCTCAGAATAACCATTCCACATTGAACCATCTTGAAAAACATAAATCGCTTGACGAATATTGCTTGTTTTTTCAAATCCTTCATCGTAAAAATCTGAAAAATCAAAATTAGATACTTCTTTTTGCATATTGTTTCCTCTTTTCTTTTTGATAAATAAAAAAAAGAAGATAGCTTCAGCTATCTTCTAATACACAATGGTTGCTTATTAAAAAATCATTTCTGTACCGATTGAATGTTCTAACTCTCGATACGCCTTTTCATTTAAGTAATTTTGTAAACTATTTTGGCACGCTTTCCGTAAATGATACATCTGTTTTCGAAATTCATAATCACTTTGTTTCGAGTGATTCTTATTGAATCCTACATTTGTCGAGCGGAATGCCGAAGGTTGCTTTTTGGACAATACACCTTTTTCTATCGTTTCATCTTTTTTTCGTTCTTTTATAGGAATCTCTTCTGTCTGAGAATAATCATAAACCTTCTTTTTTTCAAAACGAAAACTCTCTTCTCCTTCCTTTTTTAGGCCAATTAATAAAATAGGCTTGTCTTTTTCTGACTCTTTTATTCGACGATTCTTCAGTTGCCAACGCTCTTCTCCTAACACATACGTTGCTTCTGGTTTTTGGTTCAAAATTGACCGTTGGTTTGTACTTGAATAATTTTCTAAGTTGCTTTTTATCTTCTTAGAAGGCCCTTCATGCATTGACACATATTCCGCACGATTGTTGCTAGGTAAGATAATCTTTTTCTTTAATTTTCCATGTTCAAATATACTCACGGGTTCTGCCAAATCCTCATCATTTACTTTATGGAAATAAACCCCTCGCTTTTCTTTAATAGCGGTTTCTTTTTCTAATTCCATTTGACGTATAATATTCTGATTTCGCTCTTCTCTTGTAGCTTCACGGTTTTCAAAAAAACGATTCAACGTGCCTAATGCTTGAGTTAATGGTGTTTCTTCTTTTTTTGCCTCTGTTTGTTGATCTGTTATCTGTTCTTCTTCGTTATCCATTGGCTGCTCTGCCTCTAATGACGAAAACATCCGTTGCTCTTCTTCTGTCCACTCTTCTTTATTTGTGGACAGCTCTGAGAGAGGCTTTTCACTTTGTACATCAATTAAAGATTCTGATTCTTCACTTGGCATAGAAGCCTCTAACGACGCATAGCCTTCAGAAAAGCCCCCCTCCTCTGTTACTATTTGTTGTTCTGTTAAAAATTGTTCGTTTGGACTATCTCTTCCTCTATTTTCTTCTTCAATTAATGCTGACAAAGAAGCAGTTCGTGGTGTTTCTCTGAATAATTCAGGGTGTTTTTTTGCTTCGGATAAAATTAAGTTTCCTATACGAGAATACAAACTATTTTTTCCGTAAAGTTGTTGATCATAATACGTAGGTTTATTTCTTGGATTCCCATATACTTCTTCATAATCATCAGAAATTTGTTTTAAACGTGGAAGAATTTTATCCATCAATTCTTTGCCATCAGTTTCTAGAAATAAATCAATTAATCGGTCCAATTCTGGTTTAAAATGGTGGCGCTCCGCAAAACCATATTTCCAAAAATATTGATTGCGAGGAAGTTTTTCCATGAGTTGAACAAAGCGTTGTTCATACTGCCCTTGTGTGAATTGTTCCTGACACGATTCTGCTAATCTTTTTTGATAATCTAGGTAGGTCTGCAATGACAATAATTGTTCTTTATTTTGCATTAATTCATTCACGAAAGCACGTTTTGTCGCTGTGATATTTTTTTGCGCAAATTTCCCTTTATATTGCCAACCTGATTTGTGAGGCTCTGTTGGATGAATATAATTAATCCATTCTCTTGTCGGTTCTTTTTCAACATAACCTACGTGAACATGAAGGTTATCTGTGTTGTAGTGAATGGCCGCTGTCCATTCACCTTTCAATCCTTCTTTCTTTTCCAATTCAGCTACGGCCTTTCGAGTAGCTTGGTAAATATATTGCGCTTTTAAATGATTGGTTTTCTCATCTAAGTAACCTTTTTCAATTAACCATTCATTACGAAAACTAAAGACTAATTGCCATAAAGGTGAGCGATTTTCTTGTGCCTCACTAAAGTATTTTTTCATTCGGTGAACTTCGTTTTCTGGTGTTTGATCATAATTTTTTGTAAACAGTGCAGAGGTTTTTTCTGGATTCGACATATAATCGTTATAAGTCGAAAACATCACTTCTCCTCCGCCATCAATAGCAGAAATACTGTCCATAAAATTTTGTGTAGAAAAAGCATTAAAACGATCGAATTGTTCATTACGAGTGGCTTCATTTCTTTCCATATAATCCAAGTAAGCTTGATACGTATTGGAACCAGGCATAACAAACGCACTCGTCAAGATAATGCCTGCTGTTTTCTTAGTCATTTCTTCCCGTCACTTGAGAATATTTCTTTTTATTAATCGCTTCTGTTTTTCTACTTTCTTGTCGTTTTTTTACTAGCTCTTTCGCTTCAATAAACGCTGCATGTTCTTCCCCTTCTTTGATTTCTAGTTGCATAAAATCAGTCATTGCATTGAATAAAACCATAAATAATTCTGTCCGCTCTTCAATCACCGAAACCATTTTTTTCGTTTGATTTTGTGTGGCCAATAATTCATCAGATTGATTCATCGTTGTTCGTTCAGAAATATCCAATAGGAACTCAATCGTATCTCCTAAACTATAATGTAATTTGTCTGCCAACTGATCCAACCGTTCTTTCGTTTTTGCTGACATATAAATACTTGTTGATTTCTTTACTTCTAAAGTGTTTTTCGTCATTTTTCATTCTCCATTTCGTCAAAAGTTTTTCCTGGTTCAAGCATTTTCATTGCTAAAATTTCCATGCCCAATTGCATCGTTTCAACTACATCTTTTGTAAAAGCTTGATAACGAATTTCTGTCTCTAATTGAAACTCTTCATAGGCAATTTTTTTCAGAATGTCACGTAACATTTCATCTCGTCCACTGTACCCTTTTTCCTTTGCTACTTTTACCAAACGTTTACACGTTTCTTTATCTATATCTCGTATTGTTAACACCGTTTTTTCTGACACTTTTATCACGTTCCCTTCCATTTTTATTTCTGTCCCCTTCATATTATTTTGTGGTACCTTCGTTATTTTTCTTTCTAGTTCTGAGCAGTTTGCTTAATCGCCACTCTTCTTGTAAGAGCATAAGGGGAAATGGGGGACACACAGGGTGTCCCGCCTTGCAGTGCAAGGCTTTCCGGTGTAGTACATTTTTGCCCACTCATAATACATTCATACTACATACATGCTACATTCATAATACATATATACTACATTTCTAATAGATACGTATTTATTGATTTTACAGTAATTGTGCTTTTGACATACTACATTTCTAATAGACACATACTACATTCATACTACAAACATAATACATTTCTAATAGACACATACTACGTTTTTAATAGGTGTAAAATGATTAATTATTTGTTATTTTATTTCGCTTTTCAGCTAATTTTTCTGCTTTTTCCTCTAATAATTCTTGTTCCTCAGCTATCTTCTTTTTGGTTTCTAAATAGGTTTCTTTTTCTCTTTCCAACCCTCTAACAATTTCTTCTCCATCTTCTTTTTCCTCCCCAACTTTATAGAACAATTCTTGTTTTTCAGTAGCTATTTTTTCTTCAATTAATTTCATTTCTTCATCAATTTTTTTACTGTTTTCCGCTAATAATTTTTGTTGTTTTCCTACCTCTTTTTCTTCAATTTTAATGACCTCTAATTCATAATTTTCTTTTGGTTTTTCTTTTAAGTCAGGACTGTTTTTACTTTTTCTAACGTCCCAATAAAACGTTGTTTGTTGCGATTGATTCTTTTGTTTTTCTTCTGCTTCCTCTTCAATTTGTTCGATAGAAGTTGGCGCTTTTTTCTCTTCGTTGTACCCAAAATCAATAATAATTTCTTTCCATTCTTTGGGTATGCCATTCAATTTCAGTAAGTAGTAACCCGTTGAAATTTCTTGTAAATCGGTTTTTATTTGTTGCTTACTTTTGCTTTCTCCTGCGAAAGCAACATAATTTTTATGCACCTGGTCGTTCCCATCTTCTATAGAAAAAAGAACTTCTCCATACCCACTATCCTCATTTACTTTTCGTGATAAAATTTCAACTTCACTAGACCCGATTTTTGTTTTACTTGCCACGCCAATTCCTGTATCTAACATAGGGCTATCATCTTTAAAAATACTTCTTGAAAAGCTAAAAAATAGATACCCACAAATAGTAAAAACACACATCAAAATATAAAATTTTGAGGCATGTTTTTGTAATTTTGACTGTATTTTACGAGGCTTTTTTTCCTTCGATTGGACTTGTTCTCGAAATGTTTCAATACGTTCTTGCCATTCATTTATCTTGTCAAACATTCGTTTCACTCCTTAGAAAAATAGCTAGTAGGAAAATCTCGTGAAGCAATTTGTTCTTCAAATTTTTTTATTTTCCAATGATTATTTTCGTCTTTTTCTAACGTAAATTGATCGATATATTTCACATCAAATGCTTGCGCACTTCCGTGTTTCGTTGAAACAACCAGACAACCAATCATTCTTGCTTTACCAGTAATGCCATCAAGCTGAACATAGTATTGTTCACTTACTGTTTCTTGTTCAATTCGGAAGCTATCTTTGTAGTCATCTACCCAAGCAGGACGTAACGTTTTTGCTAATTTGGGTTCACATATTTCCGATAATTTTTTTAATTTTTCTTCTGCCGTATCGGTAGAAATATCATAATAGGCTTTCCTAAATTGTTCTCCAATCGCTTTTAAATTTTTATATTCTCTATGTGAATAAGTATGTTTCGGAATCGGAACTTCTCCTGCTGTTCCGTTAGCTTTTTTCTCCTTTAACGACTGTAATTCTTCTTCTAATTGCTTGTTTTTTTCTTCATAGTTTTGCATGATTTTTGTTTCTTGTGGTGCCAATATTTTCTTTGTATAGAAGAAGGTTCCTCCTATCCCTAATAATAAACCACAACAACCAATCATTAACCATTGAGGCATTGATTTCATTATTTTCCCTCGCATTCTTGTATTTTTTTACAAAAAAAAGCAACCTAAGAATTCTTTCTTAGATTGCTTTTTCCTGTCTATTTTATTAACTCTGTACTCAAATAAACATACCTATGACTTCAATAACATCAATCCATGTTAATACATCACATTGCTCTATTTTTTCTACATTTCTATTCGTATAATCCACCGAACGCAATTGATGTGTAACAACGTCTCCTGCAATTTTTTGTGGGTCTTTTATAGAAATATATGTCCCAAAGCTTCTTTTAGAAGACGTTATGGGACAGACCAAACAAAAACCTGTCCGTTCATTAAATTCATCTTTACTGACAACCAATGCAGGTCTTCGTTTTTTTATCTCTTTACCTTTAGAAGGGTCAAAATCTAACCAAATAATGTCACGCTGTTTTGGTGTATACATTAATATTCTTCCCCTTCAAGCTTCATAGTGTCCCATTCTTTATCTTCTTCTGTTAAAGACTCTCTAAAACCTTCCCACGCTTCTTTCTTTTCAAAAATATCTTCTTTTTTAGGTTTTAGAATATACGTGTCACCTACTTTAAAAATAGTAAAGGCTTCCCCAACTTCTGGAGAGATATCTTTTGGGAAAATTGCTCCTACAGAATTGCCGATTTTTCTTGCGATGGTTTCCATTCTTTTCAGCTCCATTCTTTAATTTAACAAAGTTTAACTCAATTTAATTCAATTGTCAAAAAGAATGAATAGTAATTTCTTATAAAAGAAAAATACAACTTATTTACTTGTTTTTTCGCACAATACTACGGATTTTCGTTATCGAATAGGTACGATTATACTTCGCTACTATTCGTCCTTTTTCGGAATTTTGCTCGTAGGTAGTAAACGATTGTCCACCGTCTGAAACACTCGCTATTACGCCTGTATGCCCCCATATTTGAGGAGTTAATATTCCTCCTGCGTACCAATTAACAATGTCTCCTGCGCGCAAATCTGACGGCTTAGGGTCAATAATTACTGACCATCCATATGCTGGCCAATCGTAATCTTCACCAATTCTTTCTGCATACTCAAAGCCACTTCCTCGTAATTGTGGGCCTCCTAATTTTTCAACATAATAAGCGGTCAACATGTAACACTCTCCGCCGTAAAGTTCCTGACCTAAAACAGATTCTAAAACCGCTAAAGAAGCCCCATTTCCACCATTCGCAACCCCTTGTTGCATACTATTCACGTACTGATACACTAATTCTGCATAAAACATATTTCCATAAGCATAGCGCCAATTTCCATGAGAACTTGCTATCGGATTCGTATATGGAACCTTCAATCCATTCGCTTGCTGTCTAGCAAATTCTACGCCTGCATCAAACGTATATGGACGATTATTAGCATGTAACCAACTAAGAAAACCTCCGCCATAGTTATATGCTTGTAAGGCTGCTTTTCTATCTTCTATGCCATATTGTTTTGCTAATTGTAAAACACTTTTGTAATGGATAATTCCTTGCCGAATAGACTGTTCAGGATCAGTTATTGAGTTGGGCGACAATCCCGCACTTTCACTTGATTGAAACGGATCGCCACCTCTTCCTCCTGATTCCACCATAATAATGGCCAAAAGATAAGGAACTTCTTCTGAAACCCCCATCTCTTTGGCAATTCGCTCAACAATTGGTTTTAACGCTAATACTTCTGCTGAAAGTCCTTGATTTTCTACAGGAGAAAGATTTGTTTTTTCCTCTTCTTCAGTACCTATTGCAAGCATGATAATATAATTTATTTCTTGAGCAACAGACATTGTAACTAAAGCTATACTTCCTAATAAAGCAACGATAAGAAAAATTTTCGCCTTTAAACCTCTCATACCGACACCTCTTGATACTGTACAGCCTTTTGTTGGTTATATAGTTGTTGCGCTTGCTGTTGTTCTTTTTCCTTCAGTTCACGACTGGCAAGACGCCCTGTTTTTTGCATTTCTAAGACTTCATTGTAATCTCCTTTTTCTATCGCTGTTGGCAAGTATAAAGTTAACTTAGTGTTTTCTTTCATTTCAGCATTTTTACTATAAGTACCATGCACGTTACTCACTAATTCTTTTCCAGCTTCATCATTATTTACAGCTAACACGATCCTTCCAATAGAACAGTTCATCGTATTGGATAAATCACGACACGTTCGCCAAAGGGTTTCTTCTTTTAAACCAGACAATGAAAGGAAAAAGCTATTTTTAGGCAAATATTCTTTATCTAACTCATACAACGATAAAGATTCTATTGGACTTTCTGTCACATAAAGTGTAATAGGTTCTTTAAAATCAACATTTTTGGCAAACAAAAAACCACGTTGTCCGTGGCTATTTAAAGCAATTCCCTTAAAATATTTTCGTTCTAAATTAAGGTCATTCTCTTTCGTTTTTTTTATTCGCTTTGCCAATGGTCGAGCATAGGTTCCTTGCACATCCGCTCCAACCACTGTTCCCATTTTACCTTTTCCAATATCAGAAAATTTAAAAAGAATGTTGTGGCGATTGTCTGAACTAATCATTTGTTTATCTACAAATTCTTGAATGGTTTCATCAGATAAATAGCGACTTCTTAAATAATCCCAGCCTTTTTCATCTAATACACCTGTGTCATAATTTCCTGTGATTGAAAGCTTATCTAAGCGAAATGCTTCTTGTCGTGGTTCTTGTTGTTTATTTGCTGTTTTCGTTGTCGTGTATCGTTTCTGCTGATTAAATTGAAAGTCTAACAATTGACGCACTACTTGCTCGTAAGGCTCTTGATAATAAGTCATAACAAAATCTATCGCATTATCATACGAATTGATTCCTTGAGAATACCAATTTACGACACCTGTTTTGGCATTTGCTCGCATACTATCATGCAGTGTATGTTCTAAAAATTTGGAAGAAACTTTTTCAAAAGTTTCTCCTCGCTCTTGCATATACGCCAACATATTCGTGCGTCTTGCAATTGCTAACTGTTTTTGGGAGAAAACAGGAATGGTTGACATGTGTTTCCCTCCTATTCCTTTAAGAAACTAACCATGAACATAAAAGGTAAATAAAAAAGACAACTACTACCAGAAGGTATAGTCGTCTTGTTTCAAAACTTACAATCGTTTGATTCTTTTTTCCAAATACAATGCGCTGAACACTTTGTTTTATTTTTTTCAGTTTTCTTTGCTTTTCTACTACATTTTTAGCCATGTTACACCCCTCCATCAAAAATTTCTTTTTCCATAGCTGATAGACCATAACGGAATTTGATATTTTTCGCTCCCTTAATATTTAACAAAATATCGCCTTCCTCAAACTGAATAATATCTTTAATATCATAAACACTTAGTTGTTTCCCAAAGACTTTTCTTAATAATTCTTCGGAAGATTCATCTTGTTTAAACAAAAACCGATACGTAGATAATTTAAACAAGTTCACAACAATCTTTGAAATTTCCCCCATTTTATTGTCGCTATAGTCAGGAAATGCGTCGGCTATATCATGCATAATATACGTTTGACCAATCAATAATTTCCTTCCTTCACGATTGTAACGATCCAAAGCTTTTAACAACGTAAGATTTTCTGTGCGAATAGGGTTATGAAACTCATCTGAAGTAATATTGGAATAAATCAGCTCGTCTACCCGTTTTTTCTTACGGTCAAACAAATACTTCTCTCGTTGGCCTACACGAACGGTTTCACTAAATGCAGCGGTATATAAGTTGTAGTATTGGGCGTTATACGCAAACATATCTGATTTTACGAGATTTTCCATATTAAAGGTTACTAATTTCTTCTCGTAAAAATCAAACGTTGATTTTTGATTAAAAATGTCTCCTGAATCCGTAATAAACGATTCTAGTTTTTTTATTAACTCACTCAACGATTGCTTTTCAAACGTTTCAGATCGTCTATTGTATTCTTCTTTTGCATAAGTCAAAATATCAGAATAAATTGGATATTGTTCAGGATCATATTGGGTAATTTTACTTTCTTCCAAATGATGACGCTCCATATATTTTCGATACCCATCATTAAAAATTTGCTTTGCTTCTGTCATAGTGGGGCTGCCAAAATCAATGTTTTCAGCCAACCCAAAAACTAAGCGCATTTTGGTTAAATTTGTTTTTAACGATTGTTTTTCATTGGTCTGTTTTGTTTTTGCATCCACATCAGAGCGATAGATTTGGCAAGGATTTAAACGTACAAGGCTTGCATCGTAATAATCGCCACCTAATTTTTCTGTTAAGCGCTTGGTTTCATCACTCACATAAAAACCATAATGAATATTGTTATATTCCACTGCCTGTTTTAATTGCTTTTTGGCAGCCGTTGTTTTCCCAAATCCTTGACTACCTAGAATAATAATACTGTAAGATTTTCTCAAACTATCTTTATGTGTGGTAGATAACGCAACAACACCTGATCCATATAACGGATAGCCACTATAAGGCGCATCATAGTCAATGTGATTGGCATAATTAAACGCATAACTTCCTGCTAATGCCGTTCCTTTAATTTCTTTTCCTTTCCGTTTAATTAGCTTCATGCCTTCTTTAAAGCTTACAAAAGAAGCTCTAAATTGCCGTTCTGCTTCATCTAAGAAACAAGTTGCTTGAAATTGATTTTTTCGTAAATTTCGGTGAATTTCTTGTTCTCGTTCATTGAGTTTTTCAATACTTGATTCAGTCAAAATGTATCGTACATGAATTTCTTTTAAAACTTCAACCGATTCCAAAATACTTTCTACGGTACGGTCAAGTTGTTCATACTCTTTCCGAGCTTTTTTTCGTGAAATTTTGTCTTTTGACGAATACACACGATCTTCATATTCTCCTAAACTACGATTTAAATTTTGCTCGACTAGAGGATTATTGATATCAATCGTATGAACATCCAACGTGGTTAAAACGTTTTTCATACAAAAGATTTTTTCACCCCAAAAATTCGGATTATTCTTCGGTCGATAAATAACAAGGTTTAATACCCGTATGTAACCGTCCGCAATTTGTAAATCTTTTGAAGAATGCGGCTTGACACCTCCCATTGGCTGAATAGTTCCAATAAATAACGGATCATATCCTTTTTTATCTACTATTTTTTGTACAGAAGCTTCTCTTCCTGTTTTATCTGTTTTTTGATAAGGAATGCCCACAGGTAAAGGAGAACTTGGATTATATCGTCGAAATAAGAATTTGATTTTTTGTGTTAAGGTCATTGGATATAATCGAAATCCTGCACTTTGAGCTACCCGTATCTCTCGGCTAACCTCTTTTAATTCTTCTTCGTTATCTGCAAATATTTGAAGATAGACCGTATCAATTAATCGATTGTTGTCTAAATTCTCTAATACTTTAAGCGTATATTTCTGTTCCTGTTTTACTGCTGGACTTAATGCCCCCATCTTAAACCGACGAATGGCATAATCAATATTTTCCGACATATCAATTGGAAAACTGGTAAAAATGAATTTTACATCCTTGTGAATCGCTTTTAAAAAGACCAAAAAATCATTGATGGCTGCTTGTCGTTGCTCTAAACTTCCCTCTCGTGCAGAAGAGTCTTCAATACGATAAAAGTCTGTTACTCCTTTTTCTAAGGCAATACACTCTTCCGAAATAATGCGACGTTCTGCCATAAAACTTAATACGGATTTTTCTACTTTTTTTATCTTCTTTTTTTCTTTTTTCTTTTCCGTTGTATCAATTAACGCTGGTAACGCCTCTTCTGGTTGCAATAATGCATCTGTATCAATCATCAAATCATTTCACTTCCTTGTTCTAAAATACTTACATCATGAAACAAAAAGAAAGCAAAGAGAACTTCTTTGCTTTCTTTTATTCATTATATTCTTTCATCTCTTGTTCAATTTGCGAATCTTCTTCTAAAATCTCTTCTTCCGTAAACATAGGAAACTCTATTTCTTCTTCCTCTTGGAAAGATTGTTGGGCAATCGCATGATAGGTTTGACGATTTTTTGAAAGAATAAGCCACAATCGCTGATAATTCCTCACTCGTACATTTCCTACCGTTGGCAATAACCAATAGATTCCCATAATCATAACAAAAAGAAACGCAACAGTGCCTAGTGGGTTATAGGTTTTTTCTTGTAACCCTGTGGCTACCTGAAACAGAATAAACACACAAACCGCATCTTTTATTAAGAGTTTCCCAAAAAATTTTGCTTGTGTGAAAATCTCTTCTTGTATTTCATGCATACACTCTTACCTGCCTAGTCATTATTTTTTGAACGTTGCTCATTACGTGCTTGTTCTTTTAATGCTTTTCTTTGACTTAACCACTCATTTACTTCTTGACCAAATTCTTTGTTCCGTTGATAACGATCTACTTGATTCCCAATAGGATTTTTCATATTTTTTTGATACTTATTGGTATGGATCATTTCTTTCGCTTTTTTCTTAAACGGATTTTCTACTTTTTCTAAAGAATTATCTGCATTCTCTTCTCTTTCTGAAGCAGAAGAGCGGTCTGAGTTTCTCCTCTCTTTTTCATCAGGTGCTGTTGATTCACTTGTATCGCTAGAATTTTTACTTGCTGATTCTGTAGATTCATGGTCAGAAGTCGTATTCTTTTCACCAGTCTCTTCTGAAAAATTAGAAGAATCTTGTTCGTTTGCTGTCTTATCTGCTTCGCCAGTTTCATCAAATTCATCAGGAGAAGAGGAAGCATCATTGCCCTCTGAATTTTTCTCTTCCATATCTTCTTGATTCCAGTCATCCATATTTTCATGTTCATTTGATGATTTTTCTGTATCTGCAGACTCTTCCATATCAGGTTCTCCTGTTTCAGAATCTTCTCCTTCATTTTCAGAAGCATTTTTTGTTTCTGTATCTTTTGATTCTTTCTCTAAATTAGAATCTTCTGGTTCATCCTCTGGTGGTAGATCATCATTTGTTTCATCTGTATTCTTTTCATTATCCGTTTTGTTAAGGTTTGCGTCCTCATTATTTTTCTTACCTCTCATCAAACCATCAGCAAAACCTGCAGCACCAACAACTCCTGCAACCGTAGCACCTGCGGCTGTTTTAGCCACATCACCAACTTTATCAGCTGCACTTTTGGCACCCATACCCATAACAAACGAACCTGCAGTAGATAGTCCTGCATCAATACCTAATGTTTTTTGAACAATCGCTGGTCCGTCATACACAAACCAAGCACCACCAGCTACAGCAAACAATTTAGCCAACATAGACACATCTTTTGAAAACACGAAGCTATTGTAGTAGATAAACACATAATACATCGTAAAAATCGACAGCAACATGACAAACCCACTGATGATTTCCATAAACGCCATTTTTGCACGTTTCATATCACGAAAACTAAAAAAGACAGTTAATTGAGCCCAAATATTGTTAAAAGCAAGCTCAATTCCTAACCGTCCTACACGAAGCAGTGAAATAATTAAAGAAAACGCAAGAACACCCAATGTAACAATCATTGGCAACCAATCTGCTCGCCATCGATAATAAGCCGAGGTAAAGAATTTTTTCAGTAACCATCCTTTTATTCCTCCTCCACCGTCGTCCAATTCGACCGCTTCTTTTCCTTCTCCATTTTTCTTGTTTTTTAGTTCATAATTAAATACTTCCCCATTTTCCATTTCATCTGGATCAGATATTCGTTCATTGATATCAAACCAATCTAAATCCGTCAGTCGATTTTTGGGGTCAGGTTCTGTGGTCTTCCACCCTTTTTCTGCTAAAATATACGTGTCTATTATGTTGTCTTTTACTGTCGCAAAGCCAACAGCCCCTTGTGTCGCAGATAAACTTGTTTCTGTGGCCGTTACAATTTTTATCCCATCACGCATAATAGAAGGCAACATCAACGACATTAGCAACAACATCAAGACATTCATTGGAATATCTCTTGTTTGTTGTGATTTCCCTAAAAGTAGAACTAGCCCAATCATTAAAATAGCAACAGCTACCCCAAATGATTTAAAACTAATAAGCGTTTGAACTAGCCCACCTTCTCCTTTTAAAGAATCAGCATTGTAAAACCCAAAAAATTTTAACATTTCTTTTAATACATTCGTTAAGTTGTCTACAATCCATAATAGAACTGACACAATAAAATACAAGATGGAACGCCCAATATCTTTTATCATAGACGCAAGCGAAAGATAATCCGAAAACGTATCTAATGCTGTAAAAATTTCTTTAGTACTCATACGTTCCCCTCCATTCTTTCAATTGTTGTACAAAAACATTCACGGCTTTTTCTTCAAAATTAGAGAGTATACAACTAAAGTACGACCGTAAATTTCCTGTATCTGAAATAGTTTTAAGTTCCGCAAACGCTTTGTTGTTCCTTTCACCTGCAATATGAATCAACGAGGTCAAGCGTTTTTGTTGTTCTTCTGAAAAAGTAGTTTTTACTGATTGTTCAAGCTGGTCACCATATAATTTTTCTAGCAACGCAACCTGCGTTTGATATTTGCTTGTTTCAAAGAAATGCTTTTCTTGCACTTCTGGTTCAATCTCTTTCAGTGATAACACTTTATTTTCTTGTTGTTTTCTACGTTTTGGCTTTTGATACTCTGAAAGCAATGGAAGTGAAAGCTGTTCTGGAGCACTTGTCTGTTTTATTTCTTTAGGTTCTAACAACCAATTCAACTCTTCCAGCTCTAGTTCCATAAACTGATTATTTACAGGAATCTCTTCCCATGAAACTTTTTTCATTTTCCGATACTTATAAAAAGGGATTAAGTTGGTATCATTTTCATACGTATTAAAAATCGGATACTGATAAATAGGGTTTCCTTCTAAATCTCGGTGTTTATTAATACGCAAAATAATCGATTCCCCTTCACGTACACGTTCTAATTCATACGAAGCTAACAAATCAATTTTTTCTGCGCTTTCTGTCTCGGTTGCTTTTATAGACAGCGGATCTTTATGTCGTGTTTTTGAATAGTTCGACCGTTCACCTAAACGACCAGAAATATATTTATTCGTTTTATCTGAGGCTGTACGAATATACGCCAAATTCCCTGTATTGCCCAAAATGATATCTTTCGTATCCTCATCATATAAAGAAGCAAGTTGTTGCACATCTTGTAACACTAAATGAGAAAATAAACGTCTACTTAGTCCAGACGTCCATTTTCTTGCTAGATTTGAGATTGGAACGCCTAAGTTTCCTCCTTCTTCATAAATGAAATGCACATCTCGATAGCAACAGGAATCGTCTTCTAAATTACATCGATTAATCAATACTTGATAAATTTGATCGATATACATGACTCCCAACTGATTGTTAGACGTATCTGCATCACTTAACACAACAAATACCGCTGTTGGTTGTTCTCTATCAAAACCAATCAGTTCCATGTCAAAGCCATCATCAATCGCTGTCATTTTGGCATTTAACGTCATTAAAAACGGTTCTAAATCTCCATCAAAGTGCGTAATAATATTTCCCAACGTCACATGTGCTGGTGCTGAAGCAAAAATTGCGTCATAATGTCGTGTAGCTGGGTGTGTGCGAGGCAATTCACCAAAGAAAACGTCTAATTCACATTTCCCTTCATACTCTGCTAACAAACGCTTTAATTCACTCTCATCGTCTGTATATTTTCGTAAGAAATTATAGGATTTTTCTTTAACTTTGCGTTTTTGCATTTCATTAACAACCGTATAAATAGTGTATGGATTGACTTTACTCTTTTCCTCTTTTTCATATTCCTGGTCTGCTAAAGCTATACCGACACTAATAAATAACTTACGACAAGCTTTGGTCCAGAACCCACCATCTTTTCCTTCATTCACTTCTTGAAAATAAGAAAATGCTACTTGCGTAATGATTTTTTCTGCATTGGCCAATTGTTTTTCCGCTTGGATATTTAAATTTAACGCTTCGCTTTTATTGCCAGCTTGTTTCAACTGAACACTTTCTGCTTTTAATCGTTTGTAGTGTCGATAATAGTTATTAAACACACCCAAAACAGGTATTGGGTCAGAATAATATTGATTCATTGTATTAACCACTCGTATGCGATAGCCGCGTTTTTTTAAGGTTTCATACCATACCCTTGGCTCGTCTCCTTTAGTAGCTGTCATAACAAAAGAAGCCCGATTGCTAATCAATCGGGCTCGTGTCAATATATCAATAAATGGATCTACAAAATAAATACCTTTCCCTTGGCGTGTTCCTGCCAAAGTAATGCTATTCGAATCTGTAGTATCAACATAATAATAAAAAAGCCCTTGGGCTTTTTCACTAGGTGTTTGTGGTTTTCTTCCGACTGGATAGCCTGGTTTCCCATCAAAATAATCTTCTTTGTCTGTAAACATATGGACAGGAACAAGCTCATATTGCTTATTCATTCCTTCGACTGTCTCAAAATCCATCGTTCCTTGAACGTGTTCTTCTTCCAATGGTCGAAACGAGCTATACAATCGAAGCGTTGATACAGCTACCCCAACTAAAGAAAAAAGAAACAATAGAAGATACCATTGAGGATATTGTCCTATCGGATAGTAAAAAACTGCTTGTCTTAATGATACCCCTTGAAAAGCAAACAGTGATTGTTGGGTAATACTTCCCACCATTTGTATTAACCAATTTCCAAGAATCATTTCCACCATAAAGAAAATAGTCATACTAGGAATTAAAAAGCGACGATCTGCAAGAAATCGTAAATGATTTTGTGTGGCTTTTTCATAATTCCTTTTTTTATATTTTCCTCTTTCTTTTTTTCTCATAGGAACCTCCTATAATAAAATAAAAAAACAAACACCTTTCTATCAGTGTTTGTTTTTATCCATTTTTATCAAATAAGCAAAACTTCTTAAAGGACTTGTTCTTTATTCTTCTAAACTATATAAATCAACTCCTTCTTCACATATAACGACTCCTTTTGATAAAAGCTCCTCTTGATTTGAGAAAAGCTTCTTAGCTAATTCTGTCAATTTTATCTGAACAGTATCATTCAACTTAATATCTCTTATTTTTTCTGTTCCTATTACATCAAATACATTCATATCAATACATGTTTTTAATTGGTCATCAATCTCTTTTCCCTGTACATATACAGTAGAATTATTAAGAAGCTTGTCAATTTTTGTAACTATATCACTATATTTTTCTTTATTTATAAACAAGCGAATCATAAAACTGATTTGAATTAGCTCTTTTAAAAAAAAGTATTGCATTCCTGTTAAAACTAATTCAACCATTCCAAAAATAAATATCAGGGGAATTACTATTCGTTTATCCATACGTCCTAAATCAAAAACGTAAGAATAATAACTAAAATACACAATAAGTGTGGTCAATCCCCACCAAAAACATGAGTAATTAAACGTTTTTTTGTCAACATAAATTGACACTTTGTTATCCAACTCATCAAGTTTAAACCGTTTTTTATCAATAGTGATTTGCCTATTTCGTGCAATTATATAAAGCATAATAATCAGAATAGTTGCACAAATCATGGATAACCCCACATTTAATCTATCTGAATAATCAAAAGGAATTTCTGATCCCTTTAATAAAGTATTAATCATCGAAGGAAAAAATAACCAATCTTGTCTAAAAAAAGAAGAATATACTAAGTCTAATGAAGCAATTAACAAAGTTCCAAGAATAGTAACACCAAACTGCATAAGAATTCGGGCGCCATAGACATTTTTCAAAATGCATTTAACAACTTCCACACCTATACTTAACATTAGCAAAACTACTCCTATCTTAACAAATATCATTTTGTTTTCTCCTATTCTATCATAATTTTGCTATATAAAATGTCATATTTCTTACCAGAAAAAGGCTATTCATAGTAAAAAAGCAGAGAAAATAAAACTTTCTCTGCTTAAAATCTGAACCAGCACAAATGAAAAGTTACTAATACTTAACGAACTAAAAGAACAGTTCTCCTAAATTTGGAGAACTGTTCTTTAACATCTCTAAACAAGTCAATTCCAATCCTTTTTTTAAATCTCCTTCCATATAATTAATTAAATTATCTAATACACTTTTTATCCCCGTTTCCAAAAGCTCCTTTACTTCTTCCTTAGAGCTTCCCCACACAACAAATTCTGTAGCATTTTCATTTTCTTTTGTCAGCCCAATTGTCAAAATTTGTGTACCACTCGAGCCATTCATAATATTTTTTATTTCTTCAGAATGATTACCACTAAGTAATTGATAATCGTTTCCTTTAAAATACAAATAATATATTTTTTTCTTTACCATAGACTGTTTTCTCCTATTCTTTTACAAAATACATTTTAAAAAGCAGAGAAAATAAGACTTTCTCTGCTCAAAAAATGAAACAATCTCTTAGGCCATAGTAGAATCTGCACTTACAGGTTGCTCAGGGGTAGTTACTTCACTCGTGGTAGGTGCAGTTTCTGGTGTCTCTTGTTCTGGCACTTCAAGTGGGGTTGGCAATTGATTAAAGTCTGCTAACACTTCTTCTACCTTCTGATTTTGATTGGTTGTTTCTTCTACTAACTGATTAACAGAGTCTTGGGCTTGCGTTAATTTTTCTTCCGTTGTTGCTTGATTAGCTTCTTCAAACCCAGCTTCCACTTTTTCTATTGTTGTTCCTACCATATTTGCTGTTTCTTGTGCTTGAGATAACTCTGGTTGTACCTGTTCTGCTACTTCAGATGTTTCTTTCACTTCATTTACAGTTGTTTGAATCATGGAAACCGCTGTTTCCGCTTGTGGTTTATGTGTTTCTTCATATTGTTGTTTCATTGTATCTAATGATTGATTTACTTCTTGTGCTTCTGAAACAACTGTTTGTGCAGCTTCTGTTGACTGTGTTGCTTTTTTCTGTGCTTCTTGAATTTCAGTTACTTTTGCTTGTAACTTCGCATAAGTTTCTTGATAGATTGTTAGATTAATAGGCGGAATTTCGTTATTTTCATTTAACAACTGTTTAATTTGAGCCGATAATTCATTGTATTCTGCTACTAATCGATTTACTTCAGCTAAATGTTCTGTTGCTTCATTTACATTTGCTTGTGTTTTTTCTGTTACTTGATTCAATTGGTTTAATTTGTCTTGTACTTGTTGTAACTGTTGATTAATTGCTTGGGCTTGCGTATTTGCTGTTTGTAACTTATCTTTTGCGGAAGAAACCAACTCATCTAAAGAAGGTCCTGTTGGCTCTTCTGGTAATACTGGTTGCTCTGGTTCACTTGGAATATTTTGGTCAGGCGGTGTTGGTATAGACGGTTGATTATCTGGCAATACAGGTTCATTTGGTAAAATTGGTTTTTCTGGTAATACTGGTTGTTCCAATTCTTCGGAACCTTCAGGCTTTTCTACATTCGGTTTATTAGTTGGTTTTTCTGTTAAAGAAACAGCTGGTTTCTCCTCTTTAGAGAATACTAAAGGAACGACTTCTTGTTCTTTTTTCCTGGTTGCTTCTTTCTCATTTTGTACAGAAATCGCTTTTTCTAACTGATTCAGTAATTCGACTTTTGCTTTTAATGGATTAGCCACTACCAATGGTGCTTCATCCCTAACTAATGCCAGTGGATCGTCTGTTTTTGTTGCTTTTTTAGAAGCTTCTTTCTTCTGACTTTTTTCCACTTGTTTTTCCCAAGGTGCTTTTTTCGTTTCTGCAGACGGTTTTTCTTTACGTTCTTGGATTGTTTCTGTACCATTTGCTTTATGCACTGGCTCAGGTTCATTGTTTAACATAGCAAATGCTGCACCACAGCCTAACAAAGCGACTGCACATACACTAACAATTCCATACTTCATTTTTTTCTCATTGTTTACACTTACTTCTTTTGACATAGTTTTTCCTCCAATAAAAAAACGACAATCATTTAATGATTATCGTTTTACGTAGTATTTTATATTCTTTAACGTTCTAAGCCTCTAGAACGTCCTTTATTCATTACTTTATCTAATTTTTTAGTTAACTCATGGTTCTTTTGTTGCAACTGTTGATTCTTCTCAGTCAATTCTTCGTTTTTACGTATCAATTCTTCTCGTTCAGAAGCAAGTTTAGCATTCAAACGATTCGTTTCTTTGACTTCTTCAAAAATTCCTTGAATATGTTCCAATGAATCTTGAATATCTTGTTGACTATAGCTCAACAAACTTAACTTATGTTGCTCTTTTTGTTTTTCATTAAATAAAAATGTTGAAACCCTTGTTGTCTCTTTCATTATTTCTGATACGGTCTTATCTAACTTATGGACGTCTGAAACTCTATTTTTTTCATGAACAGAAAGCTTTTTACTTAAACTTTTTTGCCCATGCTTTAAATCTACATGATCTTTAGATAAGTCTTTATGGTCCCTTGTTAAATTTTTATTATCTCGTACCATTACTATCAAAGTTGCTACGATAGCACCAATAACCGACAAAATTCCACCCAGTTGTACCCAATCCATCACACTACTTCCTTTCACTTTTTTTCACCTCCAATTTTAGCAAAAAGGAATTTTGGGTTCTACATTCTTCTTATTACAAAAGAAAATAGCTTCAAAAGAATTCCACAATATGTATAGAGGATACCTGTCATTTTTACTCAAAGGTTGACTCTTCCCCTATTTGTTGTAAATTCTTTTTCCAGTCATCATAATTTTGTTGCGCTTCTTTTCGCTCAGCTTCTGATAACTTTTTATTTTCTTTATCTTCTGCATATTTTTTCATTAAATTTAATATGCTTTTTACTACTGAAATATCGTCTGATAGCTGTTTATTTGCTATTTCTTTATTGATTTTTTCAGCGGTTGAAACATTTCCTTCTCGCAAAGCCTTATATGCCTGAGTTAGTTCATATGCTTCAATTTGTTGGGTGAGCGTTTCATTTTTGATTGCTTCATTGATTAATTTAGCTTCTTCTAGCTTGCCTTGTTTTAAAAAAGCATAACCTTTCATTGACAAAACGTCTTTTTCTTGTGGTAACTCTTTAAGAGTTGTCACTTTTTCCCAGTCTTTTCGATAAAAAGAAAGATAAAATTGAGCCAAATTATCAGCGGCTTGTTTCGCTACTTCTTCCAGCCCCTTCTCATTTCCTTCTTGATACAACTGCTCAATCAACGTTTGTTCTTTTTCAGGATACTTTTCTAAAAGTTGTTGATAGTTTCCTTCCTGAAATAATTGTTCATAACTAGTATCTTTCTTTGCTACACTCGTATCATTTTTCAAGAAAAAGAAGGCACTTAATCCTATACAGCTAAAAATAAGCAACCCAATGCCTATTTTTTTCCATGAGACAAAAAAAGAAGGAAGAGAAACCTTAGAAAGACGTGGAACACGTCTTTCTGGTTTCTTTTTCTGAATCATTACTTTTTCAGACTTCTCTTTCTTTTTTTCTAAAAATTTCTGTTTCACAGAAAGCGGTGGTGTCTCATGAACCGTTGTAAAAGAAAGTTTTTCCAATAATGATTCTGCTTGTTCTGCAGACATTTTCTTTTGTTTTATCACTTGATTCAACTTTTTACGAATATCTTCTTCAAACGCATATTCCTCAGACATTTTTGTAAATGTCCCTTTGTAAAACGGCTCTCCAGCTACTTCCAATAATTGAAACGTCACAGTTTCTCCTTTTTCCATATACTGGGTAATTTCTAAAAAATCACTAAAAGGCAATAGTTCCAAGGGCGGCTGCTTTGCTAGAATTTCAACATTTGATGTTAAAATTTCTACTTCTACTGCCATTTCTTTTACCCTCCTAGCCAGCCCCAGATAGTATCTTTAATCCAGCTGAAATTAATAATAATGGCTGCACCTAGAAAGGCACCAAAGGCAAATCTTTTGGCCCATTGTGAAAGTTCTAATCCTAAAAAACGACAACCACCGTAAATTAAAACTGCAATACCTAAGGCTGGATTGGCAAATTTTCTAAAATTAGAACCTAAACCCGTTTCTACTCCTTTTAATGTTGATTCTACGTCCGCAAAAGCAGGCATCATCGTATTTACTTCAATCCAACCTAAAGCTAAAATCATTTGTAACACACTCGTCCAACGTGTCCACTTTTCTTTTACTTTATTCACCATTAGAATTCCCTCCATACATTTGATGTGGTTTTTGCTGATTCTCACGCTTTTTTCGTTCCAATTCTTTTTTCAATAATTGATCAATCACATCAGCTTGTTCATTCAAATATTTCTGATGTTGTTCATTTAGCCATTCTTCATAAGATTGGCCATTTAGAGCCATTAACGATTGCGCACGTTTTTTTATGACTCCATCAATTTTTACTGCCATATACTTGCCTCCTATTTTTTTATATGTGTTTAATACACGACTTGACGTTCTTTCGGTACGACTAATTCAAATGGAATTTCTAATTTTGCCAACCGTTCTCGTTCATTTGAAAATAAACAAGTAGGAACGCGCTTAACAAATTTTTTGGTAATGCCATAATTTTCATAGACATAGCCAAGCACTTCCATTTGGTCACCATTGACTTCTGGTTGTTTAATGGCAAGAAAATAATCAAAATGAAATAAACATTGTATCGGTGTTTCAAGCCCAATGTCTATTTCACTGCTTAACGTCCACAAGCTGCTTTTTTCCTCTTCAGCAGTTTCTAACGAAGAATAAGTTTTAATCCATGCTTTTCTAGCTGACAACCATTTATACCCTCGTTTTCGTAATGCTCCTTTAAGAGAAAAACTATTTCTAACCACCACACAAAGTAAGCCTTCTGTCTCTTTTTCTGACCATGTAGAAATTTCTCCATACACCGCCATTTCGTCATCTAACATTCCTGTATCAACCATCGTTTCTAATTCTTTCTTACTAATTTTTCCTTGATTGATTAATTCTGTTAGTAATTCTTTGCAGATACTTACTTCTGATTCTTCTGTGTCAAATAATTCTTGATTAACCACAACAATATGTTGAGCTAAAAGCTTTATGACATTTAAAGCAATTACTTCTGGAGGCCGTAACAAGTTACTTACCTCAATCACTCGTTCAACTGAATGATAAGTGCCTGTTACACGCTTTCGCTCTTTTGGTAAAATACGTATAAAAAAGTTTTTGTACGCATCTGCATCAAGATAAACTTGATCTAACAAATGTAGTAACCATTTTTTTATAGCTAGTTCTTTTTCGTTCATTTTCACCTCACCCCCTTTCAAAGCAACAAAAAAGCAAGTAAAAACTACTTGCTTCAAAAATTGCTTTATGTTATATAATAAATAGAAGGACAATACTCCTTTAATAATCCCTGTGACTAAGTCACAAAACAAAAAATACTCCTTTGGTGTCCAGTAGTTGCGGTACTGGACATTCTTTTTTTCTTGAAAAAAAAGACAGCATTTGTGGTATAAAAAAACAAAGAACAGTGTTATTTTCTGTTCTTTGTCACACTCAAGCGGCCGTTAGCGGATACTAACGGGCGTTTCTTTCTGGATCAATAGTCTACCAACAATATTTTCCAAAAACAGTCAATCAGTGGTCGATTGACTGTTTTTATCATAAAATTGACATCCTTTTCATTTGCATTATAATAAAAGGTGTATTAAACACTCCATCACAATCTATCTTGAAAGGCTTCGCATATTTTGTCGAGCCTTTTTATTTTTTATTGAAAAAGTTCTTTGGCTGTGATATAAAATAAAGAAGCGAGTAACTCAAACATCGTGTAAATTCGACGCAGTGAATTTACGACTGCCAGTCTAAAAGACTGGTATTTTTTATTGAATTTTTTTGAAGAATATGCTATATAAATAACATATACCTCAAAAAAATTAGATAATGTTTTCTAAACCGCTGTTGAAGCAATCAGTCATGATTGCTTCTCTTTTTTTTATTTCCTTTACTCAGAAGCTTCTTGTTTTAGAAACTATTAGCTTTCCACTTTTTAAGTACCTCTTTTCTTTTTATTCTCATTCACTAGCTTCTTCTAAAGTGAATGATGAATCATTTTCAAGCACACATTCTTGCACCGATAAACTTTTCGGTTCGATAATAGACCACTTTAATTTCACAGTAACAAATGTTTCTCTTAGATATTTTTCTACATGAGTATAAGCAGATTGTCCTTCTATATAAGCAGGTTGGTTTTCAAGCTCATGTTCAACTATTTTGAAATCAACTGGAACAAAAATCTGCTTAGCATAATCCGATGAAATAACTTGATCTTGAATACGTTTAGGAATAGAAGCAGCGTCTCTTTTTTCTCTATAATCTGTAATAACAGCTAAATGGTTTCTCGCTCTTTTCCAAAAAAGGTGAATCGCAAGAGTACTTAAAAGAAACGTTACTAAATTGGAAAGAAATGTAAAAATGAATTCTATTGGAATATCATCCAACGTTTGGATATTCGGAATTTGTTTTTGCCAAATTAAATAGACAAACCATACACAACAATAATTGGTAAATATTTTTACTAAATGACATAATCGCTCTCTTTTATAGTATGATTTAGACATGTCTACCATCAAACCTACGAAATGGATAAGAAATAAAATAAGTAAAAAACTACTTAACGTGGTGGCTACAGCAGTAAACAGCTGTTGTTTAGATATTCCCAAAATTTTATCTAATTCAAAATAAATTAGACTAAAATTCCAAAAATACAACAGACAGACTATCTTCGCAAGGTGTTTGATAAAATAAATAAGATTCATCCATTGAACACGATAAAATGCAGAACTTGTTAGGGTTGCTACACATTTATTTTTCGTTTCTTTCATTTCCCTTTTTAACTCGTTGAACATTTTTTTAACATCATTTTTCATTCGTTAAACCTTCTTCCTTTATACTTTCTACCTACGTTAATTCTACGCACTTAATAAGATCTAACATATCCTTCGGTGCATAAATCACATAAATCGTTCTTGATATATCAAACTTTTTACGTTTTTCTTCTAATACCTTATCTTTAAATTTCGCTTCCTTCACTTCAATAAATGGCTGCTTTTCTTCCGTTGCTTTATAAAAAACATTGTTTTTCTTTTTATCAACCTTTATCGTATCTGACAAATGATGTTTTACTAATCCAAAATCAGATTTCGTAAAATAATATAAATCACTACTTGTTTGAGTTTCTCCATTTTTTGTTACTCCTGAACTAAATATGAAAAAATTTCCTAATAATAAAGGAGAATTCCCTTTCGACCCAAAGATATTTAGTTCTTTATCAACTGATGACAATTCCTCAAATTTTTCTTTTTTCACAAGTTCATAGTTCACTGCTGTATCATCATAAAGCTTTTCCTTCAGCTCATATGATTCCATCTTTAAGTAACTAAACAATACAAACAAAGACATAACTAAAGTTAGAATAACAAATAAAACTACGGCTTTTGTATTCACCATTTTTCAAAATCCTTTCTCGCAGAAACAAAAGAAAAGCAGACACGTTGTCTGCTTTTCTTGTTTTTTTATTTGGGCATGATATAACTCAACATACTCGTTTGAGTTGCTGGAATTGTACGAGTAGATACGATGTTTAATCCTTGTACATTCATTTCTGAAATGTAAATAGAACCGTCTTGATTCACTTTTTCTACAAATGCGACATGACCATAAACTGGGTCTGCACCCAACACGCCTGCAGGAAAGGAAACAGCTGTTCCAGCTTGTGGTGTGCGACTCACTTCATACCCTCGAGCTAGACCAGTCACTCCCCAGTCTTTTCCATTTCCCATCGTTAAGTCAATGTGTTTACCTAATTGAGTGATTCGATTATAGACATATTGCGTACAATTCCCCCACGCATAGCTATTAGACGTATCGTAGTTTTCACCGTTATACGCTGGAAAATCAGATTCTGTCATTTCTACTGTCGCTTTCGGGTGATCATACATCATTAAGTCGTAGGTTTCAATTAAGCCGTTTAATTTCTGATTGTATTGACTATCTGTCGCATAACGTCCTGTCAAATACTGAGTAGCTTCTTGATAGGTTTTCGCTTTACTTTTCCAGACACCTTCATAAAAAGAAGCATTACCTGCCAACCCTTCTTTTAAGAGTTTCGCATAGTCTTTCAGGCTCTCTTCGTAGCTCTGATATTGTCTAAAGGTTGCTTGGGTAGTATAAAGCGTTCCATTGCCTAAATCCTCTTGTGTCGCAAAAGAGACCCCTTTTCCGTTATGTGTCCCTTTGATGCCAAATAAATTATAATTTGGTGCTTTTGATAGTAAACTTTGACCACTAGCAGATTCTAAAATCGCTTGCGCAATCATAACGGAAGCATACAAATCATTTTCTTGGCCCACTTTTCTAGCCGCTTCTCCAATTTTTTGAATAAATTGTTCCACACTTTCATTTTTTTCAAAGTGAATTGTTCCATCTGAAGAAAGCGTACTTTCTGGCACTAACTCTTGAATAGGCGCTGATGGAGCTTGGTGGTATTCTTTGACTTCGTCTACAACAGGTGCTGCTGTTTCTTGATTTGTTGTGCTTGTTTCTGTATTAGTAGAAACACCAGATTGAGTGGATACATTTGGCTGATTCGTCGGCGTTTCTGTCGGCTTTTGTGGTGTTTGTGTCGTTGTAGAATCCGTTGGCTTAGACTCTTCCACAGGCTGATTTTCTTCTGGTTTTTGTTCGGGTTCTACGGGTGTCGTTTCTGGTTTGCTTGAATCTGGCACCGTAGGCGTTTCTGGTTCTACTGGCTGTTCAGGCGTAGTCGGTTGTTCTTCCGCGGAAGAATCTGTTGGTGGTGCTTCTGGCGTTGTTTCTGGTGTAGAATCAACGGTTTCTTCTGTTTGTCCTCCAGTACTTCCTTCTTGAACCGTCGCAGATTCTGAAGAAAGTGTCGGCGACGTAGGTTCTTCATTTGCAAAAACTGCTGGTGTATAACCAAATACTTGGCTAACAACTAATAATGCAGACAATAATTTACTTGTTTTCTTCATGACTTTTCCTCCATTTATTTCATTTTTTTCTTACCAAACAGAAGTATATACATCTGTTTGTGAAAGCTTTTTTAATACACTGTAAAAATTTTTTTAATTTTTTGCTTTTAGGTGCCACTTGTTTAATTTTCGTTTCTTTATTTTGGATGATTTTGGTACATCAAATCCAAACAAATCTTTCCAAACTCCATGACTTCCTTGTACAATCGGTATTGGCAAACACTTACCTGAATGTATCAAAATTATCTGGGTATATGCCCTCAACTGATCTGGCTTCAACAAACCATTCTTCTGAAATTCCAACACTTTATTTGGTAAAAGTGAAATCCGAAAAAGATAATTATTTTCATCATAATAAAGTTTTACATCTGTTTCTCTCACTGCCAAAGCTTTTCCTTCAGCTTTAAAAATACTTCCCATAAAGTTCCTCCTAAAATTTTCTCAATTATTATAAGTAAAAACAGTGAACTTCACTGTCAAAAAATACTATGTTAATCAACGTGTAAAGCTAGATAACTTAGAAATACACCTAAGAAAAGACCAACAAGTAAGCCACAGGCAAAAAGAATGCTACTCATTGTAAAAGTTTCTCCTTTACATTTTTGTTATTAACGATTTGAATATTTGTTACTTTATTTCCTCGAATCTCTCCTGTTAAATAAAATTTTGGATTTATTCTCCTATCCTCTGTTTTAAAAGTAACAAAAAAAGATGGTCCTTCGTTTTTCAATGATTCATAAAAATTTTTAACAGGATTAGGATAAAACTGTATAATTGGTTTAGACTTCTCGTCTACCATTCCTGGTAATTGATAATGTTTTTCTTTCAAACTATGTTGAATAGTATCCTTCCACTCATTCTCTTTTTTGTTATAAATATAACCCGTTATACATGTAGCAATAAGAAAAAAACTTAACCCTGCTAAAAGACAAATTCTTTTGATTTTTGATATTTTAGAATAAAAAGCAATACATGTAAGCAACAAAAGAAAAAACAATGCCAATAACACTGATGGTAATAAATAAACAATAACAGTTTCAACAGAAGCAAATTCAGATAATATTCTTGAAAACACAGAAATTCCTCCTCAACATAAAAATAAACAACATTTTCTCCTACCCCCTACTTTTAATTATTTTTACAAATTTTCTACATAAGATACTCTTTACTACCTATTCCATTTTCCAAATTTGGGATTTCTTGATTCTGGTAGAGTAAAAAAATGGGGATCAGGTGCTTGCATAAAGCAGTCACTTTTTCTCATTTTATTTGATTGGCTAACAGGCTTTGTGGAATTATCAGTCAAGATATTAGCGTCTAAAAACCAATTTTCATGGATATTTCTTCGTTTATTTCTACTTTGTTTTTTCTTGTTAAAATTGTTCAAAAATTTAGAAAGCATTGATCTCCTTCTCCTTAAAATAAAGCTAGAGATAGTCCCTTTTGACTATCTCTAGTTCGTTTCATTATTCTTTGACTTTACGACGTACCAAAACAACACTTGCGCATACAAAAAGAAACAGCCCTAATGCTACATATGCAACATTTGCTGTTTCTCCTGTTTTTGGTAATGCTTTTGGTGTTTTGAAGGTAACTGTTTGGTCTTTATTGGCCAAGTTATCTTCTTTACCAACAAGTTTTGTTTTTTCTTTGTCGTAATAGATATAGTGAGTAGCTACCCCTTTTTGACCGTCTTTCATTGTATTTTTCGCAATTGGAATATCTACATGGATCGTTTCATTTTCGGCTTTTGCTGTATACGTTGATTCAACAGTCGTAATCACTTTTTTCGTTTCTGGATCTACGTATGGAGTAACGATAGTGTAAGTGTGTCCTACTTCTGCACCTTTGATTTTCACTTCATCACGTAACGTATTGTCAATTGTTGGGTTCGCTTCTTTCTTACCGTCTACAGTCGCTAAAAGTGTCGTAATTTCCATTGGTTTGCGTTTGTTGACTGCTTTAAGGGAAATGATTTGGCCATTCGTTTCTGGCGTTACTTCAAAGCTCAAATCGTCTGTATTTGGATAGTACCATTTCAAAGGTTTTGTTTCTTTGAATTTGTAGTTCCCTGTTGGTAATTTCTTCACAGTGATTTTTCCGTCTTTATCTGTTTTGTACGTATTTACCACAGTTTCTTTTTTACCGTCTACACGGATCAATTGGAACTCAACGCCTTCAAGAGGTTTGTTTCCTAAATTATCCGTTTTGATTAGCTCTACGTCTGTATACGCTAATTTGTTTTCAATCTCTTTTCGAGCCATTTTCGTCAAGATTTCTTTATTTTCAGCGTATCCGTCCGCAAATACATGAATCGCATGCTCTTTTTCATTTGTAGAAGGCACATACTTAAATCCATATTTAGTTTCGTCTAACACGTGGTCATTTCCTGCATCAATTTCCTTCAAGTAGAAATTACTTTCTACGTTTGGTAATGTTAAGCCTTCAAAAGCTAATTTACCGTCTTTGACTTTCGCAAAAGCTAATGCTGTGTCGTGAGGTAAAATATCAAAACCAATTTGAATACCACCTTCGCCAACAAACAAGCCAAAGACTTGGCCATTCTTCGCATTTTCTAGCTCAATCACTGGTTTGCCGTCTTCCCAACCAGTTACAACTTCTTGTTTCTTGTAGCCGTATACGTTGATTTCTTGCAATTGATTTTCAACTTTAACGGTTGTAGAAGCTAATTCAACCAGTTGTCCTTCGTATTTGATTTCAAAAGGAATTGGGTCTTTTAACAGCACAAAACCATTTGGTGCTTCGATTTCTACTGCTTCGTATTTACCTAGATACAAGTTTGGCTCAGATTCAGTCATTCCTAAATCATTTGTTACTAACTCAAAATCTTTGCCGTCTTTTTGAACATATTCACCTTTGGCCAAACGAACTGTTCCGTCTGGTGTTGTAATATCTTCTCTTGCACGGATTTTGAATTTCACACCTGCTAAATCCACTTGGTCATATTGAATTTCCGCATATTTCCCGTACTCACATTCTTTTTCAACGGTAGAAATTCCTTTTTCACCTGTCTTATGGATTTTTACTTGGCCTTTTTGTGGCATATTCTCGAATTTAATCGTAATTACACCACCTGCATCGGCTTCAGTAACAGAGAAAACAACTGGTTCAGTCGCAAGCAAGTAGCCTTCTGGCGCACGTAACTCACGAATTTCATAACGATCTTTACCGAATGGTAAGCTATCGCTTGTCACCAATTCCCCTTTTTCATTGGTTTTGAATTCGTCACTAATTTCTAATGAGTTTGGCACACGCATGGAAACATAGTCACCTTTGCCATCATTTGCCCAGCGGTCCCAAATTTTGAACGTGGTATCGCGTAGCGGAATATTTTTTCCTGTTTCTGCGTCCACTTTCACTAAATGTAAACGGGCTTCAATGATTTTATCTTCCAAAACCCAGAAGAATTTTTGGTCTTCTTCTGAAATGGTGAATTCAATCGGTTCAATTGGCAAGTAGCCGTCTGGCGTTTTAGTTTCTGTCATTATATAAGAATCGTAAGGCAATGTTTTACCTGTACTTGCTTTACCATTTTTATCCGTTGTCATCACTTTTACAACTTTTCCATTTGTTTTTGACGTGATAGTGAATTCTGCCCCTTCTAATTGAGGCTTGATATTGTCTGCTTTTCCTGTGATTGTATCAAGGAATTTTTTGACAAGTGGTTTGTCACCAATTTTAACAATTTCCACCCCACCTTTAATGACTTGGTCTTTTAGCGTCATTGTTTTTACTGCGACGGTTTTATCTTGGCCTGCATATGCAATGTTTACTGGATATTTTGTTTTATCTAACGTATATCCTTCTGGTGATTTGATTTCTTGAACATAATAGTCATGCATAATTTGAATGTTTTCAAAAGAACCTGTGACTTTGTCTCCAGATTTTTTCAACGTCACTTCTTTTACTTTTTGACCGTTTGTTTCAAATAAACCATACACAACACCTTCCAACTTAGCAGAACCTTGCGCTTGATTACCTGTTTCCTTATCTTCTTTGATGAGATCTAAGCGTCCAACTTGTTTTTTATTTTTGAACGTAACTGTAATTGTTTTATTTGCTTCAATTGTAACTGTTTGTGGTGTTTTGTTAAGAACGTAGCCGTTTGCTGCTTGAATTTCTGTAATGGTTACTTTTGTTCCGTGAGGAATATCTTTCAGGTCAGCTTCACCATTAGCGTTAGTTACCACTTCTACATTTCGGCCACCATAAGAAATCTTGAATTTCGCACCAGAAATAGCTTTTCCTGTGTCTGCATCCACTTTTTTGATTTTTACATTACCGTTTTTTAGAACTTTGATTGGAATACTGAAACTAGCTCTATCAGGATCATTCAATACAGCTACTGTTTGACTTCCTGGTTTATAATAAGCTATATTTACTGGTTCATTTTTGTAACGTCTATAAGTTACAGTTCCATTCTCATTACTCGAAGCCGTTGCAGTAATTTTTAAATTATTACCGCTCTTTTCTAATTTTACTCCTGCAGTATTACTTACTAGATTATCATAATCTTTAAATACTCCATTTGTATCTGTCAATGTTACCGACTGTCCAACTTTCAAAGTTACTTCTTTATTTTGGAAAGACGGACGTTTAGCTAGATTCGCAATACCTGTATGGATTTCATTGATAATCCCTTGATTACGTCCACTGTTTTGAATCCACTGAACTCCAAATTCATCCCACAAAAATGTTTGAGTATTCCAATAATGTGGAATATCTTTTGTTTTAGTATATCCAATACTCGCACCTTGTTTCATTCTTTTCGTAATTTGACTAGGCATTACCGTTTGCGTATAACCACCAAAACCATTAACAAGGATACCAGGTTCTATACAAAAAAGTGGTTGTCCATCTGGGGTAGCCATTTCATCATAAACTGACCCCCATGTTTCTAGTCCGCTATTAGGCATACGAATATGCCAATTAACTGCAAATTGACGAACAACTTGAATTGTTATTCCTGCTTGTTCTTCTACTGCTCTACGCAATCTAGCCGCTGAGTCAACTGGAGTGAATTCATACAACTTACCATTTGAAGCAGTAAATCCTACATGTGCTTCGTAAGAAGCGCCTTTAATCGCTTGAATTTCTTGTGTATGTGCGTCCATGAAAGCAAGTAATTCTGCTTTTACAAGCTCTGTTTCAGTTCCTACTAAATAAGTATAGGCAGATCTATCAGAAGAATACAGTTGTTCTTCACCTTTTGCCACATCTGGACTTGAATTATCAGTGTTAACTGTTGATTCACTCATTTCCGTATCTGTAGACGGCTGAGTTTGTGTACTTGTTTCATTCTCTTTTGTCTCACTTGTCTTCTCTTTTTCAGAAGAACTTGTTTGAGTTGTTTCTTCTTTTGAATTTTCAGTTGTACTAGACGTACTTTCAGAAGCAGTTGTTTCTGTAGTCGCTATAGACGGAAATCCTTCAGCTACTACTTGTGTTACAGGTGTTAAAGAATTTATTCCCAACACCGCTAATGTAAAGAGTGTACATAATTTTTTTAATCGCATTTGTTTGCCTCCTTAGGTAAAATTTTATTTATATAAACACCCAGATTGGTGGAATTTTTGTATAAAAAAAGACCTTTAACATAAACGTTAAAGATCTTTCATAGTATAATGACTATTTTATTTTAATGTTACACAATATCTGATTGTACCGTCAGAAAATGAAGTGCCTTCAATGCTGCATCTATTATATTGATCATCTGGTAATTTTTCTGCCCAAGCATCTGCTTCTTCATAGGTCATAAACCAAGGACTGATTCGACCAGCTGGTTCATAATCTGGTGTTGGTTCTTGCGGTGTTTCTGGTTGCTCAGGAGTAGTTGTTCCTCCATTTGAACCTCCTTGATTGCCTCCACCAGGTTGGCTTGGTTGTTCTGGCGTTGTCGTTCCTCCGTTTCCAGGAGTTGATGGTTGATTATTTTCTGGTGTAGAAGGCGTTGTTTGTTCGCCTTGGCTGCCATTATCTGGTTGAACTGGCGTTTGTTCTGGTGTACTTGGTGCTACTTCAACATTTCCAGTTTGTGTGTTATCTGTTACTACATTATTCGTTGTTGCTTCTTGTGCAGGTTGGCCGACAGGTTGAGAAGGATTTACTTTGTCTGTATCTTGAATCACTGTTTGAGCCACTGTTTCACCTGCGCTGTTTTGCACACTTGCTACATTGCCATCAAAACTCAATTTGTTTCCTGCGTAGATTAAATCTACATTTGCAATTTTATTCATATCTGCTAATTTTTGCACTGTAATATTTGTTGCTTGGCTAATAGCACTTAGTGTATCTCCCCAAACAATAGTATATTCATTCCCTTTAATTTCAGCTTTGATTTGTTCTGCTGTACGTGGTGTCCATTCTGCTGCTTCAGCTTTTTCACTATTCATTGCTAATGCAATTCCACCTACTGTTACTCCGATAGCTAATACCTTCAAAATTTTCATGATTTAATTCCTTCTTTCTTTATTAAATATTTTCAACTATTACGATAAATTTATTATAATAAACTTAACGTAAAAAGTAAACACATTTTTGCTATTTTTTTATTTTTTAGTATAATAAATTTACTATACAACATTGAAAGGAGATTTATGATGGATTTAAAAACAAATCAAGATATTCAAGACTGGTGTTTAACAAATTTATTAACTAGACAAGAAGCTGCCAAAATAACTAAACAAAGTTACAGCAGTTTTTCTCAATCCGTAAATTTAAAATATATCAAACCTTTTTTAGAATACGGTTCAGGCACTGGAAGTGTTCGTCTATATCTGAAAAGCGATGTTGAAAAATATGCCGAACAGCTCGAAGAAAAAAGACAGAAACGGCAATAAGTCGTTTTCTGTCTTGAATTTACAACTAAAACAATAATAAACAATTTTTACAACGGAGGTTCTATGAATAAGAAATACATTGTTGCTATTGGTTCAATCTTACTGATTGTACTTACTATTATTGCTTTTACTGTATCTAACAAAACAGAAACACAGTCACAAAATACTGTTCAATCAACTACTACAAGCCAATCTAGTGAGCTTGCCGTTTATCCTTCATTAAATAGCTTAAGAGAAAAATATGGACAAGATTTAATCGACCTTGGTTCTTCTCAAATCACTACTGTCTTGTTTGAAAAGAAAAACGTAGCTTTTATCACTTCTGAAAAAGAAAATGATATTGAATTTCCTCTTACCGTAACAGATAAAGAGAAAAACCTTTTTTCAATTTCTAGTATCAAACATACCCCTAATAATTTAAAAATAGGTGATACTTTTGGTCTTGCAAAAATCCATGAACAATACCTTGCCTACTCCCGTTAAGTAACAAGAGAGCTTCTCTTGTTACTTTTATCACATAACCTTTTTTATTATATCAACTTTTTTTAACCGCTTCAATATTATATCTTAAGTATAATTGAAATAGTTACATAGTTGCTAATGTCTTTTTTTGAATAACCTTTACTAATTTAAATTGATAGCCCCATGTTCTGTTCTCCATTCTCTAAATTTTGCATCACTATTTTTCAAAATTCATCCTTTCAAATCCAAAAAGTTCATGCAATCTTTTTGCTATTGAATATTTCATTGTGCTTTCTCCTCCTGTCAAATTCTTTCATGCTTTCTCTAAACAATTTTTTTGAAAAATTCATATTTCCTTACTAAAATAATTTTAGAAACTAAACACTAAATCGAAAGGACGAACGACCATGCAGCTAACTGTTTTTATTTTATTTCTTGCTTTTTTAGTATTCGCCGTTGTCTTTTTATTACATAAAATCAGTTTAGGTATTTTCTTGTTCTTCTTCCCTGTTGCCTTGCTTCTATGGGTTAGCCTTCCAGCCATAAAGAAACGTAAAACAGACAAAAACACGCACTGATTTTGCACTTTGTCTTCTTGGACCCACTTAAAAATTAATTTCGACTAGTTTATGGCGTCCGAAACTAGAAACCCTAATAGACAACGGTAAATGTAATGTCCTGTTTTTCATTACAAGTGCCTATATGTAGTGCAGCACACAACCTACCTTTTCCAGATAAGCGCTTCCCCATTACGAGAAGCCTTTTCTTTTTTATCAAAAGAAGTGTCAAAGCCTAGATCCCTTAGTAGCTGCTCTGATAAATCTAGGCGCTATAGGTTATTTTCCTTTTGGCATCCTTTCTACATGCTCCAATTGTTTACCAAGAATCGTCATCATTCTTGTTCATTTACAAAAGTTATTCGCAAGCGTGTACTTCTATGCACCAATTCGTTGTTGTACATAGACTAAGAACGACCTTCGTTCATTCTAAAAAGGACTGGCAATCGTTTGCCCTAACTTTAACCGCTGACCGCTCACGCCACCTTCTTGTGTCCAACATTTCTCTTTTTCACATCACAGAAATCAACCAAAAGTTCCATAACATTTTCAAGCACGTCCAAGAAGACAAATCGTTTTTTATTTAGTTTTCATAACGTAAAAATTTGCTCATTCCTTTTCCCGTAGGTTTTAACGGAGCGCCACGTTGAATTCTACGGCCAATCAAAATACCGTTATGATCATAGACATGTTTGATTTCAGGATAGACATCTTTTAACAAAATTCTCGCCCTTTCTCTTACTTTTTTCTTGGTTCCTTCGAAATAATGCTCTACTTCAATTGCTTCTAACCCATCAATCCGATAGTTTTTACTGCTTTTACGCGTTTCAGAACGTGTATTTCTTAACTGGCGTTTTTCCCTTGAGGAAAATGTCGTTACTCTTGCGCCATAATACCCAATATCCTCTTTACGTAAGACTTTAATCACTGAAATTCCTCCTTAGCATCATCATGAAAAGTTAGCACACAACAAAAAAAGGGGAGATTGCGCCAAATTGCACAATCTCCCCTTTGAAACATCCTACGTACAGCAAAAACAGATTATACCAAAATAAGCGTCCCAAAATTCAATTTCTCGAATGAGAAGAGGAAAAGAATTCAAGGAAAATCAAGAAAAAATGTTTTTCTTTTTGCGCATAAATTGATATAATACAGTTTGTTGTAACGCAGGTTGCAACAAAAGGACCGAGGGCAATTCATACGCTTTGGAGAGCTGAATTGTCTTAATCTCCCGCTAGGACTGCCAATCCTATGGAGACGGTTCTTTTTTTTGTTGCCTGCTAGCTTCTCATGCTTACTTTTAAGCTGGAAACTCAACAAACATTGCATTTATTTAAAGGTGTATTCTTTAATTCTAATAATTTCAAAAAAAGAATAGCATACCCTTAAAAATAATGCAAATAATTTTTTAGATTTACTAGTAAATTGTAATTAACACAAAAATCAACAGTAAAAAGCGAACTCGCGTTCCCTTTGTGTTTGTTTAGAATATACCATTAGCAAAATTTAGTGTCAATATTGATAAACAAATATGCAAATTTGCATACAATATAATCGTGATTGCTTGAAGCAGTTTAAACCCAATTATGGGTAGTTATATCTGGTAGATTCTCAATTTTATTTGAATTTAACTGGTTCTTTTTCTCAATTGCACATTCAACGAATAAGTTGTAAAAAGATTTATAAAATAACCCTTTAGGACTTTTTACAGTAGAATCAGTTTTAATTTTATGCATCACTCTTCGTAAACATTTGTCAATTTCTTCTTGATAATCTTCGCCTAACAAGACTGTAGCATACTCCTTTTCTGCTTTATTTTTAGCTCGAATAATTGTGCCAACTTTTTCATGAGCTTCTTGAATTGTATTTGAAAAAAGAGCAATATATTTTAAGCTGGACTTGTTTAAAAATGTTTGTTCTTGAACTTCATGAAACTGATCTAATAAAATTCGTTGGCGCATCTGCTCTTTATCCGTCTCTTTTGTGTCTATTGTATCTAAAGAATTATTTATATAGATATTATCTTTTACTTGTGCGATTTCAGCATATCCACTATTATCAAGGGTTTCAGCTTTTTTTTTACGGCGTGCGATTTCAGCATATCCACTATTATCAAGGGTTTCAGCGTTTTTTTCACGGCGTGCGATTTCAGCATATCCACTATTATCAAGGGTTTCAGCGTTTGTGTTTGCTGACAGGTATAAATCTTCTTTTTTTAACTCTGGCTGTAAGAGATAATATTTGTTTGCTATGTTTTTTCCAGCTTTCGCATCAAAACCGCCTCTGACAACTTCCAATAAGCCATACTTTTCTAATTCATCTAGGGTAGATTTAACTTTTCCTTGATAGCAATTCAGCATTTCCATGAGATCCTTTTGTTGAAAAATCAAATAAATCATTCCATCTTCGTCAATCCAGTTATTTGTGAGAGCAAGAGAAATTTTGTCTTTAAAAAGCATATAAGCAATCTTAGAACTATCTTTCATAGATTTGTATTTTTCATTTTTCAACAGAAACTGTGGGAATTTCCAAAATAGCTCCGAGTAGCTGTTTTGATAACTATACCCCCGTTCTTTAATATTCGTCATTATTTTAGATACTCCTTTATTAGATATACTTTAATCACATAGTAAGCAATTTAAAAATAGCAAAGACAAAAGGCGTTGGCAAGCAATAATAATAGCTATTTAAATTAGTTACCACTTTAATTCTTGTTAGAAACTATTTAGTTACCACCTCAACTTAATAAAATAAGTATTTACACACCACCATTAATATAAAAATAATTTATTTAGTTACTACCTGAATGTATAATTGTACTCTACTGTAAAGTGAATTACCTACTACTTTTAATAAACAATTAGTTACCACTTTAAATTTATTTAATTACTACTTATTTTGGTATGTAAATGTATAATTATTGGTAATAACGATAGTAATTAAATGAATTAGTTACCACTTTAAATTTATTTAATTACCACTTTAAATATAAAAATATGTGTATTATCTACTACCGAAATTATAATTAGTTACCACCTTCTTGTAGATTAAAAACAATTGCCTACCACTTTAAATATAAAGATAAATTAATTAATTACCACCTTTAAATAAATTGATTACCACAGTAATTATTATTTAATTGAAATTAATTACTACCTTAAATACTTCTGGTGGTATTTAAACTAGTTATATTTTAGGTGGTATGTTATAATATTTATAAAATTGTACTTAGAGAGGAAGTTGCATGTATGGCAGCAAAGAAATATGTAATTGGTAACTTTAAAGGTGGCGTCGGTAAAAGTACTTGTGCTCAAATGTTTGGATTTGAGTCAGCAAAATTCAAAGAATTAAAAACATTAATCATTGATTTAGATATGCAAGGAAATACTTCTGATGTTATGAACTTAACGCATATGAATTTTTCTAAAGATGAGGGTGGGGGGGAAGGTGAGTTAACCGAATACACAAATACAATTACTGACGTACTTATTTCAAATATTGATCCACATGACGCTATTTATAAGATTATTGAAAATCTGTATATATTACCTGCGGATATGTCGTTTGAATTATACGATGATTGGATTAAAGATAGATTTCCTAATTCAATTGATAAGTTTAAATACATGGAAGAAAAATTATCTCCTCTATTTAATGATTTTGATGTCATTTATTTGGATGTACCTCCATCAATTTCTATTTATAGTAAATCAGCTATGTATATAGCTGATTGGGCTATTGTTGTGTTACAAACTCAAGTTAAATCTATGCGTAATGCTATGCAGTATTTGGAATATATGGACTTCTTTACTAATGAATTTGATACAAATTTAAAAGTTGCTGGTGTTGTTCCATTTATGTTAGAAAGCGGTGATTCCGTAGATAAAGAAATGTATCAACAAGCACAGGAAATCTATGGAGAGCACTTAATTAAAAACGTTGTGCTAAAAAATGCACGACTTAAAAGATATGACGGATCGGGTATCACTACTGAATTAACTAAAAAAGGAAAATTAAAGCAATGGGATAAGAAATGCCATGAATTATTTATCAACATTTTGGACGAATTAGAAGAACATGAACATTGGTATGAAGGGTAGGTGTAAAGAATGGCTGAGATTAAAAACTTAGGTATCTTTGGTAGTAGTAATAAAGGACTAGATAAAATAAAGCAGCGATCAAAGGAGAGGGCAAGAGAAACAACTATAAGTAATATTCCTAAGACTAATAGTACCTTTAGAAGCCAGAAAACAAGCTCTGTAACTCATGAAGTACCTATTCGAAAGAAAAGAAAAGGTGCCCCAATAACAAAATTTGATAAAGTTTACGCTGCAATGCAATCTGTTAAATTATCTGCCCTTACTAATGCTACAGCAAGCATCATGGTTGAAAAGTATGAAACAAATATGAAAAAAGACGAATTATTGAGAAAAGCTTTAAATGAATATATTCGATTAAATCTTTCTCAAGAAGATAAAAATGATTTACTTAATTCTGTTGCCCTTGAATTAGATTTGTTTAGAGAAGCTCATCCTATTATTCCTGATGTAGATATAGACAATAATGTGATACGTTCGTCTGAAGAAATAAAGCAAGAAACGTTTACTGATATAAAGAAACAATGGGGAATCAACGATAAAATAAGAAAATAAAAAAAATACCTACCACTTTAAATAAATATGGTAGGTATTTTTTTATTTAATGATTTTTGTGAAACATATAAAGAGAAGTAAAAATTTTAATACACTTTCTCTACGTATATTAAAATATATTTAAAGTGGTAATCAAATAAGAAGTAAAACATATTAAATATTGATATATAAGTAATATATATTAATAAAAGGTGGTATATAAATGCTATTAAAGTAGTAGCTAAATAAAATAAAAACGTTATTTACGTTATAAGTATAGGAAAAAAGCACTAGATAAAAAGATTAAAGGTGGTAAATAAACCGGACTAAAGTGGTAGGTAAATAAGAAGAAGTGGTATATATTAAATACTGATGTATAAGTAGTGAATTTTAATAAAAGGTGGTATATAAATGCTATTAAAGTAGTAGCTAAATAAAATAAAAACGTTATTTACGTTATAAGTATAGGGAAAAAGCACTAGATAAAATGATTTAAGGTAGTAATTAAATGTATTAAAAGTGGTAAGTAATACATAATAAATATTGATATATAAGTAATAGAAAGAAACAAAATGCAGAATTTGAAATGGATAAACAGCCAGAAATTTTTCTCCAACTTGTTATTTATAGATAGGTTTGTACAGATAATCCTAAGGCGTAATAATCTAAAAATAAGGATTGCTGTTACTTGGTTTTGATTGATTAAAAAAAATAGAAATATTTTTAACCCTTGTTATACTAAACTTTTTCATCAATAATTTTTTTAGTACGTCTGTAACGTTCCAGGTGTAGCAAATAATCGTCTTGCAGTTTTAAAAGGTCTGAATAAACATGATCCATAGTTTTGCTGGCAGACAGGGAAAGAGAATAAATAAATGAGATAGGAAGTGTTTCAATTTTTTTGTTGCGAGTAATCCAAGAAGAAACAGTTCCTTGAGAGAAAGCGTGTAATTCACAAAATTCTTCAACAGTAATCCCTAGTTGCTTGATAATGTATGTGTTGATAGGGTGCGGATACACAAAGGTTTTTCTAGGCATGGTGGGAAATCCTCCTTTTAAATAAATATTAATGCGCTCGCAGTAATATTCTATCAAACCCCAAGCAATAAGGGAAGGACATTCCTGCTTATTTTTTTGTTGACCTCCTTAAATAATATGTTATACTATAGGTGCGAAGCGAAATTAGTTCAACAGCATAGTTATACCAAAAAGCCCTCCTATTTGCGGTAGGAGGACTTTTTGGCGCTGTTGCGACTTCAGCGTTGGGGCTAAAAGGCAACTGCTTGGATTATCGACTAATCGTCTAGCCAACGATCAACTAGAAAAAGTACTAGACCCACAAGTAGCGGTGAGATAATCAACGAAATTAGTTTCTCAGCCATAGTTACACCACCTTACTTGGCAGTTGCCGCAATAATTATAACATAAATTCAAAATATCCCTATGTACTTTTAAAAACTTCAGTATTTTATTTCATCTATAAATCTCTTTTCCTAACATATACGTTCGCTTACACCAGGAACACTTGTATTTATCAAAATTATTTAACACTCTACTTACCAAACAGCCACACAGCATCCTTCACAAATGTAACGTTTAGAGGGCCCTTCAGCAATGTTTAATCGTTCCCAATCAGATCTTTCATTGATCAAATAAATATGGGCATATGTGTGCGTGTGTTTATGGCATATTTATGCGCATATTCATGCGTGTGAACATGCGCATAAATATGTTTTGAATCTTTTATGTCTGGCTTTTCCTATAAAAAAATAAGAGTATACCAGTATACTCTTATTTTTGATTTAGTAACAAATTTTTTTAGTTTATCTTTCCAAACCAATGTTTCCTCCGGCATGACCGCCAACTAAGCCCGAACGATTCACAGCTGTTGCTCCATCTAAAAGAGAAGAAGCATGTATCAATGCTTTAAAGCTAAATTTTTGACGTATTTTGTCAATCAAAAAATCCAACTGAGTATCTACAATTTGTTCTTCAGGAACAGAAAAGAGATCTAACTGAAGGGTAGTATCCCAAACCAACTTTCCAAATGAAACGCCTAAATTACGAATGTCTATTCCAGGAACATAGTTTTCTCGAAAAAGCTTTAAAACATGCTCGGTTAACACTTTTGTGTTGTTGCTGCGAGCGATTTTAAGCTATTTTCGCCAACCAGACCTTCCCAGTCCATCAACTTGTCCTTTAGAATAGCCTACAAATACAGATACACATTCCGTTTGACAGTTTGAGTTTCTCAACCTGGTTGCTACCTGATCTGAAAGTTCTTTCAGCACTAATTCAATTTGATCTCTTCTTGCGTAATCTCTAGGTAATACCTGACTATTTCCAAAAGACTTTTCTTTAGCAACTTGTCTTTTTTCTCCTAAAAAACTTCGATCAATACCCCAAGAATGAGCGTACAGCTGTGTGTATTTTTTGCTTCATTGTCTAATGCTAATTTAGCTAGCAAAGGATTGTCTCCAATTCCAATAGTTACGTACAATCCCATGTGATTATAAATCACACGCTGTATAATTTTGGCCAACTTAAATGCTGAATCACAATTAAAGTAGGAGAGAGAAGCAGTAATATCTAAAAAAGCTTTCATCTACACTAAAGACAGAATGATCTTCGTCGGCAACGAATCTTTTGTATAAATTATTGATTTCTTGATTCTTTTTCATATACACATTCATTCTTGGTGGTACAACTAATAAATCAGGGTGATCAGGGACTTCGTCTTTACGAGTCACATTAGAAATTCCTAGAACTTTTTTTGCCATTGGAGAAGCAGCAAGTACTAATCCACCTGCATTATCAGCCCCACTCATTACTATAAGCATTGTTTTGAGGGGATCTAAGCCGCGTTCTACACATTCTACGCTCGAATAAAATGATTTTACATCGATACACAGAATGTCACGTCTAGGTTCTTTGGAATAATCAAATTTCATACAAAAAACCACCTTTCCACTCAACATCATACGAACTAGAGTTCGTATGATCAAGCGAATAGTGTTCATTTTTAACAGTAATATTTTTTATTATATTTCTCAAAACAGCATAAAAAAGAACCCTACTGCCTTAAAAGACAGCGGGAACCTCAATATACTAGTTTGTATTAAGCTACATGATTTTGATTTATATGGAATTTTGCAGCCCTTCAATTAAAAAATATACGGTATTGCTTCAAATCCATATCCAATATCATTATCTATCAATTCTTTTCTGCTTAAATTTTGATAATCCTTTTTTATAAAATCCATTAACTCACGAATTTCAGGTATCTTTATTCTTTGCTCTGCTTTTAACTTCGCAAGTTTTTTGTAAATGATAATAATAGATTTAGTATAGTCTTCTTGTTGCAATACTTTTGCTGCTTCTAAAAGTCCATCTTTTACTTCCATATTATCAAGTGTGTACGTATTATATGCCCTTGATAACAGTGTAAATAGCTTTTGATTTTTATTCTCTTCCCCCTATACCACCTAACACTTTCGTAAATCCATTGACATATGCTTTTACGCCTCTATCTATAATTTCGAAAAGAGCTCTGCTCCAATCTACCCAACATTTTTGCTTATTACAATACACATATTTTTACTTTTTAAAATAAATAATTTAAATTCTTATTATCTTTATTTAATTGAATTAAACAAATAATAGAAACAATTGCTATCGGCATAAACACTAAAAATACTTGTTCCCAAGATGATGCCGGAGTTCCGTTATCAGTTATTGTTGGTTGAAAATCAATTAAAAAATGTAAGAAAATAACATACTGTAACCCATTAAATCGAATTCTAATTACAGAAAAACATATACCTAAAACTGTTGCATAAAAAATTTGTTGCATGGTTGCTTCAAAAGATTGCATTGTTAAATTAGAAATATGCAATACTCCAAATAAAAAGGAAGAAGCTATTGAAGCAAAAACCAAAGAATATTTATTTTTTTTAAATATTTCTAAAAATGTCGAAAATGCTAATAATCTAACTAAAAATTCTTCAAATATAGCTGCTGCAACGGCTACCAAAAAAGAATTTACTAATAAATTTAATCCTCCACTGAAGATATCTTTAATATTTTGCGGAACATTTGTTACTATCAATAAAAATAGTATTATAATTATTCCTAATATCGTTAACCAGACACTAGTAATTCTACTAGTTAACAATGTATCATTGGTTAATTTAAAAGTTCTTACTATTAAATATGAACTCCACGCTAAAATACAGTTGAATCCAAGCTGTAGAACAGATTTTAAAATAGACGAATCTTCTATTGGTATATATTCTATAACTATGTTGCTAATTAAAAAGATTGCATATATAACTACTACCATAATAATTTTAAAAAATATCGATTTCTTCATTTCTTTTTATCATACCTTTATATAAGAATTGCAGAGTTATCTAAGACAACGAAATTTTGTAGTTGTTCAGTCAAACGCAGAACTATCACTATCTAATAGGTACTTTTTCAGAATAACTATAGAATTGAGACTTATCTGTAAAATTAGCTTTATATTTACTGTTAATTCCAGCCTTTTTAGATATATCTCCCAATTCAATTAATAACTTTTCATCATTTCCTAAAAAATGAATTTTATTGTCAAATCCAACAATATAGATATAATTCACCATTTTATTTATTAATATTTCTGGATATTTTTCGCTATCTATTTTTTTATAGACTTGCAGTAAAACATCTGTAATATCTAATATAGCTCTGGTCTTATCACGCTTCATTAAACTATTATATAGTTCATGAATTATTTTTTTTGTTTCCTCAATATCAATCATTTAAATCCTTCCTCCACTAAAACTACCAAACAAATTATCTCCCCAACGTTTAACTCCTTCTGACCATGCTTGGCCCCAATTTACCCAACATTTTTGCTTATTACAATAGACACCATTTCCGTAATACGTAGCAGCTTCTACATTTGTTCCTAATGCTGTAAAACCAATTCCTATCATGCCACAAATAACTAAGCCTTTAACTAATTTCTTTTTCATGAATGTTCATCTCGAAAATAAAAATTAGAAAACGTCTTCTATATAGAAATTATAGAACTATTAGTATAGTTTTGTAAATGTTAAAACAAAAGAATTTTCCTAACATTTTTGTAAGTTGGTATCCATCAATTCCAATTGTTTTTACCTGATTATTGTACCATTTCATTCGAAACAAATATTGCCATCAATACTTTCTTTTTATAAAATAGCCTTGATGTCTATATATAAATTTTCAAATTAACAAGGAGAAATGAAACCGATGCTTATCATGCTATTAGTTATTGTTGCTATGTATTTTTATCTGTTTCGTACACAAAAAAAGCAACAAAAAGAACGACAAGATTTTTTAAACAATTTACAACCAGGAGACACTGTTGTGACTATTGGAGGATTACATGGAGTAATATCTGAAATATCCTCAGATAAAAAGAAGATAACTCTTGACTGTGAAGGCGCACTTTTCGACTTTGATCAACAATCTATACGAACGAAAAAATAAGCAGAAAGGAATCCCTCTCTGCTTATTTTTTTCTTTTATTTGGCAAAGAATAGCCTAATTCTTTCAACTGTTTTTTCGTGACCACATGACGAAATTCTCCATCAAAAACGATCACTGTATATTGATTTATCACTTCAACTTTTCCTTTGAGCGTTTGTCCCATAACAGATTGACAATGCACAAATGATCCGATATCTATTAAATCCTTACTTTTTTTGGCCAAAACACAACCTCCGAAAATAATAATTAAAACCACCTATCTAGTAGGTGGTTTGGAAGAAATAGTCTCTGAAGAACAATTTCAACGTAACAGTCTATAAAAATTTTATCGTATTTACTTTCCTATTTCAATCTTAACTTCCCTAAAAAATCTTGGTACAATTATTCATGACTTTTATTTAACTAGGAGGAAATCATGAATATACTCTTCTTAAGTATCTGCCTTTTTTATATAGCCACTATCTTAACAGGAATTTATCACTGGTGGCGTAATAAAAATAAGTAGAGAATCTACCCAGATCCTACTTTAAAATAAAAAAGCAACAACCACAAAAAATTCGAGGTATTACTTTATACATACTGACACTATTCTATTGAGGAAATAGTTGTTGCCTATTATTATTTTATCAAGATTTTACCTTTTTTCAATTCTTTTTTGTGCGTATTTCTACATAAGAACCGTTGCTTAATTTATATTCTTTTTTACAGCTACTGCACTTAAAATGATTATATTTTCCCAACTCTCTTCTAGCCAATTGACCACAATCACAATCAACATAAGTAACTACATTTGTCTTATTCCACGTAGTAATTTCTATTTCCCAATGATCATATTGTTTTCGAACAACCATCTTAATTCTCTCCATTTCTAAAGCTATATCTTGCAACCATTTCTTTATATTCTTGTTTTATCTTAGGCTGAACTTGTAATACTTCTTCGGACAACTCTAATAATAGTTTTTCCGCTTTTACTGACATCGTATCAAAAATAAACATTGGCTGATTTTCTTTTTCGACACGTTTTTTGTATCTTTGATAATTTGCAGAATAGAGCCGACCATTTGACATTTTTTCTATTCCGTATTCTGAAATCAAAGGATTTTCCAACATCTGAATAATCTTCTCTCTATTTTCCATAATAACTACTCCTGAATTATTTCTCATTAAGTAACTGTTCTTCCTTTGCTTGTTTCTTGATTCGTTTGAGAGTAGATAAAGAAATACCTGTTTTCCTTTCCACTTCTCGCATGCTATTTGTTTCCATTAACTCTAGTGCATGTTTGTATTTATCATTCAACACTCTTTTAGGACGTCCTTCTCGATAGTTCTTATTATTTGCCCGGTGCCACTGTTTTCCTTCTTGCGTTCTTGTCACGATTAAATCTCTTTCAAATTGTGCAAAACTCCCTAACATGTTCATCATTAATGTTTGCATAGAATCACTTTTATTCGGCTCAAAGGTTAGGGAATTATCTAAGAAGGTGATAGTCACTCCTGAATGGTTTAAAGAAGAGATAATCGAATTTAAATCAACGATACTTCTAGCTAGCCGATCAATTTTCGTCACTAAAACTTTATCGCCAGGTTTTACAATAGATAGTAGTTCTTCTAATTCTTTTCTTCCTTCTTTTTTTGTTCCCGTATATTTTTCACTGAATATTTTTTCTGCTCCGGATTTTTCTAGTTTTTGAATCTGGGTTTTGTAATCTTGATTACTAGTACTCACTCTTGAATAACCATAAATGGCCAAAATTTCCTCACCTTTTCTGAACATAAGTTTTTGACACTTGATAATTCCAAGTATAGCACGAAAAAACAAAGAGGTCAAAAACTTTTAAGTTTCTGAATCTAAAAAATTAATTCTAAAATATCTAATTTTGACTATTTAATTAAATCACACTAAGTTAACTAAATGTAGTATATAATCATTTGAAACTATTTAATTATTTAGTATAATAAAAGACAAGAGGTGATTGTATGTTAACCACAAAATCTAGAAAACAAGGAAGTTCTGTAGTATTGACATTACCATCTAATAACGGACAGAAACCAAAGGCAGACCAAGAATATATAGTGATGTATTCTGATGATGGGACAATTACGTTAGTCCCTAAATTACAAGATCCATTTAGTGGTGGATCAGAAGGGGAGTACTACGAAAAAGACGAATGGCATGACATTGAACCTGGAGGGAGAGAATTATTTTAATGAATGACGAAACAAAATATATTCCTAAAAAGGGTGATATTGTATGGATAGATTTCGATCCTTCAGCTGGAAAAGAAATACAGAAGAGACGTCCAGGTCTAGTAGTTTCTAGATACGAATTTAATAGAAAAACAATGTTTGCAGTAATTTGTCCTATAACTTCTACAATTAAAAACATGCCAACTCGTTATACATTACCTGATGAAATGGAAACTCATGGACAAGTCGTTATTTCCCAATTAAAATCTTTAGATTTTACAGAAAGAAAGTTAAGCCAAATAGAACATTTACCATTAAAAGATATGGCTAAAATAGATCAAATCATTGAATACATTTTTTAATTATAATAAGAAGAAAGAATACATATAATAGCTAATATTCATGAATTCTTTCTTTTTATAGCAAATATTTACTATAACGTATTATAGTAAATTGGTAGAAAGGAGAAAAAATTGAACCTAAGAAAAATAGAACATGAAATTGAAGAAATATTGGCTAAGGATACTCATTCATGGGTGCGTCTATACGAATTAATAAGGAAAGTAGAACATAATAGATTATGGCGTAACGAGTATAGTTCTTTCACACAATGGATTAAACATTTAGCACATGTAGCTGGAGTAACTGAAGCACTAATATGGAAAAGAAAAAAAGCAGGAGAAATATACTTTGACTACCAGCAGCGAGCAGCAGGTAGGGGAGTTAGTGTTCCTAACATAGAGGACGTAGAAGTCAGTCCAGATAACTTTGAATTAGTAGAAAAAATTAGCCAAGGAAACAGCCAAATAAAAGATGAATTAATGCAACAAGTTTTAGCAAAAGATATTAAGAGATCTGACTTGTTAAACACTTGGGCAACTATTAAAACGATACAAGCTAAAGAGGGTGGAGGAATAGTTAAAAAAAATAGATACTCTAAAATTGATAGTAGCGACGAACAAATATTCACCATATCTGATTTCTCGTTTGCATTGTCAGAAAGCTCATGGTTGCAAAGTACTAATAACTCATATCATAAAGGAAAATCAGTTTATAAATTAGTTCCCAATTTTTCCTTTTATTCTTCGTTATTAATGAGATCCGTCACTTTAGATTTTTTGTTGCTAGAAAACGTGTCTAGTAAATATACAGAAGAATTAAATACGCATAGCATCGAAATAGTTTTTTCGGATAACAAACTTAACAATATAATTTTAAATACTAAAACTAATTATAGCTGGGTCGTTGTTCCTGAAGATATCTTATTACTTGCATCTAAAGAGCTTCCTGAAGGAATAGGGTTATTAAAAATTTCAGATAAAAGAAAAATTCAAATTATTAAACCTGCGGCACATAATATCGAAACTAGCAAATTAGATATTTTACAAGCGTTCATTGTTAAAAATATCTAAATTAATGTCTTATATGTAATAGAAAAACATTTATTATATACCATCAACTATCTATCATGATGATGTTCCAGATCTAAAAAAAGGGTGTTGAGTTTATTTTCACTATTAGGAAAAAGGAGAATATTACTGGAGAAAACTGGATAGTATGTATCTTTAGCTTTTTGATTGTTATGTAACTTTTGTGCTAAAATACATTGAAAAACTTAGTATGAGAGTTGAAGAGATCATTAAAAAGAAGGACAATAATTAATAGGCGGTGATTTTAATTTGTTAGAGAATAAATTAGGTATTACTAACCAACTTGAGTTAAACAGAGTTGAGGAGCGTGTTAGTAAAGAAAATGCAAAACGATTATATGACTCAAGAGATATTGACAAAGTAGAAGTCGGAACATTCAAGGGGCTATCTTATATCCATAATTATTTGTTTGAAGATATTTATGAATTTGCAGGTAAAGTAAGAAGTAAAAATATTTCTAAAGGAAATTTTCGCTTTGCACCAGTAATGTACTTAGAAGTTGCTTTAGAACATATAGATAAAATGCCACAAAGAAATTTAGATGAAATTGTAGCTAAATATGTTGAAATGAACATCGCTCACCCTTTTCGTGAAGGTAATGGTAGAGCTACAAGAATATGGTTAGACCTAATTCTGAAAAAAGAATTAAAGCAAGTTGTAGACTGGAACTTAATTAATAAGGAAGATTATTTGTCTGCAATGGAAAGAAGTCCGGTCAACGATTTGGAAATCAAATACTTATTCTCAAATGCTTTAACTAATAAAATTAATGATAGAGAAATCTTCATGAAGGGTATTGATATTAGTTATTATTATGAAGGATATACCGAATACAACGTTGAGGACTTATAAATATTAGTTTTGACTTCAACGTGGATTACTTAGGACACTTTACAGCTAACTAAATAAAAGAGCGATTCTAAAAAGAATCGCTCTTTTATTCATGTCTAATCGACCACTGAATAAACAAACCTAAAATACTTCACCAGATAAATAGACAGCCGTTTTCCGCCGACTGCCTAAGATTAAGATAGATTTGTAAAGAAGTGAATAATATGCTTCCTACAATAAAATTCTAGCATATTTAACTTTATTAAGCTAAAATTTTGCTAATACTGTATGCAACATTACTTAATATCAAAAATTGAATACATTATTTATTTTACTGATTTTTTTCAAATTAATAACAGTCAGTTTTCTCACAGTGATACATAGCACTGTGAGATTGTTTGAACTCCTATTGTTTTAAAAAGTCAACATTATTTGAAGTTAACTTCAAATAATGTTGAAATAATTTTATAATAGAATTTTACTTCAACAGAAGGATGAAAATGTTTAAAAGATCTATTTGTTTTAATTAGCTTATTCAGTTTAAAGATTCTGAATTTATTAAGGTTATTACCGAGATTCGTTGTGTAGGAAAATCAGTCTTGTTAATGCTTTGTAAAGAATATTTATTAGAAGAAGAGGTGTCTTAAACTACAACATTTACATAAATCTTGTATCCTTTATAAGATAGAACGTTTGAATCAAACAAACAACAAAAAATGTTGCTTTTAACAACAATTCATGTTATTGTTATTCACATAAAGGAGGGATAAAGTTGGCCACTACAAAAAAGAAACCTATACATGTAAATGTTGATGAAAATTTAAAAGAAGAAGCAGAACAATTATTTGATGATTTAGGGTTAAATATGACAAGTGCAATTACTATTTTCTTAAAACAGTCTATTAATGAACAAGCAATTCCTTTTATGATTAATAAGGGAAACAAAGAAACTCTACAAGCATTAAAAGACATTAAAGAGGGAAACGTTCATGGTGGATTTTCTTCCGTGGAGGATTTAATGGAGGATTTAAATGCTTGAAATATTTTACACGAACCAATTCAAAAAAGACTTTAAGAAAGCAAAGAAACAAGGAAAGAATTTAGAGAAGTTAAAAGAAGTACTAGTACTTTTACAAGAACAACAAACATTGCCACCAAAGTATAAAGACCATGCACTAACAGGAAATTATATAGGCACACGAGAATGTCATATTGAACCAGACTGGTTGTTGATTTATAAAATTGATGGTGATAAATTAATTCTAACTTTAGCTAGAATAGGCTCACATAGTGAATTATTCCGATGAAACAGAATTAAAATTAAATTACTAAAATAATGTCAAATACAACTTAATTTCTGAAGACTACATATGATAAATACAGAATAGGTTAGAGCATTTATGCAAATAAAAGAACGACTTAGTAAAAAATACCGCACAATACGTATGGTTTGCTATTAGGTAAAAATTCAAATCAAATAGGATATATTACTTTGATTTATGCTTGGAGGACTAGATGTTTCTAGTTCTCTTTTTATTTCTTTAATCAAATTTAATGATAAACATCGCTAAACAAACGATTTAGAACAAAAATAAATGTAAATTACTTAAACAACCCGATTCCAAATATCAAAAGTTTTCTAGAAACCTGCAAACAAATTTTACAATTGGTATAAAAAAATAAAACGAACAATACTATGTATACGTAAATAGAAACATGTTATAATAGATCAAATCACGAACTATTGTTATACTAAAACAATTATATGTTGCACTTAATCCTAACATTCGCCCACTTTACACTACTTTGAATAATATATCTTATGTTAACTAGAAAACAAAAATACCCATTAATCAAAAATATCTGATTAATGGGTATTTTTGTTTTCTTATTCCTTTCTCCATTTAATATCTTTTAATAATAACACATTATGTGGTAGTTATAAGCTTAACTCACATTAAATTTAGCTTCTATACTTTATGGATCATTTATTCCTATATAAGAAATCATATTTTTTACCAAATGTAAAAACTCCATTACTAATGGTACAAAAGAGCTTAGATTTATCAAATAACAAAAGATTGTTATTACACTTACTTTTGTAACAGCTGTCTCTTTTTCTCCCATAATTGTTCAGCTTTAGTAATTAATTTAATCATTTCTAAAGCATCTTGATTATTCGGCATACTCAAAACTTGTTGCTTAACCTCTTGAATTTTTTTATTTGTAACATCATGCAATAATTCTGTATATTTATCTGAAGTAAATAACTTGTCAATACTATGCCATATTTTACTATATTTTAATTCTATAATTATTCTAGGAGTAAAACTTGTTTGGTTTTTTTCATTATATGGAGGAAAAAGTGGATGCCGCCATCTCGTTTCTCTCTTCTTTATATATGGAGAAATAGCTGGATTTAGGTTTATATTAAATTCAGCACTATCATCATTAGCTTTCATACTTGCTTTTGCATAAAAGTTAGGCTTAAGTATTTGAGGCCCATTAGATGTAAATAATGTACCACCTGAAATAAATAAAATTTCTACAGTAGCTTTTTTATCAATACCATCATAGCTCATATATTTATCTTCACAATCACTATTTTTAGATATCAATTTAGCTTCATAACTTCTTCCCTTTATCAAAGAATCTACCTTTCCTATAATCCTAAATTGAAATGGAGAACTTTTAGCCGAAGATACAGTAAAAGTTGGCTTTGAATCTGCAATTTCTATATATCCGTTTTCTGGGGGAACAACTCTATAAAAACTAGGAAAAGCTAAAAATGGATACAGTACACCAGTTAAAACTCTTGGAAACTCCGAAACATATATTTTTCGTCCCATAAATTCTGATTCTGACCAAATGATTTTTTTTTCTTCACCATTTTGTAATTTTTTTATTTCAAAATCATCGAATGTATCGTATTGAATAACTTTATCATACACATACTCTTGATGGTAATCTGTATTTTCTCTCGGCAATGTTTCTTCTATATAATGAGGGAAAATAGTTGTACCACTTGTTAATATAGTACGTAATTCTATATTTGGCAAATTTTTCTTTTGATATATAACGCACCAAGGATTCCAAACTAACCCTGTAGCTCCAATAATTTTAATATTGATGTTTCTAGCATTAGCTGGAATTAATATTTGTGATAAAAAACCAGCCATTTTATTCATGTTGTTTTCAGGCCATTCTATATTCCTTATTATTTCATTACTATTATTACTGGAACTAATTTCATCCCAATCAATATAGTAACGTACTATATATGCTCCTCTATGATTTAGCATAATTTTATTAATGCCGCCTTTATTATTTAGTGAAAAATCATCAATTAAAGTTGATTTTTTTAAGCTACTATCCTCTAAAATATTCTTCTTTGATTCTTCCATCAAATTCTTTTCTTTTTTATCCAACTCTTCTTTTAATACTGATTCTTTTGAATTTGGAGAACTACTATCTTCCAAAATATTCTCCTTTGATTCTTCCATCAAATTCTTTTCTTTTCTATCCAACTCTTCTTTTAATACTGATTCTTTTGAATTTGGAGAACTACTATCTTCCAAAATATTCTCCTTTGATTCTTCCATCAAATTCTTTTCTTTTCTATCCAACTCTTCTTTTGATACTGATTCTTTTGAATTTGGAGAACTACTATCTTCCAAAATATTCTCCTTTGATTCTTCCATCAAATTCTTTTCTTTTTTATCCAACTCTTCTTTTGATACTGATTCTTTTAGATTAACATATTCATTTTCTTGATGAAATGATATAGATATATTTGAATCACCATTATTTAATTGTTTATTGAGACTTGGGCTTGCATTTACACAAGTAGGCTTAAATATACTTAAAATAATAAAAAAAATGATTCCACTAAACAACTTCATTATTACATTTTTTTTACTAATTACTTTCTTTTTATACTCCACTTCAATCAATCCTTCCTTTTATTTTTTGTATTTTCATTTTATATTTAATATCAATCAACACGCTTTAACATTAGTTAAATTTCAAATTATTTCTATCACTTAAATAATAGAGTGTGCATAATATAAACATAAAAATAATTTATCTACTCATATAAGTAAATGAACAAACATGAAAGTTATTTGATATTGTTGAAAACCGACAACTTTATTAGTTAAAACGTTATTTTAGCCGTTTCTCACTGTTTGTACAAAAAAAGTCCAATTTATTGCCAGTGATATGTATTGCACCTCATGTTTCTCTAGTGAAAAAATGATTCTCAGTATTATTAATTGCTTTCACGTCGATTGAACCTTCCGAAACCATCAAATCACTTGGATAATCTACTTATTAAAAAGTTAAAGTTTAACTGAAAAATGACTCAAAAAATACTTAAAATTATTACAAGAAAATTTTGATAGTTTAAACTGTTATTGACGTCCTTCGTTTAAAACTTATTTAATCGGAATAGAGCATATGGACAGACTACTTTTCTATAATGATGAATTAACACAAGTCTACACGTTGTAACAAGAACTTTTTGTATCCTATTCATCAACGAAATCAAACATAATTTAATGTCCTGCTGCTTATCAAACAACCTTAAGAAAATACTAAGAAAAGATCCATCTGGAATATCTAATTGCATATTCTCACTCTGCAAAGACAAGTAATGCAAACAAAATAAAAAAATCCAGAGGAAAAAATCCTCTGGATTTGACGAGATTCTGCAATCTATCTTTATCAATATTAAACATTATTTGACAAAGAACCTAAAATTATGACTTTTTGAGTATTTACACTTTTTTATTTTTTTCTAAAATAAAAATAACTACTACCAAAAATTAAACAAATTCCTAATATAATCAGCCAAAAATCTATTTTCTCTCCAGTTTTTAGAAGAATATTTTTTTTGCTTTTTATATTAGATAATTCAGAAGTTATTGATTTATTTAAATGTGTATTTTTGGGGGCTATAGGTGTATGTGTATTTGTAATTGTCACATTTCCTAAATTACTATCCTCTACTTCGCTTGTATAGCCTGGTACATCACTTACTTCTTTCACTGTATACTGGATAGTTTCTCCTTTAGCTTTTTCTGCCAAATCTACCCATGTGTAACTCCATTGATTTCCATCACTTAATTCAATCGCTTCTCCTTCTGCTTTACCATTGGCATATAATTGAACTTTCACACTATTTGGCCGTAATCCATCTTGATTATTACTGTCATTCCAAGCTTTAGTTACGCTCACACTAGTTTTACCCGGCGTATAGCTATTTATAATATCAAAGCCTTTAACCTCAGTACTGTAATCAGCTACTTGATCTTCTGTCACTGTATAGTTAATCAATTGGCCATTCTCATATTTTGGTAAGTTCTCAAATTGATATTTCCAACCATCGCTTTCTCTTACTTCTTTATTCGCAACCATATGGCCGTTGGCCAATAAATTTACCTTAATACTCTCTGGACGTTTACCGTCTTGATCATCATTGTCATTCCATGTTTTCGTTCCACTAACTTGAATAATTTCAGGTGTATGTGTATTTGTAATTGTCACATTTCCTAAATTACTATCTTCTACTTCGCTTGTATAGCCTGGTACATCACTTACTTCTTTCACTGTATACTGGATAGTTTCTCCTTTAGCTTTTTCTGCCAAATCTACCCATGTGTAACTCCATTGATTTCCATCACTTAATTCAATCGCTTCTCCTTCTGCTTTACCATTGGCATATAATTGAACTTTCACACTATTTGGCCGTAATCCATCTTGATTATTACTGTCATTCCAAGCTTTAGTTACGCTCACACTAGTTTTACCCGGCGTATAGCTATTTATAATATCAAAGCCTTTAACCTCAGTACTGTAATCAGCTACTTGATCTTCTGTCACTGTATAGTTAATCAATTGGCCATTCTCATATTTTGGTAAGTTCTCAAATTGATATTTCCAACCATCGCTTTCTCTTACTTCTTTATTCGCAACCATATGGCCGTTGGCCAATAAATTTACCTTAATACTCTCTGGACGTTTACCGTCTTGATCATCATTGTCATTCCATGTTTTCGTTCCACTAACTTGAATAATTTCAGGTGTATGTGTATTTGTAATTGTCACATTTCCTAAATTACTATCTTCTACTTCGCTTGTATAGCCTGGTACATCACTTACTTCTTTCACTGTATACTGGATAGTTTCTCCTTTAGCTTTTTCTGCCAAATCTACCCATGTGTAACTCCATTGATTTCCATCACTTAATTCAATCGCTTCTCCTTCTGCTTTACCATTGGCATATAATTGAACTTTCACACTATTTGGCCGTAATCCATCTTGATTATTACTGTCATTCCAAGCTTTAGTTACGCTCACACTAGTTTTACCCGGCGTATAGCTATTTATAATATCAAAGCCTTTAACCTCAGTACTGTAATCAGCTACTTGATCTTCTGTCACTGTATAGTTAATCAATTGGCCATTCTCATATTTTGGTAAGTTCTCAAATTGATATTTCCAACCATCGCTTTCTCTTACTTCTTTATTCGCAACCATATGGCCGTTGGCCAATAAATTTACCTTAATACTCTCTGGACGTTTACCGTCTTGATCATCATTGTCATTCCATGTTTTCGTTCCACTAACTTGAATAATTTCAGGTATATGTGTATTTGTAATTGTCACATTTCCTAAATTACTATCTTCTACTTCGCTTGTATAGCCTGGTACATCACTTACTTCTTTCACTGTATACTGGATAGTTTCTCCTTTAGCTTTTTCTGCCAAATCTACCCATGTGTAACTCCATTGATTTCCATCACTTAATTCAATCGCTTCTCCTTCTGCTTTACCATTGGCATATAATTGAACTTTCACACTATTTGGCCGTAATCCATCTTGATTATTACTGTCATTCCAAGCTTTAGTTACGCTCACACTAGTTTTACCCGGCGTATAGCTATTTATAATATCAAAGCCTTTAACCTCAGTACTGTAATCAGCTACTTGATCTTCTGTCACTGTATAGTTAATCAATTGGCCATTCTCATATTTTGGTAAGTTCTCAAATTGATATTTCCAACCATCGCTTTCTCTTACTTCTTTATTCGCAACCATATGGCCGTTGGCCAATAAATTTACCTTAATACTCTCTGGACGTTTACCGTCTTGATCATCATTGTCATTCCATGTTTTCGTTCCACTAACTTGAATAATTTCAGGTGTATGTGTATTTGTAATTGTCACATTTCCTAAATTACTATCTTCTACTTCGCTTGTATAGCCTGGTACATCACTTACTTCTTTCACTGTATACTGGATAGTTTCTCCTTTAGCTTTTTCTGCCAAATCTACCCATGTGTAACTCCATTGATTTCCATCACTTAATTCAATCGCTTCTCCTTCTGCTTTACCATTGGCATATAATTGAACTTTCACACTATTTGGCCGTAATCCATCTTGATTATTACTGTCATTCCAAGCTTTAGTTACGCTCACACTAGTTTTACCCGGCGTATAGCTATTTATAATATCAAAGCCTTTAACCTCAGTACTGTAATCAGCTACTTGATCTTCTGTCACTGTATAGTTAATCAATTGGCCATTCTCATATTTTGGTAAGTTCTCAAATTGATATTTCCAACCATCGCTTTCTCTTACTTCTTTATTCGCAACCATATGGCCGTTGGCCAATAAATTTACCTTAATGCTCTTTGGACGTTTACCATCTTGATCATCATTGTCATTCCATATTTTCGTTCCCTGAATGTTTACTTTTTCTACACTTTTGTTAGTTACAGTAAGACCTGTTTCAATTTTTGTATAACCTTTTGGAACAAAATCAATACCATTTTCATCGACTTCTTTTACGCTATATTGATACTCATTTCCATAATTATCATATTGCTCTAACCCATTCCAAGTAAATGAAGACTCACCATCTTTTAATTCACCTAATCCTATGCTAGGGACTTCTTCAAGTTGGTTTCCATTATTAGTTAATCGGTACAATTTAAGATAAATTGTTGGTCGTGGTGATTCTCCACCTTCCCAAACTTTATTTGCAGTAACAGAAATTTTCTTTTTCTCGTTGCTAACATTTAAGATGACACCACTTGTATCTTGATCTGTCATAGTAAACTTCAGTTCTTTTACCGTTAGCGGATCAAAATCAATCCAGTCTGGAGCATGAACTTCTTTCACAATATAATCACCAACTACTAACTTCTTAATCCCTGTAACCCCTTGTTCATTTGTTTCAAGAAGTACACTTTCTTGTCCTTGAATTGTTCCTCCATCTGCTCGCTTAAGTTCAAATTGAACATGTGGAATCCCCACCTCTGTCCCATGAACTTTTTTCACAATCTTTAATTCACCTTTAACTGTCCCATTCACTCCACCAGATACATCAATATTTTTTACTGAATAATTAAATTCTTCTCCTTCAACAGCTGGTTGATTATATTCTTTGAACCAAGCTCTGGAATGATTATCAAAAGATGCTTGATTTGGATTCGAAATAATCGTTTTATAATTAATTCTAAAAGAAGTTAGATTTGCGATGTTTTTTGGTAAATTAATTGTAATTCTATTTTCGTCAACAGAATAATTAAAACTTGCTCCAGGATATGCTTGTAAAAAATTTGTAACACCTTCTTCACCTCTAAACACCTTTTCTCCAGCATACTGAGAGTCAGTGACTATTTCAAAACTTGCTGGATCAAGTTTTTGACCTGGCTGTATTTCGTCTAAAATACGTACATCTTGTGAAACATAAGCTTTATTGTCGTTAATACATAAAAACCATCTGACATGATCTGTATCTTGAGGTAACATATCACCAACTTTATAATAAAAATCACTTGGCCCTGTAGAAGATGCTGGTTTAGTTACAGTAATTACTGCTGTTTTATCACCACTACTTACTGTAAGATTCCCCGTATTTTCTTCAGAGGTATTGGTTAAATTGCGCGCTTGAACCTCGAATTGCGCCCAACCTTCTACATCATCTAAATTGCGAATATTATCATTAAAAACTATGATTGCTTCGTCTGTTGTTACATTTAACTTACCTACATTTTTTCCTTGAATCATCAAATCGATACTTTTATTAAATCCAGAACCATAAATGTCACCACCGCTAGGCCAACTAACTTTGATATAATCTCCTGGTTGAATATCAATTGTTTTCTCATTAAATTCAAGATTTACTGTAAATTTTTCGCCATCTCTTACACTAGTTGGCGAGACACTTAAAGAAGTCACATTACTAGTAACATCTCTACCTTCTTCTGCATGTGCCATTGTTTGAAATATTGAACAAAAATTTGAAATCAAAAGAAAAATTATCATTATAATTTTCATTTTTTTCATATAAATTCCTCCATATATAAAATTTTCAAGAATATATTATCAAAAAAAATATTTCTTTTCTATAATTTTTTAGTTAATTCATGGATAGTATTATATGTTGCTTATATATCTATGCCCAGATATCAATAGTATCGAATTAACACATGTTAATGATTTCAGAATGACACAGTTAGTATAATAATTTTATCAACGAAAGGGAGGTTTACATATGAATAAACAAAACAAATATAATATTCTAATTTTTTTCTGTACTATCATATTTTTTTATGCGTGTCAATCTACTTCTGTCCATGCTAACCAAGTGCAAATTATAGAATCAGCTGCTCCCGTTAAATATTTGTCAAATTCATCTCAGAAAGTGGCCGATACATCTTTAAATTCAAAAGATTCAGCACCTTCAGAACATAACGGTGCTACCGATGAAAAAACTGTATTACCAGATAAGCAAGCGACCGATACATCTTTAAATTCAAAAGATTTAGCACCTTCAGAACATAACGGTGCTACCGACGAAAAGACCGTATTGCCAGATAAGCAAGTGGCCGATACATCTTTAAATTCAAAAGATTCAGCACCTTCAGAACATAACGGTGCTACCGATGAAAAAACTGTATTACCAGATAAGCAAGCGACCGATACATCTTTAAATTCAAAAGATTTAGCACCTTCAGAACATAACGGTGCTACCGATGAAAAAACTGTATTACCAGATAAGCAAGTGGCCGATACATCTTTAAATTCAAAAGATTCAGCACCTTCAAAACATAACGGTGCTACCGATGAAAAAACTGTATTACCAGATAAGCAAGCGACCGATACATCTTTAAATTCAAAAGATTTAGCACCTTCAGAACATAACGGTGCTACCGACGAAAAGACTGTATTGCCAAATCAAATAGAAAAGTCTTCTGAAGAACCTATAATTACATTAATTAAGAAATATTTTGATTCTTCGAATGCAACAGATATATTTTCTATATTTCATTTGACAAAAAAAAGTATTACAGATAAGTTAATAAAAAAAATACCCATGTTAATAAACAAAAAAAAGCCTATTCAGCTTCGAATAACCAAAAAATCATTATTTTTTGATAAAGTTTCAGTTAATGTTTATTGGGATAAAATAACTTATGGAGAAAGAAGATTGGGTAAAGGTAATAAGATTGCATTAGATATTTCTTTAGATGATAATCCCCCGTATCATTTTATGATAGAGGAAAAAGTTTTACGACAATTAATAGATGAATCACTTGAGCAAATCAATAATATTACTCAAAAAAATAACATCGAGATATTAAAATATATAGAAAAAATTATAAAAAAAATAAGAAATCAACCTGTTTTAAAAGATGATAATATTACTGTTGGAGAAATTATAGATAATGTCCACACAAACTCATTAAGCGAAAATAATTCGCATTTTAAGATAATAAAAAAAATATCAAAAAAACTTAATGCCCCTAATAATCATGTCCTTAAAGAACACTTAAATGCTGCAAGTAAAGAACTAGCAAATTTAATTACTTTTTTTACAAGTAAAATTAATATAAAAAGAAACTTAGATCAAGTTATTGATTATGATTCCAACCAATCTAGTTTAGGTTTCTTTGAATGGTTTATAAAAAGTGCTTTGATTAAAAAGCTTGGTCAAACGTATAATGAAAAATTATCTCTAGAAAAATTATTACAATCAATAGGTTTTTCGGGAGAAAAATTGATTAAAAAATGTCTAGAATCACCTTTAGTAAATTCGATTTTATCACGCTATCAAACAAAATTATCATTGTTTATCAATGAAAATATTCCTGACAATTGATTATGCCATTTTATGGCTTTATAGTTTCTAATGGTGGCTAAAAAGCCACCATATTTTTTCAAAAATAAAAAAGAGCCGTTAAAAAGGGCACTATGTAGTGCGCCCCCAAAGTTTAGATTTTTTGGTCTAACATTGGGGGCGTATTTAAATTGGCAAAATACGATTATGCATTCAAGAAAAACGTAGTCGTAGCTTATCAAAATGGATCAGGAGGTTATCGAACACTAGCGAATTAATTTAATATTGCTTCACTTTCAACTGTTCGTAAACGGGGTAAAACAGTCGAAAAATTTGGATTTAACGAACTTCATCGAAAAGTAAATTATCAACATTGCTCTTCCAAATCCAAGCGGGATGTCATACACTATTATTAAACGAATGGTGAATCTTATCTGACTGTCGCATTAAAATATGGTCTGTCAAATGACACCTTAGTATTGGCTTGTCATCAGAAATTTCTAGAAATAGGCATAGAAGGGATTTCACCAAAACAGAAAGGAAGATCTTCTATGTCAAAGAAAAAGAAACCCATTCAGGTGAAAAAAAGCGGGCGGAACTAGCCCTCATAAAAAAGCTCCGCGCTTTAGAAATGAATATCCCGGAACGACTCAAGAACGAAATGCCTGAATCACCCAC
>NZ_JBIOSQ010000001.1:2320000-2745344 GCF_051714845.1 Enterococcus sp. AZ088 | reverse complement strand
ACAGTGACCTCCTATATGTTTAAATTTTGGTTATCTAAAAAATGTGGATAACTTAAAAGAATGAGCATAGTCGATTTTAGCATTTTTTTAAAACTTTTTCCACAAGCAATTGTTCAATGTGGAAAAAAAGTACACAAGGGTGAAAAAAGTTTTCCACAGGGTGTCGACACTTGCGGAAGAAAGTGGTTGTTGAATGAGTTATCCACAAAAAGTTGAGAATAATTAAGCTTGACACAATCATGTTTCAATAACTTATCAACAGCTAAAAAAACACCTGTGTAAAACTTTTTAACAGGCTGTTTTTTTGTGTAAAACTAGTGGAAAAATGGCTGTGAACAGAAAAAAATGTGGAAAACTATCCACAAGCTACTCACAGGAAAATTTAATTTGTGGATAATTGAAACGAATCTTTCTCAGGAAATATTTCTTAAATTTTATTGACAAAAGACCCTATTACTCGTTATACTATCAAAGTATGTCTATATATTGATGGATAGTTACAATTTCAGGAGGTGTAATTGCATGAAAAGAACGTATCAACCAAACAAACGTAAACGCCAAAAAGTTCACGGATTCCGTAAACGTATGAGCACTAAAAATGGCCGTCGCGTATTAGCAAGCCGTCGTCGTAAAGGTAGAAAAGTTATTTCTGCTTAATGATGGTCTGGTCTTTTAAACAGTCAATTTCTAAGAACCCTTAGTTATCTCCATAATTTTTTGGAAGATGTGAAGATAACTAAGGGTTCTTTTTCTGTTTTCAATAAAAGAAAGCAGGATTCTATAGAAAAGGCTACTAAAAAAGAGCGGAAATATGCTATTATTATTAAGAAGTAAAAAAATATAGAAACAAAGGGATGCCGATGAAAAAGTCCTACCGTGTCAAGAAAGAAAAAGAATTTCAACAGGTGTTTAATAAAAAACAATCTTGTGCAAATCGTCGTTTCGTGGTGTACGTTTTAGAGAAACCACAACAAGCCCATTTTCGAGTGGGGATTTCTGTTGGGAAGAAAATTGGAAACGCGGTCACAAGAAATGCTGTGAAGCGGAAAATCCGCGCGAGTTTATTTCAATTAAAAGACCGTATCTCTCCAGAAATTGATTTTATCGTGATTGCACGTCCAGGATTGGAAAAGTTATCGTCTGAAGAAGTGAAAGCTAATTTAACACATGTGTTAAATTTAGCTAAAATATTAGATGTAAGAGAGGGAATTGAGTAGTGAAGAAGTATAAGCGCTTATTATTAATGGCTGGGTTAGTGACCTTAGTCTTTGTTTTATCCGCCTGCGGAACCGCGCCCGTAAGTGAAAGTAGTACAGGAATTTGGGATCGATACATTGTTTATTATTTTGCCCAAGCGATTAAGTTCCTATCATTAGGCGGCAGTGTCGGAATTGGGATTATCCTATTTACGTTAGTCATCCGGATTATTTTATTGCCGTTGATGCATTTCCAAACGAAGAGTATGCGTAAAACACAAGAGTTGCAACCGCAATTAAAGGCCTTGCAACAAAAATATTCTTCAAAAGATCCTGAAACACAACGCTTATTCCGAGAAGAACAGCAACGTTTGTATGCAGAGAATAATGTGAATCCTTACATTGGCTGTTTACCACTGTTGGTTCAACTACCAATCATGATGGCTTTGTATCAAGCCATTTCACGCGTGCCTGAGTTAAAAGAAGGAACGTTCTTGTGGTTAAGCCTCGATAAGCCGGATCCGTATTTAATTTTACCGATTTTAGCAGCTGTCTTTACGTTTGCTAGTACGTATCTTTCAAGTATGAGCCAACTAGAAACAAATGCCTCACTGAAAATTATGAATTACGTTATGCCAGCGATGATCTTCTTTATGGGGATTTCATTAGCCAGCAGTTTATCTCTTTACTGGGTGGTCTCAAATGCCTTCCAAACAGGGCAAACATTGTTATTAAACAATCCATTCAAAATCCGTAAAGAGCGGGAGGAAGCAGCACGTCAAGCCAAAGCACGGGAGCGAGCGCTTGAACGAGCAAAAAGTCCTAAGAAAAAAGGGAAGAAAAAATAAAGGAGGTCGTTCAGATGCCGATTTATGAAGGAAATACAATCGAAGAAGCAACGCAGAAAGGCTTACAAGCACTTGGTTTAACCAAAGAGGATGTTACAATTGATGTGTTAGACGAAGGAAAAAAAGGATTTTTAGGTCTAGGAAAAAAACTTGCCCAAATTTCAATGGAACCAACGATTAGTGAGCAAGTCACAGAAGCGGTCGAAGAAACAGTGGAAGATATTGTTGTTGCCGATGAAGCAACAGCAGTGGAAGAAGCAGTTGAGGAATTAACCGAAGCAATTCCTAGTCTCTCAGAGGAATCAACACATTCTTTAGAAAATCTGGAAGACGAAGCTGCTATTACTGAATTAGCGATGTATTTAACGAATATTTCAAATGAACTGAACGCCCCTGCCATGGTTCGCATAGCGCGCGAGAATGGCAATATTATCTTCCATTTAGAAACAGAAAAACAAGGTATCTTAATTGGAAAACACGGAAAAGTGTTAAATGCGTTACAGTATTTAGCGCAAGTCTTTATTCACCGCATTGCAAGCAATAAGCTATCGATTGTTGTGAATGTCGGAAATTATCGTGAAAAACGTCATGAAATTTTGGAACGTTTAGCGAAACGCACCGCGGAAAAAGCCAAACGTACTGGGCGGCCAGTCTTCTTGGAACCAATGCCGGCTTTTGAAAGAAAACAAATTCATCACACGCTAAGTAAAGATGAGCAAATCAAAACCCATTCTGAAGGGGATGAACCTTATCGGTATTTAGTGGTTGAACCAGTTAAGAAGTATTTTTAAACAAACAAAGAAACGTTGGCAACTCTCAGCAGGGACTGAATAGTTGCCAACGTTTCTTTGTTAAATGATTTTTTAGCCGTCTCCGTTTCTTTTTTTATGTTATGATAATCAGTAATTACTCCAGTAGTAAATTCAAATGAAAAAGTTTTGTAAAGAGACGTAGGGGGAGCAACAGGTATGCGTACGGAGAAAATACTGGTTGTAGATGATGATGCAGCAGTTCGTCGCTTGATTTGGAAAGCATTACAATCAACAGGTATTCTTATTTACCAAAGTGAATCAATTGAAAAAACAAAAGATATCGTGTCCAGAGTTACCTTTGATTTGTTCATTTTAGATGATAACTTGGAACATGACAGCGATGGTTACTACTTAGTCCAAATGATTAGAGAGAAATATCCACTAGTGCCAATTATCTTTTTTAGTAGCAAAAAAGAAGAAGAGGATATCATTGCAGCCTTGGAAATGGGCGTGGATAGTTATATAACGAAACCTTTTTCCTTGAATGTTTTTAAGGCTCAGGTGATTGCTTCGTTGAATCGAGCTCGAATGATTCGAAAACAATTGAATGTTTATAAAAAAGAAGAGCTACAGGTAGGCGATTTCCGTTTTGATTATGGTCGTTATCAACTATTTAAAAAGGATTTACCTATTTCATTGTCTTCGAAAGAAGTTCAATTAATTCAATTTTTTCTGGAGAATCCCGAGCAAGTATTCTCTAAAGAACAAATTTACAGCAGTGTTTGGGGTACTGGGGATGTCGATGCGAATACGATTATGGTTTTTATTAATCGTTTACGAAGTAAATTAGAAGAAAACCCGAAAGAACCTTGTTACCTGCGGACCGTTTGGGGCATTGGTTATACCTTTACGCCAGATGGTTGCGTACAAAAAAAATGAAAAAAGGCCCGAAGTTGCACGAGCGACTGCGGGTCTTTTTTGCTTATTCAATTTGCCGACGTTCCATTTCTTTCAAAATAAATTGAAGCGAACGATTTAGATGTTCATGGGTTAAAAGTGTAATCTGGTCAATATTCTTTGTTTTCATTCCACGGAAAATTAACCAATGTTCTTCTAGGGCAATACTACGACGTTCTGAGGCACGAATCGCAATATCTCTGAAATAGATTAAGTAAGCATGGAGATCAGTCACAATTTTTTTTAAACGTAGCATCTGACTCTTAGTATAAATAAAGGAATTAAAATCTGAAAAGTTCTGTAGTAAGTCATCTACTTGGTTATTTTTATTGTATTGTTCTCCTTCGAGAAGTAAGGCTTCCAATTCATCAAAATCTTCTGGTGTCATGAGTTCCATGGCTTTAATGGTTGCTAAAGTGTCCAAAGATTTACGAATATCATAAATTTCATAAGCATCTTTCATACTAATCCCTTTAACCACGATACCCACCATAGGTATATGTTCCACCAATTGTTCTTTGACCAATTCTTGTAAAGCAAAGCGAATGGGCGTCCGACTAATGTTTAATTGCTCGGAAAATTCTTTTTCGTTAATCCGTTCACCCGCAGGAATATCCCCTAAAATAATGGTTTTTTTAAAGGCTTCGTAGGTACAAATTTTTAGAGGTTTACTGCTGGTTAAATCTAAGTTCCGTTTTACTGCTTCAACCGTTGGATTCATATGAGGCACCTCCCTATAGGTTATTTTTATAGATAATAAATATAATATTAAAAATGAAAATATAACGCAAGAAAAGACAAAATGAAAAGAAAACCGAGGAGAAAAGGCACTCCTACGGTTTCAGCGACGACGTTTAATTTTGTGGAATAAATAAAGGCATGTGACCTAAAGCAACAATTGTAACAACGAAAATAACGAAAATTCCTAAGGCATATTTTGCCGATTCTTTTTGCCATTGGCCCATATCTAAACCAGTTAAACGTAATAGCAAGTAAATAAATGCCACTAATGGACTTAATAAGTGGAACGCTTGCCCCATTAAGGAAGCTAAAGCCATAGACATATTGTCAAATCCATAAGAACGTCCAGCTTCTGCTAGGACTGGTAAGACACCGAAATAGAAACCATCGTTTGAAATAAAGAATGTTCCTGGTGCTGAAATGAACGCAATCACTAAGCCCCAAGCGCCGGCTAATTGTTTTGGAATAATATTAACAAAGCTATTTGCTAAGGCATTGGCCATACCAGAACCTTGGAATAAGTCCATGAAGACGCCAGCAGCAAAAACTAAGATAACTACTTGCACAGCGTCACCAGCATTTGCACTGATGCGGCTGCTTTGATCTTTTAATTTTGGATAGTTGATCATTAAAGCGATACAAGTACCAACTAGGAATAATAATAGCGGTGGCATTTCAATCCACGAAGGCAAACCTAATTGACCAACGAATGAACTTAGGACTAACCAACCGATTAAGATAATCGTTAAAATACCATTGAATGCAAAATTCTTTGGACGACGGATTTCTAATAACTCAGGATCGTTAACAATAGTCATTTCTTCCAATTCTTTATCAGTAAGCGTTGTCACGCCTAAGCGAGCACGTTCTTTTTTCCCCATGCGATAAGCAACAAAGAAGATAACATACAATACAGATAAAATCATACCAGGTGCTAAATAAGAAAGAATGTCGGCATCAACTTCTAGTACGGTCATGGCACGAGCTGTTGGACCGCCCCAAGGTAATAAGTTCATAATGGTGTTTTGTAAGATAACAAGCACACCTAAATTCATCAATTTCATATTAAGTTTTTTGTAGATGGGAATAAACGCAGAACAGCAAATCAAGGTCGTAGTTGTTCCATCTCCGTTTAAGGAAACAGCAGCAGCAACTACCGCAGTAGCCATCAAGACTTTCATTGGGTCGCCTTTAGCAAAGTAAATCATTTTTTTAGTGATTGGGTCAAACAAACCAGCATCCAACATAATAGAGAAGTAAAGAATGGCAAATAATAACATAATACCAGTTTTTGAAGTAGTTGAAATCCCATCTAAGACGAAATTCCCAATGTTGACTTCAGGGACAACACCGTCAGCACCAGGTGGCGGACTCGCTACTCCAGTTGCAATTGCAATCAAAGTAAAAATAAGAGGAATAATTACTAAAGATGTAAACGGTGACAATTTCTTTTTCATGATTACATACATAAAGATGATAATCATACCATAAGCTAAAATAGTGAGTAACATGTTTTTCTTCCTTTCTTTTTTAGAACTTTTTTGTAAGCGTTAACAACCGGTGTTAATAAAAAAGAATAGCCATGAGAAATGTTTCACAGTATTCTGGTTTACAACAAAAAATATTTTTTGTGTTTGTCTATAGTGTGAGAATATACAAACTTTCGCAGAGAATAAATAGCCTAAAACAAAAAGAACATCAAAAAAACAATTCAACAATCAAATTCTTATTAATAACTTAATATAATATTAATAGAATCTTAACGGCTGATAAATGCTTATATACCAATGTTTACAGAGTTTTTTTCACAAAATAAACAATAAAAGAACAATCTGAGCTAGTGTTTTCACTAGGTTTTTTAACGGTTTTTTCTATAATGAACGTATACCAAGAATTAGTGAAAGGAGAGACAATATGGGCCTATTTAAGTCCTTATTCAAGAAAGAGCAACACACGCAGGATACCGAGATTAATGAAAGCGTTATCCGACGTGAAGCGGATAACTTGGAAAAGCGATGGATAGATATACCAGCATATATTCCTGCTGAGCCAAAAGAATATCAATTGGTAAGTATTGTGGCCACTGCCATCGCAGCAGGAGAGTTTCCAGAAAGTCGTTTTGTTATCAAAAAAATCGCAAAACGAAATCCAGAAGCAAAAGAAGTTGCCATTATTGCAGCCAGTATAGCTGCAGAGCTTTCAGAAGAGTCTCAGCTAGTTGTCAAAAGAATTTCAAAACAAAACCTTGAGGAGGATCATTATGTTACGCAAATTTAAAATTTCAATTGATGGGAAAGAATATTTAGTCGAGATGGAAGAAATCGGTGGCGTCCCACAACCAGCACCTGTTGCGCCACAACCAACAGCGCCAGTTGCTACGACAGAAACACCAGCCCCTGCTGTTGAAGAAGCCCCAGCGCCAGCAGCACAGCCAGCAGGAGCAGATGCAATGCCTGCGCCAATGCCAGGAACTGTGTTAAAAGTATTAGTCAATGTTGGTGATACGGTGTCTGAGAACCAACCATTGTTAATTTTAGAAGCAATGAAGATGGAAAATGAAATCGTTGCAGGAAAAGCAGGTACGGTAACAGGAATTCATGTTACCCAAGGCCAAATTGTGAATCCAGGGGAACCATTAATAACAATTAACTAGAATTAATTTAAGAAGAGGAAGTGATTTGTGTGGAGACACTGATTCAAGGTGTTATAGGAATGGGCCAAGAACCAGGACGCATTGTGATGATGCTGATTGGTGGACTATTAATGTATTTAGGAATAAAAAAAGAGTATGAACCAACACTTTTAGTGCCGATGGGTTTAGGAACGATTTTAGTGAACTTTCCCAATTCCGGCGTATTGAGCGCTGGCGGCGAGCCAGGTCCGTTTAATGTTCTTTTTGATTTTGGAATAAAAACAGAATTATTCCCGTTATTATTATTTATTGGGATTGGGGCAATGATTGATTTCGGGCCATTGTTACAAAATCCGTTTATGTTGATGTTTGGTGCCGCTGCACAGTTTGGGATTTTCTTTACAGTTATTATGGCTGTTTTATTAGGTTTTGATTTAAACGATGCTGCTTCGATTGGGATTATTGGTGCCGCTGATGGTCCAACGTCTATTTTCGTAGCAAATACCTTACATTCAAAATACATGGGGGCCATAATGGTTGCCGCTTACTCCTACATGGCGTTAGTTCCGATTATTCAACCAGTAGCGATTAAAGCAGTGACGACGAAAGCCGAACGTCGGATCCGTATGACTTATCGGGCCGGTGAAGTTTCTCAAACAGCGAAAATTCTTTTCCCGGTTGTTATTACGATTGTCGCAGGGTTAATTGCGCCGGTGTCATTACCATTAGTTGGTTTCTTAATGTTTGGGAACTTATTAAGAGAATGTGGCGTTTTGGACCGCTTATCCATTACAGCTCAAAATGAATTGGTAAATATTATTAGTATCTTGCTAGGACTATCTATTTCCGTTAGCATGAACTATGCAGAGTTCTTAAAAGTCGATACATTGATGGTTATTGGCTTAGGGTTAGTCGCCTTTATTATGGATTCAGTCGGCGGCGTGCTTTTTGCTAAATTCTTGAATTTATTTAGAAAAGAAAAAATCAATCCCATGATTGGTGCTGCGGGTATTTCCGCTTTCCCAATGTCTAGTCGGGTTATTCAAAAAATGGCTACGGATGAAGACCCACAAAACTTTATTTTAATGCATGCTGCTGGTGCCAACGTTTCAGGACAAATCGCTTCTGTAATTGCTGGCGGCTTACTATTAGCCTTTTTAACATAGGACGGAAAGGAGAACGAATACATGTCTGTTAACATGGAAGATTTAAAAATTGCTTTTGAACTGTTAGGTTTTGGTTGGGGCGGCGTTTTCGTTGTTTTATTTATCATTTATCTAGCATCTAAATTACTAACAAAATTATTTCCAATTAAAAAATAAAGGAGGTTATTGCTGTGAGTAGCGTATATACAATGAAAAGAATCTGGTTGCAAAAAGATAAAAAAGCTTATCAAGCTTGGCGCGAATTAATGGAAAAAGCCGCATTGCAAACGACAGAAGCACTTGATTACACCGTTGGCATATATGATGACACAGCATTAATCGCCTCTGGCTCGCTTTCAGGCAAAACGATTAAGTGCGTGGCCGTTTGTAAAAAATATCAATCTGAAAACTTGTTAACCCAATTGGTGGTTCATCTACTTGAAAAACTGAGAGAAGAAAACCAATTACACAGTTTTTTGTATACAAAACCAAAAAATGAACAAATTTTTCAGTCGCTAGGCTTTCAAAAAGTGGTTGCGAATCAAGAGGTGCTATTTATGGAGCAAGGCAAACCAGATTTTGCCGATTATCTTGGTTACCTGACACAGCATAAAAAAGCAGGGCCAGCCAGTAGCATTGTCATGAATGCAAATCCTTTTACGAAAGGCCATCAGTACTTAGTCGAAAAAGCAGCCAAAGAAAGTCCACACGTTTATGTGTTTGTTTTATCTGAAGATAAATCGCTGTTTTCAAAAGAAGCACGTTTCGCAATGGTGCAAAAAGGGGTCGCCCATTTACCCAATGTGACAGTCCTATCTACAGAAGATTACTTAGTTTCGTCTGCGACTTTTCCTACCTATTTTTTGAAAGAAAAAGCGCCATTAGAGGTAGCTGCAATTCAAGCAACGCTTGATGCAACGTTATTTAAAGAAAGAATTGCGCCAATACTTGAAATTCAGCAACGTTATGTGGGAGAAGAGCCTTATTCAGAAGTGACCGATGTCTACAATCAAGCAATGCAACAAGTTTTCGGACAAACGATAACGCTAACCATTGTCCCGCGATTAGCGATTGATGGAGAGCTGATTAGTGCGACGAAAGTTCGCAAAGCGATGGCTGAAGGCGACAAAGAGACACTCAAGAAGTTTTTACCAGCAACAAGTTATCAATACTTAGTAGAACACAAGAAACTAATGAGGTGAAGAAAGTGAAGATTATCAAAAATGCTACTGCAGGGACAGTAGAATCAAGTGATATTATGATTACCGTCCAACCCATTGAATCAACAGAAAATACCATTGAATTAGAAAGTAGTGTCGAAAAACAATTTGGCAATCAAATTCGTCAGGTGATTACGACAACTTTGGAACATTTAGATGTCCAAGGCGTTGCGGTCAAGGCGATTGATAAAGGGGCATTAGATTGTACGATCAAAGCTCGGATGATTACAGTTTTACATCGAGGCGCTGAAAAAGAAACGTATGATTGGAAGGAGTTGGACTCATGGAACGTTTAAGAAGAACAATGATGTTTGTCCCTGGAGCGAACGCAGCAATGCTAAGAGATGCACCTTTGTATGGGGCAGATTCAATCATGTTTGATTTAGAAGATGCAGTTTCATTAAAAGAAAAAGACTCTGCCCGTGTTTTAGTCCATTCTGCTTTGAAAACTTTCGATTATGGCAATATTGAAATTGTTGTTCGGATCAATGCTTTAGATGCCGGTGGCGCAGAAGATATTGAAGCAATGGTCTTAGCTGGTGTCGATGTGATTCGTTTACCAAAAACAGAAACAGCCCAAGATATCATTGATGTCGAGGCAGTCATTACAGAAGTAGAACAGCAAAATGACATTCCCGTAGGAACAACGAAAATGATGGCTGCCATCGAATCGGCTGAAGGTGTTCTAAATGCGCCCGCGATTGCCAAAAGTTCAACTCGCTTGATTGGCATCGCGTTAGGCGCCGAAGACTATGTTACCAATATGAAAACACGGCGCCATCCAGATGGTCAAGAACTATTCTTTGCTCGTAGCATGATTTTACATGCCGCTCGAGCAGCTGGGATTGCAGCTATTGATACGGTCTATTCAGATGTAGACAATACGGAAGGCTTTGAAGCCGAAGTTCGTTTGATTAAACAGCTAGGTTTCGATGGGAAATCGGTGATTAACCCTCGTCAAATCCCATTAGTTAATACTATTTATGCGCCAACAGAAAAAGAAATCCAGAATGCTAAGGAAGTAATCTGGGGCATTCGGGAAGCCGAAGCAAAAGGTTCCGGTGTTATCTCCGTAAATGGAAAAATGGTTGATAAACCAATTGTTGAACGAGCTGAACGGGTCATTGCGTTAGCATTGGCGGCTAAATTAATTACCGAGGAGGAAATATAGACATGGTAGTAAATAAAGTAGGCAAAGACATTCCTCAATCTTATGCAGAGCAATACGGCATTTATGAAGGAGAATTAGCACACATTGATGCTTATCAAGAAGCGAGCCGAGCAATTAAACCAGTGAAACCTCGGGAGACAAAACTTTTAGGAAGTATTCGTGAAGCAATTGAAAAAACAGGTTTAAAAGATGGCATGACCATCTCTTTCCATCACCATTTCCGTGAAGGAGACTATGTGATGAATTTAGTTTTAGCCGAGATTGCCGCCATGGGGCTGAAAAACATTTCGATTGCACCTAGTTCAATTGCAAATGTTCATGAACCTTTGATCGAACACATTAAAAATGGAGTAGTCACCAACATTACTTCTTCAGGTTTGAGAGATAAAGTAGGCGCCGCTATTTCAGCAGGTATCATGGAAAATCCTGTGGTGATTCGTTCACATGGTGGCCGGGCACGGGCAGTAGCAGCAGGCGATATCCATATTGATGTAGCTTTCTTAGGTGCACCAAGTTCAGACGCTTATGGAAATGCGAATGGAACCAAAGGAAAAGCTACCTGTGGTTCTCTTGGATATGCGATGGTCGATGCAAAATATGCGGATCAAGTGGTCATCATTACTGACACATTAGTACCATATCCTAATACCCCTATCAGTATTCCACAAACAGATGTTGATTATGTGGTAGAAATTGATGCAATTGGTGATCCAGATGGAATTGCCAAAGGCGCAACACGTTTTACAAAGAATCCTAAAGAATTATTGATTGCTGAATATGCTGCAAAAATAATTACACATTCTCCTTACTACAAAGAAGGCTTCTCATTCCAAACAGGAACAGGTGGCTCTTCACTAGCAGTTACGCGGTTCATGAGAGAACAAATGCTTAAAGATGGCATTAAAGCAAGTTTCGCTTTAGGCGGAATTACGAATGCAATGGTGGAACTTTTGGAAGAAGGCTTAGTAGAAAAAATTATTGACGTCCAAGATTTTGATCATCCATCAGCTATTTCTTTAGGAGAAAATGCCAATCATTATGAAATTGATGCCAATATGTATGCTTCACCGCTTAGCAAAGGGGCGGTTATTAATCAATTAGACACAGCTATTTTATCTGCTTTAGAAGTGGACACAGATTTTAATGTAAATGTCATTACTGGTTCAGATGGTGTTATCCGTGGTGCTTCTGGCGGACATTCCGATACAAGTATGGCTTGTAAAATGAGTCTAGTGATTGCACCACTTGTTCGTGGACGGATTCCAACAATTGTTGAGCAAGTAAATACAGTCGTTACACCAGGTACGAGTGTCGATGTCGTAGTAACAGAAGTCGGCATTGCAATCAATCCAAAAAGAACAGACTTAATTGATTGTTTTAAAACTTTAGATGTTCCTCAGTTTACGTTAGAAGAGTTGAAAGACAAAGCCTACAACATTGTTGGCACCCCGGAACCAATTAAATATGGAGACAAAGTCGTTGCGTTAATTGAATACCGAGATGGTAGTCTAATTGATGTGGTACGCAATGTTTAATGGGGAAAAAGTAACACTTTTAGAGATGTTGGATGCTCGCGAACAAAGAGCTGCTACACAGAAGGAGTTGTTAGAAACAGCACCAGAAGCTAGTCTCTTATCTGCCACAATGAATATTCCTGGAGAAGTAAAAAATTCGCCCACCTTAACGGATGTTTTTTTAGAAGTAATTGACGAAGTCGAGCAACAATTGCTGGATCAAGTACCGATTGTTAATTTTTACCGGAATGAAAAGACAGGGCCTGAATATTATTTGGCGGTTTCGTTAGCCCCGCAAGAGTTAAAACAAAGAATGGTCAAAATTGAAGAAACACATCCTTATGGTCGTTTAGTGGACCTAGATGTTTTATGGGGAAATGAGGAACTAAAAAGCCTTCATCGAGGAGATTTAGGCTTGCCACCACGGCGCTGTTTTATGTGCCAAGAAGAGGCGAAAGTCTGTGGACGAAATCGACGTCACAGTCTTGAAGCAATGCAAGAAAAAATAACAGAAATAATTTTGACACGAAAGGAGCAGCCAAGTGAGTAAAAAAATTCGTTTTACAGAAACGGTGCTACGGGATGGGCAACAAAGTTTAATTGCAACACGGATGCCAACCTCAGATATGCTGCCGATTATTAAAACAATGGACGAGGCAGGATTTCATGCATTAGAAATGTGGGGCGGGGCAACGTTTGATTCCTGTGTCCGCTATTTAAACGAGGATCCTTGGGAACGTCTTCGCCAAATTCGCAAAGAAGTTAAAAATACCAAACTTCAAATGTTATTACGAGGACAAAATTTACTAGGATATCGTCATTACGCTGATGATGTGGTGCGGGCCTTTGTCGAAAAATCAGTTGAAAATGGGATTGATATTATTCGTATTTTCGATGCCTTGAATGATGTCCGTAATTTACAAACAGCAATTCAAACAACAAAAGAAGCTGGCGGACACTGTCAAGCAGCGATCTCTTATACCACGAGTGAAATTCATACCATCGATTACTTTGTAAAATTAGCCAAAGAATTGAGTCAAACAGGAGCGGATTCCATTTGTATTAAGGATATGGCAGGCGTTTTGACGCCACAAACGGGTTTTGAATTAGTGAGCAAAATGAAAGATGCCATTGATTTACCTTTAGAGGTGCATACGCATGCGACTAGTGGTATTTCTGAGATGACCTATTTAAAAGTTGCTGAAGCAGGTGCGGATATCATCGATACAGCTATTTCTTCTTTCGCTGGCGGTACGAGTCAACCAGCCACAGAATCTGTAGCCATTGCGTTAGAAGATTTAGGCTTTGAAACAGGTTTAAATATGGAAAAAGTAACAGAGATTGCTGACTATTTCAATCCGATTCGTGATCGCTTTAGAAGTGAAGGCATTTTAAACCCTAAAGTTAAAGATACGGAACCGAAAACCTTGATTTATCAAGTGCCTGGTGGTATGTTATCAAACTTATTAAGTCAATTAACGGAGCAAGGTTTACAAGACAAATATGAAGAAGTTTTAGCTGAAGTACCTAAAGTAAGAGCGGATTTAGGGTATCCACCACTAGTTACGCCGCTTTCACAAATGGTCGGAACACAAGCCTTAATGAATGTGATTTCTGGGGAAAGATATTCCTTAATACCGAATGAAATCAAAGATTATGTGCGCGGAGAATACGGCAAATCACCAGCACCTATCGCAGAAGAGATTAAGCAAAAAATCATTGGGGATGAAGAAGTAATTACTTGTCGACCAGCGGATTTATTGAAACCAGAGTTGCATAGTTTAGAAAAGGAAATCCAACAATACGCAAAATCTGAAGAGGATGTCCTATTATATGCGATGTTCCCACAACAAGGAAAAGACTTTTTAGGACGTCGCGAAGATCCTTTTTACGATGTACCGTTACAGAAAGTGACAGTCAAACTTGACTTGCCAGAATAGAACGGGCAAGTGCTCCGCAAATGTATAAAGAAGCAAGGGTTTGAGCGACGATAACGGTTGTTCAAACCCTTGCTTCATCAAATAGAAAAAAGGCAGCCCGTGAAAGGAAGTGACAATGTGTTAGAAGAAGTTCTAGCAATTCATCAAAAAAATATTGGTGTGCTAAGTCTTGAAGCAACAGAAGCGGTATTAAACCATCATGATTTAGCCAAAATGTATACACCTGGTGTCGCAGAATTGAGTTTAATGATTGCTCAAAATCATGAATTAGCGCGCGAGTGGACCATTAGTGGTAAGTTAATTGCGGTTATTACAGATGGGTCAGCTGTTCTGGGTCTCGGCAATATGGGCACGCAAGCGGGCTTGCCAATTGTTGAAGGCAAAGCTTTGCTTTATAAAAATTTGGCGGGGGTCGATGCTATTCCTTTAGCACTGGAACAAAAATCAGTGGACGAGATGGTTCAAACAATTGAAAATTTACAAAATAGTTTTGCAGGAATCCATTTAGAAGATATTTCTGCACCAAAATGTTTTGAAATTGAAGAAAAACTTCAACAACGTTTGAACATTCCTGTGTATCATGATGACCAAGAAGGCACAGCCATTGTCGTTTTAGCTGGGCTAATCAACGCAGCCAAAATTAAAGGAAAACCTTTAAATCAATTGCGTGTGGTGATTAACGGAGTTGGTGCTTCTGGTGTAGCGACCGCTAAGTTATGTATTCAAGCGGGAATTACGCATCTTACCTTAGTAGATCGCCAAGGTGTTTTAAGAGAAGAAGACCCGACATTGAATCCTTACCAACGTGCTTTGCTTCGACAGGTAATAAAACCATCAGTAGAAAACAAAGATTTAGCCACCGCTGTCGTCAATCAGGACGTTTTTTTAGGCTTATCAGAAGCGGATGTGCTAACGCCAGCCCTGATTAAATCAATGAACCAAGACCCAATTATCTTTGCTTTAGCAAATCCTAAACCAGAAATTGAACCAGCCCTCGCCCAAGCCAATGGCGTCCGTTTATTAGCAACTGGTTCTTCCAAATATCCGAATCAAGTGAACAACATTTTAGCTTTTCCAGGTCTTTTTAAAGGGTTATTGGCAGCGAAAGGCAGAAAAGTCGATGTCGGTTTGCAAATGACAGTAGCACGAAGCTTGGCCGCTATGATTTCAGAACCCACAGCAGAAAAATTCATACCTAATGTATTTGATGGCGGCGTAGTTGACACGGTTTTTAATGCTGTACTAGACTATATAAAACAAGAAAAGACCACGGCACAGAAGAAGGGACGTAAAAGGCAATGACAAAGCAAGCAAGGAGTAAATTAGCGCAGCAAGCACAATTGGCACTACTCTATGAAGTGACCTGTTTAAATAAACCAGGCTTGGTGGATCCAGTCGATGCAGGCGCCCATCAAGATATGGATGTTTTCACTTTTTTAGAAAGTAGTGTGGTTTTGACTCCTTATTTTGAAACCTTCGTTCAAGCTGGGACAGAGCTACGTCATTTGCCGATTGAGGCAACATTTCGCGCGATTCGACAAGTTGGTTTAGAAGCAGAACGAGCGATGTTTGAGGCAACAGAAGGGATCAATACACATAAAGGAGCAATTTTTTCTCTAGGTATTTTTTTAGCTATCTGTGGTCGTTTAATGATTTGGGAGACCCCTTGCACCTTACAATTGTTTCAACAAACGCTTCAAACAATGACGCAAGACTTATTGGCTGACTTTGAAAACCTCGCTACGAATGAGCTAGAAAAACTAACTTGGGGTGAACGACTATTTGTTCAGCATGGCTTGACTGGAATCCGTGGTGAGGCGCAACAAGGCTATCCCGCTGTCTTTGAACAGGGAGTGCCTTATTATCAAAAACATCAAGGCACACAACAACAAAAACTCATTGATACGCTCCTTTATTTATCGCTCTATGTTGAGGATACGAATTTGATTAAACGAAGTCAAAATGTCCAAATTTTTGAAATATATCAACCGTTAATCCAGGAATATTTTGCTTTAGGGGGGACACAAACGTTACGGGGAACCCTTTGCTTAGAAAGATTGAATCACTTATTCAAAGAAAAAAATTGGAGTATTGGCGGCAGTGCAGATGCTTTAACTTTGGTGGTGTTTTTAGATAAACTAATGAAATTAAATTGGCTGACGCCTTAATTAAAAAGATAGTTACAACGCTGATTTGGTCAGTTGTTTTGACCTTATATGCCTATGGAAAGGTCTCAAGAGAATTCAAGAAAGCGATTGACAAATACCACGAAACACAGTATATTTTATTACGAAATCATTCTTATCAGAGTATACAAATACGATGATAAACAGTTGAAGCGAATCTTGATTTGCTTTTCCTAAACCTGATTCTTTTAGAATCAGGTTTTTGTTTATCTAAAAGGCGGCATTCGTTCAAAAACGGCTGTCGTCTTTTTTTTATGAAATTTTTTTAATATAAAAAATTTCATAAAAAAAATCTTAAAAACAGAAAAAATTGTTATAGATTAGAGTCATTTTTTTGATGTAAAGTTTTTATGACTTATGTCTATAAAATTGATAAAAACAGTCAAAGAAGCAGAAAAAATAATAGTGGAATTTCTCAAAAAAATAAAAAAATTTTCCGTTATTTAATTATCGATTTATCAAACGATAAGTTATAATAAAATAATTTATTTATCTTTAATGATTGGGGAGAAACGTATAAACTTCCTCATTTTCCTCTCATTGTATAAAAACTCACTAATGAATTAGTGAGTTTTTTAACATATTTAGGATGCTTGTTATCAAATGAATTTTTATATAAAAATTCACAGCATTATATTTTGAAAAGCTGAGGAAATGTACTAAACTGCAGGTGTTAAATCCATTTAAATCGCTAAAGGGGGAGATGAACAACTAGGGGAAGCTAATGATCTTGGTATTTATCGTTTATTTTAAAGAAAAGAGGGACGATCAGATGAAAAAGAAAATTGTTGAGGATTTTAATCGGAAAAGTCAGTATAAAAAATGGACAAAACGCAAGATGCTTAATTTAGCAATATCAAGTGGTTTATTATTTACGTCATTAGCAATCCCTGTAAGTATAGCTGTTACCTCTGGCACAATCAGTGCATCAGCAGCGGTCTTGGATATCGAACTATTATCAAATGTTACGTCAAATAATGACAGTGGCACTTCAACGAGTAATCGTTGGACAGCCGCAAACCAAAATCAACCAGTTAATTTCACGGTTTCTGGTGGCGCTTTAGCAGATGCTTCCGCTGTGTTTAGTGGACAAAAACAAGCGGTGTTAGTGGTTCCTCCTGAGTTAAGAGGAAATGTAGCTGCAGCAGGCAGCGCAGCAATCAATACCAACGTTACGATTGATCTTTCAAAAGTTACTTTTTTGACTGCCGTTTTGAATGCAGCCAATGATTTAACCAATGTCATTACTCAAATTACCAGTGGGGCTTTAGGGAATTTAACTGGTGTTGATATTGATTTGACGGAAGTGAATCGTCAATTGGAATTAGTGAATAACATTGAAAACTTAGGTGCTGCTTCATTTACAGCTCCGGAAACGTTAGCAGCTGACGGCTCATACATTAGTGCACCGATTAGTGATGGTTTAGGGTTAGTTTTAGCCCAAAATGTTTCAAACATCTTACAAGATTTGAATGCGGCAGTTCAAGCTTTGGAGGCAAAAGGTACCAGTATCCCAAGTAATCTTGTCGCCGCAGCTATAAATGCAGCCTTGCTTCCTGTCAAAGGCACGGTGAACGTGGCTGTTTCAGGTGCTTTGCCTTTATTAGCGGTTGGTGGTTCAGGCGTAAATGAGTTAGTGGATGCTTCTTTACTAGGCGCAACCACGGTTACTTTACCAACTACCGTTTCAACACCTCAAAATTTATCCAATAATTTAGATGCTCGTTTTGTAGGAACAGTCGTTCAAACAGATCTTTTAGACGTTAATTTATTAGCAACAGCAGACGGTGTATCCAACATTTATTTTGCTGCAGGCACTACTAGTGAAGTAACCGCACCAACAATCACAGGAGTAACAGGTAATTCAACAGCAGGTTACGAAGTTAAAGGAACTGCCGATGCCAATGCCACGGTTGAAATCCGAAATGCAGGAGGCACCGTAATAGGCACAGGTACCGCTGATGGGACAGGAGCGTTTACAGTTACCATTCCCGCAGGTGAAGCAGGCGCCAATGAAACATTAACCGCCGTAGCGAAAAACGCTAGCGGTACAGAAAGTACGCCAACAACGTTCCAAACACTAGCGGATGAGACAACCGTAACCGCACCAACAATCACAGGAGTGACAGGTAATTCAACGGCAGGTTACGAGGTTAAAGGAACTGCTGATGCCAATGCCACGGTTGAGATCCGAAATGTAGGAGGCACCGTAATAGGTACAGGTACCGCTGATGGGACAGGGGCATTTACAGTTACCGTTCCCGCAGGTGAAGCAGGCGCCAATGAAACGTTAACCGCCGTAGCGAAAAACGCCAGCGGTACAGAAAGTACGCCAACAACGTTCCAAACGCCAGCGGATCCTAATACGCCCGTGGCGACGCCAATTGTTGAGACTGTAACAGGTAGTACAACAAAAGGCTATGAGGTCAAAGGGACTGCTGAAGTTGGCACCACCATTGAGGTTCGCGATGCAGCTGGCACGGTCCTTGGTACTGCAACAACTGGAACTGATGGAAAATATACAGTGACTTTAGCTCCAGGAAAAGCAACAGCCAATCAAACGCTGAGCGTTGTAGCGAAAAACGCTAGTGGCACGGAAAGTCAACCAGCAACGGCGACAACACCAGCTGATGTCACTGCACCAACAGTTGATAACATCACAGGCAACTCTGGTTCGGGTTATGAAATTACAGGAACAGCAGACCCTAACACAACAATCGAAGTTCGTGATCCAGCTGGGGCAGTCATTGGCACAGGTACCTCTGATGCGAATGGTGATTTTACTGTAACGCTACCAACGGGAACGACCAATCCTGGGGATACATTAACAGTGATTGGAAAGGATAACGCGGGAAATGAAAGTCAACCGACTGAAGTCCTTGTTCCTGCTGATGCCACGGTTACAGCACCAACTGTAACAGGAGTAACAGGTAATTCAGTTGCTGGTTATCAGGTGACAGGCACCGCTGATCCGAATGCTACCATCGAAATTCGTGATGCAGATGGGAACGTGATTGCAACAGGGACTGCCGATGGGACTGGTTCCTTTGCCGTGAACCTTCCAGCTGGGACGGCAAATGCGAATGAAACATTGACAGCGTTAGCCAAAGATCCTGCTGGCAATACAAGTACACCGACAACCTTCCAAACACCAGCAGATGAAGTAGTGGCACCGCCAAGTGTCGACAAAGTTACTGGGAATACAACACAAGGATATCAAGTGACAGGTACCGCTGAACTTGGCACCACCATTGAAGTTCGTGCAACAGACGGAACAGTTTTAGGCACCGCAATAACTGGACCGACTGGCCAATATACTGTGACGTTAGCTTCAGGAAAAGCAACAGCTAAACAAACAGTGAATGTAGTTGCTAAAAATGATACTGGACTTGAGAGTCAACCAACTACAGCTATGACACCCGCTGATGTTACCACACCAACAATTGGTGACATTACTGGAGATTCAACAACTGGTTATGAAATCACTGGGACGGCGGACCCTAATACCACCATTGAAGTACGGAACCCAGATGGAACAATTATTGGTACAACGACAACGGATGATCAAGGAAACTTTACTGTGGACCTTCCAGCGGGAGCCGCTAATCCTGGTGATACATTAACAGTTGTTGGAAAAGACGGTGACGGCAATGAAAGTCAACCAACGGAAGTGACGGTCCCTGAAGATGCAACCGTGGCAGCACCGACTGTGACGAATGTCACAGGAACAACTGCTACTGGGTATCAAGTAACTGGCACGGCAGAGCCAAATGTCACCATTGAGATTCACAATGAAGCAGGTTTAGTTATTGCTACGGGAACGACTGATGGTGCTGGCGCCTTTACAATCACTCTTCCGACGGGCACAGCAACAGCCAACGAAGCCTTAACTGCCATTGCAAAAGATGCTGCTGGGAAAGAAAGTAATCCGACTGCTTTCAAAACACCTGCTGATCCAGATGCACCAGTCGCGACACCTACTGTTGACAAAATCACTGGTAGCACGACAAAAGGCTATCAAGTAGTAGGAGCAGCAGAAGTTGGTACAACAGTCGAGGTGCGTGACGCCGATGGCACAGTCCTTGGCATGGCAACTACTGGAACTGATGGCAAATACACAGTGACTTTAGAGCCAGGGAAGGCCTCAGCTAACGAAACAATAACTGTCGTAGCGAAAAATGCAACAGGGAAAGAAAGTCAGCCGGCTACAGCAACTACACCAGCCGACTTAGCCACACCAACCATTGATTCTATTACCGGAAATTCTAGTAAAGGTTACGAAATCACTGGAACGGCGGAGCCAAAAACCACTATTGATGTCCGTGACGCAGACGGAACCATCATTGCTGCTACAACTGCTAACGAAACCGGCCAATATACGGTGACTCTACCAGCTGGCGTAGTGACACCAGGAGAAACGATTACGATTATTAGCAAAGATGGCGCAGGTAATGAAAGTCAACCAGCTACAGCCGTTATTCCAGCGGATGTTGTTTTAGCGGCGCCAACTATTACGAAAGTTGAAGGAAACAAAGCCAATGGCTATACAGTCACTGGAACTGCTGATCCAAATGTCACGGTTCAATTTTACAATAGCAGTGAACAATTATTGGCAAGTGGCAATACAACTACTGGAGGCACCTTCTCCGTTCATATTGCAGCAGGGTTAGCAACAGAAAAAGAAACGTTAACCGCACTAACCACAGATACACAAGGAAATGTGAGTCCTAAAACCACATTTATGACGCCAGCCGATATTACGGGAGAACCAGAAATTAAAATTGCGGCACCAACTGTTTCTTCAGTTTTAGGAACGTCTAAAGCCGGCTACCTCATCAAAGGAACAGCTGAACCAAACCGAATCATTCAAATTAGTAACCGACTATTAAGAAGTGTGATTGCTGTAGGTGCCACCGATGCTGAAGGCAACTTCGCTATCCAATTAACAGCGGGACAAGCGACTGCTCAACAAAGTTTACTTGCGACAGCTACCGATGGCGCAGGACATTACAGTACGGCTACAACCTTCATGACGCCAGCCGACCCAACAAATCCTGGAGGAGGCAATGGTAACACTGGCGGAAATAACGGCAATACAGGCGGCAACACAGGAAACAATGGCGCAACTGGCGGGAATAATGGGAATGGTTCAAACACAGGTTCAAATCCAAATGGAGGTTCTGGTTTAGGTACAACAGGTTCTGGCTTAGGTTCACTAGGCAATGGCCTCGGTACAAATGGTAGTGGCTACAATCCGAAACTAAGTACCATCAGTTATGGCACTGGAAATCACGGGAAAACAGGCTACTTACCTAGTACAGGTGAAAAAGAGTCCTCAGCCGTGACAACAAGTTTGTTTGGCGCCTTTGTCGCACTCCTTGCGAGCATGGGAATCATCAAACGCAAACGTAAAAACTAGCTCTCTCCTTTAATTCCTATAGATGAGAAAACGTATTGTTGAGAATTCCCCACTCAATGATACGTTTTCTCGTTCCATTTAATGAAGAAAAATTGCCAAATAGAATAAAATGTGCTATTCTATTTTCAGAAAATCGAAGGAACAAGCAGTGAAAGTGCTAAATCCAACCTGAATTTTTTAATGCAGGAGGAGTGGGCGCTTTTTTTGTTGTTATGAAGAAAGGAAGCTAATTATGCAATCAGCTACAATGGAATTTGATACAATTGCGGCGATTTCTACGCCGCCAGGTGAAGGTGCGATTAGTATTGTTCGTTTAAGTGGCGAGCAAGCAGTTGCTATTGCAAACAAAGTTTATCGGTCAGGCACTAAAGATTTAGCTAAAGTCCCCACGCACACGATTCATTATGGTCATATTGTTGATCCGCAAAACGATCAATTGATTGATGAAGTCATGCTTTCTGTGATGCGGGCACCGAAAACATTTACACGAGAAGACGTGGTAGAAATTAACTGTCATGGCGGCATTGTCGTGGTGAACCAACTACTGCAATTACTGTTACGTGAAGGCGCACGAATGGCCGAACCTGGGGAATTTACAAAACGTGCTTTTCTAAATGGCCGAATGGATCTTTCACAAGCAGAAGCAGTGATGGACTTAATCCGTGCTAAAACAGATAAAGCGATGAATGTTGCATTGAATCAATTGGATGGTAACTTGTCGGCGTTAATTCGTTCATTAAGACAAGAAATTTTAAATACTTTAGCACAAGTAGAAGTTAATATCGATTATCCAGAGTATGATGATGTCGAAGAATTAACCACGAAATTACTTTTAGAAAAAGCCGAATTTGTGAAAGCGCAGATTCAACAATTATTAACGACCGCTAAACAAGGAAAAATTTTGCGAGAAGGTCTAAGTACAGCAATTATTGGCCGACCAAATGTCGGGAAATCCAGTTTGTTAAACCATCTGTTACGAGAAGAAAAAGCTATCGTTACAGATATTGCTGGAACGACACGTGATGTCATTGAAGAATACGTTAACGTTCGCGGCGTTCCTTTAAAATTAATTGATACAGCGGGGATTCGCGAAACAGAAGACATTGTGGAACGAATTGGTGTCGAACGCAGCCGCAAAGCGTTAGCAGATTCGGATTTAATTTTGTTAGTCTTAAATCAAAGCGAAGAATTGACAGAGGAAGATCGTCAACTGTTGGAAGCAACGAAAGGCTTAAAACGCGTTATTCTTTTAAATAAAATGGACTTACCGACAAAACTGGATCCTAACGAATTACAAGAATTAGTCCCTGCAGAAGAAATTTTATCCGTTTCGGTGTTGTCAAACACAGGCTTAGACCAGTTAGAAGCGAAAATTGCTGATCTTTTCTTTGGCGGCCAAACAGGCGAAAAAGATGCTACCTATATTTCTAATACACGTCATATTGCTTTGCTAGATCAAGCAGCGCTTTCGTTACAAGAAGTGATTAACGGCATCGAAGCAGGTATGCCAGTCGATTTAGTTCAAATTGATATGACCCGTTGTTGGGATTATTTAGGGGAAATCGTCGGCGATAGTGTCCAAGATGAATTAATTACACAGTTATTTAGTCAATTTTGTTTAGGAAAATAAGACAAGAGAGGAATTTTTTATGAATCAATATCAAGCAGAATCATATGATGTTATTGTCGTCGGTGCTGGACATGCTGGCTCTGAAGCAGCCTTAGCAGCCGCACGAATGGGCGTTAAAACGTTACTTTTAACAATTAATTTAGATATGGTTGCTTTTATGCCATGTAACCCTTCTGTTGGTGGACCTGCCAAAGGAGTCGTTGTCCGAGAAATCGATGCATTAGGCGGCGAAATGGGTAAAAACATTGATAAAACCTACATCCAAATGCGGATGCTAAATACTGGTAAAGGTCCAGCAGTGCGTGCGTTGCGCGCGCAAGCCGACAAACATGCCTATGCGACAGAAATGAAACATACCATTGAAAAAGAAGAAAATTTAACCCTTCGTCAAGGGATTGTTGAAGAATTAATCGTGGAAGATGGCGTTTGTCGTGGTGTTGTAACTTCAACAGGTGCCGCATACCGTAGTCAAGCAGTGGTGATTACTGCCGGTACTGCCTTGCGTGGCGAAATTATTATTGGTGAATTAAAATATTCTTCAGGACCAAACAATTCGCAACCTTCCGTTGGTTTAGCCAATCATTTAAAAGAATTAGGTTTAGAAATCGATCGCTTTAAAACAGGAACGCCGCCGCGAGTAAAATCAAGTACGATTGATTATTCTGTGACAGAGGAACAACCAGGCGATAAAGAACCCAACCACTTTAGTTACAGCACGCCAGATAGTGCCTACAATCAAAACCAAGAACCTTGTTGGTTAACTTATACGAATGAAACAACGCATGAAATTATTCAAAAAAATCTACACCGCGCCCCAATGTTTACTGGGATTGTGGAAGGTGTGGGCGCTCGGTATTGCCCATCCATCGAGGACAAAATTGTTCGTTTTGCAGACAAACCAAGACACCAATTGTTCTTGGAACCAGAAGGGTTGAATACCGAAGAAGTTTACGTCCAAGGCTTATCTACTTCTTTACCAGAAGATGTCCAAACAGAAATGCTTCATTCTATTGAAGGATTAGAAAAAGTAGAAATGATGCGTACAGGTTACGCCATTGAATACGATGTGGTAGTCCCTCATCAATTACGCCCAACATTAGAAACAAAGGTCATTGAAAATCTTTATACAGCAGGTCAAACGAACGGAACTAGTGGCTACGAAGAAGCTGCTGGTCAAGGCTTGATGGCAGGAATTAATGCTGCATTGAAAATTCAAGGCAAAGAGCCTCTTGTTTTAAAACGTAGTGATGGCTATATTGGCGTCATGATTGACGATTTAGTTACAAAAGGCACTAACGAACCTTATCGCTTATTAACGTCACGTGCGGAGTATCGTTTGATTTTAAGACATGACAATGCGGACTTACGTTTAACAGAAATGGGTCATGAAATTGGCTTAGTCAAAGAAGAACAATATGCCGCCTATCTAGTCAAAAAAGCGGCTGTTGAAGCGGAAATTGCCCGCTTAGGCAAACATCGGATTAAACCAACCAAAGAAGTGCAAGCATTTTTGGAAACCAAAGGCGCTGCTGGCTTAAAAGATGGTATTTTAGCTAGAGATTTTCTGAAACGCCCAGAAATCAGTTATCAAGAAGTCGCTCAATTTATCCCCGCACCTGAAGAGGCACTCGATCCGAAAGTGATTGAACAAGTAGAAATTCAAATCAAGTACGAAGGCTACATTAAAAAAGCCATGGAAAAAGTTGAGAAACTAAAACGCATGGAAGAAAAACGCATTCCAGAAAACATTGATTACCAAGCGATTAACGGCTTGGCTACAGAAGCAAAACAAAAACTACAAAAAATCCAACCAGAAACGATTGCCCAAGCAAGCCGTATCAGCGGTGTGAACCCCGCTGACATTAGCATTTTGATGGTCTACATCGAACAAGGAAAAATCGCGAAAGTGCAAAGATAATAAAAATTTGAAGCAGTTGCTTCTTCACGGATGATTGATTGTGAAGAAGCAACTGCTTTTTTGTTTTGAATTAGTCTACTCTTTTTTCTAAGCTGCAAAAAAAGACTGTCTTAAATAATTTCACAAACTGACCTATACTGAAAGCGCAAACAAATGATAGGAGTGGAACAAATGACAGATTGGTTAGGAATTAAAGGAAAAGTAGTGATTGTTACAGGAGGCTCATCTGGTATTGGTCGCAGCATTGTTGAAAACTTGTTAGCACAAGAGGTCTATGTCGCTAATTTTGATATTTCAGCATCAGAAACGCAACATGAGCATTTACTCTTTGTGAAAGTCGATGTAACTTCTCGAGCAGAAGTAGAAGCGGGTGTCGCTCAAGTGGTGGAAAAATTTGGAACCGTAGATGGCCTAGTAAATAACGCCGGAATCAATATTCCTCGTCTATTGGTGGATAAAAATCATCCTCATGGGCCTTATGAATTATCGGATGAGGTATTCGACAAAATTGTAGCCATCAATCAAAAAGGGCTCTACCTAATGAGCCAAGCAGTGGGCCGGATTCTTGTACAAAAACAAGCAGGTGTCATTATTAATATGTCTTCAGAAGCTGGATTAGAAGGCTCCGAAGGGCAAAGCGCCTACGCTGCAACGAAAGCAGCGGTCAGCAGTTATACACGTTCATGGGCTAAAGAGTTAGGAAAATCAAACGTCCGTGTCGTGGGGATTGCGCCAGGCATTATGGAAGAAACGGGCTTGCGCACTTTAGCATACGAAGAAGCATTGGCTTATACACGAAACATTTCTGTGGAGCAATTGCGAGCAGGTTATTCAAAAACAAGTACGATTCCATTAGGTCGTAGCGGAAAACTCCATGAAGTCGCTGACTTAGTATGCTATTATTTATCAGACCGTTCAAGCTATATTACAGGCATCACCACAAACGTAGCTGGAGGTAAAACAAGAGGATAGAGGTGGGAAAACTAAATGACGCTAGTAAATAGATGGTACCAAGTAATAAAATTACTAGTTGATCACAAAGGAATGAGCTTACAGGAATTGCAAGAGAAATTAGCCGCAAGTCCTCAAACAGTTCGTAAAAACATTGATACATTGAATGATGAATTAATCGGTATTGCCCAAATTATTCAGAAGGAAAATCTCTTTCAGTTAGAAATCAATAACTTTGAAGGTTTTGAAGAGGTTTTGTCTGGACGGCTAAAAAGGGAATCTGATTTTAATTCTTCAAGCAAGCGTGTTTCCTACATTATCAAACGATTAATAGAAGAAGATCAATTTATTTCAACTTATGATTTATCCGAAGAACTCGCCGTTAGTCGCGGCACAGTTAATAAAGACATTAAGCGCATGAAAGAGCTGATTGCTCCTTGGCAGGTTGCGGTTGTAGGTACGCCAAACCGTGGCATTCATTTAGAAGGAAAAGAGTTTGATTTACGCTTACTTCATGTGAATTACGTCCAAGAATATTTTGAAGAACAGTTTCTTCATGAAACTACCAAACAAATGATACAAAAAATAATCAAAGAAACAAGACTAGCAAAACAAGATAGTTTTCTTTTACGAAGAGTGGTTTCAATTGTTTTGCAGCGTGTTTTAGCTGGAAAACTCATTACGGAACTACCACCAGAATATGTTGATTATGTTCGTCATAACGAGCAGATTGAAGAACTGATGTATCACTTGGAAATAACCTATAATGTAACGTTAAGCCAATGGGAACGTTCCTTTATCAGCTTTCCTTTTAACATCAACACAAACCATATTCGTAATTCTTTATTGGCTGATGAAGGACTCTTAGCTGACTATTTTCAAAAAATGATGAAAAAAATTCATCATTCAGTTGTTGTTGAATTTGATGAGGACTTCTTGTTTTCAGAAATGAAAGATCATTTAAGAAACGTGATGAATCGACTCGTTTTTCATGTGGAATGTCACGATTTATTTTATGGAGAAATTGAACGACAATATCCTTTGGCCTATGAATTAGCCAAGATTGGCTTGCAAGAATTGGGCCGTTTGTTAAATCGTTGTGTGCCGACGGTTGAATTTGGGTATCTCGCTTTGTATTTTGAGCTAGCATTGAGAGGGAACTATGAAGCGGGAGCCAAAAAAGAAATCGCTGTAATCTGCAGTACAGGTCATGGAACGGCCTTGATCATTCAGCGGCAATTGGAAAAAGTTTTGGGTCCAGACATCCAGATTGCCCATTTTTCTGAAGAAGAGGCAGAGAGAAGAGAATTGAATCAATATTTTGCTATTTTTACAACCATTCCCTTAAAAAATATTCGACCACAAACACCGATGATCCATTTAACTAATTTATTTAACGATACTTGGCTCAGAAATGAGTGGCAGAGAGCAAAAGAAATTCGTTCCGTGGAATCTCAAAATATTCATATGACCTATCAATTATTAGAGAATACTCAAGGTTACCGAGCGAATATTCAGAAAATGATTGCTGATTTAGAAGCAGAAAAATTAGTAGATCCTCAATTTATCGAACGAATTTTTACTAGAGAAGATCAACAAACAACTATTTTTGAATCGGGGATTGCCTTTCCCCATACAATTAATCAAGCCTTACCAACGATTATTTTATCGATTGGGGTTTTTGAAGAATCACTGGTTACACCAGAAGGTAAAGTTGATGTTATTTTGCTGTTGGGTATTCCAGAAGAGCTGACTGCCACTGTTGAAGCAGAGTTACTACAACTATATGACCGCTTGTTTACAATCGCAGGAGACGAACGTTTACGTAATGAGTTACGGAAGCAACGAGATGTTTTAGCGGTTAAAGAGTGGATGCAAAGGAAGGGGATTATCATATGAGTTTTATCTACGTATTCGGGGCGCTTTTTTTAACAGCTTACTTCGTTCAGATAGCTATGGGAATGAAACAGATTAAACACTTTAATCAAAACTACCAAGAATTGCGACAATTAGGGAAAGTCGCGATTGGTCGACGTGCAGGGAAGTTAAAAGCAGGCACGATTATCTTGTTTGCTGTGGATTCGCAAGGGAAAATCTTAGCCGCTAGAAAGATGCAAGGTGTCACTGTTCTAGCTAAATTTCATCCCTTACCTCAGTACGTGAACGAGGATATTCATTATATGGATCATTACCATCCACTCGTACAAAAGGAAAATAAATTAACCCAACAAGCGATGGAAAATGCACGAGAAATTTACTTACGTGTTGAGCTTGGCAATTATCAAGAAACACAACCATTAACGCCGCTTAATGGAGCCAAAATTCAATGGCAATTATGGAAAAATAAAGTACAAACAAAATTGAAAGGAAGTGTCGAGTAATGTCTTATATTACAAAATTTGCGGAAGGATTTATGCACCTTTTCCAAACAGGAGCAGAAACATTTATTTCTTGGATGACAGGCATCGTACCTGTTGTTTTGATGTTAATGGTAGCTATGAATACTTTAATTGCTTTTCTAGGAGAAGAAAGAGTAACCAAGGTAGCCAAACTTTCTGCCAAAAATCCTGTTACGCGGTATTTAGTGTTGCCTTTTTTATCCGCTTTTATGTTAGGCAATCCAATGTCCTTTACGATGGCTCGATTTTTACCAGAATACTATAAACCTAGCTATTATGCTGCACAAGCGCAATTTTGTCATACCAGTAATGGAGTTTTCCCTCATATTAATCCTGGTGAATTGTTCGTTTGGTTAGGGATTGCGCAAGGGATTGATACGTTAGGACTAAATTCGATGGACCTAGCGATTCGCTATATGTTTGTAGGGATATTAATGAATTTTATTGGCGGTTGGGTTACCGATTTCACTACCGCCTATGTTTGCAAACAACAAGGAATTACCCTTAGTAAAACAGTAGAGATTGCTGTGGATTAGAAAGGAGCAAGGTGAGATGACGTACAATAGTATTAAGGTAGTTAAAGGAAATGGCGGTTATGGTGGGCCCTTAGTGATTACACCGACAGAAGAAAAACATAAATTTATTTACATTACAGGTGGCGGCGAGAAACCCGCAATTGTTGATAAAATCGTAGAATTGACAGGAATGGAAGCGGTCAATGGTTTTAAGACATCGATTCCAGATGATGAAATCGCATTAGCCATTATTGATTGTGGAGGCACTCTTCGTTGCGGAATTTATCCTAAAAAAGGAATTCCTACTATTAACGTTGTTCCAACTGGCAAAAGTGGTCCCTTAGCACAATACATTAATGAGACAATTTATGTTTCCGCTGTAGGCCCGAAACAGATTACATTGACATCAGAAGAAGCTGCTGCTGATACAGAAAAGCCCACCTCGAAAAAAACAGAATTTAAATATGATACAAGTAAAAAAATTACTGAACAAAAAGCGGAACAACAAAGTTTTGTTGCGAAAATTGGTATGGGTGCAGGAAAAGTTGTAGCGACATTCAACCAATCAGCCCGTGAAGGCGTACAAACGATGATCAACACAGTGATTCCGTTTATGGCATTTGTTTCTTTATTAATTGGTGTGATCCAAGGTTCAGGAATTGGTGAATTTTTTGCCAATATCATGGCGCCCTTAGCAGGAAACATTGTGGGGTTAACAATTATTGGTTTTATTTGTTCTCTGCCGTTTCTTTCTCCTTTATTAGGTCCTGGAGCAGTAATCAGCCAAGTAATTGGTACGTTAATTGGTGTGGAAATTGGAAAAGGCAACATTCCGCCACAACTAGCTCTACCAGCATTGTTTGCTATTAATACACAAAACGCGTGCGACTTTATTCCCGTGGGCTTAGGCTTGGAAGAAGCTGAAGCCGAAACCGTTGAAGTCGGGGTCCCTTCTGTTTTATATTCTCGTTTCTTAAATGGTGCCCCTCGAGTACTAGTTGCTTGGTTAGCAAGTTTTGGATTGTATAGTTAAAAATTTTTTTTGGAGGATGGGAAATGTCAGTATTTACAACAAAGGTTCAGTCTATTGGACCAGAAGCCGAATTATTTAAAGAAGAAAAAATGGTCATCTTATTTGGAAAAGATGCACCAGATGCTTTAGCAGATTATTGTTATAACATTGAGGTTCAGCCAGTCACAGAAGCGATTACGGACAAGCAAACGTTAGTGATTGATGAACAAACTTACCAGATTACCGCTGTAGGCGAGGTAGTATTAACTAATTTAGACACATTGGGTCACATTACTATTAAATTTGATGGCGCAACAACACCTGAATTACCAGGTACATTATATGTTGAAGAAAAAGCTATTCCTGAAATAACTGTTGGTACAACAATCACTATTCTATAATTATCGTTTAAGGGAGGAACGTAAAAGATGGAATTTATGCTAGATACAATTAATCTTGAGGCTATTCGAAAGTATCAGAAAATTTTACCACTGGCAGGCGTGACGTCTAATCCCAGTATTGTTAAACAAGCAGGAAAAATTGACTTCTTTGCGCAGATGAAAGAAATCAAAAAAACGATTGGACAAGCGAGTTTGCACGTCCAAGTGGTCGGTCAAACGACAGAAGAGATGCTAGAAGATGCCCAAACCATTGTACAACAATTAGGCCAAGAAACATTCATTAAAATCCCAGTCAATGAAGCAGGCTTGGCAGCCATCAAACAACTAAAGCAGGCAAATTATCGGATAACAGCAACCGCTATTTATACAGAATTTCAAGGTTATCTAGCGATTGCGGCAGGTGCAGATTATTTAGCGCCGTATTATAATAGGATGGAGAATTTAACAATTGATTCTCAAAAGGTTATTGAGCATTTAGCTGCAGAAATTAAACGGACGAACGCAAAGAGTAAGATCTTAGCTGCTAGTTTTAAAAACGTGGCACAAATTAATCAAGCCTGTCAAATGGGGGCGCAAGCGGTCACTATCGCACCAGAACTCGTGACACAAGGCTTGGCAATGCCCGCCATTCAAAAAGCAGTAACTGATTTTCAGGAAGATTGGGTTGCTGTTTTTGGAGTAGAAACGGTAAACGAATTAGCATAAAAAGAATGAGAAGAAAAAGCGGCCATTTTTCTTCTCGTTCTTTTTTTGTTTCACATGAAACATCTACGATTATTCACTTGCTTAAAAATTAGACAATTTTCTTTATTTGTCAAAGAATTTCTTAAAAAAAAGGGTTATCTTTTGGGTATTTTTTTTGGTAGCAGTATGATGAGGGTATCAAATGATAGGAGGAAACGAGAATGAGATACACAAATGGAAATTATGAAGCATTTGCTCGACCAAGAAAACCAAAAGGTGTAGATGACAAGAGTGCCTATATCGTTGGTGGTGGCCTAGCAGGTTTAGCAACGGCTGTTTTCTTAATTCGTGACGGTCAAATGAAGGGCGAAAATATTCACATTTTTGAAGAACTCACGCTGTCTGGCGGTTCTTTAGATGGTAAATTTATTCCCCATGATGGCTTTGTCACTCGCGGCGGACGCGAAATGGAAAACCATTTCGAGTGTTTGTGGGATCTATTTCGTTCGGTACCATCATTAGAAGTAGAAGATGCCTCTGTCCTAGATGAGTTTTACCGGTTAGATTTAGATGATCCGAATTCTTCAAATTGCCGCATTATTCATAACCGTGGCGAACGTGTCCCCGATGATGGACAATTTACTTTATCCAAAAAAGCACAAAAAGAAATCGTTGATTTATTTATGACTTCTGAAGATCAATTAATTGGCAAAAAAATTGAAGATGTTTTCGGCGAAGAATTTTTTGAATCCAACTTTTGGATCTATTGGTGTTCAATGTTTGCTTTTGAAAAATGGCACTCTGCCATTGAAATGCGCCGTTACATCATGCGCTTTATCCACCACATCAAAGGGTTGCCTGACTTTACAGCCTTGAAGTTTACCAAATACAATCAATACGAATCGTTAGTGAAACCATTACTAAGCTTTTTAACCAATCAAGGGGTAGACTTTCAATATGAAACAACGATCAATGATATCCAAGTCGACATCAAAGGAGCTACTAAAGTTGCTCGGCGATTATTGCTGACACAAGCGGGCAAAACCAAAGAAATTCCTTTAACTGAAAATGATTTAGTCTTCGTAACGAATGGCTCAATTACTGAAAGTTCGACGCAAGGAGATCATCATACACCAGCACCAATTACTCATGAACTAGGGGGAAGTTGGAATCTCTGGAAAAACTTAGCAAAACAATCCCCAGAATTTGGGCACCCAGAAGTTTTCTGTGAAAATTTACCAGATGAAAGTTGGTTTGTCTCAGCAACGATTACGTGGGAAAATTTCGATATTGAACCGTATCTTTCTCGGTTAACACATCGTAAATTACGCACAGGAAAAATTGTCACAGGTGGTATTATTACTATCAAAGACTCTAATTGGATGATGAGTTTCGCTATGCATAGACAACCGCATTTCAAAGAACAAAATGATCAACAATCTATAACTTGGGTATATGGATTACTTTCTAATAAACCAGGAAATTATATCAAAAAACCAATCGAACAATGTACCGGCCAAGAAATTACGCAAGAGTTACTTTATCATTTAGGGGTCCCAGAAGGGGAAATTGAACGTATTTCAGAAGAATCGGCTACCACTATTCCGGTTTATATGCCGTTTATCACTTCTTACTTTATGTTAAGAGAACCAGGCGATCGACCATTAGTTGTACCAAACGGCTCTAAAAATCTTGCTTTCATTGGGAACTTCGCAGATACTGAACGAGATACGGTGTTTACAACAGAGTATTCTGTACGGACAGCGATGGAAGCTGTTTATCAATTGCTAGAGGTTGAACGCGGAGTACCAGAAGTGTTTGCTTCTGCATACGACTTGCGCGTCTTAGCAAACTCTGTTTATTATTTATCTGACAAGAAAAAATTAACAGAAATGGATATGCCGTTCGTGGAACGCAAAATGGTTGAACACTTTGTGAAGAAATTTGAGGATACGTATATTGGTGATATTTTAAGAGAAAATCATTTAATTTAGATGAAAAAGCGAGTGTAAATCACTCGCTTTTTTGGTTGTTTTATTAACCGTTGAATAAATATTCATTATTGTGTATATTTATTTTATGATTTTGTGGATATTAAATATATAATATGTTGAATGAGGGTAGCCAGTGGGCAACTTCGCAAAAAAATCTTAATTTCTGAAGAGACTTTTTCAAAATTTTGTTGAAAAGAAGGCGCATTTTTACCATAGTTTCTTCACATTTAACGGCTATTATTTAAACATACCCGATAAACAAAACCCTAACAAAACACTTTTTCATTTTTTAACTCCTCCGCCCGCCCTTCCCCAAAGGGCGGGTTGTTTTTTTGCGTTAAAGCAGTTGGCATTTTGCGGGGAAAGGATTATCATTATAGAAGAAGTATATAGAAAAAGGCGGCGAGAAGATGGGACGTTGGCAAGAATTACAACAAGCAATGAGTGCTGGTGTAGAGGCGGCGATTGACGCTGGCTGGGACCGCCAAGCTGTTTATGGATTAGTGGAAAGCGCCATAAAAGACACGCGTTTCTTGCCACTTGAGCAAGCGAAAACAGCAGTCGCGGAACTGTTTTCTGAAGTGGAAGAAGTGGGCTCTTCAGCGTATGAGCGATTATTTCGCTTTTCGGCTTATCGTCCGCAAGAAAAGCTCTCGTTACTGTTATGGCAATTAGGTGCAGTGTTGGATCAGCATGGCATGTTGCAATTAGTAGGGCCTTATCGTTTCTCGAAGACGATTGCACCGCATGCGACGTTTTGGCATTTGTTGGCAAAAACAGTTCAAAAAGCCTATCCGTTAGGTCTTCTTGGGAGCTTTAACCAAGAGAAAGCGAAAAAGATACATCAATTAAGAATGTATATTGATCGTCAAAATATCACGTATATCCGCGATTTTTTTAAACAAGAAGGGGACACCGATGAACAGGCATTAAAACGTTATGTTTTTGCGGCCAAGCCGCAAGGGATGGGTGGGCGGAAGCTGAAAAAAAGCTCTGCTCGTTTGCACAACAAATACCCTGAGGGGGCATCTTATTCTTTAATTAATAAGAAACGATTGACGCCTAATTTTCACAGTGAGTTTATTTTGAATGAAGAAGGGACCTTTGTGACCCAGTGGGATGTGTTAGTTGAAGACTGGCGAGGCAGATTAATTAGTAATCCAGCTTATTATCAAGCGGCCAAAAACAATGAATACCAGGAAAAAGTCTTGAATGGTGAATCGTTTAATTATGCAAATCGGAATAATCGTACCCATGAATTACTAGATAGTTCACCACCAGGGAGATTTGATCATCAATTACGAAAAACAGCCAAAAAAGGTTGGTTAAGTCCCCGTATCCAAGAATACGACTACCGCAGAGAACGACAAATAAAGTGCGATGATTATAGTAAGTAAAACAAGCCAATGTTTCACATGAAACATTGGCTTGTTTTACTCTTAGAGAAAGGCGGTTTTCGTTGCCGCCAATTGAACATTTTGGCCCGTGGCTAGAGACTTTTTACCACATAAAAAGGCGGATTTTTCTTTTATCATTCAGGCAAAAATCTTCCGAAAAGCATTGCAAGAAATTGCTATTTGCGTTAAAGTAGGAAAAGATGATTGTGAAACATTTTTCTGTTTCACAAAAAAGGAAGGAGTCTTTATGCTACCCGAAGAATTTAGACAACTATTAGCCGCAAAAGGCATTGAATTGACAGACCAACAGATGACACAATTTGACCAATATTTCCATTTATTAGTAGAATGGAATGAAAAAATGAATTTAACAGCCATTACAGAAGAAAAAGAAGTTTATTTGAAACATTTCTATGATTCTGTTTCGTTGGCATTCTTTGAAGACTTTGCCAGCGATAAAGCCATTTGTGATGTTGGCGCAGGCGCAGGATTTCCAAGTATTCCTTTGAAAATTGTTTTTCCTTCATTAAATGTCACAATTGTTGACTCTTTAAATAAACGAATTACTTTCCTAACAGAGTTGGTGAATCAACTAGGTTTGGCTAATGTTTCTTTGTATCATGATCGTGCAGAAACATTTGGTCAAAAAGCAGAATTTCGTGGCGCGTTTGATTACGTTACAGCGCGAGCAGTTGCACGATTAAATGTTTTAAGTGAACTGTGTTTACCCTTAGTTAAAAAAGAAGGCTATTTTTTAGCCTTAAAAGCATCGAAAAGTGAAGAAGAAATTAATGAAGCAAAACCTGCAATCGCTACATTAGGCGGTCAATTTCAAAAAGAAGTTGGTTTTACTTTGCCGATTACGGCAGACGAACGCCACATTGTCGTGATTCAAAAGAAAAAAGAAACCCCTAAAAAATATCCCAGAAAACCTGGATTACCAAATAAACAACCGATTAAATAAGATGGAGGCACACACATGACACGAATTATTTCTGTAGCGAACCAAAAAGGCGGCGTTGGTAAAACAACGACCACTGTAAATTTAGGCGCATGTTTAGCAAACTTAGGCAAAAAAGTCTTACTGATCGACATTGATGCACAAGGAAATGCTACCAGTGGCATGGGTGTCCCTAAACCAGATGTCGCACACGATGTGTATGATGTCCTTGTAAATGAAGAACCAATCACTAGCGTGGTTCAACATACCAGCCGTGAAAATTTAGATATTGTCCCTGCAACTATTCAATTAGCAGGCGCTGAAATTGAATTAACTTCAATGATGGCTCGAGAATCGCGCTTGAAATTAGCAATTGATGAAGTAAGAGACATGTATGATTTCGTTTTAATTGATTGCCCGCCTTCTCTAGGGCATTTAACAATCAATGCTTTTACAGCAAGTGATTCGATTCTAATTCCTGTTCAATGTGAATATTACGCATTAGAAGGCTTGAGTCAATTGCTAAATACGATTCGCTTGGTTCAAAAACATTTTAACCCTGAATTGAAAATTGAAGGGGTCTTGTTAACCATGTACGATGCTCGGACCAATTTAGGTGCCGAAGTCGTTGAAGAAGTCCGTAAATATTTCCGTGAAAAAGTCTATGACACGATTATTCCAAGAAATGTCCGTTTATCCGAAGCACCAAGTCATGGTTTACCAATCATTGACTATGATATTCGCTCAAAAGGTGCCGAAGTGTATCAAGCACTAGCAAAGGAAGTGTTGGAGAATGAATAAAGGCAAAGGTTTAGGCAGAGGCATCGATGCCTTGTTTCAAGATATCGCAAAGCTAGAAGATGTCGACGTTAAGAACGAACAAGTGACAGAAATTCTATTAAACGAACTTCGTCCCAATCCTTACCAACCGCGGAAAACATTTGATGAAACTTCTTTACAAGAACTTGCAAACTCGATTCTACATTCCGGTGTGTTTCAACCGATTATTGTCCGTAAATCGGCAGTTAAAGGCTATGAAATTATTGCAGGTGAGCGTCGGTTCAGGGCTTCTAAATTAGCCGGCAAAGAAAAAATTCCTGCAATTATTCGCGAATTTGATGAAGAATCCATGATGCAAGTTGCTGTTTTGGAAAACTTACAAAGGGAAGATTTAAATCCGCTAGAAGAAGCAGAAGCCTATGAAATGCTAATGAAAAATTTGAAATTAACACAAGCGGAAGTCGCAGAACGTTTGGGAAAAAGTCGTCCGTATATTGCCAATTATTTACGGTTGCTAACCTTACCAGATGCGGTCAAAGCAATGGTTCAAAAACAAAGCATGTCAATGGGTCAAGCACGGACGTTATTAGGTTTGAAGAACAAAGAACAGCTATTGCCATTAGCTAATCGTTGTATTAAAGACAATTTAACGGTTCGACAATTAGAACAACTTGTCGCTGAATTAAACGAAACACAAGGCAAAAAGGGCAAAAAAGCGAAAAAAGCCATCAAGGAAAAACCCATTTATATTCGTGAAAGTGAAGACCGCTTAATGGATAAATTTGGGACAACCGTAGCGATTCAAGAAAAAGAAGGCAAAGGAAAAATTGAAATTGAGTACTTGTCCTCTTCGGATTTGGCTAGAATTTTAGATATTTTAGATATTCATTTTGACGAGGAATAAAAAGCAAAGTGAGAAAGTAAGACAGAAAGTCACAAATCCTTTTGCTAGTTTCGGTAAAAAATGGTATTGTAATCATGGTATTTTTATATAAGTAAGAGAAGAAAGAAGGCTTGGAACATGTATGATTTAGGCGATATTGTCGAAATGAAAAAGCCGCATGCTTGCCAAGCAAATCGTTGGCAAATCATTCGCATGGGCGCTGATATCAAAATCAAGTGCACGAATTGCGGGCATATTGTCATGATGCCGCGTCGTGATTTTACTAAAAAATTAAAAAAAGTAATCGAGAAAAAAGCAGACTAATGCTTTGATGCCTCTAATAGAAAAGAGAATAGACTGAGAGAAAGAGTGGAAAACAAATGGCACTAACAGCTGGAATTGTCGGCTTACCAAACGTTGGTAAATCGACCCTATTTAACGCAATTACAAAAGCAGGAGCAGAAGCTGCAAATTATCCCTTTGCAACGATTGATCCGAACGTCGGCATGGTTGAAGTACCAGATGCCCGTTTACAACGCTTGACAGAACTAGTAAAACCGAAAAAAACAGTTCCCACAACGTTTGAATTTACAGACATCGCCGGAATTGTTAAAGGTGCCAGCAAAGGAGAAGGGCTGGGAAATCAGTTTTTAAGTCACATTCGTCAAGTAGATGCAATCTGTCACGTGGTTCGTTGTTTTGATGACGAAAATATCATGCGTGAACAAAATCGGGATGCGGATTTCGTTGATCCTTTAGCAGACATTGATACAATTAATTTAGAGCTAATTTTAGCAGATTTAGATTCAATCAATAAACGCTATACTCGCGTGGCTAAAATGGCGAAAGCAAAAGATAAAGAAGCGGTGGAAGAATTAGCTGTTTTAGACAAAATTAAACCAGTTTTAGAAGAAGGTTTATCTGCTCGTACGATTGAATTTACGCCAGAAGAAGAGAAAATTGTTAAATCTCTTTTCTTATTAACCACAAAGCCGGTCCTTTATGTAGCAAATGTTTCAGAAGATGAAGTGGCGGATCCAGACAACAATGAGTATGTACAACAAGTTCGTAATTTTGCAACTAGTGAAAATGCGGAAGTAATCGTGGTTAGTGCGCGAGCAGAAGAAGAAATTGCTGAATTAGATTCTGAAGAAGACAAGGCTGAATTTTTAGAAGCAATGGGCATTGAACAATCTGGCTTAGATCAATTGATTCGTGCGGCGTACGATTTGTTAGGCTTAGCTACCTACTTTACAGCTGGTGAACAAGAAGTTCGTGCGTGGACGTTCCGTAAGGGAATCAAGGCACCTCAAGCAGCTGGGATTATCCACAGTGACTTTGAACGAGGCTTCATTCGTGCGGAAACAGTTTCTTATGAAGACCTAGATAAATATGGCAATATGCAAGCTGCCAAAGAAGCGGGCCGTGTTCGTTTAGAAGGAAAAGACTACGTCGTTCAAGATGGCGATGTTATGTTGTTCCGTTTTAACGTTTAAAAAAATGTGCCAACAAGCAATTTGTTTTGGGCTAAGCCCACATATTTAAGGCCATTCAGCCGTTTAGAAAGAGGTTCCCTCTACATGAGGGTGAGGAGGATACAACTATGGAAGCAGAAGCATTACGAGCAATCGTGGCTGAGAATCGTCAATTAGAACAGAATTTGACTAAAAGAAATGAACAATACATTTTTGACTTAAAAAAATCATTAAAAGCGGCTAATTTATCTGAAGAAGAACTAGCATTGGCTCTACACGGTATTTTACCAGAATTAGTAGCCGGTCAAAAAACAGGCAAAACAGCCCGTCAGTTATTTGGCACTGTTTCAGAACGGACGGAAGCGATTTTAAATAAACCAGCAGAAGTCAAAGAACCAGCGGGCTGGATGATTTGGCTCGACAATACCTTACTATTACTTGGTTTATTAACAATCATGTTAGCGGCGATGTCTCTATTTTCAAAAGGAACCGCACAGCCTCTCGGATTAACCACATATATCTTAGGTGCGATGGCTGGGGGTTATGTTTTCTATCTAATGCACAAATATGTTTACCGTTTTGATCGTCAAGGTGGCGACAAAAGCAAACGTCCTGGTTGGTTAAAAACGACCGCCATTCTATTTGGTGGGATGTTCTTGTGGATTGCAGTTTTCGCCGGTTCAGCGATGCTGCCACCAGTGATCAATCCCATCTTAGATCCGATGATTGCTTTAGTAATCGGTGCGTTAGCCTTTGTAGCACGCTATTTCTTCAAGAAAAAATACAATATTCAAGGTAGTTTCATGACACGTCAATAAACGGCGCGCGCTCAATTGTGAATGCGCTCGGCTGACGCAGAAACTGCAACAAGCAAAGTCGCTCTCTCAATAGAGCGTTTTAACAGTTAAAGCCTGGGGGATTAGTCGAAAAAACTAGTGTCCCAGGCTTCTGTTTTCAGAAGTTTGCTAAAGAAAGGAGCCTCTTATGGGACAACAAGTGAAGTCTTGGTGCCGTCAACACGAGCGGCTACTCATTTTTATTAGTTTTCTCTTATTAAGTGGACTTTCTCTCTATTTTGTCTATTTTCAAGAGAATTTTTTACGAGCAAGTGATTTCCGCTTTCATCAAAATCGGGTGGAAGGTCTCGCATTAGCAATTAAAAACAACGACTGGTTTCCTAAAATCAATTATTTTTTCTTGGGAGGCTATGGCTATGCCTCTAGTTTGTTTTATCCAGATGCGTATCTTTATTTACCTGCGCTTTTGCGTGTTCTGGGTTTTTCCTTTGTCGCTAGTATGGCGATTTTTGTGTTTGCGGTAAACTTGGCAACATTTAGCCTTACTTATTATGCAGGCCGATTCATGGCGCTCTCTAAAAAAAGAAGCTATCTCTTTGCCATTTTGTATGGCTTATCTATTTACCGCATGCAAGACTTGTTTAATCGCCAAGCGTTAGGAGAATTTTTGGCGCTAAGTTTTTTTCCGTTGGTCTTAGCGAGCCTGTTTTTATTACGAAAGGGAACCACGAAATATTGGCCGTTGTTAACGCTGGCGATGACTGGCATTGGGTTGGCTCACTTTATTTCTATTGAAATGGTTTCTATTTGGATTGGGTTATACATTCTGTTTTATTGGCAGCAGTTTTTTAAAAAGGAGGTCCTGTGGGCATTAGCGAAGGCTGCAGGTCTGACACTACTTTGGCTGGCCTTTTATCTTTTACCAGTTGCTGAACAAATGAAAAATCAAGTATTTAAAGTTACATCCAATCCACTCACTTATATTTCCGAAAGAAGTTATCCCATTGATTCTCTTTTCATTAATAGTTTAAAGAGCAGTGTTTTTCACGCGAAAACAGCGAATCTAGGAACCCTTTTGTTTGTGGGACTTGTTGTAGCAGTGGTTTCGCTTGCCAGCAAAAAAATTCAGAACAAACGGTTTATTGGTTTGACGCTGGTACTCTTATTGATGGTTACTACGCTTTTTCCTTGGCACTGGCTGAACCACACGCCTTTAAATACGATTCAGTTTCCTTGGCGGTTTTTAGGGATTCTTTCCGTAATGCTCGCTTTTTTCATTGCACAAGACGAATGGGGTGTTTTCCGTAAATCTTGGACCGTGGCTTTGTTGGTTTTCCTTGCCATCAGCAATTTAGGTATTTATCAATATCAAAGTATTCAGTCACAACAAGGCCGCCTGTTAACAAAAGCTGAGTATGAGCAGCCAGCGCCTTTTTATATCGGTGCGGGCCATGAATATTTGCCAGATGAAATCAATTATCAGGAATTATTGAAACAGAAAAAACGACAACTTGATTATTCGGAAGAACAAGTAACCATTACAAACGTTAGAATGCCTTATGGGAAAATTTCATTTGACTACCAAGTGGTGAATCAATCAGCGAAGGTGACCGTTCCTTTTATTTATTACTTAGGCTATCAAGCCACGATTCAAATGAAAAACCAAACGGGCGCTAAAAAAATGAGCCTAACCAATCAAGGAGGCTTAGCCGCTCTTTCTTTATCTGGTACAGGACATGTCGACATCCGTTACCAAAGAACAAAAGTGCAAAAAATAGGGACAATGATTACCTTGCTTTCTGTTGGCGGTTTTGGATTTAGCCGATTTTTACAACAAAAAAAGAAACACAAGATAAAAGAACAACGATGAAAATAGGACTTTAATTAGGAAGAGTTGAATAAAGGACAAACCGATTTTGGCGTTTTGTCCTTTATTCCTCATTGATTATTTAAACAAATCTAGTTGACTTCCTTAGTATTATCTGTTATTTTCATATATAAAATTAAGTTGAGGAGTGGACAAAAAAATGTCAAATTGGGAAACAAAATTTGCGAAAAAAGGTCTTACATTTGATGATGTGCTATTAATCCCTGCAGAAAGCCATGTCTTACCAAATGATGTAGACATGAGTGTACAATTAGCTAAAAATATCAAGTTAAATATTCCATTGATGAGTGCCAGTATGGATACTGTTACAGATAGTAATATGGCAATTGCGATGGCTCGTCAAGGTGGACTAGGTGTCGTACATAAAAATATGACTGTCGCCCAACAAGCAGACGAAGTACGTAAAGTCAAACGTTCTGAAAGCGGCGTTATCATTGATCCATTCTTTCTAACACCAACAAACTTAGTAGCGGATGCAGAAGAATTAATGAGTCGTTACCGTATTAGCGGTGTGCCAATTGTAGAAACAATGGAAAACCGTAAATTAGTCGGAATTATTACAAACCGTGATATGCGTTTTGTAACCGACTACCAAATCAAAATCGAAGAAGTCATGACAAAAGATCATTTAGTCACTGCGCCAGTAGGCACATCTTTAAAAGATGCAGAAAAAATCTTACAAAAACATAAAATCGAAAAATTACCAATCGTTGATGAAGCAGGTCGCTTAAGTGGCTTAATTACAATTAAAGACATTGAAAAAGTGATTGAATTCCCAAATGCTGCCAAAGACGAACACGGTCGTTTACTTGTGGCGGCAGCAGTCGGCGTCACTAGTGATACGTTCGAACGTGCGGAAGCATTATTAGAAGCAGGTGCCGATGCGATTGTTATCGATACTGCACATGGCCATAGTGCCGGCGTTATTCGCAAAATTAAAGAAATTCGTGAAACGTTCCCTGAAGCAACATTAATTGCTGGTAATGTTGCCACTGCTGAAGCAACCAAAGCATTGTATGATGTCGGCGTTGATGTTGTTAAAGTTGGTATTGGACCTGGTTCAATTTGTACAACACGTGTCGTTGCTGGTGTTGGTGTTCCTCAATTAACAGCAATTTATGATGCTGCTTCTGTAGCTAGAGAATATGGTAAAGCAATTATCGCCGATGGCGGTATTAAATATTCTGGTGATATCGTGAAAGCCTTAGCTGCTGGTGGCCATGCTGTAATGCTAGGAAGTATGTTAGCAGGTACAGATGAATCTCCAGGCGAATTTGAAATTTATCAAGGCCGTCGTTTCAAAACTTACCGTGGCATGGGCTCATTGGGCGCAATGGAAAAAGGATCAAGTGATCGTTACTTCCAAGGAAGTGTCAATGAAGCAAATAAATTAGTGCCAGAAGGAATCGAAGGACGTGTCGCTTACAAAGGAAGCGTTTCTGATATTGTCTTCCAATTAATCGGTGGCTTGAAATCAGGGATGGGTTACGTCGGTGCAGCAGACTTGAAAGCGTTGCGTGAAGAAGCACAATTTGTTCAAATGAGTGGTAACGGATTGAAAGAATCACATCCACATGACGTTCAAATCACAAAAGAAGCACCAAACTATTCTGTTCAATAAAATAAAAGCTGATTTTTTTGAAATTTAAAAGAGGCAGACATCATTTCGACGTCTGCCTCTTTTTCTGTAGAATGAAGGAGTTGCTTCTGTTTCCACCGTTTATCAATATTTAAGCCTGTAGAATAAAAGCCGTTATCTGATATCAGACAACGACCTTCATCTTCCCTTTATTTAATAACTGTTAGGTTACCCATGTAAGGAACTAGGACTTCTGGTACAGTTACAGAGCCATCTTCGTTTTGGTAGTTTTCTAAAATAGCAGCGACTGTCCGTCCTACGGCTAAACCAGAACCGTTGAGTGTATGCGCATATTGGACTTTATCATTTTCATCACGGTAACGAATCATCGCACGGCGCGCTTGGAAATCTTCACAGTTTGAGCATGAACTGATTTCACGGTACGTTTCTTGAGCAGGAATCCAAACTTCCAAGTCATAAGTTTTCGCAGCTGAGAAGCCCATGTCACCTGTTGAAAGAGCCATGACACGGTAAGGTAATCCCAGTTTTTGCAGAATTTCTTCGGCATTATTCGTCATTTTTTCTAATTCCTCATAAGAATGCTCTGCATCACTAAATTTAACCATTTCGACTTTATTAAATTGGTGTAAACGAATTAACCCACGTGTGTCACGACCAGCGCTACCAGCTTCAGAACGGAAAGAAGGGCTCAAGGCCGTAAAGTAAATCGGTAAATCCTTGCCATCTAAAATTTCATTGTTGTAGTAATTGGTTAAAGGGACTTCCGCAGTTGGAATTAACGTTAAATCCGTATCTTGTAATTGGAAGACATCTTCTTTAAACTTAGGAAATTGGCCAGTTCCGAACATGGCGGTGTCATTAACGATATAAGGCGTAATCATTTCTGTATAGCCATGTTCATAAACATGTAAATCTAACATGAAGTTGTATAACGCACGTTCTAAGCGAGCACCTAAGCCTTTGTAATAAACAAAACGGCTACCAGCTACTTTGGCACCACGTTCAAAATCTAGAATGCCTAAGTTTTCAGCGACTTCCCAGTGTGGTTTTGGTTCAAAAGCAAAAGTTCTTGGTTCACTCCAACGACGTACTTCTACATTTTCTTCTTCACCAGCACCAACAGGCACAGAAGCATCTGGCAAGTTCGGTAAAGTAGTTGTGATCCCACGTAGCTCTTCGTCAATAGCGTTAATTTCTGCATCTAATGCTTTAATATTGCCGCCGACTTCTTTCATTTCCGCGATTTTGGCCGTTGCATCTTCTTTGTTCCGTTTTAATTGAGCAATTTCAGCAGACACATCATTCCGGTATTTTTTCATTTCTTCGACTTTGACTAATAAATCACGGCGACTTTCATCTAAACGCAGAAATTCCACTAAGATTTCTTCTTTCACGCCACGGGTTTGTAGCTTTGCTTTTACTTCGTCAAAATTTTGACGCATCATTTTTACATCTAACATATTTTTTCCTCCTTAAAATTAGTACATAATCAATAATAACTGTTGTAGAAAACAACAAAAAAGCCATCTCACCCCAAAAATAAATATTCTTGGGACGAAATGACTGGAAATCTCGCGGTACCACCCAAGTTCAGTAATGTTACTGCCCTTGATTTGCAGATAACGGCTGCAGACCGTTCCAACTTATTTCGCTGGACACCTGGAAGAGACGGACTTCTTTATAGATGAATGTTTGCTCGCACCCCCGCAAACTCTCTGGAATTCAGTGCCATAAATACTTTTTCTCTTAGTTTTCTCTTTTCTATAGAATACCGAAAAAGTTCAGGGATGTCAATTAACTCTCTGATTTCTTGTTGGTACGCTGTAAGGGTAGATGAATAATAAAGGAGGTCCACTTTTGATCAGACTTCGCATAAATATATCCACCATGTAAAGCGACAATACTTTGTGCAATAGCCAGACCTAAACCAGTTCCACCCGTTTCTTGTGATCGGGATTCTTCGACACGATAGAAGCGATCAAATAACTGATCTAAAGAATGTTTAGGAATAGCTGGTCCATCATTGCGAACAGCGATAATTGCTTCGGTGCCGACTTTGTCTACTTCCATCACAATATGATGGCCACCTTTGCCATATTTCAAAGCGTTTGAAAGAAGGTTGTTAAAGACTCGGACTAGTTTTTCCGTATCGCCTTCCATCATTAAAGAAGCTGGATTGGCTTTTACTTGGATTTGCATATTAATCTTTTTCGCTTCCAATTCAAAATCGGCAGCAAGCTGTTCAATTAATTGTGCCATATCAAAAGTCGTCGTATGAATCGGTACACTTGGTTGACGGACTTTTGTATATTCAAAAAGATCATCAACTAATAATTTCATTTGTTTCGCTTTGACGTAAGCGGTATGCGTATATTTCAGTAAATCTTCTTGGCTATGAAATTGACGATCTTCAATCAATCCCAGATAACCAATAATAGAAGTTAACGGTGTTCGAATATCATGACTGACATTCGTAATTAATTCATCTTTTGATTTTTCAATTCGCCGTTCATCTTCAATGGCTGCGACAGTACTATCCACTAGACCGTTAATACTCGTCACGACTTTTGCTAAATCACCACTTAATTCAAACGGAATGCGGTGATTGTAATTACCATCAGCGATGTAATGTAACTCACTGATAATATGACGCAATTGCATTTGATGGTAGCGACGAATTAAGCGCCAATAGAGAACAGCTGCATCTACTAAAAAGAAAATGGGTAAGACAAATTTATTCCAGCTCCAAAACAAATCAGTATTTAATTCTTTAGCGACCGCATCCTTAGTGGCCCAGATGACACCAGCTAAGGGCGAGTTTTCACTAAGTAGTTGTCCTAAAAGGAACATAATTGAGACATTTAATAGTAGTAATAAAACAATTGTCACAATTGCTTCTGCTAATAACTCGCTGATTTCTTTAGAAGTTAAGGTAATTCGTTTTTGTTTTTCAATCTTTTTAGGTTTAACGAGCATCGATCTTATATCCAACTCCCCACACTGTTTGAATGACTTTTTCTCCACCAGTTGCTTCTTCAATCTTATCTCTTAAATGACTGACGTGAACCATCACGGTTTTAGCAGAAACAATACTTTCTTGTTGCCACACACGCTCAAAAATTTCATCCGCACTAAACACACGATTTGGATGACTAGCTAATAGATAGAGGATACCAAACTCAAGAGCGGTTAATTGAATTTCTTTTCCTTCTATTGTTTTGACTTCGTGAGAGTCCTTATTAATCATTAATGGGCCGACTTCTAATTCATCGGGTTCTTCTTTGGTTAATTGCATTTGGCTTCTACGTAAAATAGACTTCACCCGAGCCATTACTTCTAAAGGATTAAAAGGCTTGGTGACATAATCGTCTGCACCAGCAACTAAGCCTTTGATTTTATCCATATCGGTTGTTTTTGCTGTTAACATAATAATTGGAATTTGCGATTCTTTTCGAAGTTCTTTCACTACTTCCATTCCATCCATAATTGGCATCATAATGTCCAAGATTAATAAATCGATATCTGGTGTTGTGTGCAATTTGGATAATGCTTCTTTTCCATCATAAGCTTTCACGACTTCGTATCCTTCATTATGAATATAAATACTCAATAGTTCTACAATTTCTTTATCATCATCTGCAACTAAAATTTTCATAAGCGTTCATTTCCTCCATATATAAAAAATCTCTTTTCCATATTTTAACAAATAATTGCTAAAAAGGACAAAATCCTTGATATATTACGATAAATTTAGAAGATTTTGCTAAAAGTTAATAAACTATAGCCAAAAAAGGATGAAAGGGGGTAAAAAACGAACGAAAATACCTATACCAATCATAATAATCGGTATTGAAAAAAAGTTTAAAAAAAGTGAAAATAATGATTGACCAATGCTTGAAATCTTGGTATATTATTACATGTCGCAAGGCGAGTCACACAGCTGAGCGATTCAGAAATCAATAATTAAATAACAATTCTTGATTTCAAATCTCTCGAAAAAAGTTTGAAAAAACAACAAAAAAGTTGTTGACAAATAACAAACGAGATGATAAGATATAGAAGTTGTCACGACAGACAACAACAACCGAGCAAAACAACTTAAAAAACTTTTTCAAAAAAGTTCTTGACATTCAAACGAAAGTTTGTTATGATATAAAAGTTGCTGCGAGGTAACGTAGACCTTTGAAAACTGAACAAAGAATAGACGAACCAAATGTGTAGGGCGTCTTGATTCAATTCAAGACAACAAACATTTTTAACAAGCAAGCAATATGCTAGCAAACAAATTGAGCTTAACAATCGTAAGATTGTTCTAACTTTTATTATGAGAGTTTGATCCTGGCTCAGGACGAACGCTGGCGGCGTGCCTAATACATGCAAGTCGAACGCTTCTTTCCTCCCGAGTGCTTGCACTCAATCGGAAAGAGGAGTGGCGGACGGGTGAGTAACACGTGGGTAACCTACCCATCAGAGGGGGATAACACTTGGAAACAGGTGCTAATACCGCATAACAGTTTATGCCGCATGGCATAAGAGTGAAAGGCGCTTTCGGGTGTCGCTGATGGATGGACCCGCGGTGCATTAGCTAGTTGGTGAGGTAACGGCTCACCAAGGCCACGATGCATAGCCGACCTGAGAGGGTGATCGGCCACACTGGGACTGAGACACGGCCCAGACTCCTACGGGAGGCAGCAGTAGGGAATCTTCGGCAATGGACGAAAGTCTGACCGAGCAACGCCGCGTGAGTGAAGAAGGTTTTCGGATCGTAAAACTCTGTTGTTAGAGAAGAACAAGGACGTTAGTAACTGAACGTCCCCTGACGGTATCTAACCAGAAAGCCACGGCTAACTACGTGCCAGCAGCCGCGGTAATACGTAGGTGGCAAGCGTTGTCCGGATTTATTGGGCGTAAAGCGAGCGCAGGCGGTTTCTTAAGTCTGATGTGAAAGCCCCCGGCTCAACCGGGGAGGGTCATTGGAAACTGGGAGACTTGAGTGCAGAAGAGGAGAGTGGAATTCCATGTGTAGCGGTGAAATGCGTAGATATATGGAGGAACACCAGTGGCGAAGGCGGCTCTCTGGTCTGTAACTGACGCTGAGGCTCGAAAGCGTGGGGAGCAAACAGGATTAGATACCCTGGTAGTCCACGCCGTAAACGATGAGTGCTAAGTGTTGGAGGGTTTCCGCCCTTCAGTGCTGCAGCAAACGCATTAAGCACTCCGCCTGGGGAGTACGACCGCAAGGTTGAAACTCAAAGGAATTGACGGGGGCCCGCACAAGCGGTGGAGCATGTGGTTTAATTCGAAGCAACGCGAAGAACCTTACCAGGTCTTGACATCCTTTGACCACTCTAGAGATAGAGCTTTCCCTTCGGGGACAAAGTGACAGGTGGTGCATGGTTGTCGTCAGCTCGTGTCGTGAGATGTTGGGTTAAGTCCCGCAACGAGCGCAACCCTTATTGTTAGTTGCCATCATTTAGTTGGGCACTCTAGCGAGACTGCCGGTGACAAACCGGAGGAAGGTGGGGATGACGTCAAATCATCATGCCCCTTATGACCTGGGCTACACACGTGCTACAATGGGAAGTACAACGAGTCGCTAGACCGCGAGGTCATGCAAATCTCTTAAAGCTTCTCTCAGTTCGGATTGCAGGCTGCAACTCGCCTGCATGAAGCCGGAATCGCTAGTAATCGCGGATCAGCACGCCGCGGTGAATACGTTCCCGGGCCTTGTACACACCGCCCGTCACACCACGAGAGTTTGTAACACCCGAAGTCGGTGAGGTAACCTTTTTGGAGCCAGCCGCCTAAGGTGGGATAGATGATTGGGGTGAAGTCGTAACAAGGTAGCCGTATCGGAAGGTGCGGCTGGATCACCTCCTTTCTAAGGAATATTACGGAAATACACATTTCGTCTTTACTTTGTTCAGTTTTGAGAGGTCTACTCTCAATCAAATAAGTTCGGGGCCTTAGCTCAGCTGGGAGAGCGCCTGCTTTGCACGCAGGAGGTCAGCGGTTCGATCCCGCTAGGCTCCATTGATAGCTTTTGCTATCAGATTCGTTCATTGAAAACTGGATATTGAAGTAAAAAGAATCAAAACAAACCGAGAACACCGCGTTGAATGAGTTTTTTAATAAGTTCAATTGCTTATTTATTGATTAACCTTCTATCGCTAGAAGAAGTGATCAAGACCCAACCGTAAGGTTGATAAGGTTAAGTGAATAAGGGCGCACGGTGGATGCCTTGGCACTAGGAGCCGATGAAGGACGGGACTAACACCGATATGCTTTGGGGAGCTGTAAGTAAGCTATGATCCAGAGATTTCCGAATGGGGGAACCCAATATCTTTTATAGGATATTACTTTTCAGTGAATACATAGCTGATTAGAGGTAGACGCAGAGAACTGAAACATCTTAGTACCTGCAGGAAGAGAAAGAAAATTCGATTCCCTGAGTAGCGGCGAGCGAAACGGGAAGAGCCCAAACCAACAAGCTTGCTTGTTGGGGTTGTAGGACTCCAATATGGTAGTCTGTTAGTATAGTTGAAGGATTTGGAAAATTCCGCTAAAGAGGGTGAAAGCCCCGTAGACGAAATGCTAACAACACCTAGGAAAATCCTGAGTACGGCGGAACACGAGAAATTCCGTCGGAATCCGCGGGGACCATCCCGCAAGGCTAAATACTCCCTAGTGACCGATAGTGAACCAGTACCGTGAGGGAAAGGTGAAAAGCACCCCGGAAGGGGAGTGAAATAGATCCTGAAACCGTGTGCCTACAACAAGTCAAAGCTCGTTAATGAGTGATGGCGTGCCTTTTGTAGAATGAACCGGCGAGTTACGATTGCATGCGAGGTTAAGTCGAAGAGACGGAGCCGCAGCGAAAGCGAGTCTGAATAGGGCGAATGAGTATGTAGTCGTAGACCCGAAACCATGTGATCTACCCATGTCCAGGTTGAAGGTGCGGTAAAACGCACTGGAGGACCGAACCCACGTACGTTGAAAAGTGCGGGGATGAGGTGTGGGTAGCGGAGAAATTCCAAACGAACTTGGAGATAGCTGGTTCTCTCCGAAATAGCTTTAGGGCTAGCCTCGGAATTGAGAATGATGGAGGTAGAGCACTGTTTGGACTAGGGGCCCATCTCGGGTTACCGAATTCAGATAAACTCCGAATGCCATTCATTTATATCCGGGAGTCAGACTGCGAGTGATAAGATCCGTAGTCGAAAGGGAAACAGCCCAGACCACCAGCTAAGGTCCCAAAATATATGTTAAGTGGAAAAGGATGTGGGGTTGCACAGACAACTAGGATGTTGGCTTAGAAGCAGCCACCATTTAAAGAGTGCGTAATAGCTCACTAGTCGAGTGACCCTGCGCCGAAAATGTACCGGGGCTAAACATATTACCGAAGCTGTGGACTACACCATTAGGTGTAGTGGTAGGAGAGCGTTCTAAGGGCGTTGAAGGTCGATCGTGAGGACGGCTGGAGCGCTTAGAAGTGAGAATGCCGGTATGAGTAGCGAAAGACAGGTGAGAATCCTGTCCACCGTATGACTAAGGTTTCCTGGGGAAGGCTCGTCCGCCCAGGGTTAGTCGGGACCTAAGCCGAGGCCGATAGGCGTAGGCGATGGACAACAGGTTGATATTCCTGTACCAGTTGTTTTTGTTTGAGCAATGGAGGGACGCAGTAGGCTAAGGAATGCATGCGATTGGAAGTGCATGTCCAAGCAATGAGTCTTGAGTAGAGTTAAATGCTTTACTCTTTAAGGACAAGTTGTGACGGGGAGCGAAATAATAGTAGCGAAGTTCCTGATGTCACACTGCCAAGAAAAGCTTCTAGTGAGAAAACAACTGCCCGTACCGTAAACCGACACAGGTAGTCGAGGAGAGTATCCTAAGGTGAGCGAGCGAACTCTCGTTAAGGAACTCGGCAAAATGACCCCGTAACTTCGGGAGAAGGGGTGCTGACTTCGGTCAGCCGCAGTGAATAGGCCCAAGCGACTGTTTATCAAAAACACAGGTCTCTGCAAAATCGTAAGATGAAGTATAGGGGCTGACGCCTGCCCGGTGCTGGAAGGTTAAGAGGATGGGTTAGCTTCGGCGAAGCTCAGAATTGAAGCCCCAGTAAACGGCGGCCGTAACTATAACGGTCCTAAGGTAGCGAAATTCCTTGTCGGGTAAGTTCCGACCCGCACGAAAGGCGTAACGATTTGGGCACTGTCTCAACGAGAGACTCGGTGAAATTTTAGTACCTGTGAAGATGCAGGTTACCCGCGACAGGACGGAAAGACCCCATGGAGCTTTACTGTAGTTTGATATTGAGTGTTTGTACCACATGTACAGGATAGGTAGGAGCCGATGAGACCGGAACGCTAGTTTCGGAGGAGGCGCTGGTGGGATACTACCCTTGTGTTATGAACCCTCTAACCCGCACCACTAATCGTGGTGGGAGACAGTGTCAGATGGGCAGTTTGACTGGGGCGGTCGCCTCCTAAAAGGTAACGGAGGCGCCCAAAGGTTCCCTCAGAATGGTTGGAAATCATTCGAAGAGTGTAAAGGCAGAAGGGAGCTTGACTGCGAGACCTACAAGTCGAGCAGGGACGAAAGTCGGGCTTAGTGATCCGGTGGTTCCGCATGGAAGGGCCATCGCTCAACGGATAAAAGCTACCCTGGGGATAACAGGCTTATCTCCCCCAAGAGTCCACATCGACGGGGAGGTTTGGCACCTCGATGTCGGCTCGTCGCATCCTGGGGCTGTAGTCGGTCCCAAGGGTTGGGCTGTTCGCCCATTAAAGCGGCACGCGAGCTGGGTTCAGAACGTCGTGAGACAGTTCGGTCCCTATCCGTCGCGGGCGTTGGAAATTTGAGAGGAGCTGTCCTTAGTACGAGAGGACCGGGATGGACTTACCGCTGGTGTACCAGTTGTTCTGCCAAGGGCATTGCTGGGTAGCTATGTAGGGAAGGGATAAACGCTGAAAGCATCTAAGTGTGAAGCCCACCTCAAGATGAGATTTCCCATTTCTTTAAGAAAGTAAGACCCCTGAGAGATGATCAGGTAGATAGGTTGGAAGTGGAAGGCTAGTGATAGTTGGAGCGGACCAATACTAATCGGTCGAGGACTTAACCAAAGAATGGATAAGTAAAAGCAACTTGGTTATTTTGATTCAAACTTCAATCCAGTTTTGAGTGAATGAAGATTCAACTCAATAAGAAACAACACCCAGTGTGGTGGCGATAGCGAGAAGGATACACCTGTTCCCATGCCGAACACAGAAGTTAAGCTTCTTAGCGCCGATTGTAGTGAAGGGTTTCCCTTTGTGAGAGTAGGACGTCGCCACGCGAATTGTTGTTTTTGGAGGTTTAGCTCAGCTGGGAGAGCACCTGCCTTACAAGCAGGGGGTCAGCGGTTCGATCCCGTTAACCTCCATTTTTTGAGCCGTTAGCTCAGTTGGTAGAGCATCTGACTTTTAATCAGAGGGTCACAGGTTCGAGCCCTGTACGGCTCATATTCATATTTCATTTGCGGGTGTGGCGGAATTGGCAGACGCACTAGATTTAGGATCTAGCGCCGCAAGGCGTGGGGGTTCAAGTCCCTTCACCCGCATATTTAGCCGGCTTAGCTCAGTTGGTAGAGCATCTGATTTGTAATCAGAGGGTCGAGGGTTCAAGTCCTTTAGCCGGCACCATTTTGCGGAAATAGCTCAGTGGTAGAGCACCACCTTGCCAAGGTGGGGGTCGCGGGTTCGAACCCCGTTTTCCGCTTAGCCAATTCATTACGCCGGGGTGGCGGAACTGGCAGACGCACAGGACTTAAAATCCTGCGGTGAGTGATCACCGTACCGGTTCGATTCCGGTCCTCGGCATTGTTTTATTTTTAGCACCCATAGCTCAACTGGATAGAGTGTTTGACTACGAATCAAAAGGTTAGGGGTTCGACTCCCTTTGGGTGCATAGTTGAGTGATTGACTAAGTTTTAAAAAGGTGCACGTGAGTTTCTTTTTAATTCGATAGTCTTTTTTTATTACTTTAACTTCATAGCTCGGGAAGTAGCTCAGCTTGGTAGAGCACTTGGTTTGGGACCAAGGGGTCGCAGGTTCGAATCCTGTCTTCCCGATTGTGAAAAACAGTACTGATCATCAGTACTGTTTTTTTGTTTTGTTTAAAATTTAAGTATCGAAGTAGGTGTATTTTTTTGTGATGTGTAGTTCTTATCGAAATTGCGACTAAAAATACAGGAATAAAGGACATTGAGAATATATTCGATGGCTAGTTGAGAGGAGAAGGTCGAGACTTTGAAATCTGCATGTTCAACGTTAGGAATGGGCAAAATCACTGTGGCGTATTTAGCTAATTGGCTGTTCAAGTCTGAAGTAATGGCAATAATCGGGGTGCCTCCTTCTGCAAAAATCCGTGCTTCATTTACGATTTCTGCAGTGTTACCACTGTAAGAGACGAGGATGGCTACGTCATTTTTGGTGGCATTGATGGCTAAATAAAATTGTTCAGCTTGATAAGGGATTAAATGGATAAATAGCTGAATGCGTAATAACTTTGTTTGAAAATCCGTTAAGCGAATGTAGGAGTTACTGACACCCACTGCTAAAATATTTTCAGCGGTTAAAAGTAAATCAATGCTTTTATTTAACATGGCCTCGGTTAATAACTGTTGAGTGGATTGAACGGTTTCAGTCGTTAACTGCGCAATTTTCTTGGCAATTAGTAAATCAGAATCTTGAGCTAAAAAAGGCATATTCGCATCAACATTCCGAATTGCCTGGTAGTGAATTTCTAAGTCGCGGGACAAGCGGATTTTAAATTCTTTGAAACCGCTAGTATCTGTTTTTTTACACAAACGAACAATCGTGGAGGTTGAAGAGTTGGTGGCTTCTGCTAGTTCATAAATCGACATATGCAGGACTCGTTCAGTATGAGATAAAATAAAATCAATAATTAGCCCTTCGTTATATGTATAGCGTTCTTTTTGTTCTAAACATTCGATTAGATTCAATGGGTTCACCTCTCTGTGGTACTTTGTTTCGCTTTCAGTATACCTTAAGCGTATGAATTATGAAACATAGTTACAGAATCAGTTAGTTGTATTTACATCAGAAAGCGGTTTCTTTATGATGAGGATATCACAAAGGATTAAGGAGAGAAGTGAAATGGATAAGTTAACAAACTGGGTGGAGCAAACCGTAGTGCCTAAAGTTTCAAGGATTACAAGTTTACGTTATTTTCAAGCCTTAAGAAATGGTTTTTTTGCAATTATGCCGTTAACAATTATTGGATCGATTTTTATGTTGATTACAGATTTTCCAGTAGCAGGGTATGGCGATTTTATGGCTGGAATTTTCGGTGCAGGTTGGGCGGATATGATTTCACCAGCTTATCGAGCAACTTTCAACATGATGGGAATTATTTTTGCTGGGACGATGTCCTATAAATTGGCGGAAAGTTACGAAATGGACCGTTTAACTTCATTAATTTTAGGAATTGTCGCTTACGTAGTCGTTTTACCGAAAACGGTGACCACTGAATCAGGCGAAGTTGTGACGAAAGTTTTATCGTTTGATTGGTTAGGAACGCAAGGGGTGATTACGGCCATTATTATGTCAATTCTTTCGGTTGAGTTGACTCGTTTCTGTATTAAGAAAAAATTAGTCATCAAAATGCCTGACAGCGTGCCTTCTATGGTGAGCCAAGCTTTTAGTGCATTGATTCCTGGGATTTTTGTGGTAGCGGTGGCTTTATTGATTAATGGGATTGGGCTTTCGTTTGCGGATTCCTTCCCGCAATTAATTTATGCGGTGATTCAAGCGCCACTGCAAGGTTTAATCGGAACCCCTTTTGCAATTATTATTGTGGCTGGCTTAAATGGATTGTTCTGGTGGTTTGGGATTCATCCAACTGTCATCAATTCCATGTTATATCCTATTTTATATGCGAATGCAGACAAAAACCAAAGCTTAGCGGAATTAGGACAATTAACTGCTCAAAGTGGCAACTTTGGCACGGTCCAAATGCTCGATCAATTTGCCACAATTGGAGGCGCTGGTTGCACGATTGGCTTGGCTATTGCAATGGCCATCGTCGGACATTCATCTAGAATGAAAGCCATGTCGAAAATTTCGTTTGTTCCAGCATTTTTCAACATTAATGAACCCTTGATTTTTGGACTCCCAGTTATTTTTAACCCTTTATTATTGATTCCGATTGCGGTCGCGCCGATTGTATCGGTCTTGATTGCCTTTCTGTCAATGAAAATTGGGTTCATGCCAATGTTTACAAACATTCAAGCACCATGGGCTACGCCCTTTCTGTTTTCGGGCTTTTTAGTGGGAAAATGGCAAGGTGCAGTGACGCAAGTTTTAGCTGTTGCCGCTAGTGTCGTTATTTATTATCCATTTGTAAAAGCCTTAGATCGACAATATCAAAAAGAAGAAGCCCATGAAGTACCAGAAACATTGTAGAGAAAGAGGAGTGAAGGAAATGCATGTTGAGAATGATGAAAATATTTGCTGTGAAGTGGAAAAAGGAATGGAAAAAATGTATCATCCGATGGTGCCCGAGTTGGTTCAAACCTCTTCCTTTTATTTTCCAACTTACGAAGAATTTATGGCGGCGAGTATAGATGAAAAAAATAATTATGTTTACACACGTGGCACCAACCCCACAACAGAAATTTTAGAGAAAAAAATTGCTCGTTTGGAACGTGGAGAAAAATGTAAAGTTTTTGCCTCAGGAATGGGCGCTATTTCGGCAACGCTGTTTACGTTGCTCCAACAAGGTGATCATGTTTTAATGGTCAATACAATTTATGGAGAATCTGTTTCGTTTGTGCAATATTTAGAGAAATTTGGCGTATCCTTGACCAAGGTAGACGTTGCAGAAACAGAAGAACTTTTTCAATTTGTTCAGGAAAACACCAAAGTCATTTACTTTGAAAGTCCGTCCTCACAAAAGTTTGAACTGCTAGATTTAGAAAAAATAACTGCGTTAGCACAAAAAATCGGCGCATACACTGTCATTGATAATACGTGGGCGTCACCGTTATTTCAGCATCCTTTATGCCATAATGTGGACCTGGTGATTCATTCTTGTTCCAAATATATTGGTGGTCATTCGGATATTGTAGCAGGGGCTGTCATTGGCAAAGCAGCGCTTGTAGATCAAATTTTTGAACATGGTCATCAAGCATTAGGCGCAGTCAATAGTCCCTTCAATTCTTGGTTAGCGTTACGAGGTATTCGTACCATGCCCGTTCGGTTGGCGCATCAGTCTCAAGCCATCCAAACGGTGCTGTCGGCTTTGCAAAAGGATCCGCGAATCAGTCGCTTATATCATCCTTTTGTAGGAAATCAACAACAACAAGCGTTAGCAGAAAAATATTTAACAGGTTATGGCTCCTTGTTTGCGATTGATTTAAAAGATACCGATTTTGAACGTTTGAAAACATTTGTGAACGCATTGACGCTGGTCACAATTGGGGTCAGTTGGGGTGGCTTTGAAAGTTTGGCCTTGCCTGTATTCAAAGGCAATAACTTGACGGCTGTTCAGAAAAGAGGCTTGTCGCCAGCGCACATTCGCATGTACGTTGGTTTGGAAGAGCCAACATCTATTATCGAAGATATTCAACAAGCCTTGGATCAAGCCTACGGCGAAGAAACGCTTTTGTGAGACATTAAGGCGGAGCCATTGTCTGCCTGTAATTCAATAACATATTTTCATTTTTAGGAGGGGAACTTAAGTCAGTTTGACTGAGGTTACTCCTCCTGTTTTGCATTTTTTTATTAAAGTCAAAGCGTTCCTCTTTATTTAATAGGCAAAGTTCGATATAATAATGGTCAATATTAGTCAAGAGAGAAGAAGGATGGAAGACTATGAGTAATCAAAATACGTCAGATTTAATCGAGGCTTATTTAAAAAAGATTTTAGAAGAAAGTAATAAAATTGAAATCCGTCGGGCGGAAATGGCTAATTTATTTAATTGCGTTCCTTCACAAATTAACTATGTAATTAATACACGTTTTACCATCCAACGAGGCTACGCAGTTGAAAGTAAACGTGGTGGAGGCGGCTATATTCGCATTGTCAAAGTACAAATTTCAGATAACGATCAATTACTAAAACAAATGGATCAATTGATTGGCGCAACCTTAACAGAAAAAGATGCGCTAACATTTATTCAAACATTGTATGAAGAAGAAGTGATTACGAAAAAGGAAGGCAATTTAATGCTAGCTGCTTTAAGTAAAAGCACATTAAATGGTCTGGGGAATCACGAAGATTTTCTAAGAGCTCAAATAATGCGTTCATTTTTAGAGCGCTTGAGCTATGAGGAGGAATAACTATGGATGAACTATTTACAGAAAGTGCGAAAGCCGTACTGGCGATTGCCCAAGAAGAAGCGAAGTATTTTCGTCATCAATCCGTCGGTTCTGAGCATTTATTATTAGCACTCGTTTTAGAACCGAATGGGATTGCCGGAAAAACATTACGACAATTGAATACTGACACAGAAGACATCCGTGAAGAAATTGAGCATTTAAGTGGCTATGGCACCATGCAAAGTCCAATGGGGAATAACAACTTATACTTACCTTATTCACCAAGAGCCAAACAAATCTTTGCCTATGCTGGAGATGAAGCGAAGCGCTTAGGGGCTCAAAAGATTGGTACTGAGCATTTATTATTAGGCTTGTTAAGAGACGAAGAAATTTTAGCGTCTAGAATTTTAGTGAATTTAGGATTAAGCTTATCCAAAATGCGTCAATTATTATTGAAAAAAATGGGCGTTTCCGAACCCAATGGCGCACAACGTCGTCGGAATGGTCAAAATAAAAATGCGCCACAAGGGACGCCAACATTGGATTCTTTAGCAAGAGATTTAACCAAGTTAGCACGAGAACAAAGCTTGGATCCAGTAGTTGGTCGCGGGACCGAAGTCCGTCGTTTGATCCAAATTTTGAGTCGCCGTACCAAAAACAATCCTGTCTTAGTCGGTGAACCAGGTGTTGGGAAAACAGCGATAGCAGAAGGGTTAGCCCAGAAAATTGTCAACCGGGAAGTCCCTGAAGATATGCAAGGCAAACGTTTAATGATGCTAGACATGGGTGCCTTGGTTGCTGGAACCAAATATCGAGGTGAGTTCGAAGATCGCTTGAAAAAAGTTGTCGATGAAATCTATCAAGATGGACAAGTCATTTTATTTATCGACGAATTGCATACCTTGATCGGTGCTGGCGGTGCAGAAGGGGCGATTGATGCTTCAAATATTTTAAAACCTGCTTTAGCACGTGGCGAGTTGCAAACAATTGGTGCGACAACTCTGGATGAATACCAAAAATATATTGAAAAAGATGCCGCTTTGGAACGTCGTTTTGCCCGTATTCAAGTAGCAGAACCAACGCCAGAAGAAGCAGAAGAAATTCTAAAAGGCTTGCGTTCACGCTATGAAAAACATCATGGCGTAGAAATTACAGATGAAGCTCTACATGCAGCGGTTCAATTATCGATTCGCTATTTAAATGACCGCCAATTACCAGATAAAGCAATTGATTTAATGGACGAATCTGCAGCAAAAGTTCGTTTAGATAAGGCAGATCAACCTTCAGAAATTAATGAATTGCGTACCGAAATTTCTCAATTAATTACGGAAAAAGAAGAGGCCATTCAAAACCAATCATTTGAAAGTGCTGCTCGGATTCGTCAAAAAGAAAAACAAGTGATGGAAAAACTAGAAGAATTGATTGCAGTGAAAGAAAAAAGTCTGTCTGGTTACAGTACACAAGTAACAGAAGAAGACGTGGCTGGGGTTGTTTCACAATGGACAGGCGTTCCTTTGCAGCAGCTAGAGAAGAAAGAAAGCGAACGATTGATGGAATTAGAAACCATTTTACATCAACGGGTCGTTGGCCAAAATGAAGCAGTTGAAGCTGTTTCACGCGCTATCCGTCGTGCGCGTAGTGGCTTGAAAGACCCAGCAAGACCGATTGGTTCCTTCATGTTCTTAGGACCAACTGGGGTTGGGAAAACAGAACTTGCCAAAGCCTTAGCCGAAGCGATGTTTGGCAGCGAAGAAGCTTTGATTCGCGTGGACATGTCTGAGTTTATGGAAAAATACAGTACTAGCCGTTTAATCGGTTCTCCTCCAGGTTATGTCGGCTACGAAGAAGGCGGCCAACTAACTGAAAAAATTCGTCAACGTCCTTATTCCGTTATTTTGCTAGATGAAGTAGAAAAAGCCCATCCAGATGTCTTTAATATTTTATTACAAGTCTTAGATGATGGCCATTTAACGGATGCCAAAGGACGAAAAGTCGATTTCCGTAACACGATTTTAATCATGACCTCCAACTTAGGAGCAACAGCGATTCGTGAAGAAAAACATGTCGGCTTCAATGTGAAAGACATTTCTAAAAATCATGAATTAATGCAAAAACGAATCATGGAAGAATTGAAAAAAGCCTTCCGTCCAGAATTCTTAAACCGAATTGATGAAACGGTTGTATTCCATTCCTTGAAACAAGAGGAAATTCATGAAATCGTGAAAATTATGAGTCAATCTGTCGTGAAACGGATGGCCGAACAAGAGGTTAAAGTGAAAATCACACCAGCTGCAATTGAAGTTATTGGTAAAGTCGGGTTTGATCCAGAATATGGCGCACGTCCAATTCGTCGGGCCTTGCAAAAAGAAGTGGAAGATCGTTTAAGTGAAGCCCTTCTTTCTGGTCAAATTCAGTTAGGGGATAAAGTAACTTTAGGCGCTAGCAAAGGCAAAATCACGTTAAATGTGCGGGCACCAAAAGCACCAAAGACAGAAGCGAAAGAATTACAAACTGTATAGATGAGATGCGAAGTCTGGTACAAAAACCATTTAGGGTTTTTATGCCAGGCTTTTCTATTTTCCAGTGGCGATTTCTTTTTGAGAATTGCCAGATTGATTTTTCTGTGCTACGTTAATAAGGAGGGGTGATGGAATGGAACAATCTTTTTTTCGAGAATTACTACATTATCAGCGTCCAAAGGATAATCCTTTTCGACTAGTGTTTGCTGGCTTGGTTATGTTCAGCATTCTTTTTTTGGGCTATATCAATCATCAATTATTGATTTCAAGCTTTGGCTCGTTAGGTATTTTTACTTTTTTATATTATCAGCCGTTACCATTAAAACAGTTAATGACTCGTTTATCTGTGGTCGGTAGTTACCTTTTTTTAGGAAATTTGTTAGGCATGTTATCGACCCATATTGCATGGCTCATTCCCATTGTTGTTGCACTGGTCGGTTTTGGTGGCCGCTTTTTCTTTGAAGTCTACGATATTTCAAAACCAGGGGCCTTCTTTGGTGTGATGGTGACAGCGATGGGTGCCAGTACGAGTATTCCGTTAGCAAAAATTCCGTTCATGAGTGGCTGTATGTTATTAGGCATTGGCTTTTCCATTTTGTTTGCACTAGTGTTGCATTTTACAGAGAAGGAAATCAGTGCCCCGCTAGCTAAGCGATCATTACGGGAACGAATTTATCGGCATCCAGAAGCGCCATTAGATAGCATATATTATAGCTTTGTCTTATTTTTTGCTGTATATATCAGCGAAAGTTTACATTTACAGAATCCGTATTGGTTAGTCGTTTCCTGTGCATCCATTTTACAAGGAGACAATTTACGTGCGATTAAGCAGCGAAATATTCAGCGAATTTTTGGCACAACGATTGGATTGGTTATTTCCGCTTTTCTGCTTAATTTAGCTTTGACAACTTTTGAATCGATTGTCGTGATTACAATCTTATTTGTGACCGTTGAGTATTTTATTCGTCGTAATTATGGATTGGCGCAATTTTTCACAACGCCTATGGCTCTGATGCTTTCATTGCTCGTTCGTCAGCAGTACGTGATAACGTTGATTCAATTCCGCTTTTTGGGGATTGTTTTAGGCAGCTTGTTAGGCTTAGCGGCAGCGTGGCTATTCACCGTTGTAGTAACGTTTTATGAACGAAAATACCACTTGAACGAGTGACCAAAGAACAGATGACCAGTAATTAAAAAAAGAGCATTTGGTAGGTAAGCGGTTGGCGCTTTTCTACCAAAATTTTTTTCGGAAACATTGTGAAAAATGTACGTTTAATACAGATAGGCTCTTTTAAAGTTTGTGAACGTATGATACTATTAAACGGTCATAAAGAAGGAGGCTATATTTATGATTGAACTGATTGCAACTGCAGAATCTGTTGAGCAGGCTGTAGAATTACTCGCAACAGGTGTGGATACATTATATATTGGAGAAGAAACATTCGGGTTGCGTTTGCCCGTATCTTTTACACGAGATGAACAACGCGAGATTGTGAAACGTGCACATGAAATGGGCAAACAAGTGCTAGTTGCAGTAAATGGCATTATGCACCCTGAAAAAATGAAATTAGTCCCAGAGTATCTGACATTTTTAAAAGAAATCAACGTCGATAAAATTACTTTGGGTGATCCAGGGATTGTGTTTATTATGCAACGAGATGGATTAGAAATTCCTTACGTTTATGATGGCGAAACCTTAGTAACGAGCTCACGTCAAATCAATTTTTGGAGTAAACGAGGAGCCATCGGAGCTGTCCTAGCTCGGGAAGTACCTTTTGAAGAAATGGTCGCAATGGAAGAAAACTTAGCAGTTCCAGCTGAAATTCTTGTCTATGGGGCGACCTGTATTCATCAATCGAAACGCCCATTAATTCAAAATTACTACAATTACACAAAGAACGACAAAGGGGTTACGAAAGACGAAGGGCTGTTTATTTCTGAACCCAAAAAACCAGAAACCCACTATTCCATTTATGAAGATAGTCATGGTACGCATATTTTTGCCAATAACGATGTGAACTTGATGAATGAGTTAACAAACTTGTATGACCATCACTATCGTACATGGAAGCTCGATGGCCTTTACACGCCAGGTGAAAATTTTGTCGCGATTGCTCGCTTATTTGCTGAAGCGAAAGCAGCACTTGAAGCGGGAACTTGGTCAGAAGATCAAGCAGCTCATGCAACAGCTGAAATTGAAAAATTACATCCAACAGGTCGTGGCTTAGACAATGGTTTCTTTGATTTAAGTGCCGATGCAATAAAATAAATTGATTCATTTAAGGGGAAGAAGAACATGAAAGTAATGACAGAACGAACATTGAAGCGTCCCGAGGTGTTGGCTCCAGCCGGGACGCTAGAAAAACTAAAAGTCGCAATTCGTTACGGTGCCGATGCCGTTTATATCGGAGGGAATGCCTACGGTCTGCGTAGCCGCGCAGGAAATTTCACGCCAGAAGAAATGGCGGAAGGCGTAGCCTTTGCCCGCGAACATAATGCGAAAGTTTATGTCGCTGCCAATATGGTCACTCATGAAGGAAACCAGGAAGGGGCAGGAGCGTTTTTCAGAGAATTGCGAGACATCGGAATTTCAGCTGTGATTGTTTCCGATCCAGCTTTAATCGAAATTTGTGCGACAGAAGCACCAGGTTTACCTATCCATTTATCGACACAAGCTTCAGCAACTAATTATGAAACATTAGAATTTTGGAAAAATGAAGGCTTAGAACGTGTGGTTTTAGCGCGCGAAGTTTCAATGGAGGAAGTTGCAGCGATTCGTGAAAATACGGACATTGAAATTGAAGCCTTTATTCATGGAGCAATGTGTATTTCTTATTCAGGTCGTTGTACTTTATCCAACCATATGTCGATGCGGGATGCCAATCGTGGCGGTTGCTCTCAATCTTGTCGTTGGAAATACGAGTTATTTGATATGCCTTTTGGGACAGAACGTCGGAGCAAAACCAGTGAAGGGGAAGTTGAAGAAGAGTTTTCAATGAGCGCCGTAGATATGTCTATGATTGAACATATTCCAGAATTAATTGAAAATGGTGTCGATAGTTTTAAAATTGAAGGCCGCATGAAATCCATTCACTATGTTTCGACAGTCGCTAATGTGTATAAAAAAGCCGTCGATTCTTACATGGAAGATCCTGAAAACTATGTCTGCCAACAAGAGTGGATTGATGAATTATGGAAAGTAGCACAACGTGAATTAGCAACTGGTTTTTATTACAATACACCAAGTGAAAATGAACAATTATTCGGCGAACGTCGTAAAATTCCACAATATAAATTTGTTGGCGAAGTGATTGCGTACAACGAAAAGACGCAAGTCGCGACAATTCGTCAACGGAACCTTTTCAGTGTCGGCGATGAAATTGAATTTTATGGTCCCGGGTTTACCCATTTCCACCAAACCGTTAAAGAGATGTATAATGAAGACGGTGAAGCGATCGATCGGGCACCTAATCCCATGATGTTATTAACAATGGAAGTGACGCAACCTGTTGCAGTCGGCGATATGATTCGTAAGAAAAAATAAACCAGCCAAAAGGAGGAGTAATTATGAGTGTCCGCGTGAATGATTTATTAAAATTACCGTCTTTGCGAGAAGCAACGGTACTTTCTGGTAAAAACCAATTGGACACATCTGTTGCTTCTCTTTCTTTTTTAGAAGTCTCTGATATGTCTTTGTTTTCGGAAAAACTTCACAAAACAAATGAATACCATGCTGGCGAAATTTTGATTGGTTCATTTTGTGCCATTCGTCATGATGTGGTGAAGCAATGTGAAACGATTCGGCATCTCCATGAATTAGGCGAAGTAGGCCTAATCTTGTACTACGTTGGGATTATCGTACCGAAAGTTGCAGAGGAAGTGATTCAATTAGCGGATTCTTTAGGTTTTATTTTAATCCAAATGCCTAAAAATGATCCCACATTACGCTACAACGAAGTCATTTATGAAGTCATGAAATTGTTAGTCAATAAAAATAAAATGGCTTCTTTTGCAACGGACCTCTTGGAAAAAGTTTCCCTTTTGCCTGAACAAAACCGCAGTGTGGAAATGACCTTGAAAATCCTATCCGATTTTTTAAAAGTCAACATTGCGTTAACCACCTATACCAATGAAATCATCAGCACCATCAATTGGCCGCGAAGCACGAAATTACCCTTAACCAAGTTACTTTATCAATCACAAGAGAAAGTAGCGCTAGGAGAAACGACCTACTTCATTACCTCGCAAAAACTTCCTCAGAAAGATGGACAAACATTGAAGCTTTACTTCATTCGAGAAGAAGAGCAGTTAACCTCTTTTGAGATGAATCAAGCGGTGGAAGTCGTTCAGATGGCTCTGAATTTATGGGGGAAAAACTATGACGAAGTCAGTGAGTATGCCTTAGTCCAAGCAATCATTAACGATGAAAGTGATAAGATGTACCAATTAGCCAAAAAATTAATGATTGATATTTCTTCTGTCGAAACGATGTGGCTTTTGCCTATTTGGCAACAAGGACAAGAAATCCACGCTATTCAGCAAGATTTGAAAGATTTCCTACGTTACTATTACCAAACAACGATTGTCCAGCAAACAGAAAATTACCTGATTGTTCTCTTAGGTAATTATTTACACAAACAGCCTGAAGCCACGATTAGTAAAGAATACTTGCAAGCCACAGACTATCAGGACTATTTAGGTGAAATCATCCTTTGTCCGAAAGTTCGTAACACGACTGAAGTGCGTGTCAGCTACCAAACTGCTAATCAAGTCGCGCCGTTTTTAAAGCGTGTCTATCCACAAAGAAAAGTGTTATCAATCGCAGAAATTCGTACAGTTCAACAAATGATGACGTATCTCCAAGCAGGAGAAGAAGCAATCCAACAACGCTTAGCAGTTATCCAACCTCTCTTAAAAGAATCAGAACAGTTAATGACATTAGGGACGTTTTTACTAGATGCAAGTAGTGATTTTAAAGAATGCGGAGAACGCCTATTTGTTCATAAAAATACGGTCAAATATCGTATCAGTAAAATTAATGAAGCGCTCGGCTATGATATGACCAACGCCGCCGAAGCCTATGAAGTCTATTTGGCGATGATCTTATATCGCTTGGTCACGAATGAATGAATGAAAAAAGCAGACAATCGGCAGTAGCCGATTGTCTGCTTTTTTATTTTAAGCCAAAACTTCCTTGATATTTTTTTCAATTTGAAAAAGACCTATGACTGATTTTTCGTTATAATTGAAAAAATAATTAAGGAGGAATGAGAATGAAATTAAAAAACGAGCAACAACAATCGTGGCTTAGCTTAGCATTTGTTTGGGCGGGCGCAATGATTAGCGTGCCAGGATTAATTATTGGAGGAACGTTAGTTGCAGGCATGCCTTTATGGGAAGCTTTGTTAACAGGATTTATTGGTTACGGTATTATTGTTATTTTAATGATTTTACAAGGAATTCAAAGTTCCGACTTACAAGAACCTTCTGTCAAAGTCGCTTCTCAAGTGTTTGGCATTCAAGGTTCGCAAAAGATTATTTCCATTATTCTAGCGATTGCTTGCTTAGGTTGGTTTGGTTTGCAAGCCAATGTCAGCGGCGGCGCTTTCACGAACTTTTTAAAAATTTACGGCATTGATTTACCTGTGTCGCTTTCTTCCTTAATCTGGGGAGTTATCATGCTTATTTCGGCTCTTTATGGCATAAAAATATTGAAAATTCTGAATTATTTTGCGGTTCCTGTGTTAGTTCTGGTTTGTCTTTATGGCTTGGTGGCTTCGTTAAGAAACAACGGTTGGGAAGCTGTTAGTCAATATACACCTCAAACAGCAGGAAGCTTTATGTCAGGTCTTTCAATGACTGTCGGTTCTTTTGCATTAGGCGCAGTAATTGCTGGAGATTACTCTCAGTATGTTTCTTCTCGTAAAGATGTGGTTAAAGCGGCCACCTTAGGGATTTTACCGACAGGCTTGTTGATGATTGGCGTTGGTGCGGTCTTGACCATTGCTTCGAACACCGCAGATATCACGGAAGTTTTTATGAATCTCGGTTTTCCAGTTTTAGGAATTATTGCGCTAATTTTAGCAACTTGGACCACGAATGCCGTGAATGCTTTTTCTGGCGGACTGGCCTTGATTAATGTCTTTGATATTCCAAAAGAAAAAGAAAAAGTCGCTGTCGGTGCGGCCGGCGCCATTGGAACCTTATTAGCAGTTGTGGGGATCTTAAATTACTTTACGCCGATTATGTCTGTCCTTTCTGCGATGGTGCCACCAGTGGCTGGTGTAATGATTGCTGCCTATTGGTTGATTAACAAAGGCGATCGAACCAAATGGCAGCCAACGCCTGGCGTGAATAAATTAGGTGTTTTTTCATGGCTAATTGGTGCTGCAGTGGGGGGCATTCCGGTGATTATGAGTTTCTTTCCCAATGCCCCTCAATTGCCTAACCAACCGCTAATTGGCATTGTTTTATCGTTTGTTATTTATTATTTCGGTGCAAAACGTCAACAGACGAACACCGAATCATTAGAAATGGAATGAAGAAGAGGAGTGTCGGAGAATGCGTTATTTAGATGCAGAAGCAATTGAGAATATAGCCACAGGAGCAGCTTTTTTAGGGACAGGAGGTGGCGGTGATCCCTATATTGGTAAAATGATGGCTTTGTCCGCCATCGAAGAAAACGGACCTGTCAAACTGGTTTCTCCAGAAGAGATAGCTGCGGAGGATTTTTTCCTACCTGCCGCAATGATGGGTGCCCCATCTGTCGCAATTGAAAAATTTCCCAAAGGCGACGAATTCGTCCGTGTCTTTGAGAAGTTAGGAAAATATTTAGACCAAGAAACGATTGCGGGGACCTTTCCAATGGAAGCTGGGGGCGTCAATTCAATGATTCCAATTGTTGTTGCAGCGAAGCTAGGCATTCCCTTGGTGGATTGTGATGGTATGGGTCGGGCCTTTCCAGAATTGCCTATGGTAACGTTCCATTTGAATGGGATGTCAGCGACCCCTATGGCAATTACCGATGAAAAAGGAAATATTGGCATTATGGAAACGATTGATAATACTTGGACAGAACGTCTTGCTCGTGTTCAAACAGTTGAAATGGGCGCCAGTGCTTTAGTGAGTATTTATCCCGCGACAGGCAAACAATTACAAGACTATGGTATTCACAACATCGTGACATTATCAGAAGAAATTGGCAAAGTGATTCGAGGTACCTATGCAGATGAACAAGAAAAACGCCAAGCATTAGTAGAAGTTACGGATGGCTTTGAATTGTTCCAAGGAAAAATTCTAGATGTGGAACGAGAAGTAAAAGGTGGCTTCAATTTGGGACGTGTCAAATTGAGTGGCTTAAACAGTGATGCTGGTTCAGAAGCAGTCGTCCATTTTCAAAATGAAAATTTAATTGCCGAGAAAGATGGTCAGGTGATTGCGATGACGCCTGATTTGATTTGTATGGTAGATTTAGAAACTTTAACGCCTGTGACAACAGAAAGCTTGAAATACGGCAAACGTGTCCAAGTAATGGGCTTGAAAGCGAATGCCGCTTGGCGAACGAAAAAAGGTATCGAAACAGTGGGTCCTCGGTATTTCGGCTACGAAATGGATTATCAACCACTAGAAAACTTAGTAGCGAAGGAGGAAAAATAAATGTATAAAATCGGTATCGATGTCGGCGGCACAAATACAGATGCTGTTATTTTAGATCATCAATTAAACTTGATTCATTCAGTGAAAGTTCCAACAACCGATGATATTCAAACAGGGATTGCCGGTGCCTTAAATAAAGTCTTGGCAGAATCAGCAGTGGACCCAACCAAAGTCACACATGCAATGTTGGGCACGACCCAATGTACGAATGCCATTGTTGAGCGAAAAAAATTAGCAAAAGTTGGGGTCCTTCGTTTGGGCTATCCAGCAACCGCTTCGGTCTTGCCTTACACAGCTTGGCCCAAGGATTTAGTGGCCACTCTTTCAGAAACGTATGCTTTAGCACATGGCGGCTACGAATATGATGGACAACCATTGACTGCACTGGACGAAGAAGAATTACGTGGGATTTTGGCCTCTTGGCGAGGAGAAGTAGAGGCAATCGCAGTAATTGGCGTTTTTTCTTCTTTAAAAAATGACCAAGAATTGTTTGTTCAAGCACTTGCGAAGGAAGTGTTAGGGGCAGATGTTCCTGTATCTTGCTCCTCAATGATTGGGTCTGTCGGTTTAATTGAACGGGAAAATGCGACAATTTTGAATGCTGCGTTGCACAAAGTAATTAAAGTGACCAGCGAGGGCTTTGAACAAGCCTTAGAACAAGAAAAAATTCATCACGCCCAAGTGTACTTATGTCAAAATGATGGTACGTTAATGTCGTTAACGTATGCCAAACAGTTTCCTATTTTAACCATTGCTTGTGGACCAACCAATAGTATTCGTGGGGCTTCTTACTTAGCCGGCTTGAAAGATGCGGTTGTTTTAGATGTTGGTGGCACAACGTCAGACATTGGCGTGTTAGTGGATGGCTTTCCAAGAGAATCTTCACTGGCCGTTGATGTTGGCGGAGTACGGACCAATTTTAGAATGCCAGATATCGTGTCAATCGGTGTCGGCGGCGGCAGTCTAGTGCGTGAACAACCAGATGGTTCTGTGACAGTTGGCCCCGATAGTGTCGGCTACCGTATTACACAAGAGGCCCTTGTTTTTGGCGGCACACAATTAACGACCACTGATATTGCGGTTCGCTTAGGCCATGCCCAAGTTGGTGATCCTAGTAAAGTGGCTCATTTAGACCAAGCGTTTGCGGAAAAAGTGTACCAAAAAATTGGCGAATTGGTCAGTGAAGCGATTGATCGCATGAAAACCAGTTCCGCAGACGTGACGGTCGTTTTAGTTGGTGGTGGGAGTATTATCATCCCCGAAGAATTGACAGGCGTTAAAGCGCTAATTCGCAACGAAAACGGGGCAGTGGCGAATGCCATCGGTGCCTCTATCGCTCAGATTAGCGGACAATACGAACAAATTTATGTCTATTCAAAAATCCAACGAGACGCGGCATTGGCCGATGCCCAAGAAAAAGCCGTCCAACAAGCTGAACTTGCGGGTGCAGTCCCTGGCACAATCGAGTTAGTCGAGGTGGAAGAAACACCACTCGCCTATCATCCAGAAAATGCAACCCGCTTACGAGTAAAAGTGGTTGGGAACATGTATTAAAAGAAAGGAAATCCTCTGGCATATGAGGGTTTCCTTTTTGTGCTATAGTAAAAGAAAAAGAAGGAGGAATAACTATGGCTAAATTATTCGCCTACCAAATTGGTCAAAACCCTCATATTCAAACGGACCTTTTGGTAGATCCTCAGCTGTTTGAAGATGAGCATGGCTGTGGGGGGGTGGGCTTCGGTTTAGCAGATTGTGTTCAAACCGGAATGTTTACAGATATTGAAGTGATAAAACGGTATCTTCACGAAGCAACCTACGTTTTTATTAATGGTGACTTTGACCGACTAAGTTATTTAGAAATTGGGATTGCACTTTCCTTAGGCAAAAAACTTTACGTCATTACAATGAATCCAAACGTAACGAAAGAAGATTTAGGAATTCCCTTCGACAATGCTACGATTGAATTCCTTTCCCCCAGTGCTTTTACGGAACGAATCAATAAAACAGAAGCAGCAGAAAACTAAACAAAAGTAAGTAATACGACTGTCTTTTTTTGCTATTTTTTGCGATAATAAGGGAGAAAGTTCAAATTGAAAGGGAGCCAGAATAAATGAAAACCTATGATTATATTGTTATTGGTGGCGGTAGTGGCGGGATTGCTTCTGCTAACCGCGCAGGAATGCACGGAGCCAACGTCCTTTTAATTGAGGGCAACGAAATTGGTGGGACCTGTGTCAACGTTGGTTGTGTGCCTAAAAAAGTCATGTGGCAAGCCAGCAGCATGATGGAAATGATGGAAAGAGACACAGCAGGCTACGGGTTTGATGTTGAAATCAAAAATTTTAGCTTTAAACAATTAGTTGAAAATCGTGAAAAATATATTGACTTCTTACATGGTGCGTATAATCGTGGTTTAGACAGTAACAACATTGAACGTATCCATGGTTACGCTACGTTTACTGGGGAGCAAACAATTGAAGTCAATGGAACAGAATATACGGCGCCACACATTTTAATCGCGACAGGTGGTCGTCCGAAAAAACTAGGTATTCCAGGAGAAGAATATGCCTTAGATTCAAACGGCTTCTTTGCGTTAGAAGAAATGCCAAAACGTGTGGTCTTTGTGGGTGCAGGGTACATCGCAGCCGAATTAGCAGGAACCTTACATGGCTTAGGTGCAGAAACACATTGGGCCTTCCGTCATGAACGACCATTACGAAGCTTTGATGACATGCTTTCTGAAAAAGTCGTAGAACGCTATCAAGAAATGGGCATGCAAATTCATCCGAATGCAACACCAGCTAAAATTGAAAAAACGGCGCAGAATGAGTACGTTATTACATTTGAAAATGGTGAATCAATCACGACAGATGCCGTGATTTTCGGGACAGGCCGTCAGCCGAACACGGATCAATTAGGCTTAGAAAATACGAAAGTAGCCCTTGATGAAAAAGGCTACGTCAAAGTAGATAAATTCCAAAATACCACGCAAAATGGCATCTACGCAGTCGGCGATGTCATTGGGAAAATCGACTTAACGCCAGTCGCAATTGCCGCTGGTCGGCGCCTGTCTGAACGCTTATTTAACGGACAAACCGATTTATATTTGGATTATAACTTGGTACCAACGGTGGTCTTTACCCATCCACCAGTTGCGACAATTGGCTTGACGGAAAAAGCAGCGCTTGAAGAATATGGTGAAGACCAAGTGAAAATCTATCGCTCTAGCTTTACACCAATGTATTTTGCTTTAGGAGAATACCGTCAAAAATGCGACATGAAATTAATTTGTGTCGGCAAAGAAGAAAAAATTGTCGGTTTGCATGGCATCGGCATCGGTGTTGACGAAATGCTACAAGGCTTTGCAGTCGCTATTAAAATGGGCGCGACCAAAGCAGATTTTGATAATACTGTTGCGATTCATCCAACAGGCTCAGAAGAATTTGTAACAATGCGATAAAAGGAGAATAAACCCCGAAAAAGAGCGTTGCATCAGCAACGCTCTTTTTTGAATACACGAGTTATACTATTTGATTCGTAAAAAGTAATTTTTTATATCATGCCAATAACCACTTTTCCATCTTTTAACTACTGACTTTTCCAAGAAATATGCTATGATTAAAAAAATCAGCAAAACAGAGGGTAGGGAGTTAGAGGATGGATAAAATTAGAATCAACAACTTGAAATTTTTCACAAAAAATGGTGTTTTGGCAGAAGAAAAACGTCTAGGACAGCAAGTAGAAATCGACCTTGAAATGCAGTTGTCGTTAGCCGAGGCAGGGCGAACAGATGATGTCACTCAAACTGTCAATTATGCCGAAGTGAATGAATTGATTGCCCAACGAGTAAACAATCACTCGTACGATTTAATCGAAGGTTTAGCGAGTGCTATTTTAGATGATATTTCTGCAGATTATCAAGAACAATTGAACAAAATTATCATTAAAATTAGAAAATATAGTGTGCCGATGCCCGGCCTTTTTGACAATATTGAAATTGAAATGGAGCGAGAAGTATAGATGATTGGCTATGTAGCATTAGGTAGTAACGTCGGCGATCCGTACGCAAATTTAGTGAAAGCCCGCAATTATTTAAACGAAGACCCGCAGATTCAGGTCGTGGCTTCTTCAAAACTTTATGAAACGGATCCTTACGGCTATACAGACCAAGATGATTTTTTGAACGCCGTATTGAAAATTGATACTAGCTATACCGCTGAAGAGTTATTGGCTGTTACCCAAGGGATTGAGCAAGCAATGAAACGTAAAAAATTAATTCACTGGGGTCCGCGGATTATTGATATTGATATTTTATTATTAGGGGAGCAGTCAGTCACATTGCCCCACTTACAAGTTCCTCATCAAGAATTAACAAAACGGTCATTTGTTTTGATTCCCTTAAGTGATGTTTACGCAGAGGAACAACTATTGGGCGCGCCAATAGCTACATGGATTCAGCGCAGTGGCAATCAAGAAGAAGTGCGAGTAAGCGAAAAGGAATGGTAGAGATGGAGCAGGAAAAACAAGCGCAAATTGAGCAGGCAGTTACCACAATCTTAGAAGCAGTGGGGGAAGATACTCAACGGTCAGGACTCATTGATACACCCAAACGTGTAGCTAAAATGTATGCAGAAGTTTTTAGTGGATTAACCGAACCTGAATTTGACGATTATAAATTATTTGATAGCTTAAATGAAGGCGAAATGGTTTTAGTAAAAGATATTGCCTTTTATTCAATGTGTGAACACCATTTATTGCCATTTTATGGAAAAGTACATGTCGCTTATCTGCCAGAAGGTGGCAAAGTATTGGGACTAAGCAAGTTACCAAGATTAGTAGAACATTGTGCCAAACGTCCCACAGTTCAAGAAGATTTAACAGTGACAATTGCCCGCAAACTTCAAGAAAATATTCCCGTTAAAGGCATTGCAGTAGCCATTGAAGCGGAACATATGTGTATGACGATGCGCGGCGTGAAAACACCACAAAGTAGCACCAAAACATTTCAATTTACCGGACTATTTAAAGAACAAGAGTGGAAAAATCAATTTTTAATGGAGATACGTTAGAAAATGGAAATCATTGTTGGCACGAATAACCAAGGTAAGTTAAAAGAAATGCAATCAGGACTTAAGGACCCCGCTATTCAACTTGTCTCTTATCGAAAGTATACAACCAGTCAAGAACAACCTGCAGAAACTGGCACTACGTATGCTGAAAATGCTTATCTAAAAGCTCGCTTTTTCCAACAATTAATTGGCCGCCCAGTGTTAGGTGATGATGGCGGCTTAACGTTAACTGCTTTTCCTGATTTATTAGGTATTCATACAAGCCGCTTTTTCCATTCAGCCAATCCGGAAGAACAGAACCGCGAACTGTTGCACTTATTTGAAGGGCAACAGTCGACCCGAGAGTTAACCTTATCAGCCACGTTGGTCTATGTACTCGACGACGACAAACTGTTGCAAACGGAAGCCACTTTGACTGGTGAATTAGTTGAACCGCGCGGTACAGGTGGTTATGGCTTTGATCCGATTATTTATTTACCAGATCGAGGCAAAACCTTAGCGGAGTTGTCCACGAGTGAACGAATGAAGATAAGTCCTAGAATGCGGGCTTTACGAAAGATGATTCAGCAGATAAAGGAGCAATGTGACAATGATTGATTTAAAAAAGAATTACCAAATTATGGGGATTGTCAACACGACCCCCGACTCTTTTTCTGATGGCGGTAGCTACACAACGGTCGACGTGGCCTATCAACATGCGCTTCATTTACTAGAAGCGGGGGCCGATATTTTAGACATTGGCGGCCAATCCACACGTCCTGGCTACGAAGAAGTTTCTCCACAAGTTGAGGCAGAACGAGTATTACCGTTAATTAAAAAAATACGTGAGACTTCTCTAGCGCAGATTTCTGTGGATACCTACTATCCCGAAGTAGCAGAAGCCGCGATCCAAGCTGGCGCCACAATGATTAATGACATCAAAGGATTAGACACTCCGGGGATGGCAGAAGTCCTCGCACAATATCCTGAAGTCCAAGTTGTGATTATGCATTCTAGAAAACGCCAATCGCTTTCTTTAAAAGAAGAGTTGCACCAATTTTATACAGAAAAAATTGAACAATGCCAAAAATATGGGCTTTCCTTAGAAAAAATTTGTTTCGATCCAGGGATTGGCTTTCATAAAACTGTCGCAGAAAACCTTCAACTGTTAAAAGATCCTAACGCCTTTCGCTACCAAGATTATCCGTTACTATACGGCGTTTCTCGCAAACGAACCATCGGCGCTTTAACGAACGAACCAGAACCAGCCAACCGTGATTTTGGCTCAGCCGCTGCTTCCTTGTATGCAGCACAACAAGGCGTAGAAATTTTACGTGTTCATAATGTCCAAGGCTTAAAACAAACATTTGATGTCTGGCGAGCATTGTCGGAGAAGGAGTAAGGGCGGAGCAATAGACTAAACAGACCGACCATCAAAAAAGATGGTCGGTCTGTTTAGTCTAAAAAATTTTAGTTGGCTGAATCGTTTTATCCCAGTAAACGGTGCGCGATTTTTATTACAAAAGAAAGCGGCTGTTGAATAATCAGGAAAGTAAGCGTATTCTAGGAAGGTACAAATGTGTTATACTACACAAGTAGAAAGTTTATGACGGTGGCAATTTCTCAAAAAAGGGGGATTGCCAATGTTTTTGCTTGTTTGCTCTTTCCCTAGAAAGGAATAGTAGTGACTGTCTTTGAAGCATTGATGCTTGCGATTGCTTTCGCAACATTAATTGTCAAAATCAGTAATAAAAACGACAAAAAATAAACCCGTCATAACTTTTAGCGAAGATTGACGGGTTTATTTATCCACAATTAAAGCTACCGTCTTAAACGGTCTACCCGAGAGCGTATGTCTAGTACGCTCTCTTCGTGTTTATTATAGCAAGTTGAAACGGAAAAGTCGAATAGTAAATAAAAAAGTAAGCGTATTCTAGGAAGGCATAAATGTGTTATACTACACAAGTAGGAAGTTTATGACGGTGGCAATTTCTCAAAAAAAGGGGGACTGCCAATGTTTTTGCTTGTTTGCTCTTTCCCTAGAAAGGAATAGTAGTGACTGTCTTTGAAGCATTGATGCTTGCGATCGCTTTCGCAACATTAATTGTCAAAATCAGTAATAAAAACGACAAAAAATAAACCCGTCATAATCTTTAGCCAGGATTAACGGGTTTATTTCCTAATTAATTCAGCTACCGTCTTAAACGGTCTACCCGAGAGCGTATGTCTAGTACGCTCTCTTCGTGTTTATTATACCAAGGTATCACCTAAAAAGCTAGCCGCTAAATCCTCAATAGGATCCAGCGGCTTTTTTAATTTTCTCTTGTCAAAATCGTTTGTGTAATTTCATACAATTGTTCTTTCGCTTGGGCCTTTGTTTCAGGAAGTTTGCTGATTTCTTTCAGCGCTTTTTCTGTGTAATGAGTGGCTAATTGTTGGGCCTTTTCTACGCCACCTAGTTCATGGACAAGACGATAAATTTCCTGTGTTTCTTCATCGGTCAAGGCTTCTTTTTTCATTAAAAGTGGCAACAAGACTTCACGATTGGCTTCAAGTGCATAAATCAAGGGCAAAGAATACACGCCTTGACGTACGTCTTCTAAGACGGGTTTGCCGATAGCGTCAGCAGTTTGTGTATAGTCCAAAATATCATCAATAATTTGAAAAGCCAGTCCGATATTTTCGCCGATTTCACCACAACGTTTGGCAAAACGTTGGGAGGTGCCACTTTCATAGGCACCGACAAAACAACTTAGCGCAAACAATTCCGCTGTTTTCCCAGAAATGTTTTTTAAATATTGGTCAATCGTTACCTCGAAATTATAGCGATTGTCCATTTGACCAAGCTCACCAGTCAGGACTTTTTCCATACTACGCGAATTTAATTGAATGCTTTTTAATGAAGAAGAATAATCAGATAAGAGCTTGAAACAGCAAACAAAAAGATAATCGCCTGTATACACGGCTGTGCTATTTCCAAAGCGCGAACGCAATGTTGGCAAGCCACGACGCGTATCAGCTTCATCGACAATATCGTCGTGAACTAACGTGGCGGTATGCAGTAATTCAATGGAAGCCGCTAACGCTGTCGCCTTTTTAGGGTCCCGCTGTTCACCAAAATAAGAGAACAACAGTTGGTAGGCTGGACGTAGCAATTTGCCGCCAGAATGAATCATATCATGGACAGCAGCTTGAATCTCTTGATTATCGATTTGAACCGCTTGTTCCATCAAGCGAAGAGTAGTTGTTAATTCTTTTGATAACGTAGGATAGGTATTCCACATAGGATGTATATTCATAAGATGACTCCTTTAATTGTGGCGGACAGGTTTTCAATTAGAAAAATTGACTCCACTTATGTTTCGTTGTTTGTTCATAATTCAGTTGGAATTTTCGTAACGTCTGGACATGTTGTAGTAAATAATTAGCGGCAATCCCAATGGCAATCCCTGAGAGTAACCCAAACAGAGATAAAAATGGTAAGTACAGCATCGGCGCCCACGAATGAGCAAAGAAAGAGGTCGTTAGCAACTGACCAACGTTGTGTAAGAAACCACCAACGGCACTAATCCCGATAATGCTGACCCGTTTTGGCCCCAGCTGCTTGACAAGCAACATGCCGAAATAACTTAATAAGGCACCACTGGCACTATAGAAAAAGGTCGAAAGTGTACCGCCCAGTAATGTCGTTAAAATCAAACGTAAACAGACTAGGAAAAAACTATCACGCTTACGCATGGTGAAAATCGCAATAATAGTAATTAAATTTGCTAGACCGAGCTTTGCCCCAGGAGCAAATGCGAAAGGGTAAGGAATCATATTTTCGATTAAGCCAATAATGACCCCTTGGGCAACGAGCATAGCAATATAAATATTCTTGTGTAATTTGCTCATAGTTGTCGTGCTTAATAAATTAAGCTACCGTCTTCACTCCCATCAGAAGCTTCCACGGTGATAAACAAATTGTGGGGTAGACAGGCAATCGGGGTTTCACCAGGTTTGGAAATCCAGCCTCGCCGAACATCCACTAAGTCAGCACAGTTGGCTTCCTTCACGCGGATACGATCACCATCTACTTCAATCAGGTTGTAATCACCGTCTTTTGCTTCGTATTTATATGTATAATGCGGGCCGTCCTTTTTTAAGTCAAAGACTTTGATTACTTTGTTGTCTACTTTCAAGACTGCTTGATACGTAGCCGCTTCTTGACCACGGTTTTGCATGGCAAAAACAACAAGGGGCAGAAAAGAACCAAGAACTAAAACAGCAATAATAATAACGTCCCATGTTTTCAAGCGACTTTTCTTAATGAATTCTTTGATCGTCATTTTCTTCTCTCTCCTTTGGTGTTTTTTTCTTGTCTATCATAACATAATGAACGGAAAAGAAGTATTCTTTTCCAGTTGAGCCACCATATTATATAAAAGAAAATATGTGGGACAAAAGTCATGCTTGACTGCTGTCCCACATACTAAATCCTATGATAGTCAGCTGGAGACATGTGTCTCAGCTTTTGCTCGTAGTTGTCAATCGATTATCGATTGCTTACTTACCGCCGTATCTAGCTTTCGGGGTACCATACCACGCTTTACCAAGTTTGCGTTGAATCCATGGAATTACCCAGCGGTCTAAACCGACAGCACGGCCTGAACCGTTCATCAAAGCAAAAGCGACAAAGATAAACCAGATATTTACCCAATAGAACATGCCAGATAAACAGAAGGCAATTGTTAAACCAATTGTAGCAGCACTTGATAACCAAGTGAATAAACCAGCAATCAATGCTAAAGCAATACATACTTCAACGATTGTCATGAATTTTTGCATGAACAAAGCAACTTCTTGGTTTGGCATCATAAATTTCATTACGCTTTCGAACCATTTAGGCATGTGATCAAACACTTGCATTGGTGTTTCGCCGTAAGCGTAGCTTAAACCAAAGTGCGCTGCTTGTGTTGCCGCATCGGCACCACCGCTTGCCGCCGCATCCGCCGCACCACTTGCAGCAGTTGTTGCTGTTTCAGTTGCTTGAGAAGCACCTGTTGTTACTTGTTCTTGTAACCAAGGGAATGGGAAAACGACTTTATCTGTGAACCAAGAACCGTCACCAAACCAAGTGCTTGGTTTCAAGTAATCGCCGTTGCCGACAATTTTCTTCATTGATTCGACTAACCAAACCATACCATAGAAGACACGTAGCGGAACACTCCACAAGACATTGCCGTAACGAGACGTATGTCCGCGAGCAACAGAACGATCATCTTTAATATGGAAGATTTCGTGCATAATGTATTGGAACATGTAGTAACCAGAACGAATATCAAAGAAGTATTTCAAGTTAACGATATGTTTCATAATGATGGCTAAGAAACCACTCAAATGAATTTTATCGAATAAGTTGGCAACGCCCCATTTCGCGCCGATGGAAACCATGAATCCTTGGTAGTTTCCTTTAAAGGCATGTTTTTCGCCGCCTTTAATATCTGCAACGATGTTGGCAGCTGCAGTATGACCTGTTTGTTCAGCTGCTTGAACGATTTGAGGAGTTGGTGTATTTGGTGTTTCTTCGTAATAAACCAAGTCACCAATGATATAAATGTTTTTGTCTTCGTAGCCTTTTGCTTGCATGTATTCATTCGCAACTAAACGACTACCACGTGCTGCTTCTAAACCAAAGTCAGCGGCATCAGAAGTTGCTTTCACACCAGCTGTCCAGATTAACGTATGCGTTGGTACTTCAGAACCATCTTTTAATTTAATGTGATCTGCTGCAACTTCAACGATTGGTGAGTTCAATAATAATTGAACATTTTTCTTTTCTAGATAACGTTCTGCTTTGGCAGCATCGTTACGAGATAACATGTTTAAGATGGTTGGCATTGCTTCAACAACCATTAATGTAATTTCGTCTGGATCAATTTTGGCATCTTTCGCTAAACGATCTTTCCAGTCGATTAATTCGCCGACCATTTCGATCCCAGTAAAACCAGAACCACAGACAACGAATGTTAACATTGCTTTGCGGACTTCAGCATCTGGTTCGATGGCTGCTTTAGCAACGGTTGCTTCAATGTGATGACGAATTTTCACTGCATCATCAAATGACCATAAGGTGAAACCATTTTCTTTCACGCCTGGTGTTCCAAAGTCGTTTGGTTCGCCACCCATACCCAGAATTAACTGGTCAAATGGATAAGAACCTGCTAAAGTTTTCACAACTTTGTTTTCTTTGTCGATCCCAGTAACAGTATCTGTTACCAATTTTACGTTTTTCTTGCGTGAGAACAAACGTTGTAAGTCGTATTGAATTGCTTCTGGTTCAACACGTCCGCCTGCTACTTCATGCAATTCGGTCATCATAGTGTGGTAAGAATGGCGATCAATCAATGTGATTGTTACGTCCGTATCTTTTTTAAATTTCTTTGCTAGAAATTTAGTAGCTGAAACGCCAGCATACCCAGCACCTACAACGACAATATTTTGCTTTGTCATTGACAATCCGCTCCTTAATATTGTAAGTAGTAAAATAGTGATAATGATTAATAAGTACACAATCGACTAACATTATATAAGTATTTCACGAATTTGTCTAATATAAATTTTAATTGTCAACAAATTTACTCCAACGATGAGTTTTTGATGAAAAAAAGACCGAAATGTAAATATTTTTAGGGGATGGTCTTGACAACGTTTTTAAAACCATTATAATGTGTAATGTATCACAAACTTTTGATGTTTGTGAAAATCATGAAAGAAAAGGTGACTATCAATGAAAGTGAATAAATTTGTTAAAGGTTTTGCGGCAATTGCATTATTTAGTTTAGTATTAGCAGGCTGTGGCGCAGACAAGAAAGACAACACAACGAACTCTTCTAGCGCAGCATCTTCAGAAACGAAAAAATCAACTGAATCATCAGCACCAGCGAAAAAAGTTGCCGGTGGCGATTTAAAAGATGGTACGTATAAATTAGAAGAAAAAAATGAAAAAAATGGTTACCGTGCAGTCTTTGAAATGACTGTAAAAGACGGCAAAATCACTGAATCTAAATATGACAACATCAATGCTGACGGCAAATCTAAAACAGAAGACACTAAGTATGAAGAAAGCATGAAAGCAAAATCTGGTGTTGGACCAAAAGAATACATCAAACAATTAAACGATTCTTTTGTTAAAGCACAAAGCGCAAGCGGTGTGGAAGTAGTAACTGGTGCGACTCATTCATCTGAATCATTCCAAAACTACGCACAACAATTAATCCAAGCAGCACAAGCTGGTAACACAGACACAATCGAAATCGACAATGGCGCAGCATTGAAAGATGGTACGTACTCATTGAAAGAAAAAAATGACTCAAACGGCTACCACACAACATTCTCAATGACTGTGAAAGATGGTAAAGTGACTGAATCTAACTACGATAACGTGAACGCTGACGGCAAATCTAAAAAAGATGACACTGAATACGAAAGCAAAATGAAAGACGTTGCTGGCGTTGGACCAAAAGAATATATCGAAACATTAAACAAAGAATTTGTTAAAGCAATGGGCGAAGAAGACGGCTCACCTGCAGGTGTTGAAGTGGTAACTGGTGCAACACACAGCACACATTCATTCATCAACTACGCACAACAATTAGTGAACGCTGCTGAAAAAGGCGACACAACTGAAATCGTTGTTGACAACATCGTAACAAAATAATTAGAAATAAATGAATCGTGAAGTAGTTCCTGAAATGCTTTTCAGCAATTACTTGACACCATTGAGGGGTTGGGAAAAAGTCGGTTGGCTGACTTTCCCGCCCCTTTTTCTTCGCTAGTTCTGTCCATCATTTCACAAATTTTTTCACAGAAATTTGTGAATTTCCAAGAGAAAGACTTTTCATTTTTTCCAAAAAAGGCTACTATGCAAGAGAACTTATTTTTTAATTAAAGAAGGAAAGAAGAGGGAATCCTATGAAAAAGAAACTTCTGCTCATGGTGAGTGTTCTAGCAGTGCTGTTTGTGGCAGCTGCTTGTTCCTCAAAACCAGAAGCGAAAATTAATACAGAACCATACTCTGACCGTCAAACAATGCTTGGTACCTACGTTCAAATTCGCATCTACGATGATGGCAAAGAAGACGTCTTACCGAAAGCTTTTGCCCGTGTCAAAGAACTAGGCGATAAAATCACCGTCAACCAACCAGGTTCAGAAATTGATGAAATCAACCAAGAAGCAGGCGTGAAACCAGTCAAAGTCTCAGATGACCTGTATCCTTTGTTGAAAAAAGCCTATGAATATAGCAAAGACTCCCGCGGCGGCTTCGACATGGCAATTGGTCCAATCACCTCTATGTGGCACATTGGCTTCGATGATGCCCGCAAACCAAGCCAAGCCGAAATTGATCAAGCCTTGAAACTTGTCGATTACACGAAAGTCAAATTCAACGACAAAGAGCAAACCGTTTACCTTGAAGAAAAAGGCATGCAATTAGATTTAGGCGCAATTGCCAAAGGCTTCATCACCGACGAAGTCGTGAAAGTTCTGAAAGACAACGGCGTTACCACCGCTATCGTCGATTTAGGCGGGAATGTTTACGTCTTAGGACACAGCCCACGTGGCAAAGACATGGACTGGACAGTTGGGATTCAAGATCCGAATAAAGCCCGCAACACAGTCTTAGGTCAAGTCAAAGAAAGCAACAAAACCTTAGTAACATCAGGAATTTATGAACGCTACTTAAAAGTCGATGGCAAAACGTACCACCATCTCTTCGATCGTGAAACTGGCTATCCGTTTGATAACGACATCGCAGGTGTCACCATTATCACCGACAAATCCATCGATGGTGATGGTCTCTCAACAGCCGTCTTCTCAATGGGCGTCAAAAAAGGACTAGAATATGTCGAAAGTCTGAAAGGAACCGATGCCATTTTCGTCACAAAAGACGACAAAGTCTACATCAGCAAAGATATCGAAGGCAACTTTGAAATCGGCAAAGACTCTGGCTATACGATGGGGAATCGGGCCGATTTGAAATAAGGAGCGACTAAAAATGTCTTTAAATGTGTTTTTAAAAGTAGTGGAAATTCAGACGAAGCTTGCCAGTCTCTTTCCCTTCATTATCGGGGTCTTGTTTTCAATGACCTATTTTGGGGAAGTCCAGTGGGGCAACACGCTGGTTTTCTTCATTGGCATGGTGGTCTTTGATATGGCCACCACCGCCATTAATAATTACATGGACTTCAAAAAAGCCAAATCGGACGTCTACAAATATGAAGAAAATATTATCGGACAATCAGGCGTTTCACCACAACTAGTTCGCAACATGATTTTCGCCATGATTGCCTTCACTGCCGTTGTGGGTGCGTACTTGACGGTTCAAACCGGTTGGCTCTTCCTTGTGTTAGGAGGAATTTGCTGCTTCATCGGGATTTTCTACACGTATGGACCGATTCCGTTATCCCGCATGCCCTTAGGGGAAATTTTCAGTGGCTTCACGATGGGCTTAGGCATCTTCGTCTTAACCGTTTACTTGAATGTCGTCACCAAGCCGCCGTTTTACTTAACGGTTGATTTCGCCAGTGGCGCCTTTCGCTTAGACGGCAATCTCTGGGCGGTGCTTGCGATTGTCGTGGCGTCCTTGCCCTTGGTCTGTTCGATTGCTAACATCATGCTCGCCAACAATTTACGGGACTTAGACACGGATATTGAGAACCACCGTTATACATTAGTCTATTATATCGGGCGCCCAGCGGGGATTGTGCTGTTTCAAGTGTTAGCGCTAGCTGGCTATCTGGTGATTTTATTCGGCTTCATTAGTGGCATTTATCAATGGCCAGTGTTAATTACATTTGTTACTCTGCCTGTCATTTGGAAAAATATTCAAACGTTTAAACAAGAATTGCCGCAGCCGAAAAGTTTCCGCCATTCCATTAAGAACTTAATGGTTTTCAATGGCACCTATGCTTTAGGGCTATTAATCAGTGCCTTGCTTGGTTAGAACCTAAAAAAGTGCGAGGAATGCGAAAAAAATCTTGTTTTTTTAAAAAAGAATGCGTCGGAATAATTAAGAAAAGCTCAAAATGTTAGTCTTTAATGCTAACATTTTGAGCTTTTCTCGTTAAAAAGAGTAAAGACTTAAACTTTGAACGCGTGATTTCGAGGGAAAGTAGGCGTAGAACAACATTTTTGTTTATCAATAATTAAATAACGAGCTTGTAAACGTTGTTCTATCAACGTGTTTCAAAAATTTCGCATAGGGTGCGTAAAAATCGTCAACTTCTACAGGGGGGTTCTTTGTTATCATAGAGGTATGAAAAAAGGTTGTTTGAGCAGTAATTGTACAGAAGCTCAAATCTGTTGTTGATTTAAAAGGAGGTTTTTAAATGAAAAAAAAGCGTTATTTAATGATTGTGTGTCTACTATCTTCTCCTAGTTTCTTTATAAATGTTGAAGCATCTGATGGTGGTTCTAGTTCGGTGGGGATTGAATTTTACCAAAATCCGACAACACCCGCTCCTAAAGATGCCCCGCCGAAAACAGATGCGCCAGCTACTGATCCCAAGGGACCAGCTGGTCCTCCGCAAGGAGATCAACGAAGTGGTGGTTCGACACAGACCACCACAACTGGCTCAACGCTCCCTCGTACAGGGAGCAAGAGTCAGGCAAATCTTAGCATTCTCGGCTTGGTCTTAATTGGCCTTGTCGGAATGGTACATAGAAAGAAGGGACGACATGAAGCAAACTAAGTGGCAACGTCTTGCAGCTATTGGTTTATGTGGTTCTTTGCTAGTGAATGCCTTTTCGGGCGTGACGGCAGTTGCGGAAACCGTCACGATTGAAAGTAGTCCGACCGCTAAAAGTAGCGCCAAGGAAGAAACACAAGCAAGTAGTGAAACGCAAGAAACAACGACTGAAACAAGTCGAGAAGAAGTAACACAGGAAATAGAGAAACAAGCAGAAGTGGCGGTAGAAAAGAAGGAAGCACCGCCAGTGAAAGTGGAGCAAAAAGAAGCGGAAGCTCAGCAGGAGGTGCAACTCACACCGCAACTCCCAGTACAAATCCAGAATCGAGCGATTGGGGTAAAAGAAGGTAAAAAAGTATCAGAACTTTCTACATGGTTCGAATCAGAGGCAAATTCTTTTCCAGCACAAAATCAAAGCTATGTAGTACCAGAGTCTCGCTTTAGCATTAATATTGCTTCGGAAGATAAAACGTCTTTAAATATGGAAGATTTTCAATTAACTTCTGAGATGGGATTAGATAGATGGAGGGCATCTACGAATCTGTCTGGTTTTGTTTCTCCTGGAGATCAAACGATACCAGTGTCAAATGTACCGACAACTACAGGACTGGATATATTGATACCTAGTCAAACTCTAAACGTAAATTATCTTCATTATTGGTCAGATATGATCGTATATTATTTGAAGGACCCTGTTCTGACAGTTCCCAAATATATTGATACTATTGAAGTAGCCAATTCAGGAATATTTAACAGATATGAGCTATATAGTTACTTAGAACGCCCATATAATATTAAATTAGTCAAAACAAATAATAGCTATACCCTTCAGCAACCGTTGAGTCATGTATGGAATAAACCCTATTCAGCAGGCTTTGCAGCGGAATTAAGGGCAACTTATGAGAAAAAGCAGGCTGGTTTAACGTATGTTGCTGCGCAACAAGATATTGACTTAACAACTACTTACAAAAAAGTCACCGAAAACTTCGTTGATGCCACAGGCGCCAAAATCACACCGCCAACTGGTTTCACGCAAGGACAACAAACAAGTATTACGAGCAATGACTTCACATACACCAGTGCCAAAGCCTTGCCAGATACGTACAAGGCAGGCGGCAAGACCTACAAATTCAAAGGCTGGTACAAAGGTACCGACCAAACAGCCCTGAAAACGACGAAAACACCAAGTTATGCCGTCACTTACGATGACCAAGACGACATGACGGCGGTTTATGAAGTGGACACAGGTAAAGATTACAATTTTCCAAGTAAGACTGTGAATTTCCAATTTATCGATGAAGCAGGGACGATTATATCGCCAACGCCGTTTACAATTACAACCGATTTACAACAAGAAATTAATTCCACTTATACGAAGCTTGGATCGATTACTGGGATCAATTCAGGAAATACCAAACGAGTGACGATTCCTGCCAAAACGATTAGAGCAGATGTATCTTTAGGTGGTGTGAATAATTATGGAACAACCAATACAAGAATCACTATTCCAAAATTTTATGAAAATATCTTTGTCTATACAGGAAGTGCTTATACACAAGCTACGTTGAATCGTTATTCAACTGCAGATAATACATTAATCGGTAACCCAACCAGTAATGCGCCATTGTATTACGGACTAAACAAAATGACAACGACACAATTTAAAGTGAGTGAGTATGATTCGACTACTACAATTCCAGAACAATCGGAGTATCTGTATAATCGATTGTATGTATCAGGTGCATCCCGTTTATTTAATTCTTACGTTACGCCAGTAGGGACGATTTACTATCAGTTAACCAATCGCAAGGTCACCGAAAACTTCGTCGATGCCAGCGGTGCTAAAATCACGCCACCAACAGGCTTTACCCAAGGCAACCAAGTAGTGATTGATAGTGAGAATTTCACCTACACCAGTGCCAAAGCCTTGCCAGATACCTACACAGTAGGGGATAAAAACTACAAGTTCAAAGGTTGGTACAAAGGCACTGATCAAACCAAAATGGAAACGACGAAAACACCAAGTTATGCCGTCACTTACGATGACAAAGATGATATGACGGCGGTTTATGAAGAAGTCCAAGAAATCACTGTTCACCCAGGATTCTACGCAGAGTTTGTCGATGAACAAGGAAAAGCGTTCACGAATCCACTTACGCTTTCTGGAAACTATACAGAATTTTTCAGAAAAACCGCCACTAGTCCCTTTGAAGCAACAGGTTCGCTTTACCCAATGGTGGGAAGTAAAGAGGCAACCGTTGCTAATCGCTATAAAGTAGAAACAAAGCAAAACGTCTTGATTCCTAATGATTATGAACTTTTTTCTGATCTACCAACAGGTGTTTTAAATAAAGGTTTTGCGTTGAACAACTTTGATATTACGAATGAATTGAAGTATGTTGACAAAGTGGAAGCAACAACGAAAACCATTACGTTGTACGACTACGAGACCATTAGTGACATTGGCACCAACCTTCTATCGGATTCAGCAACGACTAGTTTTACTAGTTTTGAAACAGTGTTTAACAGAGAGACGAACAATACTTTTTCTGTTAAGGCAAGGTGGGGCCAATCAGGACTAACAAGAGATGTCCTTCCTAGTTTGTTATTTCTAACTAGTGCAAATTCCCAACCAAGATTATTTGGTTTCGATGGAACTAGCGACTACAAGCAAACGATAAACTATAAAGTCACACGAAAACAAGTCACCGAAAACTTCGTTGATGCCGCGGGTACTAAAATCACGCCACCGACAGGTTTCACGCAAGGGAAACAAACACCAATGACAAGCAACAGCTTCAAGTATACGGCGGCGAGAGCTTTGCCAGCTAGTTATTCAGCTGGTGGCAAAGCCTATACTTTCCAAGGTTGGTACAAAGGTAAAACCAAACCAAACACATTGACAACAAGTACGACGCCAACATATAACACAACCTTTGATGGCAATGACGACATGACGGCAGTGTATAAAGAGGAAGTGGCAAAAGCGAGTGTTACTTTAACACGCACTACAGCTGAAACAGTGACTAGCGGCGGCAACGTCACATGGCGTGCTACGATTACCAATACAAGCCAAGCACCATTAACTACGGCGACCATCAAGAAATCAACGGCTTGGACAACTGGCTTAGCAGCACCAACTGCCATGATCGTTACACCAGTTGGCGGCACGGCGAAAACCGTCCCAGTCACAGCGACTACTTGGACTAATGGCGTTAGCTTAGGGGTTAACATTCCAGTGGGTAAATCTGCCACGGTTCAGTTCACTACCAAAGCGACGGGCACAGCGGGGCAAGTCTTGCGTGCAGGGATTACCACCAGTGGGAATTACAGTGGCATTTCTGCTTCGGCAACTGTTCGTGTGAAAGACAATGATCAGGCGATTGTTACACCAACGGCTGAAGGCTTCATCAGTGTCCCAACTTTCAATTTTGGTCAGATAGGGATTGCAGGAAACACACAACAGCATGGCCTGAAGAAAGCCGCTGATTACTACGGCAACGGTACACGCAATCCCTATCTGCGAATTAAGAAAACTCAACCGAATTGGAGCTTAACGGCACAACTGTCCCAACCAAAATCAGCTACAGACAGCTTGCCAACAGCGACTCGCCTATTATTAGGCACGGCTCCTGTTTCAAGTTTCTCCAATTACAATCAACCAACGGAGTTGAAAAACACGATTGGCACCACGACTGCCATTAACTTAACGGCAAATAACACGGCTACGAACATCGTTGCCAACCAACAATTTACTGGCAGTAATGTCTATCAACTAGACTTCGCATTTGATAATATCAAATTAGAAGTACCAGCTAGTCAAGGCATGACTGGTCAACAATACCAAGCCGCAGTCACGTGGAATTTAGTGACTGGCCCATAAAAATAAAAGATGCCCGAGCCTTGAAATAGGAGGCTCGGGCATCTTTTATTGATGGTCTTTTTAGGGGCGTTGTGCTATAATGGTAATGAGAAGAGAGATATGCTGTAACATACCTCTCTAGTGTAGAGCCGTTTCAGACGGTAGCGATTTTTAGTGATTTATAAAAAATAACCGTGCTCGCTAAAGTTGACGGTTATTTTTTCTTGTCTTCTTTAACAGCCTCTAGGATTCCGAAGATTAACGTTGCGATAAAAGAACCGAAACTAATCATCAGAGCTAAAGCTTCTGCGATAGACAAAAGGCCTCTCCTTTCATAGATTTTAGTACTTACATTCATAAGCACCACCACCGAAAGGGGAAAGTCTCTGCTCCTACGCTTCTCACTTCGTTGCGATTCTCGTCGCAAAGCGCATGTTCCTGTGCGCTTGCCTCCGTGTTAACTTATCTACACTTAGATTATACCATGTAAAACAAAAAAATAATTAGTTTCCAATATATTTTTTAGGCAATTGTACTATAATGGTAATGAAAAGAGAGCTATGCGCTAACATACCTCTCTGATGTAGAGCCGTTACTAACGGTGACAAAAATTAATATTTTTGAAATGACCGTCTAACTAGCCAAAGTAAGCAGCGCCCCTTTCATTAAGGGGCGCTGCTTTTTAGTCGTTATTGCGATTGTTCAGTGTCTTTTGTAGAGAGGTTCATTTGTTCTTTAATAGCATTTTCGACACGTTGGCGTTCACTCTCTTCCACAAGTTGATAAGAAATACCTTCAATCCCTGTCACGCCATCGCCAGTGTAATCGTAGCCTTTTAATTGATCGGTTTCAATCGTTTTTAGTGCGGGGGTGTATTTTTTTAGCATTGCCATCATTTGGTCAAAGGATAAGTCGGTTTCGCCATGTTCGCCGATTACGTCCAGAATTTCTTGATATTTTAGCAAGCTGTTAAAAGAAAGTAGTTTGTTGGTTAATTCGATTAAAACTTCTCGTTGGCGGCGTTGACGACCATAGTCGCCTTCGGGGTCTTCGTAACGCATGCGCGCGTATTGTAAAGCTTCCCAGCCCCCTAAATGCTGTTTGCCTTTCGGATAATGAATCCCTTCAGCGTCAAAAGCAAAGGCATTGTCAACAGTGACGCCGCCCACCGCATCGCCAAGGTCCTTCATAGCATCCATATCAATTGAAAAGTAATGATTGATTGGGATGTGCAAGACATTTTCAACCGTTTTAATTTGCATATCGGCACCACCGAAAACGTGGGCCGCATTGATTTTATTGTATTCGCCATTGGTGCCAGCCATTTCCACATAGTAGTCACGCGGGATGCTGGTGATGGTAGTTTTTTGTAATTGATTATTCACTGTAACCACCATTAAGGCGTTGGAGCGGTAATCGGTTTTGCGTTTTGAGTCATTCGCAATTCCCATAATTAAGAAACTAACCGGTTCCCCTTTGGCTAAATCGGGACTCTTCGTGGAAGATTTTCTTGGTTTATACATAGTATTCGCTGTTTTTTGCAAATTACGATACATGCTGACGCCGTAAGCGGAAACAGAAAGTGTGCCTAAAAATAAAAGGGTTAAACTAAAGACCACGAATAAACTTTTTCTTTTACGAGAATGGCGGCGCCGGCGTTGTGTCGGTACTTCTGCTTCCTCTGGTTCAGGTGCCGGCAAATAACGTTGAACAATTTGAAATGAAAAGTTGATCCAGCTATAACTTAGGAGCATCCCAGCGATGACATCACTAGGATAATGAACGCGTAAGATTAAGCGACCTAACACAATCAAAACTAAATAAGTGAGTAAGAAAATTTTGATTCCTTTGGTTTTTTCGACATGAAGATAGGCCAAAATGATCAAAATCGTACAGACTAGCGCCATTGCTAATAATGAATGTCCGCTGGGAAAGCTAGCAGAGCTTCGATCAGCTAAAGCGCCTAGGTTTGGTCGAGCCCGACCCACCACATGTTTAAAAACGCTCCCTAAAAAGCCGACAGCTAGTAGGTTACTGACAGCCCAAAAGGCTAGAATTTTTTCTTTTTTGCGTAAAAGGTACACCATCAATAATAAGAAGAATAGCAGCATTGGTCCAATTGTGGCTGTTTTTGCTAACAGATTGACCGCTGTTAAAAGTGGGGCATTTAATTGCCATTTGATGTGGTAGATAGCTTCGTCCATTTGTTGAAACCAATTTGGACTAGCCGCCACTAACAAAGTGAGGAAAGTAAAACCAAGCGTTGTTAGGGCATAAAGTGGAAATTTTTTAGTCGATGTTTGCATGAGAATCCCTTTCTTTTTCCCTTGAAAGAGTAGACTAAGCCAGCATCGATTGTAAATAAGCGCTTGCGACTAAACAGGACACAGCAAGCCAATCGGTTCTCATCGTCTGAGCTTTAGCACTATCCAACGTAAAGATTTCTCTTAGCTATTTTTAGAAGAGCCTTAATTCGACCATTCCTGTTTTACACATTGGTGTCTTTCGACATTTCTGCGCAATAGCCTATGTTTGAATAGGAGCCTCACCTAACAAGGTTATTTTATCTAACGCTAGAAGTATAGAATTTATGCAGCGGTTCTCACAATGAAGTTTAAGAAAATTTATTGTTTTTTAAATAAATTTAAAGGTGTGGGGGAAAAGCGTTATTTTGGGAAATTTATTTTAAAAACGGAAAAACGTTTTACAGTATCAGTCTTTAACGATATAATAAAAGAATAGATGAAAAAACGAGGAGGTGAACAGCATGCTAGTTAATTTTACAGTCAAAAATCTTCTATCTTTTAAAGAGGAACAAACACTTTCCCTACAAACAGGCGCGTATTTACGAAAGTATGTCAATAATCGTTTCGAAGTGAAGCCTAAAAATTATCCAGAAAAACTAAGGTTACTGAAGAGTGCCATTGTTTTTGGGGGAAATGGTTCAGGAAAATCAAATTTAGTGAGTGGGTTAAATGCGTTAAAAACTTTGGTTTTAAGAGAACAAGCTTCGATTAATGATGCTTTATTATATGAACCTTTTGCGTTAGACCCTCTCACTAAACAAAGCCCATCTGTTATGACCATTGAATTTATTAATGACAGTGTCTTGTATCGCTATTCGTTAGCTAACACAGCGCGCGAAGTAGTTAAGGAATCTTTAGAGATTTATGACAAAACGCAGGATGATTTTGTTTATTATTTTAAGAGAGACGGTGCGGAATCTTCCGTTTTTCCAGAAAAATATCAAGAATACCAAACACAAATTAAGTCTAATTCGTTAGTTATCCATACGTTGGAATCAAAAAATGATCAGCACGCTACGAATGTCGTTCGTTGGTTTGCCAATCAGTTAGTTATTTTTGATGGATCTTTACGGAATATTGAACGGTTGAACAATGAAAAAGACAAAGAGAAAGTCTTGAACTTTTTGAAACTTGCGGATATGAACATGGTTGATCTGGTTCCTGTGAAAGACAAAGAGGAAGATTACTCGAAACAAGAAAAATTAGCCGCTGTTTTAGAACGAATTATCCAAGAAAAAGACCCGACTATTGAAATTGGTCGAGTCAAGAAAAGTCTGTATTCGCTGTACTCTGTTTATAACCAATATGACGAAATGAATCAAGTGGTCGGACAAGAACGTATTCATTATGATTTGGAATCTTCTGGGACGAAAAAATTAATTGGCTTAGCACTAAATATTTTATTTAATCCAGAAGAAAAAGTTTTTGTTTTTGATGAATTTGATGATGCGTTTCATCAAGAGTTGTCAGGAACATTGTTAGAAGCGTTCAATGCCATGGAGACGAATACACAATTTATCTTGACCTCCCATGAACTTCATTTGATGGATAATCAATTGAGAAAGGATCAAATTTACTTCACAGATAAGAATTATCGTGGTGCCAGCGAATTATACGCTTTGTATGACTTTGAAGCAGACCCAAAAAAAGGTCGCGGAGATATCACATATTATCGCCGTTATTTAAATGGTCTGTTTGGTGGTGTTCCTCATATTGATCGAAGTGAAATCGTTCAGGCAGTGAAGGTAAAGGAGTAGAAGTTGGTATGCCAAAAATAAAAAGGGTAAAAAAAGGAAAGAAATTAAAACCAAATGTCATGATTTTTTGTGAAGGAGAAACAGAAGAAGCTTACCTTAGATTGATTAAACGAAAATATTCTGCAGTCAATATTAAAAGTAAACTCAAAGTAAAAACATGTAGACGTCAAGGAGAGGCGTTGGTCGAATACGCCGTTTCCTGTATTCGGAGTATGGGAAAAGCGGAGCGGGACAATTATGATTTGTTTTATGTTATGTATGACAAGGACGAACAAACCACAGAATCGATTGAAAACGCGGTAAGATGTGCACAACGACATCGTCCTGAAATCAAGACGATTTTTTCAAATGAATGCTTTGAACTCTGGTTATTACTTCACTTTGAGGAAGTCAATCGATACATGACTAGAGAAAATTTATATGGGAGATTAGAGAAAGTTCTGCATTTAAAAGACAGTTATCGAAATTTTAAAGGCGCAGAAGTATGTAAGTATCTTGAAGAAAAAGTAGCTATTGCTTTTCAGAATACGAATAAAAACTGGTTGTCTCCTTTAGAAGAAATGAAAATCAATGAAAATCCCTATACGAATTTCCCCAAAGAATTGTGCGAAATGTTAGCACAAAAAGAAGTTGATTTTTAAAGAGCAAGAAAGCATCTGTTTAAATTTAGACAGATGCTTTCTTGCTCTTTTTCTAAATTTCCCTACTTATCCTCGATGCCATTCACCAATCTGGTCCAAACTAATTTCCCCAGAAGACAACGTTTTGGCCGTGCCATCAGGCAACTGGACAATCAATTCTCCATTTCCATTAATGGTTGTCGCAACGCCGCGGAAGTCTTGCCCGTTTTGGGTAAAAGCGACGTCTTTGCCAATCACAAAGGAGCGTTGTCGGTATTCTTCTAAAAAGTCTTTCGTTGAACGTTCGTCTAAAATTTGATAAAAATGATTCCAAATGTTGGCGACTAATTCATTTCGCGTCGCTGTCGGTTCACCATCTGGGAAAAGAGAAGTCACTTTCTGCCGAATGTCCTCAGGAAATTCGGTTTCTGTAATTGAAAAATTAATCCCCATGCCGATGATGACATTTGAAATCTGCCCTGTTTCCACATTGCTCATGGCTTCCGACAAAATCCCGCAAACTTTTTTGCCATTTAAATAAAGATCATTGACCCATTTAATTTCTGTGTGAACGCCTGCCAGAGCATCCATTGCTCGAGCGACCGCTACGGCCATAATCACAGTATATTGGGCGATTTCTTCAAAATTTTGGTTCGGTTGAAGCACCATGCTCATGTAAATCCCTTTACCTGGCGTAGCGAAAAATGGTCGGCCGAACCTGCCCCGCGGCATTTCTTGCATGTCAGCAACAATCAATGTATTGTCGGGCGTCTGGTCTAAAATCGCCCGCTTAGCATCGGTCATGGTAGATTCAGATGTTTCTAGGACGGTAATTGTTAAAGGCGGCGTTTGGGGCCATAATGCCAACTGAATGCCTTCTGCAGAAAGGACATCTGATTTCTCAAGGCGATACCCCTTATTTTGCACGCTAGTAATTTGATAGCCATCTTTTTTCAATTCATTAATTGCTTTCCAAATAGCTGTGCGAGATAAGGACAGACGTTGTGCCATCTCTTCGCCCGAAAGGAATGCGGGCGTTTGTTTCATCAATAAAGTTAGGACTTGGCTTTTTGTCGACATATTTTTTCCTCCGATTCGTTATGCTTATTGTAGCGGAAAGGAAAAGGCTTGGTCAACTAGTGAAAAAATCCATCTTAGGATGGAGGAAAATGAAGCAGGCGTTTGCTATACTTATTTTATTGAGAAGGAGTGAGGGGAATGGAAAAGCAACAATATGTTTGTGAGAAATGTGGCAACATGCACTATGTGTCGGACCAATTTCAAGCAACAGGTGGGAACTTTGCGAAAATTTTTGATGTTCAAAATAAAAAATTTATTACAATTAGCTGTACCCAATGCGGCTACACCGAACTTTACCGCAGCCAAACAAGCGGCGGCATGAATGTCCTAGACTTTTTATTAGGTGGCGGTTAGTCAAAAACGAATGCATCTTTGCATTCGTTTTTTTGTGTGAATAGAAGATAGGGGAAAAGGAGGTCGGGCCAGAAGCGTTTAACTCCGAGAAATAAGTAGGTACGATGATTTCATCTGTTCATGCTTCACAGTGAAACATCGCAACTCTTAGAGCTGTAGCTCTTTTGAAGGCTGTACTGTGACGAGACGCATGTCGAGAAAACACCTTAGAAGTTGTTGAGATCGGAGCAACGCGTAGTGTTGCTTCTGTTCCCGCCGTTTATCAGTTTTTGAGCGTGGAGCAAAAATCCAAAGTGATTTTTGTCCCACGCGCATTATCGAATTATATAGTAAACTCAGTCACATTAAGTGTGATTTAAAATTCTTTCCATCATTGCAAAGGCATAGTATAATGAAGCGAAGGGAGTGATTTCATGCTAACAACTAAATCAAGAAGACAAGGAAACTCGGTCGTTTTAACTTTACCCACTGATAATGGTAAAAAACCAAAAGTCGACCAAGAATATATTGTGATGTATTCTGACGACGGTACAATTACATTAGTCCCTAAAATTCAGGATCCATTTAGTGAAGGTCCAGAAGGTGAGTATTATGAAAAAGATGAGTGGCATGATCTTGCACCTGAGGGGAGAGAACTTTTTTAATGAATGTTGAAAAGAAGTACATTCCCAAAAAAGGAGATATTGTATGGATTGATTTTGATCCTGCTGCAGGCAAAGAGATTCAGAAGAGACGGCCTGGTTTAGTCGTGTCAAGATATGAATTTAATCGGAAAACCATGTTTGCTGTGATTTGCCCGATTACTTCCACCATTAAAAATATTCCCACGCGATATACGTTGCCCGATGACATAGAAACTCATGGACAAGTAGTGATCTCACAACTGAAATCTTTGGACTTCACTGAAAGAAAATTAAGTCAAATTGAGCATTTGCCATTAAAAGATATGGCGAAAATTGACCAAATAATTGAATATATTTTCTAGTTGTTGAAAAAATGAGGTCGGGACAGAAACGTTTAGCTCCGAGAACCAAGTAGGTACTGTTCAACATCTATTTGCTTTGCAAATAGTGTTTCTCAGCAATAAGAAGGAATTTCCGAAAATTGTCATAAAACACAACGAGGAAAGAGTTGATGTTGCATGATACCTACTCGGTGCTCTTTAATTTTTGGAGAATTTCGGCTTATTTCCGAAGGAGTTGGTTCTGTTCCCGCCGTTTATAAGATTTTAAGCCTGGGACAAAAATCCAAAGTGATTTTTGTCCCAGGCTCCTTTTTTCATTAAAACCCTTTACAAAAAAACTCCTTTTTATGAAAAAGAAAACCTTAAAGAAACCCTTGACTTTTCTAGACAAAGGTAGTAGAATCTATAGAGCAAAAACTATCTGAAAGTGACGAAGCAGGAGCGAAATATTGTCCGTTCCGGTTTTTTATAGGAAAACAAAAGTAGAAACGCCAGAAAATTTTTCGGAAGCATGTTCTATTTTTGGTTTTTTTTTGCTTAAAAACTGCAAAAAATGCTTTTTGTTACATATATTTAATATATGTAACGTAAATGTAATTTTTCGGATCGGTGTTTTGATAGACTTATAACTAGAGGGGTGAAGAGCTTGGCTGGACACGTAGTAAAATACGGAAAGCATCGCGAACGTAGAAGTTTCGCACGTATCAGTGAAGTATTGGAATTACCAAATTTAATTGAAATCCAAACAGACTCTTATCAATGGTTTTTAGATGAGGGACTTCGTGAAATGTTTGAAGACATTTTACCAATTGATGATTTCCAAGGAAACTTATCCTTAGAATTTGTTGACTATGAATTAAAAGAACCAAAGTACACAGTAGAAGAAGCCCGCGCACATGATGCCAACTATTCTGCGCCATTACATGTAACATTACGTTTAACCAACCGTGAAACTGGTGAAATTAAATCCCAAGAAGTCTTCTTCGGCGATTTCCCATTAATGACAGAAATGGGTACCTTCATCATCAACGGGGCAGAACGTGTTATCGTTTCCCAATTAGTTCGTTCTCCAGGTGTTTACTTCCATGGAAAAGTGGACAAAAACGGCAAAGAAGGTTTTGGCTCAACAGTCATTCCTAACCGTGGTGCATGGTTAGAAATGGAAACAGATGCGAAAGACATTTCTTATGTTCGGATTGACCGCACACGTAAAATTCCTTTAACTGTGTTAGTTCGTGCTTTAGGTTTCGGTTCAGATGATACCATCTTCGAAATTTTCGGCGACAGCGAAAGCTTACGCAACACAATTGAAAAAGATTTACACAAAAACGCAAGTGATTCTCGTACAGAAGAAGGCTTGAAAGACATTTATGAACGTCTTCGCCCAGGCGAACCAAAAACAGCAGATAGCTCACGTAGCTTGTTAACTGCACGTTTCTTTGATCCAAAACGTTATGATTTGGCAAACGTTGGTCGCTACAAAGTTAACAAAAAATTAGACTTAAAAACACGTCTATTAAACTTAACCTTAGCTGAAACGCTAGTTGATCCAGAAACTGGTGAAATCATTGTCGAAAAAGGCACGGTTTTAACACACCAAATCATGGAAACATTAGGCGAGTACATTGACAACGGCTTAAACAGCGTAACTTACTATCCAAGTGAAGATGCGGTAGTAACTGAACCAATGACAATCCAAGTGATTCAAGTTCTTTCACCAAAAGATCCTGAACGTATCGTAAATGTGATTGGTAACGGCTATCCAGACGACAGCGTAAAAACAGTTCGTCCAGCAGATATCGTTGCTTCAATGAGCTACTTCTTCAACTTAATGGAAGATATCGGCAATGTCGATGACATCGACCACTTAGGTAATCGTCGTATCCGTTCAGTAGGTGAATTATTACAAAACCAATTCCGTATTGGCTTAGCCCGTATGGAACGTGTGGTTCGTGAAAGAATGTCTATTCAAGACACAGAAACATTGACACCACAACAATTAATCAACATCCGTCCAGTGGTAGCAAGTATCAAAGAATTCTTTGGTTCTTCACAGTTATCACAGTTCATGGATCAAACAAATCCATTAGGTGAGTTAACCCATAAACGTCGTCTATCAGCCTTAGGGCCTGGTGGTTTGACTCGTGACCGTGCCGGTTATGAAGTTCGTGACGTTCACTACTCTCACTATGGTCGTATGTGTCCAATTGAAACGCCTGAGGGACCGAATATCGGGTTGATCAATAGTTTATCTAGTTATGCGAAAGTGAATAAATTTGGTTTCATCGAAACGCCTTATCGCCGTGTTGATCGTGCGACAGGCCGTGTTACTGATCAAGTAGATTACTTAACAGCAGACATCGAAGACCATTATATCGTAGCGCAAGCGAACTCACTTTTAAATGAAGATGGCACATTTGCCAATGATGTTGTTATGGCGCGTCTACAAAGTGAAAACTTAGAAGTTGCCGTAGACAAAGTTGACTACATGGACGTTTCACCAAAACAAGTAGTCGCAGTCGCAACAGCATGTATTCCTTTCTTAGAAAACGATGACTCCAACCGTGCCTTGATGGGTGCCAACATGCAGCGTCAAGCGGTGCCGTTAATTCAACCACGCTCTCCGTGGGTAGGTACAGGTATGGAATATAAATCAGCCCATGACTCAGGTGCTGCTTTACTATGTAAACATGACGGTGTCGTAGAATTCGTCGATGCAAAAGAAATTCGCGTTCGTCGCGACAATGGCGCATTAGACAAATATATGGTTACAAAATTCCGTCGTTCTAACTCAGGAACAAGCTACAACCAACGCCCAATTGTTCACTTAGGTGAAAAAGTTGAAAAAGGCGATACTTTAGCGGATGGACCTTCTATGGAAGAAGGCGAAATGGCTTTAGGGCAAAACGTCTTAGTTGCCTTCATGACATGGGAAGGTTACAACTACGAGGATGCCATTATCATGAGCCGTCGTTTAGTTAAAGACGATGTCTACACTTCTGTGCATATTGAAGAATATGAATCAGAAGCACGTGATACAAAATTAGGACCTGAAGAAATTACCCGTGAAATTCCAAACGTTGGGGAAGACGCGTTGAAAGACTTAGACGAAATGGGGATTATCCGCATTGGTGCTGAAGTTCAAGATGGCGACTTACTAGTTGGGAAAGTCACACCTAAAGGGGTTACAGAATTATCTGCAGAAGAACGTTTATTACACGCAATCTTCGGGGAAAAAGCCCGCGAAGTTCGTGATACGTCTCTCCGTGTACCTCACGGTGGCGGCGGTATCGTTCATGATGTGAAAATCTTTACTCGTGAAGCTGGCGATGAATTATCACCAGGTGTCAACATGTTAGTTCGTGTCTATATCGTTCAAAAACGTAAAATTCACGAAGGAGATAAAATGGCGGGACGTCACGGAAATAAAGGGGTTGTTTCCCGTATTATGCCGGAAGAAGATATGCCATTCTTACCTGACGGAACACCTGTTGATATCATGTTGAACCCATTAGGGGTACCTTCTCGTATGAATATCGGACAAGTACTTGAATTACACTTAGGTATGGCTGCTCGCCAATTAGGTATTCACGTCGCAACACCTGTTTTCGATGGGGCAACCGATGAAGACGTTTGGGAAACTGTTCGTGAAGCTGGTATGGCTAGCGATGCTAAAACAGTTCTTTACGATGGACGTACAGGTGAACCATTTGATAACCGTATTTCCGTTGGTGTCATGTATATGATTAAATTAGCCCACATGGTTGATGACAAATTGCATGCTCGTTCAATCGGACCTTACTCTCTTGTTACGCAACAACCGTTGGGTGGTAAAGCTCAATTCGGTGGACAACGTTTCGGGGAAATGGAAGTTTGGGCACTGGAAGCTTACGGTGCTGCTTACACATTACAAGAAATCTTAACTTACAAATCTGATGACGTTGTCGGACGTGTGAAAACATACGAAGCCATCGTTAAAGGTGAACCAATTCCAAAACCAGGTGTGCCTGAATCATTCCGAGTATTAGTGAAAGAATTACAGTCACTTGGTTTAGACATGCGTGTCTTGGACATTGAGGAAGCTGAGATTGAGTTACGCGATATGGACGATGACGATGATGATTTAATCACCGTTGACGCACTAACCAAATTTGCGGAACAACAATCAGCGAAACAGCTGGAAAAAGAAGCAGAATCAGTCGTGAAAGAAGAAGCACAAGACGTTGTTCAAGAAATTGAAACAGCCGAAGACAGAGACTAATTTGTCGCTACCACTCTGATGAGTTGATTCAACTGCGACTTTGTTGCAACTGCGCAAGCCATTACTTGTTCCAAGTGTCGTCAGACCTTCTTTCAAGTGATGCTTGCCATTTGCTAACAAGTTGCTGACTCAGCTTCTCTAAATAAGGAAATGGAGGGAATTCCTTTTGATCGATGTAAATAAATTCGAAAGTATGCAAATAGGGCTTGCTTCACCAGAAAAGATCAGAAGCTGGTCTTATGGGGAAGTTAAAAAACCCGAAACAATTAACTACCGTACATTAAAACCCGAACGTGAAGGGTTATTCTGTGAACGCATTTTTGGTCCAACCAAAGACTGGGAATGTGCTTGTGGTAAATATAAACGTATCCGTTATAAAGGTATTGTCTGTGACCGTTGTGGCGTTGAAGTCACTCGTTCAAAAGTACGTCGTGAACGTATGGGACATATTGAATTAGCCGCACCAGTTTCACATATCTGGTACTTTAAAGGAATTCCATCTCGGATGGGTCTTGTTTTAGACATGAGCCCTCGTGCATTGGAAGAAGTCATTTATTTTGCTTCATACGTTGTCATCGAACCAGGTGACACAACATTAGAGAAAAAACAATTGTTAACGGAACGCGAATATCGTGAAAAACGTGAACAATATGGCCAAGCCTTCAAAGCTGCTATGGGTGCCGAAGCCGTGAAACAATTATTAGATAACGTCGATTTAGATGGCGAAGTTGCGCAATTAAAAGAAGAATTGAAAACAGCTTCTGGTCAAAAACGGACACGTGCCATCCGTCGTTTAGACATCTTAGAAGCCTTCCGTGCCTCTGGTAACCAACCAAGCTGGATGGTAATGGATGTTATCCCAGTTATTCCACCAGATTTACGTCCGATGGTTCAATTGGAAGGTGGTCGTTTTGCAACAAGTGACTTAAACGACTTATACCGCCGTGTTATCAACCGTAACAACCGTCTAAAACGTTTATTAGACTTAAATGCGCCAAGCATCATTGTTCAAAACGAAAAACGGATGTTACAAGAAGCGGTCGATGCTTTAATCGATAATGGTCGTCGTGGCCGTCCAGTTACTGGACCAGGTAACCGTCCATTGAAATCTCTTTCTCACATGTTGAAAGGGAAACAAGGTCGTTTCCGTCAAAACTTACTAGGTAAACGTGTTGACTATTCTGGTCGTTCCGTAATCGTCGTTGGTCCGTTCTTAAAAATGTACCAATGTGGTTTACCAAAAGAAATGGCGATTGAATTATTCAAACCATTCGTAATGCGTGAATTAGTACAACGTGAAATTGCGACAAACATTAAAAATGCGAAACGTAAAATCGAACGTGGCGAAGATGAAGTTTGGGATATCTTAGAAGAAGTTATCCAAGAACACCCAGTTTTACTTAACCGGGCACCTACGTTGCATAGATTAGGGATCCAAGCTTTCGAACCTGTTCTTGTTGAAGGTCGTGCGATCCGTCTTCACCCATTAGTGTGTGAAGCCTACAATGCCGATTTCGATGGAGACCAAATGGCGGTTCACGTGCCTCTAAACGAAGAAGCACAAGCAGAAGCTCGTATGTTAATGCTTGCTGCCCAAAATATCTTGAACCCGAAAGATGGTAAACCAGTTGTTACACCATCTCAAGATATGGTCTTAGGTAACTACTACCTAACAATGGAAGAAGAAGGCCGTGAAGGGGAAGGCATGATCTTCCGCGACATGAACGAAGCTGTTTTAGCATGGCAAAATGGTTACGTGCATTTACACTCACGGATTGGGGTTCAAACAACACTTTTAGGTGACAAACCATTTACTGATTGGCAAAAAGAACGAATCTTAATCACCACAGTTGGTAAGATCATCTTTAACGAAATCATGCCTGTTGAGTTCCCTTACTTGAACGAACCAACAGACTATAACTTAACTGTTCAAACACCAGATAAATACTTCGTAGAAGCTGGTACAGACATTCCTGCACACATTAAAGAGCAAGAATTAGTTTTACCATTCAAGAAGAAAAATCTTGGAAATATCATTGCTGAAGTCTTCAAGAGATTCCACATTACGGAAACCTCTAAAATGCTTGACCGCATGAAAGACTTAGGTTACAAACACTCAACTTATGCTGGGATGACGGTAGGGATTGCCGATATCATGGTTCTTCATGAAAAACAAGCAATCATTGATGCTGCCCACAAACAAGTTGAAACAATTACTAAACAATTCCGTCGTGGTTTAATTACTGATGACGAACGTTATGAACGTGTAATCGGCGTTTGGAACGGTGCCAAAGACGAAATCCAACAAAAACTGATCGAAAGTATGGAAGCTCGTAACCCAATCTTCATGATGTCTGACTCTGGAGCCCGTGGTAACATCTCCAACTTTACACAGTTAGCTGGTATGCGTGGTTTGATGGCCGCTCCGAATGGACGAATCATGGAATTACCAATCATCTCAAACTTCCGTGAAGGACTTTCTGTCTTAGAAATGTTTATCTCAACTCACGGGGCTCGTAAAGGGATGACCGATACTGCCTTGAAGACAGCCGATTCAGGTTACTTAACACGTCGTTTAGTTGACGTTGCCCAAGACGTAATCATTCGTGAAGACGACTGTGGCACTGACCGTGGTCTTGAAATCGAAGCAATTCGTGAAGGTAATGAAATTATCGAACCATTAGACGAACGTCTATTAGGTCGTTATACACGTAAATCAGTTGTTCATCCAGAAACTGGTGCAATCATCATTGGTGCGGATCAATTAATCACTGAAGATCTTGCCAGAGAAATCGTGGACGCTGGTATTGAAAAAGTAACCATCCGTTCTGTCTTTACATGTAACACAAAACATGGTGTATGTAAGCACTGTTACGGACGTAACTTGGCAACTGGTTCTGACGTTGAAGTCGGAGAAGCAGTTGGTACAATCGCCGCTCAATCAATCGGGGAACCTGGTACACAGTTAACCATGCGTACGTTCCATACCGGTGGGGTTGCCGGTGACGATATCACTCAAGGTTTACCTCGTATCCAAGAAATCTTTGAAGCACGTAATCCGAAAGGGCAAGCAGTGATTACAGAAGTAACCGGTGAAGTTATCGATATTTCTGAAGATCCTGCCACACGTCAAAAAGAAGTAACCATCAAAGGAAAAACAGATACACGTACCTATACTGTCCCTTACACTGCACGTATGAAAGTTGCTGAAGGCGACATCATCCACCGTGGTGCACCGTTGACAGAAGGTTCAATTGATCCAAAACAATTATTACAAGTTCGTGATGTTTTATCTGTTGAAAACTATCTATTACGTGAAGTACAACGTGTTTACCGTATGCAAGGGGTAGAAATCGGCGATAAACATATCGAAGTAATGGTTCGTCAAATGTTACGTAAAATCCGCGTAATGGATCCAGGTGACACTGAAATCCTTCCAGGAACATTAATGGACATCGCAGAATTTAAAGACCGTAACTACGACACATTAGTTGCTGGTGGCGTCCCTGCTACTAGTCGTCCAGTTTTACTTGGTATTACCAAAGCGTCATTGGAAACAAACAGCTTCTTATCTGCTGCATCCTTCCAAGAAACAACACGCGTGTTAACAGATGCTGCTATCCGTGGCAAAAAAGATCCATTACTTGGATTGAAAGAAAATGTTATCATTGGTAAAATCATCCCAGCTGGTACTGGTATGGCTCGTTACCGTAACATGGAACCAAAAGAAGTTGGCGTAGCTAGCGAAAACGTTTATAGTATTTCAGACATCGAAGCACAAATGGCTGCTGAAGATGCGATGAAAAACATCAATAAATAAACCCTAAAAAGCCGTAAGGAGCATGCTCCTTGCGGCTTTTTTTATTTGCTATAACCAACTGATTGTGAGTAAGCCCAAACTTAAAAAGGGGACAAAAGGAAGTGTCTGTTCAACTGGATACCCCAAAAATTTACAGCTGTAGCCATAGATTAGGCCATAACTACTGGCAAAAAATAGTAGCATCAGCAACTGAGGTACCTGTAAAAAACAGCCCCACAAACCCAGTAACAAAAGATCCCCTCGCCCCATGGCTTCCGGAAAATAATGTAAGACGGCTTGGAAAAAACAAAAACAAAAAAGACCAGTCAGTAAGTAAAACGAATGCTGACCCGCCACTTTCAGTAAGCAAAGCACAAAAAAACTAGGATAAAGAATCTTCGGTTCAACCACTAAATACCAGTAATCAATCAAGGATAATGTGAAAGCACTCGTCAGCCACCACCAGAGAATCAAAGCATCAATCGTCAGGCCAGCTGAAAAACAGCTTGCGGTTAAGCCGCCCATGACAAGTTCTGCTAAAAGATAACTCTTAGCTACTGGCTGTTGACACTTTCGACAACGAAAGCGCTGCAGCAAAATCGAAACAACTGGAATTAATTCATAGAGTTGTAGAGGCTGGTGGCAACCTTGACAGTGGGAAGGGGGCCACCACAGAGAACGCCCTACTGGTAAGCGCTCCGCCACTAAGCATAAAAAAGAACCGAAACAGGCACCAATCAAAAAGAGACTCAAGAAAAACATAGGTTACCTCCTTAAAAATAAACTACGCTTTTTTTAAACTTTTTCATTTGACTAGACAAATCTTTTTTTGTTAGGAATAATAAAAGAAACAAGAAATGAGGGAATCAAATGGAAAAATTAGCGATTGGTGTCGACGTTGGCACCACGCAAGCCAAAGCAGTGGCTTTTCAAGCAAATGGCACAGTCGTAGCTTCTAGCTATGTGCGTTATCCATTAATTCAAGAGACTGAAGGAATGGCAGAGCAAGACCCAGAAACGCTGTTCCAAGCTGTGGTGAACTGTATTCGAACCCTCACACAACAAGTGAAGAATCAACCAATTGGGCTCATTTCTTTTGCTTCAGCGATGCATGGCTTAATTGCCATGGATGCGCAAGGACGCCCATTGACCCAAGTGATTACTTGGGCTGACACACGAGCATCTGATTATGCGGAAGCGTTAAAAGAAACGCCAGCGGCCCAATTGTTTTATCAATTGACAGGCATGCCAGTTCATCCAATGGCGCCTTTGTACAAGATTCGCTGGCTGCAGGAAAATCAGCCAGCCGTTGCGCAGAGCGCGGCCAAGTTTATTGGGATTAAGGACTACATTTTTTACCGTTTCTTTGGCGAATACTGGACAGATTATAGTAGTGCTTCAGGAATGGGTTTATTTAATATTCACACACGGCAATGGGAATCGTCGATTTTAGCGTATTTATCTATTGAGGAGGAACAGTTGCCAAAAGTTGCCCCGTCAACGTTCATTTTTCCAGCGTTAGCGCCTTCTTGGCAAGAGATGCTTGGTGTTGAGGAGGAAACGGTTTTAGTTCTTGGTGGCGCGGATGGTCCATTGTCTAATTTAGGTTTGGGAGCGCTAGGAATGGGTGTAGCGACTTTGACCGTTGGTACGAGCGGTGCACTTCGGTATATTGTCGAAGAACCTTTTTTGCATCCGCAAGGTGAAACATTTTGTTTTGCTCTAGATGAACAGCACTGGGTGATTGGTGGCGCAAGTAGTAATGGTGCAGTTGCGTTAGATTGGGCGAGCCAAACGATTTTTGCAGAAGAACGTCAGCAAGCTATCCAAAACGGGACCAATCTCTATGACCCAATTATGGCCAAAATTGCAACCGTGCCAGCTGGGGCAAATGGCTTACTGTTTCATCCTTATTTGCTAGGTGAACGAGCGCCGTTGTGGAATGCAGAGGCGAGCGCAAGTTTTATTGGCTTGCGCAAAAATCACCATGCCGGACATTTAGCTCGAGCGGTGGTGGAAGGAATCTGTTTCAATTTAAAAACTATTTTAGAGGATTTGAAACAACTCGGTGGACCCGTTCAGGAGATTCGGGCGACAGGCGGCTTTGCTGATTCCCCTGTGTTCCGTCAAATCATGGCTGATGTGCTGGGAGAAACGTTATCGTTCACTGATAGTACCGAAGCTTCGGCATTAGGCGCTGTTTTGCTAGGTTGGCAAGGCTTAGGGCAGTTACCAAATTTACAAGCAGCGGCACAACAGGTGCTGATTCATGAAACGGTCACGCCACGAGCAGATCAACTGCTATCTTATCAAAAACTGTATCCTGTTTTTCAAGAAACCCAACAAGTTTTAGCACAAAGTTATCAAAAATTAGCAGAATTCCGCAAATAATTGATAGTAAATAGCTTTGACAAATGACTGAGAAGTTGCTTAACTAGAAGAGAGACAAAGACTTGAGGAAATGAGGATGAGGAATGAAGAAGCAGCTACTACCACTATTTCTGTTATTCATTGGGGCGTTAGCAAGCTGCAGTGCACCGTCTCGTTCCGGCGAAAAAGCAGCGCAACAGTTGGTAGATTACTTTATTTATCAAGAAAAGCCAGCGACATTCTCTCAAACTTTTCGTGAACCGAAAGTCTTAGCGGAGCATTTGCAGACGAGCCGTCAACAGTTCCAGAAGCAGTTTTTCAATAGCTTAAAAGAAATGAACGCTGAAGTCACCGAGACTGAAGCCCAGAAGCTTAACACAGAATTACTGGCTCAAGTGAAGAAAAAAGCGTCATATCAACTAGTAGCCACAAAAGAATTGAATGGGCAAGCGACAATCACTTTTCAGATTAAGGGCTTAGATTTTGTGACGGCGATTGAAGATACAACCACTGCTCTTCTTCAGCAAACGCAACAGGCAACACAAGCGCTAGACATGCAGCACACGTTAGCCGTTTTAAAAAAAGAAATCCAACAAATCAATGTCAGCCATGAGCCAGTTGAACTGCCATTAACGGTTAAGCAAGTAGAAGGGCAATGGTATTTACCGGCAGCGGAGCAACTGAGACTGAATCAGTTTTTTTTAGCTTTCGTCACAGGAAAAGAAGATACTGACAAGTTAACAGAGGCACTCGACACGATCCTCACTCAAGCGGAACAAAAAGTCGTCACTGCGGATGAAAAAACAGCGATTTCAGGAAATTAATTAAATTCTTAATTGTAATTATTATAATTTGATAATAATTTTAAAAAAGAAAGGTTTTCAGTGTACTTTTTTCACAATTCATATTACACTAAGAGTGTAGAAATAATATTTAGGAGGATGACAAAGAATGAAATTTGAAAAAACAAAAGAAATTTTGAACCAACTCGTTGCAGATTTAAGCCAATTTTCCGTGGTAATTCATCAAACACATTGGTATATGCGTGGACCTGAATTTTTAACACTTCACCCACAAATGGATGAATACATGGATCAAATCAATGAGCAATTAGATGTTGTTTCAGAACGTTTAATCACATTGGACGGCTCTCCATTCTCAACATTGCGTGAATTCGCAGAAAATACAAAAATTGAAGATGAAATTGGTAACTGGGACCGCACCATTCCAGAACGTATGGAAAAATTAGTAGCAGGCTACCGTTACTTAGCAGACCTTTACGCAAAAGGAATCGAAGTTTCTGGTGAAGAAGGCGACGACTGCACACAAGACATTTTCATCGCAAACAAAACAGACATCGAAAAAAATATTTGGATGTTACAAGCCAAACTTGGCAAAGCGCCTGGTATTGACGCATAATTTAAAACAACTCCCAAAGCCGCTGACGTTGACGTTGGCGGTTTTTTTCTGTTTAAAAGGCACAAAAAAATAAGTGAAAATCTATTTTCTGAAAGCGCAGAAAAACATTGACTTTATCAGTGATTGAAGGTAAAATATTAAATGGTATTGTTTGCCCCACAATGAGCCCCGGAAACTCAAGTGTATGTCAAACATCGAAAACAAAATTGGAGGAAAGAAACGTGCGTACAACATATATGGCCAAAGCTGGCGAAGTAGAACGTAAATGGTACGTAGTAGATGCAACAGATGTTCCTTTAGGACGTCTATCAGCAGTTGTTGCTTCTGTACTACGTGGTAAAAATAAACCAACATTCACACCACATGTGGATACTGGAGATTTCGTAATCGTAATTAACGCTGATAAAGTAAAATTAACAGGTAAAAAAGCTACAGACAAAATTTACTACCGTCACTCAATGTATCCTGGAGGATTAAAATCAGTGACAGCTGGTGAATTACGCGACAAAAACTCTCGCCGTCTTATCGAAACTTCTGTAAAAGGTATGCTACCTAAAAACACTTTAGGACGTAAACAATTTACTAAATTGAACGTATACGGTGGAGCTGAGCATCCACATGCTGCACAACAACCAGAAGTATTAGATATCACGAACTTAATTTAAGGAGGGAAATTCATTGGCACAAGTACAATATAGCGGCACAGGCCGTCGTAAAAATGCAGTTGCCCGCGTACGCTTAGTACCAGGTACTGGTAAAATTACTGTAAACAAAAAAGACGTAGAAGAATATATTCCACATGCTGACTTGCGTGAAGTTATCAACCAACCATTTGGCGTAACTGAAACAAAAGGCGCTTACGATGTAATCGTAAACGTAAACGGTGGTGGCTATGCTGGACAATCAGGAGCTATCCGTCACGGAATCGCTCGTGCATTGTTACAAGTAGATCCTGACTTCCGTTCTGCTTTAAAACGCGCTGGGTTACTTACTCGTGACGCACGTATGGTTGAACGTAAAAAACCAGGTCTTAAAAAAGCTCGTAAAGCTTCACAGTTCTCAAAACGTTAATCTGTTTCAGATATACCAACGTTTTGGACGATTATTTGGTGGAAATTGGTGTAAAAAATCAATTTTCTTATCAATATAAAAGCAAAAGACATCAGTATTTTACTGGTGTCTTTTTTGATATTAAGCACTTTATAAATAAATATCGGCTTCATGAACATGTTTATATAGAGTATCAGTTGTAGCAACATATACATCATATGAATGGAAGTCACCTTCAAACCAACCTCCAAAATCTAATATCTCTATAATTCCTTGTAGAGTCTCGCCATTAAAGTCAAATTTAACTTCTTGACCTTTGAAGTACTTCATTGGTGGCAAATTATGGTTGTTTTTAGAAAACATATTTAGTCCTCATCTTTCAATGAATTTAATAAATCTAAAGCCTCTGTATCTTGCAGATGTTTTTTCTCTGGCATTAACTCAAGGTAGTAATTCATAGTTGTTTGCAAATTTGAATGCCCTAAGCGTTGAGAAATATAGTCTAGTCTAATATTATCGTTTGAAAATAGAAATGAAGCATGAGTATCTCGAAGCCCGTGAAAAGTAGTTCTAGGAATGTTTAATTTCTTCAATAGCCTTGCTAATTTCGCTGATTGTTGAAATCCGTCTGGATCAAATAAATAACCATTCTCTTTTGGTATCAGAGTGTTAATAATTTCATAAACATCTTTATTAATGGTTACAGTCCGTTTAGACCTCTTTGTTTTAAGGCGAGTATCGGGGCTTGTGGGGCTGACTGAGCGCTCTATTTTAATACCATACTCAATTATATCATTCTTAGTCAAGGCGAGCAGTTCGCCACGTCTAGCGCCAGTTTCAAGTGCTAAGAGTACCATAACATAAAACTCCTTATTATAATTTTGAAGGAGATAAGAACGTAATTTCTTAAAATCAGAAATAGAGAGGGCTTTATTTCTTTTTTCAAGTTCTTTACCACGAGTTTTTACAAGACCAGCAAAATCTGAAACAAGAAGATTTCTTCCGTAAGCGTAACGAAGAGAAGTCCGTAATTTTAACAATAATTCGGTTGTTGTTTTACGAGAATGAGTTTCTCCATATTCATCTATCTTCATTTGTACTACTAAGTCATTTAACTCATTTAGTTTTATATCTTTGAATAATTTTTTTACTACAGGAATAGTCCTGGTATAGTTTACAAAGGTAGCGGGTCTTACATCATTCTTTTTTACAATATAAACCCAATTTTCATAAAAGCTTGAAAAACTATCTTGCCTTCGTGCGAGGTCTATACCGTCACCTTTTGCTATCTCGTGTTGCATAGCCCAACGTTTCGCCTCAGCTTTAGTTTTGAATGTTTTTGTAATCCGATTATTTACGCCATGTTTATAGTTAGAAATTTCTGCACGATATGAATTACCTCTTTTAATTATTGTTGCCATTTATCTAACCTCGCTTAATGGATTGAATGATTAACAATAAATTTTTCAAGTTCATTGATTGTATAACGCTCCTGTTTTCCAACCATGAACCTTTTTAGCTCGTCAGAACTCCTAACATATTTGTCAAAAGATTTTGGGTCAATCCCTAAGAAATTAGCTGCCATTTCCCTTGTCAACAATAAAGGGAATTTTTTTACTTCACTATTCATTTTATTTCCTCACATTTAATCAATTTTTATTTTTTTATATTTGATACGGTTTTCTAAAAGTTCTCCATTCTTGAAAATTTTCCCTGAATACTCTGTTTCGTATAGAACTTCATTATGTTTGATGATATTTTCAGTTTCCTCAAACGTAACGAATTTAAGTATTTCAGGTTTTTTCAAATTTCTTGAAGAATAAAAAGCTTTCTTTCCGTAACTTTCAAGAAGTTCTTGTCCAATACCTTTTTCAAAGTATTTACTGACATAACGACCTCGATTTTCTTTTGAATCAACATCAATTTTATTTATCCAAACTCCTCCAAGCCCCCAAACTTTTACTAAATCATGTTGAGGAACAAATGGAAAATCAAAAAGCATAATATGAACGTGCCAAGCACCTCTTTTTTGCTTTTCTAATACAGCAAGATATTTAAGTAGTCGTTTTTTTGAATTGAAAATTTTATAGTTTAAACGCTTGATGAATTTGTCGAAAAGTAAATTAAATTGATTTCTATCTTGAATATTTTCTTTTGTTGTAAGTGTGAGGAATGAAGTTTTTTTATCGAAATTAGTATCAACTAATCTCATAACTTCCCAACGTGAATTTTTTCTTGTTTTTGAAATTCTTTCTAGTCGTTCATTTTGTTCTTCAGTAGATAATTCATCAAAATTTCGTTTCTTTTTTCGCTCTTTTTTCGGTTCAGTATTTTTAATATTTTCATCTTGAGTAAAGATAACTTTTTCATATTCATATATTTCAATATATGAACTAGTTTGGATAATTTTTCGGTTATAACTCACAAAAAATCACCCATATTTTCTCGTAATGTTTGCTTATATAATAAATAAACTAGGAAGCGAATAAAATTCGCTTCCGTACCTCTAAATTTTGGATCAAGAATGTCGTTCCACTAACACGCTCCGCTTGCCCAACGAGTTGGGCAGTTCCATTCTTGAACCAAAATAAGAGATACAGAGGCTAGAAATTATTTATTAGCTGGTAGGACATCAGCACAAGAAAACCATAAATTTCCATTAAATTGTCCCACATTTAAGTCTTGAAGCAGAACAGGAGTAGTTTTATTATTTTTTAAATCTTGAACACTTAAGCTAGGAGCGACATTATTAACTTTAACTTGAATCATTTCCATGAAGAAGTCTGAACTCTCATCTTGAATAGACACATTTAAACGGTAAGCAGATAACTTCTGTGTTTCACGGTCTAATACTTCTGAGTATCCTTTTACTGCTAAGAATTTATTTCCAAGTAACTCAGGTTTCAAAAAATCATTTAATTTCATATCAATATTCCTTTCGTTCCAGCTTTTATAAGTCGTTCAGGATTGGACGTACATTTTAGTATTTTTCAGCTTTATCAAGCTGACCGGCCCGTCATTCCGCCGGCTGCATGAGGGCATTTCATAGACAAACAAATCAAAAACCGATTTATTTATCTATGAAACGCTGGTATATTTTGTTATCTCCTCAATAAAATTATATTTTTCTCTATCGACCCATGGTGCTTCATAATATTGAGCTGTTTCTTTACCGCTACCTTGCAAGTATAAGAATCCAGCCCCTTTTTCTTCAATTGGCTGAGGTGTTGGACTGGCACTGCCAAAGACCATTTTATATCCCTCTTGAGAATTAGCTCCTAAAGCCACTCTTAGCCCTAGATTATCCCTAAGGTCAGTGTTGAGCGTATTAGCTGACATCTGCTGGCTTGAAACCAAGATGAACACACCAGCTTGGCGCCCTTTTAGAATTATCTGCCTAATATAATCCATTACTTCGTTGACTATTGCTTTGGAATTTTTATCGGTTCCATTTGCTTGAAAGGCGCCCATTTCGTCAAACACAAGCCAGACAGGTAAAAGATCATGGTCTACATATGAGCTACCATATTTGAAGTTCTCTTGCATAAACTCATAGCGAGCCTCCATTTCTTCGGCAACTAATCTACAAATTTTAGCAATACCATTTAATGAACTACTAACATGAGTTTCATCAAAATAATGCGATAGTTGAGATAAATCGCTGTTTTTTGGGTCGCAAATATAAACTTCTGGTATATCATCACCAACATCACCGACCTGTAAAAACTGAATTATCAGCGTTTCTATGAAAATCGACTTCCCGCTTCCAGTACCACCTGCTACTAAAATATGTGGGGATTTTGCGGGGTCATATTTAATACCAAAACCTAAATTTATTATTTGGGTTGGATTGCGTTCAAGACCATTTGTTGACTTAATAACCAGTCTTTCAGGTTTAACAGTCAGAAAGTGATACGCACAAAAAGAAGGCTTATCGATTTTTTCGTATAGTGGGTTACCAAATAGGGCAGAAAGCTCTACATCAAGGTTCATCATTTTTGAAGTGTAGTTGTCTCCATTTTTTATTGAGTAGACAATAATTCTATCTTCTAACACTTTATAAGTAAACTCGGCTGAGGCTGTTACCTTTTTTACTTTCCTTGTCTTGTATGTTCCATTGCTTTGGCGTTCCTCCCATTCTGAGTAACCCTCTTTGTATAAACCGTTATCGTAAAGGAATCTTATTAAGATATCACGATAAAAGAATTTATCTTTAAGACAAAATTTTATCTTTTTGAAAACATAATAGCCCCAAATTCCGACAACCATTGACATAATAGGAACAAGTAAAACTAGATTTGATTCCCAAGAACTAAAAGCAGAAATGTTTATGACAAGTAGAGTGAAAAGCAAGAAAATCCCTACTTTATTTAATCGAGCCACCCAGTTGGTATTTTTATTTAGCAAAGATATAATTTCAAAATCTTTTTTTTGAATGAATGGAATTCTCATAAATCTCCTTTTCATATTCGGTTGCCATTAGAATCGTAGCTATGATATTTAGCAATGAAATCATTCCAAGTCTTGACCCTATCTTCGAAGTCCCAGCAAGGATTATCTGAATCGGGTAAAAATTCAATTTGCCTTGTATTTGTACTGAAGGTCTTTATAATGCCGTCATCTCCCATAATGGATATATCTCCGAAATAGGAAACGTACAAAATGCCACCATACCGGATTTCAAAATGTTTTTTGAAGTGTTCGAGTTCTTTCTCGATAGGAAAACGAAGATATGTTTTATTCATAGCTTCCAATACTTTATAAACATTAAATTCTCCAAGAATGGCTTGCCAGGGTTGCCATTGATCTTTAGAATTTTTAGTTCTGATTTCAAGAACAGGGGTGCCACTAGGAAATTCCAGTGACTCCTCGCTCAGAACGAAATCATGTGGCAACTGATTGATAAATGCTCTCTGCCCTTGATTTTCTTGAATGATAAAATTAAATGGGTTAATATCTACTTGTTCTTTATCATCAAGTTTTAATAAGTAATCGTCTTGAGCCAAGTATGGATACTTTACAAGTGTGGGTTTGTAAAATATTCTATCAGCGATATTCCCAAAAGGAATCCAATCCTTTTCAGGCTTATTCTTATTTGAAAAGTATTTGAATTGCAGGGCGTTATTCTTGATGGTTATTGTATTATTAGTCATAAAACTCTCCTTAAATACTGATAGTGGCCAAGAGCATCGCGTGGTCTGGAACACCAATTTCATTTGGCTGATAATTATTGTTTTTAGTAAATCCCCAATCGTAAATAGGATTGATTAAATTCAGTCCTCTTGTAAGAATATGATCCAACTTCATATTTTTCCAAGAACCATATTCTTTAGGAGTATGCAGATTAAGTCCAGCAACTTTACTTTCCTCTTTTAATAAAGGATAGCTATAAAATTCCCTTGACTTTCCGTTGTAACTAGTAGATGTTTCTCCATCTTTAAAATAACCATTATTAAAATCTCCTGCTAAAATGATAGAGCCTTCAATTTTAGACATATATCTAATCAGTGAATCTAGTTGTAACTTTCTTTTTTGATAATCACTAGGACTGGAGTTCCTAATTCTGATTCGAATTCCTATAATGTTTAATTCTTGACCATCATATTTTAAGCTCACATGTAAGAAATTTGGATATAGAGAAGTTTTTGTTTCTACATTAGGTAAAATATTTATGGTGAAGGTCTCGCCTTTTAAAACGTCTTCTTTTACAGCGATTAATATCTCATTAACACCCCTATCACTTCTAGGGTCACACATTACAATATAGCCAATGTTTTTAAGCTGACTGATAAATGTAAGATATCCAGGAAATTTAACAAACTCAGATAAAATTATGAGGTCAGTATTATGTTTATTTATCTCTTCAAAAACTATTGGTGTAAAATTTTCTTTGCAACCAAAACCAGAGCGCTGATTGATGTTCCAGCTCATTAAAGATAATTTATTGTTTAATATAATCATTACTTCCTTTCACAAAAATAGATAGATTTCTCTACCTATAATCAGATATTAGTATGCCCTTGCAGCGAAGAATCCAAAAGTACACCCACGTTTCGGTTTATTATTTCCATAGATGGCATTATCAAGAGTTTCCTTCGGTGTCAAACCAGTGCTTAACAGTTTGTTGTAAAAATCATTGCTGGTTGCAACATGGGGTTTGATTGATGCGATTACAGTAGTAACTGCTTTGGTATTTTTCTGTGACATTTCAAATGTCCTCCTTTTTGGATGGTTTTAGATTAAACTAAATAATTTTAATCTACAATCATTGTATCTTTAAAAAACATTTTTGTCAACCATATTTATTTTGAGTAATCTAAAACCATATTTATTGAACAAAAAAAGAAAGCTTATTGCTTTCTAAATTATAGGTTTATTTTATTTTTGAAGTCATTTAGTAAGTTTATCAACATTTCATGATTGATAGGAGCAACTATATTTTTTAATTTACTTTCAAAAATTTCAAATTGATAATCTAATGAGCCTGATTTATCTAAAGATACTTGTCCAGTCTTATTTAAAATTAATGCTCCTTTTAGCATATATTTAACGGTCACTCCCAAAGTTACGCTTCTGGTATTTGTAAAAGAAGGAAATAAATATTTCAAGTTTCTAATTCCTTTTTCTGTATCATCGCTAATTTGAGCCTTAATGTTAGTGCCACTGCCACTTATGTATTCTAAATTAGTTAGTGGAATTGTATTAACGTCTTCTATAATAGGGGTCCAATTTGAGATGCTCTTTGTTTCTTCGAATGCTCTTGTTAAGATTTGACTTCTGGTAATCTCTGTATCAATATTAGTACCATAGACTTTCTTAAGTTCCTCAAAATAATAAATAACCTCACTTGCAACTCTTACTTGAAACTCTGCCATATATTCTGCTCCTTATGTGTGTGTCATATTTGTTTGTATTTAAATATTATATCATGTACCTAAAAACTATTCAATGCGGTTGCTCTTCAGATAGTAGAGTTGGGTGTGAATTGGCGTAAACATCTTACATCTTTATCTAAAAATATCCCCTCATATTAATTTCTGGAATAAAGAAATATTGATATAGAGGGATTTTTGAGTATATAAATGCCTTAGTATAAGAACTAATATTGCTCAAAACGTTAATTACTTGGAGTCGTTGCGAACATGTTCGCTTACCAATCAATTACAATGTTTCAAGACACTTTCTCGTAATGAGAAAGTGTCTTTTTTATCAATCTCTCTAACCCAACCCAATCCTCTCTAAAAAATGGTATCATTAAGTAATGAAACATAACCATAAAAAATAACGAATATCGGAGGCAGAAAATGAGTAGTGTGGTTTGTCAAAGTTGTGGGGCGAATGCGTTTAGATGGTACGATACCGCTGATCAAGTGGTGGAATGTAAGTATTGTCATTCCAAGCAAGCTTTTATAAAAGGTATGGGCGTCGAGTCAGCCATAAAAGTTGTTGGGGGAAAAGAAGAAGCGGAGACGGATTCTGAATACCAAGAACGGATTATTCATCAATTTGGTTTGAAAGATCAAGTGATTGAAGTGAAGAATTATTCATTAATCGATATTCCGTTAACATTTATTGTTTGGTTGTATTTAGATATTTTATTAGGAGCGTTGTTTATCTGTGGTGGTTTTCTATCTAAAAACTATCGGGCTTGGTACGCCAATTTACTTCGTTGGCACTTTTATGGTTGGCGTTATACAAAGTCAGCGACTGAAAAAGAGAAGGCAAGTCAACGGATTAGAGGCAGTCTGTTGATTAAATGGCTACTTCAAGAGGACCCCAACAAAACGAAAAAATTAATAATGGTTGGCGTATCCATCCTGTTCACTGTCCTGTTCGTTTACACTACAGGAAATGGCGCTACCTAAACGAAATATTTATTGAAACACTTTCTGTTGATAGAAAGTGTTTTTTTATACCATTAATGGAGTAAGTGAGTATTTCAGTGTTTCGTCAATGTTTTTCTATATTCATTAGGAGAGAGTGTATAGAGAGCTGAAAAATTTTTATAAAATTGGCTTACGTTTGAAATACCAACATTTTGAGAGATTTCAGCGATTGATAATTCTGAATAACGCAATAATTGTATCGCATTTTTCATCCTTTGTTCTGTTTGAATTTCTTTAAAGGTTTTATTGAAAGTCTGTTTGATTAACTGAGATAAATATTTTGGATGGTAATTAAATAATAATGCGGTTTCCTTTAATGTACAGGTGCGAGCATTTTTTTCTATATAATCGATAATTTCTAACATATGGCTGGTTTTATTGCTAATAGGGGCAACTTTCTTTGTGGAATTTTTCTGATAATCACGGATAAGCTGAATAAAAATTAATGAAAAGAGTGCTTCTATCGCATGTTTACTAAAAGTATCATTTTGGAAATATTCACAAATTAGTTGATTGAGAAAAGCAATTGTATTCTTATGGTTATTCTGAAAAATCATATAGCCGTCATGGTGGTTATTTTCAGTAATTGCTGAAAATAAAAAAGTACTTAAAATGCTTGTTTCACCTAAGCCCATAATAAATGCTCGTGAAAAAAAGTCATTGCTTAGACTAATATTAAAGACAATATCTTTTTCACTTAGTCTGCCTTTTGAGCGAAGAACATGCCGATCAACAATGCATAAATCTCCTTCTTTTAGTAATACCTCGGTTCCGTTTACTTGATAATGACAGCTTCCAGAATAGACATAATTAAGATTTAAATTAGTATGTACATGTAATGGTACATCTGTGAATCGCGAATCTCTTCTAATTTCAATAAGGTTTTGTTTTAAATTTGGTAATTGAAACTGATAGACTTCTTGATCATGTAACAGAATTTTGTCTAGTTGTTCATAAATAGGGCTATGATAATTGGGATCCTCTAAATAATGGTGTTCGCTGTGGGTTAACAGAAATAAGTCTGATGGGAGTTGATTTAACAATTTTATCACCTTACCTTTTGTTATAAATGTTCTGGAAAACGATTATTGAAAGCGTTTTTTATAATTGTATAATTCAAGTATAACTAGTGATTGATATTTGTACAAGTATTGAAATACAAGTTGAATAGGAGGGTTATTGATGGATGTTCAAAAATTATGTCAAAGCATTTTGTCAAACATAGGCGGAGCCAAAAATGTGAAAAGTGTTACTCATTGTGCAACTCGCTTACGTTTAACGTTAAATGATGAAGAGAAAATACAGCAAGAGTCTATAAATGATTTAGACGGCGTAATGGGCAGTATTGTTACCGGAGGACAATATCAAATAATTATTGGTCAAAGTGTCGGAACTGTTTATGCACACTTTACTCAGTTGCTGTCAACTGAGTCTGAAAGTGATCTGAGTCATCAAGAAATGGCTGAGCCAAGTAAACCATCAAAAAAAGGGATTATTCCACAAGTATTAGATACAATTACAGGTATTTTTACACCGCTGTTACCTGCAATCACCGCTGCAGCAATGATAAAAACAGTACTGGTGCTTTTAGATTTGTTCCATTTAATTGATCCTGCAGGTGGTACTTATCAAATTTTGACATTTGCTGGCGATACTGCTTTTTATTTTATGCCTGTTTTAGTTGCTTATTCTGCCTCAATAAAGTTTCGTTTGAATCCTTATTTAGGAACAATTATTGGCATGCTACTGCTACATCCGACCTTTGTTTCATTGGTAAGTGAAGGTAAACCATTAAAGATGTTTGGCTTTTTACCAATTACGTTAGCTAATTATAGTTCAACTGTGATTCCAATTATCTTAATTATATGGGTAGCTTCCTATGTGGATCGTTATGTCGAACGTTTTTGTCCTGAGTCAGTAAAGTTTTTCTTGCGGCCATTAGTGACATTTTTTATTATGATTCCTTTAGCTTTGGGAATTATTGGTCCATTAGGAAGTTGGATTGGACAAGGATTAGGAATTGTCTTAAATTTAGTTCAAAATTATGCTGTTTGGGTGCTACCATTTATTTTTGGTGCGTTATCGCCAGTCTTCATTATGACTGGCATGCATTATGCGGTAACAATTCCTCTCGTTTTACAATCTATCAGTTCCAATGGATTTGATATGTTAGGAATTGGGTTTTTAGTTTCTAATTTTGCTCAAGCAGGCGCAGCAATTGCTGTAGGTCGCTTTGCAAAGAGTCAGAAAGTACGAGGGTTGGCTTTTTCTTCAGGATTTACTGCACTGTTAGGAATTACCGAACCAGCTTTGTATGGCGTGAATTTAAAATATAAAAAACCGTTTTTAGCAGTGATTATTGCTGGTGCAATGAGTGGTTTACTTGCGGGCTTCCTGAATGTTAAGCGAATGACTTTTGCGCCAACAGGAATTACGACATTGCCTATTTTTATTGATCCAACGAATCAATGGAATTTTATTTTTGCAATTGTCTGTGCAGTGACTAGTTTTATTTTAGCTTTTATTATAACGAGTGGTCTAGTTTATAAGGACCAGTATTTACGTAATGAATTGGAGGAAAAGTAAAATGACTTACACATTTTCAAAGGATTTTTTATGGGGCGGGGCTATTTCGAGTGGTCAAGCAGATGGTGGTTATTTAGAAGATGGCAAAGGTGTGGATACACAATCGATGCGTTACTTTGACCCTAACTGGAACCGTGAAGAACGGAATCGAAACAGAGATATTAATATGACCAGTGAGCGTTTCGAGCAAGCACTAGTTGCAGAAGGCGATCGCAATTATCCCTTTAGAAGAGGGATTGATTTTTATCATAGATATAAAGAGGATTTAGCGTTGTTTGAAGAAATGGGGATGAATATTTTCCGAACATCCATTGATTGGTCGCGCATTTATCCAAATGGGGATGACGAGAGACCTAATGAAGCAGGAATACAATTTTATGTTGATCTATTTACTGAATGCCAAAAAAGAGGAATGAAAGTCTTTGCTACAATGCTTCACTATGGGATTCCAGTTAATTTAGTGACCAAATATGGTGGTTGGAAAAGTAGAAAGACAATTGATTTTTTTGAAGTCTATGCACGTACATTGTTTGAGCGTTTAGGTGATCTAGTGGACTATTGGCTACCTTTTAATGAAATTAACTGTAATAGATTTAATCCATACAATGGGTGTGCCGTTATTGAAGATCAAGAAGAAAACTATAACCAAAGTATTTTTCAAGCAGGACATAATCAATTCGTGGCAAATGCAAGAGCAATTAAAGCTGCAAAAGAAATACTAGGCGAACCAATGATTGGTGGAATGATTGCACGATTTACAACATATCCTGCGACCTGTAAGCCAGAAGATGTAATGCAAAGCATTTTGGATGAGAACTATAAGAATTATTTTTATACGGATGTTTTAGCAAGAGGAAAATATCCTAGCTATACAAAGCGAATGTTTGATGAGTTAGGAATTACGATAGAAGTCGCTCCTGGAGATTTAGAATTATTAGCAGAGAATAAAGTAAACTTCCTATCATTTTCGTACTATATGTCAATGATAACTAGTGTCAGTCCTGATTATGAAATTACCAGCGGAAACTTACTAAGTGGGATGAAAAATCCTTACTTAGAAACAAGTGACTGGGGATGGCAAATTGATCCAATTGGTTTGAGAATTTCTCTAAACGAGATGTATGATCGCTATCAGTTACCGCTGTTTATTGCTGAAAATGGGTTAGGTGCTTATGATCAAGTAGAAGAGGATGGCGCAATTCATGACCCTTATCGGATTGACTATTTAGAAAAGCATTTACAACAAATGAGTGAAGCAATTGCTGATGGTGTAGAGCTTTTAGGTTACACTATGTGGGGAATCATTGATATCATTTCATGTGGAACCATTGAAATGTCTAAACGGTATGGTGTTATTTACGTGGATAGTGATGATGCAGGGAATGGAACGCTTGAAAGAAGTAAAAAAGATTCATTTCATTGGTATAAAGAGGTTATTTCTACAAATGGAGAAAGTTTGAATCGGTGATTTGCTGTTAGTGAAGAAAAATAAAAAGGGCATCTATTGAGATCCTTTAGTAAAAAGAGCTTGGGCCATAAGTCGAAATAACTTACGGTCCAAGCTCTTTCCCATCCCTCCTCACCGAGAAGACAAAATTTCATAAATCACATAGAGTTCCCAGTTGGAAATCTCTATTCGATAAAACTGTTCTAGGGTATAGAAAATGTTCTTAGCATTTTGGAAAAATGGTTTTTGGTTAATGGTTAGTTCCTCGAGGTTAGCAGGGATTTCATAGTCTTCAACGCCGAGCATTGTCCGCTCTACCATGAGCGCGTTGTGCATCATTAAGTTAAATTTCATTTTGCCGCTGAGTGTGAGGTCGAAGCGTTTTTCAATGTTTTTTGTAACGTTTTCGACTTGTTTAATAATGACGTCAGGATTTAGAAATTCTAGTTTTTCTGACAAGCCTTCTTTCGAGAAGAAGTGAACAAACTCGTTAATCATGCTATCAATGTTATTGGGATGCATCAAGTTTTGGAAAGGTTCCATCAACTGGGTTCCTGCATCTTCGTCTAACATGTCTAAGAGATTCACGCTAGCAACATTCGTATGATTGTCTAAGTAGGACGTCGTCAAAATGAGCGAGGTTTCTTTTAAATAATTTTCTTCGGCGTTGGCAATGTCTAACGTGTTTACCAAATCTTTGTATTTTAGAGTAATGACTTTAATATCAGTATACAGGTATTTTTGACAGATTTGTTTGATTTGCTTGGCAATATCCAGACCTGAAATACTAGAGACAATGATATTTTTTTCTACTGAAAAGCCTTCAAAGTACTGTACATCGGTTTTAAATTTTTTTTCAGCGGTTTTAGCAATACCATAGAAAAGTTGTTCGTTCATTAATTGATGACCAATTTCCAACGCATAGGCAGTGGTCAGGTTGTTGATCACCAAGAGTTCTCCAAGAATTTGCGGTTTCAAACTTTTATAAAGTTGTGTCAGGGAACCCATATCGACGAGCATAATGACGCCTTGTGATGTGTCCCGCTGAGAAAGCCAGTCTTTAACTTCGGCGACGATATCTCGGACGGAGGAGGTTAAGGGCATGTTAATCGCATCGAAAATATAGGTACCACATAATTTGTTGGCAACAGCTTGAATACTTGAGGCAGTCGATTCACCATGCGCCACGAGGAGCGCTTGGTAAGGAATCGTTTCAGAAATTTCCCCGCTGAGTAATACAGATAAGAGTACCTCTGTCAAGAAACGGTATTCTTCTGGCAGCGGACTGACTAAGTTTTTCACGAGGGAAACCGTTCGCGGATAGTGTTCTTTTAACTGTGCTTGGGCTGGAAGGAGCACTGTTTCGTTAAATGTTGGCGGTAAAATTTTCAGCAATTTGGCAACATCTTTCATCGGTTTTTCAGTTTGTTCAGGTTGGTTAATAATTAGTTTGTTTTTGGTTTGGACTTCCGTGACTAGGTTTTGTAAAAAATAATCATTTTCCAAGGTTATTTCATCGTCTAAACAATATTTAATGAATTGTGTCAGTTCAGTTTTTAAGTGGGCCAGTGTTTTTTCTTTTGTAAATAAGGCTTCAAATGTTGCGAAAATATCGGAAGAAAGTGTGTCTTCTTCCAACACTTCTTTGTCTAAAGGAATCGCAATCATTGGTTGAGTCGCATCGCCAATGACGACGGGTTGATTGGGCAAAGTTTTTCGTAATTGCGACGCGCAAAGGAGCTGCACTTTGTTGGATAAACTCCCCACGTTGCCAGGTTCGTCATTTTCTAATAATGCCGTAAAGATTTCTTCGTCCACGTTGATGTCTTTGGTCATTCGTTTCGCTTCTCGGTGGAATAAGTTTTTCAAAATCGCAATCCGTTCTCGAATGGGGCGCTCTTTGAAGTTCGGAAGTGAGACGATTACGGAAATTCGGCGATAAAAGGTTGGTAATAAGACTTTTTTCGGGTTTTCGGTGGTCGCAAATAGTAGTCGAACCTTGGAATGCACCATTTTTCCTTCTTCACCAATGGGGCGGAAGGTTCCTGTATCCATAAACTGAAAGAGTTTTTCTTGGTTTTCGTTGGATAATCGATGTACTTCATCTAAAAAGAGTACGGAATTATTGGCTTGGGCCAAGAGTCCTTGCTTTTCTGATTCAGCCCCAGTGAATGCGCCTTTGGTATGGCCGAAGAGAATGGATGACAGTAATTCGGGATTGTTGGCATAATCGGCACAGTTAAAGGTGTAGAATTTTTCCAGGCCAATGATTTGTTCATTTTTCAGATACTCATAAATCAGTTTTGCCAAAAAGCTTTTGCCGACGCCACTGGCTCCATGGATTAATAAAGGCATACCCAACGGGGGATACAACATAGCGGCTTTGCATTGTTCGATGGCTTTTTTGGCGCTGCCTTGGCTACCGATGTATTGTCGAAACACATCGGTCGTGGGGGTTGTTGCACGGGTTAATTGCCAATAAACGGGTTTTTTTCCCGTTTGTTGGACTTCACCTTTTTCCAATAATTTATTTAAGTATAAGCTGGTTACCGAGCGGCTTAATTGAATTTTTGTGGCAATTTCTTGTGTGCTCATCGGGGTGTTGCTGGTTTCTAAAATATCAACTAAGTGTTGGTAGGTCTCCAAGCGCATGATTCATCGTCCTTCCAAAAGAGAGGTCGGGAAAGGGGTTGCTTCTGTTCCCGCCGTTTATCAGCTTTTAAGCCTGAGATAAAAATCACTTTGGATTTTTGTCTCAGGCTCTAAGTGTTTAATAATTAAATGTTTATTGTTTCAATTTTAACAGATGCCTAGTAATCCTAGCAAGATGCCTAAGAACATGATGCCAAACATCACTACGTTAACATTGACTTTTTTGCGTAATAGCCAGAAAGCAAGTAATGTCACGGCTAATGGTACGATACCGACGAATAGTTGATCCAAATAGTCTTGGATTTTAACTACGTCTTCGCTTCCTTTAACGGAAACTTCAAGAATCGTTTTGAATTTTACATTTGAAGCAGTCATACTGCCCATCATCATTAAGCCTAGCATACTCGATACTTTTGTGAGTATCTTCATTCCGCCTGATTCGTACATTTTTTGGATAAAACTTTCACCGATTGAGTAGCCGCTATACAACGCATAATAGTGAATTAAGAACGCAGGGACGTTGTATAAAAGTAAGAAGACAATCGCCCCTAATGGCGAACCAGTGCTGGCTAATGAAATCCCAATACCGGCAGCAATGACACGCAAGATGCCCCAGAAGAAGGAATCACCGATGCCTGAAAGTGGCCCCATTAGTGAGGCTTTAACCGCTGTAATAGAGCTAGCATCAAAATTTTCGTCTTCACTGTTTTGTTTTTCCATCGAAGCAACGAGCCCCATGATGAAGTTATTGATATGCATGGTTGCATTGAACCAAGTGGTGTGACGCACCAATGCCTCGGCCCGTTCTTCCTTGGTTTTATAAAAACGATTGATAACTGGGAGTAAAGTGTACATGACACCCACTGCGTGGTATTGTGTAGCTCCTGTCCGGCTAGCGTTCATCGTCCAAGAACGCCAGAAAACAGAGCGCATCATTTTTTTCTCTTCTTTAGATAAATTCTCTTTTAACTTCATGCGAAAAAGTCCTCCTCTTCGATTTCTTTCGCGCTGCCTTCAACCGCAGAAGACGCCGCAGGTTTTCTTTTTAGAATGTCGCGAAATTCTACATCCCGTTGGGCACTCACGACACAAATTACTGTCCCGATGACCGCTACCGCAACGGCTGGTAATTGTAGGTACGCGGTTAAAACAAAGCCTAAAATGTAAAAGACGGCTAATTTATTATCCCATAACAGTTTCATTAACATGGCAAACCCAACGGCAGGTAAAAGTCCGCCAGCTGCGCTTAAGCCGTTCATCAAATTTTGTGGAATACTTTCAACAAACAGATTTACTGGCCCGCTTCCTGCTAAAATTCCGATAAATGAAATCGAAGCGATGATTAAATAATAAATAATCCACGTTCCGTAATGCAGTGTCACAACCATTTTTTGGTTGCCTTCACGTGCTGCTTTGTCAAGAGAAGGAGCAAAGATATTCATAAAGACATTTTTTAAAAACATCACCACGAAAGCAGCTAACATCCCAATTGGTACGGCTAACGTCATGGCGGCTTTTTGTTCGACATTTGAAATAATTGCAAACGTTGTGGCTAAAGTAGTCGCAGTTACAGGTTCCGCGGCGATAACACCACCGATATTAACATTTCCTAAGAAAATTGCTTCCAAAGAGGCCCCCATTAAGACCCCTGTTTTCATGTCGCCCATTAAAATTCCTGTGACTAATCCAACGACTAAGGGACGTTCCATCATACTTTGACCAGTTAAATAGTTCCCAGCAAAACAGATAAATACAGCTAAGGCTGCCATTGTTGCATGCATAAGCATTGTTCATTTCCTCCTTTTAATTGACGGCTTGTTTTAGACTTAATTTTGAGTTGGTTGGCAGTACTTGGTTATAGCTTTCCACGTGAGTCAAACTGGCTAATTCTTTGGCAGCTTCTAACTCTTCAGGGTTTAATTGGACACTTGGGAAAACCATTGTTTTGGTGGCTGGATCTGATTTATCAAAGCGGCCAGCGTTGGCAACATTCACACTTTCAATATCTGTCACGTTTTTCGCAATTTTAGTAGCGTCCGCTACACTGTTCACAATTACAAAAATTCGTTTGTCTTTGCCCCGAGGATCATTGAAGACATCAATCGCATCATCGACTGAGCGAATTAATAGTTTCATACCATTAGGGACAGCCATTTTTAATGTCATTTGCATTACTTCGTTTTTGGCTGCTTCATCATTCGCTACAACTAATAAGGGGGCATTCAATTCTTTGGTCCAAACTACGGCTACTTGGCCGTGAATTAATCTGTCGTCTACTCGTACTTGTGTAATCATTTTAATTTCCTCCTAAAAAAAGTTTTCTTCTTCATTTGATGGGTTTAATTCAACGAATTGAATTTGTGCTTCAGCAATTGCTGCTTGAATATCTTCTTTGGTTAGCTTTTCGCCTTCTTTTAAGAAAATCAGCGACAAGGCAATGGCTAAGTTGGCATTGGAAATGATAAAAACATTGTCTGGTTTTGTCGTCATGACTTCTTGAACAATTTTTTGATTGACACTACCACCATATAAATCTGTTAAAATAATAGCTTGTTCTTCTGCGCCAAGGGACTGAAGAAACGTTTGAATAATTGGCGTGTAGTCCTCAGGAGTCACATAGGCATTGATGACCGCCAGCTCTTTTCCTTTGTCTGCGAGAATATCCAAGGAACTTTGGAAGCCTTTCGCTAAGTTTCCGTGACTAGCAATTAAAAATTTTCTTTTCATTCTTTTCACCTCACTTTTATATGAAGCAAGTTCTGTGCCAAAAAAAGAGAACTCTAAATCCTTGATTTGAAAGGATTTTGACGCTCTTGAAACTGTTTAAACAGTTTCGAGTCAAAATAAACACGTTATTCGTTGGCTAGTTTGTTGTTGAAAAATAGCTAAGCAAAACTGTGAAATTTAATCAAAATAACCCCCGTTTTTATCGAGAAGTGTTACAATAATATTCATGAATATTTATACATTAAGGAGAGTTACGAATGACTGATGCTCTTGTGATACAAGATTTACGCAAAGTGTACGCTTCAGGTGTTGAAGCGTTGCGGGGGATTGATTTAACAGTCGAAGAAGGCGATTTTTATGCTCTTTTGGGACCGAATGGTGCAGGAAAATCAACGACGATTGGGATTGTGACCTCGTTAGTTAATAAGACTTCGGGGAAAGTCAAAATTTTTGGGTATGATTTAGATACGGAGATGGTGCGGGCGAAGCAACAGATTGGGTTAGTGCCGCAGGAGTTTAACTTCAATCCGTTTGAAACGGTCCAGCAGATTGTGGTCAATCAAGCGGGCTATTATGGGGTGTCTCGTAAAGAAGCCATGAAACGGAGTGAAAAGTATTTAAAACAATCCAATTTATGGGAAAAACGGAACGAGCGGGCTCGGATGCTTTCTGGCGGAATGAAACGTCGCTTGATGATTGCTCGCGCGCTGATGCATGAGCCGAAGTTATTGATTTTAGATGAACCAACTGCAGGTGTCGATATTGAATTGCGCCGTGAAATGTGGGCCTTTTTACAAGAGTTAAATGCGCAGGGAACCACGATTATTTTGACGACCCATTACTTAGAAGAAGCTGAGATGTTGTGTCGCAACATTGGGATTATTCAGTCTGGTGAATTGATTGAAAACACCAGCATGAAGCACTTGTTAGCAAAATTACAATTTGAAACGTTTATTTTTGATTTAGCACCTTATACGCAGGCGCCAGTTATTGAAGGCTATCAAAGCGTATTTGAGGACGAGTTAACGTTAGCGGTGGAAGTAGAACGAAACCAAGGAGTCAATCACTTGTTTGAACAGCTAAGTCAACAAGGAATCAAAGTATTGTCAATGCGGAATAAGTCCAACCGTTTGGAAGAGCTCTTCTTGAAGATTACTGAGGATACGTACCAAAGGGAGGATCAACATGTTTAGTCTGTATTTTACTGCTTTAAAAAGTTTAGCTGTGAAGGAAACCAACCGTTATTTACGGATTTGGGTCCAAACACTGGTACCGCCAGTGATTACGACGTCCTTATATTTTGTGATTTTTGGGAAAATGATTGGCGGGCGAATTGGCGACATGGGCGGTTTTTCTTATATGGAATTTATCGTGCCAGGTTTAATTATGATGTCAGCCATTACAAGCTCGTACGCCAATGTTTCATCTTCCTTTTTCTCACAAAAATTCCAGAAAAATATCGAAGAAATTCTCGTGGCGCCAGTTCCAACTCATGTGATTATTTGGGGATTTGTGATTGGTGGCGTTGGTCGTAGTATTTTGGTCGGTGCGTTAGTCACCATCATTTCTCTATTTTTTGTCCCATTGCACGTTGTTTCTTGGCTGATGGTCATCATGACTTTATTGATGACAGCGATTCTTTTTTCTTTAGCTGGTTTGTTAAATGGTATTTTTGCGCAATCCTATGATGATGTATCGATTGTGCCGACCTTTGTGTTACAGCCTTTAACCTATTTGGGTGGGGTTTTCTATGCCATTTCCATGTTGCCGCCATTTTGGCAAGCTGTCTCAAAAGTTAATCCGATTGTTTACATGATTTCTGGGTTCCGCTACGGTTTCCTAGGGGTTCAAGATGTGCCAATTGGTATTTCTATGACCATTTTAATCTTATTTATTGTCGTTTTATATGGCATTTGTTGGTACCTTGTAGAAACAGGGCGTGGCTTACGTAGTTAAGCCTGACGTAAAAAGATTAAACTGTCTGAATCACTCATTCTAGCGAGCAGATTCAGACAGTTTTCTTGTTTCTAAGTATGCCTTTTTTGATTCTTCGTGCATTTCCCTGTATAATAGCAATGTTTCGCACCAGAATATGTCGACAAGTTGTCGTTGAAAATAAAGAAAAAATCAGAAACGGAGTATATGAAGATGAGCAAGAATTTTTGGGCAACATTGCCAAAGCCCTTTTTTGTTTTAGCACCAATGGAAGATGTCACTGATGTGGTCTTTCGTCATGTCGTGAAAGAAGCTGGGGCACCAGATGTGTTTTTTACAGAGTTTACTAATTCAGATAGTTATTGTCATCCTGAAGGGAAAGACAGTGTGCGCGGGCGCCTCGTTTTTACAGAAGATGAACAGCCAATGGTGGCACATATTTGGGGAGATAAACCGGAATTTTTCCGTGAAATGAGTATCGGCGTAGCGGAGATGGGCTTTCAAGGATTAGATATAAATATGGGCTGTCCTGTGCCTAACGTGGCTGAGCGTGGAAAAGGCAGCGGGCTAATTTTGCGCCCAGAAGTTGCGGCTGAATTGATTGACGCCGCCAAAGCAGGTGGCTTACCTGTTAGTGTCAAAACACGCATTGGGTTTACTGAAATGGCGGAAATGGAGGCGTGGATCACGCATTTATTAGAGCAAGACATTGCGAATCTATCCATTCATTTGCGAACACGAAAAGAGATGAGCAAAGTGGATGCCCATTGGGAGGTCATTCCGCAAATTATGGCTATTCGGGACCGTGTCGCACCGCAAACGACAATTACGATTAATGGGGACATTCCAGATCGTCAAAAGGGCCTAGAATTAGCAGAACAATATGGTGTAGATGGCATCATGATTGGTCGGGGGATTTTTAAAAATCCTTATGCCTTTGAAAAAGAACCCAAAACACATACGCCACAAGAATTACTGGGCTTGCTACGTTTACAATTGGATTTGCAAGACAAATATGCAGAATTGGTGCCTCGCTCCATTGTTGGGCTGCATCGCTTCTTTAAAATTTATGTTAAAGGCTTTCCAGGTGCCAGTGATTTAAGAGCACAATTAATGAATACAAAATCAACGGATGAAGTGCGCCAGTTGTTAGCGACGTTTGAAGCAGAACATGGTGTGCTTGACTAAATAAAAAAAGAGAGGAGGCAGCATTTTAGCTAATGCTACCTCCTCTCTTTTGAATGCTTAATGCGCAATCATTTCTTGGGCAATTTCTTGTTTGCTTAAGTCGTTTGGATAATACGTTGGCCAGTTGTCCATTTCATTGAACAGACTTTCTTGGCTATCGCCGCCGAAGAAGATGTGGAAATGAGCGGCTTTCGTTGGTGCGATGTTGTGGTCGCTAAATTGGACGTATTTAAACCGCCCAGCATTGGCATCGTCTGTTTCAAAAAGGAAACGGACGCCACGGTTGCCTTTTGCATAGTTTAAAATTTTATAACCGGCTGCTTTATAGGTGAATTTTTGTGGTTTGCCATTGACCAGAAATTCAATGGTGGAATCAGTGATGTTGATGTGGTCGACATCAGTTTGATAGCCGGCATCATAGTAGGTTTTGTATTCGGCTGGTGTTTTATCTTTTTTCAGTTTCGCTTTGTAATCGAAGACTTGGTCTAATGTGCCATCTTTTAATAAAGGATAGACGGATTGCCAATTTCCAGCGTAATCTGCCAGTGTTCTCTCAGCCACCTCACTGTCTTTGAAATAGCCGTTAGCCACGGTTTTTTCTGTTTTTTCAGAGGTTTCTGGCTGAACCTCTTTCCCGGCTGTATCTGTTGTTTTTTTCAAAGCAGTTAAGTTTTCTTTCATTACAGAAAGATAATCTTCGCCATTGTCCATTTGTTTTTGTGTCAAACTTTCTAGCGGGTTTAGGACTTCCAATTGAACATTCGCTTCGTCAGCTAACGTTTTAGCAATTTTATCGTTGGCATTTTTTTCAAAATAAATATAGCGAATTTGGTTGTCTGTGACATATTTTTTCAACTCTGCCAAGCGCCCTGCTGTTGGCTCTTGTTCAGGTGTTAAACCAGCTATTGGCACTTGTTTTAAGCCGTAATCTAAGGCAAGATAACCAAATGCAGCATGTTGGGTAACAAAACTTTTTTGCTTAGCGTCTTTCAAAGCTGTTTGGAACTCTTTGTCTAAGGCTGTTAATTTTGTTAAGTATTTTTCTGCGTTTGTTTCAAATGTTTTGGCTTTTTTAGGGTAAAGTTTGACTAATTGTTCTTTGATGTTTGTAACTTCTTGGATGGCACGATGGGGCGAAACCCAAGTATGCGGATCTAATTCATGGTGGTGGCCTTCTTCGCCATGTTCGTGGTCATGTTCGTGTCCGTCTTCGTCACTGCCGGGAAGTAAGACCATGTTTTCGGTACCTTTAATGACGTTCGGGGCTCCTTTTTTCCAACCTTTAGCAGCTTTTGGTACCCAAGATTCCATATTTTCATTGTGGTAAACGAAAACATCCGCATCATGGATGGTAGCCATATCTTTGGCGGATGGTTCATAATCGTGTGGTTCAGAACCAGCAGGGATTAACAATTTGACGTCTCCTTCATCGCCTACAATATTTTTAGTGAAATCGTACATAGGATAAAAAGTCGTGACAATGGATAGTTTTTCTTTACCGTCAGCGGTTTTATCAGAGGTGTTTGTTTTGCCGCAAGCGCCGAAAAGGATTAGCGATAAGGCGGCTAACAGGGGAAGAGTAAATTTTTTCATAGGTGTGCTCCTTTAGTGAATTACGCAATTTTCTTTTGTTTATTGCGCTTATGTTCTTTAATGATTTTAAGTGCGCGTTTTCGTGTTTTGATGTTGGGACTTTTCAGTCGACGATAAGCGCTAGATAAGTCAGTTTTTTCCATTATATATAGGACCTCCATTTCGTAAAAAATTAATTTACGGAGTAGCTATTTTGTTGAGGGTTTGAAAGGTTTCTTGGATTTTTTTTGTCTCTAATTCTTTGCCAATCAGAACAATTGTCGTTTCTTGAGGGGGTTGATTCGTCATTTGAAAGGCCACTTGCTGGTTGACGCCTTGCATGGCAATGGCCAAGTCATGCTCCTGTAAGGCGAGAATCCCTTTGAAACGGTATAACTTTTCCTGATGTGTATACATTAACCAATCAAGCCAACGAGTGAAAAGAGGTTCGTTGAGGGCTGAGGACGCCGTTAACGTAAGGGAGTGAAAGGTATGGTGATGATGCTCGTGGGCGTGCTCATGCGGGGAATGAGTCATTTCGTGTTCTGTAAGTGTTGCCGTAAACTTATTTAATTGAAAAAAGTCACTAGCCAAAAGAGGCTCGTTGGCTTGAAAGGATAAAATATCAGCAAAAGGATTAATGGTACGAAGGGTTTCTTGGAACGTTGGTAGCTGAGTGCTGTCTGCTGGTTCCTTGACAGAAAAAAAGAGGCGATCTGCTAAGGCCAGTTGTTTGATGGCTTCGGCTTCTTGAAGCTGCTGTTGCCAATGATGCCCATCAACGACCGTTAAGAGACTGTCTATATAGAAATGATTTTTGATGTGCGGGGTCGTTAAAATTGTTTGAATGATTGGTTGCGGATCAGCAATGCCCGTTGTTTCTAAAATGACTTGGGCAATGGGTTGTTGTTCTTCTTGATACACTTCTAAGATTGCTGATAAAGAGGCAAGAAGATCTCCTCGTAAGCTGCAGCACATGCAACCGTTATTTAATTGAATAATTCGTTCCGTGGTTTGTAAAAGTAATGCGTGGTCAACGCCTGTTTGACCAAATTCATTTTCAATAATAATAATTTCTTCTTTAGGAAACGGTGATTGCGCAAGCGCATGGTTAATTAAGGTTGTTTTTCCTGCGCCTAAAAAGCCAGAAACAATGGTGATTGGAATGCCCATCAAGTTTTCCTCCTGTTATTTGACTTCAGTGAAAAGTGCGCGGCGCCGTAGTTTTGGTGAATATTTTTTCAGCTGTAATTTTTCTGGTGTATTTCGTTTGTTTTTACTTGTTAAGTAAAGGCGCTCGCCAGTTTCAGCGCAAGCTAACGTAATGGTTTGGCGCATAGTGCCGTCCTCCAATTTGATTTTTTTAATTGCGTATAAAAGATAAAGGGGGCTGCGAGGTCAGCCCAAATGCGACTGTCCTCGCTAGTTGTCTTTATCGAAATAATGAGTTACCAGCTTGCTTTTTTGACGCCAGGAATCAAGCCTTGGTGAGCCAATTCACGGAAACGAATCCGAGACATGCCAAATTTACGCATGTAGCCACGTGGGCGCCCATCTGTTTGATCGCGGAGTTTTAAGCGACTTGGATGAGCATCTTTTGGCAATTTGCTAAGACCTTCATAATCGCCAGCTTCTTTTAAGGCTTGGCGAATAGGCGCATATTTTGCAATCATTGCTTGTTGTTTTTTTGCTTTAGCAATTTTTGATTTTTTAGCCATAAGGCACTTCCTTTCTTTTTGGATTTATAAAATATAAATCGTAATGGTTACGATTTGAACGGAAGTATATTATCAGGTGTTGCGTTGTTTGTCAAGTGAGAATTTTGTTTTTTTTAGGACTTGCTAAGTTGAGAAGTTAGAAATGTTTGTTTTAGCGCTGTTTTGTAGTATCTTTTAAGAAAGAGTAAAAAGGAGTGAAGATGGCAATGGTAGAACGTTTGACGATTATTCGTGGTGTGGAAAAATTTGAATTACAAACGAAAACAGCGCACTGGGTGTTAGCAAAAGAAGAGGGATATTCGCCAGTTCAAATGCTCGTTTCGGCAATTGGCGCTTGTGGGGGATACGTGTATCAATCCGTTTTGGAAAATTCGCACATTCCCTTTGAGTTTGAAAAAATAGAAGTCACGTATTCAAGAGAAGTAGAGAGACGCGCACAACCATTAAAACAGGTGGCGATTCTCTTTTATGTGTCTGTTCCAGAAGACTTTCAAGCACGGGCGACACGGTGTTTGAAGCTTGTCTCCCCAAACTGTCCAGTGATTCAATCATTGGCTGAAAGAATTACTGTCGAAGAAACAGTTGTATTTAAAAAGTAAACCATTAGAGACATTATCGTTACGAGCGCTTTTCCCTTTTTGGATGCCTCGTTTCTGAGAATGTCTTTTTTTAGAGGAGCGTAAGGAAATAGCTGTAGAAACAGGAAATTTTTAATTCATTTGTACAAAATAATACAGACAAAAAACAGATAGTGTTTTTTTCACAAATAAAAAGGTTGCTTTTTTTTCTGTTTTAGTAGATGATGTAAGTAGTTACATCTCTGATATAACGCTGTTTTTCGAAACGTGTGTTATTTTTTAATTCGTAATAGTTTTTTTAAATCGTTTCACAGAATTACTTTAATTGTTATACAGTTTTTTTAGTTGTTATAGTTTGTTTGTCGGCCTTTAGGAGGTAATCATGATTGAGTTAGTGAATGTGTCGAAAGTCTATCAAGAGACACACGCGTTAAAAAATATTCACTTTTCTGTCCAACCAGGAGAAATCGTTGGGATTGTTGGGAAAAGTGGCTCTGGCAAGTCCACGTTGTTACGTTTGTTGAATTTAATGGAACAACCGAGTGAAGGGGAGATTCGTATTGATGGCAGAAATGTTCAAACCTTCTCTAAAAAAGAAGTTCGCCAGCAGCAACAACAAATGGGGATGGTGTTTCAGCATTACAATTTGTTAGAAAATTTGAAAATTTATGATAATGTTGCGTTGCCTTTGAAACTTTTAAAAGAGAAACAGCCTGAAAAAATTGAACGTTTATTAACGTTTGTTGATATGGCCCATAAGGCAGAAGCGTATCCTGCTCAGCTTTCTGGTGGGGAAAAACAGCGTGTCTCTATTGCTCGAGCGTTGAGCCGTAATCCCAAATGGTTATTATGTGACGAGGCAACGAGTTCATTAGATGAAGAAAATACAGAAAGTGTCGTTCGACTATTACATAAGACGCATCAGGAATTCCGACCGACTATTTTCTTTGTCAGTCACGAATTAGAAACCGTGAAGCGCTTATGTAATCGTATCTTAGTGATGGAAAAAGGTCAGTTAATTGGCGAACTTCTGAATAATCCTCAGCAATATGAGGAAGAACCGCTTTCCTATTTAGAAAAAGTGGAAAGGAGTTTGCGTCCATGACTTTTTCAGAAACCTTTGCCGAATATTGGCCATCTATGCTGGTCGGTTTAAAAGAAACAGGGATTATGATGTCGATTTCGATGGCTATCTGTTTGCTTGTCGGCTTGCCTTTAGGCTTAGGACTATTTTTGGCTAATCCGAAAGTCAAAGGGCATCAACCTTGGCTATACTGGGTTTTAAATTTCATTGTAACTGTTATTCGTTCGTTTCCTTATTTATTATTTGTGATTGCGTTGATTCCAGTCACTCGTTCTGTTTTAGGAAAGGCGTTTGGCCCAATTCCTTCCTCTGTGCCATTGAGTATTGTTGCGATCGCGATTTTTGCTCGCTTGGTTGAACAAGTGCTGTTGGATGTTCCAGAAGAAATTTATTTTTTAGCTAATTCGTTAGGTACCTCGAAAGTCCAATACATTTGGCACTTTTTATTGGTGGAAGCACGTAGCGGATTAGTCCTTGCTTACACAACCACGACAGTGAGTATGGTTTCATATTCCACGGTGATGGGTGTTGTTGGTGGCGGCGGGATTGGTGATTTTGCAGTTCGTGTCGGGTATCAACGGTATGAATACGGTATTATGTATGTTGCCATTGTAATTATGATTGCACTGGTCTTCATTTTACAAATGCTTGGGAACTTCATTGCCCAAAAACTAGACAAAAGAAAGTAGGAGGACAAAAGAATGAAGAAGTTTTATTTAGCAACATTCGCTGTTATTGCAACAGTCATTTTAGCTGCCTGTGGGGGAAATAAACAAGCAGACCAGAAAGAAGACAAGGAGATTACCGTTGCCGTGCAATTGGAATCTTCAAAAGATATCTTGGAGATTGCCAAGAAAGAAGCTGAGAAAAAAGGGTACAAAATTAACATTATGGAAGTGAGCGACAATGTTGCCTACAACGATGCCGTGCAACATGACGAAGCGGATGCTAATTTTGCGCAACATCAACCTTTCATGGAAATGTTTAACAAAGAGAAAAAAGCTGATTTAGTGGCTGTGCAACCGATTTATTATTTTGCTGGTGGTTTCTATTCAAAAGAATATCAAGATGCGAAAGATTTACCTGAAAATGCCAAAGTGGGGATTCCTAGCGATCCAACCAATGAAGGTCGTGCTTTAGCAATTTTAAATGCAAACGGCGTGATTAAATTAAAAGAAGGTGTCGGCTTTAACGGCACGGTGGAAGATGTCGTGGAAAATCCTAAAAACATCACTTTTGAAAGCATTGATTTACTGAATTTAGCTAAAGCCTATGATGAAAAAGACATCGCTATGGTGTTCTGCTACCCAGCCTACTTAGAACCTGCTGGTTTAACAACGAAAGATGCGATCTTGTTAGAAGATGAAGAAGCAAGTAAACATTACGCATTGCAAGTTGTGACACGCAAAGGCGAAAAAGATAGCGAAAAAATCAAGGTTTTAAAAGAAGCGATGACAACAAAAGAAGTTGCTGAATACATCAAGAAAAATTCTAAAGGCGCCAATATTCCTGCGTTTTAATGAATAGAAAAAATGAAGCCTCTTTTTGAGAAGCTTCATTTTTTTCTTTTCCTTGATTTATAGTATAGTTAATAGGAAGGAGGTGCCGGTGTGGTCGAATTATTTATTTTAATGATGGAACGGGTGGGCTTAATTATTTTACTGGCCTTTCTTTTAGTGAATGTGCCTTATTTTAAGCGTGTTTTATTAAGTCGTGAAAAAATGTCTTCAAAAGTTCAGTTGATTTTGATTTTTGGTTTATTTGCTATTATTTCTAATTTTACAGGTATCGAAATCGCTAAGAATCAGATTGTCCCCAATAATTTACTAACCTATTTAAGCAGCAATGCTTCCATTGCGAATACGCGTACGTTAGTAATTGGCGTTTCTGGATTAGTGGGTGGTCCGATTGTCGGCAGTACGGTTGGTTTAATTGCTGGCTTTCATCGGGTTATTCAAGGCGGGGGGCATAGTTTCTTTTATGTGCCTGCTTCTTTAATTGTTGGCTTAATTGCCGGTTTTTTAGGGAGCCGCATGGCAAAGCAAACCGTTTTTCCGTCTGCCGGCTTTTCTGCCATTGTCGGAGCGTGCATGGAAATGATTCAGATGATTTTTATTTTCTTTTTCAGCGGTGATCTATCGGATGGAGCCACGTTGGTTCGTTTTATTGCGCTGCCGATGATTTTGTTAAATAGCGTAGGAACGTTCATTTTTATGTCGATTCTAACGACGACATTGAAACAAGAAGAGCAGGCCAAAGCGGTTCAGACGCACGATGTTTTGGAATTAGCAGCGGAAACACTGCCATATTTTCGAGAAGGACTCAATAAAAATTCCAGCAAAAAAGTTGCGGAGATTATTAAGCATTATACAAAAGTCAGTGCGATTAGTATGACAAACAGTCATCAAATTTTAGCTCATGTTGGTGCAGGAAGCGATCATCATATTCCAGAGCTAGAAGTCATTACAGAGCTTTCTCGGGAAGTGTTACGGACGGGCCAAATGACCATCGCGCATGCCAAAGAAGAAGTTGGTTGTTCGGACCCTAATTGTCCGTTGCAAGCGGCGATTGTGATTCCATTATTTTCCCATCAGCAAATTGTTGGCACCTTAAAAATGTATTTTACGGATCCAGCGCAGTTAACGCATGTCGAGGAGCAGTTAGCAGAAGGTCTTGGGACAATTTTTTCTTCACAAATTGAATTAGGTGAAGCGGAAGTACAATCAAAATTACTTAAAGAAGCTGAAATTAAATCCTTGCAAGCGCAAGTGAACCCACATTTCTTCTTTAATGCCATCAATACTATTTCCGCATTAATGCGGAAAGACAGTGAAAAAGCGCGGAAACTATTGCTCCAATTAAGTAAATACTTTCGAGGCAACTTACAGGGAGCCGTGCAAACTACGATCCCAGTTTCACAAGAACTAGAACAAGTAAAAGCCTATTTGTCATTAGAACAAGCACGGTTTCCGAATCGTTATCAAGTAACATTTGACGTGGAAGAAGCGGTTGCTTCAGAAAAGGTACCGCCGTATGCGATTCAGGTGTTAGTGGAAAATACCATCAAGCATGCATTCGGCAGCCGGAAGGAGAACAATCAAGTCCGGGTAGTGGTCAAAGCAAAACAACACAAATTACATGTGGATGTGTATGACAATGGGCAAGGGATTCCTGAAGAACGCCGCTTGCTATTAGGAAAGACAACAGTGACTTCGGAAAAAGGCACTGGCACGGCACTGGAAAACTTGTCCCGCAGAATGGCGAACCTTTATGGATCAGAAGGTTGTTTTTTAATTGAAAATTTAGAGACAGGCGGGAGCCATGTTCATTTAGAAATCCCGATGGAACAGGAGGAATTAGATGCACGTATTAATCGTTGATGATGAGCCCTTAGCACGAGAAGAATTGAGTTATCTTGTTTCCCAACATCCGCAAGTGACGAGCGTTGCAGAAGCGGATTCTGTGGCGGAGGCAATGGAAGAGATGATGGATCAAAAGCCAGATTTGTTATTTTTAGATATTCATTTGACCGATGAAAGCGGGTTTGATTTAGCGGAAAAATTAACCCATCTTAAAAAAGCGCCCTACTTGGTCTTTGCAACTGCCTATGATCAATATGCGTTAAAGGCCTTTCAAGTGAATGCAAAAGATTATATTTTGAAACCTTTTGAAGAAGAAAAAATAACACAAGTCATTGAAAAAGCATCGAAAGAAATGGCTCAAGCTGTCCCAGAAAACACTGCTGAAAAAGGACCGAAATCTGAAGCAATCCCTATTCAAGGGGAAGACCGCATTTATCTTGTGGCGCCAGAAGATATTTACCTCGTTTCTGTCGAAGAACGGCAACTGAGCATTTTTGTGGATCAACAGGTCTACAAGATGACAGGGACCCTCAACAGTATCGAACAGAAATTACCTGCCACGCTCTTTATTAAAACGCATCGAAGTTTCATCTTGAATCGAACAAAAATTCAAGAAATTCAGCCGTGGTTTAATAACACGTTGCAAGTAATTTTAACCAACGGATCAAAAGTACCTGTTAGCCGTTCATACGTCAAAGAATTTAAAGAAAAACTTGGCTTAAGTTAAAAAATCACCACTTGAAATGTCGAATGCATTTCAAGTGGTGATTTTTGCATTTGGTGAAGAAATTCTGGCATTTCATGAAAAAAAGCCCTTAAAAAAACGTTTTCTTTATATACTTAACCCATAGAAAACAGACAAAAGGGAGCGAAGAAGAATGGAAAAGAAAGTATATTCATTTTTACAACAAGCAGCAGTTTTTGCCATTATTATGTTAATCGCCAACGGCTTGGCGTTCATTTCCCCAATACCAATGCCTGCTTCAGTAATTGGCATGGTGTTATTGTTCATTGGTTTATGTACAAAAGTTGTTAAATTGGAGCAAGTGGAAGGGCTAGGTAATAGCTTATCAACGGTTATTACATTTTTATTTGTTCCTTCAGGGATTTCCTTAGTTAATTCTTTAGGGATTATGCAACAATTTGGCGTTCAAATTGTTTTTGTTATTTTAGTAGCGACACTAGCGTTACTAGCAACGACTGGTTGGACGGGCGCCTTTTTATTGCATATGAAAGATGCTCGAAAAGAAAAAGAACCCGCAGCAACGAAGAAAGCGAAAGGAGAGGTTCGCGCATGAATCCGTATGTTGGCATTATTATTTCATTAGCTGTATTTGGCATAGGTACTTGGTTGTTTAAAAAAAGCAAAGGTTTCTTCTTATTTACGCCATTATTCGTTGCGATGATTTTAGGCGTTGTCGTTTTAAAAGTAACAGGAATTAGTTACGAGCAATACAATGAAGGTGGCAAATATATCAGCTTCTTTCTAGAACCTGCGACAGTAGCGTTTGCGATTCCTTTATATAAAAAGAGAGACGTGTTGAAAAAATATTGGTTAGAAATTTTAACGGCGTTAACAATTGGTTCTTTTGGTTCGTTAGTGGCTGTTTATTTTGCAGGAAAAGTGATTGGCATGGATAATCATTTAGTGGCCTCAATCTTACCACAAGCTGCTACAACAGCGATTGCCGTACCTATTTCTCAAACTGTTGGCGGCATTGCTTCTATTACGGCGTTTACCGTAATCTTCAATGGTGTACTAACCTATGCCTTGGGTCGAATTGCATTGAAATGGTTTAAGATTAACAATCCAATCGCCAAAGGTTTAGCTTTAGGTGCGGCCGGACATGCCCTAGGTGTGGCAGTTGGCATGGAAATGGGTGAAACAGAGGCTGCTATGGCTAGTATTTCTGTCGTAGTGGTTGGCGTAGTTACTGTTTTAGTAGTTCCTTTCTTTGCAACGGTCATTGGTCTATAAAAAAGTGAGGAATCCCACTTTTTTATGAGTAGCTAATTTCTATCAGCTAGCAGTCTCTGCTTATTCTGTGAATGCTAGTTATCACTAATCCGCAGGCTCGGAGTTAAAATGAGTGTAAAAAAGCCAACCTTATCCATAGTAAGGTTGGCTTTTGTGTTGTTTACAGGATTTTTTGAGTATAGATAGGGCGCATGGAAGGATTGACCAGTCTTTTTATAGAATGGTTGCTCCTAAAGTTTGTTTAAAGTGGCGTAACGCCCATTCGTGTCCTTGTTCATCAAAACTAGCAACGGCGCGTTCAGGAATCATTAATTGATAGCCTAAATTATAGGCATCAACAGCCGTATGCAACACGCAAATATCTGTACAAACACCAGTTAAACAAAGCTCTGTAATTCCTCGTTCTCGTAACCGAATGTCCAAATCCGTGCCACTAAAAGCAGAATAGTGCCGTTTGTCCATCCAATAAACGGTTGCCTCATTTTTGTGAGCTTGATAAAAATCAGCTAGCGAGCCAAACAGATTACGCCCGTCAGTTCCTAAGACATTGTGGGGCGGGAAAAGTTTATTTTCAGGATGATAGCGATCTAGGGGGTCATGCCCATCAATGGCAAAAACCACAAAATCGCCATTGTCAAAATAGTGCTTTGTTTGTTGAACAAGGGCCGTTTCAATAGCTTGTCCAGCGGCACCAGTGGTTAGTTTTCCGTCTGTGGCGACAAAATCATTTGTATAATCAATGGAAATCAGAGCTTTCATTTGGCAACCTCCTAAAGGTTAAAGTCATTTTGTTCATTTTACAGCTTTTAAGAGGGCATTTCAAATGATAAAAGTACATCAAATTCTAAAAAAGCTGTTTCAAAATAAACGCTTTGGCTAAAAAACATGCTATAATTTTGCTACAAATTAAAGCAGGTGAATAGAGTGAAAAGAAAAATCGTACGTTTTATCCTTTGGTTGTTAGGAATCATTGTGGTTATTTGCTTAGGTGTGTTTCTCGCCTTTCAATTATCTCCTAAGCCAGGCGCTTGGGTCATCAACCAGTTATTCGCAGGCGAAGTTGAAATAAAAGATTCAGCTTCCTATGATAAAGCATTGCCCAATGTTCAATTGCAAGAAAATCAAACATACCCTTCTTCAAGAAAAAAGAATACCTTTGATTTGTATTATCCCCAAACGTCAAAACAAGCGGTACCAGTCGTTTTATGGGTCCATGGTGGTGGCTATGTGGGAGGAGATAAGTCTGGGATGAAAGAATTTGCGACACGTTTAGTGGCTGATTCCTCAGTTGCCTTTATTTCAATGAATTATGAATTAGCACCAGACGCACCTTATCCAAGCCAGCTCCAGCAGGTCAATGAACTTGTTCAATTTTTATTAGAAAAGAAACAAGCGTATCCCTTGTTAGATTTATCTAAGCTTTTTATTGGCGGGGACAGTGCGGGTGCACAGATTGCTCTACAATATGCAACAGTTCAAACCAATGCCAACTATGCCAAAGAATTAGGGATGACTGCAGCGTTGCCGGCTAGCCATTTAAAAGGCACACTCTCGTATTGTGGTCCGGTGGATTTGAAACAAATGGCCAACCAACAAAGTGATAATCGTTTTATGAAATTTTTCGTTAAAACAGTGGCTTGGTCCTTGCTCGGCACTAAAGACTGGCAGACGAGCGCGGAACTGCAAGAAGTGAGTTTAGTGGATAAAGTCACCAAAGAATTTCCCCCGACGTATCTAACAGATGGCAATAGTTTTTCATTCCAAGAGCAAGGACTAGCCTTGGTTCAGCGGTTAAAAACTTTAAATGTTCCAGTTTCAACTCTCTTTTTCAAAGATAAGAAAGCAACAATCACCCACGAATATCAATTCGACTATCAAACAAAAGAAGCTAAACAATGTTACCAAGAAACAGTCCAGTTTGTGAATACGTATAAATAAACAGAGGCCTTAGAGATATCTCTAAGGCCTCTGTTTATTTATTTTTGTCATTTTTTTAGCTGGGAAATATGTATAAATTAAACAAAAATGTTTATTTAATGATGTTTACATGAGAAAAAATCCGTGCTATACTACGAACTCGTTTGTTGATTTTAATGTTAAAAACAACGTTTTTGTTATTTTTGTGAACAAATTAACATTTTATCTTACAAAAAACAGCAAAAAATTCGTTTAGTTAACAAAAAGAAAATTAAAAAATAAATTTTTTTTTTGAAATTAAGAAAATATCTTTAAAAAAATCAGAAGAAAACTTCGTATACTTGAGCCATAGGTTGGTTGTGGAAAGTTTACTTCGAGGGAGGAGTGATGAAGTTAATGAAAAAGAAAATCGCTGTTTTATTGGCAACTTGTTTACTTGTACAACCATTTTTATCTGTTTCAGCGTGGGCGATTGAAGGGGAGCAACAAACGGAACGTACGCAGACACAGCCAAAAACAGCAGAAACCAGTACAAGTGAAGCAACAAAAGAAAGCAGCGCACATTCTACAGAACAGTCATCAATGACGGAATCTAGTGCTATCACAGAAAAAGTAACCACCTCTTCCACAGAAACAAAACCAAGCGAAGAGCAGAAGCAAATCACCTTGACCTTTGAAACAACGGATCAAGCTTTGTTTCAAAATGATGCCAAAAGTTATCAAGTGGTAAAAGAAAAAAATCAGCCACTTCGGACAGAAGAATTACCAAAATGGGCGAATAGTGAGGAAAATGCGACTTTCGTTGGCTGGTCTTATCAAGGAAAAACATATACAAATGAAGAACTTCTTCAATTAGAGTTTTCAGAAGATACACAACTTACGGCTGTCTTTAAACAGAAACTGACACGCATGGCCAGAGCTGTTTCAGTTGATCAGTCCATTGCGGACACAATTGCTCCTGCAGATAAAACAAAAGTGATTGTTGTGCCAAGTCCTGCAGGAGATGGAGCAGCGTACAAAGAATATGCATCGACAGAGGCTGGCTTGAAAGAAGCCTTGTTTGATTTGTATCAACAGGGGAACAATGGCGATTTCACTCTTTATATAGGAAACAATATTACGACGAGTGCGGCGACCACCGCTAAAGTGATTCCTGACACCGTTACGGCAAGTAATATGACCTTTTACGCCTTGCAAGGCAAGGTCAATCATTTAGTGATTACTGGAAACAGCGCGGATCCGATTAGTATGGATCAAACGGCGCCAACGGGTTCTAAGACGTTAGGATTTAATCAAAATATCTATTTTGGCTCAAACATCACTTTGAGAAATCTAAACTATACAGGTACGAATATGTATTTAAATGGTTACAGTTTGAACTTGAATGGCGGTTCTAGTGGAAACGGTCTGACCGTATACGGTGGAACGGATACAGGAGATGTTTCAGGAAACCCAACTTTAACAGTAAATAGTACAGGTACAGGGACATGGAATTTCTATGGCGGAAACCAAAATGGTGGTAATTTAGCTGGAAATCCTACGATTGTTATTAACAATACACGGAGCGGACTAAATACATTAAGTGGGGGCGCCAATATTGGGACAGTGACTGGGAATACTTCATTGGTTGTCAATGATTCTGGTGGCAGAATTGCTTCAATTTATGGGGGCGGTTATGGAACCAACGCAACCAACACAGCGAATGTTACTGGTAACGTCTCAACAAAGGTTGCAATTACGAATGCTGCTACAGGTTTCCAACTAAGTACGTATTATGGCGGTGTTCAATACGGAAATATTGGTGGAAAAGTAACAAACGATATTTCTGGATATGGCCGTTGGTATACAGCGGGACAACGTTTTATTGGTGGCTCTTCCCGCGGCGATATAGGAACGAATCGTGTGACTGATGGAATTACTACAAATTTAAATACACAGTTGTATAGTGCGGGTCGTGCAGATTTTGAAGGAGGCAACCAATATTCTGGAACGATCATCGGAGATATTACGAATGTGGTTACAGCAGGAACGAATACCGCTGGTGGTATTAATGATTTTAACGGCGGTGCTGGTAACAATGTTTCGAAATTTAACAAGAGTCAAATTGGGGCCTCAAATGAAGCAACGTATGATGCTTATACACCACAGCAAAGAGCAGAATTAGCCAAATCGGCAGCAGCTTTTAAAGTTTTCGGAAATATTTCTTCTAAATTAGTCAGCGGTTCGTTTAATAATGGTGCAATTTACTCAACTGCAGCTGGCCGCGGCGGTTATATCGAAGGAAATACAACAATTGAAGTGGGAACAGCGAATGGTGATGGGTCTTTAGGTGGCGATGGTATGGCTTATTCAGGCGCAAAACCGACAAGCTTAGATTATTCAACGACCAATAAAAGTCGTGGTAATAATTCAGGTTGGGATATTGTTGGTGGCGGCGGCTATCCTGCTAGTAATGATACTTGGGATATCTATATAAAAGGAGATACTAAGACTGTTTTAAATAATACCATTGCTCGCTGGACATATGGTGGCTCTTTTTCAGGTGTCGTTGAAGGCAATACTTCTAACACATTGAATGGCGGGATTGCTGACACATTAGAAGGAACAGGCTATCAAGCAGCTCGAGTTTATGGAAACGGTCAAACAATCGTTAATAATGGTCAAGTCGATTGGTTTCTTTCAGGCGGTGGCTGGAATGATGCCAAAAATGTTGGGAATGTCGGTGTAACGGTTTATGAAGGAGTAATTAATGCTTCGATGGGCGCTTCTTATGGAGCAAGCGGTGGCCATACAATTACTGGTAATTCAGACAATCGCATCTACGGAGGAAATTTCTCAGGAACTCCTCGGACAGGCGCGAACGGTTTTTCAGGTGGGATTACCAATGCGGGCTCACTTCTTGGAAATGCCAAACTCTTAATTGATTTAAGAAATTACAACGGAGAGTTTAAGTTGCCTGGTAATACCTACATTACTGGTGGTCGGCCCTATGGTCAAAATACGACACTAGGAACGGATGAATCAAACACAATTACTTTAAATATTTTCACTAAAACAGGTGTGGAATCTTTAAATGGGGCCAGCATTTACGGTGATGGTGGAACCAATGCTGCGTATACCAAGAACGGCAAGATTACAATGAATATTCAAGCAGCGGGTTCTAGTATTGGAAATTTATATGCGACACAGTATTCCAATATCAGTGGCGGAAAAATCTTACGTGATGTTACCGCAAATGTTCAAGGTGCAGTTAGTATTAACGGTTTATCCGGTGGTTCATCAACAGATAATTTTACTAATGCAATTGTGAATGCTAGTTCAAATAAAGTGGCCTTTAACTTTGGGACTAACGTTGACGGCACCAATAACTATCAAACAGAACCACTAAATGCGACAGGCTTAGGCGTTGTCAACTTTACGGAATTAAATGTCACCAATGGCATTAAATTAATGGCTAATGGTGGGAACATCAAAAATGGCGTTTCTGCTACTGCCGCGAATCATAGTACGACTTACAATGAATTCGGATCAATTCATCTATCTAAAAACGCTGGAATTGGAATCACCAACACAGCCAATTTAATTTCAGCTAGCAAACTAACGGTTCAGGATCATGCAACATTAGAAACAATTCCTGGTACAGGTAAAGTAAACATTGCGGATTTTGAAGCTGTCGATCCAACAAAAGATGAACTTTTATGGATTAAACCAACGACAGATACAACTGCTTTGGTGGATAGCACAGGGACTTGGTTTGGAAATGTCAAAGCCTATCAGGTCTTGACGATTAATCCAACGGTCAATAATGCTACAAAACTTACGCCAACAACGTTTCATGGGATTGAAAAAGCGACTGGAAAAACATTTATTGGCGATAACGATGTGACCAAGGGCGCCAATGGCTATGGAATAGCAATTCCTGGCTCCATCATCGATTACGAAGTGGAAACGCCTGGGATTGTGGCAGGTGCAGGTACTATTTCTCATGATGTAAAAGAGGTCAAAGCTGGCAATGCGCCGTTAACCTTACAAGCGTGGGGCACCGAAGTAGCTGGACAAAAAGTTCAAAAAGGACGTTTGATGATTCCGACCTCAAGTGCTTTAACACCAACCCTAAGCTTCCTTCCTGACGAAGTAACAGGTTCTTGGTTGCACCAAGGAACGGTTAAATCTAGTGAAGTTGGGAGCGCGATAGAGCAAATTCCAGAGCAAAAAGATACCACCCCGCTTTCATGGAAAGCGACGAATATGAACTACAGTTATCAGGTGAAAGTTCAATTTTCAAATAAAGTGGAACTTTCGGGGCAATCGGTGATTGTCACAGAAGATGAGGCAGCGCAACTAACGACTGTCGATAAAGTAATAGAAATGCTTGGCGCAAAAGGTCGGCCGTTTTTCAAAACCTCATTAAAAGAGACGGATTTACCACAAATTCAAGCGCCGTTAGCAGAAAAAACTGTATCGCGGACACATGATATTCAATTAGAAGCAGGGACGTCAGGAGATAATTTGCAAAACAAAACGGTTCATTTAGTTGTTGTGAAAAATGAAAGTGTCCTTGCCAAAGATCGTTCGTTTGCCTTGTATGCGACAAGTGCGCATTTGAAGTTAAAAGAAGCAAATGGCTTAACGAATTCAGACGAGTTGGCAAAATGGACACAAGCAACGGTGATTTTCGCAGATGGTCGGGCCAATCAAACACCAAGTCTTGATGCCGCAACCTTCCAAGCCATTCAGCAAGCGAAACCAGAAGAATTAGCCAAAACGGTTCCAGCCAATTATCAATTTACAGAAGCTGGTGAAACGTTAAATAAAAAAGTCAATGTGTCTATTTCAGGTGAATTAACGTTAGAAAAAGTACCTAAAACAATTGATTTTGGCAAACAAAAAATTTCTGCCAAGCCAGAAGTTTACTGGCCAACTCTTTCAGATGATTTAGTCGTTCAAGACACACGCGGGACAGAAAGTACGCCTTGGAAACTGAATGTTCAGGTAACGAATCCCTTAACGAACGGCACAGATCAATTGGAAGATTTGTCATTGGTTACAGACAAAGGAGAATTTTTACTCAATAAAGGAGACACGGTTGTTACAGAAAATGAAGGCTCAGGTTCAGGTAGTTATACAATTAACCAAGGTTGGGGTGCGGCAAACCAACGGGGACTTAAACTATCTGTGCCAGTCGAGAAACAAAAAGTTGGCGAATTCAAAGGGACATTGTCATGGTCATTAGTCATGGCACCATAACAAGGAGGAGAGAAGTGAGATGAAAAAATACCTTTTGCTTAGTTGTTTTTTAGGTCTTTTCAGCTTCTGTCATTCAGACACTGCGTTTGGGGAAGCAGCTTATGAAAATAGTGGTGTTGTCTCCTTTTATGGAACGTATGAATATCCCACAGAAGAGTCGACAACAGCGACTAGTAATTCTTCCACAACGACCGAACCCACCAAGCCAGCTGACGGAGGCGCTTCATCCGTCCTTTCTTCTGGCGTATATGGGTCGCGACAAGGAAGATTACCAGCGACAGGTACCACCAATCAAGGACCATTTATTTATTTGGGAATCAGCCTTATCACTATAGGCATATTATTTATTAAAAGGAGAAGAGAAGATGAAAAAAACAGTATTAGCAGTAGTAGGGATTGTAGGATTTAGCGGTGTCCTAGCGACACAACAAGCATTTGCGGAAGACATTAACGTGAACTATACAAGTAATGGCGCCATTACATTTGAACCAGATACAGATCCAACGAAGCCAGTTAACCCAACCAATCCAGATGAAAAAGTTGAACCAGAAGATCCAACTGACCCAACTGGACCAAAACCAGGGACTGCAGGCCCCTTATCAATTGACTATGCTTCAAGCTTTCAATTTGGCGCCCAAAAAATCACTTCCGATACGAAAGATTATTACGCACAAATTCAAACATTTAAAGATGGAACAACAGGTCCCAACTATGTTCAGGTAACGGATAAACGTGGGACACAAGAAGGCTGGACGTTAAGCGCTGTACAAAATGCGCAATTCAAAACAGCCCAAAATGAAGAATTAGTGGGGGCCGCTTTGTCGATTGCCAATGCAGGTGTGACATCGATTGTTGATGCCGCATACGCGCCAACACCAACAGCAGCACATACCTTTGTTCCTGGAACAGAAGTAGAATTAGTCAAAGCAGAAGATGGTAAAGGAATGGGGACTTGGGTCTATCGTTTTGGGAAAGATGCGACAGAAGGTGCTACTGCCGTGAAATTAAATGTCCCAGGTAAAGCGATTAAATTAGCAAAAGAATATCGTACGACCTTAACATGGACATTGAAATCTGTACCAACGAATGTTGGAGGCTAAGTAAATGAAAAAAACAGTCGTCTACTCCTTGTTATTCGGAACAATGTTGCTTGGCGCCACTGTTCCTGCTGAAGCGGCGACGGTCGTTTTTGATAGCGAACAGTCGATTGTTTTTACCCCAAGCACAGATGGGACGGATCCAGTAAATCCAGAAAATCCCGATCCAGAAAAACCAGTTCGACCAGTCGATCCAACGAATCCTGATGGACCTAATCCAGGCACACCTGGGCCACTTTCCATCGATTATGCCTCAAGTTTGGATTTTGGAAGTAATGAGATATCGAATAAGGATCAAACGTATTTTGCCAGAGCGCAAACCTATAAAAATCCAGATGGTTCAGCAAGTGAATTGGCAACTGCTAATTATGTACAAGTAAGTGATTTACGGGGAACCAATGCTGGCTGGGTTTTAAAAGTGAAACAAAATGGTCAATTTCGTAATGCAGAAACATTACACAAAGAATTAACAGGCGCCACCGTCGCCTTTACTGAGCCCAGTGTGCGCTCAAATGCGACGGACGTATTGCCGCCAACTGCTACCGCAAACATTCAATTAGATGCTGCGGGCGCAGAAACTGTTGTCATGCAAGCCCCAGAAAAGACCGGCGCTGGAACGTGGATCACGCTGTGGGGGCAAGCAGAAAAAGTGACCGAAAAAAATCAACAAGGACAGCAAGTAAATGCCACAATCACACGGGCAATCTCACTAACTGTTCCCGGGAAAACCCCTAAGGATGCAGTACAATATAAAACAACTTTGACTTGGCTACTTTCAGATGTACCAGTAAATAATGGAGGGAAATAAATGAAAAAGACAAAAGTAATGACATTGATGGCAACCACAACTTTAGGCGCATTGGCACTTGTACCAATGAGTGCATTAGCAGTCGACGGTGGTGAATACCAAACAAACGGAGCGATTCAATTTGCACCAAATACGAACCCAACGAATCCAGTTGATCCGACGAATCCAGATCCGGATAAACCAATTACGCCAGTTGATCCAACTGATCCGACAGGGCCTAAGCCAGGGACAGCAGGCCCGTTATCCATTGACTATGCATCTAGTTTATCTTTTGGGGAACAAACGATTACCTCAAAAAATATGACCTACTATGCAGAAACACAAAAATACAAAGATAATGCTGGTGCCGACCAAGAAGGCCCGAACTTTGTTCAAGTCTCAGATAATCGTGGGACTGAAACAGGTTGGACGTTAAAAGTAAAACAAAATGGTCAATTCAAAACTGAAGCCAACCAAGAACTAACAGCGGCTAAAGTAACTTTAAGCAACGGACGCGTGGTTTCAGCTTCACAATCTGCAAAACCAACGACAGCGCCAGCTACGATTGAATTAAACCCAACTGGAGCTGAATCAGTGGTCATGGCTGCTGGCGATAAAGAAGGTGCGGGTACGTACTTAATGAGCTGGGGCGATAGTGTAGATGCCGCTAAAACAAGTATTTCATTAGAAGTACCTGGTTCAACCACAAAATATGCGAAAAAATACACGACAACTTTTACTTGGACTTTGACAGATACACCTGCTAACACAGGAAACTAAGAACGACAGCATACACGCAAGATCGGGATATAAGTCAAAAATTTTTGGCTTATCTTTCGGTCTTTTGGTGCTTATAATACAACAAAGAATGACAGACATAGGAGAATGAATATGAACAGATGGAAAGTATATGCAACGGTAATCGCTTGTATGTTATTTGGCTGGATTGGCGTGGAGGCGCACGCTTCTGAATTTAATTTTGCGGTCACACCAACAATTCCCGAAAATCAAGTGGATAAATCAAAAACCTACTTTGACTTAAAAATGGCGCCTGGTGCCAAACAAACCGTAGAAATACAGTTACGTAATGATACAGATGAAGACATTACCATTGAAAATACGGTAAACTCAGCGACAACGAATTTAAATGGCGTAGTAGAATATGGCCAAAACGGGATCAAACCTGACAAAACTTTACGCTTTAACTTAAAAGATTATGTGGAAGCACCGAAAGAAATCATCTTGCCGAAACATTCCCAAAAGACCTTACCTTTAACCATCACGATGCCTAAAGATTCTTTTGATGGCGTGATGGCTGGCGGCATAACACTCAAAGAGAAAAAGAAAGAAACCACGACTTCTGCGGATCAATCAAAAGGGTTAGCTATTAATAATGAATACTCCTATGTTGTGGCCATTATTCTTCAGCAAAATGAGACAAAGGTTCAACCAGATTTAAAATTACTGGGGGTTAAACCAGGCCAAGTCAACGCGCGAAACGTCATCAATGTTTCTTTACAAAACCCACAAGCGGCCTATTTAAACCAATTACATTTAATCAACACTGTTTCAAAAGGAGGCGAAACGCTTTACCAATCCGATACTGAGGATATGCAAGTGGCGCCAAACTCTAACTTTAGTTACCCAATTTCTTTAAAAGGGGAACGATTAACGCCAGGGAAATATGTCTTGAAATCAACGGCCTATGGTGTAAAAGATGAAAAGGGCACCTATCAAGTCAAAGGCGCCAATGGTGAAGAACGGTACCTGTACAAATGGGAATTTACAAAAGAATTTACTATTTCTGGGGACGTCGCTAAAGAATTAAATGAAAAAGACGTAACCATTAAAGGAACCAATTGGTGGTTGTATCTACTGATTGCATTCATCATTCTAGCGCTGCTCTTATTGATTTTCTTCTTGTATCGTAAAAAGAAAAAAGAGGAAGAACAACAATCTGAGTAATAAAAAGGGCTATCTATTGACAAAAAGGGTTTTCCTTGTAAAAGTAAAGGTACTTTTACAAGGAATTGCTTCCCATAAAGTAGAGGTAGAGAGAGTGAGAAGCCATGAGAAAAAAGTATCTTTTTTTATTTAGTTCTTTGCTAATTTTTACGGCTGTCGAAATAGAACCAATTCAAACATTGGCGACACCTATTTATAATCCCTTAGAACCAACGGAAGAAATTCAACCAAAACCAGAATCAATCACCCCTCAGGAAAAGTCAGAACCGGAACAACCTGCGCCAACCCCTCAGGAAGATCAAAAAACTACGGTTCCTTCTGAAGAAAAAAAGCCTTCATCCAAGAAAAAAGACAAACCTGTGGAGAAACCGGCAATGTCAAAAGAAAAAAAGAAACAAACAAAAGAAACAACGGCTCATCCCCTACAAGTGAATAAAGATTTTGTCTTTCCTAACGGACTTGGTGCAGGCGGCGATGAAGAATCTGAAAGCTATTTAGCAGCGGTTGGGTACTTTCTTTCAGGAAATGGATTGTATGGGAAAAAAATGGATGTGAGAGAAGTCTATGATATTGATGATGTTTTTAAATAAAGTGGATAAAAGAAAAATCGCCTTATTTCAGTTACTGGAAAATGCACCGATGTTAACAGAGTCAAAAGAAACCGTAATGCAGGAGTTAGAATTATCTGAATTTATCGTGAACAAAACGGTCGCTGAATTAAATGCTGATTTTATTGAATTTGGTTTATCAGAGGATTTTCAAATTGTGAGCGATGGTATTTTCTTAACGCTTAATGAATCAGGAACGGAAACTTCTGCTACTTTGATTGATTGCTATATTAAAGAGTCGTTACGTTTTGCTATGTTTCAAGATTTCTTTTTTCAGCGTTTTGATTCTGTAAATGAGTTTGCGTTAGAACACTTTGTTAGTCACACATTGGCTTATAAGGAGTTCAAGGAATTAAAGAAAATGCTGGAAAATTATCAAATTACAATTAATAAAGAATTTCACTTGGTGGGAAATGAAACCAATTTACGCGAAGTAACAACACTGGTTTTTTTACAATTATACCAACGTGATTTTTCATTGTACGGTAAAAAAGTTTTAGAGCAGATTCGGAACTTTGAGCTATTTTTTTCTGAGAAGGTTCATCTTAATCAGCGTGCGGGCTATGCACAAGCTAAATGTTTTCATTTTTTGGCGGTTTCTTTAGTACGAACGCAGCAACAGTTTTATGTAGAGAAAAAAGTAGATTCGCAAGTGTTAAAACAATTAGCCGGTGACAATCAGCAGAATGTTTTCAATTGGTTAGAGAGTCTTCAAATCCCAGAACCACAACGAACAAACGAAGGCAATTATTTACTCTTATTTTTAATTGCTGAAGAGTGGCTTCAAGTAGCTTCAGCAGCACTTTGCCAAAGATTTGCAGAAATTCAACAATTGAATCGTGACTTGTTAAGCTATTTAAAAATACAATTTCAGCTTTCCGAGGAAGTCCTGCAAGGTTTTGAACAAAAAGTAACAATCGTACATTTTAAATTGTTCCATTTTCCAATAGAAGCAAACTATAGTTATCGCAAAATGGATATAACCTACTTTGCAGAAACGTATACAGAGTATTTTTCTGCTAGTCGACAATTTATTCAAGAACAAAAAACGAATCCCGCTGTTTGGGATGCCAGACAGTTTTTATTTTATCGGTATCTGTTGTTAATGGTGGATGCGTTACCATTGAAAAAAGTTTTGGCTCCGATTACATTGTGTGTCGACTTTTCCTTTGGTGAAGCCTATAATCGTATGATACAAAAAAATATTGAAAAAATTACGGAATGGAATATCATTTTCAAAGCACATGTAGATGAAAGTGTACAATTAATTTTATCGGATATTCATTTTGTCGATTGGCCTGAGATTACTCAAATTATTTGGCTAGCGCCACCACGTCCTGTTGATTGGTCGCATTTTATTAAAACGCTGAGTGCACTAAGACCGCACTCGGGAGAAGAAAACAAGGTCGGGACAGCACCGCTTAGCTCCGAGAAATAAGAAGAAATTTCCGGAAATTGTTCTTTAATTTTTGGATAATTTCGGCTTATTTCCGAAGGAGCTGGTTCTGTTCCCGCCGTTTATCAGATTTTGAGCGTGGAGCAAAAATCCAAAGTGATTTTTGTACCGCGCTTTTTCTTTTAGAATATAAAAATTAAAAATAATAAAAAAGTTGAAACTTTTTATGCTTGTGATTCGTCTATATAAGTGTACAGGAAAGGAGGTTCCAGAAATCGATGGTTTTCGATGGTTGGAAAAGAAAAAAACAAATTCGTGCGTTAGAAACGCTTGTTGATACCAAATATGAAAAAATGTATCGCATTGCCTTTAACTATACACATTCGAAAGAAGATGCCTTGGATGTGATTCAAGAAAGCTTTGAAAAGGCACTGAAGGCCATCCAAAAAGGACCCGATATTAAGGATTTTGACGCGTGGTTCTTTCGAATTCTGCTTTCTGTAGCGACAGATTATTGGCGTAAAAAGAAACGAGAAGCTGTTCATATTGAAAAAGATGAACATGTGTTAGCTCTTTTAAATAATCCCCAACGCAGTTTTTTAGAAATTGAAGAAATTATTAATCAATTAGATAGTCCCAATCGTGAAATTATTCTATTAAAATTTTTTGAAGGATTTACGCTAAAAGAAATCGCTTTGATCCTGGATATTAACGAAAACACGATTAAAACGAAGATGTACCGCAGTTTGAATGAACTCCGAAGTCTATTGAATTAGTAAAAGAAAGGAAGCGAAAAAATAATGGAAGATTTTGTAAAAAGTGTTGTTAAAAACTTTTCAAAAGAATACCGCCAACAACCGTTGCCAACGGATCTACAAGCGGAAGTCAAAGCGCGTTTTCATAAAGAGAAAAAGCGGTACACCTGGCTTCGTTTTAGAAACCGCTCACTGCAAAGTAGTCTAGTAGTGGCTTGTGGCTTTGTCTTATCAGTCAATTTGTTTCCAGGTTTTAGTGAAGCAGCCCGCAACATTCCTGTGTTAGATAAAATTGTTCAATTAGTCACCATCAAAACGTTGACAGCGAAAAAACAGGAAAGTGAAGTAAACATCGATGTCCCTAAAATCCAAACATCCCAAGAATCTTCAGTAGCCGACACGCTCAACAAAAAATACTTGAAAGAAGCCCAAACAGAATTTCAACAAGTCAAAGGGCAATTGTTTGATGGTTCTCGTGTTTCAGTCACTGGAGATTATGAAAAAGTTGTGGACGACCGTCGCTTCCTAGTGGTCAAACGAACCTTCACAGAAATTAAAGGCAGCTCTGCGACGACAACGAAATATGACACCATCGACAAACGAGCCAATGTTGTCGTTTCACTCCCCTTAATTTTTAAAAATGATTTTTACATTGATGTCATTAGTAGTGAAATTAAACAACAAATAGCAGACCAAATGAAGAACGATAGCAATAAAATATACTGGTCCGAAAAAGAGGATGCCCCCAGTGATGTTCAACCCTTCAAAAAAATTAAAAAGGACCAACCTTTCTATATCAATGAAAAACACCAATTAGTGATTGTGTTTTCTCAAGGAGAGATTGCGCCTTACTATATGGGCACCCCTGAATTTGTGATTCCTAATCAAGTCATTGAGAATGAATTGGCAGCGCCTAATTATTTAAAATAAACTCAGCAAAAAACACGCGACATTTCTTAAAACTGTCGCGTGTTTTTTACTGACCTAACCAAGTCAGTTGCGGTTTTACTGAGAGAAGCGTACACTAGAATTAAGCATAACAAGAAAGGGCGAATGGCAATGGAAAAATCAGAAAAAATTAGTATTTTACAAGATGTGGTTAAAATTAAATCTGTAAATGGAAACGAAGAAGAAGTGGCAATCTATTTACAAAATCTTTTGAAAAAATATGAGATCCCTTCTGAACTTGTTTCTTATGCACCAAATCGTAGTAGTTTGGTTGCTTATTTAGGTGAAAACCGAGAAAAAGTCTTAGGGTTTAGTGGCCACATGGACGTGGTTTCTGAAGGGGACGAAAGTCAATGGACTTTCCCGCCATTTGCGGCCCATATTGAAGGAAATAAATTGTATGGCCGTGGCGCAACGGACATGAAAAGCGGCTTAGTCGCAATGGTTTTAGCAATGATTGAATTAAAAGAAAAGGAAGTTCCATTAAATGGAGCGGTTAAATTTTTAGGTACAGTTGGTGAAGAAGTCGGTGAGCTAGGTGCTGGCCAATTAACTGAAAAAGGCTATGCGGATGATTTAAGTGCCTTAGTCATTGGAGAACCAACCAATTATAACTTGATGTATGCGCACATGGGTTCAATTAACTATTCTGTTGTGTCACACGGAAAAGAAGCCCACAGTTCGATGCCAGAAGAAGGCATTAACGCGATTAATAATTTGAACGAATTTATTACAGAAGCAAACCAACAAATGGCGGAAGTCACAGCAAACTATGAAAATCCTGAATTGGGTCGAACGATTCACAATGTAACCGTCATTAAAGGTGGCACACAAGTGAACAGTATTCCAGGTCAAGCAGCCTTGCAAGGGAATATCCGTTCAATTCCAGAATTCAGCAACGACCAAGTCATTGCATTATTACAAAAAATTGTCGATGAATTGAACAAAAAAGAAAAACATCAGTTAGAATTAACGATTGATTACAATAAAATTCCTGTAAAAGCTGAGAAAGATTCTGCGTTAATTCAAGCCATTCAAGCCCAATTTGATCAACCATTACCATTAGTGACAAGCGCTGGGACCACAGACTTAGCTGAATTTACTAAATCAGACAATACATTTGATTGCGTTGTCTTTGGACCAGGTGTGACCACTACTGCACACCAAGTCGACGAATATGTCGAAATTGATAATTATTTAGATATGATTGATAAGTATCAAGCGATAGCAAAAAGTTATTTAAATTAAAAAAGTGTCGCGCCTGAATCATAAAAATCAGGTGCGACATTTTTTATAAGGTTTATTCCACCACAGTCCATTCATTTAAGGTTTTGCCGTTCTCATCAACTAGCTCTAACCAGCTGTTTGTTCCAGCAAAATAGAGAAACAAGCCGACTTCATTAACGCTTTTTAAGATGATATCTTCCGTTGTGACAAAGTCTTTAAATTGGCCCTTGCGTTCATCACGAAGTTTTTCACCAAATCTAGCGGAGAAACCGACAGACCCGTCTTTATTTAAAGGGGCTTCTGGCATCATTGTCGCGCCAGCTTTAATAAGCATTTCATTGCGCTTTTGCCAAAAAACAGTTGCTTTGCTTTGTCGAGTATCAATATAAAAAGGAATTTGGCTAACTTCTTTTGTCCATTTGTGGCGTGCTTTGGCTGGTCTGGCTTTCTTCGGCGCCGGTTTTTTAAACAGAGAGTAGCCAAAACGTTCCAAGATAAAGGTGACTGTTTCTTTATAGTTAGTCACTGTCGCTACCGCACTTTTCGGAATTTTGACTGTCGTTGGGGTTGCTTCCAATGTTAAACCACTTTCTTTCGCATCATCTAGGAAAGCTTGCGCTAAATAGGCAAGTTCTGTGTCCCAAGTCGGTTTCAATAAAATCGAGTGATCAAAAGAAACTTCTTTATATGTAGCTTTTTCTTCAGCAAGTCCTAAAGCAACTAGTTGGTTATCTCTTAGCAAGAAAAGAATCGCTGCCTCTTTTTTCGGTAATTTAGTTGTTTGTTCAATGATTAAGTGGGCCTGATCGGCTAAATCAATGAGTGTCTTTGTTTTTTTTAAATCAACGGTTAAATGTAAGTCCATGAAGTCTACTCCTTTATCGTTAGTTTCTTCATTGTATCATGAAACACCGTCTTCGTCTTTTAACGAGTCAGCAACCTTACAATATTGTTTGAAACAAAAAGAAGCTTTCATGGTATACTTACTCACATGCATAATTTTTAATGAGGAAAGTAGAGGAACAAGAATGAAAACACTTGGCAATATTTTATGGTTCATCTTTGGCGGCTTTTTTGGTGGCTTATCGTGGCTATTCGCAGGCGTGATTTGGTGCATTACAATCATTGGTATTCCGATTGGTTTACAATGTTTCAAATTAGCGGGATTGAGCTTTTGGCCGTTTAAAAAGCGAGTCGTGTATAGTGATAGCGGCGTATCTTTGGTGGTAAACATTATTTGGCTGATTATCAGTGGACTACCATTAGCAATTGGGCATTGTATTAGTGGCTTGTTGCTTTGTCTGACAATCATCGGTATTCCGTTTGGGCAACAATCCTTTAAATTGGCGAAATTAGCGTTAATGCCGTTTGGGGCCCGTGTTGTTTCAACAAATGATTTTTATTTTGAATAGTCAGAGGTTTCTCATTGACAAATAAAACGAAACAGCGTATTCTGTAAATGTAACAAATAACGTTACATTTAGTTTGGAGTGATTAGACATGGCCATGTCAACGAAATTAAGTGTTGCGATTCATATTTTAAGTTTGATTGAAACAGGTCCTCAAGAACAAGTGACTTCTGAATACATTGCTTCGAGCGTGAATACGAATCCAGTCGTTGTTCGACGACTAATGAGCCAGTTAAAAAAAGCCGGCTTGATTCATTCCATGCGTGGAGCCAATAAAAATACCTTATTAAAGAAACCAGAAGAGATCTCACTGTATGAAATTTATACAGCGGTTGAATTGGAACGAGAGATTTTCAATATCCATCAAAATCCTAATCCAAACTGTTCCGTTGGGGCAAATATCCAATCGGTACTAGAAACTGAATTTACTAAAGTGCAACAAAAAATGGAAGAAGAATTGAAAAGCATCACCTTAGCAGATGTGATTCATGAAATAGAAGTTAAGAGAGATAAGTAATCTCTCTACTTTTAAAGTGTCAAATGTAACTATTTTAGTTCTATTTAAAAATGAAAGGATGATTTACATGAAAGTAGCAGTATTAGGAGCAACAGGAAAAGAAGGACAATTACTTTTAGCAGAAGCTAAACGTCGCGGGATGGACGTGACAGCCATCGTTCGTAATTCCTCAAAAATAACAGATGGCACACCGACCATTGAAAAAGATGTTTATCAATTAACAACAGAAGATATTCAAGCGTTTGATGTATTAATTAGTGCCTTAGGATTCCCTAATGTGCAAGATTTCCCAAAATCTACCCAGCATTTGATTGAGATTTTAACCAATCAAAAAACGCGCTTGTTTGTCGTTGGGGGCGCTGGAACCTTGTATGTGGACCCAGAACACACAACTCAATTAAAAGATACACCATCATTCCCAGCAGAAATTCAGCCATTAGCTTCGGCGATGGGCGAAGCTTTAAACTTATTGAAAGAAGCTCAAAACATCCACTGGACCTATATTAGTCCTGCAGCCATGTTTGATGCTGATGGTCCTGCGACAGGCCATTATGAAATCGCTGGCGAAGAATTAACAACCAATAGTCAAGGTGACAGCTACATTAGTTACGCAGACTACGCCGTTGCCATGTTAGATGAAGTGGAAAGTAATGCACACCCAAATCAACGAATTAGTGTGTATCAATAAAAGAAACAAGAAAAATGGGGCCTCCGTTAAAACAACGGAGACCCCATTTTCTTGTTTGATTAATTATTGCTAATGTCTTTACTGTTTGGGTGCTCGGTATCCTGCTGCTTCTGCTTCTTCAACAGTAGAGAACCAAGCTACTGGATTCGTAGTTCTATTATAATATCTACTTCCAGGTACATGATAAATTCCATTACGTGACCCTTTAATTAAGGCGTTACCGCTTGGTGCTTCCGCAGCAGCCGTCTCGACTTCCGCCGGCGCCTGTGCGGCTTGTTGCGCCTCTGCTTCAGCTTGCGCTTTTGCTGCCGCTTCGGCTTGTTCTTTTTGCGCTTTTTCAGCGGCTAGTTTCTGAGCTTCTGCTTCTTTTCGTTGTTTTTCTTTGTGGGCATCTAATTGAGTTTTAACAACGGCTACCCGTTTTGTTAAAGCTTGATTTGGGGAGTTTAAAGCGTCAATTTGTTTGATCGCTTCATTATAGTAAGCTTCATTGGTTGGTTCTTGTTCAGCTTTTTCAACAGCGGCAGTTGCACTGGCGACTAATTGTTCATTTTTTTCTTTTTCAGCGATAGCGGTTTGAACAGTCGTTAATCGTTGTTGAAATCCTTCTTTGCCAACTGGGGCAGCAGCTACTAATTTTTCAGCTGCTTGATAATCGCTTTTACTTTTAGATTTTTCAGCAGTTGTAACTGCTTCATCAACAGGTACTGCTTTTTTGATTTTTTCAAGGCGATCATTGTATTCCTCGTATTCTTGACTTAATGAAGATACTAAGGTTGCGGCTTCATCATAGTTTTTCTGAGAAGGTTGTTTTTCAGCGTAAGCTAAGGCTTTTTCTGTTTTGGCCAATTCTTGTTCAGAATCTGTGATGCTCGCAATAAATTCTTTTGATGGTGTGACTTCGACTGATTTTTCAACTTTGGTATCTTTCTTCTCAGCCACAAAGGTGATTTTTTGCGTTTTTTCATCGGACAGTTTTACTTTGTAAGCAAACGTTTTGTCTTTTGTTTTTACTTCCTTGCCATTGGCCGTTAGTTTGCTGTTGCCATCGTATTCGCCTTTGATGGTGGCTGAGCCATTGGCATCGGTTTCAACACTCTCTGCATCAAGTGAAAGCGTTGGGGAAGAATCTGTCGTGGCAACCCCACCAATAAATAGAGCAGCACTTGCTAATGCGGCATAGCCATATTGTTTTTTCGGTTGTTTCTTAATTAATGCTTTGATAGTCAGTCCCCCGCTGACAAGTAACCCTAATAGACCCAAAAGTACTAATACTACACTCATTCATTTCTCTCCTTTCGATATAACGTTATTATACAATGTATTGTGAGAAAATGAACATTTTTTTCGTAATAATTAATAAATTTCCTGATAAAAAAATTATTTCCTGGAGCTCAAATTCTTTTGTAAAAATTTTGTTGTGCTAAAATGGAAAGTGAGTTTAACTACGTATGTTATTAGAGAAGGGGAAATCAATGAAAGCAGAAATCATTGCAGTCGGAACAGAGTTATTACTGGGACAAGTAGTGAATACCAACGCCACCTTTTTATCAGAAGAGTTAGCTGCGCTAGGCATCGATGTTTACTATCAGACCGTTGTTGGTGATAACGGCGGCCGCTTAGAAACGCTACTAACAGAAGCAGAACAAAGAAGTGATTTAATTGTCCTTTGTGGAGGGCTAGGACCTACAGAAGACGATTTAACCAAGCAAGTTGTTGCACAACATCTCCATAAATCATTAGTAGAAGATCAAGAAGGATTGAACCGCTTGCACCAGTTTTTCCAACAGTCTAAGCGGCCAATGACGGAAAATAATCTACGACAAGTGTTAGCCATTGAAGGTGGACAAGTTCTTCAAAACCCGACAGGATTAGCGGTTGGTTCTTTCGTAACAGAAGGGGCAACAAGCTATTTGCTCTTACCAGGGCCGCCCAATGAATTAATTCCGATGTTCCAACAAGCGGCACGACCTTTATTGATTGATGCGTTTCCACAAGAAGAACAATTGATTTCAAGAGTCTTGCGTTTTTATGGGATTGGTGAATCACAGCTGGTGACCGAGATTCAATCGTTGATTGCGCACCAAACGAATCCAACCATTGCGCCTTATGCTAAGCCTAATGAAGTGACACTTCGTTTAACAGTTAAAACAAAAGACTTAGTAGCTGGCGAAGAATTATTAACAGCGACGGAAGAAAAGGTTTTAGCTAAAGTGGGAGACTATTTTTATGGGTATGGGGATGACAATAGTTTAGCCAAGGTAACAGTGGATTTGTTATTACAAAACGGACAAACCGTCACGGCTGCTGAGAGCCTCACCGCTGGCCTATTCCAAAGTACACTGGGGGAAATTGCGGGTGCTTCGAAGATTTTTAAGGGAGGCTTCGTGACGTATTCGCAAGAAACAAAAGAGAACTTTTTAGGAATTTCTCATGAACTTTTAGAAGAACATGGCACGGTAAGTGAAGCGTGTGCCAAAGAAATGGCAGAGAAAGCGCGTCAGTTAGCTAAATCTAACTATGGTTTATCATTTACTGGGGTCGCTGGTGACCCAATCGAAGGTCAACCGACAGGCACTGTTTGGATTGGGCTGGCGGAAGAAGGCCAACCAACCGTTGCAGAATGTTTCCATTTTAACCGTGACCGAAATTATATTAGACAGAGTGCGGTTATGCGAGGGTTAGATCTTTTGCGGCGCCGAATCATTAATAAAAAATAAATATGCGAATGTTTGTTCGGTTTTTTCTTGCTTTTTTGGTACAAAAGAGATATGATAGACCTACTAACAGGAAATGAAAAATAAGTTTATATAAATTAAAGGAGGATTATCCATTGGCAGATGATCGTAAAGTGGCTTTAGATGCCGCACTGAAAAAAATTGAAAAGAACTTTGGGAAAGGTTCTATTATGAAATTAGGCGAAAAAGCTGATCAAAAAATTTCAACTATCCCTAGTGGTTCTTTAGCGTTAGATGTTGCATTGGGCGTAGGTGGGTATCCACGTGGCCGAATTATTGAAGTATATGGTCCTGAGAGTTCAGGTAAAACAACTGTTTCTTTACATGCAATTGCAGAAGTGCAACGAAATGGTGGAACAGCCGCTTTTATCGATGCTGAGCATGCATTGGATCCTCAATATGCGGAGAAACTAGGCGTTAACATTGATGAATTACTTTTATCTCAACCAGATACGGGTGAGCAAGGCTTAGAGATTGCCGATGCCTTAGTTTCAAGTGGTGCGATTGACATCGTTGTCATCGACTCGGTTGCTGCGTTAGTTCCTCGTGCAGAGATTGATGGTGAGATGGGAGCGAGCCATGTCGGCTTACAAGCTCGACTAATGTCTCAAGCACTACGTAAATTATCAGGCTCAATTAATAAGACAAAAACAATTGCTATTTTCATTAACCAAATTCGTGAAAAAGTTGGCGTGATGTTCGGAAATCCTGAAACAACTCCTGGTGGACGTGCATTGAAATTCTACGCAACGGTTCGTCTAGAAGTCCGTCGTGCAGAACAGTTAAAACAAGGAACAGACATCGTCGGTAACCGCACAAAAATTAAAGTCGTTAAAAACAAAGTGGCGCCACCATTTAAAGTGGCAGAAGTTGATATCATGTATGGCCAAGGGATTTCCCAAGAAGGCGAATTACTAGATATGGCTGTGGAAAAAGACCTTATTAGTAAAAGTGGTGCTTGGTATGGCTACAAAGAAGAACGAATTGGCCAAGGCCGTGAAAATGCCAAACAATACATGGCGGATCATCCTGAAATGATGGCAGAAGTGTCTAAATTGGTCCGTGATGCATATGGCATCGGTGACGGTTCAACCATTACAGAAGAAGCAGAAGGTCAAGAAGAACTACCTTTAGATGAATAAATAACGAGTGAATACGACTCGTTAAGAAGAAGGACAACACTTACTGAACAGGACAGGTGTTGTCTTTTTTTGTTTAGAACTAAATTGTTAAATAGACTGTTGTCCATGTCCGAACCCATCCACATCAAGCAGCTTAGTCAAACGGCAGACTATGCGGCGTTTGTTCTAAAATTTAAACAATTCGTGACGGCGGAAACCTAAAAATGTGACGTTGTCTAATATTTGCTGCCCTTTCCAAAAGAAAGGGCTTTTTTAAGTTGACACCTTTCGCGACAAACATTAGAATAAAATTGTGTGTATGCACAAATATGCAAGTAGGCATATTGATAATTGATTTTAGTTTATCAAAAAACTACAAGATATGAATTAACAAAAAGATAGTATGGAGGTGGAAATATGGTTTTAAATATTCTCCTCGCTATCGTCGGTTTGATTGTCGGTCTTGGTTTAGGATTTGTTATTGCAAAGTCACGTCATGATAAAGCAATAAATGGTGCAAAAATTTCAGCGTCGAGTATTCTCGAGAACGCTCGGAAAGAATCAGAAACACTGAAAAAAGAAGCATTGCTAGAAGCTAAGGAAGAGAACCAGAAGTATCGTTCAGAAATTGAAAGTGAGTTGAAAGAAAGCAGATTAGAACTTAAATCTCAAGAAAATCGTTTAATTCAACGGGAACAAACGTTGGATCGTAAAGATGACTCTCTTGAAAAACGTGAAGGCTCACTGGAAGAAAAAGAAGAGAAACTTGGTGCTAGACAGCAATTAATTGATGAGCGAGAAAAAGAAGTAGAAAACTTAATTAATCAGCAACATCAAGAATTAGAACGAATTGCTTCCCTTTCAAAAGAAGAAGCAAAATCGATTATTATGAAGTCAACAGAAGAAGAGTTGAATCATGAACTAACCTTGATGGTCAAGGAGTCAGAACAACGTGCCAAAGAAGAATCTGATCGCAAAGCGAAGAACTTGCTTTCCCTAGCAATTCAACGTTGCGCCGCCGATTCTGTTTCTGAAACAACTGTTTCCGTGGTCACTTTACCAAATGATGAGATGAAAGGTCGCATTATTGGTCGTGAAGGACGTAATATTCGTACATTGGAAACATTAACAGGGATTGACTTAATCATTGATGATACGCCAGAAGCGGTTGTGTTATCCGGATTTGATCCAATCAGACGAGAAATCGCTCGAATGACCTTGGAAAAATTAATCCAAGATGGTCGGATTCATCCCGCTCGTATCGAAGAAATGGTAGAAAAATCACGTAAAGAAATGGATGAACGGATTCGTGAATACGGAGAACAAGCAGCCTTTGAAGTAGGTGCTCATACGTTACATCCTGATTTAATTAAAATTTTAGGCCGTTTACGTTTCAGAACAAGTTATGGTCAAAATGTCTTGAACCACTCAATCGAAGTAGCAAAACTGGCTGGCGTTTTAGCCGCCGAATTAGGCGAAGATGTTCAATTAGCCAAACGTGCAGGTTTACTACATGATATTGGGAAAGCATTGGATCATGAAATTGAAGGTTCTCACGTTGAGATTGGCGCAGAATTAGCTGCGAAATATAAAGAAAATTCAGTAGTTATTAATGCCATTGCCTCGCATCATGGTGATGTGGAAGCAACCTCAGTTATTTCTGTTTTAGTGGCAGCCGCAGATGCGTTATCTGCAGCCCGTCCAGGTGCACGTAGTGAATCGTTAGAAAACTACATTCGCCGCTTAGAAAACTTAGAAAATATTTCTAATAGTTTTGAAGGCGTTGATTCAAGTTTTGCTGTTCAAGCAGGACGTGAAGTTCGTGTCATGGTGAAACCAGAAGAAATTTCTGATTTAGAATCTGTTCGTTTAGTTCGAGACATTCGGAAGAAAATTGAAGATGACTTGGATTATCCAGGACATATCAAAGTAACGGTTATCCGTGAAACACGTGCCGTTGACTATGCGAAATAAAATAAAAAGCGAATAAGTATCGCGTGTAGTGTCTCAACGAACAATTGCAAGGATTGTTCGTTGAGATACTTTTTTTAATCTTTTAAAACCAAAACTTTCTTTTCAAAGCGAAAACAACTATAATAAACAAGAGATGTTAAAAAGAGAAGAGGAACCTTTTTGCGTATATTATTTATAGGAGATGTTGTCGGTTCTTTAGGAAGAGAAGCCTTAGCAACGTATGTCCCTAAATTAAAGAAGAAATATCGTCCACAAGTGACCATTGCCAATGGTGAAAATGCGGCATCCGGTCGGGGAATTACTGGCAAGATTTATAAGAAATTTTTGCAAGATGGTGTCGATGTTGTTACGATGGGTAACCATACGTGGGACAACAAGGATATCTTTGAATTCATTGATGATGCGAAGAAAATGGTTCGTCCAGCGAACTTTCCAGAAGATGTGCCTGGTCAAGGAATGGTTTTTGTGAAAGTCAATCAATTGGAACTAGCGGTGATTAATTTACAGGCCCGCACATTTATGGTGCCATTGGAAGATCCTTTCAAGAAAGCCGCCGAGCTAGTGGCTATCGCTCGCAAACGGACACCGCTCATTTTTGTGGATTTTCATGGCGAAACGACGAGTGAAAAACAAGCCATGAGCTGGTTTTTAGATGGCCAAGTTTCAGCCGTTGTTGGAACACATACGCATGTTCAAACAAATGACGCTCGGATTTTACCGAAAGGGACAGCCTTCTTAAGTGATGTCGGTATGACCGGACCTTATGATGGGATTCTAGGAATGAAGCGTGAACCGATTATTGAGAAGTTTATGACAGCATTGCCGAAGCGCTTTGAGGTAGTCGAAACAGGGCGGACGATTTTATCTGCCTGTATTTTAGAGATTGATGACCAAACGGGCCAAGCGAAGATGATTGAGCCGATTCAGATTAGCGAAGATCGCCCGTTTCAAGAATAATAGAAGAAAAGTTAATCTCGGATCATTAAGAGGTTAACTTTTTCTGCTCTTATAGAAAAAGTGCCGGTGAAAGATGAAGGTGAAAAAAATGGAGCCGTTGAATTTAGATGCACAAAGTAATAAAGAATTAGAAAAATTGTTACATTTAATTGGACAAGATGAAGTCATTCAGCGCTACCAAGCGATTGAAGAAAAGGTAAAGAAAAACAAAAAGCTGACAGAATTAGTGGAAGAAATTAAGGCTGCGCAAAAAGATGCGGTTCAATTTGCTCACTATGGCAAACCAACTGCTGAAAAAGAAGCCATTCAACGAGCTGATGCGAAAACAAAAGAGTTTGATGAGCACCCACTCGTTGTAGCCTACCGCGAACAACTGATCGAAGCCAATGACTTAGTCCAACATGTCACGGCGCTCATTCAATACCGCGTGAACGAAGAGCTAGAGAAGGAAGGGAATTAAATGCCACAAAAGACAAAAAATACACCCATGATGGAACAATATTTATCCATTAAGGCCCAATACAAGGATGCGTTTTTATTTTATCGCTTAGGTGATTTTTATGAATTATTTTATGAAGATGCTATCAATGCAGCGCAAATCTTAGAATTGACGTTAACCAGTCGTAACCGCAATGCGGATGATCCGATTCCTATGTGTGGCGTTCCTTATCATGCCGCGCAAGGCTACATTGATACGTTGATTGAGCAAGGCTATAAAGTAGCGATTTGTGAGCAAGTGGAAGATCCAAAGACTACCAAGGGCATGGTCAAACGAGAAGTGGTGCAGTTGGTAACGCCAGGAACGGTGATGAATAGTAAAGGCTTGGAAGCCAAAGACAATAATTACTTAACCGCTGTGCTAACTGATGGTAATCAGTTCGGTTTTGCCTATGTAGATTTGAGTACAGGCGAATTAAAAACAGCAGTCTTGGCTGATGAAGAGGGCGTTTTGAACGAAGCTTCTGCGTTGCAAACAAAAGAAATGGTCCTAGGTTCAGGGATTCCTGAATCGTTAAAAGAGAACTTAAGTTTACGTTTAAACATCATCTTTTCGACACAAGAAACGGTGGAAGAAAATGCCGAGTTTAGTTTTTTAACCAATGAACTGATTAATCCATTAGAAATTGAAATTACAGGCAAATTATTATCTTATTTATCCGTTACCCAAAAGCGGAGCTTGTCCCATATTCAGAAAGCTGTGGAATATCAGCCAGATCATTTCTTGAAAATGGATCATTATTCTAAATTCAATTTAGAATTGAGTCAGTCGATTCGAACAGGACAGAAAAAAGGGACTCTATTGTGGCTATTAGATGAAACGAAAACAGCTATGGGTGGCCGTTTGTTGAAACAATGGTTGGATCGTCCACTGATTCAAGAACGTCAAATTAAGACGCGTCAAGAAATGGTGCAATCCTTATTAAATGCCTATTTTGAACGCTTGGATTTGCAAGCAGCATTGACGAACGTTTATGATTTAGAGCGGTTAGCAGGACGCGTGGCATTCGGCAGTGTGAATGGGCGTGATTTAATTCAATTACGGACCTCTTTAGAACAAGTACCAACGATTCGACAGTTAATTGTCGGGATCAATCAAGGGGAATGGGATGATTTGTTAGTCGACTTAAACCCTGTTGAAGATTTAGTGGCATTGATTGCGACGGCGATTAATGAAGAAGCCCCTTTACAAATTACTGAAGGAAATGTTATTAAAGACGGCTATAACGACCAATTAGATGAATACCGTGATGCCATGCGCAATGGTAAGCAATGGTTAGCGGAGTTAGAAGCGAAAGAACGCCAAGAAACAGGGATTAAAAACTTGAAGATTGGCTACAATCGTGTCTTTGGTTATTTCATTGAAATCACTAAGTCAAATTTAGCGAATTTAGAAGAAGGAAAATACGAGCGGAAGCAAACATTAGCTAATGCGGAGCGCTTTATTACGCCCGAACTAAAAGAACTAGAGCGTTTAATCTTAGAAGCCGAAGAAAAATCAGTTGAACTAGAATATCAATTGTTCTTGGCCGTGAGAGAACAAGTGAAAACGAATATTGATCGATTGCAAACACTGGCTAAAACCATTAGTGCGGTTGATGTTTTACAATCTTTTGCAACAATTAGTGAACGGTATCAATACGTTCGACCAACGTTAAGAAGTAACACGAAAAATTTGGCGATTGTCGAAGGACGACACCCAGTCGTGGAAAAAGTTTTAGGGCACCAAGAATACATTCCAAACAGTATCCGCATGAACCCAGAAACAGATATTCTCTTGATTACTGGACCAAACATGTCAGGGAAAAGTACCTACATGCGTCAATTGGCTTTGACGGTGGTCATGGCGCAAATTGGCTGTTTTGTACCAGCGGAAAGTGCTGAAATGCCAATTTTCGATCAAATTTTTACACGGATTGGGGCCTCTGATGATCTAATTGCAGGGCAAAGTACCTTTATGGTAGAAATGATGGAAGCCAACCAAGCACTGCGGCACGCCACGCCTAATAGCCTAATTTTATTTGATGAATTAGGACGCGGCACGGCAACCTATGATGGAATGGCGCTAGCGCAAGCCATCATTGAATATATCCATCGTGAAGTTCAAGCTAAAACGCTATTCTCTACACATTATCATGAACTAACTGTTCTAGATGAAACCTTAAAAGGCTTGAAGAATATTCACGTGGGCGCTGTCGAAAAAGATGGCGAAGTGGTCTTTCTTCATAAAATGATGGAAGGACCTGCTGATAAGAGCTATGGGATACATGTTGCTAAAATCGCTGGTTTACCAAGCTCGCTTTTAGAACGAGCAGCCACCATTTTATCCGCTTTAGAAGCGGAAGAAACAACGATTCCAAGTTCAGTTCATCATGAAGAAGTTTCAGAAGTCCATGAAGAAACCGAGCAACTTTCATTATTTAAAGAAGTTTCAACAGAAGAATTAAGTGTCATTGACACATTGAAGAAAATGAATCTATTAGAAATGACACCACTAGATGCGTTAAACATGCTTCATCAATTGCAAAAACGTATCTAATTAGGAACCGAACCGGTTAGGAGGTCGTGAAATGGGGAAAATTCAAGAACTATCCGAACAACTAGCCAACCAGATTGCTGCTGGTGAAGTTGTTGAACGTCCCGCTTCTGTCGTCAAAGAATTAGTGGAAAATGCATTGGATGCAGGAAGCACCCAAATTGATATTTTTATTGAAGAAGCTGGCTTGAAAACCATTCAAATTATTGATAATGGTGAAGGAATTGCCAAAGAAGATGTACTGAATGCCTTCAAGCGCCATGCCACAAGCAAAATTCATACAAGAGATGATTTGTTCCGAATTCGCAGCTTGGGGTTCCGAGGCGAAGCCTTACCAAGTATTGCCTCAGTTTCTGAAATGATTGTCGAAACTGCCACAGCTGAGGAAGAAGAAGGCAGCTATGTGATTCTAAAAGGGGGCAAGGTCGAAGAAAACCGACCAGCAGCCCTCCGTAAAGGCACAAAAATGACCGTTTCTAATTTATTTTATAATACGCCCGCTCGTTTGAAATACGTCAAAACGATCCAAACGGAATTGGCCAATATCGGTGACATTGTCAATCGTCTGGCGTTAAGCCACCCTAAAGTCGCTTTTCGCTTGGTTCATGACGGCCACAAAATGATGAGTACAACAGGCAATGGTGATTTAAAACAAACGATTGCCGGGATTTATGGCATTAGTACCGCAAAGAAAATGTTGAAAATTGAAGGAAAAGACCTTGATTTTACTTTGACAGGGTATGTTTCATTGCCAGAAGTCACACGGGCCAGCCGTAACTATTTATCAACGATTATCAATGGTCGTTATATTAAAAATTTCGCGTTAAATAAAGCAATTGTAGCCGGCTATGGTTCGAAACTAATGGTGGGGCGTTTTCCAATTGCTGTGTTAGAAATTGAAATGGATCCGCTGTTAGTCGATGTCAATGTCCATCCTACTAAGCAAGAAGTTCGTTTAAGTAAAGAAAAAGATTTAATGGCATTAATTGAACAGGCGATTCAAGAAGTGTTGAGCCAAGAACAGTTGATTCCCAATGCGGCAGACAATTTGCGTTTTAAAAAGAAACTACCGCCAGAACCTAAAGCCGAACAAATGGAAATTCCTCTATCGACTGAACAACCTGCGGTAAAACAACGACCGGGCAGCTTAAGCTATAATCCTGCAACGGGTCGCTTCTATGCGGAACATGCGACAGACGAAACACCAGTCTCAAGCGCCCCTGAAACTGTCAACCAGACAGAAAGAGCAGTGGATCCAATGGACGACCCATTTGCGCCGCCAGTGCCAGAATCAACGAGTGTAGCGGAAGAAACGTCAGCTTACGAAACCTCTTCGGCAGCTGCTGATTCCGCAAATCATTGGGAAACAGCTAGTAATGAGCAACAGGTAATAGCCGAAGAAACGAAAATAACTGAAGTGCCTGATTCAGAACCTTCTCTGCGTTCATCAGAGGCTGCTGACGAGGTTTTCCAAGAAGAAATGAAACTTCACCCGGAATTCGATGCCAATAGCGCTGCGAGCCAAAGAGAACTGAAACAAGCCCTGAACAAGTTGGAAGAAGAACGACCGACAGAACGTTTTCCTGAGCTAGAATACTTCGGTCAAATGCACGGAACTTATTTATTCGCACAAAGCAAAGATGGCCTGTTTATTATCGACCAACACGCTGCCCAAGAACGAATTAAATACGAGTACTTCCGTGAAAAAATTGGCGAAGTCAGTGATGATTTACAAGAACTATTGGTACCAATCGTTATTGATTATCCAAATAGCGATGCCTTGAAAATTAAAGAGCAGAAAGAAACCCTTGCGGAAGTCGGCATCCATTTGGAAGACTTTGGACAAAATAGTTTCATTGTGCGGGCGCACCCAACTTGGTATCCTGCAGGCGAAGAGGAAAGCATTGTTCGCGAGATGATTGACATGTTGCTAACAACTGGCTCGGTCAGCGTGAAAAAATTCCGTGAAGCAACTGCCATTATGATGAGCTGTAAGCGATCCATCAAAGCCAATCATTACCTCAACGAGCAACAAGCACGCGTGCTATTAAAAGATTTAGCCTTGTGCGAAAATCCGTTTAATTGTCCGCATGGACGTCCGGTGCTGATTCATTTTACGAATTCAGATATGGAACGAATGTTTAAACGCATTCAAGACCCCCATTAAAAAGAAACGAGGCGTCATCAATTTATGCAAATTATTTTAGCATCCCAATCTCCTCGCCGTCAGGAGTTATTAAAGCGTGTGGTCCCAACTTTTACGATTGCACCAGCCGATATCGATGAAACTGTTGGTAAAGACGGCTTACCAGCAGAATATGTGGCGCAAATGGCTGCCCAAAAAGCAGCGGCTATAGCAGAGCAATCCCCCGAAGCACTAGTCATTGGCTGCGATACAATTGTGGCATTGGCGGGAGAAATCCTCGGTAAACCGACTTCTCGGGAAGACGGTTATCGCATGTTGCGCCTGTTAAGTGGCAAAACACATGACGTGTATACAAGTGTGACGTTGAAACAAGGGGAAAAAGAGCGCTCCGCGACAGTTCATTCAACCGTGACGTTTTATCCACTGACAGACACGGAAATCCATGCTTACTTAGATACCGCAGAATATGCCGACAAAGCAGGCGCTTATGGTATCCAAGGACAAGGAGCATTACTAATTGAAGCAATCGCCGGCGATTATTACGCCATTATGGGTTTACCAATTGCCAAAGTAGCCCGACTACTAAAAGAATTCAACTAATAAAAGACAGTCCTTTTCATTCGTCAAAAAGAGAAAGGACTGTCTTTTACTATGCAAACTATTAGGTGCCTGTTTGGCAAACGTGGTATCATTGAACCCAATAAATTGAACAGAAGAAAAGGAGTGGACAGAATGACAAAACCAACAGAAGAAGAATTAAAACAAACCTTGACGGATCTTCAATATGCCGTCACACAAGAAAACGCAACAGAACGCCCTTTTTCAGGAGAATATGATGACTTTTACCAAGACGGAATCTATGTAGACATTGTTAGTGGCGAGCCGTTGTTTAGCTCCCTGGACAAATACGATGCTGGTTGCGGCTGGCCATCCTTTACCAAACCAATTGAAAAACGTGGCGTCAAAGAAAAAGCTGATTTTAGTCACGGCATGAACCGAGTAGAAGTTCGCAGTCAAGAAGCGGATTCACATTTAGGGCATGTTTTCACTGATGGCCCACTCCAAGAAGGCGGCTTACGTTATTGCATTAATGCGGCAGCTTTGAGATTTGTGCCAGTGGCAGATTTAGAAAAAGAAGGCTATGGCGAGTACCTTTCTTTATTCAAATAATCCTCATTTTTTAGACAAATACGATAAAATAGTTAGAAGAAAGCGACTTTTGATGAATATCTTGTATGAAATACAGAAAATCTCTTGATTTATTTGGCTAGGACTACTATTATTTTAGAAGGAAAGTATTGTTCAGTTTTAACGAATTGGCTGAAATAGAAAGTGGAGGTTCTAATGTCGAAACATTATTTTGATCCAAGATTGAAAATCTTTTCTTTGAACTCTAATCGTCCCTTAGCAGAAAAAATTGCGGATGCTGTGGGTGTGGAGCTAGGAAAGTGCTCTGTAACACAATTTAGTGATGGCGAAATTCAAGTGAATATTGAAGAAAGTATTCGTGGTGCACATGTTTACGTCATTCAATCAACAAGTAGCCCTGTTAACGATAACTTAATGGAACTATTAATCATGATTGATGCGTTAAAACGTGCGAGTGCTAAAACAATTAACGTGGTTATGCCTTATTATGGGTATGCACGTCAAGACCGTAAAGCACGTGCCCGGGAACCAATCACTGCTAAACTTGTTGCAAACATGATTGAAAAAGCTGGCGCAACAAGAATGTTGACATTGGACTTACATGCGGTCCAAATTCAAGGATTCTTTGATATTCCAGTGGATCATTTGATGGGTGCACCATTAATTGCCGATTACTTCATCGAACACGGCATTCAAGGCGATGACGTCGTTGTCGTTTCCCCTGACCATGGTGGTGTAACGCGTGCGCGTAAATTGGCAGAATTCTTAAAAGCACCAATTGCGATCATTGACAAACGTCGTCCAAAAGCGAACGTAGCAGAAGTAATGAATATCATTGGTCATGTGGAAGGCAAAACATGTGTCTTAATTGATGACATGATTGACACAGCGGGGACAATTTCTCTTGCTGCAAACGCATTGAAAGAAGCCGGAGCAAAAGACGTTTACGCTTCTTGTACACATCCCGTTTTATCAGGACCAGCCTTACAACGTATTGAAGATTCAGCAATTGAACGCTTAGTTGTAACAGACTCTATTTACCTATCTGATGATCGTAAAATTGCAAAAATTGACGAAGTCAGCGTTGGTGAATTAATCGGAGATGCGATTAAACGTATCCACGAAAACAAACCAGTTAGTCCGTTATTTGAAACAAAAAATAAATAATTACAAAAACCCGCCCACATCATTTTTCTGATGTGGGCGGGTTTTTCTCTAAATCATTTTATCTAAAAAAATATTGTAACCTGAATATTTATTAGGTATTCATGATATACGATAAGTGTAGAGAAGTTAATGCGGAGGCAAGCGTAAAGGAACATGCGCTTTGCGACGATCATCGCAACAAAGTGAGAAGCGTAGGAGCAGAGACTTTCCTCTTTCGGTGAGGTGGTGCGTATGAGCGTACTTCCAAAATTTACGGAAAGGAGAGGCCTTTTGTCAGCGTATGAAACAATTCAGACGATCCTAGGGTTTGGTATGTTTACCATTGCTTTGATCGCGCTGATTGTGAAATTGCTTAAAAATGACAAGAAAAAATAACCGTCTACTTTGACCAGTACGGTTATTTTTAAATAATACAATTGGTCACCGTCTTAAACGGCTCTACATCAGAGAGGTATGTTGACCCATATCTCTCTTTTCGTTTTCATTATAGCACATTTATCTAAAAAAATATATTGCGACCTGAATATTTATTAGGTATTCATGATATACTATAAGTGTAGAGAAGTTAACACGGTGGCTATCTAATCTGAAAGTGAGGTGGTGCGTATGAGCGTACTTCCAAAATTTACAGAAAGGAGAGGCCTTTTGTCAGCATATGAAACAATTCAGACGATCCTAGGGTTTGGTATGTTTACCATTGCTTTGATTGCGCTGATTGTGAAATTGCTTAAAAATGACAATAAAAAATAACCGTCAACTTTGACCAAGCACGGTTATTTTTAAATAATTAACATGGTCACCGTCTTAAACGGCTCTACATCAGAGAGGTATGTTGAAGCATATCTCTCTTTTCATTTTCATTATAGCACATTTTCCCGAAAAGCACGAATAAATTTATCGTTAATCCGTGAAATCCTAAAAGCTGTTAAAAATGACAATAAAAAGGTCACCGTCTCAAACGGCTCTACACTAGAGAGGTACGTTGACGCATCTCTCTCTTTTCATCTACATTCTAGCATAGATACAATGTAGATGAAAAGAGGTGCCTGCTGCTAAAGGTTCTTGTCCTTCTTTAGCGATTGAGCAGTGCATCAACGCTTAGTTCAGTCATTTCAGAGACTTGCATGTCGGCTCCGATTAAGGGTTGGCTGGCCGACAAGCCGACGGCATAGATGCCTGCGGCTTTCAAGCCGTCAATGCCTGATTGTGCATCTTCAAAGCCAATGGCGTTTTGCGGTAGCACGCCAATACTGTCAGCGGCGGCTAAAAAGATTTCAGGATCAGGTTTGCCTTTGCTTAACGAGTCGGGATCGACAATTGTGGCGAAGTACGCGCGCACGCCTAATTTTTCCAAAATCAGGGGGGCGTTTTTTGAAGCCGAAGCCACGGCACAGGGAATGTGACGTGCTTGGGCTTGCTGTAGCAATGGCACGACACCAGGTAAAACATCTTCTGTCGTTAAATGTTCTAATAATTGAACGTAGTGGTCATTTTTTTGCTGAGCTAAGGCTTCTTTTTCTGCTGGAGTAAACGCATTTTCACGGTGGCCATGGGCTAAAATGCGGTCCAAGGAATCCATCCGACTAATGCCTTTTAATGTTTCGTTGAAGGTTTCGTCAATGGGGATACCTAGCGAATCGGCCAACGCTTTCCAAGCTTGATAATGAAATTTGGCGGTGTCTGTAATGACACCATCCAAATCAAAAATAAATCCAATCGTCATTGTGGTTCGCTCCTTTATTGATAATGTACTTCTTTTGGTCGTTCGGCGGTTAACGGAATCAACGCGCCCTGAACCAATAATTGTGTGTCTTTATCTGCTGTAATCGTGACACTGGTTTGTGTTAATGAAAATTGATACGTCACGCCTTGATGAATAAACTGGAAGGCCAGCGCTTGCCAATGTTCAGGTAAGTTTGGACAAATTGATAACTCGTTCTGGCGCGTGTCAACGCCTGCATACGTCGCTAAAGTAACGTGGATCGTCGCAGCCATGACCCCTGTATGAATCCCTTCAGCGGTCGTGCCACCTTGAATGTCACGATAATCGGAATACAACGCTTCTTGATAAAGTTGCCAAGATAGCTCATGGAATTGCGCCATTTCTGCCAATTGGGCATGAACAATTCGTGACAAAGTCGAACCATGAGACGTCCGTTTTAGATAATACAAAAGATTTTTTTCCAAATAATCCGCAGGCAATTGATACCCTAAATCTTCTAAAATTTGATCCACCCGAGTTTTGTCTAAGTTGTAGAACAACATTAACGTGTCGGCTTGTTTCGCCACTTTGTAATCATCGGGGGATTCCCCTTCGGCTTTTAAAATTCGATCCATGCGGTAAATATTGCCGTATTTCTCTTTCATCGCTGCCCAGTCAATCTCTTTTAAGCCGAAATACCCTTCATATTGCGCAATAATGCCGTCAGAATTAACTTCAATTTCCAGTGAATTTTGAATTTGCTGCATGCGGGCTAGATCAGCCGAAGTGGTCTGCGTTTTGGCAAAAAGTTGTGCCTGTTCTTCCTCAGAGAAAAGTGCCAAAATGTTGGTTAATTCTTCGAATAGCCAAACCACCATCAAATTCGTATAGGCGTTGTTTTTCAAGCCGCTTTCCGTTTGGTCTGGATAGCCCTCGTGAAACTCATCAGGTCCCATCACTTTATCAATAAAGAACCGTCCTGTTGCGTCATCTAACGTCGCAGCGCTGTTCCAAAATTGAGCGATTTCTAACAACATTTCGCCGCCATATTGTTTCATAAATTCATGATCCTGTGTACTATGCCAATACAACCAAGCATTGTAAGCAATCGCCAAGGACACATGCCGTTGCAGAATGCTATGATCCTCGCCCCAATGTCCATTCAACGGATTTAAGTGAAGTTTTTGCGTGGTTTCACGCCCGTCACGTCCTGATTGCCACGGATACATTGCGCCACGATACTGGCTAGCCGCCGCATTCTCCTTCGCCTTCTCTAATCGATGGTAGCGGTACAGCAACAATTGTTTCGCTGTGTCAGGATAATGTTGAATATAAAAAGGTAAAATAAAAATTTCATCCCAGAAAATATGTCCACGATACGCTTCACCATGCAAGCCTCGGGCGGTAATCGAGACGTCCAATGCTTGCGCTTGGTTACTAAAAGGCGAAGCCGAAGCCAGCAAGTGATAACTGTGAATCCGTAAAAGTTTTTGAGACATCAAATCGCCTGTCACGGTAATGTTGGCTTGTTGCCAAAGGGTTTGCCAAGCGCGGGCGCTTTCCTGAGCGGCGGCCGCAAAAGAGTCCTTCGGCGTAAACGGTACTTGCCAACTTTGTTCGGCGTGGCTGGCTTGCACATAGACTTGTTTTTCTAGCGTATAGCGCGTGCCTTGGTGCGCCATCACGGTCACCACTTGGGCGATTTTTTCCGCTTCTTCTTGAATCATAATGGCTTCTTTTTCAAAAAAATCACCGGTTATCAAGGCCGTTTCTCGGACGCTCAAGTTAGATTGATTGGTACAAACCTCAATCACGGTTTTGTTTTCCTGCGCGCTTAATGCTGTCACCTGAAAATGTTTCGCTGTTAAGTTACGATACCGCGCCACGTTGTAGTTGTAGACACTGCCATCCGTGACGGTTTTCAAAGTAATCGGGGCCGAAAAGTTTAACGGCTCAAACGTATATTGCAGATGATAGTCATTCGGCTGCGCCATATTGGCGATTTTTTTCGTCGTTAATTTAATTTGCTGATTGTGGGCATCTTTCAAAATCATTTCTGCGACAAACAACCCTGTTTTCAAGTTCAATTGACGATGTAATTGTTGTAGTGTGTCTGGAGAAATCGTTAACCAGTCAGTGGCATCGCCAATTTTTAAAGCGATGTGTTGGTTGTCAGGAGCATTGACGAAATCTTCATTTTCCACTACTTGACCCGCAACTTCCGAAGCCGCTGTATTATAAAGGCCCGCAATGTAGGTCGCTGGATAATGATCATCAGAAATCGTCATCTCAGGTGTCGTGCCGCGCAAGCCTAAAAAGCCATTGCCGACAGTTAACAGGGACTCCACCGCATATTCATTTTTCCCAGGCACGTAGCCATAATAGTCTAAATGCCAAGCCAAATACTGCCGTTTTTCTTCAAATGCTGCCAGCAGATTCGGTGCCGCCGCTTGTTCGGCTGCCGTTAAAAGTGGCGTGTTCAACTGTTCCGCGAATGCTTGAATCACCGCTTGCGGAACCAGCGCCAACGTTTCCTCTGGCGAAAAGAAGTCCGCTGGGAAATCAGCCACAATCCCCCCCAGAATCGGTGCCGCCTCTGCCAAAATCAATTGGCACAGTTCAGGAACCGTTTCTTCGATAGTCAAGGCTTCAAAAGGGAACGTTTTTTGGTGAAGCGGTTCCAATTTATGGTTAAAAAAAGTCGTCGTTAGTTGGTTCGTTGCGAATGTTAATTCTAAAATAGTCATGTTTGGCGCCTCCTTGTAAACTTGTATAGACATGTTGGGTTTGACTACAGTATAGTATGAACGAATCAGAATTACAAGGATTTTCCCCAGATTCTTGGGAAAACTTTTCTACAACGTGGCTGCAACCGACTACGCTGGGTCCTAAAAAAAGGCGGTCAAGCAGTGGTTTGGCTGGGGGAGTCAGTGGCGTAAGCAAGGCAGAAAGTGCGGGGGATTTTTCTGACCAGCTCTAGGTTTTTCGGAGGGAATATGCTATGCTTTTAGAAAAGAAATTGTTGGTAGAGGAGGATCGGCATGAACAAGTTTCATGACATATTTTTAGAATTAGAACAACAAATTGTCCAAGGCGACTATCAGCCAGGCGATTTATTACCTAGTGAAAATCAATTAGTGGAAACTTACAATGTTTCCCGTGAAACAATTCGGAAAGCCTTGAATTTACTGATTAACGCTGGCTACATTCAGAAAAAACAAGGCAAAGGCTCGATTGTGCTCAACTTTAAAAAGTTTAATTTCCCTATTTCAGGGGTGACCAGTTATAAGGAGTTACAACAAACGCAACATATTGAAAGTCATACTCATGTGGTTTCCTTAGAAGAAATTCCTGTAGAGCGCAACTTGGCTCAGTTGACTGGTTGGACCGAAGGGGCCCCTGTTTGGCGCTTAGTTCGGCAACGGGAGATTGAAGGGGAAGTCGATATTTTAGATATTGATTACTTGATTAAAGAGATTGTCCCTGAACTGCCGAAGCATCGTGCCGAAGATTCGATTTTCGATTATCTGGAAAACGACCTTGGCTTGGCGATTAGTTATGCCCAGAAAGAAATTACCGTGGAACCGCTCACAGAGATGGACAAGCAACTGATTGGTGAAGTGGAAGGCAATCATGTCGTCGTGGTCCGCAGTATCATGAACTTGGAAGATACCCGCTGTTTTGGCTATACGGAATCTCGTCACCGCTTAAACAAATTTAAGTTTGTGGAATTTGCGCGTCGCCGCAAGTTGTAAGTCTTGGCGATTAGCAAACGCAAAAACGGCTGTCATTAAATGAAATTTGAAGATTTTTTCGCCGAAATCGCGGATAAATTTATAAGAATTTAGGAGAAAACGTCAAAAGGTAAGAGTTGAACCCTTACTTTTTGACGTTTTCTTGCTGTTTATTAATCGATTTTGCCGCGAAAATCATTAAATAACACTTTCGAATGTCAAAAAGTGTTGAAATTTATGTTTAAAACCAAGAGATATCATTGATATTAAAAGAACTGTTGATTTTTTCTATGCGCGGTTAAATATTTAAAATCACAGACACAGGGGAATCTTGTATAATTAAGGCCATAGCTTCAGAAGTACATTCTGGAAATTCTTAAACAAAAGGAGACGTACATAGATGAAAAAGAAATTATTTGCAAGTTTACTCGTTGGCAGCGCAGTTGTTGGGGCTAGCTTGGCGCCTCTTTCGGCACAGGCTGTCACGACAGGAAATACACCAGTACAGGTAGAATTTGAAGGTGGAACATTGCAAGATCAGGGGGATGATACTGGCCCAATCGTAGATCCCGATCCGACGCAACCGAATACGAATTTTGACTTATTAGCCATTCCGAAAATTTTTGACTTTTCTCCCGTAAAAATTGGTGAGGATATAACCGCTATTAGACCCATTTCAACTGCGCCAAAATCGATCATGGTGGGTGATGTCCGTGGGACCAAAGAAGGCTGGCATGTCACTGGCGAAGTAGTGGGCATGAGTAATGGCACAGATACATTAGATGGACAGATTACCTTTGGAATGACACCATACTATGCCATATTCAACGAAAGTACGAGTTCTTACGGGGGCTTCAACACTCTGAACGGCATGAATATCGCTAATGATCCAACGGCCCCTAGCTTTAACGGTGCGAGCCTTAAGATTGGTGGCGGCGCCGCAGCTTTAATTAACGCTCCTCTAGGAAAGGGGCAAGGGACTTGGTCAGGTCGTCTAGATAACTTAACGTTAAATGTAACGACACCGATGCAAGAACTGAAAAAAGGCGCGTATACAGGAAATGTCACCTGGAATCTTGTCGCAGGACCAGCGATTTAAGCATGTAAACAATAGCGGACGGAAGAGCTGTTTAAATGGTCTTCCGTCCGTTCTTAAACAATCAATTAAAAAAAGAGAGGTATGTAAAATGAAAAAGAAATTACTCGCAAGTTTGTTGGTAAGTAGCGCAGTGGTTGGCGCTAGTTTGGCACCGCTGTCGGCACAGGCTGTGACGACAGGGAATACGCCAGTGCAGGTGGAGTTTGGTGGAGGATTATTACCAGACCAAGATAATAACAGTGGTGGGTCGACAGCACCTGAACCAGGAACACCCAACACGGATTTTGATATACTTGCTATTCCAAAGTATATAAATTTTGCTCCTTCAAAAATAGGGGAAGATCTTTCAGCTATTAAAACTAGCTTGGTCCGTAAACTTGTTCATGTCGGCGATGTACGTGGAACAAAGGAAGGTTGGCATCTAACTGCAGAAATCCCACAAATGATTAACGGAACCGACAAATTAGACGGAGAGCTTAACTTTAACTTGTCCGCTTATTATTCTGTATTTAGACTGGAAGAATCAGGAGGGCGCTACGTAATTTCAGCAAATCAAGATGGGACTAATATTCAAGATGACCTTAGCGCTCCAGATTTTATTGGAACAAATATAAAGTTGGGGAGTGGCGCTGTTACATTAGTTAATGCACCGACAGGCAAAGGGCAAGGAATGTGGGCTACTGACTTGGAAAATCTAACGTTAAACGTTACAACCCCAATGCAAGAGCTGAAAAAAGGCGCTTATACAGGTAACATCACCTGGAATCTCGTGGCAGGACCATCAATTTAAGTCAAAACAAAAAAGTCATCCCCTCAGGATGACTTTTTGCTTATTTCTCTGTGAAGGTGCTGTCTGTTTTGACAGTTTCAGCAGGCGGTGTTTGTGCCGCTAGCAAGTCGCGAATTTCTTTTAAGTAATCTTCGCTCGTTGGTACCACTTCTTCTTCTGCCGCTTCTTCTTTTTTGCCACGGTTTTTCATTTTGTTGGCCGCTTTGACAATCAAGAAGAGGACGAAGGCCGTAATTAAAAATGTAATAAGTGCACTAATCACGCTACCAATATTGAATTCAACGCCTTCGACTTTATAAACAAGGGCACCCAATGCATCGTCGGCACTCTTTTTCCCAGTCGTCAAGACAAAAATCAGACTAATTAACGGGGTAATCAAGCCTTCCACCACTTGTGTCACAATCGCTGTAAACGCACTACCAATGACAACACCGACGGCTAGGTCTAAGACACTTCCGCGCATGATAAACTCTTTAAATTCTTTAATCATTCTTTTTTCCCTCCTCACTTTAAAAACAGTATACCGAATCTTCTTGAAAATTTGAACTGAAAAACTCTTATCATTCAGAAAGCACCTGAAGCTGTGTTATAATGGAGCTATTGGAAAAAACATTAAAAAATGCTTTAGAATTTACGCGATACATATATTTCACAGCATTCTTTAGGTAAGATGAAGCAAATGAAGGAGCGATGCGGCAATGTCTGTTCAATTAGTTAAAGGCGTGAATTTACACGTCATTCCTACAGAAAAATATAAAACGGTGCGTCTTTTAGTCCGCTTTAATACACGATTAAATCATGAAACCATTACAAAAAGAACGCTGTTGTCCAGTTTGATGGAAACCAACAGCTTGAATTACCCGAATCAAGTCAAGTTAAGTGAGCGTTTGGCGGAACTTTACGGCGCCAGCTTTGGGATTGGCGTTTCCAAAAAAGGCAATCAACATTGGTTTAATATTTCTATGAACATTGTCAATGATCATTATTTACAGGATAGTCAGGTGCTTGCCGAAGTGGTGGACTTTTTGAAGGAAATTATTTTTGCCCCCAATATTCAAGCGGGCCAATTCGAGGCGGAAACCTTCCAACGGGAGAAAGAGAACTTGAAAGCGTACTTGGAAAGTATTGTGGAGGATAAGCAAACCTATGCTTCTTTGGCGCTTCAAAGTGTCTATTTTAATCAATCGGAGGATCAAAAAATCCCTAGTTTTGGGACCGTTGCGGCGTTAGCTGAGGAAACAGCGGCGTCATTAGCAGCGTATTATCAAAAAATGCTGGCGGAAGATCAAGTGGATATTTTTGTCTTAGGCGATGTCAATGAGGCGGAGCTAGTGCCGTTATTCAAGCAATTACCGTTTACGCCTCGTGAAGAAGGCAAAGCCGCGATTTTCTACAATCAACCAATTCGCAATGTGATTGAAGAGCGGACCGAGCGTGAGGTGTTAGCCCAATCGAAATTAAACTTGGCTTACAACACGGATATTTATTATGGCGATAGCTATTATTTTGCGTTGCAAGTGTTTAATGGGATTTTTGGCGGTTTCCCGCATTCTAAATTATTTATGAATGTCCGTGAGAAAGAGCATTTAGCGTATTATGCTTCTAGTAGTATCGACACTTTCCGTGGCTTCATGACGGTTCAAACAGGAATCGATGGCAAAAATCGGAATCAGGTCTTGCGTTTGATTTCGACAGAATTGGAAAATATTCGCTTAGGTAAGATTAGCGAATTAGAAATTGAACAAACGAAAGCAATGTTAAAAAATCAGTATATCTTAGCGTTAGATAATGCAGGCGCGTGGCTGGAAAAAGAATACTTGAACGAATTAATGCCGCAGACGATGCTGACGGCGGAGGAATGGATTGCGCGGATTAATGCCGTGACTATTCCAGAAATCCAAGAAGTAGCCAAACGCTTGGAACTTCAAGCGATCTTCTTTTTGGAAGGAGAAACGGAAAATGATTAAAAAAGACTATGCACAAATTAAAGAAACATTGTATACAGAAACACTGGAAAATGGGTTAAAGGTTTACCTATTACCGAAAAATGATTTCCAAAAAACGTATGGTTTGTTTACGACCGATTATGGTTCCATTGACAATACGTTCGTGCCAATTGGTCAAGAGGAAATGATTGAAGTACCTGACGGAATCGCCCACTTTTTAGAACATAAAATGTTTGAAAAAGAAGATGGCGATGTCTTCCAAAAATTTGGGCAACAAGGGGCTTCAGCGAATGCCTTTACCAGTTTTACGAAAACGAGTTATTTGTTTTCAACGACGGATCAAGTGACACAAAATCTAGAAACGTTGCTTGATTTTGTGCAATCGCCGTATTTCACGAAGGAAACGGTCGAAAAAGAAAAAGGCATCATCGGACAAGAAATTCAAATGTATTTAGATGATCCTAACTGGCGCTTGTTCTTTGGTATTTTAGGTAACCTTTATCCGAAACATCCATTGCATATTGATATAGCCGGCACAGTGGCAAGTATTGCGGAGATTACCGCAGAGGATTTGTATACATGCTACAATACGTTTTATCATCCAAGTAATATGACCTTATTCGTGGTAGGGAAAATGGACCCTGAAGCGTTAATGGCGTTCATTCGTGAAAACCAAGCGGCGAAAGAGTTTCCTGCCGCCCAACCTATTCGTCGGCATTTTCCTGAAGAAACAGCTGCCGACATTGTCAAAGAGAGCGCCATTGAAATGACAGTCACACGGGCAAAAGTGCTTGTTGGCTTGAAAGGCTTAGATGAAGTGCCAACAACGGGTCGTGACTTAATGAAATATCAAATCACCGTGAACTTGTTGTTACAATTATTGTTTGGTAATACCTCTCAAAACTATTTGGCTCTTTATGATGAAGGCTTGTTAGATGATAGTTTTAGTTATGACTTTAATTTAGATCGCAGTTTCCATTTTGCGGATATTGGCGGCGATAGTGAGCAACCAGAAGTCTTAGCAGAACGAATTGAAGCTATTTTATTATCTGCCACAACAAGTCCAGAATTAACGGAAGAAAATTTGTCCTTATTGAAGAAAAAAATGATTGGTAAATATTTCCAATCCTTAAACTCTTTAGAGTATATCGCCAACCAATTTTCACAATCATTGTTTGGGGAAACCACGCTGTTTGATAAGATTGAAGTCATTGAAAGTATTCAATTAGCCGACGTCCGCCAAGTAGCAGAGACCTTGATTCGTGAAGAAGGATTGAGCCGTTTCTACATGTATCCTAAAGGAGAAACCGAGCAATAAACCAACTGTTTAAGAAAAATCTTTGAAATCTTTCAATTTTGTTATCCTCAGTTGGCTTCTTTTGTGGTATTCTTAAAGGACGGGAATGTTTTCCTTGGCAATTGAAAAAGACTGATGAGACAATCGATAAATTAACAAAATAGACTGGAGAAGATGGACGAGTGGCCAGCGTAAATATTGGAGAAACACTAAAAGAAGCAAGATTGCAGAAGAACATCACAATTGATGAACTGCAACAAATGACAAAAATTCAAAAAAGATATTTAGAAATTATTGAACAAAACGATTTTGAGTCCTTACCAGGCACCTTTTATGTGCGGGCGTTTATCCGCCAATATGCAAGTGCGGTCGGCTTAGATGGCAATCAATTGGTAGATATCTATGATGGCAAAGAACCTGAAATTGTCGAAGAACCCAAGCCAGTGTATGAAGAGCTTGAAGGATCACGTAAGCAATTGCATGACGAAGAAAAGCAATCCAGTTGGTTACTGCGGAACTTACCAGCCATTGCCTTTTCGTTAATTGGTTTAGCCATTGCGGTCGTAGTGCTGTATATTATGTGGCAAGATCAAAAAGCCGAACCGATTATTCAAACACCGGCAACTAGTGCCAGTGTGGAAAAACCCAAAGAATCAAGTCAAGCCCCAGAAAGTAGCACACAAAGTAGTACACCGCCGTCTTCGTCAAGCGAACCAGAGAAGAAAACAGCTGTGGCTGTGGTGAGCGATGCCAACAATCAAGTGACTGCAACGGTTAAAGATGCGAATAGTCCAATCAACATTACCTTTAAAGGGACTGAAGGCTCTTGCTGGATTGGCGTGATGGTCGATGGCAACTATACGTACCAACACACCCTGCAAGCAGGAGAGACCCAAACAACAGCTTTACCTGCGAATGCCGCCAACGCGACACTGATTTTAGGCGCCTCAAATAACGTCGCCATTCAAGTCGATGGCGCCGATTTAACACTGGAAAAAACGCCAGTTTTAATTCGTAAGGATGTTACATTAGGGATTACGTATCGTTAGAAGAGGATAAAAAGAACAAAGACGGGTTCAAAAGTCTTTTTAAAAGAAAATAAGTGTTCAAAATGAGGTGGCTCATTTTGAACACTTATTTTTTGGCTAATATTCTTTCTATTCTTTTTCCATTTCCTTAATGTTAATTCCATGGATGCCAATCCTAATTTCTGTATCAATTTATCTTTTCTTCTGACAGAGAATTGACTGAACGCAAAATTGGCTTTCAGATTTCCAAAATCTGGTTCAATGCCTATTTTTATTTGACGGTAAATTTCACATATAATACCGCTTTTTATCCTAGGATTAAAAAACGATAAATAGGGGAGGAACAGAAATAACTACTTCGAAAATAACCCGAAAATTTTCGGAATTTAAAGAACAATTTTTGGAAGGGCCTTCTCATTTCTAGGACTAAACCCTTTTATTTCGACTTCATTGTAGTCATTGAAATGTTGTCTATTAATCTTAACGTTTTTGATAGAATCATTAGTATAGCATATCGTCTCTCAATAGTTTATTTGAACGTGATTTACTCGTACTAGAGAAGATGATATGTTTTTTTAGCTAAAATGAAATGGAACGGATGGGTCAATTATAATTCATCCGTCTCATAAATTATAGAGTCAATGTAAGGATTCTATATGGGGATTCCTATATTTTCTTTCGTTGTATATTTTTCACCACAAAGTAACTATCATTCTAGAAGCTTATTTCAATTCGTAACATGTTTCTCTATAAAATTACTTTGAATTTTTGTAGAAATCATTCTCTTAGGTAAAATAAAAATTTTGTTTTTATCGATTTTCATTAAATAAAATTCTTCAGTCTCAAAAACACCTTCTATGTCATTCCATAAGTGTGATTTTTTATCTTCTTCATTATTTGCTTGCCAGTAAACAATGCCAGAATCATTAATTTTAACTTTTCTTGGTTCTAAAGTTTTCTGATCTGTATTTTTGTTAATAATCTTAGTACTTGGATAATTGTATGCACTGTAAAGGAAAAAAACTCCTAATACCAGATATATAATGAGTATTAGTATATACCCAAAACCTTGCGTAAATAATTTATTAAGTAGTTCTCTAACTACATAGTCAGGAAGTGATTGTTTGAAAGAAAGGTATTGTTTAAATATCGATGTAAACATATACGCAGAAGAAATCAATAAAACTAGTCCAGCAAAATAAGTAATTCTTATTTTACGCTTTCCGGTTTTAGTAAATTTTCTAGTATACAGCTTAATTGCTTTATAATATTCATCTTCTTCTAATTTATAGTCAAAAACCATGCATAACCTCCATTGAATTTTAATTTTTAAAATACCTATAGATTATTGATATCTATTACTATATCATAATTAACAAAAATAATATCGAGTTAACTGTCTTATTAGCAGATAACTCGATACATAAGTTAAAAATATGAATCTTATAAACTATTTTTCGGAAAACATAGTTGAAAGGAAAACAAATAATGCAGCGCCCAAAGTAGCTACTTCTCCGATACCAGTTCCATAAGCTGCAACTAACGCTATAATACCAGCAGCAGTTGCTAAGGCCATACCTGGGCCATAATCCCACTCTGGTAGGGAGTAATTATTCGTTGCTACATCATTATACACATCAACATACTTTTGTTGTGGAATTTGAGGTCGCGTAGGTAACAATGGTTTAGGATATACTTCGATTTTCAATTCCATTTCTCCTTTATTTTCCTCATCACCAACATTTGTTTTGATAACAATTTGAGTTCCTACAAGTCCATTTCTAGCACAAAAGCCTGTTTCAATAAACCCTTCTTTTACTGCAGGGGCTAAATCATTAAGAATATTATCCATACTTTGTTTAGAATTATTTACAAAGTATTTTCCATATGTGTTAATAGATTTATCAAGCGGATCAATGTAGACTTGTTTATCTATTTTACCTTTTGATACCTTTATAGACAATCCAGACTTATTCATCTGCTTTGTCCAGCTAGCACTTACTGTTGTGTACACATCTAAAGTAGGAGTACTCATGATTTGCATAGGTGTATCAAGTTTAATCCCAACATCTTTGATTGTAAAATTTTTCCCTAAAGCATTCAGTAATTTAATTGTTTCTAACTGGATTAAATTACCGATTGTTGTAGAAAACGCCTTGGTCCCGTGGTCTCTTCCAGATACGGCCACTTTATCAATAGGAAATCCTAATTCACTATGTTCATAGAATTGATCAAATGCCCACTCTTTTGGCATTGGAAAACCTAGATTTCCACTGAATCCTGTAGACATATCAGATACAAAACAATGTTCGACAAATCCAGCATCAATTGCTTGTTGACAGACATTTCGTGTACCATAAATTCCGGTTTTGTACATGCCATTTGCATCTAAAGATTCTTTTACTTTCTTGATATACTGTAAGACCGTTCCTGGAATGTTACCATCTAAAATATCTACATCAACGGCAAAGTAAATAGTCGCTCCATAAGGAAACCCTAGTTTAAATGCTGCGTTATGCGCTAAAGATCCATCTCTTAACCCATTTCCTTCGTTAAAGTAGCTTTCTTCCCATCCACCATCTTGATAAATAGGAAAAATGCTTAACCCAACGCTAGTAATGGTTTGAATTTCTTCAAGAGTCAGATTTTTATCTTTTTTATTTGCTCCTACTCCTACGCTGCCTGTTAAATAACGTCCAACAATAGAATATCCATTGTCTTTAATTAGTTGTGCTTGTTGTTTCGTTAATTGAGTAGCCATATCACAAGCACTAGCTGAGCGATTCGTGTTTCCCGAACTTGATAAAAGTCCCTTGATTACAGTCATATCTGCAACTGTATTATATGGGGGAAGTTTCATAAATAGACGGAAACTTTCTACTTCTGAAGCAATATAAGAAGTAAACGACCCACTAAATATCGCAGATTTATTAAATCCATTCACATACAAAGCCCATTGTAAAATTTTTACAAAATTACCAGTTGCTCCCACCGATAATGTGGGTGTCTTGGCTGTTGTTCCTGGTCCATAAAATCCGTTTGCTGTATTTTCATCCATTCCCATCTCTGCTTGAAGTGCATATATTAAAGCACTATTCGTGTCTCTTTGATACACACCATCACATGGTAACAAACCAAAATAACGATTATACTGAGCATTTAAAGATTGTTGCATTGACCGAATATTTTTGTCTCCTCCTGGTACCAACGCGAATGCACTCATATCAAGTAAGGCTTTCATTAGCATTGCATTCATGTATCCACTAGGTGCTAATCCTGCCATTTCTTGAAAATTTTTAATCGCTAATGTTGTAAGCCCTGTCATTAATCCGTCGACTGCTTCAGTTCCAGAAACATAAGGATTAATCCCTTTACACCAAAAACCACCTTGCATTATTTTCACAATGTTTCCAATTCCAGCCCCAAAACGTTCATTTAACTGTTTTTCTACTTTTTCTTTAAAATAACGTTCCGTGGTAGGACCAAAATTATCTGATAATTCTTGGATTCCCATTTCTTTTTGTAATGCACGTCTTAATCCAAAAATTGTCGGCCATCCCGTTCTTCCGTCCTCTGGAACTTTGTTAAAGCCAGGGACAGCATTGTACGTTTTATTTAACCATTTTTGAGTACCTAACACCATTTCATCCATAAAATTACCTACTTTCTTATACGAACAAACGTTCGTTTTTGTAGTTACAATATATATTATATATATTCTTTTGTCAACTGAATAATATAATAATTGATAACACCTAGGATCGCCGATATTAAATTAAATATATATTTATATAAAAAAAATAATAATCTCCGGTTACCAGGAGATTATTATTACATGCTTAGTTAATGTCTTATTTTAAAAATCAATGAATAGCATAGCGAGAGTTTCTTGCAGGGTTAAGCGTAGAAAAGACACCGTAGTATCCACCATATCCCATAGAACTCCCAGACTTAACGTATATCCATGAACCGTTAGCTGGAACAATTACTGTCTCTATATCATAGGTACCATAAATTTGAGAAGTGGCGAAATAGAAAGAATCTCCCTCGGCTCTTACTCCATAAAATGGATTCGCGTTCCAATAACCGTCAGCAAATTTAAAGCGATAGCCGCTGTACTGCCATCCAGATCCCGTAAATGGGTTTGAACGATATTGTTTTCCTGTCAAATTATAATATGAATTAGGTCCTGGTGGTGTTGCTACGTATGGCGTTACTCCTTTTATTAAAGGTACTTCTGCTTTTATTGTAGTTTCTAAACTTGTTTCCTCAAACGCTTGGTCTGTAATTGCATCAGTAATTTCAGTAGAATTTTCTTCTACCATTAAAGATTCAACAGACTTAACAAATTCAACAGACCCTTCATGGTCCATAATCCCTTCTGAAATTGGATTATAGACTAACCCATCTCCACCTTCGATGTTTTCCTTCATTTCTTCTAAAGTAGCTGCTTCGCTTTTCATACTGAAAGAAAACATTAAACCACCTAAAATAGATACCCCAATCAAAAAAATATTCACTTTTTTCATTAAATTCCCTCCTTAAAGTAGTGTTATTACAAGTTATATTTAATCATATATTGATTTGTATATCAATCGTTTTTATATAAATAAAAACGATTTAGATTATTTTTCCGATTAACTATAAAGTAATATTTGTATTTATATTAATTTATTTATTTTTTTGAGGGGGATAATATATTTTTGGAATATTGTATTTCGAATTAATGCTATAATACAATTTTTTCAAGAAATTACTTTCAACACCAAATAACTCGTTATTGTTACTACGAATAACAGAAGAAGGGAATCTATTAAAGAAAAAATATCTAGTTTCCAAATATAATGTATACCTTATTGATTATTGTAATGTTGACAATAGTTTTGCTATTTATTTTAAGTTATTCATAAACAAATAAATTAGTAGCACTAACAGTCAATCTTACTATGAATAAACGGATCTTTGTCAGTAAGGACTGATGACTTATAAAAATCAAATCTGGGACAGAATAAACTTTATTTTGTCTCGAATTTTTTGTTATTTTACTTTGATGAATTTATTAATCAAAAAGAGTCTATTCTCATGTTCTCAAATGTTTTAAATTCGTAGGATATACGTTTCATTGTCTTTATATGAGGAATCTTCGCATCTATTTTTCCATTAGAGTAAGGATAGAGTATCGCATTGGTGATGACTTCTTCATAGATTAGAAGGTCTTGAAGCTTCTCCCTAAAACCGTCATCTAACGTTTCTGGAAGTTCTTTCAATAAGGTAAAAAGCAAGTCGAGATCTTTGTATCAAAACGCTTCAGTCAGAAACGGGTATTTGGCTGCTCAAAAATTTTGTCATTTTTTGTATTCATAATGATTAATGTTTGCTCGTTTTTTACAGAACACGCCAGTTCTTTTTAAGTTTTTCAGGTTCCTTGTTTTACCCCACCTTATGTAGTTTGTTCATTTCACGGATACGTAAATCAATGAATGCATGATTCATATGTTTGACAATATGACAGCGATTAATGATTAATTTCACATTGGGAGAACATGTTTGGTAAGATGAAAATAGGAGACACTCATTTCTGTAGTCAATAATTCTGCTTCTTCAGAATTTTTAGAGCTTAGAAAATAGCTTTTCAAATCTTTTAATGTACGAATAATGGTTGTCAAAGCTGCCTGGAAACTTTTCGCAATCGAATGTTTTGGACGAATAAAATAATTTTGAATAGTCCAATAACTTCCACAATTTTTACAGGGGCATGGCGTAGATGAGAGTACGGTATCAATGATTAACGTTCCCGAGCTTAAAACCTGATAAATGTCGGGAACAGAAGCAACTTTTCCAGAAATTCCTTCTTGTTTCTAGGAGCTGAACATTTCTACCCAGATCTTCCATAATCATTAAATTTTTGTCTATTAATCTTACCCTTTATTGATAGAGTTATTCATATAGCGTATCGTCCTCTGAGTAGTTTATTTTGTCGTGATTTAATTATGCTAGTGAATGATATGTTAAAATGAAGATTGCATTGAAAGATCCACTCTGATTCATTAGTTCAATGCATTCTAGAGCTAAAAATGGCTGGTATCGTTTCTCTATTTGCTATGAAAAAGTTAAGATTACATGCTAGAAAAAGACGACAATAATAATTCAAGAGAGAAGGGGTTATCAATGCTTAAAATAGTTAATAAAAAATTTAATCTTATCACCATATTTTCAATCGCTCTGTTGGTCATAGGCTTCTTGATTGTTGGCTTACAACTGTATTTCTACTTTATCTATGGTTCTAAATTTTTAGACAGTATCACATTGATTGGAATGATTAATTTCGGTTTAGGCTATTACCAGCTCTTTCTAAAAAAAGGCAAGAATATTTCTGAATAAACTGTCAAACGGCAATTATTCCAGATTCTTTTCTTTTTTTCGTGACACTGCCAGCAAGATAACGTAAAATAGAACAGGAGAAGGAAGGGGCAATTGAAGTGAATTTACCAAATAAATTAACAGTTTTAAGAATATTTATGATTCCGATTTTTATTATTATTGTGTCGGTGCCGATGGACTGGGGAACGATTAGTTTTGGCGACACAACGTTAGCCGTTACCCAATTAGTGGGCGCGATTATTTTTGCAGTTGCTAGTTTTACAGACTGGTTGGATGGCAAAATTGCCCGTGCACAAGGCTTGGTGACGAACTTCGGAAAATTTGCGGACCCATTAGCGGACAAAATGCTAGTGATGACCGCCTTTATCGTCTTAGTTGGTCAAGGCAAAGTACCCGCTTGGATTGTAGCAATTATTGTTTGTCGTGAATTGGCAGTAACTGGTTTACGGTTGTTATTAGTCGAACATGGCGAAGTAATGGCAGCAGCTTGGCCAGGAAAAGTAAAAACAGCTACCCAAATGGTTGCAATTATTTTACTATTCATTAACAACATTCCATTTTCAGCACTTCATCTACCACTAGATCAAATCATGCTATATGCCTGCTTGATTTTCACCATTTACTCTGGTGTTGATTATTTTGCTAAGAATAAAGATGTTTTTAAAGGTTCGATGTAAAGAGAGAATCAAAACGCTTGGCTTGTGCCAAGCGTTTTTTAGTATTCATGATGAATAGGCAAATAGATTTTTAAGTAGAGGAACAGATGAATCGATAAAACAAATCGGCAGTTTCTGTATGCTATTTTTCATTTTGGTTATATCTACATACAAATAATTAGTTTGTTGTTGACAAAGTAAACTAAATAGATTACTATTTAGTTCGTTAGCTTATATATAAACTAAATAAATTTTTTGGAGGAAATTATGAAAAAAACAGATATTTTAAATAAACTATTAAAAATTGCTCAACAACCTTACTTAATCTTTGCTTCTAGCATAGAGGAGAAACCAGATAACACTTTTGAAACGTTAAAATTGCTTGCTTCTGAAGAAAATGTAACAGCTGGAAGAATCGCTGAATATTTAGATATAAAACCTTCTAGTGTGACACAAATCATAAAAAAATTAGAGTCTGTTAAAGCAGTTAAACGAGTCAAAAATGAATCAGATGCTCGGGTCACATTCGTTGTATTGACCGATAAGGGACGAGAAAGTTTAAGTACTCAAGGAAATATTTCTAATGGATTTAATGAAGAAATGTTTAAGGGCTTCTCAGAGGAGGAACTAGAGTCTTTAAATAATTATTTAGAACGTATAGAAAAGAATATTTCTAGTGAAGAATTTTTAGATAAAATTGAAACAATTTTTGGCGACGATAAAAATTGGGAACATTTCAGAAAAATATCAGCTAGATATGGTAGAGCTAGAGAACAGATGATGGGACATGATGGCTTTGGTAGATTTGGTGAATTCAATGGTGAATACGGTGGCTTTGAAGGATGGAAGAGAGGTCGGAGAAGATAATGGCAGTAGGTGGAGGCGGCAAAAATAGTCATGATTCTATCCGAGCAGATAAAACAAAATTTTCGTTTAAAGAATTTTTAGGCTTAATCAAGATGACAGAGCCTAACTATTTACTGCTTGGCATCGGGATGATATTTCTTGTGATTTCTTCTAGTGTCCAAGTGTACGTTCCAAAACTTGCTTCAAGTTTAGTCAATAATTTTCAAAAGGGAGTAGATTATAGTTTATTAGGTAAAGTTGTTGGGTTATTTATATTTTCAGCACTCGTTTCTGCATTAGGAGGGACAATTTTAGGTATTTTTGGTGAAAATGTCATCCAAAATATGCGTAAACGCTTATGGAATAAATTAACTATTCTAAAAGTTTCTTATTTTGACTCTGTTAAAGCGGGTGAAATATCCAGCCGGGTCGTAAATGATACTAATCAAGTTAAGCAATTGTTAGCCGTTACTTTTCCTCAAACAGTTGCCAGTGTGATTACAGTTATTGGTACGGTATATATGATGATTAAAATGGATTGGCATATGTCGCTTGCTATGGTAATTGCTGTTCCTGTTGTAATCCTTTGTATGATTCCAGTAATGGCATTTGGTTCAAAAGTTAGTCACATTCGCCAAGATGCTATGAGTCAATTTAACGGACTTGCTACTGAAACGTTGAGTGAAATTCGTTTAGTCAAAACTTCTAATGCTGAATCTCAGGCGCAGGTTCGTGCTGCAAATGAAGTGGATCGGTTATTTAATGTAGGGAAAAAAGAAGCAATATTTGATGCATCTATGCAACCAATTATGATGATGGTCTTTATGAGCATGGTATTTGGGCTATTAGCATATGGGATGCATCGAATTGCCGTTGGTGTGATGACAATCGGAACATTGATGAGTTTCTTAATGTATCTATTTAATCTTATTGGCGCCATGCCAATCATTGCGACGTTATTTTCTGAAGTAGCTAAAGCAGCAGGATCAACGCGACGAGTGCAAGAATTGTTATCTAGAGAACCTGAAGACTTTGAAAGTGGACAAGATATTGATTTATCGGAAAAGACTTTATCAGTTAAAAATGTAAAATTTTCTTATGAAGATGCACCAGAGGAACCTATCTTAACAGACATTTCTTTTACTGCTCAGCCAAACCAAGTAATTGCTTTTGCTGGCCCATCAGGTGGCGGGAAATCGACGATTTTTAGTTTAATTGAAAGGTTTTATGAACCTACAGAAGGACAAATTAAATTTGGAGATATTGACATAAAAGATATCAAATTATCAGATTATCGTCGTCAAATCGGCTTTGTATCACAGGATTCTGCGATTATGGCAGGGACAATCAGAGATAATCTAACGTATGGCTTAGCAGAAAACTTCTCAGATGAACAACTATGGGATGTCTTGGAACTAGCATATGCGCGAAAATTTGTAGAAGAAATGCCAGATAAATTGAATACGGAAGTCGGTGAACGTGGCGTTAAAATTTCTGGAGGACAAAGACAGCGTATTGCAATTGCTCGTGCATTCTTGCGGAATCCCAAGATTTTAATGTTAGATGAAGCTACTGCTAGCCTAGATTCAGAATCTGAGATGAAGGTCCAAGAGGCATTGTCTAATTTAATGAAGGGCCGAACGACATTGGTTATTGCCCATAGATTGTCGACAATTGTTGATGCGGATAGCATTTACTTTGTTGAAAAAGGGAAAGTAACTGGTTCAGGAAAACATGATGAGCTAGTAAGTAAACATAAAACTTACGCTAAATATGTATCCGAACAATTTAAAGTAACGGAATGAACGAAATAAGCAAATTTAAAATGAAGCTAAGACAACACGTGCATTAACTAATTGTCTTAAGATTTAGAAAGAACTTGGACATAACCCCCAAGTTCTTTTTTCTAACTTATTTTTACCCACAAGATAAAAAGCGACCAAAAAATTGGTCGCTTTTGAAATACCTCCATGATAGTTCACTTGCTTCATAAAATGTAGAGTCACGGTATAAAGCCAATTTGCGAGGACCGATATTACAAAAATAAGCACCATTCAGATCTTTACGACAAATAATGCGGATCGGTCTTAGTCGTGCTAATGTTATCACGGATTTTTTTCAAGGAATCGGCATTTTGATCAAAATTGTGATACATCGTATTTGTGTATAAAATATCCATTACCGTTAAGTAACTAATCCGTGAAGCCAAGGATTCCGCACGAAACAAGCCTTCTTCGGTGACGACAATAATTGCTTCGTCGGACAAGCCTGCCAACTCTGAACCGCTGTTACCGGTTAACGTAATCATTTTTGCGTTGGTTTTTTTTACTTGTCGTGCTAGGTTGATTGATTCTTTGGTTTTGCCTGAATGGGAAAAAATAAACACGCAATCTTCACTGGTTAATTTTGTGACAAAACTTAACTGCATGTGGTAATCAAAAATGTAGTTGCATCGATAGTTGGTCCGAATGAATTTATGGAAACTATCAAAAGCCACAATCGAGGAGCCGCCTTGCCCAAAAAAGTGAAGCGTTTTGGCAGAGTACATCAAAGCCAACACGTTATCTAACAGCTCTTTTGTTAAGAACTGTGTGGCGTTACTGAGGGAATAAATATTGGCTTGTAAGACTTTTTTAGCAATCGTAATACTATCATCATCTGGTGAAATATCATCGGCGCCATTCACGCTATTGACGTTTTGAAAAGTCGGCTGATAATTAGAATTTCTGGCGATATCAATTTTAAATTCTTGGAACCCAGAATAGCCAATCTTTTTTACAAATTGATACACGGAAGATTGGGAGACGCCAATTTCGTTGGCAAGACTTTCTAACGTCATTTGTGTCAATAATGATTCAGAATGAACAAAGTAATCGGAAATTTTCTTTTCTGTGAGGCTCAAATTCGGTTTTTTGATCCGAATCCGTTGATCCAAATAGTGATTTTTCATTAACACGTTCCTCCAATCTTATTTTTTAATAATAGAATGAATGCCTTTTCATTGTTGGTATAGACTGATTATAGTGGAAAAAGAGGACAAATACAATTTCTCTTTTTCTCCACAAAAAAGAAATTCTTTAAAAAAAGCCCAAAAAAAATAAATAATCTTTTTTCTGAAAAATGAAGGGGTCTTGAAAAGACTTCTCTCAACTAAAGAAAGTAGCCAGTAAAAAGAACGTGATACCAAGAGATTTACTTGTGTTTTTTGTATGAAAGCTCCTTAAAAATAAAAACGTTTTACCTTTTGAGTAGGCAAGATTTTTGCTAAAAAATAAAAAATATTTTTTAATTAGTGTAATCGTTTACATTATTTTTTTTATCCTTTATGATTGAAGTATCAAAAGAGGCAGGTGAAAGAAAAATGGACATTGGCTTTATTGGACTTGGGAAAATGGGTTTGAACATGGCATTAAATGTTCACGAACAAGGCTGGCCCATTATTGGCTTTGATGTGACAAAGGAAGCAAGAGCGACTGCTAGAGAACAGGGTCTTTCCGTTGTAGATTCGTTGTCAGAATTATTGAAAGCGCTTAATAAAAGGAAGGTGATTTTTTTAAGTACCCCCGCTGGTCAGATTACCAATCAATTAGTGGCAGAATTGGTAGAGCAATTAGCACCAGAGGATATCATTGTGGATAGTGGCAATTCAAATTTTCATGATAGTGTCGCGAATGCTCAACTTGCTGAGGAAAAAGGAATTTATTTTATTGATTGTGGTACTTCTGGTGGCATCAAAGGAGCGCGGGAAGGAGCGTGTTTAATGGTTGGCGGTGCGCCTGAAGCTGTCAAGGTGTTAACCCCATTTTTTGAAGATTTAGCTTGTGAACAAGGGTATCTTTATGCTGGAAAATCAGGAGCTGGTCACTATTTGAAAATGGTGCATAACGGGATTGAGTACGTCATGATGCAGGCCATGGGCGAAGGATTCAATTTATTAGAAGCTGCTGAATATGATTTTGCGTTGGAGAAAGTAGCCGATGTGTGGAATCACGGCTCGATTATTGAAGCTCGCTTGATGGGCTTAGCGAAAGAGGTTTTTGCGGAAAATCCTACGTTAGCCAATCTAGAAGGGAAAGTTGCAGCAAATGGCGAAGCCAAATGGATGATTGAAGAAGCATTGCGTTTGAAGATGCCCGTCCCAACTACGGCGTTGTCCTTATTTACTCGAAATGAAAGTATGCTAGCAAATCATTTTTCAAACAAAGTGGTCGCTTCTTTGCGACAAGGATTTGGCGGGCATGAAGTCGTAAAAAGTCAGTAAAGGAGTTTAGCCATGTTAAAAAAACAAAAAATTGCCATAGTGAATTCCAGTAGTTTTGGTCAAATTTTTCCTGAACACTTGACGCGCTTAGAAAAAATAGGCACCGTGAAGCATTTTACAGTCGACAGTGAAATTGGTGGCAAAGAGTTAGCGGAATGTTTACAAGGATATACGATTATTATTGCTAGCGTGACGCCATTTTTCACGAAAGAATTTTTTGAACATAAAGATGAATTGTTGCTGATTTCTCGCCATGGTATTGGGTATAACAACATCGATTTAGACGCTGCAAAACAGCACGATACAATTGTTTCCATCATCCCAGCTTTAGTAGAACGAGATGCCGTGGCGGAAAACAATGTCACAAATTTACTAGCTGTTTTACGGCAAACCGTGGCTGCAGATGCCAGCGTTAAAGCGGATCAATGGGAAAAACGAGCGAATTTTGTCGGTCGGACGTTATTTAACAAAACTGTGGGTGTCATTGGTGTTGGGAACACAGGAAGTTGTGTCGTGGAGACGTTACGAAACGGATTTCGCTGTGACGTGTTAGCGTATGATCCCTATAAATCCGCCACTTATCTGCAAAGTTATGGAGCCAAAAAAGTAGACTTAGATACGTTGCTAGCTTCAGCTGACATCATTTGTTTATGTGCCAATTTAACTGAAGAAAGTTATCACATGATTGGCTCGGCGGAAATTGCCAAGATGAAAGACGGCGTCTATCTTTCCAATAGCGCACGAGGCGCCTTGATTGATGAAGAAGCCATGATTGCCGGTTTACAATCGGGCAAAATTGCTGGGCTTGGGACAGATGTTTTAGAAGAGGAACCAGGTCGGAAAAATCATCCTTATCTTGCGTTTGAAAATGTAGTAATGACGCCGCACACCTCCGCTTATACCATGGAATGCCTGCAAGCGATGGGAGAAAAATGCGTGCAAGATGTGGAAGACGTGGTGCAAGGTATTTTACCTCAACGGACAGTGCAAGAAGTCAGTCGTTACGTTAGTTAAGAAGGAGGAGGAGCATGTTAACTGATTTAAAAGTGAAAGTTGGACCGCAATTTTATCGTTACCACGAAGGCGCCTTAGCTTCGGTGCCGTCACTTTTCAAGGAATATCACGCCCAACGAATTTTGGTGGTGCATGGCACCGTATCCTTTGAAAAAGCTCAGCCATTTTTGCCCTTCTTGGCAGATTCAGAGTATCAATTCTTCTATCACACTTACACAGGAGAATGTAGTTATTTTGGCGCCGAACAAATTTCACAGCAAATAAAGGAACACCAGATTGACTTTCTTCTGGGAGTCGGCGGCGGTAAGTTAGCCGATTTAGTGGGCTACAGCGCCCATTTAAACAATCTGAATTTTGGCTTGGTCCCTACTTTGGCTAGTAACTGTGCGCCGTGGACACCGTTAGCTGTGATGTATCAAGAAAATGGCGCGGCCGAAGGCAAAACGGAACATTTCTTTCGCCAAGCTGCGTTTTTAATCACTGATCCTAAGTTGCTTCTGGATGCACCCCGTGATTATTTTGTCGCTGGTTTAGCTGATACGTTAGCGAAATGGTATGAATCAGAGACCATTTTACGCCAAGCCCATTTGCAAGGGGAACCCTTTTTACAATTAGCGGGAGCGACCGCCAAGCTTTCGCAAGAAGCGATTATGCGGGACTCAAAAGCAGCCTTAGCAGCGATGGACGAGGGCAAACTCACGCCTGAATTTGTCCATCTTTCAGAAATTGTTTTCGCCGTTTCCGGATTAGTCGGCGGCTTCGGTGACAAATACGCCCGCAATGCAGCAGCACACGCCATGCATGATGCTATGAGTAAATTTTTACCAAAAAGTCATGACTATTTACATGGCGAAAAAGTAGCTTACGGCATCTTCTATCAATTAGCATTGGAAAAAAGGTGGGCCATCATAGACGCATTAATCCCTTTTTATCAAGAGCTAAACTTGCCCATGTCGTTACGACAAATGGGCCTTTACCCAGAAGAAGCAGTACTCGATGCAATGGTTCAATTTATTGATTCAAAAGAAAAGGTTCATTTAATTCCTATTGAGATTTCGGAAGAACGTTTACGTCAAGGGATTGAAGAGCTAGAAAAGTATATCCAAAACCAAGGATAAGAAGGAGGAACTATGGAAACGTTAAGTGTTTTACAAAGTTTGATAATGGCGCTTTGGGTGGCAGCAATTATGTCCAGATGGCTTGGAGGAGGAGCAACGTTAACGTTGCGTTTCTCGCCCTTAATGACAGGGTTAGTAGCAGGTTTAGTGATGGGCGATGTCCCGAAAGCGATGATTGTCACCGCAGCATTACAAATGATTTACATGGGTGTTTTTTCACCAGGTGGCTCTATGCCAGCAGAACCATCAATTGCGGCAGCGATTGCTGTGCCAGTTGCGTTGCTAGGGAATTTGAAGCCGGAAGCGGCTATTGCCGTAGCGGTTCCTGTCGGTCTTTTAGGAAGTTATTTATATCAATTCCGTTTCTTTATTAACACGTTTTTAGGGAAGTATACCGATCGTGCGGTGGCTGAACTAAATTCTAAAAAAATTGCCCGCTCAATTATCTGGTATCCAACGATTGCCTCATTTATTTTATTCGTTCCATTAGTCTTTTTTGCTCTTTATTTAGGGGCACCAGTCATTGCCGATATTATTAAAGCATTAGAAGGAACCGTTGTGATTCACGTGTTAGAAGTAGTCGGTGGTGGTTTAGCCGCAATTGGGATTGCGACAACGGTCTATGTCATTGGTCGAAAAGATTTCTTGGTTTTCTTTTTCCTTGCATACTTCATGAGTATCGTCTTTAAGTCATTGGAAATTACCATGGTAACGTATGCCATCTTTGGCGTAATTATTGCGTTAATTTTTGTGCAAGTCCAAAAAGGCAAACCTGTAGCAGAAAGTGCTGGTTCCGCCAGTGCCACCACTGATTTTGATGATGATGACGATTACGATGACGGGTTTTAAAAGAAAAAGGAGGAACTGAAATGACGGAAACAACAGAAAAAGTCGTGCCGAAAACAACGAATTTAGCACCAGAAGAAATTACCAATAAAGATGTTACAAAAGCCTATCTCCGTTGGCATTTTGCCAATGAAATTCCCCATTCCTTTGAACGTTACTTGGCGCCTTCGTTATTGTACGCAATGATGCCACTTTTAAAGAAATTATATAAAGACGATGAACAATTAAAAGCCGCTTATATGCGTCAACTGCTGTTTTTCAATACGCAATTAAGTTGGGGCGGCGGGGTCATTACTGGGCTGATGGCTTCCATGGAACAAGAGCGGGCCAAAGAAGAACATGAAGGCCGCGAAATCATGATGCAAGATGATTTAATGTATAACACCAAAGCTGGATTGATGGGCGCGTTAGCGGGGATTGGTGATGCGATTGACTCAGGCACGGTTCAATATATTTTTATTGCGATTGCGGTGCCGTGGGCGCAACAAGGTAGCGCATTAGGTGCGATTTTCCCATTTGTGGCGTTTGCCCTTTATCAAGTACTGTTAGGTGTGTTCTTTGCGAGACAATCCTTCAAAATGGGGCGGAATGCCACAGGCTTAATGCAAAGTGCGGGGATTCAAAAAGCCATTGAAATGTTATCTGTTTTAGGGTTGTTCATGATGGGAATTTTAGCTGGTAATTATGTCAAAGTTTCTTCAACCCTTCAATTTAAACTTTCTGGCCGTGAGTTTGTGGTCCAAGATATCCTTGATCAGATTGTCCCAGGACTCTTGCCGCTAGCTGTCGTAATGGGCGTGTATTGGTTCTATACGAAAAAAGGCTTGAAAGTTACGCAAGCATTATTGTGGTTAACAGGTATCTTAATTGTCTTAGCAACAGTCGGTATTTTATAAAAAGAAAAGGACGTGAATCAAATGGGCGTAGTAAATTTAGCAAGAGTAGATGAACGATTAATTCATGGACAAGTGATGGTGACCTTGTCCCAAAAAAGTGGCGTTAATTCCATTTTCGTTGTCGATGAAGTGGTGGCAAAGGATAAATTTATGCGTGATTTATACAAAAGTGCAGGCAGTCGGACAGGACAAAAAACCATTGTCATTACGCCGGAAAAAGCTAAATTTTATTGGGATGAATACCAATTCAAAGAGTACAACTGTATTTTAATCGCTAAAACCGTCTCTGTAATTTATGACTTAGTAAAACACGGAGTCCCTATGAAGGAGTTAAACATCGGCGGTATTGCACAGAAGAATCCAGAAAAAGATTTATTAGTAACCAAATCTGTTTATTTAAACAAAGAAGATGCTGAAAAATTAAAAGAACTACATGAGGTGTACGGCGTAGAAGATATTTATTTCCAAGCAACGCCTTCTGCACCAAAAACTAGTTTAAAAGAGGTTCTAGGCAAATTTAATTTATAAAAAGACCAGTCGCTTGAGTCATTGCATGACTGTTTGAAGTAATGACTCAAGCCACTGAATTGAAGGAGGAACTTTTATGTTAGGGATTGTGATTGCTACACACGGTGCACTAAGTGACGGTGCGAAAGACGCAGCTACCGTGATTATGGGCACAACCGAAAATATCGAAACTGTTAATCTAAATAGTGGAGACGATGTCCAAGCACTAGGCGGACAAATTAAAACAGCGATTGAGAACGTCCAACAAGGGGATGGCGTGTTGGTCATGGTTGACTTATTAAGTGCGAGTCCTTACAATCAGGCAGTTTTGGTGATTAACGAACTCGAACCAGCTCTACAAAAGAAAATCTTTGTGGTGAGTGGTACCAACCTACCAATGGTCTTAGAAGCGATAAACCATCAATTATTGGGCACACCGATTGCTGAAGCGGCGCAAGCAATTGTTGCGCAAGGCAAAGAAAGTGTGCAAGCATGGGATATTTCTATGACTTCCTTTGAGGATGAAGAGGATGAGGACGATGATTTTTAAGAATGTAGTAAAGGGTGAAAGCAATGAAATGGGGATTTAGATGGTACGGAGCGGCAGGCGATGCCATTCCGTTAAAACACATTCGACAGATTCCAGGAATTACTGGCGTTGTCGGTACCTTGTTAAATAAACTACCAGGTGATGTTTGGACAGTAGCCGAAATTCAGGCACTTAAACAATCGGTGGAACAAGAAGGATTAGCACTTTTAGGAATTGAAAGTGTTGCTATTCATGATGCCATTAAAGCGGGAACGGATCAACGAGACCACTATATTGATAATTATCGCCAAACGTTACGTAACTTGGGGAAATGTGGAATTTCCTTAGTGTGCTACAGCTTCAAACCTATTTTTGGTTGGGCTAAAACGGACTTGGCGTATGAGAATGAAGATGGCAGCTTATCGTTGTTATTTGATCAAGCTGTGGTAGAGAACATGGAGCCAGAAGACATGTATCAATTAATTCACAGTCAGTCAAAAGGATTCCGGTTACCAGGTTGGGAAGAGGAGCGTTTGCAACAATTTCAAGAATTGAAAGCCATGTATGCCGGCGTAACGGAAGAAGATTTGGTCGAAAATTTGCGCTACTTTTTAGAACGTGTGATTCCTGTCTGTGAAGAAGAAAATATCAAAATGGGGATTCACCCCGATGATCCACCTTGGGAAATTTTTGGTTTGCCAAGAATCACTAAAAATTTAGCGGATTTAAAACGGATCCTTTCCTTGGTGGACTCACCAGCAAATGGGATTACATTTTGTACAGGTTCCCTCGGTGCGGACCCGACGAATGATTTGCCTACTATGATTCGTGAAATAGGTCACAGAATTAATTTTGTTCATTTCCGCAATGTGAAGTATTTAGGTGAGCATCGTTTTGAAGAAACGGCGCATCCGAGTGTCGCTGGTTCGTTAGATATGGCGGAATTAATGCAAGCACTGGTAGATGTAGGGTATGAAGGTGTTATTCGTCCTGATCATGGGCGGGCAATTTGGGATGAAAAAGCGATGCCTGGTTATGGTTTATATGATCGAGCAATGGGGTTGACCTATATTCAAGGACTGTACGAAGCAACCAAAGCCAAACAAAATAGGAAGTGACAGAATGGAAACAAAAGTTGAAAAAAATCAACTGTATCAACAATTAGCGACATGTAAACTTTTACCACTATATACTGCAACAGATTTACGCTATTTGCCACAAGTAGAATCAGTCTTAGTAGAAAACGAATTACCGTTTATTGAAGTCACTTTTCGGAGTCAGCTGGCCTTGCCTGCCATCAAACAACTTGCTGCTTCAGGGAATTTAATTGTGGGTGCAGGAACTGTTAGAACCTTGAAAGAAGCCCAAGAGGCAGTAGCGAACGGTGCACAGTTCATTGTTTCACCAGCGATTGTTCCAGAAGTCATTGATTTTTGTCTGGCAAATGAGGTGCCTATTTTTCCAGGAACAGCTACGCCTGGGGAGATTCAGCGAGCGCTGGCGTATGGCTTACGAGTGGTTAAATTTTTCCCAGCCGATATTTATGGCGGGTTAAAAGCCATTAAAAGTTTAAGCGGTCCGTTTTATGATGTTCAATTTTTACCAACTGGTGGGATTGATGAAACAAACTTTATAGAGTATGTGGAAGCAAAAGAAGTATTAGCAGTGGGCGGCTCCTTTATTTTATCAGAAAAGATGCTTCAAGAAGATGAAGCTTCGGCACGCCAGCATGTTCAATCTTTACTCACGAAAATCAAAGAACGACAAGCAAAATAAAAAGATGGGCTAAGTTTTGTTACTTAGTCCTCTTTTTTTTGTCCAAATGTTACTGACATTATTTTAGTTTTCATTTTGTAAAAATAGTATAGGAGAAAAGCAATCAGTTATGTATAATTAGTGAAAGAAGGTTGCGTGAAGTAAAAATAAAAAGGAGAGCAAAGGATGTTAAAAAATGTAGAAGTGTTCTGGCAAAACTTTTTAGATAAACATGAATTAGATATGTTGATGCCCGATGTGTGGATGTTTGGTGATGGCTCTTCTGAGATGGGTAATCGTTTGGGGCAATTGGTTGTTTCTGGTCGTAAGACAGCGACATGTTCTTCTTTAGATATTTATAAGATGGAAGAAGAACAACTCCCTAAAGCTGGTCAATACGACATAATTTTAGATGGTCAGTCTCAACCGCTGGCTATTATTCGAACAACCAAAGTTGAAATTATGCCCATGAACAAGGTCTCAGAATCTTTTGCGCAAGCGGAAGGTGAAGGAGATTTGACGTTGGATTATTGGTATGAAGAGCATGCGCGGTTCTTTAAAGAAGAACTGGCCCCCTATCAGCTACAATTTTATCCCGACATGTTGTTAGTTTGCCAAAGTTTTGAAGTGGTGGATCTTTATACAGAAAAAGAATAGACAGAGAAGCGGTGACTGACACGATTGAAACGAGCAGTCGCCGCTTTTTTTACTGATTTTTTGAAAAAGTTGCGTATGTTTATATAGACAGGGTGATAGAAAAGAGATGTGTATTTTAAGTGTCGAGGAAAAGATGGTACAATAACCTAAGGAATACTAACAAGGAGTGAATGTTATGAAAGAAGAATTTTCATATGAAATTTTAGAAGAAGTCGCTGTGTTATCTGAGAATGCTCGTGGCTGGCGTAAAGAATTGAATTTAATTAGTTGGAATGGTCGTCCACCAAAATTTGATTTGCGTGAGTGGGCCCCTGATCACGAAAAAATGGGTAAAGGCATCACCTTAACCAACGAAGAATTTGCTGAATTAAGCAAAACAATTAAATCCATGTAAAAGGAGCACCCTGTCAATGAAAAGTATGACTGGATTTGGAAAAAAGACCATTCAAAATGAAAATTATCAATTGGATATCGAAGTCAAAAGTGTTAATCAGCGGTTTTTAGATATTCAATTGCGTATGCCAAAGGAACTGAATGCCTATGAACTGGTGATTCGGCAAGTAATCAAACGCACGTTAAAACGTGGGCGTGTGGAAGTCTATGTAAATCTCCAAAAAATCGGCAACAATCAAAAAGAAGTGCGCGTGCAGTGGGACTTAATTGATCAATTATTAACTTCGGTAGATCAACATTTAAAGGAAAACTATCCGGAAGCAACGTTTGATGCAGGGGACACGGTCAACCATTTATTAAAGCAAAATGATTTTGTCGAAATAGTGGAAGCAGAAATTGCTGATCAGACATTTGAACCATTTCTTGTTCAAGCATTTGAAGCAGCCATCGCTAGTCTTGACCAAAGCCGTGTGCAAGAAGGAACGCAAATTAAACAAGTCCTGCTTGACTATGTAGCAGTGTTGACCCAATCAATTCAAGAGCTGCAAGCGTTTGTGGGCGTTTTTGAACAAGAATACCGTCAACGTTTTGAAGCGAAATTAAACGAATGGTTAGGTAGCCAAGTGGATGAAACACGCTTATTAACAGAAATGGCCATTTTATTGGAAAAAGGCGATATTCATGAAGAATTGGATCGTTTGGATATCCATATTGATAAGTTGCATCAGTTGCTTGACGAAACAGAACCAGTGGGCCGAGAACTAGATTTCTTAATTCAAGAAATGAACCGTGAAGTCAATACGATTGGTTCGAAATCAAGTCCAATTGAAATAAAAAATAGTGTCGTTCAAATGAAAACAACCTTAGAAAAGATTCGGGAACAAATTCAAAATGTCGAATAGAGAAAATGGTTTCGTGTTTTTCCAGAAAACGCTATAATATAGAAGTAACGAATAAATGACAGAGGTGAAAGCAATGACTAAATTTTATGATGTAACCTTTCAAGAATTAAGTGGTCGTTCTGTGGTAAAAACAGAAGTCGCTTCAGACAGAGAACCATTTGACGTCTGGCAAGATGCTTGTGCAAGCTATTCTGAAACAGAGTTAAATATCCAAATTAACGAAGACACGTTTGTTACTTTGAATCGTCACTTTGTTGTGCGCATTGACGTGAAAGAAGTTGACGGCCCTGTCGACAAACAAGTTCGTCGTCGCGATGAATTGATGAACGTGGTCAATACGCTTTCTAATATGGGCTTATAAAAAATACCACCAAGCATTTCACGCTTGGTGGTATTTTTTTTTAATTAGAATAAAAGAAACAAGCCAACGGCGCATAGGAAAGAAAGAACTGTGGCACTTAAAAAGATTGTCCGCATGGCTGCAGTTTTACTGCTTTCTTTGCCGTGCTTTTTCTGACGTTCTAAACGTTTTTGAAGCTGACGGGTAATTACTGAGAAGATCAGCCCGAAAAGGACTAAAACACTTGTGGCAATCGATTTGGGAATAAAATGATTCGGTTCTGCAACGGTGGTATCCCCAGAATGTTCGTTTGATTCTTCCGCAGCTTCCGCTGTTGTTTGTTTTGGCTTAACTTCTTGGTAAGCCACTTTCGGCGCTTGAACCGTACTATTTAACAATGTCAAAGGCGTGTCGACTTGCACCTGCCCTGCTACTAATTTAAAAGTAGGCTGACTGCCTTTGGGAACGACACCGTATAAATCGTTAGCCAAAGTGACTTTTTTGTGATCAATGGTTTGTGGCCCTTTGTCTAAAAGTTTTTTGCGTTCGTATGTCGTATAGGCATAGTCCAGCAAAGCATTCCCAGCCACATGCCGTTCGTATTCACCATCTTGGTTTTGCCAATTACCAACGCCTAAAATGACTTCAATTAAACGGAAATCTCCTTGTTTGACAGTCGCAATATAGTTAAAGCCGCCTGTTGGACTAGAGCCTGTTTTTAAACCATCCACGCCTTGATAACCATACTTAGCGCCTGGTAAAGAATAATTGTACGCTTCAAACGTTTCCTCGTAAGGCGTGCCGACCATTGTTTTCACTACTGGTTTATTGGTGATTTCTAAAATTTCTGGATAATTTTTCAGAAAATGATAGGTTAGTGAAGCTAAATCCCTAGCTGTAGAGACGTTATCGCCATTTGGGTCAATTCCTTGCATTTGATACAGGCCGTTAAAGGCACTTGCTTGCGCTCCACTGCAGTTGTAATAGGTAGTATTTGTCATCCCTAATTCAGCCGCTTTTTGATTCATTAAATGAACAAAGTCAGTAGGCTGGTTCCCTGAAATTAAGTTTGCCAACATGAGAGTCGCCACATTAGAAGAAGGGACAGCAATCATTTTTAACAGTTCACGGACTGGATAAGCAACACCTAACGTAATTTTGTTATTACTAATGGCATATATTTTAGAAATATCGACATCTTTTTGCGTAGCAGTCACAGTGGTATCCATTGTAAATTTTCCTTGCTCCATTGCTTCAAAGGCCAAGTACATGGTCATCACTTTGGCAATACTGGCAGGATTCCACGCTAAATCTGGTTGCTGCGACCAGAGAATTTCTCCAGAATCAGCATCAACAACGATGGCTGCTTTGGGAATGCCATCCGCTTTCAGAGTCGTCCCCATTTTTTTAGCAATCGCGGTAATATCTTCTTCTGCGTGAGTCACAGTAGGTTGGGCAAAAAAGGCCCCGCAACTGACAACTAAGCCTAGCAGAAACAATGTAAATGGTTTAATTCGTGCGATGTTTCTCAGTCCTTTCTTATTCACGTTTTTTCATCCTAAAGGAGTCATCACTTCATTTTACTTAAAAAATGGCTGCCTGTATAGGAATTCTAGGTAATTTGTTTAAAAAAAGAACAAGTTATGAAAGCCAAATTAAAGAAGAAATGTTATTTTTTCAGTGAATCTCCAAGAAAGTCTTGAAAATTGCAGAAAAAAAGTGCAAAATAGAACTAATACTGTGAAATTATGTTTTGAAAGGAAGTCGTTATGTCAGAGCGCGGGTTATTAATCGTATTGTCAGGTCCTTCAGGAGTGGGGAAAGGGACTGTAAGAAAGGCTATTTTCGACAGTGAAGAAAATGATTTTCAATATTCAATCTCAATGACCACTCGGAAACAGCGAGAAGGCGAAGTGGATGGAGTAGATTACTATTTCCGTTCAAGAGAAGAATTTGAAGCGATGATTGAAGCTGGAGAAATGTTGGAATATGCGGAATATGTTGGTAACTATTATGGGACACCATTAACGTATGTTAACCAGACGCTAGATGAAGGCAAAGACGTCTTTTTAGAAATCGAAGTCCAAGGGGCTAAACAAGTCAAAGACAAAGTGCCTGATGGCGTATTTATCTTTTTGACACCTCCCGATTTAGCGGAATTAAAATCAAGAATTATTGGCCGCGGAACAGACGAAATGTCTGTGATTGAAGAACGAATGGCTGTGGCCAGAGAAGAAATCGAAATGATGGCGCTGTATGATTATGCGGTAGTGAATGATGAAGTTCCTTTAGCCGTGCAACGAATTAAAGACATTATCGCGAGTGAGCACTTCCGTGTTGACCGTGTAATTGGAAAATATATTAAAATGTTAGAGGAGATGTAGCCTTATGATGTTAAAACCGTCAATTGACTCATTGTTAAAAGAAGTCCCTTCAAAATATTCTTTGGTTATTTTAGCAAGCAAACGTGCGCATGAATTAGATGAAGGCGTTCAACCAACCGTTGAATCCTTTGATTCTGTAAAAAGTGTGGGTCGTGCGTTAGAAGAAATCGAAGCAGGAACAGTGATCAGTGATCCAAATCCTGAAGAAAAACGCGAACGTCTACGCATTGAACGTGAAGAACGCAAACGCCAACGTGAACAAGAACAAAAAGAATTAGAAAACCGTTTACGTGACGAAAAAAATTAATTGAATGATTGTCAACGAATGGAGAAAGCCGTCTGTCTATTTCAGAGGCTTTCTCTTCGTTTATTCTGAAAGGTGCCAGCGAGACACACAAGACAAATCAGTCAATCTTTAGTACAATAGGCAAAGAGAATTTACATAAAAAGGAGGACGCACCATGCAAAAAGTAGCCAAAGTTATTGTGGATGTACCAACGATGCAAACCGATCAACCATTCACTTATTTAGTTCCTGAAAATTTAAATGAGCAATTGGCTGTCGGCATGCGTGTAGAAGTGCCTTTTGGTAACGGTAATCGGCATGTTCAAGGGTTTGTTTTAGCCATTGAACCAATGGCTGCAACGGTTCTTGACGAAGCCAACGTTCAGTTGAAAGAACTAGTGGCGGTATTGGACTTAAAACCTGTCTTAAATACAGAAATGTTGGCTTTAGCTGATTATATGAAGGAAAAAACGTTTGCCTTTAAAATCACTTGTTTGCAAACCATGTTGCCTAGCGTAATGCGTGCCGATTACCAAAAATATATTTATTTAACGGATGAGCTTTCTGAAGAATTACAAGATCAGTTATTTTATGGTTTAGAGGAAATTTCGTGGGACCAAGCGCAAGAACGTGGGCTTTTGCCTCAACTAATGGCGTTGCGTAAACAGCAAAAAGTCGATATTCGCTACGAAGTTACGACGAGAAATAAAGTCAAAATGGTCCGCTTCATTCAAGCCGCTAAGGAATTTGAACAATTAGAGGAAATTCGTTTGGGTTTACGCAAGGGAGCTAAGAAGAAAGAGCAACTTCTTTACTATTTACAACGCTTGGGCACTGAAAAAGTCACCGCTGTGAAGGAAATGAAAGAATTAGGTTTCAGTACCGCGCTTTTAAATGAAGCGGCCAAAAACGGCTGGCTAACGTTCATTGAAAAAGAAGCGTATCGTGATCCGTTTGCTAATCAGACGTTTGAAAAAACGACTGCGTTATCTTTGAATGCAGAACAACAGGTGGCTGTGGAAACAATCTTACAATCGGTCCAAGAACAGCAAAGCCAAACCTACTTATTGGAAGGTATTACAGGAAGCGGGAAAACAGAAGTTTATCTACAGGTCATTGCAGAAGTTCTTAACCAAGGCAAAACAGCCATTATGCTTGTCCCTGAAATTTCTTTAACTCCGCAAATGGTGCAACGCTTTAAAAGTCGCTTTGGCGAACATGTTGCTGTAATGCACAGTGGCTTATCGCAAGGTGAAAAATACGACGAGTGGCGGAAGATTGAACGAGGAGAAGCGGAAGTGGTGGTTGGCGCGCGTTCTGCCATTTTTGCGCCAATCGAAAACATCGGTGTGATCATTATTGATGAAGAACACGAGGCAAGTTATAAACAAGAAGAAACCCCCCGCTACCACGCGAGAGATTTAGCGATTTGGCGTTCGGAGTACCATCATTGCCCTGTTGTTTTAGGCAGTGCCACGCCGTCCTTGGAATCACGCGCTCGCGCACAAAAAAATGTTTATCAGCGGTTACGATTAACACAGCGTGCCAATCAAGCGGCAACCTTGCCTACGATTGATGTAGTGGATATGCGGCAAGAAGTAGAAAATGGCAATGTCTCTTCTTTTTCCATGTCGTTGCAAGAAAAACTCCAAGAACGCTTAGAGAAAAACGAACAAAGTGTTCTCCTACTTAATCGCCGTGGCTATTCGTCATTTGTGATGTGTCGCGATTGTGGCTATGTGTTGCCGTGTCCGAATTGTGATATTTCCTTAACTTTGCATATGGATAGCAAAACAATGAAATGTCATTATTGTGGACATGAAGAACGGATTCCTTATCGCTGTCCTAACTGTGGCCAAGATAAAATTCGCTACTACGGAACAGGCACACAAAAAGTAGAAGAAGAATTACAAACGTTGTTACCAGACAGTCGTATTCTCCGAATGGATGTTGATACGACCCGTCGCAAAGGTGCGCATGAAAAGATTTTGCGAACATTTGGTGAAGGACAAGCGGATATCTTATTAGGCACACAAATGATTGCCAAAGGACTGGACTTTCCAAATGTGACGTTAGTCGGTGTCTTAAATGCTGATACCGCCTTGAATTTACCCGATTTTCGTTCCAGTGAACGGACCTTCCAATTATTGACACAGGTCAGCGGCCGCGCTGGTCGCGCTGAAAAACCGGGGGAAGTCATCATTCAATCTTTTAACCCCGAGCATTATGCGATACAATTGGCAAAAGCCCAAGATTATGAAGATTTTTATACAAAAGAAATGTATATCCGCCATCGTGGGGATTATCCGCCGTACTATTTTACGGTCCAAATTACGGCTAGCCATCCTGAAGAAAATGAAGCAGCGAAACAAATGTTTCAAATTGCGACGAAATTAAAACAAGGCTTATCGCCGCAAGCTATTTTGTTGGGACCAACGCCTAACGCAATTATGCGTGTCAATAATCGATACTTTTATCAAGTGATTATCAAGTATAAACAAGAACCAATGCTTCAACCATTATTGAAAGAAATTTTAACCGATACACAACGAGCAACGGCTCGTGGCTTAAAGCTTTCCATTGATGCAGAACCCATGAATTTTATTTAAAAAATACAGCTTTGAAAGGAGCACTTATGCGCTATCCAGTTGTGATTCACCCGAACGAACACTTAAAAATGAAGGCTCAACCTGTGACGATTATTACCGATGAAATTGTGCAGTTACTAGAGGATATGTATGAAACAATGCTGGCCCATGATGGGATTGGCTTAGCAGCCCCGCAAATTGGGAAAAATTTGCAAATGGCAGTGATTGAAATCGATGAAGAATCTGGTCGTTTTGAACTAATTAATCCAGTGATTATTGAAAAAAAGGGAACCAGTATTGATGTGGAAGGCTGTTTAAGTATTCCAGAAACATATGGAACCGTTGAACGAGCAGATGAAGTGACTGTCCGTTATTTTGACCGTGAAGGTGAAGAAATGGAAGTTACGGCTTACGGCTATTTAGCTCGAGCTTTTCAACACGAAATTGATCATTTGAATGGCGAGTTATTTATCGATAAAATGATTGAGAAAATTGCACCAGAAGATTTAGAAGCGTATATGGAGGAACATTTTGATGACTAAAATTGTATTTATGGGCACACCAGCCTTTTCTGTTCCGATTTTAGAAAGTTTAATCGAGGCAGGCTATGATGTTCAAGCGGTTGTCACGCAACCAGATCGACCAGTTGGCCGAAAAAAAGTGATTACCCCAACGCCTGTCAAAGAAGCAGCTTTAAAACATAACTTATTAGTCTTACAACCAGAGAAAATTTCAGGTTCTCCTGAAATGGAAAAAGTGATTGACTTAGCACCAGATTTAATTGTGACAGCAGCCTTTGGACAATTTTTACCAGAGAAAATTTTAAAAGCGCCTAAACTAGGTGCGATTAATGTCCATGCCTCACTTTTACCAAAATTTCGTGGCGGCGCACCTGTACATTACTCGATTATTGAAGGAGAAAAAGAAACAGGCGTCACGATTATGGAAATGGTGAAAAAAATGGATGCTGGCGCGATTTTAGCGCAACGTGCAATTCCGATTACGAAACAAGACGATGTAGGCACCATGTTTGAAAAATTAAGCATTCTAGGAAAAGAACTTTTATTAGAGACGTTACCTAAGCTAATTGCTGGCGAAATCACGCCTATTCCACAAGTGGAAGAAGAGGCTACTTTTTCACCAAATATTACCCGGGAACAAGAACGAATTGACTGGCAAAAAACTGCTGAGGCAATTGATAACCAAGTGCGTGGTATGCGTCCTTGGCCAACAGCGTTCACAACCTATCAAGGGACAAACTGGAAAATTTGGGCAGTGACACCACTGACTGAAACAACAACTAGCGCCCCAGGAACGATTATCCAACGTAGTAAAAAAGCGCTATGGATTGCTTGTGGCGAAGGGACAGTTCTTCAAATTGATCGCCTGCAACCAGCTGGTAAAGGTCAATTAACGATTCAAGAATTTTTAAATGGCGTTGGTCAAAATGTCGCAGAAAAAGATAAGGTGGACTAACAAAAATGGCTGAAAAAATCCCCAAGAAATTAAAACGTTCTGTTCGATACGTTGCTTTAGAAACCATCGAACGTGTGGATAAAGGTGGGGCGTACTCCAATCTTTTACTTAATGAAATGATGACAAAATCAGAACTAAGCGAGAAAGATGGCCGCTTGTTTACAGAACTTGTCTACGGCACAATTAGTCGCAAATTATTGTTGGAATACTACTTAACACCATTTGTTAAGAAACCGCAAAAAGTCGATAATTGGGTGAAAAATTTATTGATTTTATCGTTATATCAATTACTTTATTTAGATAAAGTGCCTGATCATGCAGTCATTAATGAAGCGGTTGAAATTGGCAAACGTCGTGGCAATCCTGGGATTGGTAAATTCGTGAATGGCGTGCTGCGGGCGTTCCAACGAAATGGAGCACCTAGTTTGGCCGCAATTAGCGATCCAGTTGATCGTTTAGCAACGGAAATTAGTACGCCACGTTGGTTAACAGAAAAATTACTTGCCCAATTAGGCGAAGAAGAAACACGGCAGTTGGGTTTGTCGTTATTTGAAAAAAGCCATGCGAGTGGCCGAGTAAACACACGGTTTATTTCACGAGAAGAAGCGCTGGAAGAATTACAAGAAACAGGGATTGCCGCGAAGGAAAGTCAACTTTCCCCTTATGGTGTTGTCGCTGAAAAAGGCTACTTAGCTGGTAGTGAACTGTTTATTAACGGTTGTTTAACTATTCAAGATGAAAGCTCTATGCTCGTGGCTCCAGCGATGCAAATTGAACCGCATCATCGTGTCTTGGATGCCTGCGCGGCTCCTGGTGGTAAAACGACTCATATCGCAACTTTTTTAGAGGCTGAAGCAGGTGGTCGTGTGACCTCTTTAGATATTCATGCGCACAAAATTAAGCTAATTAATGAAAATGCGCAACGCCTCCATGTGGCGGATGTCGTCCAAGCAGAAAAGCTTGATGCGCGACAAGTGGCAGAAGAATTTCCCGCAGCAACCTTTGATCGGATTTTAGTTGATGCGCCATGTTCAGGCTTAGGGCTAATGCGCCGTAAACCAGACATTAAATACCATAAAACGGCCAATGATTTTCAAAATTTACCTAAAATTCAGTTAGAAATCTTAGAAAGTGTTGCCCCAACACTAAAACAATGGGGTATAATGGTCTATAGCACTTGTACTATTACGCCAGAAGAAAATCAGGAAGTGGTGGCAGCCTTTTTAGCCAAACACCCTGAATTTGAAAAAATTGAAATTGTTGCAAATGAAAATGTCCAAGCAGTAGTAAAAGAGCAAGAACTGGTTCTGTATCCCCATCAATACATGACAGATGGCTTCTTTATTTGCTGTATGCGGAAAGTTAGTTCAAATGAGGTGAAATAATTTGGAAATCAACGTTCAATCAGATGTCGGTCGCAAAAGAAATACGAACCAAGATTATGCCAACGTTTTTGAGAACCAACAACACATAACCTTTGCCGTTTTAGCAGATGGCATGGGTGGCCACCAAGCAGGTGATGTCGCTAGCCAAATGGCAGTCAATAATTTAGGTGAGAGTTGGTCCAATGCGTCTGTCGACTCAGCTGAAAAATCTGCACAGTGGTTAATTCAAGCAATTCAAAAGGAAAATGAAAAAATTTATGAACGCGGACAATCGAAACCAGAGTATTTAGGAATGGGGACAACCGTGGTTGGTGCCATTCTTTTACCGGATTCATTTGTCTTAGCAAATGTGGGGGACAGTCGTGCTTATTTAGTTCGTGACCAACACATGTTACAATTAACAGAAGATCATTCCTTAGTGAATGAACTAGTAAAATCAGGGGAGATTACTCGTGAGATGGCTGCAAATCATCCACGAAAAAATGTCCTAACACGTTCTTTGGGAATGCCTGGCACTGTCGAAGTCGATGTAACCAATCATGAATGGCTGCCTAATGACTATTTACTGTTATGTTCGGACGGCTTAACCAATATGGTTCCTGAGACAAAAATTTTAGAAATTTTAGAGACGTCAGATCCCTTAGAATCCAAATTAAGCCAACTCGTTGCCCAAGCAAATGAAGCGGGTGGTTTAGATAACATTACCGTGTTAGTGATACACTTTGACGAACAGAAGGAGGAAAACCAATGATAGAAATCGGCAAGAAGCTGAATGGTCGATATCACATTATTGGCAGCATCGGAAGTGGCGGCATGGCCAACGTCTATTTAGCACACGATTTAATTTTAGACCGAGACGTTGCAGTAAAAGTCTTGCGCTTTGACTTCCAAAACGATCAAGCCGCCATCCGACGTTTTCAGCGTGAAGCACTAGCCGCAACTGAGCTGGTTCACCCGAATATCGTCAGTGTGTACGATGTAGGCGAAGAAGATGGACTACAATATTTAGTCATGGAATATGTGAAAGGAATGGACTTAAAACGTTACATCCAAACGCATTTCCCAATTCCTTATTCCACAGTTGTGGATATTACGCAACAAATTTTATCTGCTGTCGCAATGGCACATGAACATAGAATTATTCACCGGGATTTAAAACCGCAAAACATTCTGATTGACGAACACGGCACAGTCAAAATTACTGACTTTGGGATTGCGATTGCCTTGTCAGAAACGTCAATTACGCAAACGAACACAATGTTAGGTTCGGTGCATTACTTATCGCCAGAACAAGCGCGCGGAAGCATGGCGACCAACCAATCAGATATTTACGCTGTGGGAATTATTCTCTATGAAATGCTAACAGGGAATGTACCTTTTGATGGTGAATCAGCCGTAACGATTGCCTTAAAACATTTCCAAGAAGAAATTCCTTCTGTCAAAATGTTTGATCCAGGGATTCCTCAATCATTGGAAAATGTGGTTCGTCATGCAACCGCAAAAGACCCAAGCGATCGCTACAAAACAGCGAATGAGATGGCAGAAGACTTATACACGTCCTTGTCAGCCAGTCGTTTAAACGAACCTGCGTGGGAACCAACGGCTTTATTAGGAGAAACGAAAGTATTAACTCCGATTCCCGAAGACATCGCTGAACCGGAAGAGACAACGCCTGTCGAAGTTCCAGAAGATATCGCAGATGACATTTTAGCTGAACAACCACCGAAGAAAAACCGCAAAAAATTGTGGATTGGCTTAGCAATTGCGGCATTAATTGCTTTAGCAATAGGTGGCTTAGCCTTTGCAATGTCGGGTGGTAAAGACGTTGAAGTTCCTGATGTTACAAATGAAACGAAAGCGGACGCTTCACAAGCGCTACAAAGTGCCGGGCTGAAAGTCGATAGTGAAACCAAAAAAATTCCCGACGATAAGATTGAAGAAGGCAAGGTGGTCAAAACAGACCCCGAAGCAAAATCATCTGTGAAAAAAGGCCGATCTGTTACTTTATATATCAGCTCTGGAACAGAAAAAATTGAGATGGCCGATTATACAAACGAATCGTATGAATCTGCTGTCGAAGCCTTGAAAAAACTAGGGTTTTCAGAAGACCAAATTACAACGAAAAAAGAATACAGTGATTCTGTGTCTACGGATAGCATTATTAAACAAAAACCAGCTGCAGGTAAAAAAGTTGATCCGAAAAAAGACAAAGTCACTTTAACGGTCAGTGAAGGACCAGAAGCGGTTACTTTGCCTAGTTACGCCGGTTATTCTTACACAAATGCAGTAAATGCACTGGCACAGTTAGGCATTTCTGAATCTCAAATTACGCGTGTCGACCAAGCAAGCGATACGGTAGAACCAGGTTTAGTCATTACGCAAGACCCCGCACCAGGTGGCACCGTGACACCTAAAAATGGCCAAGTGACGTTATATGTAAGTAAAGGTAGCGACAAAGTGACACTTTCTGATTATAGCGGAATTTCTTACGATAATGCGGTAAGTCGCTTAATTGCTTTAGGTATCCCAGAATCTCAAATTAAACGAGTGGACGAAGAAAGCGACAAAGTTGAAAAAGATACCGTGATTAGTCAAGAACCAGCTTCTGGTACCGCTGTTGATCCGAAAAATGACACGATTACTTTACATGTCAGCAAAGGCAGCGACTCAGTAACTGTTCCCGATATTTCAGGTTATTCGCCAAAAGCTGCAGAAGACAGCATCAATAACGCTGGCCTTAAAATCAATGAACAAGGATTATCTGGCTCTGGCGATGGCCAAGTCGTTGAACGAACTAGCCCATCCGCTGGCAGCAAAGTCAAAAAAGGCGACGCTGTTACGGTTTATTATTCAAAAGCAAATGATTCAAAAAGCACCACTAGTGAAAGTAGTACGAGTAATTAAGACAAGAGGTTGGGACAGGAGTGTTTAGCTTCAAGAAATAAGAAGAAATTTCCGAAAGATGCTTTTCGTCTTTCGAGGAATTTCGGCTTATTTCTGAAGAAGCTGCTCCTGTCCCGCCGTTTATCTTAAGATTTAAGTCTAGGAAGGTAAGTCATTTCGACTTATGTCCTAGGCTCTTTTTAATTAATAGAATCGAGAGGCTCCCTTGATTTCTCTGCCACTATCCTGTATATTCGAAAGTAGTTAGGAGTGGTTTATCTGAAAGGTCAAATCAGAAAAGCGTTAAGCGGTTTTTATTATGTATACGCAGATGGAGAAACATATCAAACAAGAGCGCGAGGGAATTTTCGTAATCGAAAAATTACGCCACTCGTGGGAGATGAAGTACTTTTTGAAAGCGATAATTTAACAGATGGTTATGTGTTGGAAATTTTACCAAGACGAAATGAATTAGTGCGCCCGCCTGTTGCAAATGTGGATCTAGGTGTGGTTGTCATGAGTATGGTTTCGCCAAATTTTTCGTTTAATTTGTTGGATCGTTTCTTAGTCAGCTTAGAGTATAAGGATATAGAACCAGTTATTTATTTAACGAAAGTTGATCTATTAGATGAGCCGCAACGTCAAGAAGTCACTGAAATTAAACAGATTTATGAAGCGTTAGGTTATGCGGTAATCGCTTCGGAAGACGTAGAAGCCACCAAAGAATTAGAACGCTTTTTCCCAGAACGGTTGACTGTTTTTATGGGACAATCAGGCGCTGGAAAATCAACATTGTTGAATCAAATTTCACCAGAATTACAACTAGCAACTGCGGAAATTTCCCAATCTTTAGGACGGGGCAAACATACGACCCGTCACGTGGAGTTGATTCCGTTATACGACGGTTTGGTTGCTGATACACCAGGATTTAGTGCCATCGATTTCTTGGAGATGGAAGCAGTGGAATTACCAAAGCAATTTCCTGAATTTGTTGCCGCGGCCTCTCACTGTAAGTTTCGTGAATGTATGCACCACAAAGAACCTGGTTGTGAAGTGAAACGCCAAGTGGAAGCGGGAACCATTGCGACGAGTCGTTACGAAAATTATTTACAGTTTTTAATGGAAATCGAGAATCGACGACCTGTTTATAAGAAAAAATCATAGCAAATATAAAGGGAGCGAGCCAAATGAAACTAGCACCATCCATTTTAAGTGCCGATTTTGCCAATTTAGAAAGAGATATCCGTTTAGTAGAAGAATTAGGAGCAGATTATATTCATGTTGATGTCATGGACGGTCAATTTGTGCCCAACATTACCTTAGGACCGAATATCGTTTCAGCGATTCGTCCAGTGACAAAACTACCATTGGATGTTCATTTGATGATTGTACAACCTGAAAATTATATCAATGCCTTTGCGGAAGCCGGTGCGGATATTATTACTGTCCATCAAGAAGCAACACCCCATATTCATCGTGCCTTACAAATGATTAAAAATGCGGGTGTGAAAGCTGGCGTAACCATCAATCCTGGGACACCACTTTCGATGATTGAAAATGTATTAGACTTAGCAGACCAAGTCTTGGTAATGACTGTCAATCCAGGCTTTGGCGGACAATCATTTATTGAAAACTCACTAGAAAAAATTGCTCAATTAAAAGAATGGAAAGAAACAAAAGGATACACCTATGAAATTGAAGTCGATGGCGGGATTGTTCCTGAAACTGCCGCACGCTGCAAAGAAGCCGGTGCAGAAGTGTTTGTTGCAGGCTCCTACATTTATAATGCTGAAAATCTTCAAGAACGAATCGATGCACTGAGAGCAGTGCTAGACAAATGAGTCGTGTCTTACTGGTAGCTGGCGGCAATCCAAGTGATTGGCCAACCATTGAACCAGCTACGTATGATTATTTCGTAGGTATTGATCGCGGCTGTCTCCATTTATTAGAGGCCGATTTACCGTTACAATTAGCAGTGGGCGATTTTGATTCATTATCACGAGAAGAATACCATTTTGTCCAAGAAACTGCCGAAACACTCATCCAAGCACCTGCTGAAAAAGATGATACAGATACACAATTAGCGCTTCAAGAAGCTTTACAACGATTTCCACAAGCAGAGATGACGATTATCGGTGCGACAGGGGGCAGAATTGACCACCTGTTAGCCAATCTTTGGTTACCCTTTGAACCACGATTTCAAGGCGTACTTCGCCAAATCCGTCTATGCGATCGTCAAAATAGCATCCAGTATTACGCCCCTGGTTCGTATATCGTACCAAAAGAGCCAGATAAAGAATATCTGGCCTACTGCTGTTTGACGCCTGTAGAAAACTTGACGCTACGACGCAGTAAATATTTATTAACCAATCAAGATGTTCCTTACCCAACATCGTATGCAAGTAATGAATTTATCGAAGAAGCCGCTGCTTTTTCCTTCGATGCAGGGATGATTGCAGTTATTCAAAGTAAAGACAAGTAAAAAGAAGTTGGACCTTCATCAAAGTGATGAAGGTCCAACCTCTTTTTTTATGCAATAAAAAAAGCCGAACAACGAACGTCCAGCTTTGCTTATTTAAGTTTATTAAACACGTTCGATTTTACCAGATTTCAAAGCACGAGTTGACACCCAAACTTTTTTAGGTTTACCATCGATTAATACGCGAACTTTTTGTAAGTTAGGTTTCACAGTGCGTTTTGTTGAGTTCATCGCATGTGAACGGTTATTACCACTTGAAGTCTTACGACCAGTGAAGTAACATACTTTTGCCATTTTAAGTTTCCTCCTTTGCCTTGATCTTGGAGCGATAATATTCAGCTCATACTAACTTAATTTATCATATTAGGCACTGATTTGCAAGAAGATTTTTAGTGACTAACAACAAAAGTAGCTTGTCAGGTGATAGTTTTTCATTGTCTGATTTTAAATACTTAAGAAATCCATGCACAAACGTAAGACGATAAAGATGAAAATTTAAGAGTTCAAGAAAAAAATGTAGTGGTCCGTGTTTGATTAATATAATTAAAGTACTTAGATAAATGAAAAAGGAGGAAAATATGAGCTTAGAAATTAAAAAGTTGAAAAAGAAAATGAATGAGCAGGAAATTATTAAAGGAATCAATTTGACTATTCCAGAAGGCGAAATTTACGGCTTCTTAGGCGCAAACGGTGCAGGTAAAACTACTATTTTCCGCCATATTTTAGGCATCTACTCTCCTGATGAAGGGGAAATAACATGGCAGGGACGTAAAGTTGATCGCTTTGATGCTAAAGAGGTCGGTTATCTTCCAGAAGAGCGTGGCCTATACCCGAAAAGAACGGTGAGACAACAATTAACTTTCTTTGGGAAGCTCCGTAAAATGAAAAAGAAAGAAATTGAAAAAAGTATCCTCTTTTGGCTGGATTTTTTTAAGATACAAAAGAACGTAGATCGAAAAATTAGTGAATTGTCAAAAGGGAATCAACAAAAGATTCAATTTATTGCGTCGATCATTCATGGACCCAAGCTTGTCATTTTGGATGAACCATTCTCTGGGCTAGACCCGATTAATGCGAATCAACTAAAAGAAGCAATTCTTTTTTTGAAGGAAAATAGTGCTACGATAATTTTCAGCTCTCATCAAATGGCAAACGTAGAAGAAATCTGTGAAAACATTTGTATGATAAAAAAGGGTGAGGTTCTTTTAGAAGGAAATTTAAAAGAAATCAAAGATGAAACGGATAAAAGAAAAGTGATTGTTCAGGCTGATTTTGACAGAGAAATATTAAAACAAGATTTTGAAATAGAATCGTATAAAGAAGAAAATGATGTTATTTCTTTTTATGTAAAAGATGAATGTACTGCGAAGAAAATTCAAAAATTTATTTTTCAATCAGAAAATATTCAGCAATTCAGAATTGAGCCAATTTCGTTAAATGATATTTTTCTAGAAAGAGTGGGTGAGTAAAGTGAAAAATATAGTGACGATTGCTTTAGAAACATACAAACAAAAAGTCGTGTCAAAAGTGTTTGTTATTATACTGTTGGTTTTGATGGTAGGGACATTTTTGGGAATGAATTATGAAGGGATTCTAAAAAAAGAGGAACCAAGTAAAGAAACCATCCTTGTTGTTTCAAATAATCAAGAAACTGTTACTATGCTGAAAGAAGTTGGTAAAGGTACCAATCTGAACTTTGTTGACGGCGGTCAAAAGTTATCAGATGCTGAGAAAGAGCTGAAAGATAGAGCGAGTAAAACCATTTTGAAAATTGGAAAGAGTAGCGCTGGTCTATACGAAGGAAAAATTTATTACGAAGGAGCTCTCCAATATAATGTGTCTGAACAATTACAAAGTCTTGTAACCACTGTAAATCAATCGATTAAATTAAATCAATTAAATATTGATGCGGCGCAACAACAGTTTTTGAATGAAAGCACACGTTTATCCTTAGAATCTTTAGCTGGAAATCAAGATAATTCGGTTCAAACATTAATACTAGTTTATATTGTTGGTTTTATTCTCTACATTGCAGTTATGCTCTTTTCTACAATGGTTGCCCAAGACATTGCGGTGGAAAAGAGTTCAAGAGTTATGGAAATTTTACTCACAACAATTACACCAGTTCAGCATTTAATTGGTAAAATTGTTGGCATTGGGCTAGTTGGGGTAACGCAAGCAGCAGCAATTTTTGGGGCTGCGTATGCATCTTATGGAATTTTTGGAGATAGTACAGGAGTATTTGACTTTTTGAGTGAAGGCAAAAATAGTCAAGCAATCATCTTAGCTGTCATATGTTTCGTTTTAGGTTATTTGCTATATTCTGTTACGGCTGCTATTTTAGGTTCTGTTGTTTCCTCTGTTCAGGAAGTTCAACAGTTGATGTATATTTTGATTATTCCTTTATTTATTGCGATGTTTATGGTAATGATTCTTGCAGCTGGATTAGGAAGTAACCAAGCGACTATCATTTCATCTTATATACCGTATCTATCACCGATAGTCATGTACGCACGTTATATGCTGGGGGATGCATCGTTAAATGCTTTTGCAGTAGCGATGGGAATTAATCTGGTTTTTACTGCGATTTTAGCGTTTCTAGGGAAGAGTGTTTATCAAGGGGGCGTGTTTATTTATAGTGGAGATAAACTTATAAATGTTTTCAAAAAAGCGTTTAAATCTGGGAAATATTATGTTAGATGAGTATAAAAAATCTTGTCGCAACTCTCATGTATAAAACATTTATTTTGATAAATAAAAAAGTAATTGAAATTGTACACTCAGTATAGCGAGTGTACAATTTTTGTTTATAGCGTAATAGTCGGGCACCGAAATCTACTTTTTCTCAGTTTCACTTATAAAGAAAGCTTGAATTGTCTTTTATTAGAGTATATACTTTTTTTATTAACTGAAATATAAGGAGGTTTTAATTTGGTGAGGTTTGTTTTTATTCTAAGTAATATCACGGCAGTGTTTCAAGTGTTCTTTAATTATCTAAAGTCAAAAGTAGTAAAGCTTAATAAAAAAATTACTTTACATAGTATTTTTGGCTTGATGGTTATTGCAATTTTGAATGGCAAAATAATTTCTGCTATAGGAATGTACGGATTTGCTTGGATTTATTTGAGTATAATAATTTTAGGTTATTTTTTTATCTCTAAAAGCCTTATTAAAGTTTTGGGTATAAATTCTTATATCGTCATTATTTCAGCTATAAGTGGTCAGTTTGTATCCTTTGTAAAGGAAAAAATATTTGGCACAGAACTAATTTTTTCAAGTAATTTAACTATGTTTTTACATAGTACATTTCGGCTAGCGCTATCAGTAATTCTGACGATATTAATGATAAAGGGGATAAAAAAACTAGAAAAAAAGTTTTCTATTATCAATGAATGTCTTCTGCTTTTTAATTTGATAGGAATCGGCACAATGATTATCTACTATGCCAGCCTGATTTTAGGAAAATATTTGGGGAATAACAAGGAAATAATTGTAGTAAATTCAATCTTTCTCACGCTCTATTTAGTCGTTTCATTAATTTCTTTTATTGTGTATCTTAGTTCGCTCAAAAATAAATATGATATTCAACAGAAGGAAACAGAATATTTAGAAAATCAGAGATATATGGAGGCAATGGAGAAACAATTCAAGGAGATTCGGAAGTTTCGGCATGATTATAAAAATATCCTAAATTCATTAGAAGATTTTATTGTAAGTGGAGATTACGAGAGTCTTAATGACTATTATTTCAATAAAATAAAGAAAGCATCAAAATGCATTGACCAAAATGGGTTCAAGTTAGAAGCGATTGGAAACATTCGAGTAAGAGAAGTTAAAAGTCTCCTTGTGTCTAAGTTGATTTCAACGCAAGAAAAAGGAATGGATGTACAGTTAGAAGTGACTGAACCAATTGAAGAATTAGCCATTGATTCAATTTCTTTGGTTAGAATACTAGGTATTTTTTTAGATAACTCTATAGAAGAAATCGAATTTTTAGGTGAGGGTAAGCTTGTAATCGCTGTATATAAAGATGCCTCTGCTGTACATATTATTATCCAAAATTCATGTAGGAAAAATTTACCAAAATTCCATCTACTTAAGCAACGCGGTTTTTCATTAAAAGGCACTGATAGAGGAATGGGATTGAGTAATGTTCAAGAATTGCTTCAATCCCTAAATAATGTTCAACTAGCTACCTCCATCAGTGATGGATGGTTTACTCAAAAATTGACGATTGAAAACAATAGGAGGTGCGAATAAGGTGATTTCTATTATTATTTGCGAAGATGATTGGCGACAACGACAAATGTTAGAAACCTATGTTAAAAATTACATAATGATGGAAAGTCTTGATATGGAACTGGTTTTTTCAACAGGAAATCCGTTAGAAGTACTTGAATTTGTCAAAAGTCAGCCTAGAATAATTGGGTTATATTTTCTAGATGTTGATTTACAACATGAAATGTCAGGATTAACCTTAGCAGCTAAAATCAGAGACTACGATAATTTAGGTAAAATCGTTTTTGTCACAACACATGGGGAACTGTCCTATCTGACGTTTACGTATAAAGTGGAAGCGCTGGACTATATCATTAAAGACAACAAAGAACATCTACAGCAGAAAATCTGTGAAAATATTCAATTGGCTCATGAACGTATAACTAGTGAACGTGGAGATACAAAAAAATTATTTAAATTTAAGGACGGCGATACCATTCGGTCTGTAGATATGGCAACAATCATTTTTTTTGAATCTTCTTCCGTATCGCATAAAATCGTTTTACATCTTGAAAACGGAGAAATTGAATTTTATGGTTCCTTAAAGGAGATTGAAGAACAGTCTAATGACTTTTATCGTTGTCACAAATCATATTTAATCAACCGCAAGCATATAAGTAAAGTTATAAAAAGCGAACGGATTGTCGAAATGAGTAACGGAGAAAGATGTTTAGTCTCAGTGAGAGCCATGAAAAACCTCTAAAATCAGCAGACAAGATTCAATGAACCAAGTCGAATCTTGTCTTTTTCTGCATTGACAATGCACGACAAACGTTGTAAATTGTACAAATGTTGGTAATTATGAGGAAGGGTCTATAATATCTGACGAACTTCCTTTTAATTAAAGGCTGGATATGATAAAATGTTATGGAAGAAAATAGGGCGAATGTGCTCTTATAAGGAGGCTTTCATCAATGGCTGTAAAAATTCAAACACCCGCAGGTACCATTGAGATTACCAATGATGTGATCGCTACAGTAGTTGGCGGAGCTGCGACAGATATTTACGGAATTGTCGGAATGGCAAGCAAAAATCAAATTAAAGATAACTTAAACGATATTTTACGTCGTGAGAATTACTCACGTGGTGTCGTTGTTCGTCAAGAAGACAACGGAATCGCAGTGGATGTCTACACGATTGTTAGTTATGGTACAAAAATTTCTGAAGTTTCTCGTAACGTCCAAGAAAAAGTAAAATATAATCTTGAAACATTATTAGGTGTCACTGCGAATTCAGTTAACGTTTTTGTTCAAGGAGTTCGTGTATTACCGGATTAGAGGTAGTGTACTGTCAACGATGCAATTGCACAAGGAAGTCGTGTGTTGCCGTTAGCGGTAAATCTGAAGGAGGATTTTTTAGGTGAATGTAACAGAAATCAGCGCAGGTCAGTTCCAGGAAATGGTCCAGGCAGGTGCGACTCGTCTGCACACAAATGCAGAATATGTCAACTCATTAAACGTTTTCCCTGTACCCGATGGTGATACAGGAACAAATATGAACTTATCAATGACCAGTGGTGCAAAGGCTGTGGCCGATTCTCGCTCTGAAAAAGTAGGAGAATTAGCAGGCGCGTTATCCAAAGGGTTATTAATGGGTGCTCGTGGAAATTCTGGGGTTATTTTATCTCAATTATTCCGCGGCTTCTCAAAACAAATTCCTGAGGTTACAACATTAAATGCCAAAGACTTGGCCGCTGCATTTACACATGGTGTAGAAACAGCGTATAAAGCAGTGATGAAACCTGTTGAAGGAACAATCTTAACTGTTTCTCGTGAAGCGGCGCGTTCTGGTGAACGTAAAGCGAAAGAAACAGATGACTGTATCGAAGTTATGACAGCTGTTGTAGCAGGTGCTAAACGTGCCTTAGCGAAAACACCTGATTTATTACCTGTCCTAAAAGAAGTCGGCGTTGTAGATAGTGGGGGTCAAGGACTACTATTTATCTATGAAGGATTTTTAGAAGCGCTTAGTGGTGAATTTTTACCAACTGAAACGTATGAACCAAGTCCTGCCGAAATGGACGAAATGGTTAATGCTGAACATCACCGTGGTGTTAGTGGCCACGTTGCGACAGAAGACATTAAATTTGGCTATTGTACAGAAATTATGGTTCGTATCGGCGAAGGCCCAACCGTGGACAGCGCTTTTGATTATGAAACATTCAGAAACTACTTAAATGAACTAGGCGATTCTCTATTAGTCGTTAACGATGACGAAATTATCAAAGTTCACGTACACACCGAGCATCCAGGTGAAGTGATGAACTACGGCCAAAAATTTGGTTCGTTAGTAAAAATAAAAGTAGACAATATGCGTTTACAACATGAAACGTTAGTTGAACGCGATGCTCAGCAAGAAGCGTTGACTGAAAAAGTTCGCGTACCGTTTGCTGTGATTGCTATTGCAGCCGGTGAAGGCGTTCAAGAATTATTCCGAAGTTTAGGTGCAAGCTACATTATTAGTGGTGGCCAAACAATGAACCCAAGTACGGAAGATATTTTAAAAGCAGTCAAAGAAGTGAATGCAGAGCAAGTCATTATCTTACCAAATAACAAAAACATCTTTATGGCAGCTGATCAAGCAGCAGAAGTTGCCGATGTACCAGTAGCGGTTGTTCCATCTAAAACCATTTCTCAAGGAATGACAGCAATGTTAGCTTTCAATGATCAACAATCATTAGAAGAAAACAAAGCAAGTATGACGGAAATGTTAGACAGCGTTGTGAGTGGTCAAGTAACCACAGCTGTTCGTGACACAACCATTGATGACGTTGAAATTAAAAAAGATGACTTCTTAGGAATGATTGATGGTAAAATCGTCGTTTCTGAAGCAGATCGTTTTAATGCATCATTAGACACGTTGAACCGCATGATTGATGAAGACACTGAAATCGTGACAATTATTGTCGGCGAAGATGGCTCGGTTGAAGAAGCTGAAAAGCTAATCGCTATTTTAGTTTCTGAAAACGATGAACTAGAAACAGAACTTCATGAAGGTGGACAACCTGTATATCCATACTTATTCTCAGCAGAATAGGTTTTCGTGATGAAAAAATAAAAACGAATAGGCTGGTTCATTAGTTAGGGCTAATGAACCAGCCTATTTAATGAATGATCCATTTTTTTGCGTATATTAATGAGGAGGGGATTTTATGGACATCACAGATTTAGTCAGCGTATTGCCCGGTGTTGGCCCAAAACGTGCTGAAAATTTACAAGAACTGGGGATTGCTACAATTGAAGACTTATTGACGTATTATCCCTTCCGCTACGATGATATCCAAGAAAAGGATTTAAGTGAGATTCAGGATCAGGAAAAAGTTACGCTAAAAGGGCTAGTGGTTTCGGAAGCAGTCGTTAGTCGGTACGGTTATAAGAAGAGCCGGTTAACGTTTCGAATGATGCAAGAACATGCGGTCATTAATGTTTCCTTCTTCAATCAACCTTTTTTAAAAGACAAAGTAGTTCTTTCCGAAGAAATTGCTGTTTATGGCAAGTGGGATGCCAAGAGAAAATCATTAAATGGCATGAAAATCTTAGCTTCTAAAGGAGACAATGAAGATTTCGCCCCCATTTATCATGTGAATAAAAAAGTCCGCCAAAGCACGTTGGTTCAGTTAATCCGCACTGCTTTTGAAGAGTATGGTTCACTGGTTGAAGAGATTTTACCGAATGATTTATTAGAAAAGTACCGCTTGATGCCTAGAAAAGAAGCAATGTGGGCGATGCATTTTCCCAGTAATCCAGAAGAAAGCCATCAAGCTAAACGGCGAGTAGTCTTTGAAGAGTTTTTCCTTTTCCAACTTAAAATGCAAGGATTGAAGAAACAAGAAAAAGCGGAAAAAAATGGTTTAGCTATTCAATATGACGTGGATCGCTTAAAAACGTTCACCCAAGGACTGCCTTTTGAATTGACAGGCGCCCAAAAAAAAGTGACCAATGAAATTTGTCGAGACTTGCGAAGTCCGAAGCATATGCAACGATTGCTTCAAGGTGACGTGGGGAGTGGGAAAACGGTAGTGGCTGCGATTGCGCTATACGCCACCATGACCGCTGGCTTTCAAGGAGCGTTGATGGTTCCGACTGAAATTTTAGCGCAACAGCACATGGAAAGCTTACAGCAGTTGTTTGATCCATTAGAAGTTCGGACGGCCTTATTAACAGGTTCCACCAAAACGAAAGAACGTCGTCTAATTCTCGAAGAACTGGCCAATGGCGAGATTGACATTGTGGTAGGGACCCATGCTTTGATACAACAAGATGTCAGTTTCCATCAATTAGGTTTGGTAATCACCGATGAGCAACATCGTTTTGGTGTGAATCAGAGAAAAATATTAAGAGAAAAAGGCTTAAAACCAGATGTTCTATTTATGACGGCCACTCCGATTCCTCGAACGCTGGCCATTACAGCCTATGGCGAAATGGATGTATCAATCATTGATGAAATGCCAGCTGGACGGATTCCAATCGAAACACGTTGGATTCGGCCGCCGCAGTTAGATACTGTTTTAGAATGGATGGAAAAAGAGCTGGCTCGAGGACATCAAGCCTATATTATTTGTCCCTTGATTGAAGAATCAGAAGCCTTAGATGTGAAAAACGCAACAGAAATTTTTGAACATATGCAAAGCTTTTATTCCCCAAGATATCAAGTGGGATTACTACATGGTAAAATGAAAAACCAAGAAAAAGATGACATTATGCAGGAGTTCAAAGACAATCAGCTGCAATTATTGGTTTCTACCACCGTTATTGAAGTTGGCGTGAATGTACCAAATGCCACAGTGATGTTAATTATGGATGCGGACCGGTTTGGGTTAGCACAATTACATCAGTTACGGGGACGTGTGGGGCGTGGCTCCAGTGCATCTTATTGTATTTTAGTGGCCAATCCGAAAAATGAAATGGGCGTTGAGCGTATGAAAATCATGACAGAAACCACCAATGGTTTTGTCTTGAGTGAGCGTGATTTGGAACTTCGCGGACCTGGGGAAGTGTTCGGTGCACGGCAATCAGGGGTGCCTCAATTTGCGGTAGGAGATATCGTGACGGACTTTAACATTTTAGAAGTTGCGCGCCAAGAAGCAAGTGCCCTATGGAAAGTGAAAGAGTGGTGGCAATATCCTGCTTATCAAGGCTTAGCCAATCGAGTGAAACCCCAAGATGAGGAAGCCCAATTTTTCGATTAGAAGAGGTAATTTTTGAAGCCAGAAAGTAAAAGCCAATACGTATTTCTTTGAAAAAAATATGTTATACTTGTTAGGAAACAAAAAAGTAGGAGGGAATCACTCATGAAAATTGCTGTAGATGCAATGGGTGGAGATAACGCCCCACAAGCAATTGTTGAAGGGGTTATGCTAGCCAAACAAGACTTCCCAGACATTGAATTTCAATTATATGGAAAAGAAGCCGAAATAAAAAAATACATCACCGATGAAAAAAACATTACGATTATTCATACCGATGAAAAAATTGCTAGTGACGATGAGCCAGTGAAGGCAATCCGTCGTAAGAAAACTGCTTCCATGGTTTTAGCAGCGCAAGCAGTTAAAAATGGGGAAGCCGATGCGATTTTTTCTGCAGGCAACACCGGAGCGCTATTAGCAGCGGGTCTTTTCATTGTCGGCCGCATCAAAAATGTGGAACGTCCCGGTTTGATGTCAACTTTACCTGTCATGGGAGAACCAGACAAAGGGTTTGACATGTTAGATTTAGGAGCCAATGCAGACAATAAACCAGAACATTTGGTTCAGTATGCCGTTTTAGGTTCATTCTATGCTGAAAAAGTTCGGAACGTTCAGAATCCTCGTGTCGGTCTATTAAATAACGGAACTGAGGAAACAAAGGGCAGTGAATTAACGAAAAAAGCCTTCGAATTGTTAGCAGCAGATGAAACGATTAATTTTGTCGGAAACGTTGAAGCACGAGAATTATTAAATGGCGTAGCTGACGTGGTGGTGACAGATGGCTTCACAGGGAATGCCGTTTTAAAATCTATCGAAGGCACAGCTATGAACATGATGAGCTTGCTGAAAACAGCGATTCTTTCTGAAGGTGTCAAAGGAAAAATGGGCGCCTTATTATTAAAGAATGCGTTGCGTGGCATGAAAGACGAAATGGACTACTCAAAACATGGGGGAGCGGTTTTATTTGGCTTAAAAGCGCCAGTCATTAAAACGCATGGGGCCACGGGTCCTGATGCCGTCCGCTACACCATTCGTCAAATTCATACAATGTTAGAAACCCAAGTTGTCCCACAATTAGTGGAATATTATGAAGGCAAAGCAGAGTAATTTGCAATTGTCTTGACATCAGTTTGTTACTCAAATGAAAAAAAGATGGACAAATACCCAAATTGTGAGTACAATGTATCTTAGCGTTTTAGTAAAAGAAAGAACCTTTTTTCAAAAGCAGTGGAGGTGAATACAGTTGACTCGTGAAGAAGTACTTCAAAAAGTAGCGAAGATTATCTCAAACCACTTTGATATTGAAGCGGATCAAGTAACAGATCAATTAAACATTAAAGATGATTTGAACGCTGACTCAATTAGCGTAATGGAGTTTGTTTTAGAACTTGAAGATGAATTTGGAACAGAGATTTCAGATGAAGATGCAGAAAAAATTGAAACAGTTGGTGCCGCTGTAGATTATATTGTGAGTAATTCATAAAAAATAATAAGACAAAGTCGATTAACATTCCTGTTAATCGACTTTTTTTGCGTACATAATGGTTATTTTATTAAGCAATAAGGCTATTTTTACACATATTTTTGTAAAAAAAATCATACATGTAAAAAAATAACTGCGAAAAAAGTTATTTTATCTTGCTTTTTATGGAATAATTCTATAAAATTATGAAAAAACAATGAGCTGTAAATTAACATTGATAAAAATTAGAAAGTGCTATCATTAAATATTAGTTAATTTATATAATGTTTTTGAAAGGACGTAAGGGGTGCGTATGGATGCAAGGAAATGAACAATTATTAGAGGTTTCAGGATTAGAAACAGCATTTAGAATCAAAGATGATTATTATAATGCCGTCGATGATGTTTCATTTGAATTGAAGAAAAATGAGATTCTGGCAATCGTCGGAGAATCTGGTTGTGGAAAAAGTACCTTAGCAACAACGATTATGGGCTTACATGATCCCAATCATACCAAAATTACTGGGGAAATTTTATACAACAATTTAAACTTAACTACGTTTAATGAAACATTGTACAACAAAGTCAGAGGAAACGATATTGGGATGATTTTCCAAGATCCGTTGTCTGCACTGAATCCGCTCATGCGAATTGAAGACCAAATTAAAGAAAGTCTCACGTATCATACCAAAATGACTGCACAACAAAAACAAGCACGGGCCATTGAACTGTTAGATCAAGTGGGGATTCCCAACCCAGAGCGTGTCGGGAAACAGTATCCTCATGAATTGTCTGGCGGCATGCGCCAACGGGTGATTATTGCCATTGCAATCGCGTGTAAACCACCGATTTTAATTGCAGATGAACCAACAACGGCCTTAGACGTTACCATTCAGGCACAAATTCTCGATTTGTTAAAAGATTTACAAGAAGAAACGGGAAGCGGCATTATTTTAATTACCCATGACTTAGGTGTAGTTGCGGAAATGGCTGATCGTGTAGCGGTTATGTATGCGGGTCAGTTTGTAGAAGTAGCCACTGCTGAAGAATTGTTTAGTCATCCGAAACATCCATATACACGTTCCTTACTTCAGTCCATTCCCCAAGAGAATTCCGATGAAGAAGAACTTCATGTGATTGAAGGGATTGTTCCTTCGTTAACCAAATTACCTAGAAAAGGTTGTCGGTTTGCCCCACGAATTCCTTGGATTGATGCATCGGAACATGAAGAAAATCCAACATTACATGAAGTTGCACCGAATCATTATGTTCGTTGTACATGTTATAAACATTTTCATTTTAGAGACGGGGAAGGGGAAGCGTAATGACAGAAATTATTCAAATTAAAGATTTAAAAGTTCATTATCCAATTCGCAGCGGCTTCTTCAATCGAATCACTGATCATGTTTTGGCGGTTGATGGTGTGGATTTCATGATTGAACAAGGTAAAACGTATGGGTTAGTTGGTGAATCGGGTTCTGGAAAATCAACGACAGGAAAAGCAATTATTGGTTTAGAAAAAATTACAAATGGTGAAATTATTTATCAAGGACAAGATGTAACCAAGCCGCGAAGTCGAAAAGCGATCGGATACAACAAAGATGTCCAAATGATTTTCCAAGATTCGATGTCAAGTTTAAACCCTAAAAAACGAGTACTAGATATTATCGCCGAACCAATTCGAAATTTTGAACGGTTAAGTGACCAAGAAGAAAAGAAAAAAGTCAAAAGTTTGTTGGACATTGTGGGGATGCCAGAAGATGCGTTGTACAAATATCCTCATGAATTTTCTGGTGGGCAACGCCAACGTTTAGGCGTCGCCCGAGCGGTGGCTACCAGCCCCAAATTAATTATTGCAGATGAACCTGTTTCAGCACTGGACTTATCTGTGCAAGCACAGGTATTGAATTTTATGAAAAACATTCAACAGGAATATGGGTTAAGTTACTTATTTATTTCCCATGATTTGGGCGTAGTTAAACATATGTGTGACAACATTGCCATTATGTACAAAGGCCGTTTTGTAGAAATCGGTACACGCCAAGATATTTACACTAATCCACAACACATTTATACCAAACGCTTACTTTCAGCAATTCCTAAAATTGACGTAGCGAACCGAGAAGCTCACAAAGAAGAACGAAGAAGAGTTGAGCAAGAGTATCGGGAAAATCATAAAGACTATTATGATGAAAATGGGCGGGTTTATAACTTACATTCGATTAGTCCAACCCACCAAGTAGCGTTAAAAAATGGAGGTGCTGAATAATGTGGAAAACAATTTTACGCCGTTTGTTATTGATGATTCCGCAAGTGATTATTTTAAGTGTCTTGATTTTCCTGTTGGCTAAAATGATGCCAGGTGATCCGTTTACAGGATTGATTAATCCGAACCAAGACCCGAAAGTGATTGAAGCCATGCGCGAAGCTGCCGGGTTAAATGATCCTTGGTACGAACAATATTTCCGTTGGATTGGCAATGCCTTACATGGAGATTTTGGTCATAGTTTTATCTTTAAATTACCTGTGTCCACGCTCATTGCTGGTCGGGTGGGGAATACGATTGCATTGGCCGCTGTGTCAGTTATAATCACGTATTTAATCGCCATTCCTTTCGGTTTAATTGCTGGCCGTTACCAAAATTCATGGTTTGACAAAATGGTGGTTATCTACAACTTCTTCAGTTTTGCCGTACCATTATTCATCTTTGCCTTGATTATGCTCTTTATTTTTGGGTATCGCTTAGACTGGTTCCCAACGAGTGGAACCGTGACTGTTGGTTTGGCTGAGGGAACGTGGCCGTATTATTTAGATAAACTGAAGCATTTAATTTTACCAGGGGTCACTCAAGCGTTGCTAGGGACAGCGGTCACTATTCAATATTTGCGCAGTGAAGTGATTGATGTTAAAAACATGGACTTTGTTCGTACTGCTCGTTCAAAAGGAGTGCCAACGAATAAAATTTTTAATCGACACATTTTTAGAAATGCAGCATTACCAATTGCCTCTCAATTAGGTTATGAAATTACTGCTTTGATTGCCGGATCAGTCGTTATTGAAAAGATTTTTGCTTTCCCAGGAATTGGAAAATTATTTATTGATAGTATCATTCAACGTGACTATTCCGTTATTACCGCTCTCGTGTTGATTTTGGGATTGGCAACCCTTATCGGAACCTTAATTTCTGATATTGTAATGAGTATTGTTGATCCAAGAATTCGAATTCAGTAGAAAAAACACGAAGAAAGGGTGATAAAAATGGAATTGACAGAAGAAAAAAGAGAAGAAGTCTTACAAGAAAGTATTCCACCAATGGGCTTTCGGATGATTGCGCGAGAATTCGTCAAAGAAAAAATGGCGATGTTTTCTTTAATCCTTTTGGTCATTATCTTATTAGCCGTTTTTATCGGTTCGTTAGTGTTAGACCAAAGTGCCGTTATGCATGTAAGTATTTTAGATAAATATGCGGAACCAGGTACCGTTACAATGAATGGCACCAAGTTCATTTTAGGTGCCGATGAAGGGGGTCGTGATGTTTTAGGACAATTGATTATCGGGGCTAGAAACTCGATTTTAATCGGTTTTGCCATTACGATTATTACGTCTATTATCGGGGTCGGTTTAGGGATTATTTCCGGTTATTATGGAGGCATGATTGATAATATTTTGATGCGTATCGTGGATTTTATTATGATTTTGCCAATTATGTTAATTATTATTGTGTTCGTTTCCGTGATTCCTAAATATAGTATCTGGTCCTTTATTTGGATTATGTGTGCGTTTTATTGGGTTGGAAAAGCGCGGTTGTTCCGCAGTAAAACGTTATCTGAAGGGCGCCGAGATTACGTTAGTGCCTCTAAGACAATGGGAACAAGCGATTTTAAAATTATGTTTCGAGAAATTATGCCGAATTTAAGTTCATTAATTATTACGAACTTAACGATTAATTTCGCGGCCAATATCGGGATCGAAACAACGTTAACTTTCTTAGGCTTCGGGTTACCACAAAGTGTCCCAAGTTTAGGAACCTTAATTGGCTACGCCAGCAGTGGAGATGTATTAGTCAATAAACAATGGGTTTGGTTACCTGCATCAATTCTAATTTTAGTCTTGATGTTAAGTATAAACTATGTTGGACAAGCATTTAAGCGCTCAGCAGATGCACGACAACGATTAGGCTAATTAGCCAAAAAATGAGGGAGGAAAAGAGATGAACAAGAAACGGATTTTAGGTGCAATCACGTTAGCTTCTGTGTTAGTATTCGGGTTAGCTGCATGTGGTGGCGGCAATAAAGGCGGGGGCAATAAAGCAACGGAAACAGAAGACATTTCAAAAATGCCAATCGCTGTTAAAAATGATAAAAAAGCAATTGATGGCGGGACATTAGATGTCGCTGTAGTTATGGATACACAATTCCAAGGACTTTTCCAGCAAGAATTTTATCAAGACAACTATGATGCACAATACATGCTTCCAACGGTACAGCCATTATTTAACAATGATGCAGACTTTAAGATTGTCGATGGGGGTCCTGCGGATCTGAAATTAGATGAAGATGCCAATACAGCAACCATTAAATTACGTGACAATTTGAAATGGTCTGACGGTAAAGATGTGACGGCAGATGACGTGATTTTCTCTTATGAAGTCATTGGTCATAAAGACTATACAGGGATTCGTTATGATGATAACTTTACGAATATTGTTGGCATGGAAGACTACCATGATGGTAAATCGCCAACCATTTCTGGCATAGAAAAAGTCAATGATAAAGAAGTTAAAATCACTTATAAAGAAGTTCACCCAGGAATGCAACAATTAGGTGGCGGTGTTTGGGGTTCAGTTTTACCAAAACATGCCTTTGAAGGAATTGCTGTTAAAGACATGGAATCAAGCGATGCAGTTCGTAAAAACCCTGTAACTATTGGACCATACTACATGAGTAATATTGTGACAGGTGAATCTGTTGAATACCTACCAAATGAGTATTACTACGGTGGCAAACCAAAATTAGATAAATTAGTGTTCAAATCTATGCCTTCTGCGAGCATTGTAGAAGCGATGAAAGCGAAACAATACGATATTGCATTATCAATGCCAACAGATACGTATCCAACATACAAAGATACTGAAGGGTATCAAATCTTAGGACGTCCCGAACAAGCCTACACGTATATTGGCTTTAAAATGGGCACGTTTGACAAAGAAACAAATACAGTGAAATACAATCCAAAAGCTAAAATGGCAGATAAAAGCTTACGTCAAGCCATGGGCTATGCAATTGACAATGATGCAGTCGGCCAAAAATTCTACAACGGCTTACGAACAGGGGCAACAACGTTAATCCCACCAGTCTTCAAGAGCTTGCATGATAGCGAAGCGAAAGGCTATACGCTTGATTTAGACAAAGCGAAAAAATTATTAGACGATGCTGGTTATAAAGACGTAGACGGCGATGGCATTCGCGAAGACAAAGAAGGCAAACCACTAGAAATCAAGTTTGCTTCAATGTCAGGCGGCGAAACTGCACAACCACTTGCTGATTACTATGTCCAACAATGGAAAGAAATTGGCTTAAACGTAACGTATACAACAGGACGCTTAATTGATTTCCAAGCATTCTATGATAAATTGAAAAATGATGACCCAGAAGTAGATATCTATCAAGGCGCGTGGGGCACAGGTTCAGATCCTTCACCAACCGGCTTATATGGTCCAAACTCAGCCTTTAACTATACACGTTTTGAGTCAGAAGAAAATACTAAATTACTTGATGCGATTGATTCAAAAGCATCATTTGATGAAGAAAAACGTAAAAAAGCCTTCTACGATTGGCAAGAGTATGCCATTGATGAAGCGTTTGTAATCCCAACGCTTTACAGAAATGAAGTCTTGCCAGTCAACGACCGTGTAGTTGACTTTACTTGGGCAGTTGATACGAAAGATAATCCATGGGCAACGGTGGGTGTCACTGCGGAAAAACGTTAAACAACGTTCCGCTGATTTAATAGAGATAGAACGAGGTCGGGACAGAAGTGTTTAACTCCGAGAAATAAGGAGGAGTTGCTTCTGTTCCCGCCGTTTATCAGTTTTTGAGCGTGGCGCAAAAATCCAAAGTGATTTTTGTCCCACGCTCTTTCTATCTCTTACGTAAACAAACGCTTTCATCTCAATCATAGCTCTATTTATTTATTTTTTTCTAAAAAATAATGAGAACACAGTGAATAACAGGCTTTTTCTGAATAGAACCATTTAAAAAAAGTGAAAAAAAAAGTATAATGAAACAAGGTGTAAATAAATGTAAAGGAATGTGGAGAATGGACAATCAGTTAACAACAGAGTTAAAAGAACGTTACGGCATTGTTTTCCATGATGTCAATCTATTAGAGCAAGCTTTTACTCATTCATCCTATGTGAATGAGCATCGCTATTTAAAATTATCCGATAATGAACGTCTTGAATTTTTAGGAGATGCAGTTTTAGAATTAATTGTTTCACAATATTTGTATTTAAAATTCCCAGAACTTCCAGAAGGAAAATTAACGAAGATGCGCGCAGCCATCGTTCGGGAAGATAGTTTAGCCAAATTTGCGAAAGAATGTCACTTCGACAACTACATTTTATTAGGTAAAGGAGAAGAAGCATCGGGCGGACGAACACGTGCATCATTATTATGTGACTTATTTGAAGCCTTCTTAGGTGCCCTCTACTTAGACCAAAAAGTTGGCGCAGCCAAGAAATTTATTGAAGACGTTATTTTTCCGAAAATTGATGCCGGTGCTTTTTCACATGAGATGGATCACAAAACACAATTACAAGAAGTTTTACAACGCAAAGGCGATGTTTCAATTGAATATCGCTTAATTAAAGAAGAAGGCCCTGCTCATGACCGCACCTTTTTCACTGAAGTTTACATGAATGGTGAACTCATTGGGTTAGGCCAAGGAAAATCGAAGAAGTTAGCTGAACAGGATGCCGCTGAGCGGGCACTGAAAAGTATTCCTCAGTAAGGCTGGAAGGAGCAATATTCGTGTATTTAAAACGAATTGAAATTACAGGATTTAAATCATTTGCAGATAAAACCATTATTGAATTTGAAGATGATGTGACAGCAGTGGTTGGTCCGAATGGAAGTGGGAAAAGTAATATCACGGAAGCCGTTCGCTGGGTATTAGGTGAACAATCTGCGAAAAACCTTCGCGGTGGCAAAATGAACGACATTATCTTTGCCGGTTCGGAAGGTCGTAAGCCGCTAAATATTGCGGAAGTTACCGTGACGTTAGACAACAGCGACCATTATTTAGCATTGGATTATAGTGAGATTAGTGTCACCCGTCGTTTAAAACGAACGGGCGAAAGTGACTTTTTTATTAATAAACAAGCGTGCCGTTTAAAAGATATTCAAGATTTATTTATGGATTCAGGGTTAGGCAAAGAATCTTTTTCAATTATTTCACAAGGGAAAGTTGAAGCGATTTTTAATAGTAAACCTGAAGACCGTCGTGGGATCTTTGAAGAAGCAGCGGGCGTTTTAAAATACAAACAACGGAAGAAAAAAGCTGAACAAAAGCTTTTCGAAACCGAGGACAACTTAAGCCGTGTCCAAGATATCATTTACGAGTTGGAAGACCAATTAATTCCTCTAGCCGCCCAAGCAGATGCGGCTAAAAAGTATTTAGCTTTGAAAGAAGAACTTACCGAAATTGATGTCAATTTAACTGTGACCGAAATTCAAGAAGCAAAAGCTATTTGGGAAACGAAAACGCAAGAATTAACAGCCATTGAAGAAAAGTTAGCTGGCGCAAGTAAGCAAGTCCATGACTTAGAAGGCAAATTGGTACGTTTACGAAGCAAGCGCAATCGTTTAGATGAACAAATTGAAACGGAACAACAACAATTATTACAAGTGACAGAAGCGTTGAAACAAGCAGAAGGACAAAAAAATGTTTTAATTGAACGTTCCAAACACACCTCCCAAACGGCAAGCGAATACGAAGAGACATTGGCAGAAACGGCCGAAAAAATTGTTCGCTATCGGGAAGAATTGCAGACGCTGGAAACAGCAATCGCAGAAAAAACGGCACAACGTCAGACGTTAAAAGAAGCATTGGCTTTGGCAACGAAAGATGTGGAAAAATATAGTAAGTCTTCTAAAGAATTGATGGAGGAATTGCGCAGTCAGTATGTGGAAGTCATGCAAGAACAAGCCAATACAGCCAATGACTTAAAATATTTAGAACGACAATATCAACAAGAAACAGCTAAAAATCAACAATCGCTAGCAAAACACGAAGCGCTAGAAGAACAGATGGTTGAAGCTCTTGCAATGAAAGAAACGCTAGAAAAAGAGCAAAAAGTCGCAAAACAAGGCTTACAAGAGCAGCTGGAAGAATACACCGCGTTGAAAGCAACGCTTGAAGCCAAACGTGAACGATTAGCACAGCGTCAAAATGATATGTACCAAGCGATGAATCAAGTACAACAAGCGAAGGCACGCCAAAAAAGTTTGCAAGAAATTCAAGAAAATTACGCTGGCTTCTATCAAGGCGTGAAAGCTGTATTGCGTCACAAAAACCAATTGACTGGGATTGTTGGCGCAGTGGCTGAGTTAATTGAAGTGCCTAAAGAATATACGTTGGCGATTGAAACGGCCCTAGGTGGTGCGGCGCAACATATTGTTGTGGAAAATGAGAAAGATGGTCGAGCAGGCATTACTTTCTTAAAACAACAACACAGTGGCCGGGCAACCTTTTTACCATTGACTACCATTAAGCCGCGCTCTGTATCGGCGATGGTTCAGAATCGTTTGGCTGGTGCACCGGGCTTCGTGGGGATTGCCAGTGAATTAGTTCGTTATCCAGAACAAGTACAAACCGTTATTCAAAATCTCTTAGGCGTCACGATTTTAGCGGCAGATTTAACGAGTGCCAACCAGTTAGCAAAATTAGTCAATTACCAATATCGCGTTGTCTCATTGGAAGGCGATGTGATGAATCCTGGCGGTTCGATGACTGGGGGAGCCAATAAACGTGGCAACCAAGGAAGCCTATTTTCACAAGCGCAAGAACTTCAAACAATCACTGAACAAATGACTCAATTAGAAACACAACTAAGAAGTGTAGAACAAGAAGTCCAAGCGCTCTCGCAAGAAGTGAAAACAGCCACAGAACGTGCAGAAATGTTGCGCTCTGCTGGTGAACAAAATCGCTTAAAACAACAAGAAATTGACAATAAATTAGCCAATCAAACAGAAACGATTACTCGTTTAACAAAAGAAAAACGTCTGTTTGAATATGAATCACGGGAATTGCATCAATTCTTAACCGAATATCAAACGAAAAAAGCCACATTGACAGAGCAACAAGCAAACTTAACGGCAACGAAAGAACGTTTAGATGCTGAAATGAAACAAGTGGAACAAGAAGCTAGCCAAATGGAAACCTTTAAAGCCCAAGCGCAAGAACGCTTGACGACAGTTCAAGCAGAACAAGCAGTAGCGGCGGAACAATGTGCCCATTTTGCTCGTCAAAAGCAAGACAAACAAGAACAATTGGACGAATTATTGATTCGAGAAACGGCCATCCGTCAACAGCTACAACAACTAAGTAGCCATTCTAGCGATCACCAGTTAACCGAAGAAGGCTTAGCGGCACAAGTCGCGCAATTAGCGGAGAAACAAACAGCATTGCAAACGTCTTTACAAACGGCACGTAGTCAACGACAAGCGTTGCAAGAAGAAGTAGACGAGTTAGATACAAAATTAGCGGAAGAAAACAAACGCCAACAACAGTATTTAGCAGATAAAACACAAATTGAAGTCCTAAAAAATCGTGCAGAAATGCAATTAGATAGCTCGTTAAGTTACTTACAGGAAGAATACAGCTTAACCTTTGAAGCTGCCTATGAAGCGTATTTCCCAATCGATGATTTAGCGCAAGCACAGCAAACAGTGAAACGCCTAAAACAAGAAATTGAGCGGTTAGGACCTGTTAACTTAAGTGCCATCGAGCAATTTGAACAAGTCGATGAACGCCATCAATTTCTAGTCAGTCAACGTGATGATTTATTAAATGCGAAAGAACAATTATTTGAAACCATGGATGAAATGGACCAAGAAGTGAAAGAACGGTTTAAAGAAGTCTTTGAAGCAATTCGTGCCCAGTTTAAAGTGGTATTTCCTAATATGTTTGGTGGCGGACGGGCAGAACTGGTGCTAACCAATCCAGAGGATCTCTTGAATACAGGGATTGAGATTGAGGCGCAACCACCAGGGAAAAAATTACAACATTTAAGCTTGTTGTCTGGAGGCGAACGGGCATTAACGGCGATTGCATTACTCTTTTCAATTATTCGTGTTCGACCAGTTCCGTTCTGTATTTTAGATGAAGTAGAAGCAGCTTTAGATGAAGCCAACGTTGCTCGTTTTGGTCATTATTTAAGCGAATTTGAAGATGGCACACAGTTTATCGTGGTGACACATCGTAAAGGGACAATGGAAGCCGCAGATGTTTTATATGGCGTGACTATGCAAGAATCTGGGGTTTCAAAAATCGTTTCAGTTCGCTTGGAAGAGGTCAAAGAAGGTGGCGCAATTGAAAAAAGCAATTAGCCAGAAGCAAGGAGGAGCGAACGTTTGATAAAATTAGTTGCTATTGATTTAGATGGAACATTATTAAATAGCCAAAAAGAGATTTCTTTACGGAATAAACAAGCACTGATGGCTGCGAAACAAGCAGGCGTGAAAGTTGTTATCTGCACAGGTCGACCTTTGGCAGCTATTGGTCCTTACTTAGAAGAATTAGGTTTACAAGATGAAGGCGATTATAGCATTACTTTTAACGGCGGGTTGGTTCAAAAAAATGACACAGGGGCCATTATTGAGAAAACATTGATGCCCTTGGAAGCGATTCATGAGCTGTACCAATTAGCAACCACACTCAACATGCCGTTTGATGTCTTATCCGATGAGGTCGTGATGCAATTGCCTTCTGCACCTAATTATCCTTCAATTTATAGTTCTCTAAACAAATTATTAACCTTTGAGTCCTACAAATTAGAAGAGTTAACCCCGAATCGAATTTATAACAAAGTTGTTGTTGCGATTGATGAATCGTATTTAAATGAACGCATCAAGGAAATTCCGGCCTCTTTTTATGAGCGTTTTGAAATTATTAAAACGCGAAATAACTTATTAGAATTTATGCCAAAAGGGATTACGAAAGCCTATGGTATTTCCTTGTTAGCCAAAGATTTAGGAATCCGTGCAGAAGAAATCATGACCCTAGGGGACGAAGAAAATGATTTACCGATGATCGAATACGCTGGCTTAGGTGTCGCCATGGCAAATGCGATTCCATTAGTTAAAGAAGCCGCAGATGTCGTTACAGACACGAATGACCAAGATGGTGTTGCCAAAGCGGTCGAAAAATATATTTTAACGCCGTTGGAAGGAGGCCAATAAGAATGGGATTTTTTGATAAAATTAAAAAAGCTTTTTCCGCTGAAAAAAAGGAAGAAGAAAAACAAGAGATTGTTGAAGAAACAGTAGACGAAACACCAAGTGATGAATCAGCGCCTGCTGAATCAAAAGAAACCGCAGCAGAAGAGGCGCAAACAACGCCAGAAACGACAGCGGAAGAAGTCACAGAAACAGCCGATTTAACAGATAACGCTGAAATGGAAAAATTAGCTGGCGTAGAAGAAGCATTAGAAGAAGAGCCAGAAGAAATCCTGACAGAGGAAACACAAGAAGTTGTTGTGGAAGCGCCTGAGGAAGAAAGTAGTGTCGTAACTCCGTTGGCAGAACCAACAGACACGCAGGTTTCAGAAGAAATTGAAGAGTCAAAAGAAGAGCAGGTCCAAGAAAAATATGAAAAAGGCTTGGAAAAAACGCGTAAAACATTTGGTCAACGGTTGAACGAATTGTTTGCTAATTTCCGGAGCGTTGATGAAGATTTCTTTGAAGAATTAGAAGAAACGTTAATTGGTGCAGACGTAGGCTTTGATACATCCTTAAAAATTACAGAAGCCTTACGACAAGAAGTGAAACTGCGAAACGTGAAAAAACCAGCTCAAGTTCAAAATACCATCATTGAAAAAATGGTTGATTTGTATGAAGAAGCAGGAATTAATGAAAATAACGCGATTAACTTACAGCCAAATGGCTTAACCGTGATTTTATTTGTTGGTGTTAATGGAGTTGGTAAAACAACCAGCATTGGTAAATTAGCCCATCAATACAAGTTGGAAGGAAAGAAAGTTTTAATGGCCGCTGCCGATACGTTCCGAGCGGGCGCCATCGACCAATTAGTTGTTTGGGGCGAACGGGCTGGCGTTGAAGTTGTACGTGGAAATGCTGGCGGCGACCCAGCAGCGGTCGTTTTCGATGCAGTGGAACGTGCCAAAGCAGAACAGGCCGATGTTTTGCTAGTGGATACAGCAGGTCGTTTACAAAATAAAGTCAACTTAATGAAGGAATTAGAAAAAATTAAACGAGTCATTCAACGAGAAATTCCAGATGCGCCTCACGAAGTTCTCTTAGTCGTGGACGCAACTACTGGGCAAAATGCGATGACACAAGCCAAACAGTTCAAAGAAACAACCGATGTCACTGGCTTAGTTTTAACCAAACTAGACGGAACAGCCAAAGGTGGTATTGTCATTGCTATTCGGAATGAATTACACTTGCCAGTGAAATTAGTTGGTCTAGGTGAAGGAATTAACGATTTAGAACCATTTAATGCCAACGATTTCGCAATGGGCTTATTTAAAGGCTTATTAAAAGATGTTTAGTTGTAGAAAATAACAGGTTTGGGAAGAACGTGGGACAGGAGTATTTAGCTTCAAGAATGAAGAAGCTACTCCTGTCCCGCCGTTTATTTTAGGATTAGGACGGATGTTCTAAGTTCTTCCTAAATCGTTTCTGAAAAAATGAAGGAGTGAGGGAGAAGATGACAGAACAAATGTGGATTGAGAAGTTAGGATTAGAAGCGCATCCTGAGGGCGGTTATTTTAAACAAACCAATAAAAGTGAACAATTGATTCCGACCAAACGAGGCGAACGGGCGTTGCATACAGCGATTTTGTTTCTATTGAATACAGAAAGTCCGTCACATTTTCATCGTTTAAAAGCGGATGAATTATGGTTTTTTCACGATGGTCAGCCATTAACCGTTCACTGTATTTTTCCTGATGGAACGTATCAAGCTGTTCAGTTAGGGAAAGACTTAGTTCAAGGACAACAGCTTTCGTTCTCAGTTCCTGCCGGCACAATCTTTGGCTCTACAGTAGCGACAGGATTTGCGTTAGTCAGTTGTGTGGTTACACCAGGCTTTGAGTTTGAAGATTTCGAGTTATTTACTCAAGCGGAATTGTTAAACGATTATCCACAACATAGTGAAATCATTCAGCACTTGGCTTATCGAGAATTACTTTAAGAAAACGTTTTAGTAACATTTCTTTTATGAATATGCTAGTATAAATCAAACAAGCTTGTTGATTTTGTCGCAACGCACAGTTAGCTGCCATAGATGATTAAAAGAAAGGGATGAATCACATGGGCACAATGGTTTTTGTTAACTTCCCAGTAGCGGATGTCCAACGTTCTACAGCATTTTATGAAAAACTTGGATTCAAAAAGAACGAGGAATTTTCAACAGAGGAAGCTAGTTCGATGATGTGGGATGATCAATTTTGGATTATGTTGTTGAACCATGACTTTTATGGAAAATTTATCCAAGAAAAGCAAATTATTGATGCGCAAACAACCAGTGGGGCATTAATTTCCTTTAGTTTAGAGAGTGTCGAAGCCGTAAAACAGTTTGGCGAAACCGCCAAAGCTAACGGAGGCAACTGCTACCGAGTTGATATGGGAATACCAGAAGAGCAAATGTATGGCTTAGAAGTGCAAGATTTGGATGGCAATAGCTTAGAACCTGTCTGGATGAAGATGTAAAAAGAGCCGCAAAATCTCTACAGATTTTGCGGCTCTTTTCCTACAAAAAACTATTGTAAATTATTGGCATTAGTTGCTTCAACGCCATAAGAATCAGCTACTTTTTTCAAGCTAAATCCTTTTCCGTAGACTTCACTCGCACTCATTGAAATCAAAAAGGCTTCTTCATCAATCTCAAGAATGGCTTCTTTTAAGCGGGGAAAATCTTTTTCACGAATGACGGTCATTAAGAGCATGCCTTTCGCGTTTCGATAACCGCCTTCGATTGGCACCAAGGTCACACCTTTATCTAGTTCACGTAATAAGCGTTCTTGAATAGCGACATATTTTGGTGAAATAATCATCACATTCTTCGAGCGAACCAGACCAACTTGAATCATGTCAACGACACGACCAATTGTAAATAAACAAATTAAAGAGAATAACACAATATCTGCATTAAAAGCATACATTGCTGATAAAATGACTAAACCATCGACGAATAAAATAGCAATACCTAAGGAAACTTTGAAGTATTTATTGACAATTTGTGAAATGATTGCTGTGCCACCAGTTGAGGCATTGCCACGGAAAACCAAGCCTAGGCCAGCACCTGTAATAATACCGCCAAATAATGCTGCTAGAAAAATATTATGTGTTAAAACAGGCATCCCCGAAGTAATTCCTACAAAAAATGGATAAATAAGACTACCATAAATGGTTTTGACACCGACCTCTTTCCCAAGAAGTAAGAAACAAAGCACTAAAAGAGGAATATTGATGGCGTAAAGAACAATGGCGGGACTAATCCCGAAAACATAATTAATAACAATACTAATGCCATTGGCTCCGCCTGCGACAAGTTTATTTGGCAATAAGACCGCATTGATTGAAATGGCCAAAATGAATGCACCGACTGTTACATAGGCGGTGTCTTTTAAACGTTGGGCTGTAAAAAATTTATTCATGAAATACCTCCAATTATTTATTAGTTTAGTGAATGATGACATAAAAAAAGACAGAACATGAGAGACAAGCCTAATCGACTTATGTCCCACACTCTAAATCTTCAACTAATCAACTGAACACTTTTTCCTTATACTAACATGAAATACGACAAGAAAACATAGTGAACAAACAATTTTTTGGAAAAGCCCTCAATTTATTGAAGGCAAAAAAGTCAAAAAGCGGCCAGCCCAAATAGCTTCATGATGTTGGATAATTTGTGCCGCGGTTAAATGTCCATTATCCAAGGTGGAAGTGGTTTTCGGTGTCATCAAACACGTATAGCCTAAACCATGAGCCATCCGAATTGTAGTGTCCACACAAAACTCGGTTTGGACACCAGCGATTTCTAACGTTTGAATGTCGTGTTCCGTCAATAAATCATTTAAATTTGTTTGGTAAAAGGCATTCGCATGTGTTTTGCGGATGAAAAAATCTGTGGGCTGTGCATCCAGCTTTTCAAAAAGTTGCCAAGAGTCTGAGCCAAAAGGTAATTCGATTTCTTCATGTTGAACAAAAATAATGGGCGCATGGTGTTGGCGGTAGACAGCAATACGCTGATTGACTTTATCCAACACTGCTGGCAGACGGTACAATTGCTGCGACGGACTTTCGATGCCTTTTTGAAAGTCAATTAAAAGTAATGCACGATTTTTCATGAGCAATCCCCACTTTCTATAAACTAGTTGTTTTCAGTATAACGGAAAAAGGCGCTCTCTAAAAGTGTCTCGAAAATTCCCAAGCGAACGTTCAAAAAAACAGCATATTTACTCGTTTTCCTATATAATAGTAAGAGAAACAGATAGTTTGTAGAAAGAAAGGCGACAAGATGAATTATAGAGAATTAATGCAAAAGAAAAATGTTCGTCCTTACGTATTGATGGCTCGTTTTGGTTTAGAAAAAGAAAACCAACGTAGTACACGAGAAGGGCTTTTAGCGACAACTGATCATCCCACGGTTTTTGGTAACCGTTCTTATCATCCATATATTCAAACAGATTTTAGTGAAACACAATTAGAACTAATCACGCCTGTAGCAAATAGCGGCACAGAAATGCTTCGTTTTTTAGATGCCATTCACGATGTGGCTCGTCGTTCGATTCCAGAAGATGAAATGCTGTGGCCATTAAGTATGCCGCCACGATTACCAACAAAAGATGAAGAGATTAAAATCGCTAAATTAGATCAATATGATGCGGTGTTATATCGTCGTTATTTGGCAAAAGAGTATGGCAAACGAAAACAAATGGTCAGCGGAATTCATTTTAATTTTGAATATGACCAAGCCCTGATTCAGCAATTATATGATGAACAATCCGAAGTGACAGATTGCAAACAATTTAAAACGAAAGTGTACATGAAAGTTGCCCGTAACTTTTTACGTTATCGTTGGTTAATTACGTATCTTTTTGGGGCTTCGCCAGTTAGTGAAGACGGCTACTTTAGGGTCTATGACGACCAACCGCAAGAACCTATTCGCAGTATTCGGAATAGTACGTATGGCTACAGAAATCATGACAATGTGAAAGTATCGTATGCCTCATTGGAACGCTATTTAGAAGATATTCATCGCATGGTGGAAAATGGTTTACTTTCTGAAGAAAAAGAATTTTATGCGCCTGTGCGCTTACGTGGTGGGAAACAAATGTCTGATCTGCCTAAAACAGGTATTCGCTATATCGAGTTGCGTAATTTAGACTTAAATCCTTTTTCGCGTTTAGGCATTGTGGAAGATACTGTGGATTTCTTACATTATTTTATGTTGTATTTATTGTGGACAGATGAAAAAGAAGAAGCGGATGAATGGGTAAAAACTGGCGATATTTTTAATGAACAAGTGGCTCTTGGTCATCCTCATGAAACGATTAAGTTAATTGCAGAAGGCGATCGGATTTTTTCAGAAATGATTGATATGTTAGATGCTCTAGGCATTCGTAAAGGCAAAGAAGTTGTCGGTAAGTATTATCAACAACTGCGGAATCCACAAGACACCGTTTCTGGCAAAATGTGGACGATTATTCAAGAAAACTCCAACAGTGAACTGGGAAATATTTTTGGAAACCAATATCAAAGTATGGCCTTTGAACGCCCTTATCAATTAGCTGGTTTCCGTGAGATGGAATTATCCACACAAATTTTCTTATTTGATGCGATTCAAAAAGGTTTGGAAATCGAAATTTTAGATGAACAAGAGCAATTTTTGAAACTGCAACATGGCGAGCACATTGAATACGTCAAAAATGCCAACATGACTAGCAAAGATAACTACGTGGTACCATTGATTATGGAAAACAAAACCGTGACAAAGAAAATTTTGTCTGCAGCAGGGTTCCATGTGCCTGGCGGTGAAGAATTTTCATCTTTTATTGAGGCACAAGAAGCACATTTACGCTACGCCAATAAAGCGTTTGTCGTGAAACCAAAATCAACGAATTACGGTTTAGGAATTACCATTTTTAAAGAAGGCGCTTCGTTGGAAGACTTTACGGAAGCGTTACGGATTGCTTTTAAAGAGGACACAGCGGTTTTAATTGAAGAGTTTTTACCTGGAACAGAATATCGGTTCTTTGTGTTAGATAATGATGTAAAAGCCATCATGTTGCGCGTGCCAGCCAATGTTACCGGAGATGGCAAACACACTGTAGAAGAATTGGTGGCCGCTAAAAATAGTGATCCATTGCGGGGGACCAATCACCGTGCACCACTAGAGTTAATCCAGTTAAATGATTTAGAAAAACTAATGTTGAAAGAACAAGGTTTAACTATCTATTCTGTGCCAGAAAAAGAGCAAATCGTGTACTTGCGAGAAAATTCTAATGTTAGCACGGGCGGGGATTCGATTGATATGACCGATGTCATTGATGATAGTTATAAACAAATCGCCATTGAGGCCGTAGCTGCTTTAGGAGCCAAAATTTGTGGCATTGATTTAATCATTCCTGACAAAGACGTAAAAGGCACACGTGATAGCTTAACGTACGGGATTATCGAAGCAAACTTTAATCCAGCCATGCACATGCATGTGTATCCTTACGCTGGAAAAGGACGCCGTTTAACAATGGACGTTTTAAAACTTTTATACCCAGAAGTGGTTCAATAAAAAAAGAATATCGCCAAAAAATTCATAATAGATTTTTTGGCGGTATTCTTTATAAAAACGTTTTCTTGGTGAACCCAATAGGTTATACTAAAACTATTACCAATGAAAGTTGTATGACGGTGGCTCTGAGTTAGAGAGGCAGGTGATGCCTAGGTGTATCCGATGCACTTTAACGAAAGGAGCATTTTTTGTCAATCGAAGCGGCATTGGAATTGATGATTAGTTTTGCAATCCTTGTTGTGTTACTGATTTTCGGTATCCTTGAAGCAACGAAAAACAATAAAAAATAACCGTTCACAAGCTTCGTAGGCCGAACGGTTAAGATTCAAAACTTAACTCAGTAAGCCACCAGTTCTTATAACTGGTGTTGGTATAAAAGGAGAGGTATGTAGTAGCATATCTCTCTTTTCATTTTCATAATAGCATAATTCTATTTAAAATGGAAGCGCTCATAACTTATATCATTTTATAGAAAATTCCTATAAAAACGTTTTCTTAGTGAACCCAATAGGTTATACTAAAGCTATTACCAATGAAAGTTGTATGACGGTGGCTCTGAGTTAGAGAGGCAGGTGATGCCTATGTGTATCCGATGCACTTTAACGAAAGGAGCATTTTTTTTGTCAATCGAAGCGACATTGGAATTGATGATTAGTTTTGCAACCCTTGTTGCGTTACTGATTTTCGGTATCCTTGAAGCAACGAAAAACAATAAAAAATAACCGTTCATAAGCTTAGACGGCTGAACGGTTAAATAGTAACAAAAATTTAACTCAGTAAGCCACCAGTTCTTATAACTGGCGCTGGTATAAAGGAGAGGTATGTACCCGCATACCTCTCTTTTTCATCTTTATAATAGCACAATTCTATTATAAATGGAAGCGCTCATAACTTATGTTTAAACAATCCAATGACTCATAACTTTTCTTGAGCTTTTTATGAGTGAAATAGTTTTTGCCAGAAGCCTTTTTTAGCTTTTGGCTCTTCTTTTGGCGTTTCGGTTGCTTGAGGATATTTTTCTGTAACGTCAATCACAGGTTCATCGACTGCATGTTTTTCAGCTAACAGTAAGCCGAGAGAGTCAGGGTTGTTCTCCACAAAATTGTTAACAATCTTAAAGGTTGCGCCATGCTGATTTAATAATTTAATATAGGTACTTTGCAGGTCAGAAGAGATTTCGCCGTTTAAAAGTACTGTAACTTCAGGATGCTTCGCTAATTCTTCTAATAAATGTTGTTGGTTCTGTGCATCTTTCATTTCAGCGACGGTCATGGAGAGACGGCAGCGTTCACGAAATGTGCCCATGTATTTGTGTTGTTCTTCAGGATTGACGAGGGGCGTACCGTACATTCCTTTATCCAGACGTTGTTGTAAGTCATCATTCGCCATTCAGTAACACTCCTTTCCTAACGTTTCCCTCCATTATAGCATATCTTAGATAAGTCGTTGGTCAGTCGGCTTGAGAAGAAGTTTTTAAGAAAGGAAAAAAAGTGGTTGCATTTGTGATGGTTTTCTCATACACTGTAATTAAGAATGAGAATCATTCTCAATTAAATAAAAATGGAGTTTTCTCATGAAAAAGATTGGTTTGTTTGTTCTACTATTACTTTTCAGCTTATTGTCATTAGTGATAGGGGTGAAGGACATTGCACTTTCTCAGTTGTTTCAATTAGATGCGCAGCAACAATTTGTTTTATTTACCACCCGTGTTCCCCGCACGTTGAGTTTAATCATTGCTGGTAGTACGATGAGTATTTCTGGATTGATTATGCAGCAACTCACACAAAATAAATTTGTCGCTCCTAGTGTCGCTGGAACAACCGATAGTGCAAGGTTGGGTATTTTAGTTGCAATGTTATTTTTCCCAACAGCTCCGTTTCTCTATCGAACGGCAATTGCTTTTATTTTTGCGCTAAGCGGGACCTTATTATTCTTAGCGCTCATTCGATTATTACCAAGTAAGAATCAAGTAATGGTCCCTTTGGTGGGCGTGATGTTTGGTAACATTCTAGGCTCAATTGCCACATTTTTTGCCTATCAATACCAATTGGTTCAAAATATGTCTGCTTGGTTACAAGGAAATTTTTCCACAGTTATGAAAGGGAATTATGAATGGTTATTTTTAATGATTCCTTTGTGGTTTGTTATTTATTTATTTGCTTATCATTTCACTGTCGTTGGTATGGGTGAAGCATTTGCAAATAGTCTTGGCGTCCATTACCAGCGAATTCAGTTTTTAGGTTTGACGCTGGTTGCTTTAGCAAGTGCCATCGTTTTATTGATGGTGGGGAATATTCCGTTTTTAGGGGTTGTGATTCCCAATCTCGTGTCTTTACGTTATGGCGATCATATGAAAAATACCTTGTGGTTAACTGGGATTTGCGGGAGTTTGTTCTTGTTAATCTGTGATATTTTAGCACGAGTATTGATTGCCCCTTATGAAATTCCTGTCAGCGTGGTTGTCGGAACATTAGGGAGCATTTTGTTCATTTTATTATTACTAAGGGGGCGCAAACGATGAAACGGCCTTTAAAAAAATGGCTTTCATTACTTTTGCTTTTAGCTGCCGTAGTAATTGTGAGTCTTTGTTATTTAACTTATAACACGTATGGCAATTGGTCCTTTGCTTTGGCGTTACGAGGGAAAAAGTTATTGGCTTTTATTTTTGTCGGAATCGCTGCGGCTTTTTCAACTATTAGTTTTCAAACAGTCACGCAAAATCATTTCCTAACGCCAAACATTTTAGGGATGGATTCCTTGTATGTCTTTGTGCAGACGGTGTTATTTTTTCTTTTAGGAGGCGCACAAGCGTTAGGTCAAGTAAGTCTTGGCTCGTTTTTGATGAACGTCTTTTTAATGGTGTTTTTAAGTACTAGTTTATCGTATTTTCTATTACGCAAAAATCAATCCGATTTATTTTTATTATTGATGATTGGCATGATTTTAGGTACTTTTTTCAGTAGTATCAGTACGTTTTTACAAGTGATTATGGATCCTAACGAATACGACTTACTCCAAGGAAAGTTGTTTGCCAGTTTCGGTAACGTCAATAGTCAGTATCTCGTTTTCGTTGGTGTGGCGGTACTCATGATTTGTGGGATACTTTGGCGGGAAAGTTATCGTTTAGACGTTTTACATTTAGGGAACCATCAAGCCCAGAATTTGGGGATTGCTGTGAATCAGTTTCAATTAGTGTTGTTGTGTTTGATCAGTAGTCTGGTCGGCTTATCAACAGCATTAGTGGGACCGATTACATTTTTAGGTTTTATCGTGGCCAATATGAGTTATCAATTCATGAAAACCTATCGCCACCGAGAACTGTTTGTGGCAGGGAGTTTAATAGCAGTCTTTTTACTGGTGTTTGGTCAATTGATGGTTGAACAGGTCTTTCATTTGAATACCCCGCTCAGTGTGGTGATTCAATTTGTTGGGGGCGTTTATTTTATATGGAAAATTATTGCAGAAAGGAAGCAACGCACATGATCCAGATGAGTGATGTATCAAAAAAATATGGCGATAAATTTGTCGTTTCAGACATTGATTTACCTATTTCTGAAGGCAAATTAACGGCCTTTATTGGGCCGAATGGCGCTGGGAAAAGCACGCTGCTAGCCATGATGAGTCGCTTAATTCCCAAAGATACCGGGGAAATTTATCTGGACAAGCAAGAAGTAAAAACCTGGAAGCAATCGGCTTTTTCACAAAAAATTGCCCTTTTAAAACAAGCCAACGGTGTACAACTTAAATTAACTGTGCGAGAACTGGTCAATTTTGGCCGCTTTCCTTATTCCAAAGGTCGCTTAAAAAGCGCTGACCATGAAAAAGTAACAGAAGCACTGGAACAATTGGGCTTAACTGAAATGGCGGAAGAATACATTGATACCCTTTCTGGAGGGCAATTACAACGGGCGTATATTGCCATGATTTTAGCCCAAGATACCGATTATATTTTATTGGATGAGCCCTTAAATAACCTCGACATGAATTATGCGGTTCAAATGATGCAGATTCTTAAACGCTTAGTGGATGAACTAGGAAAAACAATTCTGATTGTTCTACATGATATTAATTTTGCCGCAAGCTATGCAGATGAAATTGTCGCCATGAAAGGCGGAAAGCTCTATGCGCATGGCGCAACAGAGGAAGTTATTCAAACAAGTATTTTAAATGATCTTTATGAAATGAATATCCGGATTTGTGAAATTGAAGGAAAACGCTTTTGTCTTTATCACTAAATCGGACAATTTAAAAATAACGTTTTTGGAGGAAAAGAATGAAAAAGAAATTTTTAGCAATGATGGCAGTTTCAATGATGGGACTGTTAATGTTAAGTGCTTGTCAAACAAATAAAAAAACAGCAGATTCTGCAACAACAGAAACAGCAGCTAAAACGGAAGTCACAGTCAAAGACACCAATGGTCAATTAACCGTTCCCAAAAATCCTAAGAAAGTCGTTGTTTTTGATAATGGTTCCTTGGATACAATGGATGCACTAGGTGTTGGTGACCGCGTGGTAGGTGCGCCAACCAAAAATATTCCTGCGTATTTGGAAAAATACCAAAAAGTTGAATCAGCAGGCGGCATTAAAGAACCAGATTTAGAAAAAATCAATCAACTAAAACCAGACTTAATTATTATTTCTGGTCGTCAACAAGATTATCAAGAACAATTAAAAGCCATTGCGCCAACCATTTACTTAGCTGTAGATGCCAAAAATCCTTGGGCATCAACGAAACAAAATATTGAAACGTTAGGCACTATTTTTGGTAAAGAAGAGGTAGCTAAAGAAAAAATAACCGGCTTAGAAAAAGAAATTGCTGACGTGAAAAAACAAGCAGAAGCTAGCGCGAATAATGCGCTTGTTGTGTTAGTTAACGAAGGACAACTTTCCGCTTACGGAAAAGGCTCTCGTTTCGGTTTAATTCATGATACATTTGGCTTCAAAGCAGCAGACGATAAGATTGAAGCTTCCACTCATGGGCAAAGTGTTTCTTACGAATATGTTTTAGAAAAAAATCCTGGGATTCTCTTTGTGGTAGATCGCACCAAAGCAATTGGTGGCGACGATTCAAAAGATAACGTCGCTGCAAACGAATTGATTCAAAAAACCGATGCTGGTAAAAATGATAAAGTCATTATGCTTCAACCAGATGTTTGGTATCTAAGCGGTGGTGGATTAGAATCAATGCATTTGATGATAGAAGATGTTAAAAAAGGATTAGAGTAAAATTGTTTTAGAAAAGAGGGATTGAAACCTCTTTTCTTTTTTTAATGAAAAACAAAAAAGTTTTAAATTAAAAATGTGGTTGACGGCCTCGAAAATGTTTGCTAAACTATCCGTAAATCAGTATGATTGATGAAACAAATAAAAGAACAAAATGTGATGAGAAGGAAAGTACTTTTTAAAATAGCTTGCAGAGAGCCTCGTTTGGTGAGAAGAGGTAGTGACGTTAAAGGGGAAAATGGCCTTTGAACAGGTTGGTTGAAGCCGTTCGCTTAAACCAATTCAGGTGCGCCTGTTATAGCGCTACAGTATGATTGTACTGGAAACGAGCGGATCTTTTTTAGCGAAGAGATCAACAAAGGTGGTACCGCGATTGCATAAGCATTCGTCCTTTTTAGGACGAATGCTTTTTTTATTTGTTTAAAAAATATGAGGGGGCAACAACATGAAATTGGGGAAAAAAGTAGTAGGTTTGATTGCAACAGGGTTTCTTTTAGCCGCATGTGGCGGAACCAAAGAAGCGGCAGAGAAAGTAGATTCGGGAAATTTAGCAGCTGAACAAAAAATCAGTATTAGTTCACCTGCACCAATCTCAACATTGGATACAACACAAACAACAGATAAAAATACCTTTACAATGGCACAACATTTATTTGAAGGCCTTTATCGTTTTGATGATGATAGTGCCACGGTGCCAGCTCTAGCTAAAGATGTCAAGATTAGTGACGATGGGCGCAAGTACCACTTTACCTTGCGGGAGGGGATTAAGTGGAGCAACGGCGAGCCAATCACGGCCCAAGATTTTGTTTATTCTTGGAAAAAACTGGTGACACCAGCGACGATTGGACCGAATGCCTATTTACTAGATAGTGTTAAAAATAGTTTTGAAATACGCAACGGTGAAAAGTCAGTCGATGAATTAGGGATTTCAGCCCCTAATGACAAAGAATTCATTGTTGAATTAAAACAGGCCCAACCTTCCTTCTTAGCAGTCGTTTCGATTGCTTGGTTAGCGCCACAAAATCAAAAATTTGTCGAAGCGCAAGGTAAAGATTATGCCTTGGATAGTGAACATTTACTTTATAGCGGGCCATTTACGCTAGCCAATTGGGATGCGACTTCAGATACTTGGACATTGAAAAAAAATCCAGAATACTATGATGCGGATCAAGTGAAACTGGAAGAAGTTGCGGTTAGCACAATCAAAGAAGATAATACTGGGATTAACTTATATCAAGCGAATGAACTAGACTTAGTTCGCATTAACGGACAATATGTTCAACAATATCAAGATGATCCAGGCTATGTCAGTCATCCAGATGTGGCCAACTACTTCTTAGATTTCAACAAAAAAGAAGGAACGCCATTAGCGAATGTTCATTTACGAAAAGCGATTGGCCAAGCAATTGATAAAGAAGCCTTAACACAAAGTGTCTTAAACGATGGGTCAAAGCCGCTTAACGGATTGATTCCAAGTAAACTTTATGCGAATCCAGAAACAGATGAAGATTTCCGAGCTTACAGTGGCGAATATTTGAAAAATGACGTCAAAAAAGCTCAAGCTGAATGGACGAAAGCCCAAGCGGATGTCGGTAAAAAAGTGAAACTTTCATTGCTGGCGGCAGATACAGATCAAGGAAAACGAATTGCTGAATATGTTCAAAGTCAGTTGCAAGAAAATCTGCCAGGTTTAGAAATTACCATTTCATCGCAACCAAGTAATAATGTGAACCAATCGCGACGTGAAAAAAATTATGAGTTGTCTCTTTCAGGATGGATTGCCGGCAGTAGTGAATTAGACTCTTACTTTAACTTATATGCAGGAGAATCAAGTTACAATTATGGCAATTATCATAATGCCAAATACGACCAACTGGTAGAAGATGCACGAACGATTAATGCCAATAATCCAGAGAAACAGTTTGCAGAATACAAAGAAGCGGAAGACATCTTGTTGAACCAAGATGCTGCCCAAGTACCGCTGTATCAAAGTGCCTCAAATTATCTAATCAATCCTAAATTGAAAGGCATTAGTTATCACTTGTATGGGGATTATTTCCACTTGCGCAATGCTTATTTAACAGAATGATTCAGGAAGAAGGAGTAAAAAATGGAAAAATTAGTCGAACGATTTTTAACTTACGTGAAAGTTAACACCCGTTCAGATGCCAATAGTCAAACCACACCGACGACGGTCGGTCAAGTGGTTTTAGCCAAAATGATTGAAACAGAACTTCATGAATTAGGCTTGGCCGATGTGCATTATAACGAACAAAACGGCTTTTTAACGGCACGGTTGCCGGGTAACCAACCTGCAGCGAAGAGTATTGGGTTGATTGCACATCTGGATACGGCGGATTTTTCAGCAGAAAATATCCGTCCCAAAGTCATCACTAATTATGATGGCCAAGATGTCCTCTTGAATCAAGAACAAGGCATCGTTTTATCGGTTGCTGAATTTCCCAATTTAAAAGAGTATCAAGGGGAAACGTTGATTACTACAGACGGAACCACACTTTTAGGAGCAGATGACAAAGCGGGAATTGTCGAGATATTAGCTGCTGTTGAGTATTTTTTGGCACATCCAGAAGTAGCGCGGGGCGATGTTTGGCTCGCCTTCGGTCCAGATGAAGAGATTGGACGCGGGGCCGATCAATTTGATGCGCCGAACTTCCCAGTCGCTTTTGCGTATACGATTGACAGTGGCCGCGTGGGGCATTTCGAGTATGAAACGTTTAACGCTGCTCAAGCTGTGATAACAATTGAGGGAACCAGTGTCCATCCGGGAACGGCCTATGGTTCGTTAGTAAATGCCATTAAATTAGGCGAACAACTTGATCAATCACTGCCGCAAAAGGAAGTACCAGAACAAACACGTGGAAATGAAGGATTTTATTTACTCAATAAATTTACAGGAAGTATTGAAAAAGCAGAACTTGTCTATATCATTCGGGATCATGATCAAGAAAACTTTCAAGCGAGAAAGCAATTTTTGGAAAAACAAGTCCAACGTTTAAATGCGCTGGCGGATAAACCCAGACTAACAATTACTTTCCAAGACCAATACTATAATATGAAGGAAATTATCGAAAAAGATTGGACCCCTGTAGAATTGGCCGTCCAAGCAATGGAAAGTTGTGACATTGAACCAATCATCACACCATTTCGTGGCGGGACAGATGGTTCTAAGATTTCTTTCATGGGCATTCCCACGCCTAATCTATTTACAGGAGGCGAGAATTTTCACGGGCAATATGAATTTATTACCGTTGAATCAATGGCCAAAGCTGTTCAAACGATCATTGCCATCATTCGCTTAAACGCTAATTAAAGAAACACGCGAGGGAAATGCCGATTTTCCTTGCGTGTTTCGCTGTTTTTCGGTAAAGTATGTAGAAAAGTAGGGAGTTTTGCTCATGGATTATCTATTGACTTTTGCAGAAAATCAACGAATTGAAACCGAACGCTTGATTTTAAGACCTGTCACATTAGCCGATGCAGAAGATATGTACGAATATGCTTCAGATGAGGAAACGGTCCGCTATGTGTTTTTGAAAAACCAAACAATCGCTGAAACACGACAAAACATTGCTAAATATTTTATGGGGGAACCTTTAGGAAAATATGGGATTGAAGTGAAAGAAACGGGCAAAATGATTGGCACGATTGATTTGCGGGTCAATGAAACCAATAATATTGGAGAATTAGGCTATGTCTTGAACCGTGCCTTTTGGGGCAATGGCTACATGCCTGAAGCCGCGACGGCGTTAGTTGAACTGGGTTTTGCAAAAATGAAACTCATGAGAATCTTTGCTTTACATGATCAAGACAATCCAGCTTCTGGTCGTGTCATGGGGAAAATTGGTTTTACCTACGAAGGAACACTGCCCAATGCCCGAATTAGTAAAGGGAAAATTGTCACAGAGGTTTATCGTGGGATGACACTGGAAACATGGCAAAATCGACAAAAATAGAAGCGTAAGACAAGTTGAGAGAGGAATTAGAGAAATGTTGATGTTTACAGAAAAAGAATTCGCAGCCTTTGAAGTTGCTGGATTAGATGAACGAATGGCGGTTATCCGTGCGCAAATTCAACCGATTTTTCAAGAATTAGACACGTATTTTGCCGAACAACTAGCGCCTGAACTAGGAACGGAGTTGTTTGTCCATATTGCGCAACATCGCCGTCGCACCGTGTATCCACCAGAAAATACTTGGTCCGCACTCAGTCCGAATAAGCGCGGCTATAAAATGCAGCCGCATTTTCAATTAGGCATTTGGGGCGACTATGTGTTTATGTGGTTGTCATTTATTGATAATCCTAAAAATGAAAAGCAGATTGCGCAAGCCTTTTTAGAGAATCAGCAATTATTCCAAGCATTACCAGAAGATACGTATGTTTCTTTGGATCACACGGTTCCTCAAATTACTCCGCTACCAGACACGGATTTAGAAAAAGCCTTAACTCGTTTTAGAGATGTAAAAAAAGGTGAGTTTGAAATTGGGCGCATCATTCCCAAAGATAGTGCTTTGTGGCAAAACCCTGAAAAAGCACGAGCTTATATGTTGGCAACCTATCAACAACTCCTGCCATTGTACCAATTAGCTGTTGCCCAATAAGAGAAACAGACAGCATTTTGTGTTTTAGTGTTATTTTATCGAATTATCTAATCGTCAAAAATGAGAAAAGCTCACAATGTTAGTATCGAAAACTAACATTGTGAGCTTTTCTGAGGTTTGGTTAGCAAAAATTTAAGAAATTAAAGGCGATTTCTAAAGGATAAACGTGTTTCGACAATCATTTTCAAAGGATAATTTTAAATAACAAAGCACGAAACGCTTGTTATATAAGGGTTTTGTGGGAAATAGGGTTGTCAAATGGAAAATAATGGTGTTTTGGAAAGCTTTTTCTTTGTTATTATAGAGATATGAAAAAAGGTGGTTTGAGCAGTAATTGTAGAGAAACTCAAATCTGTTGTTGAATTAAAAGGAGGTTTTTAAATGAAAAAAAAGCGTTATTTAATGATTGTGTTCCTACTATTTTCCCCTAGTTTTTTTATAAATGTTGAAGCGTCTGAACGTGGTTCTAGTTCGGTGGGGATTGAATTTTACAAAAAGGCACCCCCGAAAGAAGAGCCCTCACCGAAAACAGATCAACCAGGGGCAAGTCCCAAGGGGAAAGGACCAGGACAGACGAGCACTAATCAAGGTATGGCAGGTGGTCAAGGCGCCATTACCACTGGCAATAAACAGCTACCGCGCACAGGGAGTAAGCGGCAGGCAAATCTTAGCATACTTGGCTTCATCGTACTTGGCCTTGTCGGAATGGTACATAGAAAGAAGGGACGACATGAAGCAAAATAAATGGCAACGTCTTGCAGCTATTGGCTTATGTGGTTCTTTGCTAGTGAATGCCTTTTCGGGCGTGACGGCAGTTGCGGAAACCGTCACGATTGAAAGTAGTCCGACCGCTGAAAGTAGCGTCAAGGAAGAAACGCAAGCAAGTAGTGAAACGCAAGAAACAACGACTGAAACAAGTCGAGAAGAAGTAACAAAGGAAATAGAGAAACAAGCAGAAGTGGCGGTAGAAAAGAAGGAAGCACCGCTAGTGAAAGAAGCTGAGCAAGAAAAAGCAGAAGCTCAGCAGGAGGTACAACTCACACCGCAACTCCCAGTACAAATCCAGAATCGAGCGATTGGGGTTAAGGCAGGAAATTTGTCGGACGTATATCAAGAATATATAAATTATCGAGATAAGTTTGTTATTAACTCCCAAAGTACTACATTAGTTATGCCTGCAACTAGAATTGGAATAAATTTAAAAGACTTAGATGATACGCCAGTTAATATCTCTGATTTTAACCTCTCAGTATCAACAGTTGGGTTATCATATTTTCAAACAGGTACTACAATGTCTCAACCTACAGTAACTTCTGGATTTACAGATATAGCTACTGTTGAGAAAACAGCTACAAGTATTGATATTATAATACCTTCACAAAGTATGTGGGCGGCAGCATATCCTACATATAGGCAAACAATATTATACTTTAATTTGAAAGATATATTATTAAATGTACCGAAATATATAGACTCAGTAGAAATGCCTACTGGTCCAAATATTGCACAAATTCATGTAAGAAGTAAAATTCTTAATATAACTCCCAATATAGTAAAAAAAGATAAAGAAAAATACAAAATTAGTACGGAAGAAGCAGAAAAGAGTCCTGCAGAACCTGCTTATCCACTAATTAGCATTATGATTGGTAGTCAGGATACACAACAAGGGTATTTTCGTGCACAGTTTCCTACAGAGGATATCCAGTTAACGGTGGTACATAAAAAAGTCACCGAAAACTTCGTTGATGCCACAGGCGCCAAAATCACACCGCCAACTGGTTTCACGCAAGGACAACAAACAAGTATTACGAGCAATGACTTCACATACACCAGTGCCAAAGCCTTGCCAGATACGTACAAGGCAGGCGGCAAGACCTACAAATTCAAAGGCTGGTACAAAGGTACCGACCAAACAGCCCTGAAAACAACGAAAACACCAAGTTATGCCGTGACTTACGATGACCAAGACGACATGACAGCGGTCTACGAGGATTTAGGTGAGACGACAACTTTACCAGCACAAACGTTTAAATTTAGTTTTGTTGATGAGCAAGGAAATTTAGTCAATCCAAGTGGAATTTCTTTAAAAGGGAATCTCCAAGAATATGTTTCAGATGAAACACCAAAAATTATCGGGGAAATTATTGGTAAAGATAATGGGATGGTAAAAGAATACACGATTCCTGAGAAAGTATTCTATGGCGTGACTGATACGCGTTTCAGTTTTTATGGAGCGAAAAGATCAATATTTACGCTTCCAAAATACTATAAATCGTTGACGAAAAACCCAGGAACGTATTATTCTAAAACAGCCAAAGTTTATCCAGCGGCTAGTATTCGCAGAAAGAATTTTATTACCGGTGTTTTAGAGACTGAGATACCTAATGATTTGACCTATCGAGATTTATTCACTATGGCAGATCCTACCCAGTTCTCATTGGCGGAAGCACGATATAATGTTAGTCCAACGAATACAACATTTACCGCTTTAGGGATGGCATTTATGAGACCAGCGGAGGGGATTGTAGTGATTTCTAAAGATGATAGTCCCATCTATTATTATCTAGAAAACCGCCGTGTCACCGAAAACTTCGTTGATGCCACAGGTGCTAAAATCACGCCACCAACAGGCTTTACCCAAGGCAACAAAGTAGTGATTGATAGTGAGAACTTCACCTACACCAGTGCCAAAGCCTTGCCAGATACCTACACAGTAGGGGACAAAAATTACAAGTTCAAAGGCTGGTACAAAGGCACTGATCAAACCAAAATGAAAACGACGAAAACACCAAGTTATGCCGTCACTTACGATGACAAGGATGACATGACGGCAGTCTATGAAGAAGTCCAAGAAATCACTGTTCACCCAGGATTCTACGCAGAGTTTGTCGATGAACAAGGTCAAGCGTTCACGAATCCACTTACGCTTTCTGGAAACTATACAGAATTTTTCAGAAAAACCGCCACTAGTCCCTTTGAAGCAACAGGTTCGCTTTACCCAATGGTGGGAAGTAAAGAGGCGACCGTTGCTAATCGCTATAAAGTAGAAACCAAGCAAAACGTCTTGATTCCTAATGATTATGAACTTTTTTCTGATCTACCAACAGGTGTTTTAAATAAAGGTTTTGCGTTGAACAACTTTGATATTACGAATGAATTGAAGTATGTTGACAAAGTGGAAGCAACAACGAAAACCATTACGTTGTACGACTACGAGACCATTAGTGACATTGGCACCAACCTTCTATCAGATTCAGCAACGACTAGTTTTACTAGTTTTGAAACAGTGTTTAACAGAGAGACGAACAATACTTTTTCTGTTAAGGCAAGGTGGGGCCAATCAGGACTAACAAGAGATGTCCTTCCTAGTCTATTATTTCTAACTAGTGCAAATTCCAAACCAAGATTATTTGGTTTTGATGGAACTAGCGACTACAAGCAAACGATAAACTATAAAGTCACACGAAAACAAGTCACCGAAAACTTTGTTGATGCCACTGGTGCTAAAATTACGCCACCGACAGGTTTCACGCAAGGGAAACAAACACCAATGACAAGTAACAGCTTCACCTACACCAGTGCCAAAGCCTTGCCAGCCACCTACACAGTAGGGGACAAAAACTACAAGTTCAAAGGTTGGTACAAAGGTACTGATAAAACTGCGTTGAAAACTACGAAAACGCCAAGTTATGCCGTAACTTACGATGATAAAGATGACATGACGGCAGTCTATGAGGAAGTCCAAGCAACGGCAGAAATGACCGTTAGTCGGTTACTAGAAGTTGTCTCCAATGAAGCTTCTATGATTTGGACAGTTAGGCTAAAAAACACTAGTGAAGTTCCATTGACCAACGTTAAACTAGCACCAACGGCCAAATGGGCGGCAGGTATTTCGGCGCCGACCCAATTAGCTGTTCGCCTTGGTAATACGCCAAATAAAATTATTCCAGTGACGGCAGAACAATGGCGCACAGGAGTTAACTTGGGTGTGGAAATTCCGGTGAATGGTGAAGCTTTAGTGACAGTGAACACAGCGAAAATCACTGGGGAACCAAGACAACTTTTAACCGCAGAAATGACAGCAAGTGGGAATTTTTTCCCAGTGACAGCTAGTAACTTTGTACGTATTCAAGGCGAAGATCAAACGATTGAGCCAACACCAGCAGAAGAAGGCTTCATTAGTACGCCGACGTTTGACTTTGGAAAAATTATGATTAGCGGTAGTACTAAGCAGTACGGCCTGAAAAAAGCAGCTGATTATTATGGGAATGGCACACGTAATCCGTATTTGCGGATAAAGAAAAGCCAACCCAATTGGCAGTTGACAGCACAATTATCACAGCTAAAAGCGTCTGCCGATAGTTTGCCAACTAGTACGCGCTTATTATTAGGCAATGCAGACGTTGCAACAATCGAAAACTATAATCAAGTCACAGAATTAACGAATAAAGTTGGAATTACGGAGCCGTTAGCTTTGACGAGTGACGGCACATCTACACCAGTAATTCTTAATAACCAATTTACAGGTAATGATGTCTATCAATTAGATTTTGATTTTGCCAATGTGAAATTAGAAGTCCCTGCCAATCAAGGGAAAATAAATGAGAAATATCAAGGAACGGTGACGTGGAACTTAGTCACTGGACCTTAAAAAAATAGTAAACCGCCCTCAAAAAGTTAGACTTTTTGAGGGCGGTTTATTATTTTTATGGAAAGCCAATTTTATCTAACGGATAATAACGAAAAGTCAAAACACCTTCCACGCTCGCTTGTTTAACAAAGCCAAAGTAACGACTGTCATCTGAGCGTGGGCGATTATCCCCCAAGACAAAATACATGCCTTCTGGAACGGTCAGGGATTGGGTGGCTTCTAAGGTCTCTAACGTAAAATCTTGGGTATAATTTTCATTTTTAGAGACATTTCGTTTAGCACTTGCTAAGTAATCTTCACTAAGTGATACACCGTTAATATAAAGGGTATCATCGCGATACTCGACTGTTTCGCCAGGTAAACCAATTAAACGTTTGGCTACTCGTTGGCCGTTGCGAGGACTAGGGAAAGCGATAATATCAAAGCGCTGAGGCTTTTTAATCGAGGTCACCCATAAACGGTCGTTGTTATGAAGTGTTGGTTCCATTGAAGAGCCGTTCACCGCAGCAGGGGAGAAAACATAGTGTCGAATTAGCAAGACAGCGACGACTAACAAAACCAACTGAACCAATCGTTTTAATAATGAGGACATGGACTTCACTCCTTTGTCCTTTTAGTGTACTACAGACAAGGAAAAGAAAAAAGTTTTCCCCTTAAGAAAGGTGTGCTAAAAAACGTTTCATAAAGCGTTGGCGAATTAAAATACCAACATAAGCAGCTGCGACAGCCTTGATGATACCAGGAATAATAAACGGAGCAAACCCGCCCGCGAAAGCATTTGGCCACGGTAGATTTGCGGAATATTTCAACCAAATCATACCGAAAACTAAGGTAACTAAGGCACCGGCAATATTTGCGATAATGGCCCAAGTATAGTTAAAGGTTGTTTTTTCTAAAATATAACCAGTTAATAAGCCGTTAAAGATAAAGCCGATTAAATAGCCGCCAGTTGGTCCAAAGAGTACACCGAACCCGCTAGACATCCCAGCGTAAACGGGTAAACCAATTAATCCTAATAAGAAGTAAATTAAAATAGCGTAGGTCCCTGTTCGTTTGCCCAAAACGGTAGCGGTTAAGCCGATGGCGAACGTTTGTCCAGTCAAGGGGACAATCCCCAATGGAATTGTAAATTGTGAAAGTACAGCAATAATCACAGCGAATTCTGCTGCTAAAATTAAAGAGCGTAACGATGCTTTATTCATAAGAAGCCTCACTTTCTATTGTTAACCAATTATTTTTGTTTGGTTAACAATAGTTTAGCGGAAGTAAACAATTTTGTAAAGAGGACAAAGAAAAAAACCTTGCCAAGAAAGGCAAGGTTTTGAAAGAAGGTAAGAACCGAAGTTCGACCTTTTGAAATCTTAAAGTTTTTGGTTGTAGTATTCAACGACAAGTGCTTCGTCGATTTCTGGGTAAAGTTCATCACGTTCTGGTAAACGAGTGAAGCTACCTTCTAATTTTTCAGTGTCAAAGCTTACGAATGCTGGACGTCCAACAGTTGCTTCAACCGCTTCTTTAATTGTTGAGATGTTTTGAGATTTTTCACGAACACCGATCACTTGACCAACTTCAACGTGGTATGATGGAATATCAACACGTTTTCCGTCTACAGTGATATGGCCATGGTTAACTAATTGACGTGCTTGACGACGAGTAGTTGCAAGACCTAAACGGTAAACAACGTTATCTAAGCGTTGTTCTAGTAAAACCATGAAGTTAACACCGTGTTTACCTTCTTTGATTTTGCTTGCTTTAATGAACAACGTACGGAATTGACGTTCGTTCATGCCATACATATGACGTAATTTTTGTTTTTCAGTTAATTGCATTCCGTATTCAGAAACTTTACCACGGCTGTTAGGTCCGTGTTGTCCTGGTTTGTAAGGGCGACGAGCTAGTTCTTTACCAGTACCTGATAAAGAGATACCTAGACGACGAGATACTTTCCATGATGGTCCAGTATAACGAGACATTAAAAATTCCTCCAATAAATAAATGTTTTTTTGGAGTAAAATAATTAGATGAAAAATTCATATTCGTTCAGTTCATTCTTCAACCTTCGCCTTTGCAGCCGCGGTTACGCAGTTGAACCAAGTTTGGCAATGAACTGTTGACGAGTTATTATTCTTCTGCTGCAATTATTTTACACAAAATCTAGTATACTTAATAGGATAGGAAACGTCAAGGTTTTAAAGTGAAATATGAAAAAAAGGTAGACAAAAACACTTTTCCTCATTAGAATAAGGGGAGATGTTTTGAAAATATAAGTTGAAAACGGAATGAAAGGGAGTTTACAATGAAGTCTGGTTCACCATTGTTTGAACAAATTGATAAATCCATCGACAAGAAAGTGAATTTATTCTCAAACAGCTTTTCCCGCTACGCTGTTCGTGCAATGCTTGCTTGTCTATTTTTAACGTTGGGAACAGCCGTTGCTTTTGCAATCGCAATTAAAGGAGAAGGAATTTCTCATGGTTTAGGGAAAATGCTTTACGCCTTCATGTTCAGTTGGTCACTTGTGATGATTTTATATATGAATGCCGAACTTGGTACCTCGAATATGTTGTACATGACTGTTGGGGTCTATCGTAAAAAAGTCAACTTTTCCTTAGCTGCAAAAATTTTATTTACCTGTATCTTATTCAATTTAATTGGTGGCGTCTTGTTTGGTTTCTTGGTATCACTTACGGTGCCGTTCCAAGATTTGCCAAAAGATAGTTTCTTCTTTACATCGATTGCTGGAAAATTAGAAAAAACCACCCTACAGATTTTAGTTGAAGCTATGTTCGCCAATATTGTAGTTAATACAGCCGTATTAGTGAGTATGCGAATGAAAGATGACGCCGGCAAAGTCGCGGCCATTATTTTCATTATCTTTATCTTTGCGTTCCTTGGTTTTGAACACGTGATTGCCAACTTCCCAGCCTTCAGTTTAGCTTACTTTGCTTCGAACGGCGCAATTGAAGCTTTCACAGCTGGTAATGTTGTTCATAATCTGTTCTGGGCCTTTATCGGTAACTTTATCGGTGGTGGCTTAATTATGGGTCTCGGCTATGCCTGGTTAGATAAAGACAACAAAAACTTAACGTATTTTGATTAATTGACCAACCAACTATACTAAAACATGGTACACTGTTTTAGTATAGTTTTTTTATTATAAGGAGCGAAGGAATGGACACACTTCAATTTCAGAAGAACCCAGAAACAGCAGCAAAAATGTCTGCTTATATGAAACATCAATTTGTTTTTGCAGGCATCCCCGCCCCAGAACGTCAAGCGTTAAGTAAACAACTTTTAAAAGAAAGTCATACGTGGCCAAAGGAAAAATTATGCCAAGAGATTGAGGCTTATTATCAAAAAACAGAACGAGAATATCAGTATGTCGCTATTGATTTAGCCCTTCAAAATGTTCGGAGATTTTCATTAGAAGAGGTCGTAGCGTTTAAAGCCTATGTTCCACAAAAAGCGTGGTGGGATAGTGTGGATGCTTGGCGAAAATTTTTTGGGTCGTGGGTGGCGTTGCATCTGACTGAATTGCCAACGATTTTTGCCCTTTTTTATGGCGCTGAAAATTTCTGGAATCGGCGTGTTGCGCTGAATTTACAGTTGATGTTGAAAGAAAAGACCAATCAGGACCTGTTGAAAAAGGCGATTATTTATGATAGAACTACAGAGGAGTTCTTCATTCAAAAAGCGATTGGCTGGTCATTACGCCAATATAGTAAAACGAATCCGCAATGGATCGAGGAATTGATGAAAGAATTAGTGTTGAGTCCTTTAGCACAACGAGAAGGCAGTAAATATTTAGCGAAAGCGAGCGAATAAGGAGAAATGATGGAAAGAAAACTTTTTGCATTTGATATTGATGGGACGTTGTTAAATTCGGAGAAGAAAGCATTGGATAGCACGAGAGAAGCGCTAGCAAAATTGCGGGAGCAAGGACACTTAGTTACGCTGGCAACTGGCAGAAGTCGTTATATGGCGCAAGAGGTGATTTGGGATTTAGATTTTACCAATTACGTATTATGTAATGGCGCCGCGGCTTTTGTGGATCATGAGCAATATTATCAAAATTTATTGCACGCTGAAGCGTTGGAACGTTTGGCACAAGACAGTGATCAACGCGGCTTAGGATTTGCTTGTGTGGGCTTAGATGATATTAAGAAGAGCAACCAACACCGTGCTGAAAAAATGGAAATTGCGATGAACTCTTTTCATTTTCATTCACCTGCTTATGATGAACACTTTTATCGTCAAAATGATATTTACCAAGCGCTAGCTTTTTATGACGCAGAAGATCAGTGTACGTTTGAAGAAGAATACCCAGAATTTCGCTTTATTCGCTGGCATCAACATAGCGTAGATGTTGTGCCTAAAGATGGCTCAAAATCAGCTACGTTAACGTATTTAGCTAAACGTGTGGGCATTGATGCAAAAAATATCATTGCCTTTGGGGACGGCGAAAATGACCGAGAAATGTTAAGTCATGCAGGAATTGGCGTTGCAATGGGCAACGCGAGTCCTTCCATTCAAAAAGTGGCCACGATGGTCACAGATACAAATGATAATGATGGCATTTGGAAAGCCTTAAAAGAAATGAAGGCCATTTAAAAAAACTGGGCCGTTTGTCTGAAAACAAACGGCCCAGTTTTTTTCTTTATTCGATGACTAAAACGCCCTCTTTTAAAGCAAATGGATTTTCTTTGTTAATATGATCGTAGAACATGATGCCATTAATATGATCAATTTCATGTTGAACCACAATCGCTTCGTAGTTTTTTAAACGAACTTTGTGTTTTTCGCCAGCCATGTCAAAATAACTGACGGTAATTTTGTTATGGCGAACGACATACCCAGGTACATCCCGATCGACAGATAAACAGCCTTCCCCTTCACCTAGACATACATCTTGCACAGAATGGCTCAAAATTTTAGGGTTGTACATCACCGTACTTAATGAAGGCGTTTCGTTTTCTGGGTCGTTACTAGGAACATGGACAGCAATAATTCGTTTAGAAATATCTAATTGTGGTGCAGCTAAACCAACGCCACCACGTAATTGTAATTCTTCAGCTTTGACTGGATCTTGACTATTTTTTAAGAAAGTCAACATGTCTTCACCTAATTGTCGGTCTTCCTCAGTGATAGGGACAGGCACTTCTTCTGCCACAGCACGAAGTGTGGGATTCCCTTCACGAATAATATCTTTCATTGTAATCATTCAATGGTTCCTCCTTTGAAACATAAAAAAATTCTTCTTTTATTTATTCATGCGCTGAAATAATCAGTTGTTTACCACCATTTAGTGTATCACAAAATCACCAAAAAAGGGGCTAGATTGTTTAAAAAAACTATCGAATAATAGAGATTAAGCTTGCATTTTAGCGGTGTTTCCTGTAAAGTAAGCTTGTGTGGAAACACACCATCTATCACTTGGTTTAGCGAGTCACCAACGCTTCACTCAGTGATCAGACGAATAATAGAGAAAGAGGTGGAACAAATGGCAATTTCACAAGAAAGAAAAAACGAAATCATTAAAGAATACGCACGTCATGAAGGAGATACTGGTTCTCCAGAAGTACAAATTGCTGTCTTAACTGAAGACATTAACCAATTGAACGAACATGCGCGTACACACAAAAAAGATCACCATTCTTACCGTGGTTTAATGAAAAAAATCGGTCACCGTCGTAACTTGTTAGCTTACTTACGTAAAACTGACATCCAACGTTACCGCGAATTGATCCAACGTTTAGGATTACGTCGTTAATCATTACGTATAAAGCGAGGTTCAATCAGAATCTCGCTTTTTATCTTATTGTCACTATTGAAGGTCCTCTTTGGAAAGTTTTTAGGAACTACTAACCAAATGAAAGAGCAGCAACGACTTGTTACTTTTTCATTTGTTTAGTAGCCGTCTGACTTTTCCAAAGAGCAAGAGTAAAGGAGAAGAATTATGACAGAAAAACAAGTCTTTAAAACAACTTGGGGCGGCCGCCCACTAGAAGTAGAAATCGGCCAATTAGCCAAACAAGCCAATGGAGCTGTCTTAGTACGTTACGGCGATACGGTCGTTTTAAGTGCTGCTGTTGCCTCTAAAGAAGCAAAAGATGTAGACTTTTTCCCATTAACTGTAAACTATGAAGAAAAAATGTATGCGGTAGGAAAAATTCCTGGCGGCTTCATTAAACGTGAAGGTCGTCCAAGTGAACGTGCGACATTAACCGCTCGTTTAATCGACCGTCCTATTCGTCCAATGTTCTCAGAAGGCTTCCGTAACGAAGTCCAAATTACGAACATCGTTATGAGTGTTGATCAAGATTGTACACCAGAAATGGCTGCAATGTTTGGGTCTTCCTTAGCGTTAGCAATTTCAGATATTCCGTTTGACGGACCAATTGCTGGCGTTGACGTTGGTCGTATTAATGGCGAATATGTCTTAAACCCAACGGTAGAACAAGCAGAACAAACAGATATTGAATTAACTGTTGCTGGAACAAAAGAAGCCATCAACATGGTTGAAAGTGGTGCCAAAGAAGTATCAGAAGAAGATATGTTAGGTGCCTTACTTTTCGGTTTTGATGCCATCAAAGAAATAGTGGCGTTCCAAGAAGAAATCGTTGCCGCTGTAGGTAAACCAAAAATGGACGTGGACTTATTACAAGTGGACGCTGATCTTAAAAAAGAAATTTTTGATGCGTACTACAATACAATGAAAACAGCCGTAATGACGGAAGAAAAATTAGCACGTGAAGTTGAAATTGACAAAGTAAAAGATACAGTCAAAGAAGTTTACGCTGAAAAATTTGCGGAACACGAAGAAGAAGCACAATTACTAAAAGAAGTGAAACAAATTGCGGAAGATCTTGAAAAAGATGTTGTACGTGAGTTAATCACGATCGATAAGATTCGCCCGGATGGCCGTAAATTAGACGAAATTCGTCATTTATCATCAGAAGTAAGTATTTTACCACGTGTGCATGGTTCTGGCTTATTTACTCGGGGTCAAACACAAGCTTTATCCGTTTGTACATTAGCGCCTTTAGGGGAACATCAAATTATCGATGGGTTGGGTGTCCAAGATAGCAAACGTTTCATCCATCATTATAACTTCCCACAATTCTCTGTTGGTTCAACAGGACGCGCGGGCTCACCAGGTCGTCGTGAAATCGGTCACGGTGCGTTAGGTGAACGTGCCTTAGCACAAATTATTCCATCAGAAGAAGACTTCCCTTACACAATCCGCTTAGTAGCAGAAGTGTTAGAATCAAATGGTTCTTCTTCACAAGCAAGTATTTGTGCGGGAACATTAGCATTAATGGATGCGGGTGTGCCAATTAAAGCGCCAGTTGCAGGTATTGCAATGGGTCTTGTTAGTGATGGCGAAAACTACACAATCTTAACAGATATTCAAGGTTTAGAAGACCACCTTGGCGATATGGACTTTAAAGTAGCGGGAACGAAAGACGGAATCACTGCTTTACAAATGGACATCAAAATCCAAGGAATTACAGAACAAATTTTAACGGAAGCATTAGACCAAGCGAAGAAAGCACGGATGGAAATTCTAGAAGAATTAACAACAACGATTGCTGCTCCTCGTGAAGAATTAAGTCAATATGCACCGAAAATTGAAATGATTCAAATTAAACCAGCGAAAATTAAAGATGTCATTGGTAAAGGTGGCGAAACAATCAACAGCATTATTGATGAAACCGGCGTTAAGATTGATATCGATCAAGACGGTAACGTAAGTATTGCTTCATCAGATGCTGAAATGATTAAAAAAGCCATCAAGATTATTGAAGAATTAACCAAAGAAGTTGAAGTCGGTCAAGTTTACTTAGCAAAAGTTGTCCGCATTGAAAAATTTGGTGCGTTTGTTAACCTAATTAAAGGCAAAGATGGCTTGATCCATATTTCTCAATTAGCAAACGAACGTGTGAACAACGTTGAAGATGTCGTGAAATTAGGCGACGAAGTCCTTGTCAAAGTAACTGAAATTGACAAACAAGGCCGTGTCAACGTGTCAAGAAAAGCATTATTAAACGAAGAAAACAAAGAAAAATAATTTCTTTTTAAACCAACGAAAACCAAGGAAGCTTCCTTTCTTTTCGTTGGTTTTTTCGTTGAAAACAAGCCCTAAAAAAGAAATGATAAAAAAAGCTAAAGACGATCGCCAACTCTTTTGTTTATAGTCAATTAGTGGTAAAATTAATACTATCAGTCTGAAGAATATCTGGGGTGTCTTTGTGAAAAAATTTAATCCAAATAAAAATATAATCATTACCTTAATTTTAGTCATTATTTTAGTAACCATTATTAGTTTAACTGCTGCGCAACGTTCTGAAAAAGGCAAAACCAATGTCGTTCAAGGTGGCGTCAATAATAGCGTTAGTATGGTGGATCGTGTAATTTCTTTTCCAGCTCGTGTGGTGGAAAACGGCTTGTCTTCAATGGGCAATTTAATTAACACGTTTAAAGAAAACGAACGTCTAAAAGAAAAAATTGATAGCTATAATGAATTAGCTGTCCAAAACAATAACTATAAACGTGAAATTGATAGTTTAAAACAAGAATTGAATCTGAACGAAACGTTGGCCAACTATGAAAAAGTAACTGCGAATGTCATTACGCGTTCGCCGGATACTTGGCAAGACTTATTAATTATCGATAAAGGAACCAATGACGGCATTGAAGCGGGCATGGCGGTCATGGCGCAAAAAGGGTTAGTGGGGCGTGTCATTGAAGTCAATGCAACGACTGCAAAAGTGGAACTACTAACGTCTAAAAATGTCAACTCGAACCATTTCCCTGTGCGAGTAACTTCCGCAAATGGCGAATCGTTTGGTTTACTTAAAAATTACGACAATAAGACAAATGCATTAATTGTGTCACAATTAACTGGCGATGCCACGCTGAAAGAAGGCGATGTCGTTCAGACTTCTGGCTTAGGGGGTAATTCACCAGCCGATTTAGCGGTAGGAACAGTTATTAAAGTGAAACCAGATAGTTTTGGTTTAGATCGTGAAGTCTATGTGAAACCTTATGCGGATGTCTATGGTATCTCCGTTGTGACGGTCGTGAAAAGATCGGCAGGGGAAAGCGAATGATTCGGAAAGAGTATTTAAAATACGTCACACCTATCCTCTTGTTTTTCTTAATGTTAATTGACGCTCATTTAACAAAGTCTTTTGAAACGTGGACAAGTAATGTTTACTTCGCCAGTTCTCATCTGCTATTACTTGCGTTTATGTTTGCCGTTCCTAATTTTTCTAAACGTTATTTATTAATTACTTCGTTAATTTTAGGCTTTATTTGCGATAGCTACTACATTGGCATTATCGGGATTTATACAGTCGCACTGACGCTTTCGGTTATGTTGATGTATACATTTAAAGAAGTAATTCAAACAAATTTACTAACTGGTTTTTTTGGGATCGTTATTTTTACCACGTTGTATGAACTGATTGCGGTACTGATTCAAGTGGCCTTTCATTTAGCGGATGTCAGCCCAATTTTATTTATTACACGTGTGTTGGGCCCTACATTGCTATTGAACATGGTGTGGTATGTTATTTTATCTTATCCACTGAAAAAACTGTTTTCCGTAAAATAAAAATTGAAAATTTTGTTCGTTTGCGAAAAATGCTCATTTGTTAGCATTTTTCGCTTTTTTTATTTTCTTTAAATAACAAAACAATGAGAAGATTACCCTGGAGCCATGAAGAAAGTTGTGAAAAAAGTGAAGCTTTTTTTTGTCATTTACAAGAAGAAAATTGAAATATTACTGTAACATCCATATTATCTCAGTGACATACAGCTATGCTACAATTGCTCTATCGTTGAAAAAGAGAAATTTATTCAAATTTTAATAAATAATAAAAAAGCTTAACAAAAAAGGATTTTCGGAGGACAACAGATTGAAGAAAAGTGTATTATCGGCTCTAATGGTATGTTCCATTACCTTAACAAGCGTAGCGTTACCATCCGCAGCATTTGCAGATGAATACGATACAAAGATTCAACAACAAGATCAAAAAATTAATGCGTTAACTAGCCAAATGTCAGATGCAGAAGCAAAAGTTGCCGCTATTGAAAATGATATGGTTGAAACGGCCAAACAAATCGATACATTAACAGCTAAAAAGAACAAGCTATCATCAGAAGTATCTAAATTATATAGTGAAATTTCTGATTTGAATGTCCGTATTCAAAAACGTGAAGTACAAATGACAAAACAAGCACGCGATGTCCAAGTGAATGGTCAAAGTGATTCAATTATTGATGCTGTCTTAGATGCAGATTCAGTAGCAGATGCAATTGGTCGCGTTCAAGCGGTCTCAACAATGATGAGCGCCAACAATGAATTACTAGAACAACAAAAAGAAGACAAAGCGACTGTTGAAAAGAAAACAAAGAATGTTGAAAAACAAATTGCTGAATTAGAAGCAGCAACAAAAGAATTAAATGACAAAACAGAATCATTAAAAACATTGAAGATTCAACAAGAAGTGGCTAAAAATGATTTAGAAGCACAACGTTCTGAAGAACAAGGGAAAAAAGACAGCTTCATTAAACAGAAAAAAGAAGCGGAAAAACGTTTAGCAGAAGAACAAGCACGCCAACGTGCAGCTGCTAAAAAAGCAGAAGAACAAGCGGCAGCGCAAGCACAAGCCGCAGCACAAAAAGCGGCAGCAGAGCAAGCGAAAGCAACAAAAGCAGCCAATGAGGCAGCAGCATCAGCCGCTGAAGAAAAAGCCGCAACACTAGTAGTAGAATCATCAACAACTACTGAAAGTACCACAACGCAAGAAACAACAACTTCAAGTACTGAAACAGAAAGTGTTGTAACAACACCTGCAGCAGCACCTGAAAAAGAAAAAGAAGTTCCTGTAACTAACCCAACGACTCCTGAAAAAGGTAATGAAGCAAAACCAGGGAATGTTGGCGTGACTTCAGGAAAACAAGCCGCAATTAATGCAGCTTTAGCAGATGTTGGTAATTCTTATGCAACAGGTTGGAATCAGCCAGGCGAATGTTTAGTATCCGTTCGTCGCTGGTTAGCGGCAGGCGGTATTAACTTCGGTTATGGTGGTCCAAACAGTGGCTATGTTGCTTCTGGCGCAACACAAGTTAGCTGGAGTAACGTACAACCAGGCGATGTTGTTCAATATGAAAGTGCCTATAGTCCAGATAGCTGGATTGGTGGCGTGCATACTGTCTTAGTTACAGGTGTAAGTGGTGGAAGTGTCCAAATCGTTGAAGCGAACAACCCAGGAGGTTCTGGTTATGTTTCTTCTAACTCTAACTGGTCACCAGCACCACCAGCAGGATTCCGCGCTGTTGTATGGCGTTTTCCAGGCTAAATAGTCATCTATTAATAATTGATAACAAGGAGTGGTAACTAACAAAAATCGTTAGTTGCCGCTTTTTTTATTCATTTAATTTTAAATATATGCATAAAATGTATCTGAAAATATTGTAATCTGGCCGTTTTTTTGCAATTATAGAGGTATATACATATTAGGAGCGGAGGAATCAGCATGAGCGGAACGCACGATACAAAACAAGCAATCGCTTCAGCTTTAATAGAATTATGTGAACAAAAGGATTTTCGTAAAATAAGTGTCCAAGATATTACCAAAAAAGTGGGCTTGAATCGTCAAACATTTTATTATCACTTTACAGATAAATATGATTTATTACGTTGGATTTATCGTCACGATGCATTGATTTACTTAGAAACAGATATTTGTTTGGAAAACTGGGAGGAACAAGCCCTGAAGTTATTAAAAGCGATTAAAGAGAAGAGTCATTTTTACTATACAACGGTGACCTCAGATTCAGAAGTTCTTCTTAATGTTTTTTCCGCTTCGACCAATCGCTTATTTATTTCATTATTTGAACAAGTCGATGTTGAGAACCATTTAACAGATAAAGACAAACAATTTTATGCGAATTTCTTTTCCTATGGATGTAGCGGCGTCTTAACGAAATGGATTCTTGAGGAATATCCTCAGACTCCTTTGGAAATGGCGACGCAATTATTCCGTTTAGCGAAAGATACAGAATTTATGGCTTATCATTTGTATGAACAAGAAGCCAATGAGTAATGTGTGAAGGATAAAAAGTTTTATGAAGGAGTGAAACGTTGTGGTAACTGTGTTATTTGTTTGTTTAGGCAATATTTGTCGTTCGCCAATGGCAGAAGCGATTTTTCGTCAGAAAGTCCAACAAGCTGGTTTAGAATCGACTATTCAAGTATTTTCAGCAGCTACTAGTCACTGGGAAGTTGGCAGTCAGCCACATAAGGGAACCAGAAAAATTTTGGAGCAACAAGGAATTTCCTATCAAGGAATGCGGGCGACACAAATTCAGCCAAGTGATTTTAAAAAATATGACTATATCATTGGGATGGATGCGAATAATGTGGCAGATTTAAAAGCATTAGCTCCTCAAGAAGAGCAACGGCGGATTCATTTATTTATGGAAGTTGTGGCTGGTAAAGAAACCATGGACGTACCTGATCCTTATTATACTGGTGATTTTGAGGAAACTTACCGCTTAGTGGAAGCAGGTACCTCAGAATGGTTGAAAAAAATAAAAGCACAGCTGAAAGATTAGGACTATAGTCCGATAGTACTTTCTGTTTCCCCTTGGTACAATAGTGTTAACAAATTGTTCAGGGAAAAAGAGACAGGAGGGAAGTAAGATGAACAGTAGTTATTTATCCTATGTTTTTGAATTGAGTTTGTATTATTTATTGTTGATAATGAGTCTGCCGCTAGTGTATGCTGTCACGTATCATTTATCTTTTAGTAGTATGTATACAAGTGAATGGTTAATGATCTCTGTTTTCTTATCTCCGTTAGTTTTATTATTTGCAGGTATCCGTTATGGTTTTGCTCGTTTGAAACAGCAAGAACGTCAAGCGATGAAATAAAGCAAAAAATCCTTGAAAAGTGTCAAAACTTTTCAAGGATTTTTTTATTAAGCCACCCAATCGGCTAAGGTTTTTTGCTCCAATTGGAAAGCCTTCAACATATCGTCGTTGGCGTCTTTAATAGGCGTCGTTGCTGATAATGTTCCTTGAACAGCAATTCGCGTCGTTGCTTGTAAATCGCCACAGGTAATTAAGGTAATCATATTTTGACCAGGAACGTCATCAATTAACTCAACACGGGTTGGTTCGATTTTTTCTACAGAAGTTATTTTGTATGTATAAACAGTAGATAAATCAGTGATATAAATGAGTTCGTCTTTTTTGGTTCTTTCTAAAGGTGAAAATAAGGAAACGCCATCTTCCGTTCGATGACTAGCCAAGGCATAATTGTTTTTCCCCATGACTTGATCTTCTTTCATGGTCCCCGCACCAGTTAATAAAGCGACATTTGACAATCCTTTAAAAATGGGCAAATTAATTTCGACACTTGGTATCGCAATGGCACCAATCACAGGTAAGTTTTTGTTTTCAAATTGGGCTTTCATCACCGCTTCTGTGCTCAAGGACTCAACTGAATCAAAGTCAAACGTTGTTTCACGAGCCATATTTTTCTTCACATCAGCTGGTTTCAGCTTGCTAACGGCGTACGAGCGGCTATTTTGTTGAACCACCCAACTGCGTATCTGATTGTTAAAAATTAAGGCCAAGCCAATGATAAATAGTAAAACTAATAAGCTGTTGATTAACCAATTTTTTCCTCTTTTTTTCTCTTTTGGGCGCATATTCTCCCTCCTTTTAATGTATCAAGTTTACCACAATTTATTTGAAAAACCTATTTATTTTCTTCGGGGAATAGGTAAGCAGACCGGACCTTGATTTAATAAAAAACAACTGAATCGATTGATTTTTCAAAAAAATCCTCATTTTGTAATGGAATTTTAAAGTAAAAGAAACAAGCTTTTCTTTTGAAAATATTGTAAAATGGTAAGGAGGCTAGTAGAGGGGAGATGGGAATTTGCTTGATTTAATTTATGTACATATAGATGTAACCAGCAATGCGGTTTTATCTAAAGGAATTACCCATTCCGATTTTGTTCGTTCAATTGTGCATCATCCACAGAACTTACTATTATTAGATCCTTCTGCCGAAGCTGGCGAATACGATATGCATTCAGGTTTGAAAATTATTCGTGGAGAAGAAAGCGTCAATCGCTATTTTCAATCGCTACAACGTCGTTGGATGACTGAAGAAATTAAATGGATTGACTTTTCCGATGTGACGATGCTAAAAGAGCTAACGCCATTAGAAATTTCGGAACTTCTTTATTTTGGACACATGAAGAATAGTTTGCATTCGCCTTTCTTTTATAAGCTACAAAATGATTTTGTCTTTTTTGAATTTGCAGATCAGATGACACGTGTCTATTATCGTTATATTGATGAATTTTATAGAATCTTTGCTGATAAAATTACACGTGTTGTTTTAGAGAAAGTGAATCAGAAAAAGGCCTTCTTTAAAAGAAATACGCCTGTCGAAAAATTAAGTCCTGAATTACTTAAAAATATGAAAGGTATCTTGCAAGAAGGTGTTATTTTTTGCTTCCAACAAACAGAAGTGGATAAAGAAGAATATCGGATTCCTATTTACTTGGTGGAAGATTCACTTAGCAAGATGAAAAATACGTCATACCAAAAAGAAGAAATTTTGGCAACGCTTGTCTATAATAGTGAAAAACGCATTTGGCACATTGAACAAGAGAATGATTTCGGTGAAATTTTTATGTTAGCCCATGAAGGCTGAGAGAGCTCTAACTTTATCAACTAAAGTAGGGCTCTTTTTGTAGCTATGATTTGGATGAGAAATCAAGTATAATAAAATGATAAAAAGGAAAGAAGGTTGTTTAATGAAAAAAATACTCTATGGCGCTCTGACTGGCTTGGCACTCTTTTTGGTAGCTGGCTGTACACCCAAAACGCCTACTGCTGTTTCATCAACAAATGAACAAAAAGAAACAGCAATATCAACTAGTGAAATAAGTTCATCCGTACAACAAGAAGCAACGACGACATCAGAGAAGACAAGTGCGGTAGCTGTCTCTTTAGAAAAAGTAACGACAGCATTTGAGAAAAAATATCCAGAAGCTAAAATAACAAGTCTGCAGTTAGATACAGATTTTGGACGTTATTTTTATGAAATAGAAGGCGTGGATCAGCAAAAAGAATATCAAGTTGAAGTGAACGCAGAAACAGGCGAATTCACAAAAGAAAAAGTCGAAACCTTGGATGCTGATGAACAAAATGGCGTTAAAATGCAAGAAGAGGCACTTGATTTAACAAATATCATTTCCAGAGAACAAGCCACAACCTTGGCTGAAAAAGAAGCGAAAGTCGGCCAGGCAACAGATTGGAAGTTAGAGAAAGAATTAGGAATCACCTATTGGGAAGTGAAAGTGAAAGAGGGCCAACAAAAAATAGAGGTAAAAATCGATGCTCATTCTGGTAAAATTTTGACAACTGAGCGGGACGATTAATGGATAAACAGTAGCTGGCATGCGTTTGAGTAGGAGCTGATTCCCTTAAACGTTGGTCCAGCTATTTTTTGCTTGTTCGACAAACGTGTTTTTCTAAAGTCTCTATGGTAAAATAACGATGTATTAGTGGTTGAGAGCGTCAGAACATAGGAGGAAATTTGTTTGGCTAGAAAAATGGATTTACGTATTTGGGTAGAAGGAACAGTCGTCGCAGCAATGGCAATGGCCCTCTCTTTTTTACCGATTGAATTTGCCAATAGTGGCTTGGACCTATCGTTGGGAATGGTCCCATTAGTTCTTTATTCGTTTCGTCGTGGGTTGCTTCCTGGAGTTGCAGCAGGCTTTGTTTGGGGCATGTTAAATATTATTCTCGGTACAGCCATGAAAAATTTCTTGTCCGTTCCACAGATTATTTTTGAATATCCCTTTGCTTTTGCGTTTGGAGGAATGGGTGGCGTATTCGCTAGAAAAATTCAACTGTATTTTCAAGCGAATCGTTTAAAATCAGCCATTCGTACGATTATTTTAGGAAGTGTTGTCGCAGTCTTCGCCCGCTGGTTTTGGCATTTTTGGGCGGGTGTATTGGTTTGGGGCATGTATGCACCAGAAGGGATGAGCCCATATCTCTATTCCTTTGTTCTAAACGGTACAAGTACTGTCGTCAATTGTTTGTATGTAAGTCTAGTTCTAGGCTTATTGGCAAAAGTAGCACCGCAATTATTTGTTCCTAAGAAATAAGTTGAGTCCTAAGTCAGAAGTTTCATGGGATTTTGACTAAAGTCATAAATAAAAGAAACCACCAACCTGCAATCGCCAGGGTTGGTGGTTTCCATTTATTTTATAAAGACTTCAATATTCTAGTGAATTTGACGTTGGTGACGATTGGCTAACGTGCTGACTTTCATGACAGAAGCAACAGGAATCATGCGCAACTGTTGTTCATCCGTTTGTAAACGAACGACGATATTGTCCGAAATATTTTTTGAGACAATCCAGCCGATCACCGTTTCGAATTTATGCGCTGTAGGGACTTCTTTCAATTGTAAGACCACTAAGGATTTTTGGGCGGCAGCGACTTGGAGCTCTTGTAAAAGCGCACTGCGTTCCTTTTCTTTATTCTTTTGATCTTGAGAATCTTCTAAAAATGCCGAAAAGAAATGTTGGGAAGAGAGCGTAATCAGTTTAGAAATGCTCTTGATGGTAGCTTTATGTTGATCCATTCTTCTGCCTCCTTTACGAATAAAATAGAATAAAACTCAAATGACTAATTACCTGTATTTTACCTAATTTTGTGATAAAATTCAAGAAAATATGTTCGCCTTCAATAATTATGAGAATTTACCAACGTTTCTGTTTTTCGAAAAAGAAAGTAGTATAATGTGTGAGCATATAAGAAATACATAAGATTATCGGATGTAGTCAATAGATAGAAAAGGATGAATAGTATGTCAAAAAAACCATCAGGTTACCAAAAAAAAGTTCTCACGGTGTTGTTGGTATCGTTTGGCTTTGGCGGATTGTTAGCGCAGTTTTCGCCGATGAAATCAGGTGGGTTTTCAAGTTGGTTTGATGATTCATATGTTAAAGCTAGTGCTGAATCAAGTAAAACAAAAGAACCAGCACCAGTTAAAATTGAGAAAAAAGTCAAACCTTTAAGCTATGGACAACAGGTCAATCAAGAAATTGAAAAGAAGCAATATGATGGACATCTGGATTTGCCGTTAGAATTGCAGACAGATGCTAAATGGAAAGACACCGCGTACGGATTTGGCAATGTAGATAAGCCGAATACAATCGAAATTAATGGCTGTGCGATTGTGTCGCTTGCAATGGTTGGTTCATACATGGATCACCAAGAAGTTACCCCTCTGGATGTGTTAGCTTGGGCAAAAAATGACTTCTTTATGGAAGGACAAGGGACGGCGTGGTCTATTTTTAGTGCATATGCTGAAATGAAAGGCTATAACTGTCAAGAAATTGGGGATATTGAAACAGTGGCAGCTTTCTTGAAGGAAGGTCATCCAGTCATTATTTCTGTAAAACCGGGCTATTTCACTACAACTGGTCACATTATGGTGATGAGTGGTGTGGATGAAAAAGGCGATTTCTGGATTAATGATCCAAACGATTCAGAAGAAAAGGGCCATTCAAAACGGACATTTACAGCCGAAGAAGTGATGAATGAAGCGTTAAACTTCTGGGCATTTTATTAGGAATAAGAAAAGGTGTGGAACAACAGGCAGTACCCTTTGTTCGCATCTTTTTTAGCAAATAAAAGGAGGCAGGACAATGGAGCGATGTACTTGGGCAACGAATACAACTGAAGAGATGCAAGCCTATCATGATGATGAATGGGGACGTCCAGTTCATGAAGAGCAACAGTTATTTGAGTTATTGACCTTGGAAAGTATGCAAGCGGGCTTAAGCTGGGCGATTATTTTGAATAAACGAGAAACGCTCAGAGCAGCTTATGATGCGTTTGATTATCGGAAAATTGCGCGATATGATGAGGAAAAAATTTTAGCTTTACTAGCAAATCCTGGTGTGATTCGTCATCGTTTAAAAATTCAAGCGACCATCACGAATGCGCAAGTTTTTCAAGAAGTTCAGGCAGAATTTGGGTCCTTTGATCGCTACCTCTGGAACTTTGTCGATCAGCAACCAATCGTTAATCACTGGCAGCACCCAGAAGAGGTTCCAGCCTCCACGGAATTATCGCAACAGATTAGTCGAGCGTTAAAAAAACGAGGATTTAAATTTTTAGGTGCCACGACAGTCTATTCCTTTTTACAGGCGGCGGGTTTGGTGAATGATCATTTAGAAACGTGTCAGTATAAATAAGTATAGAAGAATTAAAAAGGAAGGAACTAGCAAAACGAATGGCTAGTTCCTTCCTTTTTTTGCAGTGATTATGGACACTCATTTAACATCGTTGAAACAGTTTTCGCCAACTTTTCTATTAAGAATAGTGCAGGTAGTTGGGACGTTACGTCTGCAATGGAACTTTTCTCGGTTGTTATATAGTAGGGGATCGTGACTGTTGAAAGTTGAGCAATCGTGCTTTTTTCACTATTTGTAATAGCAATTACATCAATCCCCATTTCGATAAAATAATCAATATTTTGCCGAACTTTTTGTGTTTCACCCGAAACTGATAAGGCGATAACGCCCACTTTTTTAGCCGTTTCTTCGGATAATTTGCTAACGGGATGGGAAAAAAGGTGGGATACAGAAGCAGATAAATTATAGATACTGGAAAAATAAATTTCACCAAATTCAGCTAGGACTTTGGACGTTCCTTCGCCAATAAAAAGAACAAATTCTTTTTTTGCCAGTAATTCCGCAGCTTGAACAATCCGTCCTTCTAATAATTCTTCTGATGAGCGTTGCAAAAAATGAATCAGCATTGTTTCATCTAAAGATTTTGGTTGGGCTGTTTTTTTTCGTTCGCTTAGATAATTCTTCAATTTAAATTTAAAATCTGTATAGCCTTCACACTCGAATTTTTGACAAAAACGCCAGATTGCCGTTTTACTGAAATGAATTTCATCTGCTAATTCTCGAATTGTCATATAAGGAACTTTTTCAATATTGTGGCTAATATACTTGTAAATCTCTAATTCTGTTGGATTTAATTGTGGATCGTAGGTTAAAAACAGCATGCTGATCCCTCCTGTCGTTTGTGAACGTAATGTCCTTTTTTAGGGACATGGTCTTATTTGTAGATTATAGCACTCAATCAGAAAACTAGCTATAAAAAAAGGCGCCACTTAGCTACAATCAATTAGAGAAACAACTAAAAATTCATGAAACAGAAGAGAGAGTGGGGAAAAATGAGCAATAAAAAATTAATTATCAACGCTGATGATTTTGGTTACACGCCAGCGGTAACGCAAGGAATCATTGAAGCACACAAACGTGGTGTGGTTACTTCAACAACCGCATTACCAACTTCTCCTTATTTTTTAGAGGCCATGGAGAGTGCTCGAATCAGTGCACCGACTTTAGCTATCGGTGTCCATTTAACATTGACATTGAACCAAGCAAAACCTATTTTACCTCGAGAAATGGTTCCTTCCTTAGTAGATGAAGCTGGTTATTTTTGGCATCAATCGATTTTTGAAGAAAAAGTCAATTTAGAAGAGGTTTATAACGAATGGGATGCTCAAATTATTTCATTTATGAAAAGTGGCAGACGCCCTGATCATATTGATTCTCATCATAACGTTCACGGAAAAAATAAAAAGTTATTAGGCGTAGCTTTGGCACTTGCTCGCAAATATCAATTACCTTTACGTAACGCTTCAAGAAGTATTGAAACAAAAGACTATTTAGAGTTATATCAGGATGTTCGCACGCCAGATGAAATGTTGTACCAATTTTATGACAAGGCGATTTCAACTGAAACCATCTTGCAATTGCTTGATATGGTTGTTTGTAGTGAAGGAGAGGTCTTTGAAATCAATTGTCATCCTGCGTTTATCGATACTATTTTACAAAAGCAATCAGGGTATTGTATGCCTCGAATTCGTGAAGTGGAAATATTAACGTCTCAAGAAGTCAAAGAAGCGATTGAAGAACGCGGCATCTTGTTAGCCAATTATGAATCGCTAGCAATGTAAATCAAAGAAGCGTGAATAGCGTGTGAGTAAGTTCTTAATCTGAGCGCTTACTTACACGCTAAATTATTGAAAGAAAGAGGACGTACATGAGTAAAGAACAACCAATAAATCTGAATATCAGCGATTTTTTTAAAGTTTTCGCTGTAGCATCAGTTATTTTACAAACGGTTTTATCATACGTGTTGATACATTCTCCGCAAACGGAAGCAATGAATTCAATCGGTAGTTTTTACCGAATGACTAAATATTCGGCACCCATGTTTATTTTTGCAATTATTTACAACACGGTGTTAAAGAGCCAAGCTGAATCGTATCTTGAATTTTTAAAGGAAAAATTTTATGAATTGGTGCTTCCTTATGTGGTCTGGTCCAGTCTCTATCTATACGCTTTTCCTAGTTTACAACAACGAATGCCCTATGAAACGCCCCTAGGATTTCTAGGAAAAGTTCTCAGTGGTGATGGCGCGGCACATCTATGGTATGCCGTAATGATGTTGCAATTCCAATTATTTATGCCGTATTTTATTTGGTTGGCAACAAGAATTACAAAAAACAAAAAAGTGATTTTACCAATTGTCTTTTTTACAATCGGTGCGCATATCCTTTGGTGCTTCTGGTACCAGAAAATGATTTTTCCATATGCAGAAACTTCTCTTTGGTACTTAATAGATCGTTCAGGGCTTAGTTATCTCATTTATGGTATTTTCGGGGTCATCGCAGCGAAGTATCAGGGGGAAATTTTTACTTTCTTGAAAAAGACGAGAGTGGTGCTATTTCTGTTGTTTCTTTTTATTTTTTGGCAGGCAGTCCAAGGGAATTTATTTGATGGAACACAGATGACACCGAACGATCTACCTTATTTGGATCCTCTTCAAAGTGCCTATAGTTTACTAATTATCGGGTTGGTTTTTTATTTGGGAACGCAAGGAATAGCCAAAAAGATTCGTCTTTTACCAATGGTTAAATGGATAGCCACTTATGCGTATCGCAGTTATTTAGCGAATGTTATTGTTTTTCAATTGGTCTTGAAACTGGTCCATCCGTTTTTAACCAATCAACCAGTCAGCTTGGTTATTCTTGTGTTGTATATGGGTACATTTGTTGGCTCGTTTGGACTCACGGTTGTAATCGAGTATTTTTTCAAAAGCATCTTTAAGTTGGGACGCCTTGTATCTATATAGGGACATGTTCTTAAATAGAAATCATTGTCCAAAATCATGGGAAAGCATACTCAATTGTCACAAGAATTGTTACACTCTTTGAGGAATAAGTTCTGCTTATCCAATTAAATAGTAAGCTCAGTAAATAGTTAGGGGAGAAAGAATAAATGATAGGTCTTATTTTAACGGGACATGGGGTATTTTCAACTGGAATGCATCAATCAGTTAGTATGATTGCAGGAGAGCAAGCAAATGTTCAGGCAGTCCCTTTTTTCAATGATACAGGGCTTGATGTATTAGAGTCAAACATTCGTAAAGCCGTTGACTCTATGCTGGAGACGTGTCCAGCAGTGGTCATTTTAACTGATCTTTTAGGGGGTACACCGTTTAGAATTTCAATGACTGTCGCAAGTAATTATCCAAATGTCGAAGTGCTAGCAGGAACAAATTTACCGATGGTTCTTGAAGGGCTTGCATTACGCACAATCAGCACGAACGTAGAAGATTTTGTTTCAATGGTCACAGATTCAGCCAGAGACGGGATCGTTCATAAAAAACTAGAACAACCACAAGCAAATACTCAAGAAGAAGCAGACGGAATCTAACCAATTAGAAAAGAGGAGGAAGCACTATGCCGAATATTTTATTAACAAGAATTGATAATCGCTTGATTCATGGTCAAGTCGCAACACAATGGAACGGTTCTTTAGGCGCCAACTTAATTTTAGTCGCAAATGATGCAATTTCTGAGGATACAATGCGCCAACAATTGTTAAACATGGCGGCCCCTGCAGAAGTACAAACCCGTTTTTTCTCCATTAAGAAAACGATTGAGGTCATTCATAAAGCCTCAGAAAGACAAAAGATTTTTCTGTTAGTTGATAATCCTGTTGATGCATTGCGCTTGGTAGAAGGTGGTGTGCCAATCGAAAAATTAAACATTGGTAATATGCATATGGAAGAAGGCAAAAAACAAGTAGCTACCGCTGTTGCGGTTAATAAAACAGATGTAGACGCCTTTAAAAAGCTACAAGAATTAGGTGTTAAACTTTCGATTCAACGTGTACCGTCAACGCCAGAAGAAAGTTTAGATGCATTATTTTCATAAAAAAGTAATGTTGGACAATAATTTTGAAGAGAAGAAGTGGGAAGAATGATTATTCAAAGTAAAAACGTATGGATTAACGAACAATTTCAACCAGCTCAAGTTGAAGTGTCAGAACAACGAATTGTTGCAATTCTACCGTACAATGAAAAAGCTGTCGATAAAGAATACGGAGAAAAGCGCATTCTTCCAGGATTTATTGATATTCATGATCATGGTTGGCATGGTGGGGATGCCAATCATGCCAATCATGAATTTATCAAAGAGTGGCAAGCTTACCTTCCAGAAGAAGGGATTACAGCTTTTTTACCAACAACGTCAACCACATTTCCAAAAGACTTGGAACATTCATTTGAAGTGATTGGTTCATTTATTGAGGAAGACCAAGGAACCAACGGAGCACAAATCTTAGGGATTCATGCGGAAGGACCAATGATTTCTGAAGAATTTCGTGGCTCTCATAATCCAGAGTTATTAGTAAAACCATCCGTTGAAACATTTAAAAAATGGCAAGAGTTAGCAAAAGGGCACATAAAATTAATGACGTTGGCACCAGAAAATGATGTAGAGAATGCCTTGACTACATATTGTCATGAACATGATGTAGTCATTTCAATTGGCCATACGGCTGCAACCTATGAACAAGCAATGGCAGCTGTCGAAGCAGGTGCAAAAAGTTTTACCCATACGTTTAATGGAATGGAAGATATCAGTCACCGGAAACCAACCGCAGTAGTTGCTGCTTTGGATAGTGAAGAAACGTTTGCTGAAATTATTGCTGATGGGGTACATGTTGATTATTCATTAGTACGTGTGTTAGCCAAACTAAAAGGCAAGGACTATTTAATTGCTGTGACAGATTCTATCTGGGCCAAAGGATGTCAACCAGGCGTTTATCCAAAACCAGAAAAAGGGATCGAAATGGTTATTGATGAACAAAATGTGGTTCGTTTAGCCAATGGCAAGTTAGCTGGAAGTACGAACCATTTAAATAATATGGTTCGCAACCTTGTTGAAAAAGCATTACTTCCAGAAGTGATTGCTATTAATTCAGTCACGAAAAATCCAGCTCGTTTGTTGAATGTGAACGAATCTATGGGAGAAATCAAACTAGGGCTTTTAGGTAATTTTACAATTATTGATGAGAAATACGAAGTGCTAGAAACCTTAGTAAATGGTGAAACAGTTTATAAAAAGTAGACGAAGTCTAATAGGAGGAAAAAAATGTTAGTACAGGCAATTTTGGTAGGAATTTGGGCTGGGATAGCAGGGGTTGATAAGCTTGTCTTACAGACACATATTCATCGTCCGATTGTTACAGGATTGATTGTGGGTTTAATATTGGGAGATGTCAACACAGGGTTAATCACTGGAGCAACGCTAGAGTTAGTTTGGATTGGTGCAGTAGCAATCGGCGGTGCGCAACCACCCAACGTAGTAATTGGGGGAGTTATTGGAACAGCGTTAGCAATTATCACAAAATCTGACCCGCAAGTAACCGTAGGGTTGGCTGTTCCTTTCGCAGTTGCAGCGCAAGCGTTAATTACCTTGTTATATACAGCGATGTCACCAATTATGCATAAATTTGATGCTTATGCAAAAAAAGCAGATACAAGAGGGATCGAAAGATTGTCTAGTTTTGTCCCAATCGTTTTATTCATTTGTTATTTTTTTGTAGTGTTTTTATGTATTTTCTTTGGTGCTGATAAAGCATCTAGTTTCATTTCTATTCTACCTGAATGGAGTATTCATGGCTTGAGCGTTGCAGGTGGTATGATGCCAGCAGTAGGTTTCGCCATGTTATTAAAAACGATGTGGGAAACATCCTACGTACCGTTCTTTATTTTTGGTTTTGTTATGGCTGCCTATTTAGGATTAGATACATTAGCGGTTGCAGGTTTAGCTGTCGCAATTGCTTTATATGAATTTTACGCACAAAGAAATAATACAGTCACTGCATCAAATAATAATGGAGGGTTTGAAGAAGATGGCATCTGAAGAAACATATAATGATACGATATCCGAAAAAGTAATAACAAAAAAAGAGTTAAAAAAAATAATGTTCCGTTCGTATCTGCTACAATCTTCATTTAATTATGAAAGAATGCAAGCAGGCGGCTGGACCTACTCATTAATTCCAGGATTGAAAAAGATCCATCGTGATAAAGAAGATTTAGCTCTTTCTTTGGAAAATCATTTACAATTTATGAACACGAATCCACAATTGGTGACGTTCATGCATGGTGTGATTATTGCAATGGAAGAGTCAAAAGAATCACCAAAATCCATTCAAGCGATTAAAACAGCGTTGATGGGCCCGTTAGGCGGAATTGGGGATGCGCTATTTTATTTAACCGTTTTGCCGATTGCAGCAGCGATTGGTTCACAACTATCATTAGAAGGCAATATCTTAGGACCAATTGTTTTCTTGTTGTTATTTAATATTCCGTATATGGCTGCCAAAATTGGGTTAATTAATCTAGGTTATAAAATGGGTGTCAAAGCAATTTCAGTTTTAAGCGAAAGTACCAAAAAATTATCTCGTTCAGCAACAATTGTAGGAATTTCCGTGGTGGGTGCGTTGATTCCGAAGAGTGTACAATTAACGACAACTTTTGTTTTTCGCTTGAAAGATACTAAGTTAGACCTTCAAACACAATTGTTTGATACAATCATGCCCAATTTATTACCGTTAGTGTTTACGCTGTTTTGTTTTATTATGTTGAAAAAAGGACGCACGCCGATTGCTTTAATTATTTTTACTGTGATTTTTGGGTTGTTAGGTTCTTTAATCGGGATTATATAAAAAAGATTTGGAACAATAGCCAAAATCGCTATTGTTCCAAATCTTTTTCTAAATTTAATCGAGTGATTATTCTTTATACGCCCACTTGAAGTCGTATTTAGCACCTGTTGGATGATAAATAATTTCTTTCACGTTTGGTGCACGTAAGTGTGATTCTGCTTTTTGGTAAATTGGCACAACACCCATATCAGCAATTACTGTTTTTTCAGCGTTGATTAAATCTTCCCAGCGTTTTTCAGGATCGTTAACATCTGTAGTTTTGGACGCAGCAATGAATTTATCGTATTCAGGATTGCTGTAACGTCCACGGTTATTAGAAGTTGAGCTTTCTAATAAATCTAAGAAGTTAATTGGGTCTGAATAGTCGGCACTCCAACCACGAACAGCGATTTGGAAATCCCCTTTTAAGGTACGATCTAAGCGAACAGCCATAGGGACAGGTGTCACAGTTACTTTTAAGCCTTCCAAAGTATCAGACAGTGATCCTTGAAGATATTCGCCCATTTTTTTAGCGCCTTCAGAGTCGTCTACCATTAAATCAACCGTTAAGTTGGAAACACCAAGTTCTTGTTTCGCTTTGTTCCAGTACTCCACAGCTTTTTTCTTGTCGTATTTGACTAATTTGTCGCTGCCGGCTTCTTTAACAAAGTCTTCACCCGTTTTTGGTGATTTCGCGACATCCACAGGAACGAAGCCTTGTGAAGGAAGAGAGCCATTGGCTAAAATGTTTTTAGCTAATGAATCGCGATCGATGGCATAAGACATAGCACGACGTAAGTTTGCGTTGGTCAATGGTGATTTTTCATCTGCTTGATTCATTTCTAAATAGAAAGAAGAAGCGGCTTTTAATTGGACCAAGTCAGGCGAGTTTTGCATTTGTTGGGCCAGTTCGCCAGATAAATACGTATCATCCACTTCACCAGTTTCATAAAGATTTAAGGCAGTTGGGGCTTCTTTCACCACGTTGATAGCGACTTTATCTAACTTGACAGTCTCTTTGTCCCAATATTCTTCATTTTTAGTTAGAGACCATTTAGTATCTGTTCCGGGACCATCAAACTCAGTTAGCGTAAACGGACCATTGTAGACTGCTTTATCGCTACTCTTTGTATAATCTTTACCAAAACGTTCAACGATATCTTGACGTTGCGGCAAGAAAGAAGGGAAAGCCAATAAATCGTCAAAATATGGTGTTGCTGTTTCTAAAGTGATTTCCAATTCATGATCATTGATTGCTTTAATGCCCAATTCTTCTTTAGGTAGTTCCCCTTTAGAAATTTTTTCAGCATTTTTTACTGGTTCAAACATGTAGGCATATTCTGAAGCAGTGGCAGGGTCCACTGTTCGTTGCCAACCGTAAACGTAATCTGCAGCAGTAACTGGTTTGCCATCAGACCATTTTGATTCTTCACGTAATTTAACTTTGTAAACTAAACCGTCTTCTGAAACAGTCGCTTTTTCGGCTGCACCAGCAGGCGCGGGTTTGTTGTCTTTATCTAAACGATAGATTCCTTCGTAGACATTATTTAAAGTGGTAAAACTCACTTCATCTGTCGCAAGGGACGGATCGGCACTAGGCATTTCTTGGGATTCAACCATTGTGTATACTTGGTTGTCGCTGCCGCCGTTGCTTGCTCCTTTATCATCACTGCCACCGCCGCAGGCCGCTAAAGCTAAGCTTGATAATACAAGTAATGAAGTAAATAAAACAGATTTCTTCATTTGACACGCTCCTTTTCATTTTTAGCAATACTCTCAGTATAATGTAAAAATGAAAAGGAGAAATTAAAAAATCGTTAGAAATGATTATTCTTTTATCAATTTTTAAAAAATGTCTAATCTTTTTTATGAAAAAAGTGGACAAACGTTGATAAGTAAAGATTTAAGCTGATTTCCATGCAGAAAACATTCGATTTTTGAGTATTTATTCATCATTGATTTGATTTTTTTGACATAAAATAAACATCCCTTTTACAAAAAACAAATGAGAAGAAAAAAAGATTGTTACAAAAGCAAATAAGTGCTTTTGTAACAATCTTTTTAATCTTTTAATCGTTGGATGTCAATGACAGTTCCTGTGTAGGCATCTGCAGTGAATTCGTATTGAACAATGCCGTCGTCTTCAATGCGGCAAATTCCTCCAGTATACGTTTTGGAGTGGATGGCGAATTTCCGCAAGGGCTTTTTCTCAAACTCAATCCACGAACCTTCAATCGGTCCTTCTTTTAAAAAAGCAGCTTTTACATTTTCTAAGACGAGATCAGCGGAGATTGTTTTTTTCTTATGGTAGAACAAGGTTGAGGCAATGCCGCCTACTAAACCAAGACCAACGCCTAGCGCTAAGCCGCCTTTAAAGTATGTCAACTCATTTTCTTCGTTCATTTGTATGACCTCCCTTGGTCGGTTTCTGCTTACTATTACTTTTGTCAGTATCACTCTTATTTTACCATAGAGAAGGGGCCGCTGAGAAATAAAAAAAGTTTTTCAATCATTCTTTTAGGGCATTCTCATTGTCACGTTTAAAAAGAGAAAGCGATGTGCATTTTCTAGTATTTGCGTTATAATAAGAGTGAAATCATATGAAAGGAGTACCTATTTTTATCGACAGGATAAAGTGACTTTTTAGAGAAAAAGTGACGCTTGGTTGGCGTAATTTCCAACAAATCAAAAGCAATAGGACATACATCTATGGAAGAAAAAACATTTCAACGAATCAAGGAATTAACTGAATTACAAGGAACCAGCGGATTTGAAGACGACATTCGCGCGTACATGAAAGAACATATCACCCCATTAGTGGACGATGTCCAATATGATGGTTTAGGTGGTATTTTTGGGATTAAACGTTCAAAAGTGGAAGCAGCGCCACGCGTAATGGTAGCAGCCCACATGGACGAAGTTGGCTTCATGTTAACTCAAATTAACGATAATGGTTTATTCCAAGTAGTTCCTTTAGGTGGCTGGAATCCCTATGTTGTTTCAGCACAACGTTTTACGTTAAAAACAAGTAAAGGGAACTATCCATGTATTTCTTCATCTATTCCGCCACACTTGTTGCGTGGTACGAGTGGTCAAAAACAATTAGAAGTCTCTGATGTGTTATTTGATGCAGGATTCTCTTCAAAAGAAGAAGCTGAAAGCTTTGGTGTTCGTCCAGGGGATTCCATTGTTCCACAAACAGAAACGATTAAAACAGCCAATGGCAAAAATATTATCAGTAAATCATGGGATAACCGCTATGGTTGTACGTTGGTATTAGATGCATTGGAAACGTTACAAAATGAAGAATTAGGCCACACATTAATTGCTGGAGCAAACGTACAAGAAGAAGTTGGTTTACGTGGTTCTAAACCATCTGTTCATAAATTTAATCCAGATATCTTCTTTGCGGTGGATTGTTCAGCGGCAGATGATATTCACACGAAAAAAGGGACATATGGTCATTTAGGTGAAGGAACGTTATTACGGATTTTCGACCCAGGTTTGATCACATTGCCTCGCTTACGTGAATATTTATTAGATACAGCTGCGACACACAATATTCCGTATCAATATTTTGTTTCTAAAGGCGGAACGGATGCTGGGGCAGCGCACACAACTAATAACGGTGTACCAAGTACAGTCATCGGCGTTTGTGGTCGTTACATCCATACGCATCAAACAATGTTTAGTATTGCGGATTATGAAGCAGCGCGGGAAATGTTGTTACAAGCATTACGTGGCTTGGATAAATCAACAGTTAATACAATTGTTTACGGAAAGTAGAGGATGTTTAAATGATTTATCCCAATTCATTAGAAGAACTAGCAACTTATGTTGAAAAAGGTAAAAATGTTTTCTTCTTTACTGCTGATTGGTGCGGAGACTGTCGTTTCATTAAACCAGTCATGCCTGAAATTGAAGAAGCATTTCCAGCGTTTCAATTCATCGAAGTCGACCGTGATCAGTTTATTGACGTGGCTGCCGAGTGGAATATTTTTGGTATTCCGAGTTTTGTCGTAATTGAAAACGGTCAAGAGTTAGGACGCTTAGTAAATAAAGATCGAAAAACAAAAGAAGAAATCAGTGCATTTTTAACTAGCTTAGGCTAATTTTCATGAACCAGAGGAACCATTAAATTAAGAGAGAATCAGCTGGACAAAAGGGCGTTCTGCGCAAGGGTCCTAAATTCATTTTTGACTCTAGTTTCTTAGTCAAAGAAGCCTTTTAGATCAGCCTCCATCGGGAAGGTGACGAAAATGGAAGAACAAATGTATAAAAATATTCTTGTCGGCGTAGACGGTAGTGATCAAGCCAATTTAGCTTATGAACGTGCAATTGAGGTTGCTCGTCGAAACGGAAGCCGAGTCATTGTTGCAAATATTTTAGAAAATCAAGTGTATACAATGATGGGGTATTCGACGTTAAATGATCAATTAATTGATCAAGAAACAGCCGCTGCGGAAGAATTAATGGCCGATTGTAAAAAGTATGCTGAAAGCGTTGATTTTCATAATGTTGAAACAGTTACCATGTTTGGTTCACCCAAAGAAGTCATGAGTCATGAATTACCTGAAAAATACAATGTTGATTTAATTATGGTGGGACAATCAGGATTAAACGCAGTCGAACGTGTGGTCATGGGAAGCGTCAGTAGCTACATTATTCGTCAAGCCCCTTGCGATGTCTTAATTGTTCACTCTGAAGAAAAATAAGCAAAAAGAGTTATTGATTGAATAGAGAGTTGACCTAACGTTTCTTTTGTTTTTTCAAAGGATCAGCGGCTTGTCACTCAAAATTGAGGACTTGGAGAATAAGTCGTAGCGACATATTTTCCAAGTCTTTTAGTTTTTCGACAAAAAAGTATGCACAATGGGTCAATTTTTGATAAGATAAGACAGGAAAACGACAGAGGAGGAACAGAAATGATTTTTGCATATAACAAAGAACACGTTGGCGATGTCTTACTTGTCATCGTTGCGGACGATCAAGGGGCGGAAAACCAAGTAAAACGTGTCGGCGATGTGGCACGTGTAAGTTTAGTTGAGGCGCCAGAAACAGTGGTAGCTTGGAATATTTTCAATGCTTCAGCGCTTCTAGGTGACATTAATGGCACCGGCCAAGTGACTTTAACAGACGAACAAATCGAAAAAGTCAATACAGCGATTAAAGATGCGGGATTTTCAGAAATACTTGAAAAAGACGACACCCCTAAAATTGTGGTCGGCTTTGTCAAATCATGTAAAAAACACCCAGATTCAGATCATTTATCTATCACACAAACAGAAGTAGACAACGGCGAAATCTTACAAATTGTTTGTGGCGCACCGAACATCAAAGCAGGACAAAAAGTAGTTGTGGCCAAGCCAGGCGCAATGATGCCTGATGGTTTAATGATTTGGCCAGGGGTTTTACGTGGGGAAGAAAGTTTTGGAATGATTTGTTCAGCAAAAGAATTACGTTTACCAAATGCACCTGCTAAAAAAGGAATCTTAGAATTGCCTTTTGATGCAGAAGTTGGTTCTGCATTTGCGGTAGGAGAATAAAAGAAAGAAACGACCTGTTGTTTGAACAACAGGTCATTTCTTTCTTTTATTGATTGCTGCGATTATTTTGTTGTGTTAAAGCTGATTTATCAATGGTTAAATCGATGGTTGCTTTCATTTCTTTAGAACCACGATAATAAGTCACTTCCATTTTATCGCCAACTTTTTTCTTGTAAAGCGCGCTTTGTAAATCTGTAGTAGAGCTTACGTCTTGGCCGTCAACTTTCGTGATAACATCGTATTTTTCCAATCCAGCCTTTTCAGCAGGGGTCGCTGCTTCAACACCACGAACCACTACGCCAGTTTTTACAGAAGCTGGAATTTTTAAAATTTGTTCTTGTTGTTGTGAAGAGATACCTGTTAAATCAGACATCGTAATCCCAAGAGCTGGCCGTGTCACTTTACCATCTTTTTCTAATTGGTTGATAATGTTGACTACGTCATTACTTGGAATGGCAAAGCCCATCCCTTCAACGCTCACTTGACTAGTTGATTGCACAATTTTTACTGAGTTAATTCCAATGACTTGTCCTTCAATATTGATTAGTGGACCACCAGAGTTTCCTGGATTAATGGCAGCATCGGTTTGAATGGCATTAATATTGATGGTTTCACCAGACTCGTTTTTATTGGTAATATTTCTATTCACAGAAGAGATGATTCCTTGTGTGACAGAGTTAGCATAATCAGAACCTAGCGGGGAACCAATCGCAATAGCAGGCTCACCGACTGTGATTTTACTAGAATTCCCAAACTCAGCGACTTGATCAACTTTGTCGGAAGAAATTTTAATCACGGCTAAATCCGTGTAAGCATCGGTTCCGACTAATTCGCCTTTCACTTTGGTACCATCAGATAAAACAACTTCCAATCCTTGCGCTTTATCTACGACGTGGTTATTTGTCACGACATAAGCCGTTTTACCATCTTTCTTATAAATAACCCCACTACCTTCACTGGCTGCTTCTAAATCGTTACCATTGTTGCCGGAAGAGTCTTGAGTACCTTCATTCCCACCGAACAATCCCCCAAAAGGATCATCTGCCGAAGAATTGTTGCTAGCACTTTGCATATTAATGACAGAAACCACAGAATTTTGAACTTTTTTCACGGCTTTTGTGACATCGCTAGACACATTGTAACTCACATTGCTGACTTTTGTGTCGCCGTGGTTAGTGGACGTCGTCGTCGCCGCATTATTTCCGCCGTTGGGTGTGGGAATAATCCCAGAATAAGCGCCTCCTAGAATAAGAGCGCCACCAAGTAAGCCGCCAGCTAAACCAATCCCAAATTTTTGCAATAAACTTTTTTTATCTGAATTAGGTGTAACATCTTTTCGTTGCATAAAATAACCTCCCAATAAGTGCATCTGAATTTTCTATATTAAGTATATCTGTTTCCTACTCCTTTAGTCTATCGAATAGCTTTGAATTTTTTATGAACAACTTAGGGAAAAATTACAGAAAAAATACGAATGAAAAAGTTATACACAGAAAAATGTGAACAAATCGGGAATAACTCTGTGTACAGTTTTTAGAAAAGTTATCCACAGAATGTGGATAATGTGGACAAATCAGTGGCGAATATGTGTTTGTATTGAAAAAGCTGTTAAATAAAGTAATTTTTTAGTTTGTTCTGTGGATAACTCTGTGTATATGTGTATAAGTATGTGGAAACGTTGTGGAAAGTAGCCAAACTTCGTGCTAAAATAAGAAAGAAGAGAAAACGAGAAAGTAGTGGAATAGGTGAAAATTAAACTAGTAACAGTCGGAAAACTGAAAGAAAAATACCTGATTCAAGGCATTAATGAATATCTGAAACGTTTAAATAGCTATGCCAAGATGGATATCATTGAAGTACCAGATGAAAAAGCCCCGGAAAAACTCAGTGACGCTGAAATGCTTCAGGTCAAAGAAAAAGAAGGCCAACGTATTTTGGGGAAAATTAATGACAACGAATACGTCTTTGTTTTAGCCATTAATGGCAAACAATTATCTAGTGAAGAATTTTCAAAAGAAATTGAACAATTAGGGATTAGTGGCAAAAGTAATCTAACCTTTGTCATTGGTGGCTCCTTAGGTCTCAGTGATTCAGTCCTTCAGCGAAGTAACCAACAAATTTCTTTTGGCCGCTTAACTTATCCACATCAGTTAATGCGTTTGGTATTAGTGGAACAAATTTATCGCGGTTTTCGGATTATGAAAGGGGAACCGTATCATAAATAGGAAATAGGCTGGTTGCTCAGTAATTTCTATGAATCAAGTCATTGCTTGAAAAATATATGAAGTAAAATATCTTTAGTCTGTTTGTCTGATAGAAAATAAAAAAATTCAATCAAACTGGATTGAGAGAAACGTTACCGTTCAAACAATAAATAAAAATGAGAGGAATGGCAAAAAACAATGGTCATTCCTCTCGTTTTTTTTAAAATTGTCCGATTGTTGTGCCTCAGAAATAGGTTCAGCACCCATAATTATTATTTTAAAATGAGAAAAAATTAAGGGATTATCATAAAAATCAATATTTTTAACGTGAAAAGTTGAATAAGCTCTTTAATGAAGAAAACGCTATTGACAGTAACCAAAAATTACCTTAAAGTGAAAGCGTAAACATGTATAATATTTCATGTGACTGGGGAAAACTAGGCATGAAAAGTCTGTCTGAAGTAATTACTTTAGGTTGTCTTTTCATGCCTAATTTTTATATAGAATACTTAGTAGAGGAGGAAGTTGATTAAATTATCAGAAAAAAAGTGTTTGGAAAAGTCGGATTGGTTGCTTAAAAATAGAAAGATATGGGGAAAAATATGATTAAAAAAATAATAGTCGTTGTTGCTTTCATGCTTACAGGCTTCTCGCTAACTGCGATGAGTGCATCTGCAGAAGAAATAACTGATTTATTTTTACAAAAAGAAGTGACATATTCTGGTGTGGAAGGAGGAAAAATTGGAGAGAATTGGAAATACCCTCAATTTGTTGGCGAAAAAGCTGTCGATGGCGATGAAACAACACGCTGGTCCGCTGATAAGCAAGATGAACAATGGTTAATTGTTGATTTGGGTGAAGTAAAAAACATTGGCGAACTCGTTTTACAGTTGCATGCAGAAAGTCCTGTGTATGAAATCTTAGTTTCAACAGATGGTGAAAGCTATCAATCTATCTTTAAAGAAGAAAATGGGCAAGGCGGCCAACCTACTAAAAAATATATTGATGGCAATAATGTACAAGCACGTTTTGTAAAATATCAGCAGATGAAAATGTGGCAACACACAAATAAGCAATTTTACAGTTCAAGTATTATTTCGTTTGAAGCATATGAAAAAAAACGACTGCCAGAAGCGATTAAACTTTTAACAGAGAACCTGACTATTAGTGAAAAAAGAAAGCAACAGCTAGCCTTTGAAGTGTCACCAGCTGGAGTAGATATTACAGAAGATCAGATTGAGTGGTCAAGTAGTGATCCTACTATTGTGACGGTTGACCAAACGGGTAATTTAACAGCAGTTAAGAGTGGTGAAGCGAAGGTAACAGTCAAAATTAAAGGAACAGAAATTAGTGATACAATTCCTGTGACTGTTGTAGCAGAAAGTAAACAATATGCGGAAATGCGAGCAAAATGGAAAATGCGATTGTTGGGTACAACGCAGTATGATAACGATGCAGATGTGCAACAGTATCGTGCCCAGATTGCTACGGAGAGTTTAGCATTGTGGCAAACGCTTAATCAAGCAGCAGATCGTGGGTATCTGTGGGAACGAAAACCATCGGATACAGTGTCTGCTGATTACACGACTCAATTTACCAATATTAAAAAATTAGCGTTAGGCTACTATGAACCATCAAGTGAGCTTTTTGAAAAACCGGAAGTTTATGATGCGATTGTTAAAGGCATTGAATTTATGATTGATACAAAAAAATACAATGGAACGTATTACACAGGTAACTGGTGGGATTGGCAAATTGGTTCCGCACAGCCGCTAACAGATACATTGATTTTATTACATGATGACCTATTGAATACAGATGCAGAAAAATTAAATAAATTTACTGCTCCGCTGATGCTGTATGCAAAAGATCCAAACATACAATGGCCAATTTATCGTGCAACAGGGGCTAACTTAACAGATATTTCAATCACCGTTTTAGGTACTGGACTTTTGTTAGAAGATAATCAACGCCTAGTACAAGTACAAGAAGCTGTTCCGTCCGTTTTAAAAAGTGTTTCCTCTGGTGATGGCTTATATCCTGATGGTTCCTTGATTCAACATGGTTATTTTCCGTACAACGGCAGTTACGGGAATGAGTTGCTAAAGGGGTTTGGACGAATTCAGACTATTTTACAAGGTTCCGACTGGGAGATGAATGACCCTAACATTAGTAATTTATTTAATGTTGTTGATAAAGGTTACTTACAATTGATGGTAAATGGAAAAATGCCATCGATGGTTTCTGGTAGAAGTATTTCCAGAGCGCCAGAAACGAATCCTTTTACTACAGAGTTTGAATCGGGTAAAGAAACAATAGCTAATTTAACCTTAATTGCAAAATTTGCACCAGAAAATTTAAGAAATGACATTTATACATCTGTCCAAACGTGGCTTCAACAAAGTGGGTCATACTATCATTTCTTTAAAAAACCAAGAGATTTTGAAGCGTTAATTGACTTGAAAAATGTGGTGAATAGTGCGTCACCTGCCCAAGCGACACCAATGCAATCTTTAAATGTATATGGTTCGATGGATCGAGTCCTACAGAAAAATAACGAATATGCGGTGGGTATTAGTATGTATTCACAACGTGTCGGAAACTATGAATTTGGGAATACGGAAAATAAAAAAGGCTGGCATACAGCAGACGGCATGCTTTATTTATACAATCAAGACTTTGCTCAGTTTGATGAAGGATACTGGGCAACGATCGATCCATATCGATTACCAGGAACGACAGTTGACACAAGAGAATTGGCAAATGGTGCTTATACAGGGAAACGCAGTCCCCAGTCATGGGTAGGTGGCTCAAATAATGGACAGGTTGCCTCTATAGGAATGTTTTTAGATAAAAATAATGAAGGAATGAACTTAGTTGCTAAAAAATCTTGGTTCTTATTAGATGGTCAAATCATTAATTTGGGAAGTGGCATTACTGGTACGACAGATGCTTCGATTGAAACAATCCTCGATAATCGGATGATTCATCCACAGGAAGTGAAGCTTAACCAAGGTTCAGACAAAGATAATTCTTGGATTAGTTTAAGCGCAGCGAATCCATTGAATAACATTGGCTATGTTTTTCCTAATTCAATGAATACGCTTGATGTTCAAATAGAAGAACGCTCTGGTCGCTACGGAGATATTAACGAATACTTTGTTAATGATAAAACCTATACAAATACATTTGCTAAAATTAGTAAAAATTATGGCAAGACTGTTGAAAATGGTACTTACGAATATTTAACAGTGGTTGGGAAAACGAATGAAGAAATCGCAGCTCTTTCTAAAAACAAAGGCTATACTGTTCTAGAAAATACAGCAAACTTACAAGCCATTGAAGCAGGTAATTATATCATGATGAATGCATGGAATAATGACCAAGAAATTGCAGGACTGTATGCGTATGATCCAATGTCGGTTATTTCAGAAAAAATTGATAACGGTGTTTATCGCTTGACTCTTGCGAATCCTTTACAAAATAATGCATCCGTTTCTATTGAATTTGATAAGGGCATTCTTGAAGTAGTCGCAGCGGATCCAGAAATTTCTGTTGACCAAAATATTATCACTTTAAATAGTGCGGGGTTAAATGGCAGCTCGCGTTCAATCACAGTTAAAACAACTCCTGAAGTAACGAAAGAAGCGTTAGAAAAATTAATTCAGGAACAAAAAGAACACCAAGAAAAAGACTACACCGCAAGCAGCTGGAAAGTCTACAGCGAAGCATTGAAACAAGCACAAACTGTGGCAGATCAAACAACAGCAACGCAAGCAGAAGTAGACCAAGCAGAAGCAAAACTACGTTCGGCAGTGAAGCAATTGGTAAAAGTGCCAACTAAAGAAGTAGATAAAACCAACTTGTTGAAAATCATCAAAGAAAACGAGAAACACCAAGAAAAAGACTACACCGCAAGCAGTTGGAAAGTCTACAGTGAAGCGTTGAAACAAGCACAAACTGTGGCAAATCAAACAACAGCAACGCAAGCAGAAGTAGATCAAGCAGAAGCAGAGCTACGTTCGGTGGTGAAGCAATTGGCAAAAGTGCCAACTAAAGAAGTAGATAAAACCAACTTGTTGAAAATCATCAAAGAAAACGAGAAACACCAAGAAAAAGACTACACCGCAAGCAGTTGGAAAGTCTACAGTGAAGCGTTGAAACAAGCACAAACTGTGGCAGATCAAACAACAGCAACGCAAGCAGAAGTAGACCAAGCAGAAGCAAAACTACGTTCGGCAGTGAAGCAATTGGTAAAAGTGCCAACTAAAGAAGTAGATAAAACCAACTTGTTGAAAATCATCAAAGAAAACGAGAAACACCAAGAAAAAGACTACACCGCAAGCAGTTGGAAAGTCTACAGTGAAGCGTTGAAACAAGCACAAACTGTGGCAAATCAAACAACAGCAACGCAAGCAGAAGTAGATCAAGCAGAAGCAAAACTACGTTCGGCAGTGAAGCAATTAACATTGAAAAATAGTGGGGAAAATAAAACGGAACAAAAAAATGGGGGGAATAATGGACACTTAAATACTAGTGCGGGAGTTGATCAAACTGGTACGAAACAAGTTAAGCCATCAAGCCAAGGTGGTTTCAGAAAAGCTAGCCAATTTTTACCGAGCACAGGAGAAAAGAAATCGATCGCGCTTGTGATTATTGGTCTTCTAGTTATCGCCAGTGGGTGTCTTTTAGTTTTTCGTAAAAGTAAATCGAAGAAGTAAAAAATTACGGATTCACTAAAAACATAATAAAAAAGCAGACTTCCATACAAGAAGTCTGCTTTTTCATTAATTACTCCGCTTCCGCATTTTGCAAGTCAGCGACATCAGTCAGATAAGTGGCTTCATCCAACAAATCTTCCGAATGTGCAACATAAATCGCAGTGGCGCTATCACCCACCACGTTTAGGCTAGTAACGAGCATTTCGATTGGACGATTAATGGCTAAAATTAATGAATACGTCGCAATCGCAATCTCATTGTTATAGTTTAAACCAGTTAAAATAGTGAAAAGGATAATTCCGCCAGCGCCAGGTGCCGCCGGTGTACCAATGGATGACATTAAAGCTAAAATGGCAATCAAGGCAATATTAGCTGGTGTCACTTCATAACCAGCTACGCCCGCTACAAAAATAGCCGCAATTACTTGCATAATCGCTGTGCCGTTCATATTAATAGTCATTCCTAACGGCAAGACAAAGGCGGCAACATCGCTGTCGACACCTAACTCTTCAACCGTTGTTTTTGTATTTAACGGTAAAGTGGCTGCCGAAGAAGAAGTAGAAAATCCAAAAACCACAACTTTCATAATCTTTTTAATAAAAGGAACAGGATTTAATTTTGTCGCAAATAAGATAAATAATGGGTAACCGATCATCAAAAAGGCTAAGAGCGTCGCTGTCGTTGTTACAACGTAGACTAACGCTGGTTTTAAATAATCAATCCCGTAAGAAGCAAACGTCCGAACTAACAACATAAAGACGGCGATAGGAGCAAATTTAGTAATTACAAAGGTTAAAAATAACGTGACCATCGCATTGACTTCTTCAATTAATTTTTTGAAAACACGAATTTTATCTCCTAATGCATTAATACATAAACCAGTAATCACTGCCAACACAACAACGGCTAAAATCGCACCATTGTCGCTAAATGCAGAACCGATATTTTTCGTGACAGCATTGACAATCACCATTAATGGGTTGCCGCTCGTACTTACTTCGACAGGAGCTAGCGTTTCAGATAACGACACATTAAAAGCGCCAGTTAAATATACGCTATAGCCCACAATTCCAGCCGTTAATAGAGCAATCAGTGACATCGATAAAAAGCCAAAAATCGTTTTATAGGAAATTCGTCCTAATTTTTGCGTATCGGTAATATGACAAATGGCTAAAGTAATTGAAGTAAAGACCATCGGCACAATCACTAATTGTAGGCCGTTGATAAATAGTTGACCAATAATATAGAAAAGCCCAATCGCAGATTGTCCTTTTTCAGGATCTGAAATATCTTGGAAAAGAATCTGATTGATTGTCTGCCACACAGCGCCTTGATTGCTGCGAATAAGGTGCTCTCTTAAAAATAAAAAGCCGAGCCCAACGATTAATCCTCCCACCAATGAAATCACCATTTTTTTGGTAAATGAGATACCTTTCACTTCACGTTTTTTCTTTTCCACTTTGTTGCCTCCCAAATAAATTGATTAAGCACCGCGCAAAAAAAGCCTTGCACACAAAAAAAGGGCAAGACATCTCGTATCATTCACTATACAAAAATACAGAATTTTACAGAACTTTGCCTTGTTAGCCTCTCGGACTATCTTAAAGGTACTTTTCCACATACTAAGGGAAACTAAGAGAATTGTCAATTCTTTTTTACTTAGGGGGGGTGTTATTTTTGAAGAAAGAAAGGAAAGAAACAGACGTTTTTCATTTTTTGTTTAATGATTGTGTTAAAATAATCATTAGTAGAATAAGTGAAAGGAAATATTACCTTTCTATATGATAGGAGAGTATTTTTAATGAGAAGTGATCGACATCATAATAACAAGTATTTAGGAATAGTGATTGGATTATTAATTGTTATTATTGGATTATTAGTATTCATCTTAGTGAATGGGCAAACAAATTTAAAAAGAAAGACGGTAGAAGAAGTAGATGCAACACCATCTTCCTCTACAAAGACCGTTAGCAGTTATTCAAGTACCTCAGTGGTGCAAGAAAGTGAAAGTAGTTCAGCAGTTACTACTATTTCAGATGAAGAAAATGTGGCTGCAGAAGCAGTAAAAAAACTCTCCACTAGCCAACGTGCGGCGCTAGTTATTTTGGGTGCGCCTTCAGGATGGCGGTTTAATGGCTATCCAGCTCAAGAAAATTCGAATCAATCAGTTCAAGAGATTGCTTTGTCCAATATGAATACCATAACGTTAACCAAAGTAAGTAGTAAGTTAAGTGATAACACTAGTGAAAATGATCAAATGTTTTTTGCAACTGGAAAAAATATACAAGGTGTTGGCGGTGTTCCTTCGCAAATCTATGCGTTCGGACGTGATGGGGAAATGATTTACTATTATGTTGTTAAAACGAAACTGGATAATTCATCCGCTCAACCAACAGCGATAAACTTGGGACAAGCTAATATGAATAAAATTTGGAAAAATTTTTTTGATGTGGGTGATTTAAGTAGTATGAATCGAGTGGCGGATCAGATTGTTATAAAGTAATAGAGCACTGATTTAGAAAAGGAGTTAAAGCGTATGTTTAATCATCGTCACCAAAAAAATAAATACTTCTTTGTTGTGATTATACTGCTACTAGTCATTATTGGCTTACTTATTTTTCTTATTGTTACTGGTGGGACAAATTCTGAAAAACAAACAAAAAGTTCCAGCAAAACAACCCAAACAACAAAAATTAGTAAAGAGAGTTTGAAAACCATACCTCAAACAATGAGTTCACAGCAAAATAGTTCAACAAGATTAAACGAAATGAATTATACGGAGTCAGAGAAGCGAGCAATAACTAATGAATTTCTGCTCTGGGCTAGTAAACGAGCAGAAATTGGTGGAATGGCTGTTACCACTAGATTTTTTGATCATGGAGCGAGTGGTAAAGGTGATTGGTATGCATTAACACCAGATCGGCAAGCTATTTTAGTTCAGCGGCAAGATCCATCTAGGCAAAATAGCTACCCTATTCAAGCCTTGGGTGGGGTAACATTTTATACTTCGAAAGATGGCACCTTGGGCCGGTCTGATAAAGTAATGACTTCGGCTTTAGCAGCAGGCTATAATGAAGTTGCTGATTTAGGAAAACCAATTATAAAATATTTACTTGGTGATGATGGTGAAATTTATGAATATCACAGTAGTGGTTCTTTTACAGATGGTTTTTATGAGATGGATGATAAAGGCAATCGGCAAGAAAATGGAAGGCCTATTCAAACATTTACCCTTTCCGCAGATACCGCAGCCAAAAAAGAGCTACAACGGATTCTTTTGCAGTATAATAGAAAATAGAAACGAAAGAACAGGCACCAACACAAAGGAGGTATTTTTATGAAAGTCACTCAACTTTCTAGTGAAACCCTTGACCGAGCGCATGAACGTTTTGAAGAAACACTTGCGCAAATGACCGTTGCCGAAGCAAACACGATGCCCGCACCATTAATCAAGTCTGTTACTTGGCTGATGTGGCACACAGCCAGAGAATTAGACCTACAAATTTCCGCACTTAATCATAGTGAGCCGTTATGGCTTAGCCAACACTGGACAGAAAAATTTGCCTTGGATTTGCCAGATGAGACAGAAGACTGGCATCACACACCAGAAGAAGCGGCGAAAGTCGTGGTGGCAGAAAAGCAATTGCTTAGTGACTATTTGGCTGCTAGTGTGGCACTTACCAAAAGCTATTTAGACCAAATCAAAGAAGAACAATTGTCAGACGTGATTGATAAAAATTGGACCCCGCCGGTGACTAGACAAGTCCGTTTAGTTTCAGCGATTGATGATGCAGTGATGCATTCTGGGCAAGCCGTTTATACACGAAGATTAGTCATTGGAAAATGATAAATAAGCAAAAACAAAAATGCTTCTGCTTAAGCAGGAGCATTTTTTATTGAGAGAAAAATACATAAAAATAATGAACGAAGAACTGTCCACTTTTTCCCTAGTTGAAACGTTGTATAAGTGAAAGGAGAAATCAGATGAAAAAGGAGGCAAATTTTGACGAAGTACTATTTTCTTTGGGGCAAGAAGTCATCCAAGTCTTGATTCGCCGAGGAGCAAGTCTTGAAGATGCACAAGATGCAGTGTCGCAAACGTATACAACGATTTTTTCAATATTACCTGAAATTACATCAGAAAATCTACGCCCGTGGTTTTTCCGAGTAACATTTAATTACTACATTACGATGTATCGAAAAAAGAAACGAGAACGCACTTTTGTGGCAAACAGCCATCCTGTGCAATCAATAGAAAAAATGGAAGGGCAAGAGTTATTATTATTGATCGATTCCTTAAAAGATGAGGAACAAGAACTATTACTTTTGAAATATTATTATCAATTATCGTATGCCGAGATTGCGTTGATTTTAGAATTATCTGTTGAAAATGTTCGCAAAAAATTGTATCGCACACGTCAAAAATTAAAAAAAGAACTGGAGGAATAGAAGTGGATTTAAAAAAAAGTATTCGTAAAGCGAAAAGAAAACAATTTATCGTGATTGGTGCTATAACCGTTGTTAGTTTTGCCGTATTGTTTGTCGGTTTTTTTGTGGGAATGGATAAACTTTCGACGAAAAACTATCATACCCTACTAGAAGTAATTAATGATCAAGAAATGATTGCTTCACCAAACACTCAATTAGATTCCCAAGTAATTGCTAATAGTTCGCCTTTTGGGGGCGAAGTTGTGACCAATCGTTCAAAAAATATTGATGGTTACACGGTGGAGTGGAGTAATTTACGTAGCAGATATAGCTTTTTCAGAAATTCGATTGACTGGAATGAAGTCTATCCTGGTAGCTATTATTCTTCTAAGAATTTTTATGAATACAACCGACAAACCAAGCAGAAAGTAGCATCTTTTTATAACCCAGCGATTACCAATTACTATGGTGGTATCAAAAACGAATTAAGTGAATTAGATAAAATGGAAAACCAAGTAGCGGAAGTGGCGATTTCTTTTGATAAACCTTATCCATATGAAGAAGTCCGCAAAATGTTACCGAGCAATGTCAACTTAGTTTGGCTCTATGTTTACTCCGAAACGGTTAATGAAGCAGAAGGTCCTTCTGGTACGCTGCCTTATGGTTTTCAATTAAGCATGGACGATCAAAACGAAATATTTGATCCTGAAAACGACAAGCAACACTTTTTTGAAACCTTAGAAAAATCCCCGTTGTTTGCTGACAATCAAGAAGGCCAAAAGTTTATCCAACAAAATAAAAATAAAAAAGTCGAAAAATTACCTATTTGGGGAGTCATGCTTACCGGACAAACTAAAAATTTCAAAGCCTTACAAAATGAACCTTTTGTTCGTGGTGCTTCAATTGGCGTGACCGCACCTATCGTTCCCTATATTCAGCCAGAGAAATAAACGTTTTTCAGAACTCTAAGCCTTCCGACTGATTTTGCTTCAACGATATTGTCAGTAAAAATAGAAAACGTTATAATAGAATGGATCACAGGAAGTGCTTCTACAATGCGTGGGAGCACTTTTTTTACTTATCTATGAGGAGGGCAAGTGAATGTTTTTTAATTTTATTGGGTTAACGTTATTTTTTGGTATCGGGATCTTAGTTGCGAATGGCGCTAAAATTGTAGCGAATAAAGGGAAAAAGAGTAAGGGGACCATTCTATTAATGGCGATGGAATTGCTCTTGTTAGGTATCTTTTTATTTGTGACTTTGCCAAGTAAAAATCTTTCAACCGTGTTATGGATTAATCTGATTGGCGCAGTGATTGCTAGTGGGGTGTTATTAAGTACGCGCTTAGCTAGTAAAGTCGAAGTTCCTGGTATCCAAAAGGGCCGCAAAGAAGTAGGGAAGAATACCAACAAAACGGTTAACAAAGACTGGTCTGGCAAAATTTTGGGTGTTGCCGTTTTGGCAATGATTTTGTTGACCATTGTCAGTAGTATTACCAGAATTTCTTCTATTGATGAAATTTATCAAACGATTCCTTTAAAAACGGAAGAAAAAGCTGAAGTTTTAACTTCGGCGAAAGAAACACCCATTGCGATTGCACCACAAACGGCGAAACGAAAAATGTTACAAAAATTTTCTGTCATTCCCAATTCCAATATGTTTACTTTGGATGGTATAACAGCACAAGTCGTCAATGGCGAGTATGTTTATGTAGCAACAGTCGAATTTAATAGCTTCTTTAAATGGCTAAAACTGGGGGAAGTACCTGGCTATTTCATCATTAGTGCGACAGATATCAACGCACAGCCAGAATTTGTAGAAAAACCAATTGTTTATACTCCTTCAGCTTACTTTGGCAAAGATGCCGCACGAAAAATTTATTCCGCTTATCCAGGTTATGCAGCAACTGGCACAATCAATTTAGAGCTGGACGACCAAGGGAATCCTTACTATATTCAAACGCTTTACAAAGAGTATGGGGTTTCTGGTCGCATGCACTATAATGAATTTAAAACGGCGGTATTAAATGCTACAACAGGAGAAGTTAACGTTTATGACAGTCAAAAAGCCCCAAGTTTCGTTGATGCGCCGATTACTAGCTCAGCGGCGAATAGCTTAAATGAATTCTTTGGTCGTTACAGTCAAGGCTGGTGGAACCAGACGATGTTTGGTGCCAAAAAAGATGTTAAAATTCCAACTGAAAATGGTATTTATGCATCAGGACAAATTACGCCGATGATGAACAAGGAAGGGAACCAGTTGCTTTATTTTACGGACTTTACAAGTAGTGAAAAAGACCAAGATTCCGCTTTAGGTTATTCCTTAATCAATGCCCGAACAGGCCAAGTTACGTATTATCGTGATACTAAAGTCGGCATTATGGATAGTGATGGCGCCATTTCTATCGCCTCGAAAATTTATCCAGAAAAGAAATGGAAAGCTAGTATGCCAGTCCTTTATAATATTGATGGCGTGCCAACGTGGATTGTTTCGTTAATGGACAGTAAAGGGATTTTCAAAAAATATGTCTATATAAACGCCGTAGATAATGATATTGTGATTGATGCAGACACGGCACAAGGCGCATTAGACGCTTATCGAATTGAATTAGTAACCAAAGGAAGCAACAATGAAAATACAGACAAAGCCAACTTGAAAACGATGCAAGGTAAAGTAGCTCGTGTCTCAGTAGTAGCTGGGGAAGCGCAAACGGTAGTTTCATTTTTACTAGAAGATGAAAAAACCATTTTTAGCGTAACAACTAATAACAGTCCGCTGGCGCTATTCCTAAAAGAGGGCGACCAAGTGACATTTAAAGCCGTAGTGACTGAAAATGCTAAAGCAGCGAATGTTGAAGAATTGAAAATTGCAGGATTAAACTAAGAGGTCGGGACAGAAGTGTTTAACTCCGAGAAATAAGAAGGAATTTCCGAAAATTGTTCTTTAATTTTTGGAGAATTTCGGCTTATTTCCGAAGGAGTTGCTTTTGTTCCCGCCGTTTATCAATTTTTAAGCCTGGAACAAAAATCCAAAGTGATTTTTGTCCCAGGCTCTCTTGGAAAAGAAGAAAAATCCACTTATTTCTGCTATGATAAGAGAGAAAAAGAATACGAAGGAGCTTCGCCCATGCGCAACATAAAATTAACCATTGAATACGATGGTAAAAGATACTCAGGTTGGCAACGACTAGGCAATTCAGAGAAAACGATTCAAGGGAAAATTGAAAGTATTTTAACACAAATGACAGGTGAACCGATTGAAATTATTGGCTCAGGCAGAACGGATGCCGGCACACATGCACGTGGTCAAGTAGCGAATTTTAAAACGACTAGTTCACTAACAACAACCGAAATGTTATCCTTTTTAAATCGATATTTACCTGGCGATATTGTTGTTAAAGAAGTTACAGAAATGCCTGAACGTTTTCATGCACGGTATAACGCCACAGGCAAACAATACAGCTACTATGTTTGGAATAGCCCAATTCCTAATGCCTTTGAACGGTATCATAGTTTTCACTTTCCCAAAGCGTTGGATCAAGAAAAAATGGAACAAGCTTGCCAAAAATTAATAGGGACCCATGATTTTATTGGCTTTTCAGCATTGAAAAAAACCAAAAAATCAACTACTCGAACGATTGAAAAGATTACGATTGAAAGAAGCGGCGAAATGTTACAGTTCACTTTTGTGGGCAATGGTTTCTTGCATAAAATGGTCCGCATCCTCGTTGGGACACTTTTAGAAATTGGTGCAGGCACCAAAGAATTAGCGATAATTGACGAATTATTCGCAACAAAAGTCCGAGAAGGCGCAGGTGAAACGGCTCCTGCACAAGGGTTATTTTTAGATGAAGTGTATTATAAATAACAAAAAAATAAATTTTCTTTAACCACACCAATTAAAAAGTTGAACTTCATCTAAAAAGTGCTAACGTTAAGAAGAGATTAACAATAGAAAGAGGTCATTTTTTTGCTATCTTTACTTATTTCTGTCAAAAAATTATTTTCATCTTTTTTAGGTATCTTAAAAAAAGAAGACACTCGTGCCTTGTTCTTTTTATTGGCAACCACGTTGTTGAGTGGGACCATTTTTTATTCAACAGTGGAAAAATTGTCGCCATTAGATTCGTTATATTTAAGTTTCATGACGTTAACCACGATTGGTTATGGAGATGTGCATCCAGTTACTGACTTGGGAAAAATTTTCACCATGGTTTATGCTACAGTAGGCTTGGGGATTATGGCTATGTTTATTTCGGTCGTAGCAAAATCCTACTTGTATTCTAAACAAAGTCATCACCACCATCACCATAAAAACAAAGAACATTCAGCGGAAAAGTCTTCAGAAAAATAGACGAAATTGAGGAGTTGACCAAGTGTTTCTCGAAAAATGAAAGTTTTTTGAGAAACACTCTTTTTTTATCTTAATAATTATGGTAGTATGTCCCAAACTGTATTTTATTTTAAAGGAGCGTGAAGTGAATGGTCAAAGCGATTCGGAAATTATCGTTAATTCAAAAAATCATGATAGGGATTGTGATTGGAACCACCTTGGGTTTCTTGGTGCCAGAATGGACCTTCATCAGCGTTCTTGGTGAATTGTTTGTGGGCGCCTTAAAAGCAATTGCGCCGATTTTAGTTTTTGTCTTAATTATTGCGTCGCTAGCCCAACAAAAGGCTGGGGCGAAAACATATGTTGGATCAATTTTAGTTGTGTATCTGTTAGCGACATTTTTGGCAGCTGTTGTTGCCGTGACGGCAAGCTATCTGTTTCCCGTTAAGATTGTCTTGGAGGCGGCGCAAGAAGCGCAAGCAGCCCCAACGCAACTTAGTGATGTTTTAAGCAATGTGTTAACAAGTGTTGTCCAAAATCCGATTCAAGCGATGATTGAAGGCAATTATTTATCTGTTTTATTTTGGTCCTCATTAATCGGCATTGGGTTACGTCAAAGTTCGGTCGCTACCAAGGATGTGATTGCCAATCTTTCGACAGGGATTACCACGGTCGTTCAAATGATTATCGGCATTGCGCCAATTGGGATTCTGGGATTGGTGTTTCATTCGGTGGCAACCACAGGCATTGCAGGGTTAGCCAAGTATGGCCAGTTATTATTATTGTTAATTGGTACGATGGCCGTGGTTGCTTTAGTCGTTTATCCAGCGATTGTTTTTTGGAATATTCGGCAAAATCCGTATCCGTTAGTCTTTTTTGTATTAAAGGAAAGTGCGATTCCCGCATTCTTTACACGCAGTTCTGCGGCCAATATTCCCATTAATATGGAATTGGCGAAAGCAATGGATTTAAATGAAGAATCTTATGCGGTCTCTATTCCGCTAGGCGCAACGATTAATATGGGCGGCGCAGCCATTACGATTACCATTATGACATTGGCGGCAGTCCACACATTAGGCATGTCCGTGCCAATCTATTTAGCATTATTGTTGAGTATCATCGCCGCTGTTTCTGCTTGTGGGGCTTCAGGAATTGCTGGTGGTTCCTTGTTGTTAATTCCGCTTGCATGTAGTTTGTTTGGCATTTCCAATGACATTGCCATGCAAGTCGTCGGCGTTGGCTTTATCGTCGGCGTAGTCCAAGATTCCATTGAAACAGCGTTGAACTCTTCTAGTGACTTGTTGTTTACCACCTCAGTTGAGTTAGCAGACCGACGTAAAAATGGTGAAAGTATTGATGTCAAAGCGTTAATTGGCAAAAGTCAATTGGTGGTCGAACAAGAAAATATTTAAAAGAAAGGAACAACCCGCTAAAATGCGGGTTGTTCCTTTCTTTAATAATCTCGGCCCCATTTTTTTCAGGGGCCACTGAAATTATCGACCATTTTGTGAAGAAAATCCTCTCTATAATAAAGGTATCAAGTAAATAGGAGGTACACGAAATGAAATGGTATCAACTTTCCTCAACAAAAGTAATCGAGCAGACTAAGACGAAGCAAACGGGTCTTTCTAGCGAAGAACGTCAGCAACGTTTACAAACGAATGGTCCAAATAAAATTGAAGAAAAACAACAACTGAAAACGTGGCAAAAGCTAGCCAAACATTTTACAGATTTACTAATGGTGGTCTTACTCGCTGCAGCAATTCTAAAATTTGCCACAGGCGAAGTGGTTGAAGGAAGTATCATTTTTCTAGTGGTACTTGTCAATGGCTTTGTCGGTTATTGGCAAGAGCGTAAAGCAGAAGAATCATTAGACGGTTTAAAACAGATGATGGGCCAAGAGGCAGTTGTTCTAATTGATGGACAAAAAACAACCGTTTCTTCTGAAACATTGGTTCTGGGGGATGTAGTCACGTTACAAGCAGGCGATGTAGTCCCAGCAGATTTGCGCTTATTTGATGTTCATAATCTGATGATTGAAGAATCAATTTTGACAGGCGAATCAGAAGCCGTGGAGAAAATTACCGGTTCCTTGAATGAAGAATTGCCAACAGGCGATCAAAAGAATTTGGCTTTTTCAGGAACTCTTGTCCAAGCGGGCTCAGCCTTGGGCGTTGTAGTAGAAACAGGAGATTCCACTGAAGTTGGAAAAATTAATCACGCGTTGCAGTCAGTAGATCAAAAAACAACGCCGCTCGTGCGTAAAATGCACCAATTAAACAAGCAAATTTTCCAAGGGATTATGGTTTTGATCGTGTTTCTGATTTTCTTTACCACTTTTCGTCATGGCATGGAATGGAGCCTCTTATTTTCTGCGATGATTGCATTAATTGTAGCAATGATTCCAGAAGGCTTACCTGCTGTGTTAACGATGATTTTATCGATGGGTGTTCATGAGATGGCTAGAGAAAATGCGATTATTAAAGGCATGCCTTCCGTTGAAACATTAGGTTCAATGACAGTTATCTGTTCAGATAAAACAGGAACGCTAACTAAAAATGAAATGACGGTAATGGACGTAGTGACTGAAGAAATGACCATTGTCAAAGAGATTATGGCCAACTGTCAAGAATTGAAATTACAAGACCAACAAAAAATCGCTGACTTGCAAGGGAATCCTACCGAGTTAGCTTTACTACAATATGTTGATCAGGATCAACTGTCTTTACGCCCTGTAGAAAAGAAAATTCCGTTTAGTTCAAGTTACAAATACATGGCCACTCGCCATCCGCAAGCAGAAGGTTCAATTATTTATGTCAAAGGTGCGCCAGAAGTATTGTTACAACTTTCTACGTTATCTGATAATCAAAAAGGTGCTTGGCAAGCACAAGCTGCGCAATTAGCGCAAAAAGGACAACGGGTATTAGGTTTCGCTTATAAGACAGTTACGTCACAACAGAAACTGACACATGAAACATTGTCAGGATTGACGTTTGCTGGACTGGCAGGCATCATCGATCCACCAAAAGAAAGTGCCATTCAAGCCGTCAAAGAATCTCAAGAAGCAGGTATTTCCGTCAAAATGATTACCGGAGACCATAAAGATACCGCGCAAGCCATTGGCGAGCAAGTTGGTTTAAAGCATACGAAAAAAGTCCTTGAAGGATTAGAAATTGATGCTATGTCAGATGAAGAATTAGCTCAGCATGTTCAAAAAGTCGATGTGTTTGCACGAACGACGTCAGAACATAAATTACGAATTGTCACGGCTTTACAAAACAATGGTGAAATTGTCGGGATGACCGGCGATGGCGTGAACGATGCGCCAGCACTAAAGAAAGCCGATGTCGGAATTGCCATGGGAATTAAAGGAAGTGAAGTAACCAAACAAGCCGCAGATATGGTTTTGGCAGATGATAATTTCCATACGATTGCTAAAGCTGTGAAAGAAGGACGCCGCATTTTTGATAACTTGAAAAAGACGATTACCTTCTTCTTGCCAACCTCTTTAGCACAAGGTTTAATTGTTGTCTGGGCGCTTTTAATGAATCATCCTCTACCGTTGACACCTGTCCAGATATTATGGGTAAACATGGTAACTACGATTACTTTGTCTTATGCATTAGGTTTTGAAAAAGCGAGTGCTGATACCATGAAACGACCACCAAGAGATGTCAACGAAGGCATTTTAACAAAGTACAGTATTTTTAGAATCGTCTATGTGTCGGTACTCATTATGGTACCAGGTTACCTTATGGCGTTACAATTTGAGGGCCAAGCCTTACAGCAAACGTTCCTCTTACAAAGTATCGTCTTAGCGCAAGCAGCGTATATGATCAACTGTCGTAAGTTGGTTGATCCGTCGTTAAGCACAGGCTTTTTCCAAAATAAAGTGTTGTTTGCTTCATTAGGAATCCTCTTTTTACTACAAGCGCTAGTAGTTTACTGGCCAGTAGCGCAGCAATTAATTGGCACAACTTCTTTAAATGGCCTTCAATTAGCAATGATTTTCGTCCATGTTGTGAGTCTGTTTTTCCTTGTTGAAGGGGAAAAATATATAACCAAACGATTCATGACGAAAGAAAGCCAAAAAACTAGCGAATGTCCTCGCTAGTTCCTTTAAAAATAAGAATGAAGAGTGAGCTCTGCTAGTCGGCGGAGTTCATTTTTTGTTGGAATTAAAGAGAGATAAAAGACAGGAAGATCAAGATGATCCAAGGGGAAATTGGAAATAATTATGTCGGCTTCATTTAACGTCAACTGGCTTAGTTCCACATATTCAATGGCTTGTAATTTCACACGAGTACCTAAATAAGCAGCTAATTCTTGTTGTAAAAAAGCTTTCCAAGCAGGTTCCCCTTGAAAGAGGAAATAGGCAGTCATCGTTTGCGTCTGAATAGAATAACTGGCTTGTTTTTCTAACAAAGAAGCCAAACTAAGAAAATAAGTTGGTTCTTCAATCGTGGTGTAGCGAGATAAAATCTCCAAAAGTTCTTGGTTGCTCTTTGATAACGCAAGGTCCTCCGCGGCTTGTTCAGTCATTAATTCTTGATATTCCAATTGAAATTGCTCAGAAAGTGTTGGGGACTCGGTATATTTAATGAATAACAATAACAGATTATCCAATAAATTTGTTTGGATTAAATCAGGCCGGGCTTCTTCAGTGGACAAATTAGTGACAAACTGTTGTAACGACTTTCGCAGCTGACTGTAATGAGTGTGGAGCGCAGAAGCCAACGTTTCGCCATAGACATTATCGTAATTCCAACTTTCTAAGAAACAAAAGAAGGCGAAAAAACTTTCTTCTCCTTGCAAATAGATGCCTTCAGAAGCATAAAGTTTTGCCAAGGACGGTTGATAAAGTTGAAACAAGACATCTTTTGAGTCAAAAGAAAATTGACTCACTCGGCAATTGGCTTTGTTGCGAATCGTGTTAATAAAAAACCAACAAGCGCCAAAAATTTCTTCCGTTTCCACCGTCAACTCACTATTGTAAACTTGTTTCAAAAATTGAAAATAATGCTCCTCATGAATAGAATAATCGTCAAAAAAATAATTATTATGAGTAAAAGGCACCAACAAACGGTGATAAAAAATCCGAATATTGCTTTCTGCCCCGATTAGCTGAATGGTCGTCGTGGTTAGCTGAATCGTTAAATGAAAATCACGTAAGGCCAGATTCATTTTTTTGATATGTCGCTTCAAAGTTTCATAAGAAACACCACTAGTGCTCAAAAAAGAAGTTGTCACTAACTCTTTCGTAAATAGTAGCTCTTTTAATAGCTGAATACTAATGGATTGAGGTAAAAATAATGACCAAAGCTCATTGGTTTGCGCATTCCCCTGATTACGTAACCGAATACCACTGCTATCGGTTTCAATGGACCAGTCGGCGGGTAATTGACTGCGAATATACTGTAAATCCGAAAAAACGGTTCGCTCTGTCGTTTGGATTTGCGCGGCTAAACGCTTGGCTGTCAGCTGGGGAACATTTAACAACTGTTCCAACAAACGAATTTGCCGAAGCAAATCTTTTTCCGTTATCACACGTTTTAACATGGAGTACATGGCAAAACCTCCTTTTGCTTAAGAATACGGATAAAAAGGGGATTGGTCAATTAAAAAAAGAAGCGAATCGTCATTCGCTTCTTTTTATTCACTATACAAAAATATCAAATGTATGCAAAACGGCTGACAATAAAATGGTTACAACAGCCATTCCTGATACAAAGCCGACAGCACCAGGAACAAACGGAGGTAATCGTTTAGCAATATAGCTACCGACAGGGGCCGCACTGATTCCTGCTAAAACGGCGATGGTCAGGGAAAGCCAAAAGCCACCACCCATCATTAAAATCACACCAGGAACAATACTGACCAGTGGCATAAACGTTGGATACCAACCTTCTTCAGCGAAATGTTTTCGATAAAGAAAAACACCAACAGCCGAAGCAATCATTTGTCCCATTAAAATGTCAGGAACCAAGCCAGAACCATTTGTAATATGATTAATATTGACAAACCAATCTGTTAAAACGCCTAGAATTACCAAACCTCCAACTAACTCATTTCCATAAAACCAAGCTTCGGAGAAGTCAGCAAAAGTGCGTCGTATTGACCATTGAAAGGTTTGCGTATTTTCAATTTTAGGTTGTTTTTGCCGCTTCTGAGCGATTGGTGCAACAGAAGGAACCATCCAAGGAAGTTGATGACAGATGGCTGAAACAATCCAGCCAACAAAAGCCATTGTGGTAACGTTGGAAACTGTCCCAGGTACATTTAAAAGGGGCATCAATTGCGCATTCAGCCAATTGGCAAACGGAAAGGTGAAAAGCGCACTCAACAGAGAAATCGTTCCTAATTTTTTCCAGCCAGGACCATAAACGAGCGTTAAAGCTGGCGGCGTGCCGACCACCACAATAAACGTTGGTAACCACAACACTTCTTTTGTAAAAAAGCGTGTAAAATCAAAAACATAAATAGTTAAAAAGATGGAAAGTAGCTGAGAAGCAAGTACCCAAGGCCAAGCACCAGAGCCACCAGCAATTGCAAATCCCTGCCATTTTGAATTTTTCCGATAAAGTTGCCAAGCAATCAGACCGCCGATTAGTAAGAAAAGCGTTGTAAAAAGTCCACCGTAAAATTCCCCTTCCGTGAAGTTCATAACAAAATAGATAAATTTGTAAAATCCCTGCTGATTCACTTTGGTAACTACGTCATTGTAAGGAAAAAAGTTAGACACATGTCGAAAGCCATTCATGATCCAATACAGGAACATTCCCAAAAAAATTTTTACAACAAGAGCTAAAACGGCTTCGTAATTGATCGATTTATTTTTCATATGATCGCTCCAAAAAAAATGACATTTTACTAAGTTTTTGAAATTAGTTTATTTTAGCTACTAAAGCTTTTAGTGCCTCGTTAAAGACATTTGCTGGCGGATTAGTCAATCCAGCGCCAATCATACCAATCCCCGGTTCTTTATGAGCAATAGCAGTATTAATGACAGGCAGCATCCCTGTTTCTAAGACTTTTAAGACATCGATGCCTGAAGGAATCCCCATAAAATCTAAAACAGGAATCGTGACATTGGGATTTTCTTTCGTAGTAATTTCCAGCATTTCTTTTGAATAATTCAATGCTTCTGCCACTGTTCCGCCAACTAATGGGACAATTGCTGGTGCAGCTGCCATAGCAAATCCGCCAACACCATATGTTTCTGTAATAGCACTATCGCCCATATCCAAACCAGCATCTTCTTGTGTGTAACCAGCAAACATCGGACCAATCACCCGTTGGGCAGGCCCCGTAAACCAGTGATTTCCGCCAATCCCACTGACACGAATCCCAAATTCGACCCCATTGCGACACATGGTGGTGACAATTGTACTATTCTCCACATTATGCCCAGCATCTAACGCACATTTAGCGGCGCCCATCCAAGTCGGACCAGAAAAATAGTCAGAACTGCCAAGAAATTCAAATACTTCTTTTAATTGTTCACGAGAAAAATCAGTTTGAACCATGTAAGGTGTTAATGCTTGGACTAACAACGTACTTCCAGCTACATTGCGATTATGACACTCATCACCCATATGCAAGGCTTGCGAAAGCATTAAGCGTAAATCAATGCCTTCTGGACAAAAAGTCATGGCATCATGAAGTAATGGACCTAAAACATCGCGCATCCAAATCAGGCGATCCACGACGGATTGATCATTTGCACCAAATCGTAAAACTTTCGCCAATTGTTCACTTAAATTAGTAAAAGCCGTGTTGCCGTACGTTTCATTTTTGATAATATGAACGTACATATTCGGAGAAGTCACGCCAGCCATGGAACCAACGGCATCATGTTCATGACAAGGAGAAAACGTAATCGCGCCAGAACGAGCAACCCGATCGGCATCAGCTAGATCTTTTGCTAATCCTTCAAAAACAAGCGCTCCTTGAACGGCACCTTTCATCGGTCCGCACATATTTTCATAAGTAATGGGTGGCCCAGCATGTAAAATGGTCGTTTCAGTCATATCGGGCATGACATTAATTGCTTTATCAAATCCTACTAAAATAGGTTTTGATTGAATAATGCGGGTAACCGCTTCTTCGTTGGCTTGTTGGATTTTTTCATAAAGTGTTGGATTTTTTAATTGATCCAATAATTTCAATAGCTCTGGGTCACCATTGGCTGGCGGTGCCCAATTTACTTGATGTGAAGGAATCCCTTGTTTTTTCATATCTTCATGAATAAAGTCAATGCCTACATTGATCGTATCTAAAGGCTGTTTAAAAAGATCATTTCTGCTCATGTTCGTTCGCTCCTTTTACAAAAGTTTTGGTGGCTTCGCAAAGTTGATGACTGCTGTCGACAACGAGAACCTCTAAATCTTCTAAAATTTTCCGCTGTTCATGAATATCTTGTGGATCTTCTTCGGTCCCTAAAACATAGCCAATAATGGCTAACTCACGACCATCTGCTTTCGCTATTGCTTTGGCTTCCTTTAACGCCTCCGCTAACACGCCAACAGGATTTTCGTGAGAACCATAACCTAATTCAAAATCTAACGCTAAAACTGCCACTTCAGGATCTTTGGCTTCTTGAAGAATGCGAGTAATCCGAAAAGTCGGATCGATCATTGGATGTGGGCGTCCTTCTGTGAAACGATCATCACCGAAATCAATCAATGTATGTGCTTGGCTGTGGTCAGGATTTGCTAATTGCCGTTCAGGAATTTTATGAATATTACTATAAACATCATCAGAGACTTCTGTTAAAGCATATAAAAGTTCATCACAAAGAGTGCCACCACAGAACAACCCACGAACAAATTTTTGAGAAGGGGCTTGTTGCTGTTGGATGGCTGTTAACGTTGCGCCTGTCGGATTTTGATAGAGGCTGGTTTCCGCTTCCTGTGTTTGACTAAATTGAATCACCTTTTGAACTGCATCCAGAGAAGAAGTAGCAAAAGTGACGTTGTCTATTTTTCGTTCCGTTTGTTCACTGCCGATAAAATAAATAACAACTGGTTTAGTTGAAACAGCTAATTTTTTTAAAATTTTCTCTGTTACTTCTGGAGCAGGCGGTTTAGAAATAAGCAAAATTGTCTTAGTTTGTTCGTCAGCCATTAAAGCATCCAGCCCGTCAAGCATCATCAGCCCACCAATTTCAGCAGACAAATCACGGCCACCAGTACCAATTAATTGTGAAATCCCATAACCATATTTATGGATTTGGACACTAACTTCTTGGCTACCTGTACCAGAAGCGCCGACAATTCCAATATCTCCTGAACGTACCTCGTTAGCAAAACATAACCCAACGCCATTAATAATCGCTGTTCCACAATCAGGACCCATCACAAACAGTTCTTTTTCGTGTGCTTTTTGTTTTAACGCTAATTCCTCGTCAACCGTCACGTTATCACTAAAGAGCATGACGTGTTTTTGCTGATCTAAAGCTTTATGCGCTTCCCGTGCAGCAAATTTTCCATTGACAGAAATTACAACTAAGTTGGCATCAGGCTCTTCATGAAGGGCTGAATCTAACGTCTTATAGGTTACTTCAGAAGAAGCGGTTTTCTTTTTCTTCGTAAATAACTCGTCGACTTGCTGTAAAATTTCTTCTGAGTTCGCTTGGTCATCAAGATCTAAAACAATTAATAAATCACCCGTTGTAACATGATCCAAGGCGGGTGTATATAAACCAACATTCCGAATCACTTCAAGATTCATGTCGGTTCCCATCCCAATCATTGCGGTTTTAACTCCAGCCAGTTCATTGGCTCGTGTTGAAATGGTCATTAAAGTAACTGAATCAAAATAGGCGTTCTCTTTAATTACTGTTTGAATTGTCATGATTATTCTCCTCACAAAATAGTTTTAAACCAAAAATAATGCCGCAAAGTATGTCGCTTCCTGAAGTTGAGCCCACCTCCTCTAAAGCTGAAACCGCTTGAGCCATTTCGTTTGTATTTCCACTTTCAATTGATAAAAAAACACGCTGAACTAGCTGAGAAAACCGCTCGTTCACTGCTTCATGGATTTCCGCATAACTGACCGCATTCGTTCGTTCCTTGGCTAGCACAGCCAGCTGTTGGAAATTCGAGGGAAGCTGCTGTAATGCAGAAAAACTAGCAATTAATCCTGTGATAAAATCATCGCCAGTGGGAGTTAAACCAATCCCCAATCCCAAAATCTTCGTTAAACAATCAAGAGCTATTTTAAAAGATTTTTGCTCCCAAGCTTGTTGAAAATGAACCATTTCTTTTTGAATCTGGGTCCGACTATAAGAATCAAAAAGAAAGGTTGACGACGAAGCAGGAAAAAGCGTTTGCCAAGGATTGAAACGAGTTTGCTGAATATACGTTAAAAAAATAGCTATTTTTGTTTTACTGGGTGTTAAATAAAGTGGCGTTGGTTGCCAAATTTGGGCATCGGCTAGGGTTAATTGTCGTCGGCCTAACCGGATAAACAGGGGCTCAATTTGGACAGGTAAATCAGCGAAATGGCTAAGTTTTTTTTCATCGAGTATAATCGTGTTAGGTGCTATATGTTCGGGATGCGTTGAAATGGTCAAGAGAATTTCTTGGGTGTCTACATGACCATAATTAATAGCGTGCGTAAAACATTGCAAGCTAGTCAATGTTTGATGAGGGAGTTTCGATAAAATCGTTTGGTCATAAGCTAAAATTTTTGTCATTCCAACGACCTCCTTTTTAATAGCGCTTTCACAACTTCATAATAAAAGAATCCAGCACGCTAAACAATTGCTAAAAATGACATTGATTTACAAGTTTGAATGGACAATTTGTACATTGGGAGGATAAATGATGTTAAAAGTGAGTGATTTATTAACGTTAGAAGAATTACCTGGCATTACCTTAGTGGCAGGACATAAAAATCAGGACCAACCGATTTTAAAAGTCAATATTTTAGAAAATCCTGATATTTTAGATTGGCTAACAGCAGGTGAGCTGCTGTTAACGACAGGGTACATATTTAAAGATGATCGGAAATTACAGAAAAATTTTTTGAAAGAACTAGCCAAACACCATTGTGCTGCCTTAGGATTTAAAACCCAACGTTATTTTGAAGAAGTTCCACCAGACCTAATCAAATTAGCAGATGAAATGAACGTTCCTATTTTAGCAATTCCTTACAATTACACCTTTTCGCAAATTGCTGACGTGTTGAAAAGTCGTGTCACGTTAGAACAATTTGACATGAATGCGCAAGAAACCGCATTGCATAATAAAATTTACCAAATCTTAGAAACGGGAAGTAGCAGTTTTCATTTGCTGCAGGATCTAGCAGAAACTATTCAAAATCCTGTCTTGTTATTGAATGACCACTTTGAAGGAGTTAATTTTTTTGACTTGCCTAAAAATCCAATTCGTATTTCTAGCATTTTAGAAGATAGACAAGAAACCTCAGAGTTCCAAAAACAATTGCTGGAACAAAGTCATCCATTACTACGCTTTTATCAAGAACCGATTCATTTACAGTTGAAACTCCAGAACCAAGTGGTGCCAATTGAAATTTATCCAATTAAAAAGAAAAATGTTATTTTATATTATTTACTCGTCTGGAACACCTTGGCCCCATTACGACCAGTCGACGTGGCTCATTTTAAAATCACAGCTCATTACTTACTTTTACAATTGCAATTGGAATACTCACGGAAATTTGAAGAATACCAACAACGAAACGAATTATTTTTTAAGCTGATTGCGCATGAAAAGAGGGATCAAGCTGTTTTCCAACAATTTCAACAGTATTATCGCTTGGCAATAGATAAGCCCTATGCGATTTTGCTAATTTCATTAACCTTAAATGAACGCCAAAGGCAAGAAAGAATGTCTATTTTAGGTAACCAGCTAAACCAAGTTATCTTAGGGGACAAACAAAAAATTGTTTGTATTGAAATTGACAGTTCCTTTGTCTTATTAGTTGAAAATCCACCTGAAAAAGAAGGCGATTATCTGAAAATGATGCAACGCCTAGCACAAAGTAGTATAAATCAGTTAATGAAAGTACAAGAAGATGTGGAACTTTTCCTAACAATAGGACCTAAGATTCAAGGTCTGACCCAGATTCATGAATCGTATCAACAAGCGATTGACGTTTTAGCCTTTCAACGCCAATTCGTTGCAGAAAAACCTGAAATGAGGATTGCTTCCTACGCGAATTTTCATCTTAGACAGACATTGCAACGTTATTTTTTAGCAGAAGGACAAGCAATCCTCAGAAAAAAATATCTTCAACCATTGCAGAAAAGTGATCAACAGCAACATACCGATTTTGTCCATACACTGAATGTCTATTTTCAATCAAAACGAAACTTGTCTCAAACAGCCAAAAAGCTCTTTATTCATCGTAATACTTTGTTACAACGATTGGAGAAAATTGAACAGCTAGTGCTGTTGGATTTTGATAAGGAAGTGGGCTTGTTGGCGCTGGAAGTGGCGTTGTTTGTGGGAACTTAAGAAGCAATATAAGTGGCGGTTTTTAATTTAATGGAATATATATAGCTAAAAGAAACGATTATACAAGAAGGATAATTTAATCAATAAAAAATGGAATCTTTTCATAACCTCAATTTTTTTCAAAAAAATAAATCCTTCCCAAAATCTTCAAACACAAACCACTAACTATCTGCTACTATAAAGAAACAACTATCATTTGGAGGAAGTATGCGTAACAGAAAAATGTGGACAATTATCGTCAGTGGGTTATTTTTAAGTAGTATCATCGCGGGAATTTCAGGAGCGTTTTTAATCATTGAAGGAGAGCTAACGACTCTGCTCTGGGAGGTGTTGCCAGCGCAAATGAAATGGCCAATCCTCTATTATTTTATCTTGTGTGTGCTAGGAGCGTTGGTATTAAGTTATCTGAAGAAACGCTTCGGACAAGTACCACAAACGGCGCACGAGGCGCTGACAGAATTGAAGGCGAAACAATCGGTCGATTATTCAGGAGTGTTTAGAAATTTATTGGCTGCCTTGGTAATTTTAATTTTCGGGGCTGGTGTCGGTCCTGAAGCCGCATTGTTGGGAGCAATTATTTCGTTGTCAGTCTGGCAATCTGATAAGTTAAGGTACCTTTATTTTCATTATGACGAGCAAGAACAGCAAGCATTTAGGACAAAAATTCAGCGCTTGCTGCATCCGCAACAGTTTGTTCAGCGCTACGATACGATGCTCGCTCCTGTAGATAAAAAGAAACTGAAACAAGTGATGAACGGGTTATTTATTGTGAACGGGTTGGTGGTGTTTACCTTTTTAATGAAATTGGTGGGACACCCATCGTTTATTACGAAGTTAGGAACTGGAAAAGTTGAAATGGCTTCGTTATGGCTGATTTTACCCGCTTTATTAACTGCTTTTGTGATTGGTAACGCCTATCAATGGTTGCAAGCTGCTCTGGCTAAACTATGCCAACCTTTTGAAGAAAAGCAAAGCATACTGGTAAGTTTAGGCGCAGCTTGTATTTTTCTCTTTGTTATTTTAATGCCAAGATTACTATTTTCAGGACAATCTTTTATGCATTTAGTTCCTAGTTTTGGTAGTCAACAAGCCTGGTATATCTTGGTGGTCGCTGCGATAATGAAACTAGTATTTTTACAAGTTTGTTTACAGACAGGTTGGATAGGTGGCGATATTTTTCCCGTCGTTTTTTCAGCTATTTTAATCGGGTTTGCGGTCGCACAATTTTTCCCAACAATTGACTCGCTTTTTGTTGTCGCAATTTTTGCTACGAGTTTAACAACCCAGATTTTAGGGACGATTCTTGTACCAGGCATTTTTGTGGGGCTCTTTTTCCCAATCACGCTTTGGCCAGTTGTAGTCCTTGTGTTATTTTTACAATGGCTATTGAAAAATAAAATTATTAAGAGTAACTAGAAAAACGTCAAATCGACTTAGGGGATTAAGCCGATTTGACGTTTTTCTAATTAGAACACTCAAACCATAGTTGATAGTAATCTTGATGTTTTTTTGAAAGCAGATAGCGGCCCAATAGTTGATGGACTTGATAGCCTTGTTCTTTTAAGTAAATTAGATTTTTCTGAATTTGTTGTGGCTGCAACTGATTGCTACTTTCTTCTATACGAATCAGTTGACTATAGTAGCTTTTAGAAGCATCGAATTCCCAGTGTAAGACTAAAGGGAAAGCGGCGCTGTCTTTATTAGTCGTTGAAAAATGTTCAATAGTTTGTTCATCTGGTGATAAAACAAAGCCTAAAATACTTGGATCATTCAAGTAAAGCAAAAGATTTTCTGCTTTTGCAGGGTGGAAATAGTAAAGAGTTTTAAACGGCGGTATTTCTTCTTTCAAGACTTCCTCTTGTAGTTGGCTGACTTCTTCATATTTTTGTTGATAAGTGATTAAGTTTCTGTGAATTTGTTTTAACTGTGTAATGCGTTCTTCTAAATCTTGACGTGCATTTTCTAGTAATTTCTGGGTATCTGATAATGGGTTGGTATATAAGTTTTTAATTTCTTTAATGGAAAAATTTAAGTCGCGATAAAACTTGATTTCACAGATAGCAATCAGCTGTTCTGTTGTGTATTGTCGATAATCATTTGTATCGCCTCGAACAGAATGAATCAACCGTTCTTTTTCCCAATAGCGCAATGTGGACTTAGGAATTTTCAACAAGGAAGCAATCGTTTCTAGCGAGTAAAGATGGTCTTGGTTCATCAGCATTCACCTCAATTTTAGTATAACACAAAATTAGTTTATAAAACCGCTTTACCTTGAAGTAACTTTAAGGTGTATACTCAACGTAAATTAGAAAGAGGAGAGAATTGTATGTTTGATAAGTTTCAACGTTTTTTAGAAAAGTTTATTGGTCCAATCGCTGAAAGAATGCAAAAAAGTAAGGTCATTCAAGCACTAACTAATGGGATGATGGCTGTTTTACCCGTTTCTTTAGGGGTTGCTTTTATCGCAATTGTAGGGAATTTTCCTATTCCAATTTGGCAAGAATTTTTAACATCCATTGGGTTAGCTCCAATCATTCAAGAAGTCATTGCTATGACCAGTGGCTTGTACGCTGTTTACATTGTTTGTACCATTGCGTATGAAACTGCGAAGATTGAAAAACAAAATCCCATCACTAGTGTTATATTATCTTTGGCATTTTTCTTGATCTTGGTACCACAGTTTGCCGTTAAATTAGGTGGAGAAGAAACAATTGTCATTAAAACAGCATCAATTGGAACTGACGGGATTTTTGTAGCTATTCTAGTCGGGTTAGGTGTAACTATGTTATATAGTTATTTAATGAAAAAAGAATTTTTACGAATTAAATTACCTGATTCCGTTCCTACGATGGTGACAGATTCGTTAAGTCCAACCTTTGTAGCCATGATAATTTTTGTGGTAGCTTTATTAGTCAAAGCTATTTTCACATATACTGGTTCGGGGGATGCGATGAGCTTTTTAACCGAGCTAGTGAGTAAACCAATTGCATCATTAGGTCAATCACCAATGACGGTTATTGTAGTCTTTACACTAGCAAATCTATTATGGTTTTTTGGTATTCATCCAAGTCCAATTATTAATATTTTCTTTGCTGTGATGGCGCCAGTCTTTCTAGCTAATATTAATGCATTTATTGCTGGTCAAGCGTTGCCTTATCCAGAAATTATGTTTTTCTCTAGTATTATTATGGTTGGCGGAACTGGGAATACGATTGGTTTAGCCTTTTGTATGTTAAGAGCAAAATCAGAACGATACAAATCCCTTGGTAAATTAGGTGTTGTACCAAGTATTTTCAATATTAATGAGCCATTGATTTTCGGTGTTCCGATTATGCTGAACCCTATTTTCTTTATTCCGTTGGTAAGTTCAACAGCTGTCGGTGGTTTGGTGTTACATTTATTCTATAAAGTTGGTTTCTTAAATTACTATAATCCAACGGTTGAATTACCTTGGGTGACACCACCAGTTGTTGCAGAAACTTTCTATGGCGGCATTCGCTTTGGGTTGGCAATGATTGCTGTGGTAATTGCTCTGACGTTGTTATATTATCCGTTTTTCCGTATGGCTGATGAACGAGCAGTGAAAGAAGAGCAGACCTTAGCGACAGGAGAACAAGAAAATGAGTAGCAGCGAAAAAAAACAATTGAGCAGTATGCCAAATGATTTTTTGTGGGGTGGTGCAATTTCTGCTACTCAAGTAGAAGGTGCCTATAACCGTGACGGAAAAGGCTTGAGTAATTTAGATTTAGCTTTGCGTTGTAAAAAAGGGGAGAAACGTCAAATAACTCAACAAGTGGATGTAAATCAATACTATCCTTCTCATCGAGCGATTGGCTTTTATGAAAGTTATCAAAAAGATATCCAACTGTTCGCTGATATGGGATTTAAAAGTCTTCGATTTTCAATCCAATGGTCACGCATTTTTCCAACTGGAGAAGAGGAACGGCCTAATGAAGCAGGTTTATTATTTTATGAAAAAATTTTGGACGAGCTAGAGCGTCATCGAATCGAACCAATTATAACGATTTCACATTTTGATTTACCAGAAAATTTAGTGACAAAATATGGTTCGTGGAAAAATCGCCAAGTCATTACGTTCTATTTACGCTTTTGTGAAGCGCTATTTCAACGATTCAGTGATCGTGTCCGCTATTGGATTCCGTTTAATGAGATTAATGTTATTACGTATATGCCTTATTTTTCTACTGGGATTCATACGGAAAATTATCAAGAAATTTTCCAAATGGCGCATCATCAGTTAGTAGCAAGTGCAAAAGCGGTTCAATTAGGTCGGAAATATTCAAGTAACTATCGTTTTGCAACAATGCTTATGTATGGCCCGACTTATCCGCACAATTGTCACCCTGAATCTGTTTTTCAAGCAATGATGGATGATGAGGAAACCTATTATTTTGGTGATATTCAGATTCGAGGATATTATTCTCCGTGGGCTAAAAAAATGTTGGAGCAACTGGGTGTCCAACTAGTTATTACAGAAGAAGATGAACAAGACTTACGAGAAGGTGTGGTGGACTTTGTTAGTATAAGTTATTATATGAGTTGGACTACTGCACCAGAAACAGCAGCAGGAAATATGGCAACAGGAGGGAAAAATCCATTTTTAGAGCAATCTGAATGGGGCTGGCAAGTGGATCCACTGGGACTGCGGATTAGTTTAAATCGTTTGTATCAACGATATGAGAAAGAAATTATGATTGTTGAAAATGGCTTAGGAGCAGTTGATCATTGTTCAGAAAATGGTGAAATTTATGATGATTATCGCATTGATTATTTACAACAACATTTGCTGGCAGTGAAACAAGCGATTGTCTTAGATGGTGTGCCAGTAATTGGTTTTACCGTCTGGAGTGCCATCGACTCAATTAGTGCTTCAACTGGAGAAATTGGTAAAAGGTATGGTTTGATTTATGTAGATTTAGATGATGAAGGTCAGGGGACGCTGGCTCGAAAAAAGAAAGCCTCTTTTTACTGGTATCAAAAGATCATTGAGTCCAATGGTGCAGAGTTGTAAGCTCTATTTTCCGGAGTGGTATGATAAAATAACTGAACAACTAAACGCATGAACGAAATAACGTCTCTGACTAAGTACCTGGTCAGAGACGTTGTTTGTGTTTTTATTGATTTAAATCTGTTAGTAGTAGCTCGTTAGAAACAGCAAAAGTAGTAACTTCTGTTAAAGCTGGATCCAAAGTGTATTTTGTAAATGAGGTAGTACTTTCTGGTTGGACATACATGGTTAAATTAGTCACATCATATCCTGACCAATAATGTGTGAAATCAGACAGAGAATTACTTTGACCTAAATGGCCAATCCCCCGAGGAATCATCACTGTTTGGAAGGCGCGATAGAGTTGCATAATCCCTTCAGAGCTATCAAATTCTTGGAGATTGTCAGAATAGTATAACGCACGAATGAAGCGTGACGGCGAAGTGAAGTCTCCTGGGATTCCTAATAGTCCGTAAGAAGTCCCACCTTCAATTGGGTCAAGTGTTGCGCCTGATTTTAAAGTGTAAGGTTCCTTAATAGCATAGTTGCGCATCCCGATATAGTTTCGTGCATTGGTTAAATGATAATTGTATTCTGGGCTGTTTGTGACTACGCCAATCGAATCATAAATGACGAACGCTCCGTTATCTGTTGGTTGCAAAACGATACTATTATTATTTTTATCATTAATGGTCCAGTGTAAGGTGAAATGAACTTCCCCCAATGAATCAAGTTGGAATTTTTGATCTAACAGGCCGATTTTTTCAAAAGCTATTTTTACTTCGTCAACGCTTTCAAAATTACTCAAAATATAAGCGAGTACTTCTTCTGCAATATGAGGTGTTAAACCACGATCTGCTAAACTTTCAGCAGGTGCTGTTGAAGATTCCATTAAATATTGAATATCACCAGATAAGCCGGCTTCATTGATACCATCTGTGATAGCAAGGCTGACGGTTTTACCATCGTTCGCTGGTTGATCTGTGCCTGACATTGCTAGTCCCATAAAGGCATATTTTGCCGTCCAAGGATTTAGTTGGCTATTTAGAACTGTACCTTTTGGAAATTGAGCAATTAGAGTAGGGATTTTTGGTGCAATTGGATCTTCGTTGCCAAAAAAGTCAAACGTAAAATCCATCGTACGTCCATAAAAAATATCATTTGTTTTGGAAATAATCTTGATGCCTGTACACATAATAGTTTCCCCCAATTAATGTAAGTTTGTGAAGCCTGTTTACTAGTTAAGCATATCATACTCTAGGAAACAGCGGTGGCTAAATTCTTAAAATATTAGACAATTTTGTCTAAATGAGGTGAAAAAAATTTTTTAGCGATTTCCTTCACAAAACACCTTATTATCTTTCCGAAAATATGATATCTTTAGAATGGAAATTTCATGAAAAGAGGATGCGAATGTTTAAAAAGTACACACAAATGATAAGGGATGAATTTAAAGGGTATAATCAAAAAAAATTGAAAAAAGATTTCTTGGCAGGTTTGACTGTCGCAGCCGTCGCGTTGCCGTTAGCGTTAGCGTTTGGGGTCTCCAGCGGCGCCACTGCAGCAGCTGGCATGATCACGGCGATTATCGCTGGAATTGTGATTGGGAGCCTTTCGGGTGGGTTTTATCAAATTTCAGGACCAACAGGTGCGATGGCAGCTATTTTAATGTCAATTGCGGCAGTGCATGGCATGCAAGGGATTTTGTTGGCCACCTTTTTGGCGGGAATTTTCTTGCTTTTGGCAGGGATTTTGCGTTTAGGGAGCTTGACTTCTTTTATTCCGTCACCGGTCATTACCGGGTTTACTTCAGGAATTGCTATTATTATTGCGTTGGGGCAGCTTGATAATTTCTTTGGGGTTCGTTCAGAAGGACACAATTTAATTGAGAAAATCAGCAGTTATCGTTCATTGGGCTTTGATTTAAGTATACCAACGACGGTTATGTCGATTTTAGTGGTGCTTGGATTAGTATTCTTTCCGAAAAAGTGGAATGCGATGATACCAGCTTCATTGGTGATGATTATTTTAGCTACGTTAGCAACAGTGGTTTTTCAACTGCCAGTGGCCACTGTAGGGAAAATTCCGACAAGTATTTTTAGTGATACACGTTTGGAACTTGGTTCACTTCAATTAAGTGCGTTTCAGGATATTTTGGTGCCTTCGATTAGCATTGCTATGTTAGGTATGATTGAAAGTTTGCTTTGTGGCGCTTCGGCTGGTCGCATGACAGGGAAACCATTAGACAGTAATCAGGAACTAGTGGCACAAGGAATTGGCAACTTAATTTTGCCGTTTTTCGGTGGCGTACCTGCAACGGCAGCGATTGCCCGCACGAGCGTAGTGATTAAATCTGGTGCACAAACACGTTTAGCGGGTATTTTTCATGCGGTTTTTTTATTGTTATCGATGTTGCTTTTATCGCCAGTCATGTCTAAAATTCCCATGCCTGCGTTAGCTGGTGTTTTAGTGGTGACAGCGTGGCGAATGAATGAATGGTCGGTGATTAAAGAATTCTTCCAGAAACGTTTCCACACAGCCTTATGTTTATTCTTTTTAACGATGGTAGCGACCGTTATTTTTGACTTGAGTTTAGCGATTGTTTTAGGGGTCTTAGCTGGTTGCCTGTTTTTCATTGTGAAAAGTGCCGTGATTACGATTAATGTTGAGGAAGTCGATTGGTCAAGAATGGGGCTAGTACCGACCGAGTGTACAGAAAATTGGGTGGTGGTTTATTTGAGTGGCCCGTTATTTTTCATGTCTTCTGAACGATTGAAACAAACGTTACTGCAATTGGAAACAAAAAGTGGTGTAGTATTTTCAATGCGAGGAGTTCCTAGCATTGATAGTACGGCGTTAGATATTTTAGAAGAATTTTGTCTCGCAGCAGAAGGTCGCGGACAACAAGTTCAGTTTGCCGCTCTGCAACCAGAAGTTGAGAAAATGATTCGAACCATTCAAGGAAATCAAGAGAAAGAATACCATTTCTCAGTCGCAGAATTTTTACAAACGGTGCATGTTGCAGAACAATAATTCATTTTCAAAAATAATAAAGAGAAAACTTCTAAGTATGAAGTTTTCTCTTTATTATTTTTTTAGGTTATTTATTGAATTACTTCTAGCATAACGTCTTTTTGATCATCCGTAACATTGCCTGCGTAGTTAGGAGTGATTAAAGATATCGAACCATTTTTATTGTTGAATAAGTATAAAGTACCCGATCTATTTTGTTCATCGTTTGAAGAAATATTAGTTCCTAAAATTAACTCTGTATTTACTTTAACGGTGCGAATACTGTTATCGGCCGCTGAAAATATTCTAATCTCTTTTGTAGGAATTGTATTTATAGATAGCTCATATTTATTAATGGCTTCTTTCACTTGACCATTTTCAGCCCCAAACAATTTAGTTCGGAAGGTAGCAGTTGGTGTTGAATTTAAGTTTTCTAACGTAATTGAAGTTGGCACATTCATTCCTTTAAAATTAAATACGAGTGGATTGTTTAAACTACTAAGATCGACAGCATAAGGTGTTGCTTCTAAAGAATTTGCTTCTTCGACATTTGTGGATACTTCATTTTTAGACTTTGCCGAAGCCTGAGTGGTACTGGCACTTTCTGAAGTTTCTTTTAGTTTATTATTAGAGCTTGTTTCTGTGCTAGAACTGTAATGATTAGTACTGCTTTTTATTGATGTTGTATGATTGGTAGAATTTTCTTGTTTTTTAGGTTCATTCGCTTTTTGAGAACTACAACCTGTTAAAAAAATAACTAAAATAACACAAAATAATTTTTTCATACTATTCCTCCTATAGACGCTATAACTAATTTTATCTTACTTGTTAATATAACAAAAGAAATAATTATTTTACTTTCACGAATGCTCAAATTGTTTAAATCTATAGTTTTTATACTTATTTTTGTTGCATTTGCAACAAAAATAAGTTAAAGTAATGACAATCATAAAATATTAGCGAAAGGAAGTGTCCTAGTGACAGATATTTTAAGAGAAATTGGCATGATTGCGCGGGCCTTAGATTCAATCAGTAATATCGAATTTAAGGAATTATCTTTAACACGAGGACAATATCTTTATTTGGTCAGGGTCTGTGAAAATCCTGGAATTATCCAAGAAAAGATCGCCGAACTGATTAAAGTTGATCGAACCACAGCGGCGCGGGCGATTAAGCGTTTGGAAGAACAAGGCTTTATTTATCGTCAAGAAGATGCAAGCAACAAAAAAATTAAGCGGATTTATGCCACAGAAAAAGGGAAAAACGTTTATCCAATCATTGTGCGCGAAAATCAACACTCGAATCAAGTTGCTTTGCAAGGTATGTCAGAAGTGGAAATTTCACAATTGGCAGATTACTTAGTCCGGATGCGTAAAAATGTCAGCGAAGATTGGGAATTTGTCAAAAAAGGGAACGCTCGAAATTATTAAGGAAAGGACGACTGATTGATGGGAGAAATAAAACAATTAACAATAGAAGATGCACCAGCGTTACAAGAAATCAGCATTGAAACTTATACAGATACTTTCGGACCATATAATACCCCAGAAAATATGCAAGCCTATTTAGTAGAAGCCTACAATTTAGAAAAATTACAAAAGGAATTGGCTAATCCCCACTCTGACTTTTATTTTATCTTTGTCGATAATCAATTAGCTGGCTACATGAAATTAAATCGTGAGAAGGCACAAACGGAACCGATGGGGCCAGAAAAGCTCGAGGTTGAGCGATTGTATATTTTGCCTGCGTTTAAAGGAAAGAAGCTGGGAACACAATTGTTAGAACTGGCGGAAGAAAAAGCTCGTGAATTTGGTAAAAACGCACTGTGGCTAGGTGTCTGGGAACACAATGATGCGGCGCGGGCATTTTATAAAACGATTGGCTACCGCTATTACAGTCAACATTCGTTTTTTATGGGAGACGATGAACAGACGGATTTTATTTTGTTAAAGGAATTATAGTAGAGAAAAGTGAAAATAATCAAAAGGTGATTATTTTCACTTTTTTTATTTTTATATAAAAAAATTATATTTTTTTGTTTTTTAGGTTTCGTTTATATTTAAAAGGCTATTTAGTTAAGTTTTTTGTTTATATAACATTTATTTGTTTTTTAAAACATAATTTTAAACCTTATTAAATTTGTTGTTAGTGAAAAACGTTTTGATTTTAGTTATCATTTTATTTATAATTGATTTAGTTTGATGTGGGTAAAAAAATGAAAAGGAGTGATGAGGAAATATGGTAAAAATTGCATCCAATCAAGGCGCTGCTCAAAAGGCAATTGCCGGGATCAAGAGTGTATCTGTGAATAAAAATCAAACATGTCGTTTAGGAGAAAGCAATATTTCAAGTATGAAAAAAGGGGTTAAAGTCAGTAATCAACTGCTCAATCAATTAGCAAAAGTAGTCAATGGTGTCAACGCACAAGCCAATAAATTCCCCAAATTAGCGGCAACGATGGCGGCTAGAGATAGCCAAACAACGTTTAAATAAGGAGAAACGATGGAAAAGGATACGAATGAAAAATTAAGAAGGAACTATGCGGAACAGATTGTCGAAAAAGAACGAGCGATGGATCAATTGTCGAAGGAAAAGAAGCAAATCCAAACCATTTTTGGTACACTAGAGTCTGAACTAACCAGAAATTTTCGCGAACTTGAGCAACTCAACGCCGAAGTGATTCATAAAGGCGGTAAGTCGACGCGTTGGGAGCAAGAGGAGCTCTCTGGAAAACAACGCTATTTAAGGGTCTTTTTACAACAACAGACACATGAATTAAGTCAAAGATACACAAAAGCAACCGCACAATCGAATGAAGAACGACTACAGCTCCAAAGAGAAAGGAGTCGGTTGTCATGGGATTAATCTACTCCAGTAGCGATTCTTCAGCAATGATGCGCGCGCTGTCCAGCAACCTAGCAGTTGCCCGAACAACCACCAGTGAGCTAACAGCAGGTTGTCAGCAACTAATCGCAGCTATCGACGGTCATACATTGTCTGGTGCTGCCTATAATGCGGGAAAAGGGCTATTTTCAGAATTAGTGATTCCGACGATTCATCGAATGACTGCCGCCGTTGATAATGTCCAAAGTGATTTGGCCAAATACAGCGCTGCGGATGCGTTTATTGCCAGTGAAGGTTTTTTAGATGAAGACAAACTCAAATTGAAAATAAAAATCATGAAAGCCAACCAACAATTATTGCACGATTCTGCTAGGGCAGTCGCCACGCTAGCCCATAGTCAGCCGATTCCAGGAATTTATGAACTCTTACAAAATGCCCAACGGACCTTTATTAAGATGGCTGATAGTATGCAACAAGACATTGATAAGCTCCACAAGCAAATACAAAAGCTCAATGAGTTTGATCGACAAACTAAAAACCTGTTCGCCACTAGCTTAGAGGAAATGCAGTTGGCGATGCAAGGCATCTTAGTCCTGAATGAAACAACTGTCAAAAGCAACGGTCTCTACACCTTGCCAAGTGGGGTTGATAAAAGTTACTTTACGGAAATTAAAAAAGATACTAAAAATGAAGTGACTGACAAACAATTATTAGAAGGCTGTACGATTATTCGTGTTCATGATAGATCACGCGGCTTTGAGTATTACATGTTAGAAAAGGACGGCTATTCCTACCGAATAGACGAGAAAAAACTATCAGGAAATTTAGCTTATCTAGTAAAAAAATACGACTTAGATGTAGTAGAATTGACCCCGAAAGAACTGACAACACGAGCCAATAACCAACAGAAAAAAGGCTATAATTACTTTGAAAAAGATGACAGAGTTTTAGGATTAGGTCTCCTGTCAAAAGGCCAAGGCATTATGGATGAAATCCAAGAATCAGGCGTTTGGGATTCCTTGTGGTCAGTAGGAATGGGCGTTGCTTCGGCAAGAAATGCGCAGACTTTTTCTAAGAAAGTCAGTGTGGCTAGTGTTCCAAAGAACTCAAGAAATAGTACCCAATATCAACAATATAAAAATGAATTAATGAAAGGTGATATAATCGAAAACTCAAAACCTATTATATCTGGTTCTGATTTAAAAGACACTAAGGTAATTTCTGAACTTACTAAGAACGGGAGTTCCATGTCAGACTGGGCAAAAATGGAATCAACATATAGTTATGAAACGTCAATGGGGAAAGGAAAGGTTCACTATTATCAGAATTTAAAAACTAGTGAAACTAGTTTTTATGATGTGAAAATGAAAGTACCAATTCCTAAAGACCTTAAAATTAGGAATGGACTTATTGATGATTTTTGGATCATAGACTTGGATAATAATTTTATACCGAAGGGGGTTAGATAATATGATTGTAAAAGTAATTTCTAACAAAGAAAATAGGGATATTACTCTTAATAAACTCTATCCAGTTCTTATAAAAAAAGAAAATGAAATTAGAATAGTGGATGATTTTGGAGGGTTATCAATATATGAACTTACAGACTTTCAAGTTTACAAAGAAAATGTTGGTTCGTATATTAAAGATATGAATTTATTAGTTTATGAGCTAGTCGATTATCCCACTTTTTTAGAAAATTATTATAATGATGACAAAAAAGCTAGAGATAATGTAAATAAGAGTCGATTAAACATCTTTGAAGAGGATTTAAATGAAGATGAGCTTGTTGAACTAATTACATCAGAAGTTTATTCAAGTGATGAAAAAATTATATTTATTGAAGCGATGGAAAATAAAATAAATGATACATCAGCCAAAGTATTAGCTAAATATTTTCAAAATAATCACAATATAGAACCAGAAATGTTGTTGCCTATTTGTAAACTTTTATATAAGTATCAGAACCAAGAAGTTTATGATTTATTTTTAAATTTTATTAGCGATGATACAATTAATAATGATTCTATGCAAAATATAATTATTGAGTATTTCAACAATTATAATTAAAAAAGGCGCTTTACTATCTGATTAAGGTCGGATAGTAAAGACTTGACTATTAAGCAATAACTCACTAATCAAGTTGCCAATAACTAACAAAAGATAACTGTATATTCATTAAAAAGAAATAGAGTGATTGCGGTTTGAATTAACTGTAATCACTCTATTTAAAGTAAATTAAAAATAAAAATCATGAAAGCCAACCAACAATTATTGCACGATTCTGCTAGAGCAGTCGCCACATTAGCCCATAGTCAGCCAATTCCAGGAATTTATGAACTCTTACAAAATGCTCAACGGACCTTTATTAAGATGGCAGAAAGCATGCAACAGGACATTGACAAGCTCCACAAGCAAATACAAAAGCTCAATGAGTTTGATCGACAAACCAAAAACTTATTCGCCACTAGCTTAGAGGAAATGCATTAGAAACAAAGATTTCTGATTTTATCAGAAATCTTTGTTTATTTTTTTGATTAAAATTAAGCATTTTTTTATTTTCAAAATGTTATTTTTAAAAACGTAAAAATTGAAAAAGAAGATTTTGAATCTGTGAAAAGTTGTCGATCTTGTGAGAAAACTCTTTTGTCAGTGTCTTTTTTCAGGATGGGTCTCTTCCTGAAAATCCACTTCAGTTTATCTGTTTTGTGTGTGTTTGATTAAAAAATGTTGTGTTGGGTTTCATTTAACTGTATAATTTATTTATGTCATTTTTAATAATAAACGTATTTTAGCATTTGAAAAGAGAAGTTGTACATAATATGTGAATAAAAAGATTTGTTTCTTATTTTCTAGAGTGAGAAGACGATATAAAAAAGGTTGCTATTTTTTCGTTCAAAGTGAACAAAGAATCGTTTGTTATTTAGTTGGGGTAACTAATGATTCTTGTTATAAAAAGCGCTTACAATTCGTGTGATGAGAGTAGTACGCATGTTTGTGCAAAAGTGACAAAAAAGAGAAGGTAGGGTGTTTTAATAGAAAAAAATTTTAATAAAAAGGAGAGTTTGTCGTGGAGAAAAATGTGTCTCAAGTAACAGCTCAAGAAGAAACAGCGCTGAAAGCACGTGGCTACAATGAGGATTTGTTGCCAAGTAGCCCGAAACAACGGACAATGGGCGCGCGCAATTTTTTTACATTATGGATGGGTTCGATTCATAATATCCCGAATTATGCAGCAGTGGGCGGCTTTATTTTCTTAGGTTTATCGCCGCTGCAAGTTATGCTGGCAGTTGTGCTAAGCTCATTCATTGTAGCAGCCTTCATGAATTTGAATGGCGTGGCTGGCTCTAAATATGGCATTCCTTTTGCGATGCACTTACAGTCTACTTACGGCAGTCTCGGGGCAAAACTGCCAGGGTTCTTAAGAGGTTGTGTGGCCGCAATTGCTTGGTTTGGTCTGCAAACATTTACAGGATCGCTGGCTTTATTAATCATTCTCGGGAAATTTTGGCCGAACTTTTTAGAAATTGGTGGGTCATTCCAGTTTTTTGGTCTCAGGCTACCTGAATTAATGGCGTTTACTCTTTTCTGGCTCTTAAATGTGGCAATAGGTTTCGGTGGTAGCAAAATTTTGAACCGGTTTACCGCCATTTTAAGTCCGTTGATTTATGTCGTTATTATTGGATTAACGATTTGGGCCATTCGAGCTGGGGGCGGTTTAACACCGATTTTGTCCTATCAAGTTTCTGGTGCGATTCGTTCAGTCAATCCACTGGTGGCGTATCTGATTATTTTTAACTCGGTTGTGGCCGTTTGGTCAGCGCCTGGTGCGAGTATAGCGGATTTTACTAAGAATGCGCGCTCGACACGTGCTCAGGTTGTGGGGCAAACAGCAGGTTTAGTTGTTGGTTATGGGATTTTCGCTTTTTCCAGTGTGGTTATTCTGTTAGGTGGTTCGCTGTATTTTGGGATTCAAGAATGGAATATTTTAAACATTATTGATCGTTTAGATAATGTGGCAGTGGTGGTCTTAGCCATGTCGGTTTTCTTATTAACGACTATTTCAACGAATGCAACGGGGAACATCATTCCGGCAGGTTATCAATTGGCGGCGCTATTTCCTAAAAAAATGACGTATAAAAAAGGCGTCATGATTGCCAGTGTTATCAGCTTTCTCATTATGCCTTGGAAACTGATGGAAAACGCCGATAGTATTTTTATTTTTCTGAACGCAATTGGGGCTGTTTTAGGACCAGTCGCTGGCGTGATGATTGCGAATTATTATTTTGTTCAAAAGCAACAAATAGATTTAAATGCTTTATATGTAGATAAACGCAAAAAAGAGGAAGCCAATCCTTTTTACGGATTAAACAAGCCGGCGTATGTCGCTACTATTCTGGCGTTGGTTCTTTCCTTAAGTGGTCAATTTATTCCACAGGTTAAAATCATTGCTGATATTTCGTGGTTTGTGGGCTTTGCCACAGGTTTTGTGCTGTACTTAGTGTTAAAAAAATGGACTTGGGATTCAAAAAAAGTGAAAGAAACAGCTTATCAGGAGGGAAAATAAATGCAAGCAGAGTTAGTGATTAAAAACGGGTTAGTTATTTTAGAAACTGGAGAAGTCATTACGGATGTCGCCGTTCAAGGAGGAAAAATCGTAGCGATTGGGCAAGACTTGTCAGGAGAACGTGTGATTGATGCGACGGGTTTAGTCGTTAGTCCTGGGATGGTGGATGCTCATGTTCATATTACCGATCCTGGTGGTGGTTACCGCGATGAATGGGAAGGGTATGTCACAGGAACGGCCGCTTGTGCCAAAGGGGGCGTGACGACCTTTATGGAAATGCCTTTAAATCAGATTCCAGCAACTGTGGATAAGACCTCTCTTGAGATCAAATACAAGGCAGGAGAAAATAAACTAAAAGTAGATGTAGGGTCATTTGGCGGCGTGGTCCCGACCAATTTGGCTGGTGGGATTCAGGAACTTGATGAAGGAGGCGTTTCCGGCTATAAATGCTTTTTAGGAACGTGTGGCGATCGTTCAATTGAAGGAGACTTTCAAAATGTCGACGATTATTCACTATATGAAGGAATGAAACAAGTCGCCAAGACTGGCAAAGTGCTAGCAATCCATGCAGAAAATGCACCAATTACGGATAAATTAGGCGCGTTAGCTTATCAAAATGGTGAAACGACTTTAGCGGCATATGTAGCTACACGTCCTGTGTTTACCGAAGTTGAAGCGATTCAAAAAGCCATTTTATTTGCCAAAGAAACAGGTTGTCGGATTCATATTTGTCATGTGGCTTGTCAAGAAGGCGTGGAAGAAGTTTTGAAAGCCCAAGCAGAAGGGGTAGATGTGACTTGTGAAACATGTACGCATTATTTATATTTTACTACGGATGAACTTGATGCCATTGGTCCAGTTGTCAAATGTTCGCCGCCGATTCGTGACGCGGATCAACAAGCCGCCTTATGGAACCACGTGCAAACAGGCGGCATCGCGTTTGTAACCTCTGACCATTCTCCTTGTACGCCAGACTTAAAAGATACAACCAATGCTTTTGAAGCTTGGGGCGGCATTTCTGGTGTTCAAAATAACGTCGATGTGTTATTCGATGAAGCCGTCCAAAAACGTGGTTTATCCTTGAAACAATTCGCGGATATGATTGCAGCAAACCCAGCTGACCGTTATCACTTAGCGCAAAAAGGCCGCATCAGCATTGGTAAGGATGCCGATTTTGTACTAATTAAACCTAATGCGCCGTATATCTTAAAAGCAGAAGATTTAGAATACCGAAATAAAATTAGTCCTTACATTGGTCGTGAAATTGGGGCCCAAGTGATTCAAACAATTTTAAGAGGCGAAACAATTTACGCACAAGAAACTGGAGTAACTGAGGCATTTAACGGCGTATTTATCAAAAATTAAACACCTATTTTAGAAATGGAAAGGGACAGAAGCGTGATTGAATTAGCGCCTCTGTCCACGAGTTAGAGGATGTTCGTTGGCTGTTTTGCACAAAAAAAGGCTTAATTTTGTTTGATAAGTACAATGAAGATAGCTAGGGAAACGTTTACAATCAGAGTGTAATCAGTCAGGAGGTTTTGTGATGGACTTGGAAAAAGTTTTAAAACAAAGAATCGAAGAGTTGTCAGCAATTGGGAGTGATCCTGCAGGAGGGATGACACGCTTACTTTATACAGATTCGTGGTTGGCAGCACAAAAGTATGTGCAAAGCCAAACTGAGGCGTTTGGACTGGAAACGCAATTTGACGAAGTCGGGAATCTGTTTTGTCGAGTGGCAGGAACGGAATTTCCTCAGGAAACGATTTTAACTGGGTCACATATCGACACAGTAGTTAATGGTGGGACCTTAGATGGTCAATATGGTGTTATTGCTTCCATGACGGCTGTTCAATATTTATTAGACAAATATGGGAAACCACGGCGTTCTCTAGAAGTGCTTTCCATGGCTGAAGAAGAAGGGAGTCGTTTTCCAACGGTTTTCTGGGGAAGTAAAAATGTCGTTGGTGAAGCCAAACGTGAAGAAGTAGTCGACATCTCTGACAACGAAGGTAAAAAGTTTGTTGATGAGATGCATCGCCAAGGCTTTGATTTTCGGCAGGAGCAAACTAGACGTGAGGACATTGAAGCATTTGTCGAAATTCATATTGAACAAGGCAATATTTTAGAGAACGAAAAGCTCCAAGTCGGTGTTGTTCATAGTATTGTAGGGCAACGTCGCTACACGGTTACCTTAAAAGGGCAAGCCAATCATGCAGGCACTACGCCAATGAGTTACCGTCATGATGCGGTATATGGCTTTGCTAAAATTTGTGCAGAAGCCATTGATCGTGCGAACGAAATTGGGGATCCGTTAGTTTTAACATTCGGCAAAGTTATTCCGAAACCCAATACAGTCAACGTGGTGCCTGGAGAAGTGGAATTTACAATTGACTGCCGTCATACCGACGCTGCTTTTTTACGACATTTTACCGGTGAATTAGAAGAACGGATGAAAACAATTGCTCAAGAATTAGGCTTGACGATTGCGATTGACCGCTGGATGGATGAAGCCCCTGTACCGATGAATCAAGCAATTGTAGAAGTTATTGAACAAAAAGCCAAAGAAGGCAAGTATCAGTATCGTATGATGCATAGTGGTGCTGGGCATGATTCGCAAATTATTGCGCCTCATTACCCGACAGCGATGATATTTGTGCCAAGTATTGGTGGGATTAGTCATAATCCTGCAGAAGCAACGGCATTTCCAGATTTGGTTGAAGGCGTCAAGCTTTTAGCAGATACCTTATATGAATTAGCGTATAAATAAGATAGAAAAGGAAGAATTGTGATGGGTTATAAAAATAATCGAGTTGGTTACCAAAAAGAATTGTTAACATCAAGAGCTGTGATAAAAAAAGACAATTACGCCATTATTCCCCATGATGGTTTGGTGCAAAATGCAGTACCTGGTTTTGAAAATGTCGATATTTCCATTTTGGGATCACCTAAATTAGGTGCGACATTTGTGGATTACATTGCTACGTTTCATAAAAATGGTCAACAAACAACTGGTTTTGGTGGCGACGGGATTCAAACGTTGGTTTATGTCATTGACGGTCGTTTGCGCGTTTCGGATGGTCAAGAAACCCATGAGCTTGAAGCCGGGGGCTATGCCTACTTTACGCCTGAAATGAAAATGTATTTAGCGAATGCACAGGAAGCGGACACAGAAGTTTTCTTATATAAAAAACGCTATCAGCCGTTGGCGGGCCATCAACCTTATAAAGTGGTTGGGTCAATTCATGACCAACAACCCGAAGAATATGAAGGAATGACAGACGTTTTACTTTGGAGTTTATTGCCGAAAGAGTTTGACTTTGATATGAATATGCATATCTTATCTTTTGAACCAGGCGCTAGTCACGCCTACATTGAAACGCATGTCCAAGAGCATGGTGCGTATTTAATTAGTGGCCAAGGGATGTACAATTTGGACAATGAATGGTATCCAGTGGAAAAAGGGGACTATATTTTCATGAGTGCCTATGTGCCACAAGCAGCCTATGCGGTTGGCCGTGAAGAACCGCTAATGTACGTTTATTCCAAAGATGCCAATCGTGAACCAGAATTATAAAGAAAAGCCGAATGTAAAGTAATGACCTCGGAACAATAGGATTTGAACACGCAGTGGTGAACGGTAGAGTCCTTCTTCTTGGTAGACGTTACTTTTATTCGGCTATTTTCCTGTTAATTATTTTTCTGAAAGTTCCAGCGCTACCCGTAAGAGTAAACTCGTCTCAGGCTCTTGAATAGAGGTACCTAATAATTTTTCACATTGATTCATGCGATATTTAATGGTGTTTCTGTGAAGGTAAAGAGCGTTGGCCGTTTTAGTAATTTCGCAATTGAAATCTAAAAAAACTTTTAAGGTTTTTCGTAATTCTTGTAACGTCGGTTCCGTCGGATAGGCCAACTCTTTCAATTGTTGCTGGCAAAAGTATTCAACATCTTCAGTGCCAATCTTTTCAAAAAGTCCAGCTAGGCCTTTGGGATGGAACAATTGCACAGTTGCTGGTTTTTGAGCGTGTAAAGAAGCCTCTAATGTCGAGGAAGCTTCAATATAAGAATTAGGCAAATCTTCTAGGTTTTCATAAGCATTGCCTAAAGCAAAGCGAATGGTAATAGGCAAAGCCTGTTGCAAACGTTCAGCGAGGTTTTGCAAAATCATCAAATGGTCATTTTTCTTAGATTGAAAAATCAAGATACTTTTATTTTGATTTTTTAATTTAAACAAGGCGACATCTGGCAGGATTTCCGGCAATTGTTCTTTGAGCCATTGGAAAATTAGTTGCCCTTCCGCTTGCTGATAACGAATATGGGTTTCATTTTCTGGTTTAGTCACGCCGTAGACAATCGCTAATTGATAATAATCACTGTTGATTAAACGATAATTTTTCCAAAGTTCCAACCAATTTTGATGTTTACTCAGTGCTTCTTGATGTGTATCAAGCAAGCGGTCCAAAAAGTCTGTTTTGAGATGTTCAAAAGATTCAGCAATTTTCTGGTTTTTAAATAACATAAAAGTCAAAACTAAAATGGCCTGATCAATGGCAAATTCAGAAATAGGATAAGGAATCTGTTCAGGAGATAAGACCAATAAATAATAGGGAAAATAATCGTTCACACGAATTGGAAAGCCAGCTACTTGAATGTTTTCTTGTCGCTCATCCTGTAAACGAAAGATTTTCTTTTCTTGTGCCAATTGTTGAAAGTGGTCTTTTGATAATTGTTTGATAAAAAACTCCGCTGATTTTTGATTGCCATAAAAATAATTCGAGTGGGCAATCACCTGTTGCCAAGGACTTAATAAAATAATTGGCGCATTTAAAATTTTCGCAAATTCAGCGATGAAGCGCGTAGCATCAACATCTTGCATTAATAATGTTGAAAAACGCTTTTGGATGTCAAATGCTACAGACATCTGTTCGGTTTTGCTATCACGAAGATAGCCTACAATTTCATGCAACAACCCGCCTAGTGGCTGTGTGCTAGGAATTTTAATCAGGGGCAAATCAACGGCACTGGCATAGGCAACAATTTCTGGTGAAATTTCGTCAAGGAACCGCCCAACTTTGATTCCTAAAGCCGTACACTCTGCTTGTTTTAGCGAGTCAATAAAAGGTTTCAATTTTTCTTGATCATCTTTATAAATCATTGCCGTTGTTAAAATCATGACATTTTTAGGGATAAAATCAGCCACATCAGGTGTTTCCGTGATTTCTACACTTTCCAAGGGCTGCGTTAAGTTTGAGTGAGACGATAATAATTGTAAGTCAGAAAATCTTGGTAAAGCCAAGACCTCAGCTAATATTTTCATCACAACAACCTCCTTTTTTTATAGTATAGCGAAGAATAAAAAGGAGTACAAAAGATAGTTATTGAATATGTCTAAAAAACAAAGTCAAAATAGTGCAAATTGAACAATGAATTTCTGGGTTTTTCCAAAGATAATAAAAGAGAAGAATTAAAAATGAAGTGAGGGATTACTATGTATCAACAACCAAATTTTGTACGGCGAACAATCATGACGCCGGGACCAGTCGAAGCCCATCCATCGGTACTTCGTCAAATGGGTCAACCAATTTTAGGGCAATTTGATCCAGAATTTCTACAGATTATGGACGAAGTTCGGGAAATGATTAAAGTACCTTTTGCCACAAAGAATCAACAAGCCTTTGCCATTGATGGCACGTCACGTTCAGGCTTAGAAGCGGGGTTATTTGCATTGATTGAGCCAGGTGACAAAGTGCTTGTGCCTGCGTACGGCCGGTTTGCTTATTTATTAGGTGAAATTTGCGAACGCGCCCGGGCCGAAGTCATTTATTTAGAAAAGGACTGGCTCGCACCGTTTGAACAAACAACGGTGATTGAAGCGATTAAAGAACATCAACCAAAAATTGTTGCGATGGTCCACGGCGAAACGGCGAATGCACAAATGCAACCGCTGGATCAAATTGGCGCCTTTTGTCGGGAAAATGAAATTTTCTTCGTAGTAGATATGGTGGCGACTTACGGCGGTGTCGAAACAAAGGTCGATGATTGGAAGATTGATATTGCGGTAGCAGGCACTCAAAAATGTGTCAGCGTACCTTCAGGTCTTTCTTTGATTACTTACAACCAACGTGTGGCCGACTATCTGGCGGGCCGTTACCAAAAAGAGTTAGGGCTTGGCGCGGATGCGCGGAATGAACGGTTCATTCAAAGTAACTACTTGGATTTATCGCAATTAGAAAAATATTGGGGGCCAGAGCGCTTAAATCACCATACAGAAGCGACTACAATGATTTATGGTCTACATGAAGGGTTGCGCTTGTTACTTCAAGAAGGCATGGAAAATGTCTACGCACGTCATCGGAAAAACGATCGTATTTTAGTTGAAAGTCTGCAAAAAATGGGCTTAGAAATTTTCGGGAAGTTAGACACAAAAACACCAACAGTCATTCCTGTGGTCATTCCAGAAGGAATTGATGGTGAAAAAGTGCGGAGCTTATTACTGGATCATTTTAAAGTTGAAATTGCCTCTTCCTTCGGTGATTTAAAAGGAAAAATTTGGCGGGTCGGTAATATGGGTTACAGCAGTCGCGAAGACAATGTGTTGCATTTCTTAAGTGCCTTTGAGACTGTATTGAAACACCAAGGTTATCAATTTGAAGGCGGTAGCGGTAGTACTCATGCATTGGCTGAGTATTTAAACTAAAAAAGAAGGTAGGACAAAGGTCACTACGTAAAAAAGCGTAGTGCTTTTGTTCCTTGTGAAATGTTAACCAAAAAAATGATTGGTGGAGGAAAAGAAAATGACAGACAAGACAAAAAGTTCGTTGGCTTATTGGAAAAAAATCGTTATTTTACTATGTATGGGCTGGGTAACAATCTGGATTTATCGTTCCGCGCTTTCTCCTGTTTATCCACAAATTCGTGCGTCTCTCAATGGTAACGCTTCCGATACAGCCCTAGGGTCCATTTCTAGCTTTTATTTTCTCGGTTACGTAGTCATGCAGATTCCTGCAGGCTTCTTGGTAGACAAGATTGGGAAAAAACGTGTATTAATTCCAGGCTTTATCTTGTTTGCGCTGGCAGCATTACTGATTGCCCAAGCCCAAACGATTGGAACAATTTACTTAGGTAGCTTATTGGCAGGCTTAGGATGTGGTTCTTTCTATGGCTCGGCTTACTCGTTGACGTCGCAAAACATTCCTCAAGCCAAAAAAAGTTTTGCAACAGCTATTGTCAACAGTGGTTCAGCCGTTGGTTCAGGTTTAGGGATGATTTTATCTAGTTATTTAGTTGCCCAAAAAGGATTGCCTTGGCAAGTGATGATGTACATTTCCGCCTTTATGATTATTTGTATGTTAGTGGCTTTTCAAGTGATTATTCGCAATCATAAAGAAGACATGGCCTTGATTCAGCCAACCGTTGTTGATGAAAAAGATAACGGAGCGGTAAAAGAAAAAGTGCCCTTTAAAAAACTGTTTGCGCCACATATGCTATTTGCGTATATTTTATATTTTGGCACTTGTTATGCATATTATATGATTGTGACTTGGTTACCTAATTTTTTAAGTACCGAACGTGGTTTCCAAGGAGCGGCGATAGGATTATCCTCTTCGCTGGTCGCATTTGCCTCTATTCCAGGAGCGTTATTTTTTAGTCGGTTGGCGGATAAGTACATGCATAAAAAAGTTCAATTCATCGTTGTTTTAGAATTTTTAGCAACAGCCATGCTCTTGTTAACTGTACAAGTAAGTAATGCGACGTTGTTATTAATTGCTTTAATTATGTATGGGTTCTTAGGAAAATTAGCTGTAGAACCGATTATTATTTCTTGGCTAGGTGAAAATGCACCAAAAATTGGAATTGGCACTACTTTGGGCGTGTTTAACTTTTTCGGCATGATGTCATCTGTGATCGCCCCAGCTTTGACTGGGAAAATTTCTGACACAACGGGTTCGAAAGTCATGGGCTTTTATATCGCCGTCGTGATTTTACTAATTGGCACGATTCTTTTTATGCTTGTCAATTTAAAAAAACGCGGGGCAGATTCGTCTAATAAATAAAAATAAAACAACGCAAACTTATCTTTCGCTGAATAAGTTTGCGTTGTTTTACTTTTTGACAATCATATTGATTGCTTGTGCTAATCGCTCTTCTTGTTCTTTAGGGTCTTTTTCAGGATTTTCAAAGCAATGCTTTAAATTCTCCGCAACAATCATCCCCATCACGCGATCAATACTAGAACGGACCGCACTCAACTGAGTGATAACATCGATACATTCTTTTTCTTCATCAATCATTTTTTGAATCCCGCGAATTTGACCTTCTGTGCGGCGTAAACGATTCAGCACTTTCTTTTTTTCTTCAGTCATTTTGCCCCTCCTTAAGAGTAGTGATTGGTTTAAAATATACCTACACGAGGTATTTTTGTCAACTATCTTTTCTTTGAATCTAAAAATGGCAGAAATCTCTTCAGTTGACAAGTCTAACTTTTTCATGTTAAATATACCCCATAAGGTATATAAGAGAAGGAGAAAAAGATGTTATTTCAATTGTTTAAAAAAACGCCAAGTATTTCAACAAAGGAATTGCAGTCACGTTTATCTAAAGAGATAACGTTATTAGATGTCCGAACACCTAGCGAATACCGCACAGGGCATATTCCACAAGCGACTAATGTCCCACTTAACAAAATTCCCGCCTACAACAAATCCGCTAACGAAGTCTATGTGATTTGCCAGTCCGGCATGCGCAGTAAAAATGCGGCCAAAATTTTAGCGAGAAAAAACTATCACGTGATTAACGTTCGTGGCGGGATGTCCCAATGGTCTGGTCAAATTAAAGGAGGAAAATAAATGAAAATTGTAATTATCGGTGGCGTGGCTGGTGGCATGTCAGCAGCGACACGTTTACGTCGCTTAATGGAAGATGCTGAAATTGTTGTCATGGAAAAAGGCCCTTTTGTTTCATTTGCAAACTGTGGTTTGCCTTACTACGTTTCTGGCGAAATCGCAGAAAGAGAGCAACTGCTTGTTCAAACACCCGAAGCGTTAAAGGCACGGTTTAATTTAGATGTTCGTCCTCACCATGAAGTCGTGGCGATTGATCCAATAGAAAAAGTGATCACAGTGAAACATGAAACAGAAATTTTAACAGAACACTATGACAAATTAATTTTATCACCAGGGGCGAAACCTTTTGTGCCACCAATTACAGGATTGGCAGAAGCCAAAAATGTTTTTTCATTAAGAAATGTTCCTGATTTAGATCAAATTATGACAGCATTGACACCAGAAACAAAACGAGCCGTCGTGATTGGCGCAGGCTTCATTGGCTTGGAAATGGCAGAAAACTTGCAAAAACGCGGATTAGAAGTCACTCTCGTGGAAAAGGCACCCCATGTTTTACCGCCATTAGACGAAGAAATGGCCGCTTTTGTCAAAGCTGAATTAAGCAAAAACAATGTTCAAGTAATTACGGGACAATCTGCGGTTGCTTTTGAAGAAGAAGGGCAAGTGATTCGCTTAGAAGACGGTCAAACATTAGCTTCTGATTTAACCATTTTGTCGGTGGGTGTCCAACCAGAAAATACCTTAGCAGTTGAAGCAGGTGTAGCAACTGGTTTACGTGGCGGTATTGTTGTTGATGAACACTATCAAACGAATCAACCCGATATTTATGCGGTTGGGGATGCTATTGTAGTGAAACAACAAATCACTCAAGAAGATGCGCTGATTTCTTTAGCTTCTCCTGCCAATCGCCAAGGACGTCAAGTAGCGGATGTGATTGCTGGGTTAGAGAGAAAAAATCAAGGGAGCATTGGGACTGCCATTGTGCGAGTCTTTGATTTAACCGCCGCTTCAACTGGTTTAAGCGAACGAGCTGCTAAAGCTGCTGGACTAACAACAGCTGTTGTGCATATCAGTGGAAAAGACCATGCGGGGTATTATCCTGGTGCAACAGATCTTCAGTTAAAATTAGTTTTCCATCCTACGACAGGGGAAATTTATGGCGCACAAGGAATTGGGGCAAAGGGCGTAGATAAGCGGATTGATATTCTTGCGACCGCTATTAAAGGACAGTTAACTATTTTTGATTTGCCTGAATTAGAGTTTACCTATGCGCCGCCGTTTGGTTCAGCGAAAGATCCCGTGAACATGTTAGGTTATGCAGCGATGAACCTTGTAGAAGGATTGAGTGAAAACGTTCAATGGCATGAGTTATCCAACGAATTAGCTAAGGGGGCTGTTTTATTAGATGTCCGTAATCCCGCCGAACGAGCCAATGGTCAATTTAAAAATGCTGTCTCTATTCCTTTAAATGAGTTAAGAGAACGTTTGGAGGAATTAGACAAGTCAACGGAGTACATTGTTAGTTGTCACAGCGGTTTGCGTAGTTATATTGCAGAACGGATGCTAAAACAAGCAGGCATCTCAGCCAAAAATTTAGATGGTGCTTTTGCGCTATATCGAATGGTAAAACCGGAGGAACTAGAAAATGTATAACACGATTGGCATGCCTGAATTTTATCAGGAAGCAAAACGAAAAAAATTACCGATTATTGATGTACGAGAAGAAATGGAATACCAACTGGGGCATGTCCCCCAGGCCATCAACTTACCTTTAAGTACTTTAACCGAAAATTATCAGCAATTAGATAAAAACCAACCCTATTATCTGATTTGTCAAATGGGATCGCGCTCCGCACAAGCGTGTGCGTTTCTCAGTCAACAAGGGTATCAAGTAACCAATGTTCTAGGTGGTACATCTGGCTGGTTGGGTCAATTAGAACAATAAAATAACAAAAAACGTTTATCCTTTTACACAGGATAAACGTTTTTTTGTTAGATAAAGATGTGTCAAAACTGTAAGAGGAATGATAGGAAGATGAAGGGACCAGTTTTTTTATTCATTATATACTAAATAAAATGACAAACTCGTCAACAGAAATCAAGGAGGAACAAATAAATGAAAAAGTCAGGCCAGAAGAAGCGAAATAAAAAAGTGTGGTTCGGTATTGGTGCCGCAGTGGTCGTCGTCGGATTTATCGGAGCAAAAACAGTTTTTTCTTCAAAAGAAGTTGAACCTGAATACACAACGTATACCATTACAGAAATGGCCTCATTAAAATTAGATGGTCAAGTGAGTTTTCTAGATACTCGGGATATTTTCTTTGATCCTTCTTTAGGAAAAATTGCCGAAATAAATGTTGAAAATGGTAAAGAAGTCAAGAAAGATAGCCCATTGTTAACGTACAATAACTCAGACATCCAAGCCACAGAAACAGAACAAGCGAATGCTGTTAATCGAAACAATCTTCAAGTCCAACAAGCACAAGAGAACGTTAACTTAGCAACTCAAAAATACAATGAAGCCTTAAACAAAGTTGCTGCAGCCAAGCAAAAATTAAACACCACAAAAGAGGCTGAAGAGAAAGAAACACTAAATGCGGAAATTCAGCAATTGAATGAAGCTGTTAGTGCTGCGAATAGTGAAGTCGCCCAAGCTAACCAAGCCCTTCAATTAGCCAACAGTGATGCCGTCGGAGCAGCAAACACGCTTGAACAAACACGTGGCAAAGTCAACACAGTTGTTACAGCACCAATTGATGGCCAAGTCACTGTCGATGCTAGTGCCATGAGTAGTACCGACAAACCAGTCATTAAAATTGCAACACAAAAGAAAAATATTCAAGGAAAAGTAACCGAATATGATTACGATAAATTACAGACAGGGGAAGAAGTAACAGTGACGACCGTTGGTTCAGGCAAATCAGCGCCAGGCAAAATTGTTTCCATTGCGCAAACCCCAATAGCTAAAAATGAAGGTAATCCAGTAGTGAGTTATCAATTTACAGTAGAAGGTGATTTTCCTTGGGCAGAAGGCTTGTCTACTAGCATCGCTGTGCCGCAAAAGCAAATGATTATACCGACAGCAGCAATCCAAAAAGAAGGCGAAAAAGAATTTGTCTATGTTTACAAAGCGGGCAAAGCGAAAAAAACACCGATTGAAACAGAAACAAATTTAGGTCGTAAAGTTGTCAAAAGTGGCTTGAACTGGAAAGACCAAGTGATTGCCAATCCCAATAAAGAATTAAAAGATAATCAAGATGTTCAGGTAGCTGCCAATGATTAAGCTAGCCCATATTCATAAATATTATTATTCCGAAGAAGAAACACTGCATGTGTTAGATGATATTAACCTCCAAGTAGACGCTGGAGAATTTTTAGCGATTATGGGTCCTTCTGGTTCTGGGAAATCGACTTTGATTAATTTGCTAGGCTTTATTGATAAAAAGTTTGAAGGAACGTATTTATTTGAAGACCGTGAAATTGGCGACTTTTCTGATAAGGAACTATCCCGAATTAGAAATGAAGCAGTCGGCTTTGTCTTTCAGAATTTTAGTTTAATTGAAACACTAACAGTTGAAGAAAACATTGAATTACCTCTTTTATATAGTGGGTTAACCCCAAAAGAAGCCAAAGATCGTGTCCACGAAGTTCTGACAAAAGTCGGCTTGCCAGATAAAGGCAAGAAGCATCCAAAACAACTTTCGGGCGGACAACAACAACGTGTTGCCATTGCACGTGCGATTGTCAATCGGCCAAGTTTTATTATTGCAGATGAACCAACTGGGGCTTTAGATAGTAAAACATCGGAAGAAATTTTAACGCTCTTTCAGCAATTAAACAATGAAGGTGTCACCATTATTTTAGTGACACATGATGAAGAAACAATTGAATACTGCAATCGTTTGATTAAAGTTCGTGATGGAAAGATTTTAGAGGAGGTGCTGACATGAAACGTTCAATTATTTGGAAAACCGCCTTCCGTTCCATTTTGAAAAATAAGCGACGCAGCTTGTTAACGATGCTAGGGATTGTCATCGGGATCGCTTCGGTGATTACCATCGTGGCTATCGGTAACGGCTTTAAAGAAGACATGGTCGATAAATTATCTGCTGAAAAACAAAAAGAAAATGTGAAAAAGATTTCTTTTTCGGCCTACAACACTTCGGATATGTTTAGTGACCAAGCGATGTTTACCGACAATGATTTAGGGGTCGTGCGCATGGTTCCTGGCGTAGAAAAAATTGATTTTGATCAAAGAGAAGTTGATGGCGCCCAAAAAGGTACACTGAATTTTCAAGCAGGACCGAAAAATCTTTCTGTAACCTATGAACTTGCCAACAAAACCACCAAAGAATTGTTGGCGGGACGCCAACTGAATGATGGAGACAATGCAAAACTGGATAAAACAGTGGTGGTGGATGAACTGGTTGCCAAAGAACTCTACCAAGACCCAACTGCAGCAGTTAATCGAACTTTTCCGTATAAAGATCAACTTTTTACCATTGTTGGCGTGACAACCAATACCAGCGGTGCCATTGGTCCAGGTAATGATGACTCATTGCTTTATTTTCCCAAAAAGACCTATGAACATTATTTCGGCAAGCTAAAAGATACATCTACGTTGAAGCTAACAGTAGCACCTGGCTATCAACCAGATCAAGTATTGAAAGAAACAATAAAAACTCTCTCTCAACAAGGAACCATGAAAAACAGCGGGACGTATCAAGAATATAATGTTAAAGATACCATCAAAGAAATGGGCTCTTTATTAAATAATTTAACCTTGTTTATTTCCGCAATTGCGGCCATTTCACTGGTAATTGCTGGGGTCGGCGTTATGAATATGATGTACATTTCGGTTTCAGAACGGATTAAGGAAATTGGTATCCGACGTGCATTGGGCGGGACAGCCAGTGATATTAAAAAGCAATTCTTAACAGAAGGAATTGCCTTGACCTTAATCGGCGGAATTACTGGTTATCTTTTAGGAATGATTATTGCCTACTTAGCATCAATGGCACTACCGTTTTCTGTTCGTCCAGATTTAATGACCGTTTCATTAGCCATTGGGATTTCTGTCTTTATCGGGGTTGTATTTAGCTATTTCCCTGCCTCGGCAGCTTCGAAAAAAGACTTGATCGATATTATGAAATAAATACAAACAGCAAAAAAACAGCCACTTTTGGCTGTTTTTTTTAGTGAAAGTAGAAAAAAATCCAAAGATTTCAAGAGAAAATAGCTGACAAACGTCAAAAGGTTGATATTAGCTACCAACCTTTTGACGTTTGTCAGCTAAATAAAAAGAAAAAAATTGAAAAAATAGCACGTTGAGGATTAAATAACAAATATTTTTTAAATAAGACTATTAGAAAGCCTTTATAAATCAGGGATTATAGGAATGACTGTTAATGACTGATTTGCTTGTAAATTTCTAAATTTTAATTCGAAAAATTTCCAGTATACTAAATATATCAAAACAAAACACGAAAATTGAGAAAATTTTGAACTAAAAAAGAATTAAGGAGGAATCAAGAATGAAAATAATGGTCATCACAAAAAATATTTTATCAGAAACTGCTTTTCAAAACCGCTTACAGCATTTAGATCACCAAGTTTTTTGTACGACGTGTTTGATTGGTGAAATTAAGGAAAGTCATTTGTTTTATCGAAAATTTGATGCAATCATTCTCAGCGAAACGATTCCTCGCAAAGAACAATATTTATATCTAAAGGAATTAGCCAGAGTTAAAACGCCGTTGTTTCTTCGCTCGGAAGACATTCCTACCTCGGAAGAATTGAGCATTAGCTATCAATATGGCATTCTCAATTGGTTACGATTGGATGCGACTTTGGATACATTAAGAGAAAATCTCCTTTTGGCAGAATTAAATAAACCCATCCAACGAGAAGATGAAAAGTTAGATGTAGAGGGGATAAAGCTAACAGCCGCAGAACGTGCACTACTGGCTGTCTTGTATAGTACGCCAAAAGAACACTTACCAATGGAGCGCCTGTGTAAATTAATATATGACACAGAAGAAACAGCCAATAATCGAAAAAAAATGACCAAACAGCTGACAAAATTAAATAAAAAAATTCAAGTAGGGGGCTTTAAAAAACAAGGTATCCAAAATACACGTTATAAAGGCTACAAACTGCATCCGCAGTTGCTTCCTTACATTGGCGAATTATTTACTTAAAATAGAGAAGCACTTGACGAATGAAAATCACCATTACAGGATGACCCCTAAAAACCATGCTATACTAATACGGAATAGTATAGGAGGTGGGTCTGTATGAAAGACGGACTATATTGGGTACAACAATTAAAAGAACAGAAAGTAAGTCGCACAGAACTCTTAAAGGATATTGAGAAAAAAGTCCAAAAGTTAAATCCAAAGATCAATGGCTTTGTAACCTTTGATAGCCAAGAAGCAGAAGCAACTTATCAAAAAAATAAACAGCAGGACACACTATTTGCTGGTTTGCCATTTCCTTTGAAAATGTTAGGCCAAGAAAAAGCGGGGTGGTCGGCAACGGCCGGCTCGCAACTTTTTAAAAATAGTACTGCAACAACGACCTCTAACTTTGTCAAAAAAGCTGAAACGATTGGTTTGATGCCCTTAGGACAAACCAACGCCCCAGAGTTTGGCTTTAAAAATATTACGGATCCTGCGCTTTACGGGCCAGCCCGCAATCCTTGGAACCTGGAACATTCGCCAGGCGGTTCCAGTGGCGGCGCTGCCGCAGTTGTCGCTAGCGGGATTGTTCCTATCGCCGGCGCTAGCGATGGCGGTGGCTCCATCCGAATTCCCGCCTCTTTTAGTGGCTTAATTGGCTTAAAACCTAGCCGTGGCTCCATGCCTGTCGGCCCAGAAGGCTGGCGAGGCTGGCAAGGTGCCTCGATTGACTTTGCGTTGACTATTTCTATGAGAGACACCAAAGCGTTATTTTATGGCCTACGTGGTAGCCACAGTGGCGCCCCCTACCAAGCGCCCTTGGCAGAATGGCAAACACACCCTAAAAAACAACGGCTAAAAATTGCTCTGTGTACCGCTTCGCCTATCGGCTCACTGATTTCGCCAGAAGCAACACAAGCGGCGAAACAAGCGGCTGATTTTCTGGCAGCCGCTGGCCATGAAATCATTGAGATTCCTTATCCAGTCGATGGTGCAGCGCTGATTCGCTCCTATTATCAAATGAACGGCGCAGAAACTACAGCGATGATGAACAGCATTCAACAGGGGCTCGGGCGCCCAATTCGCAAAGAAGAAATCGAACCTTTTTCATGGACCATGCATCAATTTGGCCAAAAGATTCCAGCAGCCACCTATGTTCATTCATTACAGTTGTGGGATCAAGCAGCAGTAACGATGGAAGAACTTTTTCAAAAATTTGATCTGTTTTTATCACCAACAACGGCTTTTTCAGCACCAAAAATTAACGAAGATTTGCAAAGTGAGCACATTCGTCAACGAATGGCGCAAGCAGCAGAATTAACAGAAGCAGAATTAGCTGAATTAATCTATGATTATTTTGATAAAAGTTTACAGCTAACACCGTATACTCAACTAGCGAACTTGACAGGACAACCAGCCATCAGCTTGCCCACACATGTTACGGCAACGGGGTTACCCTTAGGCATTCAATTGCTGGCTGCTCGTGGACGTGAAGATCTCTTATTCCAAGTAGGCGAACAGTTTGAGCAAGAAGGAAAATTTAAATTACCAGAAAGTTACCGCTAAATAGGGTGTTATTGTGACCAAATTTCAGATAAAATAGACACAAGACAAAAAACTGAGGTGGAAAAATGCTGTACGTAGTGAGACATGGTGAAACAGATTATAATGTGGCCCGTAGAATTTGTGGTCATGCGGAAGCGCAATTGACCGAAAAAGGCTATCAACAAGCGGAATTGGTAGCTGAAAAAATTGCCAAACAAGGAATTCAAATCGACCGTTTACTGGCGTCGCCTTTAAAACGGGCGCAAGAAACAGCACGTAAAATTGCGGAACGAAATCAATTGACGATTGAAACAGAACCTCGTTTAATTGAGATGAATTTTGGCATTTATGATGGTGAACCGATTGAAACAACGGCTTTCCAAGAAAATCGTTCTGAGATTTCCTTGCCGTTTCCAGAAGGGGAATCAGTCCTAGATGTCGCGGGTCGAATTTATCCCCTGATTGAGGAAGCCTTGGCTTCAGAGGAAACTTACCTATTTGTTTGCCACAATGCGGTCATGCGAGTCATTGATAACTACTTCAATGGTAAAAAAATCCAAGATTTCTTGGACTTTCATTGTGAAAATACACAACTTGTACAATACGGAGAATAAAAATCAAGTCTTTAATCTTTTGGTTAAAGACTTGATTTTTTTTATGGTAAATAAGAAACCGCTTCCGTTTTAATGTATAATAAATTAACTTTTGGATCAAAAAAGAAATGGGGAAAAGACTATGAGAATTGATAATATTCATCAAGCGTTAAAACAGTTTCACGTACAAAATCCAAGTAGCAAAGTAACCTTGTTGCCCGCAACGGCTTCGCAATTAAGTCAGGCCTCTGGCTATACCCGAACCGCTGTTAGTGAAGAGCTTTCAGAATTAGTGAGAAAAGACCAAGTCGTTAAAGTTAAATCAAGACCGGTGTTATTTTTTGATAAAGACTACTTAGAGGAACAGTTTCCTTTTTTTAAAAGTAGCACGTGCTACGATTCCCTCGCTTCGCTGCAAGAGGACATTTATCAACAGACAGAACAGATACATAAGAAAAAGCAGCTACTGAAAATGAATCCATTTGCGAACGTAATTGGTTTTGATGGGAGCTTAGCAGACGCCATCAAGAAGTTGAAAGCCGCTATTTTATATCCGCCTAATGGCTTGAATATTTTACTTACTGGAGAATCTGGGGTGGGGAAAACCTTAATTGCAGAACAATTACACCAATTTTATCAAGTTAAAATGAACCAAGAAGTCCCGTTTATTTATTTTAATTGTGCAGAATATTTCAACAATCCAGAATTATTAACTTCGCATCTGTTTGGCTATAAAAAAGGCAGTTTTACTGGTGCCGTCAATGACCAAAAAGGCTTAGTGGAGTTGGCAGATGGCGGTTTTTTATTTTTAGATGAAGTCCATCGATTAACGAGCGAAGGCCAAGAAAAATTGTTTACAGTTTTGGATAAAGGGTATTTTACACGGATGGGCGAAGCCGAAAAACAAAGAAATGTATCGATAAAATTTATTTTTGCAACAACCGAAGCCGTCAATCAACATTTTTTGAAAACGTTTTTAAGAAGGATCCCTGTGACATTAGCCATTCCAGCTTTAGCCGAGCGCTCTATGAAAGAAAAAATTCAATTGATTTTGTCCTTTTTCTTAGAAGAAAGTCAACGGATTCAAAAGAATATCCATATTCGTTATGAGGCGTTGAAACAATTAACGTTTACTCATTTTGAAGCCAACGTTGGCGAATTGAAAGCGGCGATTCAATTTATGAGCGCACAAGCCTATTTAGAAGTGTTCGATCAATTAACGGAAACTATTTGCATTGAAGCAAACGAGGGGACAGTCAAAGAGCAACCTGATGTAGAAAGTCTGCTGGCTTTTAATGAGTGGATACCTAACGATGGCCTCACGATTCAATACAACCATTTTTATTTAAGCAGTCAAGAGTTACTCAAATCGGAAAGTCTGAAAAATGATCGTTTTTATAATTTTCTATTGAAAGAATATGCGGATTTGAAAAAATTAACTCTTTCGACAGAGGATGCGCTAGCAATCATGCAAAACAAAGTCGAGCAACTTTATGATATGGACATTTTTGCTCAAGAACCGCTAGCCTTAGAGGCCATTGACGAAACATTGCAGCCAAAAATTCAAGAAGCCATTGTCTTTTTTGAACAATTAATCCAAGAAAAATTGACAGAGGATTTCCAGAATATTTTAATTGTCCACCTTTATTCTGCTGTTTTTTATTCTGCACAAATGAATGAAACATTTTATTCAGATACCAAAAATATCTATTCTGGCAAAGTAACCCAGTATCAAGCTGCTAAGACCATGGTGGACTTTCTACAAACATTGTTTGGGATTTCTTTTGCTGATACGGAAATCCTCTTTTTTGATCTATTTATTCGTAAAGTCACAGCTAAAAAAAGAGCGCACTCAGTTGAAGAAAACTGTGGCGTTATCGTCGTTGCTCATGGTACCGCGACGGCCAGCAGTATGGTTGAGTACACCAACCTTCTGTTTTCAACAACGGTCATGCGTGCAGTTGATATGCCGATTAATCAATCCGTGGAAGAAACATTAGAAAAAGTCCGTACAATTGTAAAGCAAAATCAGTATAAAAAAATTATTTTAATGGTGGACATCGGTTCCTTGGTTTACTTTGGTAATGCTATCAGTCAAACGTTTCAAATGGAAGTGCTGCTAATTAGCAATATCAATCTCTTAACATTGCTAGAAGTGGCCCGAGAAGTCATTTATGAATCGACGGCGTTTGAGTATCTATTACCAGTCTTAAAAGAAAAAAATCATCGCGCCTTGATTTGCAGTAAAGGTCGCTTCAACGAGGCAAAAGTTCTCATTATTTCCTGTCTAACTGGCATGGGGACTGCTATTAAAATTGAACAGTTGTTACTAAAAACTTTTCCTAATGAATTACTAACGAATGTACGCATCATTACTTTAGAGAAAAGAGAAGTGGAAGACATTGATCGTTTGCATTCTTTTGTTCGGAAAGAAGAGAAAATCGTTGGTATCATTGGCACCGTAAAGACAGAAGTGCCAGATATTCCGTTTATTTCTTTACAAGATTTACTATCGAAGCGGGGCATTCAGCTAGTTTTCGAATTATTAGGCCATCATTTAGAAGAAAAACAAAACCAAGAGTTACTAAAAAAAGTTTCAGCTAAATATATTCAAGGATTATCAATCGAAGCTATTACAGACTTACTAACGGTTTTGAATCCTACAACCATTTCAATCGAATTAGCTAAGATTTATTCAGACATTTGCTTGCAAACCAAAATAAAAAGTGACGAAAAGATTTTACTTCGTTTTATCATTCATTGTGCCTGTATGTTAGAGCGGCAATTATTGAATCCAGAATATGACCCGACAGCTTATGAAGTGTCATACCGAGAGTTGCCAGAAGCAGTATCTGTCATAAAAATGGCGTTTCGACCGATTGAAGTGTCCTATAATTTGTTGATTCCACCTTTGGAAGTGCGTTATATTTATGAATTGCTCTTTGAAAAGGCTTAATTCAAACGAAAATGAAAGTTGGCACACTTATTGCTTTTAATAAAATGATTAATTAGCAAAGGAGTTTGTTTATGGAAAATGAACCAATTTTACTTTTAACACACAATGGTTGGGGCTTGGAATTAGTCAAAAGCGTCCAGATGATTGTTGGAGAAGTCACAAATGTACATGAAGTAGCATTACAAGCAGAGGATTCACTGGGGGATTATTTAGAACGAGTCACAGAAAAAATTGAACAATTAACGTGGCACAACCAGTTGCTAATTTTAACAGATGTTAAAGGCGGCACACCTAGTAATGTTGCATTGCGTTTATCAAAAGATTATGATCTCTTGATTGTGTCCGGATTATGCACATCGTTATTATTAGAATCCGTCATGAAACAAAGTGGTCCTGGGTTTCGTTTACAAGATGCAGAGATGATTCAACAAGCAGCAGTAGACAGTTGTCAAATTTTAGAAATTCCAAAATAAGAAAGTACAGGTGAACAGAATGTCAAAAATCGTATTAACAAGAGTCGATAGCCGTTTAATCCATGGACAAGTAGTGACTAAATGGTTACAACAATCAGGTGCAAATGAAATTTTGGTAGTGAGTGATGAACTAGAGCAAGATGAATTTTTACAAAGTATTTATTTAATGGCGGCGCCTCCAGGGGTTTCTGTAGTAATTAAAGGGATTGAAAGTGCCAAAGAATATTGGGAATCGCAAGAAAAGGAAGAGAAAAAGGTGTTATTTTTAGTGCCAGATTTAACGACCTTAAAAGCGATGGTGGACCAAGAAATTATTAAAGAGGAGATTCAAGTTGGTGGCTTAGGTGGCGGACCAAATCGGAAAAATGTTTTAAAAAATATCAATTTATCTGAAGAAGATGTTGCAATTTTGACTGAACTTTTAACGAAGGGCATCCATGTTTTCTTCCAAGCGATTCCCGAAGAAAATCCCCTACCAATTCAAAAATTAATTGAAAAATATCAATCACTATAATCAGAGAAAAAGGAGAGAATCATATGGGCGTTTTAGGTGTTTCAATTATTATGGGACTTTATTATTGGTTTGCACGTTTGCGTTTTGGGTACACATTTTCAGGCATGCTGTCTCAGCCATTAGGTGCAGCGTTGGTGGCTGGTTTAGCAACAGGAAAACTTAGTGAAGCAATGGTTGTAGGTGCGGGGATTCAACTTGTTTATCTAGGAGTCACCTCCACACCGGGCGGCAATGTGCCTAGTGATCCGGCTTTAGCTTCAGCAATTGCGATTCCAATTGCTTTAGGTGTGGGAATGAATGCCGAGGCGGCTGTTGCACTAGCTGTTCCTTTTGGTGTGTTAGGCGTCTTTATGGATCAATTACGGCGGACCATCAATGCGACGTGGGTGCATATGGCTGATAAATATGCAGAAGAGTTAAATTATGGGGGGATTTACCGAGCTGCGTTTGTTTATCCAGCTTTAGCGGGATTTTTAATTCGCTTTCCGTTGGTTTTTGCGGCGAACTTTTTTGGTCAATCCGTGGTGAATAAAGTCTTAGAAGTTATCCCAGCATGGTTGATGCACGGCTTTGAAGTAATGGGTGGTATTTTACCAGCGTTAGGATTCGCCTTAACAATTATGGTAATTGGCAAGAAAAATTTGATTCCTTATTTTTTAATCGGTTTTGTTGCAGTAGTATATTTTGGCGCAGAAGTTATGGCCGTCGCTATTTTAGGAATCTGTATTGCCTTTTTAGTTAGAAACAAGGCATTGAGTGAGGAGGCAGCATAATGGAACAAATGACACAAGCAAATGAACAACAATTGGAACAGAAAAAAATTACTAAAAAAGAATTATCCAAAGCCTTTTGGATTTATCAACTAGGCTGTGAATTATCAAATTCTTATGAACGTCTTCAAAGTTTAGTTTTTTGTGCATCGATGATTCCTGCAATTAAAAAACTTTACGCAGACGATGAAGAACAACAAAGAGAAGCTCTGAAACGTCATTTGAATTTTTTTAATACTGAAGGAACAGTAGGGGCTTCAATTCAAGGGATTGCAATTGCTATGGAGGAAGAAAAATCCAATGGCGCAGCGATCTCTGATACGGCGATCACATCGATTAAAACTGGGCTGATGGGTCCGCTGGCTGGGATTGGCGATTCAATTATTTGGGCAGCATTAATGCCGTTAATCATTTCCATTTTTATTCCAATGGCTAAAGGAGGTAACGTGATTGGAAGTATCGGTCCGTTGGTTCTGTACACAGCCATTACGTTATACATCAGTTGGACGTTAGTGAATAAGTCCTATACATTAGGGCGTAATTCAATCTTAAGTTTGTTAAAAGACGGCAAAATTAAGCAAGTCATTTATTCAGCAAATGTTTTAGGAATGATGATGATGGGCGCTTTAAGTGCGAGTTATGTTAAAATTGCTAGCCCGATGACGTTTAAAGTTACTGGCGGTGCCACGATTGTTTTACAAGATATCCTAGATCAAATTATGAAAGGGTTGCTTCCTTTAGCAGCAGTCATGGCTATTTATTTCTTCATGGTAAAAAAAGGCCCACGTTACGGTATCATTATCGGCACGATAGTCTTAGTTAGTTTGGTCACTTCATTCTTTGGTTTGTTATAAAGGAGAAAATAATGAATAGTTACGAAAAATTCCATTTAAAAGAAGTCATTAATGCTTCTGGCAAAATGACCATTCTAGGTGTCTCCAAAGTTTCGGAGGCAGTCCTCGCGGCTCAACGATTCGGCGGCGAACATTTCTTTGAAATGAGTGAACTTAGTGTGCAAACAGGGGCCTTTTTAGCCAACTTGTTGAAGGTAGAAGATGCCCAAATCGTTTCCTCGGCTTCGGCGGGGATTGCCCAATCGGTGGCTGCCTTGATTGGAAAAGGCAGCTTGTACCACGCATATCATCCCTATACAGAAAAGATCGAACAACGGGAGATTGTTTTACCTAAAGGGCACAACGTGGACTACGGCACGCCTGTAGAAGTCATGGTAGCGCAAGGCGGCGGCCAAGTGGTGGAAGCTGGCTACGCCAACATGTGCAGTCCAGAACACGTGGAAATGATGATTTCCGAAAAAACAGCGGCCATTCTATACATCAAAAGCCACCATACCGTGCAAAAAAGTATGCTGACGGTGGCCGAAGCGGCCAAAGTGGCGCAACGCCACAAGGTGCCGCTAATTGTTGACGCGGCAGCAGAAGAAGATCTTTTCAAATACACCGAAGCAGGTGCTGATTTGGTGATTTACAGCGGCGCCAAAGCCATTGAAGGGCCAAGTGCTGGTTTAGTGGTCGGGAAAAAAGAATACATTGACTGGGTGCGCCTACAAGGCAAAGGCATTGGTCGAGCAATGAAAATTGGCAAAGACAATATCCTGGGCTTTACGCAAGCAGTGGAAGAATATTTGGCACATGGCAGTGAATCAGGGGCTTCGATGCAAGAACGCTTAAAACCGTTTGTTGAAGCCATCAACAACCTGTCAGATTTAACCGCTAAAATCGTCCAAGATGGCGCCGGACGAGACATTTATCGCGCCAGTGTCAAAGTGGACGGCAGAAAAACCGCCAAGGAAGTCATCCAAGCGTTAAAAGCAGAAAGTCCAGCCATTTATACGCGAGAATATCAAGCAAACAATGGCATCATTGAGTTTGACATTCGTTCTGTCAATCAAGAAGAAATGAACAAAATCGTGCAACGATTACAAGAAATTATGGACACAAAGGAGAAATAAGCCATGTCATTAAAACCTAATTATTTAGAAGAACGCATTTGTTTAAACGTTTTAGCCAATTCAGTAGAAAATGCCCAAGCCTGTTATGAAGCAGCAGAAGGGCATGTTGTGTTAGGCGTCCTTTCAAAAAACTATGAAACCGATGAAGCAGCCATTGACGATATGAAAAAATACCAAGCAGCAACCAACAACGCTTTATCTGTCGGTTTAGGAGCTGGTGATCCAAATCAAAGTCAAATGGTGGCTCGCTTATCAGAAGTTTTACAACCGCAACACGTGAACCAAGTCTTCACAGGTGTCGGCGCTTCGCGGGCCTTACTTCGTCAAGACGAAACAGTGATTAATGGCTTGGTTTCACCCACAGGCAAAGTTGGCTATGTCAACATTGCGACAGGTCCGTTAAGCTCTGGTGCGCCAGCGGCGGAAGTGCCTATCGAAACCGCCATCAAATTGTTGAAAGACATGGGGGGCAGTTCCATTAAATATTTCCCGATGAAAGGCTTGGCTCACAAAGAAGAATACCAAGCAGTAGCAGCAGCTTGTGCCAAGTATGACTTTTATTTAGAGCCAACAGGGGGCATTGATTTAGAAAACTTTGAAGAAATTGTTCAAATTGCGGTGGATGCCGGCGTTAAAAAAATCATTCCTCATGTCTACAGCTCAATTATTGATCAAGAAACAGGGGACACTAGAACAGAAGACGTGAAAACGTTACTAACCATGATGAAAAACACATTGAATAAGTAAAGGGCCAATCTTTAGTTGACTTTCTCCACCAGATTTGCTACTCTCAAGTGGAGAATAAATAAAAACCAACAAATGAATGTGGGGTATTTTGGTGAGTGTCGTAGGTATCTAATTGATAAGTTGAATAACCAGTGAACCAAGCAAGGTTTATTTGGTGTGCTTAGAAAGTGATACCTGTCAGTCATCTCATTTACTAAATACCTCCTTTAGAAGAGGTTTCTTTAGTAACCTTTATCCAATGATAAAGAGGACAGCGGTAGAACGCTGTCCTCTTTTTTCTATAGAAACTGGTTTTTATTTAAAGGCGCCAGGTATTCTTTTCGTGATAGAAAGGAAGAAAAAACAAATGAATCATGAAACCATTCAAAAATTACAATTTACAACAATTCTTAAAGAAGTTCAAGCACGTGCGATTGGCGAGTATAGTAAAGAACGGTTGGCGAAAATGGTCCCTGCAACACGTTTAGAAACAGTGCAGTCCCGCTTAACGGAAACAACCGAGGCCCGCTTAATTATTGATAGCGGACAACACGTCCCTTTCATGGGCTTGAGCCAAATTACCCGCTTGCTTCAACAAGTGAAAAAAGGCTTAATCCTTACACCAAACGAATTGATTGAGGTGGCTGACTTTTTAAGAAGTAGTCAGCGAATCCAGAAGTTTTTTGAAAAAAATCAATACCAAACACCACGCCTATTTAGTTACAGTCAGCACTTAGCTGATTTCAGAGCAATCGAAGAACAAATTTATACGAAAATCCATAACCAAAAAGTTGCCACCGATGCTTCTCGACAACTTCGGAAAATCCGGCGTCAAATCAATGAATGCCAACAAGAAATTGAAACAAAAGTCACCAAATTTTTACGCAATAAAAATAATCAACTGTATATTCAAGAAAATATGATGGTGAAAAAAGGGGAACATTACACGGTACCAATCAAAGCTAGCTATAAAAATAAGGTTTCAGGCACAGTCATTGAGCAATCCAATAAAGGACAAACGGTCTTTATTGAACCTGTAGCAATTAGTAAATTAAATGAACAACTGACACTCTTAAAAGCGGAAGAAACAGCGGAAGAATATCAAATTTTGGCAGAACTAACTGGGTTAATTAATGAGCAAGAACGACTTGTCGATCAAGCCGTCGATACAATGACCACCTTAGATATTATTTTTGCACGAGGAAAGTATAGTCGCGAAATTGGTGGGATTACGCCAAAAGTAAACAAAGAAGAACGCTTGCGCATTGTTCAAGGAAAACACCCTCTTTTATTAGAGCACGCAGTACCATTGACGTTTTCTTTAGGAGCAGAGTATCGAGGACTTGTCATTACAGGTGCCAATGCTGGTGGTAAAACGGTTGTCTTGAAAACAGTTGGCTTATTGACTGTCATGACACAATTTGGGTTGCAAATTCCAGCACAAGCGGGCACAGAGATTCCAGTATTAGATGAAATTTTTGTCGATATTGGTGATCAACAAAATCTGGAAAATGCGTTAAGCACTTTTTCTGGGCACATGAAAAATATTGCGGAAATGTTGCGTAACGTTAAGCGACACACACTTGTTTTATTAGATGAAATTGGCAGTGGCACCGAGCCAAACGAAGGAGCTGGCTTAGCGATTGCGATCATGGAAACGATGTATCAAAAGGGTGCCTTGGTAGTTGCGACGACCCATTATGGTGAAATTAAACGTTTTGCCCAAGAACATGATGATTTTGTGCCCGCTGCAATGGCCTTCGATCGTGAAACATTAACGCCCAAATATCAATTGAAAATTGGTGAAGTTGGCGATAGTCAGGCGCTTTGGATTGCACGTAAAATGAAGATGGAGCCACAGCTCATTGAAAAGGCGGCTCATTATATTCAGCGGAAAGAATACCCTACTAATCGAAGTTTATTTAAACCCCTGAAAGCAAAAGAAACGACCTTTGCCACGTTTGTAGAAGAAACACACCGTTATCAAAAAGGTGATCGTGTCCTATTGACAGAAACACAACAAATTGGGTTGGTTTTTACAGATGAGGGTGAACAAGAAATCCAAGTATTTGTGAATGATAAAATTGAAAATGTACCACGAAGACGGTTGAAATTACAAGCGAAAGCACAAGATCTATATCCGCAAGACTATGATTTAGAAAGTTTATTTACAGATTTCCATGAACGAAAGAAACTCAAAGATATTGAACGCGGCTCAAAAAAAGCGCAGAAACAATTACTCAAAGAGGCCGAAAAAAGAGCAGCAAGACGCGACAAATAAGGAACTTAACAGAAGCAACACAACAACTTAACACTTTGTTTACTTGTTATTTATCAGAAATCAACTAAGACTTGTTATAGTCAATGTATGGGTAGATATGAAGGAGGAAACAAGGAAATGAAGAAAAGAGCTTTGCTAGGGGTTACCTTATTAACATTCACAACATTAGCGGGTTGTACAAATTTATCTGAACAGAAAAGCGGCGAAAAACAAACAGAGGTTGCTGAAGCGAAGGCAACTGAATCCGAAAAAGCACCAGTAAAAAATGTTATTTTTATGATTGGAGATGGCATGGGGAATCCGTATACAACGGGCTATCGCTATTTCAAAGCCAATCACTCAGACAAGCGTGTTCCCCAAACAGCTTTTGATACCTATTTAGTCGGACAGCAAGCCACTTATCCAGAAGATGAAGAAGAGAATGTCACCGATTCAGCATCCGCAGCGACAGCGATGGCTGCCGGAGTAAAAACCTATAATAATGCTATAGCACTCGATAATGACAAGTCCAAAACAGAAACAGTGCTGGAACGTGCGAAAAAAGTGGGGAAATCAACGGGGCTTGTAGCAACATCTGAAATAACACATGCAACCCCTGCTGCATATGGCGCACATAATGTTTCACGCAAAAATATGGCAGAAATCGCCGATGACTATTTTGATGATCAAATCGACGGACAACACAAAGTCGATGTGTTACTTGGCGGCGGCTCCGAATTATTTGCGCGGAAAGATCGTGATTTAGTCAAAGAATTTTCCCAAGCGGGTTATGGTCATGTCACAGATAAAAAGTCGTTAAATGAGAACCAAGACGACAAAATTTTAGGCTTGTTTGCACCAGGCGGGCTACCTAAAATGATTGACCGAACGGAAGAAGTTCCTTCATTAGCTGATATGACAGAAGCGGCTCTTCAACGGTTAGATAAAAATGAAAAAGGCTTCTTTTTAATGGTTGAAGGTAGCCAAATTGATTGGGCCGGGCATAGCAATGATATTGTTGGCGCGATGAGCGAAATGCAAGACTTCGAAGCGGCGTTTGAAAAGGCCATCGATTTTGCCAAAAAAGATGGTGAAACATTGGTGGTTACAACTGCAGATCATTCAACAGGGGGCTTGTCTTTAGGCAAAGGAGATCAATACAACTGGTTGACGGAGCCTTTACATGCGGCAAAACGCACGCCTGATTTCATGGCAGAAGAAATCATTAAAAATGGTAATGTGGAAAAAACAGTGACTGAGTATATTGATTTTCAATTAAGTGAGGCTGAATTGAAAGCAGTGAAAACAGCGGCGGAGTCAAAAGATGTTGAAAAAATCGCTCAGGCATTAAGAAAGATTTTTGATGAACGTTCGAATACTGGTTGGACTACTGGCGGACACACAGGAGAAGATGTAAATGTCTATGCTTATGGCCCACAAGCAGAAGCTTTTTCAGGACAAATTGATAATACAGACCAAGCGAAGATTATTTTTGGCTTAGTAGATGGCACCGGGCAAAAAGCTGAGATTAAAGATAAAGGTATTGGTAAATAACAAAATGAAGAAAAAGCAGAACGTATAGAAGTTCTGCTTTTTCTTCATTGAAGGCATAAAAAATTTATCTCTGTTATAATGAAGGTAACCAGATAAAAGTGAGGTCAAATAATGAAAAAAATGCATGTTGAAAGTGAATTTGCACCGTTGCGTTCAGTTGTTTTAGCACAATCGCAATTTTGTTTACCAGATAAATTTGATGAAGCGGATACGACTTTTTTAACAGAGGAAAATGCCCGTTTAACACAGAATAATGAAGGGCGTGATTTAGCAGACTTTGCACCAGAACAACAAGTGCGTTGGGAAAAAGAAAAAGAAGTCATGCAAGGAGTATTAGAATCTTATGGCGTAGAAGTATTTCGTCCACGTTTATTGACAACCTATGAAAAAGAACATGGCAAGGAATTGGGTGTAGGATATAGTAACTTCTTTTCACGAGACCCTTTTTTTACAATTGGCAATCTCTTAATAGAAGGAAACTTAAGATTTCAACACCGTCGACAAGAAATTTTACCAATTCGTCCGATTATTCAGCAGTGGACACAAGAAGCAGAAGGCTATTATTTTGCTGCGCCACAACCTGACACTTCTGAAGGCATTTTAAGTGAAGCAGGTCCCTTTATTGAAGGCGGCGATGTTTTAGTTCTAGGAAAAACAATTTTTGTGGGATACTCCGGCTTGGCAAGTAACCTAGCAGGAATTCAGTGGTTAGCCAATATGATTGGTCATTTTGGTTATGAAGTGGTGCCGGTTCGGTTACATCCGCATATTCTCCACTTAGATTGTGCGTTAAGCTTGTTGAGAGATGGCTTGATGATTGTTTGTGAAGAGGCCTTTTTGGATGGACTTCCTGCGCAATTAGCAAACTGGGGAAAAATTCACGTTACTTTGGAAGAAGCAGCGTATTTAGTGACAAATGGTCTACCGCTTAACGAAGAAACGTATATAACGGACCAATCGTTTACAACCTTAATTCCTCAAATAGAAGCAAAAGGTATCAAAGTTGAGGCAATTGATTACCATGTTTCTAGAATGTTAGGTGGTTCTTTCCGTTGTACAACGCAAGCGTTGATTAGAGAATAGTCAGCGAGTGATTATCAATTTTCGTAAGAAAAAATGTACGTTTTGTCTATGAAAACGATATAATTTTAGTTTTCACTATTTTTTTTTAAAATATTGAGGAAATTTTGATTTAATAAATGCGAGAAAACGTCAAAATGTTAGTGTTCATTACTAATGTTTTGACGTTTTCTCGCTGTTTTTTTATAAAATTACCACTTTATAAATGGGGAAAAACAATATCTCTTTTGAAAATTACGTTTTCAAAGACACGAAAAGTCGTTGGAACCGTGATGTTATAGTAAATTCATTTTTTTTGCATGAGGTGTTTAAAATTTGAAATCACAAGTAGTCTTTTTTTCGCTATACTTAGTTTACGTTCTACTGAGATAGAAAAGTTTTTCACTTTTTTATTCATTAATCAACCAAGATAATAAAGGAGAGAGTAAAATGAAGAAAAAAACATTGGTAACTTTATTTGCAGGAACGGCAATTTTAGGGGCAAGCATCGCTCCTGCAGCAGCACATGCAACAACGACTGGTACAACACCAGCAAACGTAGAGATGACAAGTGGTTCATTGCCAGGTGGTAATGGTGATGGAGATGACGGAAGCACACAAGAACCAGAACCAGGCTCGAATACAAATTTTGATTTGTTATATGTTCCAACAGAGTTCAAATTTGCTTCGACAGAAGTTAGTTCTGATTTATCAGCGATTTCATTAGATGCAAATGGTACACAAACAAAACGTTATGCGGTCGGGGATGTTCGTGGAACACAAGCTGGTTGGTCAGTTACTGCAGGCGTTGCTGAAATGAAAAATGGTACTGCTACTTTAGAAGGTTCAATTACCTTTGCGCAAACAGGTGCGGTAGCTAAATACGATGAAACAGCAAAAACATACTCACGTGATGTGGCTGCCTTTGCAGCAGACCCAGGAAGCCCTGAATTTGCTGGAACAACTATTCCAGTAGGTGGAGCAGCTGTATCAATTGCTACAGCAGCAGTTGGTAAAGGTCAAGGTACATGGGATTCTGAATTATCAAATGTAAAATTAAACATTACAACACCTAGTTCAAAAATTACAAATGGTGCGTATACAGGTAACGTAACTTGGACATTAGTGGCTGCGCCATAAACAGTTACTAACGAGAATACTGCATTACTAGAAAAGGAGCTGCGCACTGGTGCACGGCTCCTTTTCGATACATAGGAGGAACAAATAATGAAGACAATGCGCTGGCTAATCGTCACAGTTTTTATTTGTGTGATGGCATTAAGCATCCCTTCTGCTGTACAAGCAGAAGAAGCGGATGACAACATGAATACAAAATTTACAGTTAAACCCAATATTCCAGAGAATCAAGCGAAAAATACGCAATCCTACTACGATCTCATTGTGAAACCAGGACAGAAACAAGAAGTAGAACTGTCATTAATTAATAAAACAAATGAAGAATTAACGATTGATTTAAATTTGGCGAATGCTGTGACGAATGACAATGGTTTAATTGTGTACAATGATTTTGAGAAAAAACCAGATTCAAGTTTAAAAGTACCCTTGACAACATTAATTAAATTACCTGAGGAACATGTAAAAGTTCCCGCTAAGAAAACCGTAACAGCCAAAATGACTGTCGAAATTCCAGCGAATGGTTTCCAAGGATTAGTTTTGGGTGGTGTTTATGCTTCGCTTGCAGAAGATGAAAAGGAAGAAAAAGGAAAATCAACGGGTTTAACCAGTCGATATGGATTTAATGTAGCAATTGCTTTACGAATGTCAGAAGATACACCGATGTATCTAGCAGAGACTCTTCAATTAGTTAAATTAGTTCCGACCATTGCTTTAGGAAATAAATCGGTCCAAGCGGTTATTCAGAATCCGACATCCGCTATTTTTCCTGAAGTACGTTTAGAAGGAAAAGTAACGAAAAAAGGCGAAACGAAAGAATATGCCAAACGGATTTTACCAAGTGTTCGTTTTGCACCGAATTCAACGATGAACTTCCACTTAGATTTTGGAAAAGAAGATGTACGTCCAGGAACCTATATTTTTGAAGGAGAAGCGGTCTTGAAAGAAGATGAACAACAAGTGTGGCCGTTTAAGCAAGAATTTACCATCAGTAGTCAAGAAGCCAAGAAATTAAACAAAGAAGCAGTAGTGAAATTGGTCCTACCGACTTGGTGGAATCAAGCTTTTTATGGATTGTTAGCTGCAACAATTGTGAGTCTAATTCTAGCTATTTGGCGTTTTACACAACAGAAAGCGATACTAAAACAACAAGCCTATTTACAACAAGAAAAACAGGCAGCCTTGAAAAATAGACAAGGAGTGCGCGATGATGACAGCGAAAAGTAAAGGATCACTTCTGGTGACATTGGGAATACTTTTAACCGTCAGCATTGCGATTCTGACCGCTTCTTCTGAGAGCTTTGCAGAAGAAGCGGGACAAACGAATATCGGTGTGACGTTTTATGGAGGGAAGGCACCTCTAAAAACGAAAGGTGGCACTAAGTCAACAGAACAACCAGTCACTAATAAAGGTAAAAAAACGTCACAACAACAAGACAAAGTGAGCAGAAAAACCACTGCTAAGACGAATCCCACAGCTGCACAGACGTCCTTACCAAGGACAGGTGAACGAAATAGCACGTGGCTTTACAGCCTTGGTATTGCATGTTTACTCGTAGTACTAATAAGTTTCTATTATTTGAATAAAAAAAGGAAAAAGGAAAAATAATGTGCTGTTTTTATAAACAGAGTCAATTGTAGAAGGAGGAATATAGATGGAGATTACGATGTGGATTTGGATTTGTGCTGGCTTGGCCGTCCTTTGTTTTGCTTTATTTTTACTATTCTTAGTAAGTAGCATGAATTTTGTTCACCAAGCAAAGCCTAAGCAGTCTTTAGTAAAACAATCAATGTTTAGTTGGCTGCTTCTGGTGATGTGTGGCGGCTGGGTAGCGATAGCCATCTTACTGAATATCGCATTACAAACACAATTAACATAATGACAACCCGTTGTAAGTTTTTAAGAAACTTGCAACGGGTTTTTGTTAACTTTAAAATAAAGAACGGTACAATTTATCAAAAAAGTACAGTAGACATTTGTACCCAACTTAGATAGAAAATAAAGCGCTATCATTATATGATAATTACAGGAGGAGGACACAGCTGTGAATTATAAAATAAGTTATCTCCTTGACGAGTATGCAGGGCAAAAAATTGCGCTCTCTTTGGCTCAACAAATAACCGATCTTTCGCAACGAGAATTAGTGACGCAACTTTCGACAATAGGCGGAGAAGTTCAACAGAATACCGTCAGTATTCCAAACCTTTCCGCAAATGAATGGGGAAAACAACTTTTTCAACAACGTCAAGTGATTTATAGCGAAACAGAAAGACAAGCACTCATTTTTTTACTCACTTATTCAGAAATCGAAGAACTATCGGTGTATCATTACCAAAATTTTTTAGATGTTTCGAAAGGTACTATTTTAGCGGACATCAAAAAAGTACGACACCAACTAGCAACTGAAAATATTGCTTTATCCTACGAACGAAAACGAGGGTTTTACCTAGAAGGAGATGAATTTCGGATTCGTCGTTTCGGGAAAAATTGGCTTGCCCGCCTCTTACAACAAAAGTCGGGCACCTTTGCTTTATTTTGCTGGCTCAGTCAGCATCAAATGAGCCAATACGCAAAAATGCGTGACGGCATTCAATTAGCCGTCCAGGAAGCGCAGCTTCAACTGGTACCCAGCAGATTGGATGAAATTAGTTACTTTCTTGCTTTTTCTCAAAAAAGATTAGGCAAATATGAAACAGTCGTCTGGCCTGAGAACCAGTTAATTCAGTCCTTACGCGCTTATCCCGTCAGTCGTCGTATTTTAAGTGATTTAGTTGGGCCAGTGGCGAATGCAGAAACTGAGAGTCTTTTTTTCACGATTTGTTTAATGACAGCCTTGCAAGGAGAATTGCGAGATACGAAGTTAGAGTTTTTATTAGATATTTCTGGTGAAATTATTCGGAAAATGGAATTATTGGCCGTCGTTCAATTTGAACAGCCTCGTGAATTGCTCATGAATGTGTATTATCATCTGGTTCCTGCTTATTTTCGGATTAACTATGGCTTTTACTTGCCCAATGTTTTAATCAAGGATATTCGACAATCGTATCGGTCGCTTTATCATCTTTGTGAACAAGCGTTAGCTCCTTTAGAAAAATTAACGAAACGTTCAATCCCGTCAGAGGAAATTGGTTTTTTTACCATACTATTTGGTGGAGAAATTTTCGGCCAAAAAAATGAACAGCGGCAAGAAAAGCTAAAAGCGCTAATTGTTTGTCCAAGTGGCATCAGTTCTTCGTTGATTTTGCAATCGGAATTGCGTCGGCTATTTCCAATGATTGAATTTAAAGAAACGAATGCGGTGAGGGAAATAGAGAATGTATCTGAAAAAAGTTATGACATCATTTTCTCAACGGTTCCTATTGAAACAGCCAAAAAGGTTTATCTTACCAAGCCCATTATGAGCTCTTTGGAGAAAAATCAATTGATGCACCAAGTTCAATCAGATTGGCTATTGCCAGGTATTTCCATGCCAGATGTTAAAGATATTTTAGATGCGTTAAAACCTTACATTTCCTTAAAAAAAGGAGTCACAGAAGCGCAGTTATATCGTGTTTTACATCGTAAAATGAACAAAATTTTAGAAAAAGAGGAGGATCTGCGTCCAATGTTATCGGAATTATTAACAACAGAAACAGTCCAAGTCCTGCCTGAAGTTGCAGACTGGCGAGCGGGAATCACAGAAGCTGCCAAGCCGTTATTAAAAAATGGCAGTATTACGGAAAAGTACATTGATGCAATGATTCAAAAAGTCGAATCGTTTGGGCCATTTATCCATATCTGTCCAGACGTAGCATTGCCTCATGCGCGACCAGAAGATGGCGTTAATCAGTTAGGCATGTCATTACTAAAAATCCAAAAAAGTGTCGATTTATTAGAAGATCCTAAGCATGAAATTCACCTTTTTATTTGTTTAGCTGCTTCAGATAACGAAACACACTTACGGGCCTTATCTAGTCTGACAAAAATTCTATCAAAAAAAGAATCATTACATCGCTTAGTGGCGGCTGAAACCGTCCCAGAAATACTATCAATTATCCAAGAAGGAGAGAAATAAGATGAAGATTTTTACAGTTTGTCAAAGTGGTTTAGGAACAAGTTTTATGGTGCAAATGAATATCCAACAAATTTTAGAGGAAGTCGGTGTTGATACAGATAATTTTCAAATTGATCACACAGATGTCGGGAGTGCCAGTGGTGATATGGCTGATTACTTCTTTGTCGAAAAAACATTGCAAGATGCTTTAGGGTCAATTCCTGCTGAAAAAATCATTCCTTTAAATGCGATTATTGATTACGATGAAACGAAGGAGAAAGTCTTGAAAGTTTTAGATGACAATGGCATTGCACATCAATAAGAAGGAGGAAAAACATGGAAACTTTATTGAATTTATTTGTTTCAATTGTTAGCCAGCCAGCGATTCTGGTTTCATTAATTGCTTTGTTGGGATTAGTTTTACAGAAAAAGAAATTTTCTGATGTTGTTCAAGGAACGTTGAAAACATTCGTCGGCTTCTTAGTTTTAATTGGTGGCGCAGGGCTATTGGCGAACTCATTAACGCCCTTTGCGGAGATGTTTCAAACCGCATTAAATACACAAGGCGTGGTGCCTAGTAATGAAGCAGTTGTAGCGATTGCCTTGCAACAATATGGGACACCAACTGCTCTGATTATGTTGGTAGGCATGGTTGTTAATATTCTGTTGGCGCGTTTTACACGTTTTAAATATATCTTTTTGACAGGTCAAGCGATGATGTACGTTTCGTGTTTGACAGCCGTTATTTTAGTGGGGGCCGGTTTTAGCGTTAGTTTACCAATGATTCTTTTAGGTGGTTTATTTGAAGGAACTTTATTAACAGTGACACCTGCTCTTTGTCAGCCCTTTATGAAACAAATTACTGGAAATGATAAAGTAGCAATGGGGCATACAGGGAATATTGGTTATGCGGCAAGTGGCTTTATTGGAAAAGTCTTTGGGAATAAAGAAAAGTCAACGGAAGATATTAAAATTCCTAAAAGTTTTGGTTTTTTAAGAGACTCAACCATCTCAATTATGATTTTGATGTCGATTGTCTATGTGATTTTGGCTTTGCTGGCTGGGACAGGCTATGTCGAGCATGAGTTAAGCAATGGCGAAAATGCGATCATCTTTTCATTAATTCAAGCAGGAACCTTTACGGCTGGTTTCGTAGTGGTTTTACAGGGTGTGCGGATGGTTTTAGGAGAAATTGTGCCAGCTTTCCAAGGAATTGCTAAAAAATTAGTGCCTAATTCTAAACCAGCACTTGATGTTCCCATTATCTTTCCTTATGCGCCAAATGCTGTCTTGATTGGGTTCTTTGTGAGCTTTATTGTGGGAACTATTTCAATGTTAGCGATGGTTGGTCTGAATACCACCGTGATTATACCAGGTGTTGTCGGGCACTTTTTCTGTGGTGCCGCGGCAGGCGTTTTTGGAAATTCCACAGGGGGACGTCGGGGAGCGATTTTAGGGGCTGCGTTTAATGGCTTATTAATTAGTTGGTTACCGTTATTCATTTTACCAGTCTTGGGTGATCTACAGTTAGCATCCTCAACGTTTGCGGATACAGATTATTTAATCCCAGGCCTATTTTTAGGCAAATTAGGTGAGGCAGGTCCGAGTCTTTTAGTAGGAGGAATCATTGCTTTTGTAGTGGTTGTTCTTTTGGCTAGCGCTGTTTTGACTATGCGGGAGAAAAAAGTCGCCGAAGAAAACTAAGTGCTTTGTTCTAAAAAGGCAAGTGGGACAGAAGTCGTTTTGACTTCTGTCCCATTTGCCTTTTACCATTGTTCTTGGATAAACTGTGCAATTTGTTTCCGCGCTTGTCGTCCTTCTGGCAAGTATTGTTTCATTGCGAAAACGTGTTGCATGCCAGGCACCAATCGGCAAGTATCTTGTGGTCGTGGCCCTAATTGTTTTAAAAATTGGTGATAGGAAGGGCAAAAAACTTCATGTGTGCCGCCCACGAAAAAAAGTGGCGGAAATTTTTGATAATCAAAGGACAAGCAATTTAAAGAAAGCGTGGAGTGATTAGCCGTGTCATCAATCTCTTGGGCAATTAATTGTAAATAGTTCATGCCAATCATTTTGTCCTTTTTTTGATAACTTTTGGCAACAGGAATGTCTAAATGTCCATCTAACCAAGGAGAAATTAAAACAGCAGCTTTGGGTAAGCGTTCAGGGAAATCGGTGGCTAAATTCTGTAATACGTTTAAAACCAATGTGCCACCAGCAGAATCACCTAATAAAATAACATCTTCGGGATCATAATGCTGTAAAATTTCTTGATAAGCAGCATAGCAATGATTATAAATATCAGCAAAAGACTTATTTGGTGCTAATGGATATACAGGGATAAAATAATCTGTTGCAAAAGGGAGATCTTCAATTAGTTTATAACTAAAGTCTAATTGGCTATAGGCGAGATTCAATGTAAAGCCCCCACCATGCAGGTACAGTACAGCTTTCTTGGTAGGCGCAATAACGGAGTTTGACATGCGATACATCGTAGGAAATTGAGTCATTTCTTGAAGAGGAAAAAGATGACGTAAATGTTTTGGCAAAGTTACTTGTTCATTTAATGATCGTTGCCAATGATAAAAAGCCTTGGTGACTTTCGGATTTCGTTCAAGGCGAGCAATTTGGGAAAGACGTAAAGAATCTTCAAAAAGACAGGCTTTTAAGGATTTTTGACGAGAACGTGCGTGGAACAAATATGCGCTAGCTAACAACAAACCAATCGATTTCTTTTTCAATTAAGGCCCTCCATTCAGCAAAAAGTAAATCATTTTTTCTACAGTATAACATTTTAAAAGTAGAACAACGAAATTTGTTGAAGGGATGAAAGGACGGTTTAAACGAATGTACGTATTTATTTGTGGTTGCGTAAAGTAAATGATTGTAGTAAATTAAATGAGATTAAGAGGTCCGGTGAATGGGCGCGTTCACGGCAAGGAGAGAAGTAGGATGACAAATAAAAAGGTTACAATTAAAGATGTTGCCAATGACTCAGGTGTCTCTATTACTACCGTTTCACAAATTTTAAACGGGAATGGGGCACGGTTTAGTGGGAAAACGGTCGAAAAAGTATTAGCTGCAAAAGAGCGATTAAACTATCAACCCGACTATTTTGCGCAACGTATGGTGATGAAAAAAAGTAAGACAATTGGCGTAATCGTACCTGATATTACCAACCCATTTTTTGCGCAATTGATTCGAGGAATTGAAAGTGTTTTATACAAAGAAAATTTTATACTGATGTTATGCAATGCGGACCAAGATGTTACAAGAGAACATGAATATTTAACAGAGTTGATTCGTCGCAGTGTCGATGGTTTTGTGATTGCAAGTTCTGAAATTTCCAATCAAACGATTAATGAAACGCTACGTGCGAAAAAGATTCCATTTATTGTACTTGACCAAAAAAAAGCAGAAGGCTTTAGCGATGCTGTTTTGACAGACGATTATAGAGGTGGGCAACTAGCAGCAAAGCATTTACAAGAGCAACGACATAAACAGGTCGTCGTGGTAATGCCACCACATGCGCCAGTCAATATTCAGCAACGGTTAAAAGGTTTTTGTTCTGTTTATACGGAAAAGGTCCAGTTAATCGAAACAGAATTATCAAAAACTGGCGGCTACCAAGCTGTCCCCGAAATTTTAAAAACAGAGAGCACCGGAATTTTTGCTATCAATGATGAAATTGCTTTTGGTTTATATCGAGGATTAGCAGAAGCGGGCAAAAAAATTCCTGAGGATTATAGTATTATTGGTTATGACAATGTTGATATGTGCGAGTATGTTTCGCCGCCGCTAACAACAATTGCTCAACCTGTTTTTCAATTGGGGCAAACTACGGCGACTCTATTATTGGAAAGAATCCATCAGCCTGCAAAAGATTGGGAGGAGCAAACCTTGCCTGTCCAACTGATTGAACGATTTTCGACAGCACCCTTGAAATAGCTTTCAAGGTGTGCTATATTTTTGTTGTGGAATTAAAACGTTTTACTAAAACGTTTTAATTAGAATGAAAAAATAAATTTTATTGAGGTGGATGAAAATGAACGCGGTTACAATTATCGGAAGTATCAATTTAGACACAACATTAAGAGTCAAAGAAATGCCAAAACCAGGCGAAACAATTCACGCCATTGAACATTTTACAGCGGGTGGTGGTAAAGGAGCAAACCAAGCAGTTGCAGCGAAACGTTCAGGCGCAGAAACATATTTTATTGGTGCTGTGGGAAATGATGGCGCTGGAGCTATGATGACTGATTTAATGAGTCAAGATGAAATTAATTTAACTGGGGTCACCACTTTAGAGAAAACAGCTACTGGCCAAGCCTTTATTATGGTAGATAACGCTGGTGAAAATAGCATTATGATTTACGCGGGAGCCAATAATGCCTTTACGCCAAAACAAGTACAGGAACATCAAGAAATTATTGAAAAAAGTGATTTTGTGATTGCCCAATTTGAAAGTGCGATTGATAGTACGATTGCAGCGTTTAAAATTGCTAAAAAAGCAGGCGTCAAAACGATTTTAAATCCCGCACCTGCGTTAGAACAAGTTCCTGAAGAATTACTAAACGTGACAGATATGATTGTACCAAATGAAACAGAAACCGAAATTTTGACAGGTATTAAAATCACAGATGAAGCGAGTATGCGTAAAGCTGCAGAAGCACTTCATCAATTAGGGATTGAAGCAGTAATTATTACAGTAGGTAGTAAAGGAGCCTTTTATGACGTCAATGGACGAAGTGGTATTGTGCCTGCTTTTAAAGTGAAAGCGGTTGATACAACGGCTGCTGGCGATACTTTTATTGGCGCATTAAGTAGTATATTAGAGAAAGACTTTAGCAATTTGGAAGAAGCTATTCGTTATGGAAACAAGGCGTCCTCGTTGACTGTTCAACGTTTTGGAGCCCAACCTTCGATTCCTTATCAACACGAATTGGCAGACAAATAAAAAGGAGCGAGCGACATGAAAAAAACAAAAGTTATTAATTCAGATATTTCCCGCGTTATCGCACAAATGGGTCATTTTGATAAATTAAGTATTGGTGATGCGGGCATGCCAGTGCCTCGAACTACAGAAAAAATTGATTTAGCAGTTACCAATGGTGTCCCTAGTTTTATGGAAGTTTTAAACAATGTTCTTGAGGAATTGGCAGTTCAACGAATTTATTTAGCAGAAGAAATTAAAACAGAAAATCCTGATATGTTGACAGCAATTAAAACTCGTTTACCAGAAACTCCCATCAGTTTTATTCCTCATACAGAAATGAAACAAGAATTAAACAACTGCCATGCATTTATTCGGACAGGGGAAATGACCCCTTACGCAAATATTTTATTAGAAAGTAACGTTGTCTTTTAAACGAGAGAGGGGAAATAGAGATGAATGCGACTGCATTATTAATCGGTTTAGGACCGCTTCTAGGTTGGGGGCTTTTCCCAACAATCGCTTCCAAAATTGGTGGTCGTCCAGTGAATCAAATTCTCGGGACCAGTTTAGGAACATTAATTTTTGCCGCTATTTTTTCAATGATTAATGGTTTAGCTTTTCCAACGGGCATGGATTTATTCTTTTCAATTTTATCTGGTGTCGGTTGGGCCTGTGCGCAAATCATTACGTTTAAATGCTTCACGATGATTGGGTCATCACGTGCTATGCCAGTAACGACCGCGTTCCAACTTTTAGGTGCTTCTCTCTGGGGTGTCTTTTTCTTAGGAAACTGGCCAGGTGCGACAGCCAAATTGTTAGGCGCATTTGCCTTAGTGTTAATCATGATTGGTGCCAAAATGACGGTCTGGTCGGAAACGGAGTCCGCTGAGAGTGCTGGGATTATGAAAAAAGCAGTTCTTCTATTAGCCGTTGGTGAAATCGGCTATTGGGCGTACTCTGCAGCACCCCAAGCGACGGCAATTGATGGCATGCATGCCTTTTTACCACAAGCAATAGGCATGGTAATTGTCGCAGTTATTTACTCAGCAGTTGTCACTATTAAGGGTGGGGAAATATCGCCATTTATAGAAGCTGTTTCTTACAAACAAATTTTTTCAGGCTTTTTCTTCGCCTTTGCAGCGTTAACTTATTTAATTTCAGCGCAGCCAGATATGAACGGCTTGGCAACGGGCTTTATTCTATCCCAAACATCAGTTGTGCTTGCAACGTTGACAGGTATTTGGTTCTTAGGTCAAAAGAAAACAGCCAAGGAAATGACCGTAACGATTATCGGCTTAGTTTTGATTTTGGCAGCAGCTACGATCACAGTGATGATTTAAAAAAGTATTCAACGACCTATTATTCAGGGCGTTGAATACTTTTTTTTATTTGTTCTAAAAATAATGCAGCAGCTGTGGAAAGAACCGTATTTTTGCGCCAAATTAAACTAATTTTGGCTGTTAAAGCAGGATATAGCGGGATAAAACGTAAATTTGTTTGCTTTGTTTCTAGAATACCATCAATGCTTAGGGCGCTACCTAGCCCAGCTTCTACCATCAGTGAAGCGTTGTAAAGTAAGTTGTAGGTCCCAACGATTCGGAACTGATCTAGACTTGCTTCGAGCCAATCAGAGAGTTGGCTCGGAACTTGTGCTTGTCGAGAAATAAATAAAGGTTCTTCTTTTAAATCGGCTGCAGTAATAACATTTTTAGTGGCTAAGGGATGGTCCTTTACAGTAATTAAGCCCCATGTATCTACAACTGGTAATGTTAAATAGCTATATTTTTGTTTAGGTGCAGGCTCAATAATTAAACCAAAATCTAATAATCCTTTGTCTAGCCGTTCTATTACATCATCTGCATTCCCACTGTATAAATGAAGGTGAATATCAGCTGAGTGCTGGCTTGTTATTTGTTGTAGTGCATTCGCTAAAAAAGACATAGCTTTTGTTTCGCCGCCACCAATCGTGATTTCGCCATTAATGAATTCATTTTGCGACAAGTTGGTGACTGTTTTATTCGCTAAGCTTAAAATATCTTGCCCTTGTTTAGCTAAATATTCTCCTTCAGGTGTTAATTGTATTTGTCGATTTCCTCGTATAAATAATGTCACGCCTAATTCTTCCTCTAATTCTTTTAATTGCTTAGATAATGTTGGTTGTGATACATGCAATTGTTTGGCTGCGCCACTAATCGTTTTTTCTTGGACCACTGCTAAGAAATAGTGAATCACTCGTAATTCCATTACTTTCCCTCCTATAACTAAAACGCATACTTATCTATTTATTATAAGTATTAGACAGAGGAGTTGTCACGTATTACGATAAATTTAGCAAAAGGAGGCGATTAGGAATGCTTACAAAAAATCTCCAAGAACTAATTGCAACAGGTAGCATTGATAAAGATGAACCACTATTTCAACTTATTCATCAGATTCAAGAGGAAAATAGTCGCTATTTAATAGAATTAAATCAACAAGCCTACACACATAATGAAGTAAGGAATCTTCTTGCCACGATTATCCAAGACAAAATTGACGAAACCGTTACGATTTTATTGCCTTTTTATACAGATTTTGGACGCAATATACATTTTGGTAAAAATATTTTTATTAATCGGGCAGCTATGTTTGTTGATTTAGGGGGCATTATAATTGAAGACAATGTTTTAATTGGTCCGCGCGTTAATCTCTTAAGTGTCAATCATCCGGAAATGCCAATGAAACGGCGAGGCGTATTGCTAGCACCAATTACCATTAAAAAATTTGCGTGGTTAGGCGCGGGTGTCACTGTTTTACCAGGTATTACGATTGGTGAAAATGCTATCGTAGCAGCTAATGCGACTGTAACTAAAGATGTGCCAGCTAACGCTATTGTTGCAGGAACACCAGCTAAAATTATTCGTTGGATTCAGGAAGATAAGGAGGAAATATAATGAAATCATTATCAGAAAAAGTTATTGTTATCATGGGCGCTTCCAGTGGCATCGGTGAGGCAACAGCCCGTTTACTTGCCAGAAAAGGAGCGAAGTTAGTCATTGCAGCACGTCGACAAGAACGTTTAATTGCTATAAAAAAAGAACTTCCTGAAGCAACGATTCTCGTGCAACAAGCAGATGTAACGAAAGAAGAGGAAGTTCAGCGTGTAATCAAGCTTACAATGGAAAAATATGGACGAATTGATGTTCTTTTTAACAATGCAGGAGTTATGCCAACGGCGCCTCTTATTGAAGCACCAAAAGGAGAATGGCGTCAAATGCTAGATATTAATATTATGGGTGTTTTAAATGGCATTGCGGCAGTTCTTCCAATTATGGTTGAACAAAAATCAGGGCAGATTATTGCTACTGATTCTGTGGCAGGACATGTCGTTTATCCAGATTCGGCTGTCTACTGTGGAACAAAGTTTGCTGTTCGAGCAATTATGGAAGGATTGCGACAAGAACAAAGAGAGAATAACATTAAATCAACGATTATTTCACCAGGTGCTGTACAAACAGAACTTTATCAAACAATTTCTAATCGAGTAGTAGCTGAAACGTTACATCTAGAACAGTTAAGTTGGGGCTTAAAGGCGGAAGACATTGCGCAAGCAGTGGTCTTTGCCATAGACACGCCAGATCGTATGTCAATCAGTGAAATGGTTGTTCGCCCGACCACACAAACGATTTAATTTAAAAAGTATTCCTAGAAAGGAATACTTTTTTTAATCGTGATTGTTCGTTTTTTACAGAATTTAGAATTTGATATTTACTTATTTGTTGGTTTATTATATGATTAAACACGTTGTTTCATTAATAAATTGAATATTTTACGAACATTGTAAAATATTTAGATTTTAGGAGGACGGAACATGAAAGAAAAAATAAGTTCATATTTTGAACTTGAACAATTGAATACGAATATGAAACGAGAAATGTTAGCTGGTTTCACCACATTTATCTCAATGGCGTATATTTTGTTCGTTAATCCAACCGTACTTGGTGCTTCTGGCATGGACGAAGGCGCTGTTTTTACTGCCACCGCTTTAGCGAGTGCCTTAGGTTGTATTTTAATGGGTGTGTTGGCGAAATATCCGATTGCGACAGCACCAGCTTTAGGAATTAATGCATTCTTTGCTTATTCAGTCTCTGTTGGTATGGGGATTCCTTGGCAAACGACATTAGCAGGCGTTTTTGTGGCTTCATTGATATTTATTTTAATTACAATTTTTAAATTACGCGAGCTAATTATTGATGCAATTCCTGCAGACTTGAAATTTGCTATTTCAGGTGGAATCGGGTTGTTTATTGCTTTTCTTGGTTTAAGCCAAGGTGGCTTAATTGTGGCTAATGATGCGACACTTGTTGGCTTAGGACCTTTGAATGTTGGTTCAACGTGGGTCACCATTGTCGGCTTAGTCGTAACTGCAATTTTGTTAGTTCGTCGAGTACCAGGTGGTATTTTTATTGGAATGGCGATTTCAACGATTGTTGGTTTAGCGACAGGGGTTATTCCAATGCCTGATAAGATTATTTCAAGCGCGCCAAGTTTAGAACCAACATTTTTAGTGGCATTAGGACATGTGAAAGATATCAATACGATTCAAATGTGGGTCGTGGTTTTAACGTTCCTATTAGTAACATTCTTTGATACGGCTGGTACGTTGGTGGGCTTAGCCAATCAAGCAGGTTTTATGAAGGACAATAAAATGCCGCGTGTGGGGAAAGCTTTAGCCGCTGATTCAACAGCGATGTTAGCTGGTTCTCTACTAGGGACATCGCCAGTTGGTGCATATGTTGAATCATCTGCGGGGATTGCTGTGGGTGGTCGTTCAGGAATCACAGCTATTACAACCGGGATTTTATTTATTTTCAGCTTGCTATTTTCTCCTTTGTTAGCAGTTGTCACTTCGCAAGTTACAGCACCAGCGTTGATTATTGTTGGTGTTTTGATGGCACAATCCTTAAGCAAAATTAAATGGAACGAGATGGAAATTGCGATTCCTTCCTTCTTAATCTTGTTAGGAATGCCATTGACATACAGCATTTCAGATGGGATTGCCTTAGGCTTTATCTTCTATCCAATTACAATGATTGCGGCAAAACGCGGGAAAGAAGTTTCGCCAATTATGTATGGCTTGTTCTTTGTTTTTGTCGGATTCATGTGGATCCTGAATGCGCAATAAGCAAGAGAGAAAGTTATCAAATAGTTGATTCATAAGACAATGAACTTATGAATCAACTATTTTTTTCGACTAAGCACTAGAAAAACGCCCCTTATTTGATGTATAATTTGCAAAGACATTGACCTGTGAAGATACAGGAACAGAGAGGAATTAATTGAGTGAAATATACAGAAATTATGGTTCGCTATGGCGAATTATCAACTAAAGGAAAAAATCGTAAAACGTTTATCATGCAGTTAGCACAAAATGTGAAACGTGCGTTAGCTGATTTTCCAGCATTGAAAATCCATGCAGATCGAGACAGAATGCATATTTTATTAAATGGGGAAGATAGTGAAGAAGTGATTCCGAAACTAAGTAAAGTGTTTGGGATTCAAAATTTTTCGCCAAGTATTCGTATTGAAAAAGAAATGCCAGCGATTCGTGCAATGGTTCAAGAGGTTGTTCGGGAAGTTTATACGCCAGGTAAGACGTTCAAAATTACTGCTAAACGCTCGGACCATTCATTTGAACTTGATTCAAATGGCTTGAATCAAGAATTAGGTGGGGCTGTTATTGAAGCCATTCCGGAAATTCGAGTACAAATGAAAAAGCCTGATATTAACTTAAGAATTGAAATTCGTAAAGACGCGGCGTATTTATCTTATGAAACGATTCGCGGTGCGGGTGGATTGCCAGTGGGCACCAGTGGTCGTGGTATGTTGATGTTGTCAGGAGGCATTGATTCACCAGTTGCTGGTTATTTAGCTATGAAACGTGGCGTGGAAGTGGAAGCTGTCCATTTTGCTAGTCCGCCTTATACAAGTGAACAAGCGTTACAAAAGGCTAAAGATTTAGCTGAAAAATTAGTCCCTTATGTAGGAACTATTCAATTTATTGAAGTGCCCTTTACAGAAATTCAAGAAGAAATAAAACGAGTTGTTCCCCAAGGCTACTTAATGACCATTACACGACGTTTAATGTTACGCTTAACAGATGCAATTCGTGAAATGCGGAAAGGTTTAGTCATTATTAATGGTGAATCGTTAGGACAAGTGGCTTCGCAAACACTTCAAAGTATGGTAGCAATTAATGAGGTTACCTCAACACCGATAATTCGACCCGTTGTTTCAATGGATAAGACAGAAATTATCGAAATTGCCGAAAAAATTGACACGTTTGAATTAGCCATCCAACCCTTCGAAGATTGTTGTACAATTTTTGCGCCACCGCAACCGAAAACACGACCTCGCTTGGATAAAGCGCAAGATTATGAAGCGCGCTTAGACTTGGAAGGTTTAATGGCTCGGGCCTTAGAAGGACTCAAAATTACAGAGATTTCAGCAGAAACAGCGAAAGATAAACAAGAAGACGAATTTGCAGATTTCCTATAAGAAATAAATACAGTGACGGTCGCTTAGACGTCACTGTATTTATTTTGTACTTATTTCACAAACAAGTTGCTCGGAGAGGGGAACCGTGATAAACTGAATATGTGAAGTAGGTAACAAGGAGGACAGAGGATGGAGAAAAAAATGCCTAAAGCAACGGCAAAACGTTTGCCGGTTTATTTACGTTATTTAAAAATGTTAGGGGATTCTGGTGTTAAACGCATTAAATCACGAGAGTTTAGTGAAATGATCCAGATTCCTTCTGCAACGATTCGGCGTGATTTTTCCCACGTTGGTGAACTGGGCCGAAGCGGTTATGGTTACGATGTGCCGTATTTAATTGAGGTATTTAGTAATATTTTAAATACGCAAGAAGAAAAAAGAATTGCTCTGATTGGTTGTGGCAATTTAGGCAAGGCATTATTAAAAAATAATTTTAGACGCAACGAGAATTTGAATATTGTCTGTGCTTTTGATAATGATTCAGCTTTAGTTGGTACCACGATTAATGGATTATTAGTTCATGATATGTCTGAGTTAGAAGCATTCGTTCGACGAGAAGGGGTCACGGTAGCCATTTCTACAGTACCAAGTCACCATGCCCAAAAAGCCATCGACAAAATTGTTCAAGCGGGTGTGACTGCGATTTTAAATTTTGCGCCAGACCGTGTCAGTGTGCCAGCCAACGTTAGTGTGCAGTATATTGATTTAACAACGGAACTGCAAACACTGATTTATTTTAATGAAACTTTTTCACTAGCAAATAGCCCAAAGCAATAAAATTGTCTTCATAAAAATCCTCTACTATACTTATTATTGAAAGTGGAAAAGGAGGATTTCAGAATGAATGTTACAAGAAAAGGGCACGTATTAGAATTGACAGGTGAACAGCCCGAAGTTGGCACAAAAGCCCCCGTCTTTTCTTTGAAAAATTTAAACAACCAAGAAATCAACTTGGCAGATTATAAAGGTAAAACGGTTTTAATTAGTGTGGTTCCTGATATCGACACACGTGTTTGTTCACTGCAAACGAAACGTTTCAATCAAGAAGCGGCGAAATTAGACGGTGTTCAGATTATCACGATTTCCAATAACACAGTTGAAGAACAAGCAAATTGGTGTGCCGCTGAGGGTGTCGAAATGGAAATGCTTCATGATACTGAAGACTCATTTGGTGCAGCTTATGGTTTGTATATTCCAGAAATGGGCCGTTTAGCACGTGCTATTTTTGTGATTGATCCAGAAGGAACGTTAGTTTATGAAGAAATCGTCTCAGAAGTTTCGTCGGAACCCGATTATCAACAAGCGTTAGAAGCTGCAAAAAAAGTGTAATCCCTCTAGATTACAAATTGACTTTGCTTGCGCTTCATTGTAGAATGAAGCAAAGACAGCGAACAAGAGGAGTATCATTGGCGTCGTTTTAGAGAAAAAGTCGTTCAGGTGCAAGACTTTTACACAACCAGTGAGAAGGTAGCTTGTGAGTCAATGGTTTGAACACAGTACGTTAGTAAAACGATTCGTTTCGTGAACGTTATCTCACGAATGAGTGGCATTTGAATGAATTCAATTCAAATGCAATTTAGGTGGTACCGCGTAAATAAGATGAATCTACGCCCTAAAATACGAAAGTATTTTAGGGCGTATTTTAGTGTTTAGCCCAAAAAACTCATTTGTAAAATAATTACCGCTCCAAATCGCGTATTTTAAGAAAGAAGGGGAAAAAATGTCAGAAGAAAAAAACTTACCAACGAAATATCAACCGACAGAAATCGAAGCTGGCCGTTATCAAAAATGGCTAGATCAAGATTTATTTAAACCAAGTGGCGACAAAAAAGCGAAGCCCTATTCAATTGTTATTCCACCACCTAATGTAACAGGGAAGCTACACTTAGGGCATGCTTGGGATACAACATTACAAGATATGATTATCCGCCAAAAAAGAATGCAAGGCTTTGATACGTTATGGCTGCCAGGAATGGACCATGCCGGAATTGCCACGCAAGCAAAAGTAGAAGAGAAACTAGCACAACAAGGAATTTCACGTTACGACTTAGGTCGTGAAAAATTTGTTGATCAAGTGTGGGAATGGAAAGAAGAATATGCTTCTCACATTCGTGAACAGTGGGCAAAAATGGGCCTTTCTTTAGATTACAGCCGTGAACGTTTTACTTTAGATGAAGGGCTATCTGAGGCCGTTCGTAAAGTGTTTGTCTCTCTTTACGAGAAAGATTTGATTTACCGTGGTGAATATATCATTAACTGGGATCCAAAAGCGAAAACAGCATTGTCTGATATTGAAGTAATCCATAAAGATATTGAAGGAGCTTTTTACCACATGAGCTACCCATTATCAGATGGTTCTGGCGTTGTTGAAATTGCGACAACGCGTCCTGAAACAATGTTGGGAGATACGGCGATTGCGGTCCATCCAGAAGATGAACGGTATCAGGAACTTATTGGTAAGACAGTTGTCTTGCCATTAGTCGATAAAGAAATTCCAATTATTGCAGATGACTATGTAGATATGGAATTTGGAACAGGGGTTGTAAAAATCACACCTGCCCATGATCCAAATGACTTTGAAGTCGGTAATCGTCATGACTTACCTCGAGTAAATGTTATGAACGAAGACGGCACGATGAATGAACTGGCTGGAAAATACGAAGGAATGGATCGTTTTGCCGCACGTAAAGCGATTGTCTCTGACTTGAAAGAACTAGGTCGCTTAATTAAGATCGAAACAATGAATCACAGCGTGGGTCATTCAGAACGAACAGGTGTTGTCGTGGAACCACGTTTATCGACCCAATGGTTTGTAAAAATGGGACCATTAGCTGAAAAAGCAATGAAAAATCAAGAAACAGAAGACGCTGTTGAATTTTATCCACCACGCTTCAATCAAACATTTTTACGTTGGATGGAAAATGTACATGACTGGGTTATTTCGCGACAATTATGGTGGGGCCACCAAATTCCTGCTTGGTATCACAAAGAAACGGGCGAGATGTATGTTGGGATGGAAGAGCCAGCCGACAGTGAAAACTGGGTTCAAGATAGTGACGTCTTAGATACATGGTTTAGTTCTGCTTTATGGCCATTTTCAACGATGGGTTGGCCAGATGAAGCAAGCGAAGATTATCAACGTTACTTCCCAACAAGCACATTAGTTACTGGCTATGACATCATCTTCTTCTGGGTAAGTCGTATGATTTTCCAAAGCTTAGAGTTTACAGGTGAACGTCCCTTCCAAAATGTCTTAATTCACGGCTTAATTCGTGATGAGCAAGGACGCAAAATGAGTAAATCATTGGGGAATGGGATTGATCCAATGGATGTCATCGAAAAATATGGCGCAGATGCGTTACGTTGGTTCTTATCAAATGGTTCAGCACCTGGTCAAGATGTTCGTTTTAGTTATGAAAAAATGGATGCTTCTTGGAACTTTATCAATAAGATCTGGAATGCAAGTCGTTTCGTTATCATGAATGTAGAAGGTATGACTGCTGCAGATATTGACTTTAGTGGTGAAAAGACTGTCGCTGATCGTTGGATTTTAACGCGCTTAAACGAAACAGTCGCCCGTGTGACAGAATTATTTGATCGCTTTGAATTCGGTGAAGCAGGTCGCCAATTATACAACTTCATCTGGGATGATTTCTGTGATTGGTATATTGAAATGAGTAAAGAAATTCTTTACGGAGAAAATGAAGCAGCTAAACAAACAACACGGAGCATCTTGGTGTACACATTGGATCAAATCTTACGCTTATTGCATCCAATTATGCCGTTTGTAACAGAAGAAATTTGGGAAAAAATTCCGCATCAAGGTGAGTCATTGGTTGTGGCAGAGTACCCAGTTGTTCATGAAGAATTTAACGATGAAGCAGCAGCTCGAGGAATGGAAGTTCTGAAAGAAGTTATTCGTTCGGTTCGGAATATTCGAGCAGAAGTGAATACACCACTTTCTAAACCAATTACCTTGTTAATTAAAACAAACGATACAGAAGTAGAAGAATTTTTAACAGCTAATACTAGCTACTTGGAACGCTTCTGTAACCCAGAGGAATTAGTCATCAGTCGTGAAATAGAAGCGCCAGAATTAGCCATGTCCGCTGTATTAACAGGCGCAGAACTATTCCTACCATTAGCTGGGTTGATTAATATCGAGGAAGAAATTGCTCGCTTAGAAAAAGAATTAGACAAATGGACAAAAGAAGTCAAACGTGTGCAAGGCAAACTTTCAAATGAACGTTTTGTGTCAAATGCACCAGATGAGGTCGTGGAAGCAGAACGTGCAAAAGAAAAAGACTACCTTGAAAAACAAGAGGCTGTCAAAGAACGGATTGCCCAATTACGTTCAATCTAAAAAGAAAAGACAACAAAACCAAACGTTGGTTTTGTTGTCTTTTTGTTATAATTTGCCAAATAATTGAAACAAATACAACATTAAGTAGCTGTAAGTAGCCACAGACCAGAATTTCAATAAAAGAACAATTTTCATGAATTCTTTTAAAGAAATATCTGTAATTCCCGCCACTAAACAAACAATATCATCTGGAGCGAAGGGGACTAACATAGTAAAGATTAAGAGCTTTTTGACATTGTGTTCATTTTTGTCTAAAATCTCTTCAAATTTTTTGTATTTATTGGGTGAAAGGATTATTTTTACAAAGCTACGTCCATAGTAACGAACCAGTAAAAAGCCAATAAACTCACCAATAATCAATCCAAGATAGCTATACAAAAGGCCTTGCAAATTGCCAAACATCAACATTCCTGCAACAGAAGAAATTCCTCCAGGTAGAATAGGGATAATCACTTGGACGATTTGTAAAAGAATGAAACATAGAACCGCATAGTTACCAAACTGTTTAATAAAAGCTTGCAAGGAAGCAACAGAATGAAAAATTCCTCTGGAATATCCCCATAAAATTAAGCCGAAGAAAAGCACCAGTCCAACTAGGGGTAACCACCGAATGAGTCCATTTAAAAATTTTTTCTGATTAGTCATGAGTGGCCTCCTGACGTTTTCGACGGTATTTTTTAAAGCCAAGATAACCAGCCGTTCCCAGTAAAATCGTTCCGCTGACGGCAGTGCCGAGATAAATCATTCTTGGATGATAGGCAAAGGTTAACTGCTGTTTGCCAGCTGGGACTTCAACAGCTAAAAAGCCACCTAGAATGCGTTGTGTTTTTAAGGGTTCTTTTTGTACCGACGATTTGACTTGCCAATCTTGGTCATAAGGAATGGACGTATACAGTAACTGAGTGTCATTTCCAGGTACATTCAGTGCGCCATTTAAATGGCCTTTTTTAGTTGCATTCACGTGAAGAGCTTGTTGACGTAATTTGTCAACCGCACGATTAAAGGCTGTTTGGTCTAAAGTTTGAAGTTGCCAATTGGTTAAATCAACCACTTGTTCAGCAGTTAGTGACAGGGTCACGGTAGTTCCTTTTTCAAAATGCCCTAAATTGAACAGTTGATTGGTTGCAATATAAATCGGCGTCGAGATAACTTGTTGGTTTACCTTCAATTGTGTAACCTTTTTCCATTTTAAATTCGGAATATAAAGATGCAAGTCACCAGTGCTATTCACTTTAAAGGTTGCTTCAATTGTTTCGTTGGTATGATGAGGTTCATTTATCAACGAAGCTGTTTTAAAGTAAGGTTTATCCGTCGGCACGAGCGTTTGCAGGAGTTCTTCTTGGGCATCTAAAGGATTATTTTTTGCTAATTTTAACTTGGTTAATGCGGTTGGCGCCAAAAAGCCCATACCGATCGCTTCATCATTTTCCATGATTTTCGTGGAACCAACTGTTTTTAGCAATTTTTCACTCGTAGGTTTTTCAATTGGTAAAAAGTCATATTTCACATTTAAAAGTAAATTGGTTAGTTGTGAATTATCCACATAGGCAATCCGGCGATCATTTTTTCGATATAAACCTAGCGCACTTAATGTGTCTTGGGTAGTGGCAGTTAAAGTCGAAGTATAGCTAGAAACGCCAGCATAGCCATAAAGTAAAGGATTGTTGTAGCCGTTATTGATTTCACGGAACCCTGTTTCTTTGGAAGGAATGACTTGTTTCATGCGATAAAGTTCTGGTGCTGAGGCCATTTTTTCATCGATTAATTGGCTGTGTTTTCGGTAATCTTGGGCAAATGTCGCTTGGCTACCAAAGGGCATGTGTTTAAAAGAAATCCAGAAATTCGTTGTTAATTCTGTGCTGACCAGTAAGAATAAAGCCACGACTACATAGTTTCTTAAGGCCTTTTTGTGTGCTAAACGCAAGCAAACGAAAATCAACCAAATAAAAAGTAAACTTAGCCATAAATAATTGATCGAAATTAAGAGATTCTTTTGTGGACCATAATACAAAGATCCGTAGCCAATGACTAACAGCAGACTAAAAATAATAGGTGCGGTCCAAGGAATGGTCACTTTTTTAAGCCAAACTTCATAGGCAAAGACAATCAATAAAAAGCTAAAGATAAAGACATTTCGGTAAGGGAACCCAGCTGGGCTTTGAAACATGTGCCACACAGTGTTAAAGGCTTCTAACCAAAAGCTTAAAAAGAGAATGAATAAAAGAATTGCTGAAGCTATTCTTTCTTTTAACGCAATTTGTTTCGTTTGAAAATAGGCAACACAGAGGAGTGTCACAAATAATCCAGCAAAAACGGTTGGTAAATGGTCTAAACGCAACTCATAATTAATAGAACCTAAGCCTAATTGCGAGAAGAACGAAGTGTTGAACTTAGGCGTTAAAAAGAACGTCGAGACATCAAAATCTGCTTTTTTTGTATAGAGCATCCCTTCTGCTGCAGGTAATAATAAAAAGCTAGTTGCGGTTCCTGTTAAAAAAGAAACGAGGATGAATAACGGACTTTGTTTAAAAAATTGCCGAATAGCATGGGCTTGGGTATTCTTTTTAAAGAACCAATAGATACTGTACAAAACAGCAAAGAGACAAATCATATAACCCATGTAGTAATTTGTCACAATCGCTAAAAACAGGGTGATACTGTATAAACCCCATTTGCGTTGATCCCATAAACGTTGGAGTCCCAATAAGATAAGCGGGAATAGAATCAGTGCATCCAACCACATAAAGTTTTGGCTATAGACGGTGACAAAGCCACAGAAACTATAGGACGTTGAAAAAAGTAACGTGGTGCCATCAACTTTTTGATAGGTGTATTTTAAATAGCTAAACATCGTCGTGCCCATCAAGGCAAGTTTTAAGGTAATAATCCATAAAATTGCTATAGGTAATTGTTCATAAGGAAAAAAGAAAGCCAACACATTAAAAGGGCTCAGTAAGTAATAGGCTGCCAAAGGAACAATCGACTCACCAATCTCATTGGAAAAAGAGTAGAATGTAGTTATTCCCTCGTGAAAAGAGCGTTTTAAAAAACTCAAGAAAGGCATGTATTGTGTGCCTAAATCACTAACTAATAAGTTGTTGTCACCAAAAGGCGCAAGTTGTAATGTCATCCATACAAGCAACAGAAGTAAAAACGGCAAGAAAAAACTTCCTAACCATAAAAGCTTCGATTTGTTTTTCATCAAAATAAGTCCACCTTTATAAAAAAATCATGAATAAGCGTGTTGAACGCTCTAAAAATAGTTTTTAATTGGCTGGCTGGAATGAACCATCCAGAATGTTAGTTTACCATAAGTTCATTAATGTATCCGCTAATAACGCAAAATTATGAAAAATGCAAAAAGTTTTCAAGAAAAAGTTTCAATTGGTTATTAGTGAAAAAGTCACCTAACTTAGTTATAATGTAGAAGAAGACAAGGAGTTGGACAAGATGCAATTAACAATAGAAGAAGCCATTGAATGGATTCATAGCCGGTTACCCTTTGGTTCAAGACCTGGTTTGGATCGGATCAATGCGTTATTAGAAAAAATTGATCATCCAGAAAACAAAGTGCCAACGATTCATATCGCAGGAACCAATGGTAAAGGCTCAACCGTGACATATTTACGCTGCCTATTAGAAGAAATGGGCTTGAAAGTCGGAACCTTTACCTCTCCTTATATTGAATCATTTAATGAAAGAATTGCGATAAATGGTCAACCAATTTCAGACGAACAATTGATTACCTATGTGGAAAAGTATCAACCAATCATTAAAGAATTAGACCAGATCACTGAAGTGGCTGGAATTACAGAATTCGAAACATTGACAGGAATGGCCTTGGACTATTTCGTGAATGAACAAGTGGATATCGCAGTTGTTGAAGTTGGCTTAGGTGGATTACTTGATAGCACCAATGTCGTGAAGCCATTATTGACGGGAATTACGACAATTGGGAAGGATCACACAGAAATTTTAGGTGAAACAATTGCTGAAATTGCCTATCAAAAAGCAGGTATTATTAAAGAAAAAGTCCCAGTAGTAACAGGCAATATTTGTGCTGATGCGCTAGCAGTCATTGAAAAAGTCGCACAAGAAAAACAGAGTCCAATTTTTCGTTTTGGCAAAGAGTATCAAGTGGAATATCTACACCCTGACACACAATGGGGGGAAGTATTTAATTTCTATGGAGAAATGGGCAAACTGACAAAAATTAAAGTTCCCTTGTTGGGGCGTCACCAAGTAGAAAACGCGGCGGTAGCTATTCAATTATTTGACAAGTATTGCCAACTACAACATTTGCCGTTTAAAGAACGAGACATTACTCAAGGGTTAGCTAAAGCGCAATGGCCAGCTCGAATGGAACGTCTTAGTGATGAACCGTTGATTGTTTTAGATGGTGCCCACAATGATCATGCAGTAAAACGCTTAGTTGAAAACTTGCGCAAAGAGTTTCCGCAACACACGATTCATATTTTATTTTCAGCTTTAGCAACTAAAGATGTGGATGAGATGATTCAGGACTTAAAGCAAGTACCGAATGCGCATCTTTACTTAACTAGCTTTGATTACCCTAAAGCTATTGCACTTACAGAAATGGAAAAATATGAAGACGATTTAACAGAAATTGTGTCTTTATGGCAATTTGGTTTAGGCGAAATTTTAGAAAAAATGTCGACAGATGATTTATTATTAGTAACAGGTTCATTATATTTTGTTTCTCAAGTAAGAGAATTACTTTTAACTATAGGAGGAAATGATGAAGAAATTTGATGGCGTAATTTTTGATATGGATGGGTTGCTTTTTGATACGGAGTTGATTTACTATACATCTACTCAAAAAGTAGCAGATGCAATGGGGTTACCATATAGTAAAGAAGTCTATTTAGACTATGTTGGGATTTCCGATGAAGAAGTACAAGAGAATTACCGACGTATTTATGCATCCTATGGTCACGACACAGTGGAAGAATTTATCCGCCGTTCTTATGATGATACCTTGCAAGAGTTTCAATCTGGTAACGTCCCTTTAAAACCAGGGGTGGTGGAATTCCTCGACTTTTTAGATGATCAAAAAATTCCTCGATTGGTTGCTTCAAGTAACGTCCGTCCAGCAATTGAAATGTTATTAAGCCATGCTGGGATTCAGGATCGTTTTGTAGGAATTGTTTCAGCAGAGGATGTTAAACGAGCAAAACCGGACCCAGAAATTTTTCAAAAAGCTCGTCAACTTTTAGGAACAGAAGCCCCGAAAACCTTGATTTTCGAAGACTCATTTCATGGGGTAAGTGCGGCTCATAGTGCGGGCATTCCAGTGATCATGGTACCTGATTTATTGCAACCAACTGAAGTTATCCAAGAGAAAACATTACATGTCTTGGAGAGTTTACATCAAGCGCCACATTATTTAAAATAATAAAAACAACACTCCTTTGCGTAGTTTATTAATGACTAGCAAAGGAGGTTTTTTTATGCAAGTATCGGATCTGTTTATTCGCGAGATGCCGAGTGATTGTTTACCACGAGAACGGCTCTTAGCGATAGGAGAAAAAGCATTATCGAATCAAGAGTTGTTGGCGATTCTGTTACGAACTGGCTCAAAAGAAGCAGACGTGATGACTGTTGCCGCAACGCTATTAAAACAGTTTAAGCAACTTTCTTATTTCCAGCAAGCCACATTGAACGAGTTAATGGCTATTAAAGGCATTGGCCAAGTGAAAGCCATTGAATTACGTGCGGCCATTGAATTGGGGTGTCGAATTTATCAAAGTAGTCAAATCAAATTTGGCAAAGTTACGTCCAGTCAACAAGTCGCTCAACGATTACTCCAAGAGATGAAGGGGCTGCAACAAGAACATTTAATTTGTATTTACTTGAATACCAAGAATGACATTATCCAACAGAGAACGATTTTCAAAGGATCACTGAATCAAAGTATTGCTCATCCACGCGAAATTTTTCGGGAAGCGGTTAAATATTCTTCTGCTCGCATACTATTAGCTCATAATCATCCATCTGGCAATCCGACACCGTCTCCACAAGATATTCAATTTACCAAACGAATGGAAGAATGTGGCGAAATGATGGGGATTCAATTGTTGGATCATATTATTGTTGGTGATAGCGGATACATTAGTTTGAGAGAAGAGAATTTTTTTGCTTCAGAATGAGGACAATTCTTGCAAAAATATTTTATCACGTGTAAAATGAAAGGGTAATCTTGTTTGGAATTATGTAGACTTTTTAAATTTTTTTAAATATTCTATTGGAAGCGAGCAAAGTTACGACTATTTATGTGCAAATGCACGAGGAGGAACAAAAGAATGGAACAAGGAACAGTAAAATGGTTTAACGCAGAAAAAGGTTTTGGGTTTATCTCACGCGAAGACGGAAGCGACGTATTCGTACACTTCTCAGCTATCCAAGGTGATGGTTTCAAAACTTTAGAAGAAGGTCAAGCAGTGACTTTTGATGTTGAAGATTCAGACCGTGGCCCTCAAGCAGTTAACGTAGAAAAAAACTAATAAAAAATAATCCAAAAACACCTAACGCATGTTAGGTGTTTTTTTGTTAGAAAAAATAGAGAAGAAAAATGTTTGTCCATTTTTCTTCTCTATTAAATGAGAGCTTTATTGATCACTAACTGTGGCAGTCATAATCATTGGCAGAATCATTGGATGACGTTCTGTTTGTTCAAACAAGAAAGGCTGTAAAGCGGTCGTCATGGCTTCGCCTAATTTTGCTTCGGTACAGTTTTTATCTTTCATTGCTTCACGTAGAGCATTGAATAAAAGACGTTGGCCTTCATGAATCATATCACCAGACTCACGCATGTAGACAAAACCACGGGAAAGAATGTCTGGACCAGCCATAATTTCTTTATTTTTAATATCAACCGTTGCTACCGCTAAAACTAAACCTTCTTCAGATAAGATACGACGATCGCGTAAAACAACATTCCCGATATCACCGACACCATTTCCATCAACGTACACGTCATTAGCGTTGAAGTGACCAGCAGGACGTGCGCTATCAGCCGTTAAAGCTAAGACATCGCCGTTGCCCATGATAAAGCAATTTTCTTCAGGAACCCCTGTATCTTGAGCGAGCGAAGCATGGATTTTTAACATTCTAAATTCACCATGAACAGGCATGAAATATTTAGGCTTCATCAAACGAAGCATTAATTTTTGCTCTTCTTGTCCACCGTGACCAGAAGTATGGATATTATTGATTTTTCCGTGGATAACTTCTGCACCGGCTTCAGATAATAAGTTGATTAAACGGTTAACGCTTGTCGTATTCCCAGGAATTGGTGAACTTGAGAAAACAACCGTATCGCCTGGTTGAATACTAATTTGGCGGTGTGTACCGTTAGCAATCCGACTAAGCGCGGCCATAGGTTCTCCTTGAGAGCCAGTACATAAAATCATTGTTTCATTTGCTGGCAATTGATTCAGTTCCGCCGCATCGACAAACGTTCCTTTTGGCACTTTGATGTAGCCTAAGCGTTCGCCATTGACAATGGCATTTTCCATGCTACGACCAAAAACAGCAATTTTGCGACCTGTTTTCACGGCTGCATCAGCAGCTTGTTGTAAACGGAAAATGTTTGAAGCAAAACTGGCAAAGATAATCCGACCATCAATTTTTTCAAAGATTTTTAAAATAGAGGTCCCAATTGTTTTTTCGGATTTTGTAAAGGTGGGTATTTCAGCATTGGTACTGTCTGAAAGAAGACAAAGGACGCCTTCTTCACCTAATTTCGCCATTCTGTGTAAGTTGGCTGGCTCACCAACGGGTGTAAAGTCAAACTTAAAGTCACCTGTTGCGACAATGTTACCAGAAGGCGTTTTAACCACAACGCCCAAGGCATCAGGAATACTGTGAGTCGTCCGGAAAAAGCTAATCGCTGTTTTTCTAAAACGAATCACCGTATCTTCATTAATTTCGTGTAATTCCGCTTCTCGCAATAAACCATGTTCATCTAGTTTGTTGGTAATTAAAGCCAAGGCTAGTGGTCCCGCATAGATTGGGATATTCGCTTGACGTAAAAGATAAGGAACGCCACCAATATGGTCTTCATGACCGTGGGTAATAACGAGTGCTTTGACTTTATGCAAATTTTGAACGATGTAGCTATAATCTGGAATCACGTAGTCAATCCCAAGTAAATCATCTTCTGGGAATTTGATCCCAGCATCAATAATGATAATTTCATCTTGGAATTGTACCCCATATGTGTTTTTTCCAATTTCGCCTAAACCACCGATTGCAAAAACGCCAGTTTCGTTATTTTTTATGTTTACTTTCATGTTAAAACTCCGTTAGAGTGAAGTCCGCATGTTCTTGCTCGTAAGCAAGATGTTTTTCGTCTAATAATTGAACGTATTCAATATTGTATGGGGTATTTTCTTCAACTAATTGGCGCACGATTACATCGCTATCGGCTTCCATGTAAAGAGATTTTGTGTCTTCTCTTTTTGGGTTTCTGATTTTTGTTTCTTGATAGTATACTTTGTAAATCATCGATTCATTTCTCCTTCAGCTACTAATAGTAGCAATTTATAGTTTTTTTCATTTTAAGACAGAAAATTAAACACAACAAAACGAGGTGCTGATCACCTAAAAAAGAATGCTCATCAAAAACATCTGTTAATGATGAAATGAAGCCTCGACTTTGCTTCATTCTGGGTATTTGATTTTATGTGTTCTTTTTCAACCGTCCCGTGTGTTGTGAATAACAACAATTAAGCTTATTTTATCATAGAATGATAAGGAAGTATAGAAACACTCACTGGACTTTTAAAAAAAACAAACTTCTTGTTTCGCCTTATTCTTGATCAAGCTCGAGTGCCTTTTTTTTAGGACGCCAATACAAACTTAAGCCAATCACGTGAGCTAAATAAACAATCGCTAAAGTCGTAGTCATCAACGTATTTCGGACAATTAAACACGGAATGGCAAATAAAAGAAACATGGAAATAAATAGTTTCCATTTGCCTTTACGAGTAATTTTTTTCTCAAAGAAGGCTTCTTGGATATATTTTTGATAATAAGAAGAAGCTAAAAATTTGTTATAAAGTTTATCTGAACTACGCATCCAAAAAAAGGCCGTTAATAAATAAAAACCAGTGGTGGGTAAAAGCGGCAAAAAGATTCCTAACGTGCCTAAAGCAAACGTACAGGAACCGAGAAAAATGAAGAATAATTTTTTCATTCAAAGGGTCCTTTCAGTTTTTCCCAATTATGGCACAATCAAAAGGAAGTAGCAATTTTAATCGTATAAGTAAATCATTAAAATTATCTATTTTTTAGAAAATCTAAAAGAGAAAGGATAGAAAGAGAAAGGCTGTTTTTTCTAGCCAGACAGCTTGTATTACCGATTTCTTTTTGATACAGTGGGGGTACTAGAAAATTTAAAGTAAGATAAGAAGGAGATGATTAATTGAAGTTAATGTGGCGTTACACAATGCGTTATAAGAAATTACTTTTCGCTGATTTTATTTGTGTGTTTGGTTTTATTTTAATTGAATTAGGCTTGCCGACCATTTTAGCACGAATGATTGACAAAGGAATTATTCCTAAAGATATGGACTATATTTATCAGCAAGGGATTTGGATGGTTGTAATTACGATTATTGGTGTCGCAATGAATATTTTGCTGGGGTACTTTGGTGCCAGAATTACAACAAACATTGTTCGTGATATTCGTGATGATTTATTTGAAAAGATTCAAACTTTCTCACATAGTGAATATGAAAGTATTGGGGTTTCTTCCTTAATTACGCGAACGACCAATGATGCATACCAAATTATGCTCTTCATGGGAAATATTTTACGTCTTGGCTTTATGACGCCAGTGATGTTTATTGCCAGTCTTTACATGGTGATGCGAACGAGTCCGTCGTTAGGAATGTACGTTTTAGGTGCCTTGCCTTTTCTGCTGCTAGCAGTTGTCGGAATTGCTCGTTTGTCAGAACCGTTATCTAAAAAGCAACAAAAGAACTTAGATGGAATCAATGGGATTTTAAGAGAAAATCTTTCTGGATTGCGGGTAATACGTGCATTTGTTAATGAAAAATTTGAAGAATCTCGTTTTAATAAAGTCAATGAAACTTACACTAAAAGTTCAAAAAGTCTGTTTCGTTTAATGGCAGCAGCCCAACCAGGCTTCTTTTTCTTATTTAATATTGTGATGGTCTTAATCATTTGGAGCGGGACTGTTCAAATCAGCAATGGGGATTTAGAAGTTGGGAATTTAATTGCTTTTATTGAATATATTTTCCATGCGCTGTTCTCGTTTATGTTATTTGCCAGTGTCTTTATGATGTATCCACGGGCTGCGGTTTCGGCTTCACGGATTCAAGAAGCCTTAGACATGGAACCAGCTATTCGTGAAGAAGAAGGCGTAACAGAAACAGCTACTAAAGGCTATCTAGAGTTTAAAAATGTAACCTTTGCCTATCCTGGACATGCGGAAAGCCCAGTCATCCGCAATGTAAGTTTTAAGGCGTCACCTGGTGAAACAGTGGCCTTCATTGGGAGCACAGGTAGTGGAAAATCAACATTAATTCAATTGATTCCACGGTTTTATGATGTATCAGAAGGTGAAATTTTAATCGATGGAGTGAACGTAAAAGATTACCAACTTAGTGCATTACGCAATAAGATTGGCTATATTCCACAAAAAGCGTTACTTTTTACTGGTACAATTGCTGATAATCTTCGCTACGGTAAGGAAGATGCGACGTTAGAAGAAATGGAACGAGCAATTGACATTGCTCAAGCTACAGAATTTGTTTCACAAAAACCGCAAGGCTATGATGAACCTCTTTCAGAAGGTGGCACGAACTTTTCTGGTGGTCAAAAACAACGTTTAGCTATCGCACGGGCGATTATTCGCAATCCGGAAATTTATATATTTGATGATAGTTTCTCTGCGTTAGATTATCAAACAGATGCAAATTTACGAGCGCGTCTGAAAAAAGAAACAACAGAATCCACTGTTTTAATTGTGGCACAACGTGTTGGAACAATTATGCATGCGGACCGCATTGTTGTTTTAAACGAAGGCGACGTGGTCGGAATTGGCACACATCGTGAATTACTTGAGACTTGTCCAATTTACTATGATATTGCGGCTTCTCAATTGTCAGAGGAGGAATTAGCATGAAACACGCCTTTTCTTCTATGAAACGAATCGGTCGCTATATTAAACCGTACCGAGTGACGTTTTATTTAGTTATTTTATTTACCATATTAACCGTTGCCTTTAATGCAGCGCTGCCTTATTTGACTGGATTACCAACGACAGAAATTAGCCGTAATATTGCGGCCGGTGAATCAATCAACTTTGATTATGTAATCCAATGTTTAATTTGGATTTTAGTTGTGGGAACAGGTTATTGTGTGGCACAATTTTTGTCAGGTTTTTTAATGACGAATGTCGTTCAACAATCCATGCGCGATTTACGTCGCGATATTGAAGAAAAAATCAATCGTTTGCCAGTTTCTTATTTTGATAAGAACCAACAAGGAAATATTTTGTCACGGGTGACGAACGATGTGGATGCTGTCAGCAATGCGATGCAACAAAGTTTTATTAATATTGTTTCGGCAGTCCTAGGGATTGTGATGGCGGTAGTGATGATGTTCTTAATCAATCCGCTGATGGCGATTTTTTCAGTGATTATGATTCCGTTGTCTCTGATTATTTCCAGAACAATTGTTAAAATCTCCCAGAAATATTTCCAAGGAATGCAAAATTCTTTAGGAGACTTAAATGGTTATGTCCAAGAAAATATGACTGGGTTCAGTGTTTTAAAACTATATGGTCGGGAAAAAGAAACCCTTGAAGGCTTTAAACAAGTCAATCATCGTTTAAATGGTTTTGGTTTCAAAGCATCCTTTATCTCAGGATTAATGTTGCCATTGGTTCAAATGACCGCTTATGGGACCTATATCGGGGTAGCTGTCCTTGGTAGTTACTATGTGGTTGCTGGTGTGATCGTAGTGGGGCAGTTACAAGCGTTTATTCAATATATTTGGCAAATTAGCCAACCAATGGGGAATATTACGCAGTTGTCTGCAGCTTTACAAAGCGCTTCAGCTTCGACCATGCGGATTTTTGAAATCCTAGATGAACCAGAAGAAGAACTTAACGAACAAGATGTTCCTTTACCAGAACCTATTTTAGGCTCTGTTGAATTTGAAAATGTCAGCTTTAGTTATGACCCAGAAAAACCGTTAATTCGTAATTTGAACTTTAAAGTTGATGCGGGCCAAATGGTTGCGATTGTGGGACCAACTGGCGCTGGGAAAACAACCTTAATCAACTTACTGATGCGTTTTTATGATGTAACAGAAGGCGCCATTAAAATTGATGGTATTGACACAAAAAAAATGAACCGTAGTGATGTCCGATCTGTATTTGGAATGGTATTGCAAGATGCTTGGTTGTATAAAGGTACCATTGCCGATAACATTCGTTTTGGGAAATTGGATGCCACGGATTATGAAGTTGTGGATGCAGCGAAAACGGCCAATGTGGATCACTTCATTCGGACAATGCCAGACGGGTATGAAATGGAAATCAATTCTGAGGGAGATAACGTTTCCCTTGGTCAAAAACAATTGTTGACCATTGCCCGAGCGGTAATTTCTGATCCAAAAATTTTGATTTTAGATGAGGCGACTAGTTCAGTCGATACACGCTTGGAAGCCTTAATTCAAAAAGCAATGGATCGTGTTATGGAAGGACGAACGAGTTTCGTTATTGCCCACCGCCTATCAACTATTCGTGAAGCTGATTTAATTCTTGTTATGAAACAAGGAGAAATCATTGAAAAAGGAACGCATCATGAGTTGCTGGAACAAGGTGGCTTCTATGAAAAACTATACAATAGTCAATTTGCTGAAGAAGGCGACTATGAGGAATAAAAATGAGGTCGGGACAGAAGCGTTTAACTCCGAGAAATAAGAAGGAATTTCCGAAAATTGTTCTGTAATTTTTGGAGAATTCCGGCTTATTTCCGAAGGAGTTGCTTTTGTTCCCGCCGTTTATCAGTTTTTGAGCGTGGAGCAAAAATCCAAAGTGATTTTTGTCCCACGCTCTTTTCTTGTCTTTTTTACTATGAAAGTGAGGGATTCTTGTCTATACTTAATGAAAAGAGGTGACAGAGTTTGAAAAAAGAGTATTTTATTGCTGCTAGTGCAGATGTCTATGGAAACGTACAACTAGCGAAGGATAGTAATATTTGGTTTCAGTCGGTCTTAAGAGGTGACAGTAACACAATTACCATTGGTGAAGGTAGTAATATTCAAGATGGCACGATTATTCATGTTGATGAAGATGCCCCGACAATTGTAGGCAAGTATGTAACGGTGGGCCATCAATGCATGTTACACGGTTGTAAAATCGGTGATGGTGCTTTGATTGGCATGGGTTCAACCATTCTAAATAACGCCATTATTGGAGAAAACAGCCTGATTGGTGCGGGCTCTTTAGTGACAGAAGGCAAAATTATCCCGCCAAATGTTTTAGCATTTGGTCGACCCGCGAAGGTTATCCGTCCGTTAACGGCAGCAGAAATAGCCAGTAATCATACGAACGCCTTACATTATATTCAACGAGCAGAAGAATTTCGCCAACAAAAATACCCGAAACTAACATAGAATTAGGAGGAAAATGATGAAGAAAATTAAAGTAATGACGGTTTTTGGAACACGGCCAGAAGCAATCAAAATGGCCCCTTTAATCAAAGTTTTAGAAGAGCAAAGTCAAGGATTTGACTCTGTAGTAGTCGTAACAGCGCAACATCGCCAAATGTTGGATCAAGTGTTAGAAGATTTTCAAATTACACCGAATCATGATTTAAATATCATGAAAGATGGGCAAACCTTAACAGATATTACAAGTCGTGTTTTGAATTTATTAACTGAGGTTCTTGTGACAGAACAGCCGGATATTGTCTTGGTTCATGGCGATACAACCACGTCATTTGCGGCTGCATTGGCTGCTTTTTATCAACAGATTCCAGTGGGACATGTGGAAGCAGGATTGCGGACCTGGCAAAAATATTCTCCGTTTCCGGAAGAAATGAATCGTCAACTGGTAGACGTGTTAACTGATATTTATTTTGCCCCAACTACTCAAAGTAAGGACAATTTAATCAAAGAAAATCATCCAGAAGAACATATTTATGTGACTGGCAATACAGCGATTGACGCGATGGCGTACACCGTTGATGCCCACTATCAAAATGATTTATTGGAAAAAATCCCTACAGACCAGCACATCGTGCTAATTACAATGCATCGTCGTGAAAATTTAGGCCTGCCAATGGCAAATGTGTTTAAAGCTGTTCGTCGACTTGTAATGGAACATCCAGAAATTGAAGTCATTTTCCCTATGCACAAAAATCCCAAAGTCCGTGAAATAGTAGCGGAACACTTAGGTGAATTAGCTCGTGTGCATTTAATTGAACCATTGGACGTCAAAGATTTTCAAAATTTTGCAGCGAAAAGTGCTTTAATTTTAACTGATTCTGGCGGTGTGCAAGAAGAAGCTCCTTCCTTAGGTGTGCCAGTTTTAGTTTTACGAGATACAACGGAACGTCCAGAAGGCGTAGCGGCAGGAACATTGAAATTGGTTGGTACAGACGAACAAGTAGTCTATCAAGAGGCGAAAACATTATTGACTGATTCTGATGCTTACCACGCGATGGCGCATGCACAAAATCCGTATGGGGATGGTCAAGCTAGCCGCCGAATCGTTGAAGCCATTGCCTATGAAATGCAGCAATCAGATAAAAAACCAGATACGTTTACAGCAAAATAAATAAAAAGGCAGAGAAGCGCTGAAAAGGTGCTTCTTTTGCGTATCTTATTTTGAAGAATCAATTAGACAAAAATGCTAGAAAGTAGTGAAGTGAAGATGTATCAAACGATTTTATTTGATTTAGATGGCACAATTACGGATTCTGGTAGCGGCATTATGCGTTCTATTTTATACGCAACAGAACAATTAGGCTGGCCAGCTCCTAGCGAGGAGACGTTACGTTCTTTCATAGGGCCGCCTTTATATGAGTCGTTTTTGCACATGGCGCCTTCAGCTGAAGCAGCGCAACAAGCCGTGGGTCATTATCGAGCGTATTATCAGAGAAAAGGTATGTTTGAAAATCATGTGTATCCAGGGATCCCAGAGGTACTAACAAGGTTAAAGGAAGCGGGAGCAAAGTTATACATTGCGACTTCCAAGCCAGAAGAATTTGCAAAAAAGATTATTACTCATTTTGATTTAGATCGTTATTTTACAGGCATCTATGGAGCGAGTATGGACGGTCATCGTTCTAAAAAAGCAGATGTGATTCAGTATGCATTAACGGAAGCTCAATTAGACCCAACCAAAGAAGCAATTATCATGGTTGGTGATCGTAATTATGACATTATTGGTGCTCAACAAAATGGCTTAGATAGTATAGGTGTCTTGTATGGATTTGGTGAAGAAACAGAATTACAAGAGGCGGGAGCGACATTCCTAGTACAATCGCCTAAAGACTTAGGTGCTATTTTGCTACAAAATTCTTAATAGAAAATGGATTTTCGATAAATTTAGGAGGATTTTAAGAATTATTATCGTTTCAATAGAAAAGCGCCATCATAGGCTTTAAACGTTGTCAATGATGAATTTTTTATCGGGGAATGACGGTCTTTTTATTAAAAACATTTAATTTTAAAGAGGTTTCATGTATAATAGTTTCAGTCATAAACGATAGAATAGTAAGGAGGGTTAGTTTTGGCTAATGATAACCAAAATAACCAAGATCCCAAATCTTCGCTTAGAGATCAAGTAACTGGGTCTTTAAAAGGTAGAAATGATGGCGATCAACCTGATTCCTCTGAAAAAAATGATAGGTCTCCCCAACCTTCATCTGATGAATCACAAGAAACAGCGAGCCGCACAACACAAACACGTGCAGGTTCTAGAGCTGCTCGAAGACGTGGGAAAGACAAGACAACACAGACAGTCGAAGAGCCAACCCCGATTGAAACAGACGAAAAGCCAACAAATACAAAAAAACAAACACGTAAAAAAGAAGATCGTTTAGTCGGTCGTATCGTGTTAATTGTAGTTTCTGTATTGGTTTTAATGATGGCAATCTTTGGGTTTACTTTTTATAAATATGTAGACGCTGGGCTACAACCACTAGACAAGAACAATAAGAAGCTTGTTCAAGTGCATATCCCAGAAGGATCTTCTAATAAGCAAATTGCTGCGGTTTTAGAAGAAAGCAACGTCATTAAAAGCGGAATGGTTTTTAACTACTACGTAAAATTTAAAAACTTAACAGATTTTCAAGCGGGCTATTATCAAATGTCTCCAAGCATGACACTCGATGAAATTGGTGAAATGCTAAAAGAAGGAGGCACGCCAGAACCAACTAAAATCGCAGATGGCAAAGTAACGATTCCTGAAGGCTACGATATAGATAAAATTGGCGAAGCCATTGAAAAAAATACGGATTTCAAGAAAGCAGATTTCATTGCATTAATGAAAAATGAAGACTTCTTCAATCAAATGAAGGCTAAGTATCCTGATTTACTTGAAAGTGCTGCAACCGCAGAAGGTGTTCGTTATCGCTTAGAAGGCTATTTATTCCCGGCGACTTATGATTACTACAAAAAAGCAACACTTCCTGAATTTGTCGAACAGATGGTTGCTAAAATGAACACAGTAATGGAACAATATACGCCGACAATTCATGCAAAGAATTTAACCAATCAGCAAGTCTTAACGTTAGCTTCATTGGTTGAAAAAGAAGGAGTCAAAGAAGCAGACCGCAAACAAATTGCGCAAGTATTCTTTAACCGCTTGGCTGCTGATATGCCAATCCAATCAGATATTTCTATTTTGTATGCTCTAGGAGAACACAAAGAAACTGTAACGTATGCTGACTTGGAAGTGGACTCGTCTTATAACTTGTATAAAAATACTGGTTATGGACCAGGACCATTAGATAGCCCAAGTGAGGAGTCAATTAAAGCAGTCTTGAATCCGACACCAAGTGACTATTTATACTTTGTAGCAGATATTTCTACAGGAAAAGTATACTTCTCAAAAACATATGAAGAACATCAAGTATTAGTAGATCAGTATGTCAATAATTCAAGTAGTGAATAAAATGAAAACATAAAAGAGCTTGGTGAATCAATTTTGTATGATTCACCAAGCTTTTAGATACTCAAAAAGTAATCTGTTTAGCAGAGGGAAAGAGTAGCAACTAGAAATTTATATAAATAAAATTTAGCAAAATCACAAAAATTCAATAATTATATTTACAATTTAGAAAAAGCGTGGTACTCTTTTGTGGATTGAAAGCGGAATTTTTTTCAATAACCAACCAAGAACTACGTATCGTTAAGCGAAAAAGGAGAATTAACATGGTAGAAAAAGTATATCCAATGACTCTTGAAGGAAAAGAAAAATTAGAACAAGAGCTAGAAGAATTAAAAACAATTAAACGTAAAGAAATCGTAGAGCGTATTAAAATCGCTCGTAGCTTTGGGGATCTTTCAGAGAACTCAGAGTATGAATCAGCTAAAGATGAACAAGCTTTCGTTGAAGGACGTATTACAACGTTAGAAAATATGATTCGTTTTGCAGAAATCATCGATAATGATGGCGTGGACCAAGACGAAGTTTCCATCGGTAAAACAGTTACTTTCCAAGAGTTACCTGACGGAGAAGAAGAGGAATACACAATCGTAGGAAGTGCCGAAGCCGATCCATTTTCTGGTAAAATTTCTAACGATTCACCGATTGCACAAGCCTTAATTGGTAAACAATTAGGCGACCAAGTGATTATTGCAACACCTGGTGGCGACATGACAGTTAAAATTACAAAAGTTGAAGCAAACTAAATAATTGAGTAGGGCAGGCAGCTTCCAAGGCCTGTCCTTTCGCAATCTAAGACATTTAGGGCTAAAGTCCTATGGTAACCTGAGGCGCAAACCACTATGATTAAATAAAATAAACGAGTAAAATAAATGACAGAGGGAGGAGGCAAATCTATGAATAACCCTTGGCGCTTTTTTATCGTCGCAGAAGCATTACTTTTTATTCTGGCGTTATGGCAAATTGTACATAATCCTGGATTAGCTGTTTTATTAACAATTGGCGTTTTACTTGTGGCCTACGTTTCCAGGAAAGCATCTAAAACACATTTTAACAACTTTCAATTCGTCCTCGGCGTTGTTTTTATTGTCATTGGTGCAATGAACAGCACGGCTGTTTGGTTTATGTTGATTTTTGGCGTACTCTTTATCGGCTTAAAAGGTTTTGAGATTTCAGGCGTGGATATAGCTGAACGAGCACCTTGGCGTAAAAAACAAATGATTATGGTGGAAACGGCGGCCAAAGAACCGAAAAATGGCAAACGATTTAAACGCCGTTGGTTTGCCAACGAACGTATTGGCAACAATATCTATGAATGGGACGACATCAATATTGATTTAATCTCTGGGGACACCATTATTGATTTAGGTAATACGCTACTACCGAAAGAAAACAATATTATTATTATTCGTAAAGGTTTTGGCCGCACGCGAATCCTAGTACCGTTAGGTGTAGCTATTTTGTTAGAACATTCAACGTTTTACGGAACGGTACGTTTTGAAGAAGAAAAATATCAATTGAAAAACGAATCATTAAAAATTTACAGCAATGATTACGATACCAATCTTCGTCGTTTGAAAATTATGACGAACACTTTAGTAGGAGATGTTGAGGTGATCCGTGTATGACCGATCGGATTTCAAGGCGCATGATTTCATTATATGCGTCCCTTAGCACCTTTATTGTTATCTTAATTACATTGTTTTCATATTTTCATTCGATTAAACAAAACCGGTGGTTATTAGAGCTTCTTCAGAGAAAAGTCTTTTATTTACCACTAATTGTGCACATTGTTCTCATATCCTTACTAATAGGCTTATTGACCTTTTTACTGATTTCATTGGTTCAAAAAGGGCAATATGGACGGATTGAAGAAAAACTTCGGTTATTGGCCAACGGTAATTATGAAAGTCCAGTCTTAAACAAACCAACGACCAGTGAAAATCAAGACCATTATCTAACCGAAGTCGAACAAGATATTTGGTCGATTAAAAATAAATTATTAGAGATGTCTAAAGAATTGCAATTATTAAACAGTCGGCCGCAATTAATGGATGGGCAAACAAAAGAAGAAATTTTAGAGAACGAGCGGCATCGTTTGGCGCGGGAGTTGCATGATTCAGTCAGTCAACAACTTTTTGCAGCCATGATGATGTTGTCTGCCTTAAATGAACAAGCACAACGAACAGAAACCCCGGAACCATATCGTAAACAACTAGCCATGGTGGCAGAAATCATTAATGCCTCCCAATCGGAAATGCGCGCGTTACTATTGCACTTGCGTCCTATCAGTCTAGAAGGAAAAAGTTTGCGTAAAGGTATTGAACAATTACTGAAAGAACTACAAACAAAAATTAAAATTGAATTGATTTGGGATGTTGAAGATGTTCATTTAAATAGCAGCATTGAGGATCATCTTTTCCGAATTGTGCAGGAATTACTTTCAAATACCTTAAGACATGCCAAAGCAAAGGAATTAGAGGTATACTTACACCAAGTCGATAAAAACGTGTTATTGCGTATTGTTGATGATGGTGTCGGCTTTGATATGAAGGAACAAAGTAATAAAGCCGGTAGTTATGGCTTAAATAATATCCGAGAACGTGTTGTCGGCATGGGCGGTACAGTTAAAATTATTAGTTTTAAAGGGCAGGGAACCAGCGTTGAAATTAAAGTTCCTGTCATAAAGGAGGAAACTGCAAGTGATCAAAGTAATGTTAGTGGATGACCATGAAATGGTCCGTTTAGGCGTTTCATCATATTTATCTATTCAAGAGGATATAGAAGTCGTAGGCGAAGCAGAAAACGGTAAGATTGGCTATGAAAAAGCATTGGAACTACGTCCAGATGTTATTTTGATGGATTTGGTAATGGAAGAAATGGATGGCATTGATTCAACCAAAGCGATCTTGAAAGATTGGCCAGAAGCCAAGATTATTATTGTGACGAGTTTTATTGATGATGAAAAAGTGTATCCGGCGATTGAAGCTGGTGCAGCGGGCTACCTATTAAAAACATCAACAGCACATGAGATTGCTGATGCAATTCGGGCGACTTATCGCGGAGAGCGTGTGTTGGAGCCTGAAGTGACGCATAAGATGATGGAACGGTTAACAAAAAAACAAGAGCCGGTGTTGCATGAAGATTTGACAAATCGAGAACACGAAATTTTAATGTTGATTGCACAAGGTAAAAGTAATCAGGAAATAGCTGATGAACTCTTTATCACTTTGAAAACAGTTAAAACACATGTTTCAAACATTTTAGCAAAACTAGATGTGGATGATCGGACCCAAGCGGCGATTTATGCTTTTCAACATGGTTTAGCCAAATAAATATCAGATAAATCCATAAATAAATTCTAGGAAATCCTTCTAGGAATTTATTTATGGATTTGTTATACTAATTTTAACGAACAGACAGGAGCGGTCAGAAGAAATGAAACAAAATTTTGCAATTATTGGTTTAGGACGTTTTGGCGGCAGCATATGCCAAACTTTGGTGGAAGCTGGTCAAGAAGTTTTGGCCATTGACAGCAGTGAAGACCGTGTCAATGAATATATGAATATTGCAACGCATGCAGTGGTGGCTAACGCCCAAGATGAAATGACGTTGCGTTCTTTAGGAATTCGGAATTTTGATCACGTAGTGGTGGCAATTGGTGAAGATATTCAAGCGAGTATTTTAGTGACACTAATGGTTAAAGAGATGGGGGTTCCCAATGTCTTAGCCAAAGCAGTCAATGAATATCATGCCCGTGTCTTAGATAAAATTGGGGCAGACATGGTCGTTCACCCAGAGCGAGATATGGGTATTCGAATTGCTCACAAACTTGTTTCACGCAATATTTTAGATTATATTGAATTATCTAGCGAATTTTCATTAGCTGAGGTTCGGGTCACCAATCCTAAATTTTACAATAAAACCTTAGCAGAATTAAATTTCCGTCAACGATTTGGTTTAACTGTGGTAGCGATTCGCCGCTCGAAAACAGAAGTAATTGCTTCGCCAGATGCTTCTGAAATTGTTCGAGAAAACGACAATTTGTTAGTTATCGGTGATACCGCAGACGTGGATTTATTAGATGAAAAAATGAATGGCTAAGCACTTTATTCTCTAAAAGCACTGCGCTGTGCTACAATAAATGGCGACAGAGATGTGAAGGAGGAACAAAGAATGAAATTAGAAGTGACACCGAAAGCCCAACAATGGTTTAAAGAAGAAACCGGGGTTCAGCCTGAGACAGGCATTCGTTTTTTCGGAAAAATTTATGGAAAAACACCTGTTCATGATGGTTTTTCCATTGCGATGTCTGTAGAAGCGCCAGATGAGCCAATGATTAAAGAGAACCTAGATGGGATTACCTATTTTATTGAAGAAACAGATGATTGGTTCTTTAAAGGGTATGATTTAATTGTTGATTATGATGAAAAGAATGATGAACCGCGTTATCAATTTGAAGCGAACCAAGAAGATTTAACAAAATAAATTTAGTGCTAAACAAAAGAGGCTGAAGTAGTGCGTAGGACTATTTCTGTTGCTTTCGTTTAACCGCTAGTCAACCTGAGAAAAAATCGTTTTGGATTTTTTCTCAGGTTCTTTCTATTTAATTAAGCTATTCTTAATTGGATATCGTTATTTAATAAGGCTATCATATGGTATAATGATAATTAACTGAAGTGTGGAGGAAATAAAATGCTATCAATTGTTGTCCCTTGTTATAATGAGGAAGCAGCGATTCCGCTGTTTTTTGAAGAAGTAGAAAAAATTAGCCAGCAACTATCTCATTCAGTAGAATATATATTTGTGAATGATGGCTCAAAAGATAATACGTTAGCTGTTTTAAGACAGCTTTATCGCGAACATCCAGAGAAGGTCCGTTATCTTTCTTTTTCACGAAATTTTGGGAAAGAAGCGGGCTTATACGCTGGTTTAAAAGAAGCAACAGGTGACTTAGTGACAGTCATGGACGTTGATTTACAAGACCCGCCTGAGTTATTACCTCAAATGATTGAGATGATTGAAACCAGTACAGATTTAGATTGTGTTGGCACACGACGCATAACAAGAGACGGCGAACCGCCCATTCGTAGCTTTTTTGCACGGATGTTCTATAAACTCATTAATCGAATTGCTGAGACGGAAATGGTGGATGGTGCCCGTGACTTCCGTGTCATGACCCGACAAATGGTCGATGCGATTTTAGAGTTATCTGAGTATAATCGTTTTTCAAAAGGGATTTTTAGTTGGGTCGGTTTTAAAACAGAATATATTGAATTTAAAAATCGAGAACGAATTGCTGGAGAAACCTCTTGGTCTTTCTGGAGTCTATTAAGTTATTCAATTGACGGGATTGTCAATTTTTCAGAAACACCATTGAATATTGCTTCATACGTTGGCGCCTTTTCGTGTATTGGTTCTGCACTAGCAATGTTAGTGATTATCTTTCGAACATTAGTTAATGGTGATCCAACGAGCGGCTGGCCTTCAATGGTTTGTATTGTACTTTTTGTAGGTGGTTTGCAACTATTATGTTTAGGAATTATTGGCAAATATATCGGCAAAATTTTCTTAGAAACGAAAAAACGACCAATTTATATTGTAAAGGAATCAGAAAAAGATTCTAAAAAATAACCAAAAAAGCAGAGAAAAATTCTCTGTTTTTTTGTTGCGCATTAAAAAAAGTGTGAATAGACTTTTCAGAAAAACAACATTTTTTACATAAAAAATACATTAACTTTACCTATTTTTATCTTAATGAAACAGCTTTGCTCTCGCGGTTGCAAGAAATAAATGTTAAAATCAAAAGGTATGCTATTAAATGTTTTTTTGGAGGTTGGGTCATGATAGAAGTTATCGACTTGAAAAAAGTATTCGATAATGGGTTTGAAGCGTTAAAATCGGTCAATTTTACGATTGAGCAAGGGGACTTGGTTTGTTTGTTAGGACCAAGTGGGTGTGGGAAATCCACAATTTTAAACTTAATTGCAGGTTTATTACATCCAAGTGATGGAGATATTCAGTTTCGACAGCAATCGGTTGTCAAAACAGCACCAAAAGATCGGAACATCGGGTTCGTTTTTCAAAACTATGCCTTATATCCACATATGACTGTTCTAGAAAACGTAATGTTTCCTTTGACGGTAGGAAGTAAGAAAGTTCCCAAGGCAGAGGCACAAGCTATTGCCGAAGAATATATGAAACTAACGAATATTGAAGAGTTAAGCCATAAAAAGCCAGGCACACTTTCTGGTGGTCAACAACAGCGTGTTGCGATTACCCGGGCGTTAGTTCAAAAACCAGATGTTTTATTATTAGATGAGCCTTTAAGTAACTTGGATGCACGTTTGCGTTTGAAAATTCGTGAAGAAATCCGCCGCTTGGTGAAAGAAGTAGGCATTACAACAATCTTTGTAACGCACGACCAAGAGGAAGCGCTATCAATCAGTGATAAAATTATTTTATTAAACGAAGGGGTTATTCAACAAAATGATGAACCTCAAAACCTTTACTTAGAACCAAATAACTTATTTGTTGCTCAGTTCATAGGTAACCCAATTATTAATTTATTGTCTGTTGAAGTGAAAGACGGCAAAATGTACCACGAAAGTTTTGAAATTCCGCTTGAGCGTTTTGAGCAAGCACGCTTTAAAATGCCAATGACTGACGGGAAATATACGTTTGCTTCTCGTCCAGAAGATGTGGTACCAACTGAAACAGGTCTCTTTACCACAACGACAGATTTAGTGGAATTGATTGGTCGAGAACGTATTTTACGATTTACATTAGGAAATGAACAAGTGAAATCAATTGTAAGTGTAGAAGAAGCGATTGAAGAAGGAGACACTTTATCTTTTGATTTTTCATATAAAAAAGTATTTATCTTTAACGAAGCGGGAGACCGGGTTTACTAATGAAAAAATACAATCCAGAAAATCAACCAAAAGCATGGCTCTTCCTTCTGCCATCATTAGGAATCATTTTACTGTTTAGCGTTTATCCGCTGTTTCGTTCTTTGTGGATGAGCTTCCAAAAAGGTTCCTTAATTAACCAACGCTACGCTGGTTTAGAAAATTATCAACGTGTATTGAATGATCCAATCTTCTATAAAGCGTTAAAAAATACAGCGCTCTATGCATTTGCTGTGGTACCGATTGCCTTGATAATTTCCCTAGCAATTGCTTGGATTATCTTTGAAAAAGTTAAACATAAGAGTTTCTTTGAAACGATTTTCTTTATGCCTTATGTAACGAGTACGATTGCCATTGGGATTGTCTTCCGTTACTTCTTTAATGGCGATTATGGAATTGTCAATTACGTCTTAGGCTTTTTCGGCATTCCTTCTGTCAACTGGCTAGATAATGTTCAAATGAGTATGCCGACATTGATTATTTTTGGGGTTTGGACGAGTTTAGCATTTAATATTATTATTTTGTTGGCGGGCTTGAGAAATATTGATGAAGAACATTTTAAAATTGCAAAAATGTTTGGCGCCTCAGACGGCGAAATTTTCCGACGTATTACGTTTCCGCAGCTAGTCCCGACCATTGCCTTTTTATTAACGGTCAATTTAATTGGCGCCTTTAAAGTTTATACACAAGTTTATGCTTTATTCGGTGGTCGTGCGGGGATTGCCAACAGTGCCACAACCGCAGTGTACTATATTTATGACAAATTCCACATTGCAGGGCGTCCCGGAATTGCGATGGCCGCCACAGTGATTTTATTTGTGATTATTTTAGTGGTCACTTTCTTACAAAATAAACTCTTAAAGAAAGTGGGGCAATAAGCCAATGAAAAAAGTTTTAACGATTATCGCATTTGTTTTCTTAGGCATTTTAGCCGTTATTACGTTATTTCCATTTGTCTATATGATTTTAGCTGGTTTAATGAGTTACTCTGAAGCGACCAGCATGCCGCCAACCATGTTTCCGAAACAACCACAATGGCAAAACTACACAGAGGTCTTTCAAAAAGCACCCTTTCTTCGGTATTTCTTGAACACAGTCTTTGTTTCAGGCGTTACAACGATTGCTACGGTAGTCACCGCCGTTTTAGCTTCATTCGCGTTAACGAGTTTGAAGTTCCGTTTTAAAAATGTGGTCATTGCTTTGATGATTTCGTTGTTAATGGTTCCGTATGAATCTATTATTTTTACCAATTATCAAACGATTGCGCAATTAGGTTTGTTAAATACTTACAGCGCCTTAATTATTCCATTTTTAACTAGTATTTTTTATATTTACTATTTAAACGGTTATTTAAAAGGTATTCCTGATACTTTTTACAAGGCTGCCAAGATTGATGGCGCTAGTGATTTAGAATACATTTGGCGTATTTTAGTACCAATGTCAAAACCAGCGTTGGTAACAGTAGGGATTTTAACATTTATTTCTAGTTGGAATTCTTTCTTGTGGCCATTGTTGGTGACGAACGAGAAAAAATACCGTTTATTGAATAATGGACTATCGGCCTTTGCGACAGAGAGCGGTAGTGACGTACATTTACAAATGGCTGCTGCAACATTAACCGTTATTCCAATTTTAATTATTTACTTGATTTTCAGAAAAGAAATTATCAGAGGAGTTGCAAAAAATGGAATCAAAGGCTAAAACAACTGTGACTTTTCACAGTGGCATTTTAACAATTGGAGGAACCGTGATTGAAGTGGCGTATAAAGATGCCCACATCTTCTTTGATTTTGGTACAGAATTTCGACCAGAATTAGATTTGCCCGATGATCACATTGAAACCTTAATTAATAATCGTTTAGTGCCAGAATTAAAAGACTTATATGATCCACGTTTAGGTTATGAATATCATGGTGCAGAAGACAAAGAGTATCAACACACCGCTGTTTTCTTATCTCATGCCCACTTAGATCATTCACGCATGATTAATTATTTAGACCCAGCTGTTCCGTTGTACACCCTAAAAGAAACGAAAATGATTCTAAATAGTTTAAATCGCAAAGGTGATTTTTTGATTCCATCACCGTTTGAAGAAAAGAATTTTACCCGAGAAATGATTGGTCTTAATAAAAACGATGTGATTAAAGTTGGCGAAATTTCAGTGGAAATCGTGCCTGTTGATCATGATGCGTACGGTGCTTCGGCATTACTGATTCGCACGCCTGACCATTTCATCACATACACAGGTGATTTGCGCTTACATGGCCATAATCGTGAAGAGACTTTAGCTTTTTGTGAAAAAGCTAAACATACTGAATTATTAATGATGGAAGGCGTAAGCATTAGCTTCCCAGAACGTGAACCAGATCCAGCCCAAATAGCGGTTGTCAGTGAAGAAGATCTTGTTCAGCACTTGGTTCGTTTAGAACTAGAAAACCCGAATCGACAAATTACCTTTAATGGTTATCCAGCAAACGTGGAACGTTTTGCTAAGATTATTGAAAAGTCACCACGTACAGTCGTTTTAGAAGCAAATATGGCTGCGTTGTTACTTGAAGTATTTGGAATAGAAGTTCGTTATTATTATGCTGAATCTGGTAAAATACCAGAATTGAATCCAGCGTTAGAAATCCCGTATGACACGTTACTAAAGGACAAAACAGACTATTTGTGGCAAGTTGTGAACCAGTTTGACAACCTCAAAGAAGGTAGTTTATACATTCACAGTGATGCGCAACCGTTAGGGGACTTTGATCCACAGTATCGCGTGTTTTTAGATTTGTTGGCTAAAAAAGACATTACTTTTGTCCGTTTAGCTTGTTCAGGACATGCAATTCCAGAAGATCTGGATAAAATTATTGCATTGATTGAACCTCAAGTATTGGTTCCAATCCATACGTTAAAACCAGAAAAACTGGAAAACCCGTATGGTGAAAGAATATTGCCAGAACGTGGCGAGCAAATTGTTTTATAAATTTTTTTAAGGGAGAGAAAAAAATGAAGTTCAAAACTCTAGCAACAACAGTGTTAGCAACCGCAGCTATTTTCGCATTGGGGGCTTGTGGTAACGGTAATGGGGCCAAAGAATCAAACGATATTGTGAAAGAAGTGAAGGAAGATACGACAATCACTTTCTGGCATGCAATGAATGGGGTTCAAGAAGAAGCGTTAACAAAATTAACGAAAGACTTCATGAAAGAAAATCCAAAAATTAAAGTGGAATTACAAAATCAATCTGCTTACCCTGATTTACAAGCCAAAATCAATTCGACTTTAACTTCACCAAAAGATTTACCAACAATTACGCAAGCGTACCCAGGCTGGTTATGGAATGCTGCACAAGATGAAATGTTAGTGGACTTAAAACCATATATGGATGATGACACAATCGGCTGGAAAGATGCAGAACCAATTCGTGAAGTATTGTTAGACGGCGCCAAAATCGACGGCAAACAATACGGCATTCCATTTAATAAATCGACAGAAATGTTATTTTATAATGCTGATTTGTTGAAAGAATATGGTGTTGAAGTACCGAAAACATTAGAGGAATTAAAAGAAGCTTCTAAAACAATTTACGAAAAATCCAACAAAGAAGTCGTTGGTGCTGGTTTTGACTCGTTAAATAACTATTACGCAATTGGAATGAAAAACAAAGGCGTTGATTTTAATAAAGACTTAGATTTAACAAGCAAAGATTCACAAGAAGTCGTGGACTATTACCGTGATGGTATCGAAGCAGGTTACTTCCGCACAGCTGGTTCAGATAAATATTTATCTGGCCCATTTGCAAACAAAAAGGTAGCAATGTTTGTCGGTAGTATTGCTGGTGCTGGTTTTGTTCAAAAAGATGCTGAAGCTGGTGGCTATGAATACGGTGTTGCACCACGTCCTGAAAAAATCAACTTACAACAAGGAACAGATATTTATATGTTCGATAGTGCTACGCCAGAACAACGGACAGCGGCATTTGAATTCATGAAATTCTTAGCTACTCCTGATTCACAATTGTACTGGGCACAACAAACAGGTTATATGCCAATTTTAGAATCTGTTTTACACAGTGATGAGTACAAAAATTCTAAGACAACCAAAGTACCTGCACAACTTGAAAACGCAGTAAAAGATTTATTCGCTATCCCAGTAGAAGAAAATGCTGATTCAGCCTATAATGAAATGCGGACAATTATGGAAAGTATTTTTGCTTCATCAAATAAAGACACGAAAAAATTATTGAAAGATGCAACATCACAATTTGAACAAGCATGGAACCAATAATCAATAAATAAACAGACGTGGGAGGTTGGGATCTGAGTCGTTATGGCTCGTGTTCTAACCTTCCTGTTCTTTTGGGCGGAAGAAGGAGAGAAACAAAATGCAAATAAAAATTTTAGCAACAAGTGATATGCATGGGTACATTATGCCAACAAGTTATAGTGAAAAAAAGATGGATTTACCTTTTGGAACCGCAAAAGCAGCAACCATGCTGAAAAAGTTACGGGCGTCTGCCAAAGGACCAGTTTTTCAAATTGAAAATGGGGATTTTATTCAAGGTTCGCCGCTTAGTTACTACGTAAGAAAAGCAGAAACACATTCAGTGGAAGCCATCACTAAAATCATTAATCAAATGAATTATGATGTTAGCATTTTAGGTAACCACGAATTTAATTACGGATTAGATTATTTAAAGGAAACAATTGCCAGTTATCAACAGCCAGTTTTAGCTGCCAATATTCTTGGTAAAGATGGACAACCTTATTTCGGTCAGCCGTATGTCATCATAGAAAAACAAGGGGTTAAAGTAGCCATCCTTGGCGTGACGACTCAATATATTCCTCATTGGGAACAGCCGGCAACAGTCAAAGATTTAACGTTTAAAAGTGTCGTTGAAACAGCGGCGGAATACGTGCCAAAACTGCGGGAAGAAGCGGACCTAGTTGTTGTCGCTTACCATGGCGGTTTTGAAAAAGATTTAGAAACAGGGGAACCCACGGAATTACTAACAGGAGAAAATGAAGGCTACGATTTATTGGAAAAAGTTCCTGGGATTGATGCCTTAGTCACTGGTCACCAACATCGAGAAATTGCTACAAAACTGAATGGAATACCTGTGATTCAACCAGGTTTTCGAGGAGCTTTCGTTGGAGAAATTACTTTAGAAATTGAACCTATGGCTAAAGGCTATCGCGTTATTGGAAGTGACGCAGCTATTCATCCTGTTGGAAACGAACAACCAGATGCAGAAGTTTTAGCTTTGACAACAGCGTTACATGACGAGGTAGAAGAGTGGCTTGATCAACCAGTGGGAAATGTGGAAGGGGATATGACGATTCAAAATCCGAATGCCGTACGCCTCAAAGAACATCCATATATAGAATTTATTAATAACGTCCAAATGGCTTCAAGCGGAACGGATATTTCAGGGACTGCACTTTTTAACAATGAAGGCAAAGGGTTTAATAACCAAATTACGATGCGCGATATCATTACTAACTATATTTATCCAAATACCTTGGCTGTATTGCGTGTCACTGGACAAGACCTCCGTGAAGCGTTAGAACAAAGCGCTACTTATTTTGTGTTAGAAAAAGGCCAACCAATTTTTAACCCGAAATATGTTGATCCAAAACCACAATACTATAATTATGATATGTATGAAGGCATTGAGTATACGCTTGATTTAAGACAACCGTTTGGTGAAAGAGTGACGAAACTTAATTATCATGGTAATGCAGTGCAAGCAGAAGATGTTTTGGAAATCGTGACAAATCAATACCGTGCAGTCGGTGGCGGAAACTATCAAATGTTCCAACCTGAAAAAATTATTCGAGAAATCCAAATTGATATGACGGAACTGATTGCAGAATATTTAAAAAAACATCCAATCATTCAAGCGTCGACAAATGATAACTTCAAGGTTATCTGGTAAAAAATAGCAAAAAAAGCCTTCAACCATGCAATTACTTGAAAGATGGTTGAAGGCCTTTTTTGAGTTAATAGCCTTTTTTTAAGGAAACTTGGTTTTTGACGAGGGTCTGATCCGTCACAAATTGATTTAAGTTTGGAATAAAAATCGCCAGTAATTTTGATTTGAACTTCGGTGTCATGCCAGAAATATGAGGTGTTAATAAAACATTCTGCATCTCCCATAAAGGGCTATCTTCGGGAAGAGGTTCTTCTTCAAAGACATCTAAGGCAGCAAAAGCAATGGTTTTATTGTTTAAGGCAGTTATCAAATCGTTCGTTGCTACTGAGGCGCCGCGACCAACATTTACGAAAATTGTTTCAGGAGCCATTTTTTCAAAAAGTGCCTGATTGTATAAATGTTTTGTTGTTTCAGTCAAAGGAAGAATGTTCACAACAATGGACATTTCATGGATAATTTTACTCATATTCTTCTGTGAATAGCATTCAATGAAGCCTTCCGTCACATGTCCAGAGGTATTCACGCCATAAACTTGAAGATTTAAACCTTTAGCAAATTTAGCTAATTGTTGTCCGATTTGCCCGGTGCCTACGATTAACATTTTTTGCTCAGAAAGTTGTTGATAGGAAGGGGCTGTTTGATTCCATGTGTGTTGCATTTGTTGTTGGATACTTTCTTGCAGTCCGCGGGTATGTGCTAATAAAACGCCTAAAACATGTTCTGAGATAGAAACACTATGGATTCCGCTACCATTAGACAACAGAATGCCCTTTTCTCTTAATTTATCAAAATCCATATAATCAGCACCAGCAGAAATGAGCTGAATCCATTTTAGGTGACTAGTATCAGAGGCTAATAAACGCGGACCAATTTCTTTATGCCAGCCTAACATAATTTCGATGGCCTCTTCTTCAGCAGAGGATAAATAATCGGTAGATGTTTTAACTAGATAATTGGGTGCCACAGCTTTCACTTGTTCCAGTTGTTCTTCGTTGAATACTTCATTTAAATAAATAATTGGTTGGTTCATCTTTCTTCCTCCTAGCACTTTTTATTGTATCAAAAATAAATTTAAAAGAGAAAAAGAAAGGCTTTTCAGTAAAGCAGAAAACCAAGGACAAAAATCCGATTTAGATTTTTGTCCTTGGCTTAAAAACTGCTAAAGTCCAGTGCTAACCTTATTTAGGTACGCCGTTTTCAAATAAACTTGTACTATGAACTGGTTGACGTCGAGCATCGGGCCGTAAGTAATGTAAAGCATTATTTACGGCAGTAGGTGCCTCACCAAATCCTGTAGCGATTAATTTCACTTTTCCCTCATAGGAACAGATATCCCCTACAGCGTATACACCAGGAATGTTAGTTGACATATCGGAATGAACATTAATAGCATTTCTAGAAACGTCTAATCCCCATTCTTTGAGGTGTGTTAAAGAAGAAGTGAAGCCATAATTGATAATTAAATCATCCAGAGGGAGATCCAATGTTTGGTCACCTTTTGTCTCCGTTAATTGGATGCCTGTGAACGTTTCATTTTCCTTTAAAATATCACTAATGATATAAGGAGTTCTGATAGAAACGCTAGATTTTTCCAGTTGTTCCACGCTATGTTCGTGGCCGCGAAATTGTGGGCGACGATGGATAATAGATACTTCTTCTGCAACGTTTTCTAGCATTAAAGCCCAATCAATTGCGGAATCGCCGCCACCAGCAATCGCAACTTTTTTGCCAGCGAATTTTTTCATGTCAGTCACATAATAATGGATTGACTCACCTTCAAAGGCTTCAACATTTTCGATAGCTAAACGTCGAGGTTGGAAAGCGCCGTTACCAATCGCAAAGATAACCGTTTTAGAATAATGTGTGCCTTTAGTTGTGTCTAAGCGCAAAAGTCCATCTGCTTCCTGTGCAAGGTGTGTGACCTCTTCTTCCAAGCAAACATCGTGCTGAAATGGCTGCATCTGTTTTTCCAAATTGGCAATTAACTCACCGGCTTTAATAGCAGGGAATCCAGGAATATCATAAATATATTTTTCGGGATACAGCATTGTTAGCTGACCACCTAATTGTGGCAGGCTATCAATGATTTTCGTTTTCGCTTTACGAATTCCCGCATAAAAAGCGGCAAATAATCCAACAGGACCGCCGCCGATAATCGTTAAATCATAAATATCTTTTTCATCAGACATTTGAAAATTCCTCCTAATTCATTTAGGGTTGAGACAACTATTGATCGTTTTGCGAACACTTCACAAAATAGCACGGCTTTTCGAAAAAAGCAAGTTTGGCTAACGAATCAAAGCATTCTTTAATCATTGGAAAAAGATCATAGCAATTTTCAGCATTTTTCGATATGATGGAACTATAAAATAATTATCTAGGAGGACATTCTCATGTCACAATTTCCACAATTAGATTTAGAAAATGCTAAAGGCCCAAAAGCTGTCATTAAAACAAACCGAGGCGACATCACTGTTCAATTATTCCCAGAACAAGCGCCTAAAACGGTTAAAAATTTTGTTGAATTAGCGAAAAAGGGCTACTATGATGGCGTTATTTTCCATCGTGTGATTCCTGATTTTATGATTCAAGGCGGTGACCCAACCGGAACAGGAATGGGCGGCGAAAGTATTTATGGAGAAGCATTTGAGGATGAATTTTCTCGGGATGTTTTCAATTTGCGTGGCGCATTGTCAATGGCAAATGCTGGTCCTAACACAAATGGCAGCCAATTCTTTGTTGTTACTAATCAAAATGTTCCAGCTCAAATGATGAGTCAGTTAGAAGATGCTGGTTTTCCAGAAGAAATTATTGAAGCTTACAAACAAGGCGGAACACCTTGGTTAGACTTCCGTCATACTGTTTTTGGTCATGTGGTTGATGGTATGGATGTAGTGGATGAAATTGGTGGAGTCCAACGGGATGCCCAAGACCGTCCAACATTTGACGTCGTGATGGACACAGTTGAAATCATTGGTGAATAAGTTTAACCAATTGAAAAAGAGAGTACCAACGAGGGACAAATTCGTTGGTACTCTTTATTTTTTTCTTAAAACGACTAACTTTTTTTTAAAAGCGTCCAAATCGCTTCTTTTAATGAAGTCTTTATAGGATACTGAGTGAAAGAATAGAAGGAGAGGAAGCAAATTTGTTAGAAAAATACAGATATCCAATGGCCTTGGCTTTGTTTGCAGTAATACTCCCATTTATAGGAACGTTTTTTACGTATGTAGATCAGCAAGGAATCGTTCATGAACCAGGATTTTATACAATCATAATTGGAGAAATTTTACTTCTATTTTCAGGTATCTGGTTCGTCAGAGTTTATTTAGCTAAACGCAAAAGAAAGAATTAAAAACAGCTGTCCTAAAAATGAACTGACCCAATAAACTGAGACAAAATAAAAAAGCACCTCTTGTTGAATTGAACTGACCCAATAAACTGAGACAAAATAAAAAAGCACCTCTTGTTGAATTCACGTTAAAATGAATTTAACTAGGAGGTGCTTTTTCAATGGGAAATCGAGTGTCTTATCCGATTCACATCAAAGAAATGGCTATACAGATGAAAAAAGAGAATATTCCTGTAAAAATGATTATGGAAGAATTAGGCATTAAAAACAAAACACAAATTGAAACATGGTGGCGTTGGTACCGTAATGGCGAGAATCATCGTCTGGTTCAACCCGTTGGAAAACAATATGCTTATGGAAAAGGTCCAGAAATTCGATCAAATGAACAACAGCTTAGAAATGAAAATAACTATTTAAAAATGCATATTGAGGTGCTAAAAAAGTACAAAGAATTGGAAAGGACGTGGAGCCAGAAATATTTGTAGAATTAGTTAAAAAAATGAAAGGAAAAATAACCATTACTGCATTGTGTCAACTTTTCGGCGTTTCGCGAGCTACTTATTATCGTTGGACTCATCGAAAAGACTTGGGAAAGTTAACACCTCTTGAAGAAGCCGTTCGTCGACTTTGCTTCCAGCATAAGTTTCGATATGGCTATCGAAAGATTACTGCGTTGATTAATCAGGAATACAAAGTAAACAAAAACACCGTACAAAAGATTATGCAGAAATATCATTGGAATTGTCGCGTGAAAATGAAGAAACGCAGTAAAGTGGGACAACCTTACACGGTTGTCGAGAACAAGCTAAATAGACAATTTTCTTCAGACGCTCCTTTAAAGAAATTGGTAACAGATATTACTTATCTGCCTTTTGGTCAAAAGCAATTGTATTTGTCTTCAATTATGGATTTATACAATGGTGAAATTATCGCCTATACCATCGGTGATAAGCAAGATACGGCTTTTGTTCTGGATACACTTGATCAATTGCCCCAAACAACGGATTGTCTATTGCATAGTGATCAGGGCTCTGTTTATACTTCTTTTGACTACCAGAATCAAATAAAAACAAAAGGCATTACCATGAGTATGTCCCGCAAAGGGACACCTTCAGATAATGCCTGCATCGAATCGTTTCATGCCTCACTAAAGTCTGAAACGTTCTACTTAGATGGGCTCACAAATGAACCTACATCTATTGTAATAGAAATTGTAAAAAAATACATTACTTATTATAATGAAAGTCGAATTCAACAAAAACTAGACTACCAATCGCCGATAGATTATCGGAAATCAGCAGTCTAGGAAAATGCTTTTTTATTCCTGTCTCACAATCTTAGGTCAGTTCCAAACTAGGACAGCTGTTTTTAATTAAAGGCTTTTTTGATACGTAAAAGGCCTTCTTCGAGAGTTTCTTTTGAACAAGCTAAGTTTAAACGCATGTGTTGAGAACCTTGGGGACCAAAACTAATTCCTGGATTTAGAACCACTTTCCCCTTATGAATTAAGGTATCGCGAAGTTCCCGATCCGTTAGCGAATAAGAACTAAAGTCTAACCATAAAAGATAGGTTCCTTCAGGCTCCATTACACGAACGCTAGGCATCTCTTCACGGAAAAAGGAAAGGGCAAAATCAATATTTTCTTTTAAATAATCCAGTAACGCCGTTAGCCATTCTTCCCCTGTTTGATAGGCAGCTGCCGTTCCCACGTAGCCAAAAGTATTGATACCGCCTTGATGATTTTTGTCTTGTAAAGATACGAAAGATTGCCGTAGTTTTTCATTAGGAATGAACAGCATTGAATTTTTAATCCCCGCTAAATTAAAGGTTTTCGTTGCCGCGGTTAAGGTAACAGTGAATTCCTTAAATGCTTCATCAGCGACAGTGAAGGAAGTGAAGGTATGCGGTTTGAAAATCAAATCCTGATGAATTTCATCGCTAACCACAGTTACTTGGTGTTTTTGGCATAAACGGCCAATTGCTAGCAATTCTTCTTTTGTCCAAACACGTCCACCAGGATTATGGGGATTACAAAAAAGTAACAGTTTCACCTTTTCTTCGATTATCTGTTGTTCCATTTTAACCAAATCAACTTCATAATGTCCGTTAACTTCTAGTAAAGAATGGCGCACAAGTCTACGCTCATTTTGTTTTACCACATCTGCAAAAGGGGGGTAGACTGGATCACAAATCATGACAGAATCAGCAGGTGCTGTATACGCTTGAACGGCTGTGGCCAAACTGGGTACCACGCCACTATTAAACAAAATTTCTTCTTTTTCAACAATCAATTGATGGTGTTGCCGTTGCCAATCTTGAATTGCTTGATACAGTTCATTAGGTGCAATCGCATATCCTAGAATGCCCTGTTCAATAACTTGTGACAAAGCATCAAGAATAGGCTGATGCACTTTGAAATCCATATCAGCAACCCATAAAGGTAGTAAATCTTTTTCGTGGTAACTCGTTTCAACGGTGTCCCATTTAACACAATTCGTGTGGCGACGATCAATGGTTTCATTAAAATTAAACATAAGATAACTCCTTTTCTTCTATATAAAGTCTTACTTCCTATAGTATAGTAGATTTTGCTTAAAAGATGAAACAATAGTTTTAACAACTAGGGAAGAAATAATGCACAAACGTTGAAAAAATGCTATTATTTTAAATGAGTAGAAACGGAAAAAGAAATTTATCGTATGAAAAGAGGAAATTTGATGAAGTACAAAATTGGTATGGTACTTTCTGGCACAATTACCGGACTTCAACCATATGGCGCATTTGTTTCTTTAGACGAAGAAACACAAGGACTGATTCATGTTTCGGAAGTACAAGCTGGCTTTACTAAAAATATCCATGGACTCTTAACCGTTGGACAAAAAGTAACCGTTCAAGTTATTGATGTTGATGAATATTCTCAAAAGATTAGCTTATCTTTACGAACCCTTGAAGACAAAGTTCATTCAGTGAACCATCGACGCAAAAAATATTTTACGGATAAGAATAAAAAAATTGGCTTTGCAACCTTAGACAAAGAACTTCCAGAATGGATTGATGAAGCAATGGATAAGTTGCTTGAAAAATAATTCTGTATTTTTTCAGAAAGTGTGTTACAATTTCTTTTGTTAGTGAATCTAAAAATTAATTGAGGTGGATGTCGTGTCTAACAAAAAAGTCGCTGGAACAATCATACTGAACTTAAACGATGGTAGTAAAAAATTTTTGATGCATCCAATAGGTGAAGCGATTGAGTTTGCGATGGCAAAAGTTTCTGATGAGATGACGGGTTTAGCTAGTATGCTACAATGGTTCAAAGAAGAGGTTCAATTGGACGTTACTTCAATTAGCTTAGTAGAATTAACTAACGCGCATATCAATAAAGAAAATGTTCCGCTGTTTGTCTTCGAGATGGATGAACAAGCACTTAAAAATGAAATGGATAAAGACTATACATGGGTAGCACCTGCAGAATTAAAAACGATTTGGTCAAAATATCATATTGAAGGTGTCCCAATGTTTTAAACAAAAAAGAAAGAATCTGTCGATAATCGAACAGATTCTTTCTTTTTTTATGTTGTACGTAAAAAAGTTAATCGAACTATTTCAAATATATGATTCAAATTGTTCGATTTTTAGTAAGGAATTAAACTGTTTTGATAGACAATTAGGATTTAAAAAGTTTAAAAACGAAATAATTGAAAAGAATGAAAACAGATTGAAAACTTCTTTTAATTTTTTTGAAAAAAAGTGTTGACCAAACATCAAAATCTTGATATATTATTACATGTCGCAAGGCGGGTCACACAGCTGAGCGATTCAGAAATCAATAATTAAATAACAATTCTTGATTTCAAATCTCTCTAAAAAAGTTTGAAAAAACAACAAAAAAGTTGTTGACAAATAACAAACGAGATGATAAGATATAGAAGTTGTCACAACAGACAACAACAACCGAGCAAAACGACTTAAAAGACTTTTTAAAAAAAGTTCTTGACATTCAAACGAAAGTTTGTTATGATATAAAAGTTGCTGCGAGGTAACGTAGACCTTTGAAAACTGAACAAAGAATAGACGAACCAAATGTGTAGGGCGTCTTGATTCAATTCAAGACAACAAACATTTTTAACAAGCAAGCAATATGCTAGCAAACAAATTGAGCTTAACAATCGCAAGATTGTTCTAACTTTTATTATGAGAGTTTGATCCTGGCTCAGGACGAACGCTGGCGGCGTGCCTAATACATGCAAGTCGAACGCTTCTTTCCTCCCGAGTGCTTGCACTCAATTGGAAAGAGGAGTGGCGGACGGGTGAGTAACACGTGGGTAACCTACCCATCAGAGGGGGATAACACTTGGAAACAGGTGCTAATACCGCATAACAGTTTATGCCGCATGGCATAAGAGTGAAAGGCGCTTTCGGGTGTCGCTGATGGATGGACCCGCGGTGCATTAGCTAGTTGGTGAGGTAACGGCTCACCAAGGCCACGATGCATAGCCGACCTGAGAGGGTGATCGGCCACACTGGGACTGAGACACGGCCCAGACTCCTACGGGAGGCAGCAGTAGGGAATCTTCGGCAATGGACGAAAGTCTGACCGAGCAACGCCGCGTGAGTGAAGAAGGTTTTCGGATCGTAAAACTCTGTTGTTAGAGAAGAACAAGGACGTTAGTAACTGAACGTCCCCTGACGGTATCTAACCAGAAAGCCACGGCTAACTACGTGCCAGCAGCCGCGGTAATACGTAGGTGGCAAGCGTTGTCCGGATTTATTGGGCGTAAAGCGAGCGCAGGCGGTTTCTTAAGTCTGATGTGAAAGCCCCCGGCTCAACCGGGGAGGGTCATTGGAAACTGGGAGACTTGAGTGCAGAAGAGGAGAGTGGAATTCCATGTGTAGCGGTGAAATGCGTAGATATATGGAGGAACACCAGTGGCGAAGGCGGCTCTCTGGTCTGTAACTGACGCTGAGGCTCGAAAGCGTGGGGAGCAAACAGGATTAGATACCCTGGTAGTCCACGCCGTAAACGATGAGTGCTAAGTGTTGGAGGGTTTCCGCCCTTCAGTGCTGCAGCAAACGCATTAAGCACTCCGCCTGGGGAGTACGACCGCAAGGTTGAAACTCAAAGGAATTGACGGGGGCCCGCACAAGCGGTGGAGCATGTGGTTTAATTCGAAGCAACGCGAAGAACCTTACCAGGTCTTGACATCCTTTGACCACTCTAGAGATAGAGCTTTCCCTTCGGGGACAAAGTGACAGGTGGTGCATGGTTGTCGTCAGCTCGTGTCGTGAGATGTTGGGTTAAGTCCCGCAACGAGCGCAACCCTTATTGTTAGTTGCCATCATTTAGTTGGGCACTCTAGCGAGACTGCCGGTGACAAACCGGAGGAAGGTGGGGATGACGTCAAATCATCATGCCCCTTATGACCTGGGCTACACACGTGCTACAATGGGAAGTACAACGAGTCGCTAGACCGCGAGGTCATGCAAATCTCTTAAAGCTTCTCTCAGTTCGGATTGCAGGCTGCAACTCGCCTGCATGAAGCCGGAATCGCTAGTAATCGCGGATCAGCACGCCGCGGTGAATACGTTCCCGGGCCTTGTACACACCGCCCGTCACACCACGAGAGTTTGTAACACCCGAAGTCGGTGAGGTAACCTTTTTGGAGCCAGCCGCCTAAGGTGGGATAGATGATTGGGGTGAAGTCGTAACAAGGTAGCCGTATCGGAAGGTGCGGCTGGATCACCTCCTTTCTAAGGAATATTACGGAAATACACATTTCGTCTTTACTTTGTTCAGTTTTGAGAGGTCTACTCTCAATCAAATAAATTCGGGGCCTTAGCTCAGCTGGGAGAGCGCCTGCTTTGCACGCAGGAGGTCAGCGGTTCGATCCCGCTAGGCTCCATTGATAGCTTTTGCTATCAGATTCGTTCATTGAAAACTGGATATTGAAGTAAAAAGAATCAAAACAAACCGAGAACACCGCGTTGAATGAGTTTTTTAATAAGTTCAATTGCTTATTTATTGATTAACCTTCTATCGCTAGAAGAAGTGATCAAGACCCAACCGTAAGGTTGATAAGGTTAAGTGAATAAGGGCGCACGGTGGATGCCTTGGCACTAGGAGCCGATGAAGGACGGGACTAACACCGATATGCTTTGGGGAGCTGTAAGTAAGCTATGATCCAGAGATTTCCGAATGGGGGAACCCAATATCTTTTATAGGATATTACTTTTCAGTGAATACATAGCTGATTAGAGGTAGACGCAGAGAACTGAAACATCTTAGTACCTGCAGGAAGAGAAAGAAAATTCGATTCCCTGAGTAGCGGCGAGCGAAACGGGAAGAGCCCAAACCAACAAGCTTGCTTGTTGGGGTTGTAGGACTCCAATATGGTAGTCTGTTAGTATAGTTGAAGGATTTGGAAAATTCCGCTAAAGAGGGTGAAAGCCCCGTAGACGAAATGCTAACAACACCTAGGAGGATCCTGAGTACGGCGGAACACGAGAAATTCCGTCGGAATCCGCGGGGACCATCCCGCAAGGCTAAATACTCCCTAGTGACCGATAGTGAACCAGTACCGTGAGGGAAAGGTGAAAAGCACCCCGGAAGGGGAGTGAAATAGATCCTGAAACCGTGTGCCTACAACAAGTCAAAGCTCGTTAATGAGTGATGGCGTGCCTTTTGTAGAATGAACCGGCGAGTTACGATTGCATGCGAGGTTAAGTCGAAGAGACGGAGCCGCAGCGAAAGCGAGTCTGAATAGGGCGAATGAGTATGTAGTCGTAGACCCGAAACCATGTGATCTACCCATGTCCAGGTTGAAGGTGCGGTAAAACGCACTGGAGGACCGAACCCACGTACGTTGAAAAGTGCGGGGATGAGGTGTGGGTAGCGGAGAAATTCCAAACGAACTTGGAGATAGCTGGTTCTCTCCGAAA
>NZ_JBIOSQ010000001.1:817500-2317500 GCF_051714845.1 Enterococcus sp. AZ088 | reverse complement strand
TTATTATAGTTAGTAAAGCAGAAAAGGAGGAGCGGGTTTGAAAATATTGTTATATTTTGAAGGTGAGAAAATCTTAGCTAAATCAGGTATTGGTCGAGCATTAGATCACCAGAAACGAGCGCTCTCTGAAGTTGGAATAGAATATACATTAGATGCTGATTGCAGTGACTATGATATATTGCATATTAATACATACGGCGTAAATAGCCATCGTATGGTCAGAAAAGCACGCAAACTAGGAAAAAAAGTTATTTATCATGCCCATTCGACAGAAGAAGACTTTCGTAATTCCTTTATTGGGTCTAATCAACTAGCACCATTAGTAAAAAAATATCTTATCAGTTTGTATTCTAAAGCGGATCATTTAATTACACCAACACCGTATTCTAAAACATTGCTAGAAGGATATGGCATTAAAGTGCCTATTTCGGCTATCTCAAATGGTATTGATTTATCTCGCTTTTATCCTTCAGAAGAAAAGGAACAAAAATTCCGAGAATATTTTAAAATAGATGAAGAGAAAAAAGTAATTATTTGTGTTGGATTATTTTTTGAACGCAAAGGAATCACTGATTTTATTGAAGTTGCACGACAGTTACCAGAGTATCAATTTATCTGGTTTGGTGATACACCAATGTATTCTATCCCTAAAAATATTCGACAATTAGTTAAAGAAGATCATCCAGAAAATGTTATTTTCCCAGGTTATATTAAAGGAGATGTCATCGAAGGGGCCTATGCGGCAGCGAATCTCTTCTTTTTCCCTTCGCGTGAAGAAACGGAAGGAATTGTTGTCTTAGAAGCATTAGCTAGTCAGCAACAAGTTTTAGTGCGTGATATTCCAGTTTATCAAGGCTGGCTAGTAGCTAATGAAAATTGTTATATGGGTCATTCTATTGAAGAATTTAAAAAATATATTGAAGGCTTATTAGAAGGAAAAATACCTAGCACTAGAGAAGCAGGCTATCAAGTAGCAGAGCAAAGAAGTATCAAGCAAATTGGTTACGAGTTAAAAGAAGTCTACGAAACAGTCTTGTCTTAACAAATTTTGAAGGCAGTTATTGTTAGATGAAATGGAGGTAATGAGAGTGAAAATTGGTTTTTTTACTGATACGTATTTCCCGCAAGTGAGTGGGGTAGCGACTTCTATTAAGACCTTAAAAGATGAATTAGAAAAGCACGGCCATGAAGTGTATATTTTTACGACAACCGATCCTAACGCGACTGATTTTGAAGAAGATGTCATACGAATGCCTAGTGTGCCATTCGTATCTTTTAAAGATCGCCGAGTAGTGGTTCGCGGCATGTGGTACGCCTATTTAATTGCCAAAGAATTGGAATTAGATTTAATTCATACACATACTGAATTTGGTGCGGGTATTTTAGGGAAAATGGTTGGGAAAAAAATGAAAATTCCTGTCATCCATACGTATCATACGATGTATGAAGATTACTTACATTATATTGCTAAAGGAAAAGTTGTCCGTCCATCACATGTTAAATTCTTTTCAAGAGTGTTTACAAATCATACGACAGGTGTTGTTTGTCCCAGTGAACGTGTAATTGAAAAATTACGGGATTATGGAGTGACCGCACCAATGAGAATTATTCCAACAGGGATCGAAATTGATAAGTTTTTACGTCCCGATATTACTGAAGAAATGATCGCTGGAATGCGTCAACAATTAGGTATTGAAGAGCAACAGATTATGTTGTTATCGTTAAGTCGAATTTCTTATGAAAAAAATATTCAAGCAATTATTCAAGGATTACCACAAATTATTGAAAAATTACCACAAACTCGTTTAGTAATAGTTGGAAATGGTCCCTATCTAGAGAATTTAAAAGAATTAGCAGAAGAACTAGAAGTTAGTGAATACGTTCAATTTACGGGTGAAGTGCCAAATGAAGAAGTCGCTATTTATTATAAAGCTGCTGACTATTTTGTCAGCGCCTCAACGTCGGAAACACAAGGCTTAACTTATACAGAAGCGATGGCTGCTGGCGTTCAATGTGTTGCAGAAGGGAACGCCTATTTAAATAATTTATTTGATCATGAAAGCTTAGGCAAAACTTTTAAGACAGACAGTGATTTTGCCCCAACATTGATTGACTATATACAAGCAAATATTAAAATGGACCAAACTATTTTAGATGAAAAATTATTTGAAATTTCTTCTACAAACTTTGGCAACAAAATGATTGAATTTTATCAAGATACATTGATTTGCTTTGATCAACTTCAAATGGAAAAAGAAAATGCGGACTCAATTAAAAAAATTAAAGTAAAATTTACATCTTTAAGAAAATAAACTGCAAAACTTTCCTCCTTCGTTTATACTGAAGGAGGAAAGTTTTTTATTTTAAGAACGGAGGAAGCTACTATGTCTAAAATCGGCTTTATTGGAACGGGTGTCATGGGGAAATCAATTATTCGTAACATGATGAAAAACAATTTATCTGTCAATGTTTACAATCGAACAAAAAGTAAAACAGATGATTTAGTTGCTGAAGGAGCAGTTTGGTATGATACACCAAAAGCAATTGCAGAAGCCAGCGATATCATTTTTACAATGGTTGGCTTTCCTTCAGATGTTGAAGGCGTATATTTTAATGAAACAGGGATTTTTCAAGCAGATCTTACAGGTAAAATAGTAGTAGATTTAACCACAAGTACGCCGACCTTGGCTGAAAAGATTGCCAAAAAAGCAGCAGAAGTGGGTGCTCATGCGTTGGATGCGCCAGTTTCTGGTGGTGACTTAGGTGCTAAAAATGGTACTTTAACAATTATGGTTGGTGGCGATCAAGAAAGTTATGAGACCGTCTTACCAATTTTCAAAACATTTGGTAAAACGTTTATGCTACACGGCTCAGCTGGAAAAGGGCAACACACTAAGATGGCGAATCAGTTAATGATTGCAGGCACAATGACCGGTTTGACTGAAATGCTCGTTTATGCAAATGCGACAGGATTAACTTTAGAAAAAGTTCTGGAAACAGTCGGTGGTGGTAGTGCTGCGAACTGGTCATTAAGTAATTATGGTCCGCGTATTTTAAAAGAAGATTATACGCCAGGCTTTTTTGTTAAACATTTTATCAAAGATTTAAAGATTGCGTTAGATGAAGCAAAAAAACTTGACCTTCCATTGCCAGCGACGCAAAAAGCGACAGAATTATATGAAAGCCTTGCAGATAAAGGGTTTGAAAATGATGGCACACAGGCCTTAATTAAGCTTTGGTGGACAGATGGCAAGCAACCAACGAATAAAAATTAAAGAACAACAAAAAAATCAAAAAAAATGACGAAAAATCATGCAAGTTAGGCAATGTTTTGTTACAATGGTACAGAACTAGTTTGCAAAAGGAGGCCCACTGATGAAACATTCACAACTTGTGGCGATTATTAAGAGACTGGAAGCAATGATCGAAGCAGCAGATAATGAAGTACAAGTACGCCGCTTTGAACGTGAAGGCGTAGAGAAATGTATTGTAAGTTTTGATAAATCAACAGAAACATTTGAATTAACAGAATCTGATACGCACCAAAGCTATCAATTCGATAACATCGATATTGTAGCAATGGAAATTTACGACTTAATTCAATAATTAATCGTCCTACATTTTAATAAGGGAGTGGAGTAGAAGCACCAAAGCTTCTGGTTCACTCTCTTCTCGTATTATCCAGTCAAGTTGTAGCAATAGCTTAGTGGGAGTTTAAGAATTATATAACAAAAATCACTGGCACTTCTCAATCAGGGGAGTGCCAGTGATGCTTTTTAGTTGCACTTCTTTCCTTTTTCTGTGAAAATAGTTTGGGTATCAAAGTAATTGATCCTTTTTTTAAAAGCCTCGTCCCTTGAAAATGCGCCTTTTTTGAAATATTTGAAGAATATTTCATTAAAAATATAGAAAATTCTCTTGCATTCTTTGCTTATTTACGATATAGTTTGAACATCAAATGTTTTGATAATCAAAGTATATGGATGGTGCACAGAATGGAACCTAATTTAGAAACAGTCAACGATTACTTAGTCAGTGTCTTTAATGACATCTTAACGATTGAAGAATCTGAATTGAAAAAATCACAATTTAATGATTTATCCATTACGGAGATGCACACAATCGAAGCAATTGGTATGTACAAGAAAAAAACGTCTTCAGAAGTAGCCAAGGAACTGTCAATTACCGTCGGAACACTTACTGTAGCGATTAACAACTTAGTTAAAAAAGGCTATGTTGAACGTTTGCGTAGTGAAGATGATCGACGTGTAGTAAAGCTTGGCTTAACTAAAAAAGGAAAATTACTTTTTAGAGTCCATCAGCATTTTCATCGTGAAATGGTTAAAAACATTTTGAAAGGCATGGAGCAAGAAGAAGAACAAGCGCTGTTAAGAGCACTAAAAAATCTTCATGATTTCTTGCAAGAATACAAATAAAAAGTGAGGATCCCCATGAAGAATTATGCACGAATTAGTTGTACAAGCCGTTATGTTCCAGAGAATTGTGTCACGAATCAGCAACTGAGTGAAATGATGGATACCTCTGATGAATGGATACATTCGCGAACAGGCATTAGTGAACGTCGCATCGTTACGCAAGAAAATACGTCTGATTTATGTCATCAAGTCGCAAAACAGTTATTGGAAAAATCTGGAAAGCAAGCAAGTGAGATTGACTTTATTTTAGTTGCAACAGTGACACCAGATTTCAATATGCCTTCTGTTGCTTGCCAAGTGCAAGGCGCAATTGGCGCTACTGAGGCTTTTGCTTTTGACATCAGTGCAGCGTGTTCTGGTTTTGTCTATGCCTTAAGCATGGCAGAAAAACTAGTCTTAAGTGGTCGTTATCAAACAGGTCTAGTAATTGGTGGCGAAACATTTTCCAAAATGTTGGATTGGACCGATCGCTCCACAGCGGTGCTTTTCGGTGATGGGGCTGCCGGCGTCTTGATTGAAGCGGCTGAGACACCGCATTTTCTAAATGAAAAATTACAAGCAGATGGACAACGGTGGGCGGCTTTAACTTCAGGCTACACGATCAACGAAAGTCCTTTTTATCAGGGGCATAAGCAGGCGAGTAAGACGTTACAGATGGAAGGACGTAGTATTTTTGATTTTGCGATTAAAGATGTTTCACAAAATATTTTATCACTCGTGACGGACGAAACCGTGGATTATCTTCTACTACATCAAGCAAATGTGCGCATTATCGATAAAATTGCACGTAAGACGAAGATTTCCCGCGAGAAGTTTTTAACGAATATGGATAAATATGGCAATACCTCAGCTGCTAGCATTCCTATTTTGTTGGATGAAGCAGTTGAAAATGGGACCTTAATTTTAGGTTCCCAACAACGCGTGGTGCTAACAGGATTTGGCGGCGGCTTAACATGGGGCTCACTGCTCCTAACGCTGTAAAAAACTGTTCACATATAAATGAAGAAAATGACTATTTTGGAGGAATATACACATGGTATTTGAAAAAATTCAAGCAATTATCGTAGAAGAATTAGGAAAAGATGCTGAAGAGGTACAATTAACTACAAACATTCAAGAAGAATTAGATGCGGATAGCTTAGATTTATTCCAAATCATTAACGAAATCGAAGATGAATTTGATGTGAAAATCGAAACAGAAGATGGCATCCAAACCGTTCAAGATTTAGTAACATATGTAGAAAAACAACAAGCAAACTAATACATGAAAATAGGGGGCTGGGACATTTAATTGCTAAATGACCCAGTCCCTAAAAAAACAAGTAAATAAGCCGGAAAAATCCTTTTTTACTTGAATGAAGTGTACTTATCTTAGAACTAAAGGACGTATAAAATCAATGAATCAACAGTTATGTGAGTTGCTTGGAATCAATTATCCCATTTTTCAAGGCGGTATGGCTTGGGTAGCCGATGCTTCATTAGCAAGTGCCGTGTCAAACGCTGGTGGATTAGGGATTATTGCTGGCGGCAATGCCCCAAAAGAAGTCGTAAAAAAAGAAATTAAAAAAGTTAAAGAATTAACGGAGCAACCCTTTGGTGTCAATATCATGTTACTTTCACCTTTTGTCGATGAAATTGTCGATTTGGTTTGTGAAGAACAGGTTCCTGTCGTAACGACAGGTGCGGGCAATCCAGCCAAATACATGGCTCGCTTTAAAGAACATAACATTAAAGTAATCCCAGTAGTTCCTTCAGTTGCTTTAGCAAAAAGAATGGAAAAAATTGGTGCCGATGCTGTCATTTTTGAAGGAATGGAAGCTGGTGGACATATTGGCAAGTTAACCACTATGAGTGGCTTACCGCAAATCGTTGACGCTGTGTCAATTCCTGTGATTGCAGCAGGTGGGATTGGTGATGGTCGTGGTATGGTTGCTGCCTTTATGTTAGGTGCTGAAGCAGTCCAGTTAGGCACTCGTTTTTTAATTGCAAAAGAATGCAACGTTCATCCAGATTATAAACAGAAAGTTTTAAAGGCACGTGATTTAGATGCAGTAATTACCTGTCAACATTTTGGCCATCCAGTGCGTACTTTAAAAAATAAATTAACCGCTCAATATAATCAATTAGAAAAGCAAGAACTTCAAAAAGAAGTACCTGATTTAGAAATGTTTGAAAAGATTGGTCAAGGCGCTTTGCGCAAAGCTGTCGTTGACGGGGATATGGATTACGGTTCCGTCATGGCGGGACAAATTGCCGGGTTAATAAAAAAAGAAGAAACAGCCCAAGAAATCATTGATTCACTCATGTCTGAATGCAAAGCGATTGTACATAAGATGAATCAGCGTTGGGGCTAAGTGAATAATTTTAACAAAAAATGAGGTGTCGTATGAAAACAGCGATTTTATTTAGTGGACAAGGAGCCCAGTATCAAGGGATGGGTGAAGAATTATATCACCAAGAAGCGATTGTTCGGGAAACTTTCGATGAAGCAAGTCATATCTTAGGTTATGAGATGGCAGAACTTTGTTTTACTGAAAATGAACGTTTAAATGAAACAGAATATACGCAACCTGCTATTTTAACAGTCAGTGTCGCATTTTACCGTCTTTTGCAACAAAAAGGACTAACACCTGATGTCGTAGCGGGTTTAAGCTTAGGGGAATACAGTGCTTTGGTTGCCAGCGGGGCTTTGCGTTTTTCAGAAGCAGTGGCCTTGGTCCAAAAGCGCGGTCAGTACATGACAGACGCAGCACCACAAGGAACTGGCAAAATGGTTGCTGTCATGAATGCTGAGCGTGAAGTAATTGAAAAAGCCTGTCAAGAAGCCAGTACTTTCGGAATTGTGGCTCCAGCAAATTATAATACACCACAACAAATCGTGATTGGTGGTGAGGTTGCTGCTGTTGATCAAGCGATGATACTTCTCAAAGAAGCTGGTGTGAAGCGAATGATTCCGTTAAATGTGAGTGGTCCTTTCCATACGGCACTGTTACAACCAGCATCAAAAAAATTGGCTCAGGATTTAGCAAAATTGAACTTTCAAACGATGCAAATTCCTGTCATTAGTAATACGACTGCCGAAATTATGCCCCAAGAGGCAATTCAAGCGTTATTGGAAAAGCAAGTCATGTCTGCGGTACGTTTTGAAGACAGTATCGAAACGATGAAGGCTATGAACGTAGGAACGATGATTGAAGTTGGTCCAGGGAAAACATTAACTGGTTTTGTTAAAAAAATTGACAAAACAATTGAAATGCACCGTGTGGAAGATGTTGCAACATTAACAGAAACGTTAACAGCACTTACTGGGAGGTAAAAAATGGAATTAACAGGAAAAAACGTATTTATTACTGGAAGCACTCGTGGGATTGGCAAAGCAGTTGCGTTGGCTTTTGCGAAAGAGGGCGCCAATATTGTTTTAAACGGTCGGAGTGAGATTACGCCAGAACAACGACAAGAAATTGAAGCCTTTGGGGTAAAATGTATTGGCCTTTCTGGAGATATTTCCGATTTTGATGCAGCAGGTGAGATGATTCAAGCAACTGTTGACCAATTAGGCTCGATTGATATTCTGGTGAATAACGCTGGGATTACGAATGATAAATTATTATTACGAATGACAAAAGAGGATTTTAATGCCTGTTTAGATATTAACTTGGTAGGAACTTTTAACATGACCCAACAAGCGGTTAAACGTATGATGAAACAACGAAGTGGTCGGATTATTAATATGGCTAGCGTTTCTGGTTTAATGGGAAATGTTGGTCAAGCAAACTACGCTGCGAGTAAAGCCGGTGTCGTTGGTTTTACTAAATCGGTGGCACGAGAAGTTGCGCCGCGCGGTATTACCTGCAATGCGATTGCACCAGGGTTTATCCAAACAGAAATGACGGATGTTTTATCGGAAAAAGTTAAAACACAAATGAATGCGCAAATTCCCTTACAAACGTTTGGGCAAGTCGAAGATGTCGCAGCTACAGCGATATTCTTAGCTAAAAGTCCCTATATTACTGGGCAAGTCGTGAATGTTGATGGCGGCTTAGTCATGCACGGATAAACGAAAGGAGTCAAAAGGATGAATCGAGTAGTTATTACCGGTTACGGTGTCACCTCGCCGATTGGCAATGAACCTGAGACTTTTTTAGAAAGTTTGAAAACAGGGGAAAATGGTATCGGACCGATTAGTAAATTTGATGTTAGTGAAACAGGTGTCACCTTAGCAGCTGAAGTGAAAGACTTTCCAATGGAAAAATATTTTGTTAAAAAAGATGGCAAACGCATGGATAAGTTTTCGTTATTTGGCATTTATGCGGCCTTAGAAGCAATGGCTATGAGTGGCTTGGATACCAGTCAACTAGATGTGGATCGGTTTGGCGTCATGGTGGGTTCCGGGATTGGTGGTTTGGAAACAATTCAAAATCAAGTAATTCGGATGCACGACAAAGGACCTGAACGTGTGGCACCGTTATTTATTCCAATGGCGATTGGAAACATGGTGGCGGGAAATATTGCTTTACGTGTTGGTGCCAAAGGAATTTGTACGTCAACAGTGACGGCTTGTGCTAGTGCAACTCATTCAATTGGGGAAGCGTTCCGCAATATCAAACATGGCTACTCCGATGTCATTATTGCTGGTGGAGCAGAAGCGCCTATTACAGAAATCGGTATTTCAGGATTTGCTTCCTTGACCGCTTTAACAAAGGCGACTGATCCAGAAAAAGCCTCAATTCCCTTTGATAAAGAACGTAGTGGATTTGTGATGGGAGAAGGAGCGGGTGTCTTTATTTTAGAATCATTAGATCATGCTCTAGAACGAGGCGCAACTATTTTAGGTGAAGTGGTTGGCTATGGTGCTAATTGCGATGCCTATCATATGACATCGCCAACACCAGATGGGAGCGGCGCAGCGAAAGCCATGGTACTAGCAATGGAAGAAGCGGGGATTTCTCCAGAAAAAATTGGCTATATTAACGCCCATGGAACAAGCACACAAGCTAATGACAGTGCAGAATCTAAAGCAATTGAATTGGCTTTAGGTGATGCCGCAAAAACGGCGTATGTAAGTAGTACAAAGAGTATGACGGGACATCTCTTAGGCGCCGCTGGTGGAATTGAAGGAATTGCTACCCTAAATGCTTTACAACATCAATTTATTCCGCCAACCATTAATGTGGAAAATCAAGATGAAGCAATTACGGTGAACGTTGTTTTAAACGAAAGCAAAGAGCATAAATTTGATTATGCTTTAAGTAACTCGCTAGGCTTTGGTGGCCACAATGCAGTTATTTGCTTAAAACGCTGGGAGGATTAACATGCAGTTAGAAGAAGTAAAAGCACTATTAACACAATTTGATCAATCAACTTTAACCGAATTTGATTTACGAGAAGGCTCGTTTGAATTATATATGAATAAAAATACAGTTTCTGGACGAAGTGCCGTAGAACCAGTGGCGCAACCACAAGAAACACCAGTAGCCGCTAGTGGTGTGTCAGTGCCTGTTGAAACAGTTTCTGTCGTTGAAGAAACGCCAACCAATACACCGACAGCCAATGAAAAGACAGAAGAAATTACGTCACCTATTGTAGGAATCGTTTATTTACAACCAGCACCAGATAAAGAGAACTTTGTCAAAGTAGGAGACACTGTTAAAACGGGTGACGTTGTGTGTATCGTTGAAGCGATGAAATTAATGAATGAAATTACGGCGACAGTTGACGGCGTGATCACCGAAGTGTTAGTCAACAATGAAGATGTGGTTGAATTTGGTCAGCCGCTATTCCGAGTTGCTAAAGGAGAATAAAACATGAAATTAACAATTACAGAAATTCAAGAAATTTTACCACATCGCTATCCCTTTTTATTATTAGATAGTGTTGAAGAAGTCATTCCTGGGGAACGCGTTGTAGCGAAAAAGAATGTAACGGTTAATGAGCAAGTTTTTCAAGGTCATTTTCCTGGGAATCCTGTTTTGCCAGGAGTTTTAATTATTGAATCGTTGGCTCAAGCAGGCGCCGTGGCATTACTTTCAATGCCTGAATTCAAAGGGAAAACGGCATACTTTGGTGGATTAGATAAAGCAAAATTTAGACAAAAGGTAACACCAGGCGACACATTAATTTTAGAGGTTGAACTTTTAAAAGTCCGCGCTTCTGCTGGAATGGGTAAAGGTGTGGCAAAAGTTAATGGAAAAAAAGTTGCCGAGGCTGAATTAACCTTTATGATTGGATAGGTGAAAAATGTTTTCGAAAGTATTAATCGCAAACCGCGGAGAAATCGCTGTTCGTATTATTCGTGCCTGTCGCGAATTAGGCGTTCAAACAGTTGCTGTTTACTCTGAAGCGGATCAAGAAGCGTTACACACACAGTTAGCAGATGAAGCCATTTGTATTGGACCGGCGAAAGCAACTGATTCTTATTTAAATGTTCAAGCTGTTTTAAGTGCAGCGATTGTTACCAATGCTGAAGCGATTCATCCAGGGTTTGGTTTCTTATCTGAAAATAGTCAATTTGCTTCAATGTGCGAAGAATGTAACATTACTTTTATCGGTCCTAAAGCAGAAACGATTGATGCAATGGGCAATAAAATAAATGCACGTCAACTGATGCAGAAAGCCAAGGTACCTGTTATTCCTGGGAGTGATGGCGTCATTGATTCTGTCGAAGAAGCGTTGACGATTGCTGAAGAAATTGGTTACCCAGTGATGTTAAAGGCAGCTGCTGGTGGTGGCGGAAAAGGAATCCGAAAAGTTCTTTCAAAAGAAGAGTTACCGAAACACTTTACTTCAGCGCAGCAAGAAGCCAAAGCCGCATTTGGTAATGATGATATGTATTTAGAAAAAATTATTTATCCAGCACGTCATATCGAAGTGCAAATTTTAGGTGATCAATATGGGCATGTGATTCACTTAGGGGAACGTGATTGCTCACTACAAAGAAATAATCAAAAAGTGTTAGAAGAATCACCATCGATTGCTATTTCTGAAGAAAAGCGTCAGATGTTAGGCGAAACGGCCGTTCGAGCGGCACAAGCTGTGCATTATGAAAATGCCGGAACCATTGAATTTTTGATGGATCCAGCTGGCGACTTTTATTTCATGGAAATGAATACCCGCATCCAAGTCGAACATCCAGTTACGGAAATGGTAACAGGGATTGATTTAGTCAAAGCACAATTAGAAATTGCTTCAGGTGAACCTTTAGGCTATACTCAAGAGGATGTTACCATGACTGGGCATGCGATTGAGTGCCGAATTAACGCTGAAAATCCTGCCTTTAATTTTGCTCCTTCACCAGGTAAAATTCAAAATCTCTTGTTGCCTAGTGGTGGAATGGGCTTGCGTGTAGACAGCGCTATGTATTCAGGGTATTCAATTCCGCCTTATTATGATTCAATGATTGCGAAAGTCATCGTACATGGTGAAAATCGTTTTGATGCCTTGATGAAAATGCAAAGGGCTTTAAATGAAATTGTAACAGAAGGTATTATTACGAATGCCGAATTCCAATTAGATTTAATTACACATGACAATGTTTTGACAGGTGACTATGACACAAGCTTTTTACAAGAAACATTTCTACCAAATTGGGAGCCAGAAAGCAATCATTAAAGAAAGAACGCCGCAAGAGCTCTCTTGCTTGGAAAGATCAGTGATCTTTTGAAAGGAGCTGAGCTCTTGCCGCTAAAATACGAGGAGTAAGCAAATGGCATTATTTAAAAAGAAAAATTACATTCGCATTAATCCAAATCGTGCTGATGCAAATGATGCATCAAAGAAGCCTTCTGTTCCAGATAATATGTGGGCAAAATGCCCTTCTTGTAAGCGAACACTGTATACAAAAGAAATGGGTGCAGAAAAAATCTGTCCGCATTGTGGCTATAGTTTTCGGATTGGTGCATGGGAACGATTAGCGATAACCGTTGATGAAAAGAGTTTCCACAATTGGGACAGTGAATTAGTAACAAAAGATCCACTAAATTTTCCTGGTTATCTTGAAAAAATTGAAAAAATGCAAGAAAAAACTGGGCTAGATGAAGCTGTCTTAACGGGAGAAGCAACAATTGAAGGACAAGCTGTTGCAATTGGAATCATGGACGCTAATTTTATCATGGGCAGTATGGGAACGATTGTTGGTGAAAAAATCACACGCTTGTTTGAGCGGGCGACAGAAAAGCATTTACCAGTGGTGATTTTCACTGCATCTGGTGGTGCCCGTATGCAAGAAGGAATTTTTTCATTGATGCAAATGGCGAAAATTTCGGCCGCTTTGCAACGGCATAACAAAGCAGGCTTGCTGTATCTTACGGTATTGACTGATCCAACGACTGGCGGTGTTACCGCAAGTTTTGCGATGGATGGCGATATTATTTTGGCAGAGCCTCAGAGTTTAATCGGTTTTGCTGGCCGCCGTGTAATTGAACAAACGATTCGTCAAGAGTTGCCAGATGATTTTCAAAAGGCCGAGTTTCTTTTAGAACATGGTTTTGTAGATCAGATTGTGCCAAGAAATCTTTTGCGTCAACGATTGAGCGACTTGTTACGTTTACATTCTTTGGAAGGGTGGCGCTAACATGGAAAAGAAAACAGCCAATGATGTTGTTACCTTGGCAAGAGCCCAAGATCGTTTGACAACTTTAGAATATATAGAAGCAATTTTTGAGGACTTTTTAGAATTTCATGGGGATCGTTACTTTGCCGATGATTTAGCTGTAGTCGGTGGTGTTGCTACTTTGCAAGGGAAACCAGTTACAGTGGTAGGTATCCAAAAAGGTCGAAATCTACCAGAAAATATTGAACGTAATTTTGGTTCACCTAATCCTGAAGGGTATCGCAAAGCGTTACGTTTAATGAAACAAGCAGAAAAATTTAATCGCCCAGTCATTACCTTTGTGAACACTGCTGGTGCCTATTGTGGGATTGGTGCCGAAGAGCGGGGAGAAGGGGAAGCCATTGCGCAAAACCTGTTAGAGATGTCTGATTTGAAAGTGCCAATCATTTCAGTCATCATTGGTGAGGGCGGTAGTGGCGGTGCTTTAGCTTTAGCAGTCGCAGATGAAGTTTGGATGTTGGAACACACGATTTATGCGGTTCTTTCGCCAGAAGGTTTCGCCTCTATTTTGTGGAAAGATGGCAGTCGTGCGAAAGAAGCAGCAGAATTGATGAAAATCACAGCGACAGAGCTGAAGGAATTAGCTATTGTAGATAAAGTAATTCCAGAAGTTATGAACGGTCAGCCTCTGGAACAAGCAAAAATTAATCGCATGTTACAAAAAGCGTTCATTTCAAAATTAACTGAATTAGCTAAATTAGATACGGAAACATTACTAGAAAAAAGATACCAACGTTTTCGCAAATATTAGAAGTTACTACTCATCAACGAACTTTTCAGGGGTTGATGGGTGGCTTTTTTTATTTTTTCTTTTATTTTACTTGTTCTTTTACAAGGAACGACCGTCCTTTATAGAAATTTTCAGCAAAATGCAGTATAATACAATAGGTAGAGACTGAAGCATAATTGTTTAGTTATGTTTCAGTCTCTTAAAATCGAAGAAACTACATAGTGTCAGTGAGAGGAGTCACGATGTTTTCAAAATATAAACCGACATGGATGATTGATGCGATTTATAAAATTACCCCCGCACAATTAAAAAAACTGGGGATTAAGGCAGTACTAACTGACTTAGATAATACGTTAATTGCTTGGAATAATCCCGATGGAACAGAAGAATTAAAAACTTGGTTATTAGAGATGAAAAATGCAGGAATTACCGTCCTTGTTGTTTCAAACAACAAAGACAGCCGGATTAAACGCGTTGTTGAAAAGTTTGACTTAGATTATGTAGCACGTGCCTTGAAACCAACCGCACGTGGCTTCAAATTAGCAGAAAAAAAATTAGGCTTGAAGCCATCTGAAATGTTAATGGTCGGCGATCAGATTATGACAGATATTCGGGGAGCTAACGCAGCGGGTATACGCAATGTTTTAGTTCAACCGATTGTCGATACAGATGGCTGGAATACTAGAATCAATCGGTTCTTTGAACGGAAAATTATGAAATACTTATCAAAAAAACATCCAGAAATGACATGGAGAGGCGGATTAGAATGACAGAGGCAATTCATTGTATTGGCTGTGGTGCGATTATCCAAACGGAAAATCCTCATGAATTAGGCTATACACCAAAAACAGCTTTCGAAAAAGGAATGGAAACAGGGGAAGTTTATTGCCAACGTTGTTTTCGCTTAAGACATTATAATGACATTCAAGATGTCCAATTAACAGATGATGACTTTTTACGTTTATTGAATGGTTTAGGAACAGAAGATGCACTGATTGTGAACGTAGTGGATATTTTTGACTTTAATGGCTCTCTTATTCCAGGACTACATCGTTTTATCGGAGATAATCCTGTGTTGTTAGTTGGCAATAAAGTGGATATTTTGCCTAAATCATTAAAAAAACCTAAAATGGTTCAATGGATGAGAGAACGGGCCCATGAAGCAGGATTACGCCCTGTTGATGTTTTACTAACAAGTGGCAAGAAACCACAAGAAATGCAAGAGTTATTAGATACAATCGAAAAATATCGTGAAGGCCGAGACGTTTATGTCGTAGGTGTGACCAATGTTGGAAAATCAACATTAATCAATCAAATCATTCAACAAACAGTGGGTGTTCAAGATGTGATTACGACATCACAATTTCCTGGAACAACGCTAGATAAAATTGAAATTCCATTAGACGATGGCCACTTCTTAATCGATACGCCGGGAATTATTCACCGTCATCAAATGGCACATTACCTAGGTAAAAAAGACTTGAAAATTATTGCACCGCAAAAAGAAATCAAACCAAAAGTTTACCAATTAAATGCTGAACAAACCTTGTTTTTAGGTGGCTTGGCTCGCTTTGATTATGTCCAAGGTGCTAAAAGTTCCTTCATTGCCTACGTTTCCAATGACTTAAATTTACACCGAACAAAAACAGCAACCGCCGATGCTTTTTATGAAAAACATGTTGGTGGCTTATTGCAGCCCCCACGTGCCGATGAAGTCGCTGAGTTTCCTGAATTAGTGCGCTTTGAATTTTCCGTGAAAGAAAAAACGGATATTGTGTTTGCTGGTCTAGGTTGGATTACTGTCACAGAACCTGGTGTAGTCGCTGGTTGGGCGCCTAAAGGTGTCGATGTTTTACGTAGAAAAGCATTAATTTAAATTTTAGAGAGAAGGCAAACAATTTGAAACTTAGAGGAAAACAAAAACGTTATTTACGTAGTCAGGCACACCATTTACAACCTATTTTTCAAGTAGGCAAAGGTGGTTTGAATGACGCAATGATTACACAAATTGATGAAGCGTTGGAAAAACGTGAATTGATTAAAATTACGTTATTACAAAATACAGATGAAGTAGCAGAAGAGGTTGCAGAGGAACTAACAGCAGCCATTCATTGCGATGTGGTACAAATTATTGGTCGCGTGTTGGTCTTATTCAAGCCATCAAGTAAAGAAAAATATCAAAAAATTTCAGCAGCAGTCAAAGAGATTTAATATTGGAGGGATGAACAATGGGAGAAAAAAGACAAGCGCGTCAAGGAGCGGACGTTCTCTTGCAAGAGGAACCGTTACGTTTTCAAACAAGAAAGCAAGTCGGCTTGTTAGGTGGTAATTTTAATCCCGTTCATTTAGCACATCTTGTCATGGCCGATCAAGTTCAAAATCAACTAGGTTTGGACAAAGTTTACTTAATGCCTACGTACTTACCACCACATGTAGACGAAAAGAAAACAATTAGCAGCGAACATCGGTTAGCAATGTTAGAACTAGCGGTGTCTGATAATCCCTGCTTAGATATTGAGCCAATTGAATTAATTCGCAAAGGCAAAAGTTACACGTATGATACGATGAAAGCTTTAAAAGAAGCCAATCCAGATACTGATTATTATTTTATAATTGGTGGAGATATGGTGGAATACTTGCCCAAATGGCATCGGATTGATGACTTACTCCATTTAGTTCAATTTGTCGGCATTCGGCGTCCTAATTATCCAACGGAATCTACCTATCCAATTATTTGGGTCGATGTTCCGCAGATGGCGATTAGTTCCACTTTGATTAGACAAAAAGTCAAAAGTGGTTGCTCAACACGCTATCTTCTTCCAGAGAATGTGATAAACTATATTCAAGAGAAGGGACTGTATCAAGATGAGCTGGATAACAAATTATGATGCTGCACAACGTGAATTATTAATGCAAAAAGTTCAAATGCAAATGAGTGAACGTCGCTTTCGCCATGTGTTAGGAGTCGAGGAAACAGCTGTGGCCTTGGCAGCGAAATATGGTGCCGATGAAGCCAAAGCAAGTATTGCTGCTTTGACGCATGATTACGCCAAAGAACGTCCAAACGATGAATTCGAGTTGATTATTCGCCGAGATGGTTTTGATTTGGCTTTATTAAACTATGGCAATGAAATTTGGCATGGCTTAGTTGGGGCGGATATTGTTCAACGGGAATTAGCCATTGATGACGAAGAAATCTTGCAGGCAATTCGTGTGCATACAACTGGGGCTGCTAAGATGAGCTTGCTAGATAAAATTATTTATGTCGCAGATTACATTGAACCAGGACGTGATTTTCCAGGTGTGAAAGAAGCCCGTGAAATTGCCCTTGTTGACTTAGATGCAGCGGTTGCTTATGAAACGAAACATACCTTGTTACATTTGATTGAACAAGAACATAAAATTTATCCAAAAACGTTAGAGACCTACAATCAATGGGTCGTTAATCAAAAATAAAAGAAGAAAGAATTACTAGGAGGGAACTATCATAGATAGCCAGAAAATTTTAGAAATTGCTGTCAAAGCAGCAGATTCAAAACGAGCAGAAGAAATTGTCGCATTAGACGTAAGAGAGATTTCATTATTAGCAGATTATTTTTTAATTTGCCAAGCCAATAGTGAACGTCAAATCAATGCGATTGTTGATGAAATTAACGAACAAGAAGCCAAAAATCAAGTAGAAGTCAAGCGTGTGGAAGGTAAAGAAGGCGGAAAATGGATTTTAATCGATTTAGGCGATGTTATTGTCCATGTATTCCAATCTTCAGAACGTGCCTTTTACAACTTAGAAAAATTATGGTCAGATGCCCCAATGGTTGATCTAAGCGCTTGGGTCGACTAAAATGGCCTATGAAACGTTTGCTTTCGTCTATGACGAAGTGATGGACGAAAGCCTATACCAAAAATGGTTGGATTTTTCCAATCGTCATCTCCCACAAGGAACCCAACAAATTCTTGAAATGGCTTGTGGTACAGGCGCTTTAGCAGTTGATTTTGCGAAAAGTGGTTATGATGTGACGGCCTTAGACTTATCAGAAGAAATGTTGATGATTGCTAGTGAACGAGCCTTTGAAGAAGAAGTGCCAGTTCAATTTGTTCAGGGAAATATGCTAGATTTATCTGAAGTGGGACAATACCAAGCCATCACTTGTTTTTCTGATTCACTGTGCTATATGGCTAATCGCCAAGAAGTACAACAAGTGTTCGATGAAGTTTATCAAGCGTTAGAAGAGGAAGGAACGTTCATTTTTGATGTTCATTCTACTTACAAAATTGATTCAGTTTTTCCAGAATATAGCTATCATTATCAAACAGAAGAATTTGCTTTTCTATGGGATAGTTACGCTGGTGAAAAAGAACACAGCATCGAACATTTCTTAACATTTTTTGTGAAAGAACAGGAAACAGATGAGCACTTTGTTCGGTATGATGAATTGCATCAAGAACGAACCTATTCGTTAGATAACTATTTACGAATGTTAGAAAGTGCTGGTTTCATGAACGTCAAAGTTTATGCAGACTTTACAGATGAAGCACCAACTGAAACAAGTGAACGCTGGTTCTTTGTTTGTCAAAGAGATTAATAAGATTTGGCTTATGAGCTTGGGACAGCGCTTAAAAACGTTTGTCTCTTTGCTGATAAGTCCATTTTTTTATAACGGAGGTGGCTAGAGTGAAAGCCTGTGGCATTATCGTGGAATATAATCCCTTTCATAATGGACATCGCTATCATGCCCAACAAGCTCGCCAACAAAGCGGAGCTGAAGTAGTAATTGCTATAATGAGTGGGAATTTTTTACAAAGAGGAGAACCAGCCTTACTAGATAAGTGGGCCAGAGCAGAAGAAGCTTTGCAAAATGGTGTGGATTTAGTCATTGAATTGCCGACAGCTTGGTCGGTACAGTCTGCGGATTACTTTGCCAAAGGCGGTATAAAGTTATTGCAGGCGTTGCAATGTGAGAGCTTATGTTTTGGAACAGATAGTACAAGCGCAATTGATTATGCGGCTTTCGGCCAGTTTGTCCAAGAAAATCAATCCTTAATTGATCAAACGTTCCACGCATTGACAGACAAACAATTGAGTTATCCACAAAAAATGACTACTGTTTTTCGTCAAGTATATCCTGAAAGCAGGTTCGATTTTTCTTCGCCTAATCATATTTTGGGGATGAGTTATGCAAAGGAAAATGCCACGTATCCAACCCCGATGACGCTCTACCCAATTGCTAGAAAACAAGCGGGCTTTCATGATGCAACGATTTCTGGGAAAGTTGCTAGCGCCACGGCGATTAGGCAAAGTGTTTTTCAACAAGAAATAACGCAAGTGCTGCCAACGGTTCCTTCTATAACCGCACAACATTTACAAACACAGACAATGATTTCATGGGAAAACTATTGGCCCTTCCTAAAGTATAAAATTGTTCAATCCTCGTTAGAAGAGTTACAAGCCATTTACCAAATGACGGAAGGACTTGAATATCGACTAAAAGATCAAATCCAAGCAGCAGGTTCTTTTCACGAATTAATGGAACGTATGAAAACGAAGCGTTATACTTGGACAAGGTTGCAACGATTAGCAACCTATATATTGTTAAATATGACCAAAGAAGAAGTTGAAACTGTTTGGCAAAACAGTTATCTCCATGTGCTAGGATTTACGCCAAAGGGACAAGCTTATCTAAAAGAAACCAAAGCACAGATTCAATTGCCGGTAATTTCCAAAGTATCTAAAGAAAACCGCGCAATGCTTTCGTTAGATATTCGCGCCAATCAACTATACCAGATGGGAGATTCTTCTTTAAAAGAACAAAATTTTGGTCGGTTTCCCTTACGATTTTCGCCAGATACCTAAAAAATACTTAACAAAAATCAGTTTCCCCAGTATAATAAACAAGGGATAAGATACTAACAACAAATCAGAGAAAGCGAAGTGAGAATATGGGCCGTAAATGGGCAAATATTAAAGAGAAAAAAGCTGCCAAAGACGCAAACAATAGCCGTGTTTATGCAAAATTCGGGATTGAAATTTACGTAGCAGCGAAGTCAGGAGACCCTGATCCTCATGCAAACCAAAAATTACGGTTTGTAATCGAACGCGCCAAAACATACAATGTACCAAAACATATTATTGATCGCGCTATTGAAAAAGCAAAAGGTTCAGCAGATGAACAATATTCTGAATTACGCTATGAAGGATTTGGGCCAAATGGTTCAATGGTCATTGTTGATGCTTTAACGAACAACGTGAACCGAACAGCAGCAGATGTGCGGGCCGCATTTGGTAAAAACGGCGGAAACATGGGTGTCAGCGGTGCTGTTTCCTATATGTTTGATAATACAGGTATCATTGGCTTTGCTGGTGACGATGCGGATGAAATTTTAGAATACTTAATGGAAAAAGACATTGATGTTCGCGATGTTGTTGAAGAAGACGGTCAAATTATCGTTTACACAGAACCAGAAGATTTCCACCATGCACAAGAAGCGTTAAAAGAAAAAGGCATTGAAGAATTCACGGTTACTGAGTTAGAAATGGTTCCACAAAACGAAGTAACATTAGAAGGCGACGATTTAGCGAACTTTGAAAAAATGTTAGACGTTTTAGAAGATTTAGAAGATGTTCAAAAAGTCCATCATAATGTAGATTTACCTGAATAATCCATTTGTTCGTTTATTTGAAGATTTAGAAAGTGAGCCATCGGTCATTTTGACTGATGGCTCACTTTTTTTCATATAATACATAGAAAAAAGAAAGTTGATTGATAGGTCCATGTGACACAAAGCATTCAATGACAGGTTCAACTTTTGTCTGTTCCATAAATATTTGTCTAAACAGTTGAATTAATAGTACAATAGTCTAGTAAGATAGATCATTGAACGGGGTGAATAGGCGTGAAAAAGGGAATGTTCGCGTTTTTTGTCGGGCTAGCGGTTTTATCATTAACTGCTTGTCGGGAACCAAAAGAAAAGAAAGTAACCGCTTCAACGGAGGCATCCTCTAAAGTTGAAGAGACGAATGAAAAAACGAGTGAAACAATTGATAAGACAAACGAACAAGCGAGTAGCAGTATCGAGTTTAACGAATCAGTGAAAAGTGAAGAGTCTGCAGCTGATGAAAACAACAGTCAGCTAACCACAGCTGATTTAGATACTACAGCGATTAATGCTGGCGATTTTACTACTTTAGTTGGAACATGGAAAAATGGTAAAGGAGAGAGTTTGATCATTCATCCTGATGGTAGTACAAATACCGGAGGAATGATTACGAAGGATTCACCTACTGATGAGTCGCGACCAATTACAAGCTTAAGTATTAGGTGGGGGCCTACTGGTGCTGCGTTATTATTATATAAAATTGGTGTTGAAAATCCTAACGGCGACCAATCGGATAAGACGAAACCACGATTGTTAATTACTCAAGATAGTGGAAATTATCCTGCGGAAGAGTATTACTATCGTTCTTCTGAAGAGGAAAATCAAGACCAAAATGAAGAGGCAAAAATCATCGATACACAAGAAAAAGCAGAGACATATATTAGAAAGACACTGACTGATGCAGAAAATAATGATACGAACCTTGGATTTTTGGGTATGAATGGAAATGACTTCTTTTTTAGAGCCCAATCGAAACAGATGGTTGCAAATGGAGGGACAGGAACTGTCGGTTTTTACAGAGTATCACCACAAGGAGCAGTCAGAATAACGGATGCACGAGGCAACTAAAGATAGTCTCGTGGCAATCTATTTAATTCCTATAAAAGTAGCAAAATAAGAATGAAATGATCACAAAATCTTCACATTTAGTTTGTAAGATATAAGCATATCAACAAACAACCTTAACAACACAAAACACTTTTTCATTTTTAACTCCTTTCCCGTCCTTACCCAAAGGGCGGGTCTTTTTTTGTGTAAAACGATTCACTCAAGATACCAAAAAGCCAGCTTGTAGTAAGCTGGCTTTTAACTCTTTACATGTTGGCGCTTGTAGACACGAGATAATAATTAAGGTGTTGGAACAGTTGGTGAATAGTTCGTTTTTCGACCATAAAGTTCTTGTGTCGCCGCCGAGATATACGCAGATGAATCTTTTCCTGGGAGGTTATACATTAGATAGATACCATATTGCTCCGCTTTTGTACGTTTAGCATATTGCGCAGCTAGATTTTGATTGACACCAACTTCAACGGCAGAAGCACCTAAACGAGAAGCAGGCATCCCCGCAATTTGTGGCGGATTCCAGGTACTATAATAAGGGTTCCAAGCATAATCAATTAAAGAACTCATTTGAGGATTAGCAGAAGAGTTCGCAGCCGCTGGTCCAATATTATAAAAAGTAATTAATTTATCATTGCCTAAGCGATTTCTTAAGGCTTGAAGTAACCAAATGAACGAAGAATTATTTGGTTGAGGCGTTCCATTTTTTCCGTATTCAGCATACTCATCATCAAAATCAATACCATCTAAATGATACGTATTAACGACTTGTTCTAATTGAGCTGCAAAGGCATCCGCACTTTCGTAAGTTGGGAAGTTAGCAAAGCCAGCGCCTTCATGGTTGCCTAAAATAGACAATAGGACTTTAGTGCCGCGTGCTTGAACTGGACGAATTTGTGTTTCAGCTTCGTTTAAAGTTTGTTGGACCCGTTCATTTAGATATAAGTAAGGTTTTTTATTGACCGTATCATAATTAATATTGGCTGCAAAAATAATCCCCATATCAAAAGCAGGTTGATTGGTTCCAGCTAAAGTATATTTTCCCACATTGTTAAAATCGTGGTTGTTTACTTCTACATACATGACTGTTTTAGGTGTAACAGTTGATGCTGCTTGTACTTCAAATGCAGGTAGTGCAAACAGTAAACCACCGACTAAAAGTATCAAACTTAAAAAAGTTGAAATAATCCCTGTTTTCTTGTTAAAAAAATGAGTGCTCAATTGATGCCCCATAACTTTCTCCTCCTATAAAATAAATATTATTTGTAAGCGCTAACAAAGATATGTTATCATTTTTATAATTTAAACACAAGAAGAAGAGAACAAAAGTGAGCAAATCCACAGAATATAAAAGCGTCCTTCGCAAAATGGTCTTGCGAAGGACGCTCTTTTACCAATCAAAGAGTAAGGCATAGCCTAAAGAAAGCAGCTCTCGACCAAAATTTTTGATATCTTTTGGAAAAGAAGAAGCCGCAGTGATGCCTGAAACATTTGAGATGCCTGCTCGCTTGGCTAAAAGTTGCGAGCGGTACATGTGAAAGTCACTAGTAACAATCACTAGCCGTTTAAAAGAAAGGAGTTTTTGTGAATTGACAATATTTTCTTTGGTGCGTGTGGCACGATTTTCTAAGAGAATCTGTTTTTCTGGAACACCCTTATTTAGCAAGTATTGTTTCATAACCGCGGCTTCCGTAGCCGGCTCATCTGCTCCTTGCCCTCCGCTAACAATAACGGGTGTCTCGGGGTGTTGTTTAATATAGGGGATAGCCACATCTAACCGAGCTTGCAAAACACGGCTGGGCAGTGCGGTTTCTTTAGACGTCCCTAAAACACGGGCCCCTAAAATTAAAATAGCATCTGGTTTATCGGTGGGTTGCGTATTTTTGCCAGTAAAAATAAGTAGACCTAAAATCAAAAGGATACAAAAGCCAAAACTGACAATGGATAAACTTGTTATTTTTAACCAATGCATGAAACATCCCTCCTTGTAATGTTAGTGTATACGAAGTACCATAGAAAAAGCGATAGAAAACAAAAGACTTATAAAAAAATCTATGTTTTAATAGAAACTTTTGAAGAGAGGGAGCGAGTGAATGCGTACAGAAGAAGAAATGTTTCAACTTATTATGGATGTAGCAAAACAAGAAGAACACATTCGAGCCGTGGGAATGGTGGGTTCTCGTACGAATGTGAAAGCGCCAAAAGATAGTTTTCAAGATTTCGACATTGTTTATATTGTAGAACCATGTGCTGAGTTTTTTGAAACAGCAACGTGGATAGCAAAATTTGGACAACCATTAATTATGCAACGTCCCAAGGAAATGACCTTATTTCCCACAGAACCGAAGACGCGGGAAACATTTTTAATGTTATTTGAAGATGGTCAACGCATCGATTTAACGTTGTGTCCTCTCGCAGAAAAAGATAATTGGCATGAAAGAGATTCTTTAGCAATTATCTTGTTAGACAAAGATGAAAATTTGCCGCCTTTACCTGTAGCATCTGATAAAAATTATACAGTAACAGTTCCGAATCAGCAGCAGTTTAACGATTGTTGCAATGAATTTTGGTGGGTTAGTACGTATGTAGTTAAGGGGCTTTGTCGGAATGAACTATTTTACGCTGTCACACATCTCTATGAATATTGTCAGCAGGAACTGTTGCGCTTGCTTTCTTGGCAAGCGGCTTGGCAGGAACCGGAGCCAATTTCTGTTGGGAAACAATTTAAGTATCTGAGAAATTATGTCACTCCTGACACGATGGATCAATTAGCATCGTTGCTAGATTTTTCTAGTAAAGAAGCTTGTTGGAACAGCTTAATAAAGACACAAGCCTTTTTTGACGTCGTCGCTCAGGATTTTGCTAAAATGGCCCAGTTTACGTATCATTTACAAGAAGCAAAAAAAGTCATAGAGTATACAAATTCTTTAAGATTAAAGGATTTACAAGGAAAATAAGCTGAAAACAACGTAAAAATAGTGTATAATTGAAAAAATTAATCTGCGAGAGAAAGGGAACTTTTTTTGATTGTAGATTACCGCAGTTGTTTGTTGCCTAGTCTCTAAGAAATAAACCTAAAATTATTGATATAAAGGATGAACAAATGAAAAAAGAAGAAATGCAAATGCGTAATACACGTCGTCAAAAATCAGGAAAAAATAATAAAAAGAAAGTAATTATTACTTCTTTGGTTGGACTAGCTCTGGTTGCTGGGGGCAGCTATGTTTATTTTCAAAGTCACTTTTTACCAACCACAAAAGTAAATGGAGTTTCTGTAGGCTGGTTAAATGTAAATGCAGCGGAAGAAAAATTAGCGCAAGTTAATCAAACCGAAGAAGTTGTGGTTCAAACGGGGACAAAAGAAGAAAAAATTCAACTTCCTAAAAAATACCAATTGGATCAAAAATTTTTAAAAGACCATTTACACAGTAGCAAGGTGAAGCTACCGTTAAACGAGGCATTCAAAAAAGAACTAGAAGCCAAATTAGCAACTTTGAGTTTTCCAGAGGGGAAACCAAGCAAAAATGCGAGTATCCGTCGAGGCAATGGCACTTTTGAAATTGTTCCCGAAGAACAAGGCACAGTAGTGGACACACAGCGCTTAAATCAGCAGATTATTGCGGATGTTGAAGCGGGAAAAGGCAACTATCAATACAATGCCAAAGATTTTTATAAAGCCCCTGAAATTACAAAAGAGGATCAAACGTTAAAGGCGACATTGACAACGCTCAATAACAAGTTAAATAAAACAATTACAGTTGATATTAATGGTGAAAAAGTAGCCTTTGATAAAACACAAATTCAAAACGTGCTGAATGATGATGGCACAATCAACAAAGAAAAACTAACTACTTGGGTGACACAATTAGAAACAACATATGGTTCTGCTAATCAACCAGTTTTATTTACAGATGTTCACGGTACGACACGTCGTTTTAAAAACAATGGAAGTTATGGCTGGTCGATTGATGGGGCCAAAACGCAAGAACTACTAGTAAACGCGCTGAATAGCCAAGAACAAACGAATGCAATCACTGCTCCGTTGGTTGGTGATACCAAAGAAAATAGTAAAATTGCCAATAATTACATTGAAATTGATTTAAAAGATCAAAAAATGTATTGTTTCATTGATGGCAAAAAAATAGTCACCACAGATGTCATTACTGGCAGATATAACAAAGGAACCGCAACAGTACCAGGATTCCATACAATTTTATATCGGACAACCGATGTGAATTTAGAAGGTCAAATGCTCGATGGTTCTCGATACAGTGTGCCAGTAAAATATTGGATGCCGTTATTAAGTCAAGGGGGCGTTGTCACACAAATTGGGATTCATGACTCCGACCATAAATTGGATAAGTATGGCGATAAAGAAGCCTTTAAAACCGATGCTGGTAGTAATGGCTGTATCAATACGCCAGGAACAGAAGTTTCAAAAATCTTTGACGTATCCTATGACGGAATGCCGGTAATTATTTACGGACATATCTATGATGATGCACCAGGTGAATTTGATAAACCTGTAGATTACGGCGAAGAAGTATAAATGATTATTTACAGCACCAAAAGGGCAAATGAGCAGTCTTTTTGGTGCTGTTTTAGTTGAATAGATAATTTATAAATGGACAAGCAAGGAGCAAAACCATGGCAGAAAGAATTTTATTAGTAGATGATGAACAAGAAATAGCTGATTTGCTGGAAGTATATTTAACGAGTGACGGTTATGAAGTAGAAAAATTTTATCGAGGGAAACCTGCTCTGGAATCAATGGCAAATAATCAGTTCGATTTAGCGGTACTTGATGTAATGTTACCAGATATTGATGGCTTTCAAATGGTTAAAAAAGCACGGGAAAAATATTTTTTCCCTATTATTCTTTTAACCGCTAAAATTGAGGACATTGATAAAATTACTGGGCTAACTTTAGGCGCTGATGATTATATTACAAAGCCATTTAATCCATTGGAAGTAGTCGCACGTATTAAAACACAACTAAGACGTTTTCGTAAATATAATTCACAGGCGAGTCTACAACAAGAAACAGAAGGAACAGAAATAGATATTCATGGTTTGGTGATAAATAAAATACATCATACAAGTAAACTATACGGGGAGGATATATTTTTAACGCCATTAGAATTTTCAATTCTTTGGTATTTAGCAGAACGTCAGGGAGAAGTAGTCCCAGCAGAGATATTGTTTGAAGAAATCTGGGGTGAAAAATATTTGGAAAACAATGGAAATACCGTGATGGCACATATTGGCCGTTTAAGGGAAAAATTAAAAGAACCACCAAGGAAGCCAAAGTTTATTAAAACTGTTTGGGGAGTGGGGTATAAAATTGACTGAAAAGAAAAAAACAGGAAAACAGCAATTTAAAGAACGAATGATTAAACAACTACTAACAAAGTTTTTGTTTTTTAGTTTGGGAATATTGGCGTTATCAGCAGTCTTGTATTTTTTTAGTAATTTTTTGTTTGGATTACGTAGATGGGGCATGGAAGATCCACTCTACCTTTTAGCCAAAGGAATTGAGGAGAACTACGTTTATTTAATTAGCTTAGTAATTCTAGGTGGTTCAGTAATCATTCTTTTTCGGATATGGTTGCAAAGCATCAATCAATTAACAGAAGTATTGGAGGCAACAGGGAAACTCTATCAGAATTCCGAAGAACCGATAGCCTTGTCAGCAAATTTAATGGAGTTTGACAAAGAGTTGAATCAAATCCGTCAAGAAGTTAACTTACGCCAGCAACAAGCGAAGGAAGCTGAGCAAAGAAAGAATGATTTGATTGTTTATTTAGCACATGATTTAAAAACGCCTTTAACATCAGTCATTGGTTATTTAACACTTCTTCATGATGAACTGGAAATTTCGACGCAATTACGAGAAAAATATTTAGCTATTTCATTAGAAAAAGCAGAGCATTTAGAAGAGTTGATTAATGAATTTTTTGAAATAGCTCGATTTAATCTCTCGAATATTGAATTAGAACCGACGAGTGTTCGCTTGGATCGTATGTTAAATCAAGTAAGTTATGAATTTTTACCTATGTTGAAACAAAAACAGTTAACTATTGAAACAGATTTTACTGAGGCTTTGTCTATTCATCTTGATGTCGATAAAATGCAAAGAGTTTTTGATAACTTAGTTCAAAATGCCATTAACTACAGCTATGCAGGAACAACCATCTCTCTTTCCACTAAAGTTGATAATGAAAATCAACGAGTAAATATTTATTTTACAAATCATGGCCCTACTGTTCCACCAGAAAAATTAGCCCGAATTTTTGAACAATTTTTCCGATTAGATACTGCCCGTCAAACAAACCGAGGAGGCGCAGGACTAGGTTTAGCGGTTGCTAAAAAAATTGTGGAGCTGCATGGCGGGGTGCTTTCAGCTGAAAGCGAAAATGAAAAAACTACCTTTATGATTTCTTTATCGATTTTGTAAGAAAATCGTTAGAAATTCTTGCGAAAAAAAAGAAGGCTCCTTTTTACTAGCTTGCTATACTAATTTTGTTAAGTAAGTAAAGAGGAGAGAAATAAAAATGAAATTTAAAGTTACAATTGGTGTCGCTATTTTAGGGCTTTTTATTGTGGGCATGGCTGTTAAACAAGTTGCTGAGAAAAAAATAGTTTCAATAGGAAATGAGCAAGCCCTCAGTTTAGAGGAAGAGGAAAAAATGAGTTCTCCTGAAGAAGGCGATCAATCATGGAAATTATTATTAGTAAATCAAACGCATCAGATTCCTGAAGATTATCAAATCCAATTAAAAAAATTACCTAACAAACAGGCAGTGGATAAACGAATTTATCCAGCTTTGAACAGGATGTTTAAAGATGCCAAAAGACAAGGCTTCTATCTTGAAGTCACTTCTAGTTATCGAACAAATGAAGAGCAAAAAGAAATTATGGCAGAAAAAGTACAGGCTTTTCAAGATCAAGGATTCAGCGAACAAGAAGCGATTGAAACAGCTGAAAGTTGGGTAGCAGTGCCGAGAACTAGTGAACATGAAGTAGGTTTAGCAGTGGATATAAATGCGCAAAGTAAGCGATCTACTGACGAAGAAGTCTACGCTTGGTTGGCAAAGAACGCCTATAAATATGGATTTATTCTTCGTTATCCTTCAGACAAAGTGGAAATTACGGGTGTTAGTTATGAACCTTGGCATTATCGATATGTGGGTAAAAAAGCAGCACTAGAGATTCAAAAAGCGAGTCTAACGTTAGAAGAATACTTAGCAGAAAATAATAATTAATTGTTTATCAATAAAGCTATCTTAGCTTTTACTGAACATAGGCTATTTTTTATTGACAAGCGTCATAACCCGCTCTATGATACAAACAGAACAAGCAATTTAAATTGGGGGAACGAAGATGCCATTTGTACATGTAGAATTAATTGAAGGCCGCACAGAAGAACAGTTAACTAATATGGTCAAAGATATTACAGAAGCTGTGTCAAAAAATGCTGGTGCACCAAAAGAGAATATCCATGTGATTGTCAATGAATTGAAAAAAGACCGCTATGCACAAGGCGGCGAATGGAAAAAATAAGTTTTCAGAGAATTTCTGTTGAATCACTTGCTTTTTCTGAAAATAAGTGGTTAAATAAGTGCATAAATGATTGATGAGAAAGACAACTGAACTTGCCCGCGATCTATTAGAGAGGAAAATCTTGGCTGAAAATTTTCCAGATTGGCACAAGGGATGACCACTTTCGAAACCTTTGTTGAAACAAAGGCGGTCGCACCGTTAACACGCTAGAGGAACACAGATTATTTGTGTTCAAAATTAGGTGGAACCACGATATTTTCGTCCTAGTATTCGTTAGAATACTAGGACTTTTTGTTTTTTAACAAGGGGAACAGGTGGCTGTTTCGTTTCATTGTGAAAAACAGGAACACAATGAAACGCTTCAAATCAAAAAAATTAAAAGGAGAGAATTTTATTATGTCTATTCACATTACTTTTCCAGATGGCGCTGTCAAACCGTTTGATTCTGGGGTTACAACATTTGATGTTGCTAAAAGTATTAGCAACAGTTTAGCCAAAAAAGCTTTAGCTGGTAAATTCAATGGTGTTTTAATCGATTTAGATCGTCCTATCGTAGAAGATGGTTCGCTTGAAATCGTGACGCCTGATCATGAAGATGCTTTAGGAATTTTACGTCATTCGTCAGCTCATTTAATGGCTAATGCCTTACGTCGTCTTTTCCCTAACATTAAATTTGGCGTAGGTCCTGCGATTGATTCTGGGTTCTACTATGATACAGATAATGGGGAATCCCCTGTGACAGCGGAAGATTTACCTGCAATTGAAGCCGAAATGATGAAAATTGTGAAGGAAAATAACCCAATCGTTCGTAAAGAAATCTCACGTGCAGAAGCGTTAGAATTATTTGCTGATGATCCTTACAAAGTTGAATTAATTACAGATTTACCAGAAGATGAAATCATCACTGTCTATGATCAAGGCGATTTTGTTGATTTATGTCGTGGTGTTCACGTCCCTTCAACAGGACGGATTCAAGTCTTTAAATTACTTTCAGTAGCTGGTGCTTATTGGCGCGGAAACTCTGACAATCATATGATGCAACGGATTTACGGCACTGCCTTTTTCGATAAAAAAGATTTAAAAGAATTTATCAAAATGCGCGAGGAAGCCAAAGAACGTGACCACCGTAAATTAGGAAAAGAATTAGATTTATTTATGGTTTCACAAGAAGTTGGTTCAGGGTTACCTTTCTGGTTACCAAAAGGCGCAACCATTCGTCGTACAATTGAACGTTATATTGTGGACAAAGAAATTAGCTTAGGTTACCAACATGTGTATACACCAATTATGGCAGATGTGGAATTATACAAAACATCTGGTCACTGGGATCATTACCATGAAGATATGTTCCCACCAATGGATATGGGCGATGGCGAAATGCTGGTATTACGTCCAATGAACTGTCCACACCATATGATGGTTTATAAAAATGACATTCATAGTTACCGCGAATTACCAATTCGAATCGCTGAATTAGGGATGATGCACCGCTATGAAAAATCTGGCGCATTATCAGGGTTACAACGTGTTCGTGAAATGACTTTAAACGATGGACATACTTTTGTTCGTCCTGACCAAATTAAAGACGAATTTAAACGTACTTTGGAGTTAATGGTGGCAGTCTATGCTGACTTTAACATTACGGATTATCGTTTCCGCTTAAGCTATCGTGATCCAAATAATACAGACAAATATTTTGATGATGATGCGATGTGGGAAAAAGCGCAAGCGATGTTAAAAGCTGCCATGGATGAATTAGAATTAGATTACTTTGAAGCAGAAGGCGAAGCTGCCTTTTACGGTCCGAAGTTAGATGTTCAAGTAAAAACAGCTTTAGGAATGGAAGAAACATTATCAACCATCCAATTAGACTTCTTATTACCAGAACGTTTTGACTTAACTTATGTTGGCGAAGATGGTGAAAATACACATCGCCCAGTTGTTATCCACCGTGGTATTGTCTCAACAATGGAACGATTTGTGGCTTACTTAACAGAAGTTTACAAAGGCGCTTTCCCTACTTGGTTAGCACCAATTCAAGCAACTATTATCCCAGTTTCTGTAGAAGCGCATTCTGAGTATGCTTATGAAATCAAAGAACGTTTACAAGCACAAGGATTACGTGTTGAAGTCGATGATCGTAACGAAAAAATGGGCTACAAAATTCGGGCCTCTCAAACACAAAAAGTACCTTATCAATTAGTGGTCGGGGACAAAGAAATGGAAGATGCAACGGTGAACGTCCGTCGTTATGGAAGCAAAGAAACGTCTGTCGAAGATTTATCAATTTTCATTGACAGCATGGCTGCTGAAGTTCACAATTACAGCCGTTAAAAAAAGGGAAAAAGTCAAAAGGACTTCTGAATTCAGAAGTCCTTTTGACTTTTTTCAAAAACAAAATAATTAAATATTTCCTTAGAGCTGGGAATAATCCTGATTTTTTGACTATTTTTTGTTACAATGAGAATGCGAAACTTTTTAGTGAAGGGACTAGAGGTATGAAGAAAAACTCATTTATAGATAAAATAAAAAAAACAGATGCCGCAGCAAAGAGTCAACGAGGTAGAAAGCCACATATTCCTTTTCGATTGAACTTATTATTTTTTGTGATATTCACTTTATTTGTTTCATTAATTGTTCGTTTAGGGTATTTACAGATTGTAGAAGGAGAAGAGTTTAACAAAAAAATCACTGCCAATTCTTCACTACAAATCACGACACCATCCCCTCGAGGACAAATTTATGATTCACAAGGAAAAGTCTTGGTTTCTAACAAAGCTAATTTAGCAATCACATACACACGAGGAAAAAATATTGAAGGAAAAGATATTTTACCGATTGCGAATAAAGTCAACGAACTTATTAACGTTCCAGTTGATCCAAACTTAACGGACCGTGATAAAAAAGATTATTGGTTAGCGAATCCTGAAAATTTAAAAGCAGCCCAAGCCCGTTTAACCGATCAAGATAAAGAAGATGAAAAAGGCAACAAAATTACGGACGAAGGCACATTATATGCCAAAGCCGTTGAAAAAGTCACCCCTGAAGAAATTGCGTTTGATGACCGAACCTTACAAGCAGTGACGATTTTTAAACGAATGAATGCCGCGTCACAAATGAACACGGTCTTCATCAAGAATGAAGGGGTAACAGAAGGTGAAATTGCGACAATTGGTGAACACACAGCGGAAATATCTGGTGTTTCAACAGGGACTGATTGGACGCGTGATTATTCTCAAAGTGGCGCATTACGTAGCCTGTTGGGCACCGTTTCAACTGAAAAACAAGGATTGCCAGCCGAAGAAGTCGATGAATATTTGAAAAAAGGCTATGCACGAAATGACCGTGTTGGAACTAGCTATTTAGAAAAACAATATGAAGACGTTCTACAAGGTAAAAAAGCAAAATCAGAAGTCGTTTTAGACAATAACGGAAAGATTGTTTCACAAACCCCAATTTCCAAAGGGGAAAAAGGTTCCAACTTAAAATTAACGATTGATTCAAATTTCCAAAACAAAGTTGATGAAATTTTACAACGAAACTATTCACAAATAGTCAAAACCATTGGACCATACTCAGAAAATGCATATGTCGTTGCTATGAACCCTCAAACAGGTGCTATTTTAGCGATGTCCGGATTTCATCATGATTTAGCAACTGGGGAAGTCACACCTAATCCTTTAGCACCTATTTTGAATTCTGAAGTTCCTGGATCAGTTGTGAAAGCAGGTACTTTAACAGCTGGTTATGAAACAGGCGTCATTAAAGGCAATGACGTTTTAACAGATGAAGCTATTTTACTAGCAGGTAGTAATCCAAAAGCTTCTTGGTGGAATGCTTCTGGCGGAACAACCATGCAATTAACTGCGGAGCAAGCGTTAGAATATTCTTCGAATGCCTATATGATGAAATTAGTCTTTAAAATGATGGGTGTGAATTATTATCCCAATATGATTTTCCCTTATGAAGTAGGAGATGACACTGTCTTTAAAGAATTAAGAAAAGCTTTTGCAGAATATGGTATGGGAACGAAAACTGGAATTGATATACCAGGAGAAACAACAGGAATTCAAAACAAGGACTTTAAGGATTCGTCTTCTGCGCCACAAGGCGGTAATCTTCTTGACCTATCTTTTGGACAATATGATACCTATAGCGCGTTACAATTAGCACAGTACGTTTCCACTGTCGCAAATAATGGTATCCGCGTGCAACCCCATGTGGTAGAAGGAATCTATGGCAATGATGAAAATGGAGCTTTAGGAAAAATTTTAAAAGAAATTGAACCAAAAGTTTTGAATAAGGTGAATATTTCTGAAGACCAGATAGGAATTCTTCAACAAGGTTTCTATAATGTAGTAAATGGAACTAGTCCTTTTACAACTGCACGTGGTTTAAAATCAGACAAGTTTTCGATTGCTGCTAAAACAGGGACCGCCGAAACGCAAGCAACAGATGCTAATGGAGTAAACCATACAACGGTTAATAGTAACTTGGTGGCTTATGCGCCGTACGAAAATCCTGAAATTGCAATTAGCGTTGTTTTACCACACTTAAATGATGAATCTTCCAAACCAAATCAAACGATTGCCAAAGAAGTTTTAGAAGCGTATATGGAAATGTACAAAAAATAAAATTTGTAAAGTAGAACTACTTTACAAATTTGCCCAAAAGGGTAGTCAAATGACAAAAAAAATGGTATGATATTCAAGTCTAAGAAATCTCTTGGAAAGATCAATTATTAGTAGGAGGGGAAAACATGCGCGTAAACATTACTTTAGAGTGTACTTCTTGTAAAGAACGTAACTACTTAACAAATAAAAATAAACGTAACAATCCTGATCGTTTAGAAAAACAAAAATATTGCCCACGTGAAAGAAAAGTTACTTTACACCGTGAAACTAAATAATTTAGTTAGACAGAGCCTAGAATCCTTGTTGTGTAAGGGTCTAGGCTTTTTATCTATTGATTCATTACATGTTCATTTGTAGATGGAATGTAGAGGGAGGATTACCCAAGTTTGGCTGAAGGGGACGGTCTCGAAAACCGTTAGGCGAGTAACATCGTGCAAGGGTTCGAATCCCTTATCCTCCGTACCGAGAAGCAGTTGAGTTATTAGTTGCAAATAAAACGACAGAGACGTACACTTAAAGTAGAAAAATACTTAAGAAGAGGTGTCTATTATGTCAAACTATGAAGAAAAAGAAGCGCAAGCATTAGCAAAAATTGCCGACGTTTTGAACAAATTGGATGCAAGTTTAGAAGAGTTGAGCTCGCTAGATGAGGATACAAAAAAACATAGTATGAAGAAATGGATTGTTGAAAAAAAAGCCATTCATGAGATTAAAAAAATTGCACACGAAGCTGGTAAGTATGACAAGTATGATGAAAAAGAATTAGAAAAAGAAATGGATCTGTTGGAAAAGTTTATGTAAAAAAGCGCTAGCTTTTGTTCAACAGTTATTTAATTTTGAGCCTAGAATTAATCGTTTTGATTTTTTCTAGGCTTATTTTTTATGAAGTAAGCAAATCGTATCGGGAAAGGTATTGGAATAAGAAATAAAGCATGTATTGATTCAGAAAAAAAGTTGTAGTAAAATGTTCGTCACAACTACTTTTCTTATGATTTCATAGAAGGAAAAGTTGGAATAATGAATTGAGAAGAGTCGATTTTTAGGAGATGATTTTAGGTGACTTTTTATCAATTATTGCAGTTAGATCCATTTATTTTAAAACAAAAAATTCATCAAGCGGACACTAAAAAACAGCGGAGATATTTTTGGCGCGCCTTGTTAATAAGGGATATCTTATTAGTTTCGTTTGCGATTTTATGGGTGTCGACGATTACTTTTTTCTTTGGAAAAGCTGTAGCGCCTTTTTCAATTGTATTATTTTGTTTGCTGTTGAGTATCCGTTTCGTCTCATATGGCTACAGGGAAAAACAGGCCTTGCTTAGTTTAGGAATCGTGTTAACAATTCTAGGTGTTAGTCCACTAATTTCACTGATTTCTGTATCATTTTTACAATGGGGTCTTCATTTTATCTGCTTGCTGGCATTGTTTTTCTTAACTGGTAAAAACCCTAAAATGGGTAATCCTGGCTTGTATACGTTCTCCTACTTATATTTAGTTGGCACGGTTCACTATCAATCGTTTCAGCAATTAGAACAAACTTTCTTTGTATTAGTGTTTGCTTATCTACTTTTAGCTTTTGTTTATCATGTGAAACATAAAAAGTTGGATCAGGAGATTACTTTTATACAGATGGTTAAAGAAAATGGTTTTTTTAATCAAAGAAATATTTGGTTTGGTTATTACGCTTTAGGCATTAGCTTATTACTTTTTATAGGAACGCACCTTCAGATTGACCGCTTTATGTGGGCAACATTTGCTAGTTCGTCATTATTTTCTGGGTATGATACGTTTAAATTGTCTGAACGAGCCAAAGAACGAATAATAGGGGTCGTTATTGGTTCTCTAGTATCGGCTATCTTGTTATTTTATATACCAACGAACCTACTTGGTATTTTAGGAGGACTTTGTTTAGGCTTATGCACATCTTATAAAAGTAAAACGATTTTTAATTGTGTTGGTGCTATCATGGCAGCTTCTATGATATTTGGGTTAGAAACAAGTCTTTACTTAAGAATTTTGTTAAATATGTTGGGGCTAGCTTACGGTTTGCTTTATCATTTTGTCTTTGTAAAAACTATGTCCTATTGCAATCGCAAAGAGTGGCTGAAATTGTCTGAATAAAAGGAGCCTAACATTCTTTCTTGAAAGAATGTTAGGCTCCTTAGACATTTTTGTTTATATTCCATATTATCAAACTATATGCATGCTGTTAATCAATGCCCAACTGCTATATCAAATGTCGCAATTTTTGCTGAGCCAGTCGGTACAAGGTCTAGTTCCACTTCGTCAAACCTATTGCCATCAACTGGTATCCCAAAGTAAATGGTAGATGGTCCAGTTCTACTTTCATAGACTATTATCTATTAGTATACCTAAATTTCTATTTAATTCGTAATGACTGACCAGGATAAAAAACAGAAGTTTCAATGCCTGGATTTAATGCTAATAATTCTTCTAAGGTTAAACCATTTCTTTCGGCTAACTGTCGCCCACCTTCACCACTTCGTACCGTATCGTATATAGGTTGGTCTGATTTAGAATTTTGTATTTGTTCACGAGAATCAGAGTTTTGTGGTGGTTGCTGTTCAGATTGTTCAAAAACTTGTTGAGTTTGATTATTTCTTTCAATTAATTGTTCCAACGTAATATTACCTAGATAAGTGTATATTTGTCCATTAACAGTTAAAGTACCATCATTATTTTTCGTTACTGTTCGGGGCGTATTATTCAAAAGAAACGTCATTATTTGATTACCATTCTCATCCACAGAAAAACTTACATTTTGAAGAGGAACATTCGATTGAGTTATGCTAGTGAGTGTTCCGTCAGCATTTATAAAAAATAAGTTATCACTTTGAGGAATACCCCAACCGCCTATAAAATCAGCTAAGCTAACTTGTGGTAGCGGTTCTTTAGTAGTAGATGAAGAGGTAGATTGGTTTGTTTCAGATGAGACGTTTTGATAATTAGAGCTGGTTTCTTCCGTTTTATCTTTTTGAGTGGAAGAATCAATACTTTTCTTTGTGTAAGGTTTCAAAACTAGTTTTGTTTGGTTATCAGAATTGTTTATCTTAGTAGGAGTGAAAAGTAGATTTTGCTTTTCTTTTTTTATCTTGTAAGCTACTTCTTTTCCTTCATTTTTCCAACGAATTTGATTGTTTTTTAGATGGTATTTGACTTTGTATTCTATTTTATTTGCAATTTGTTTACCTAATTCTTCGCCTGCTTTTTCCAAATCATTTTTTGCAGTTGATGTGTGTTCATCTGTATTGATTTTGAAAGTAGCGGTATCTTCGCTGAATGATACAATCATTACTACTTCATCAACGTTGGAGTTTACGGCCCACTCGTTTGCCATTAGCTCTTTTGTGGTCACTTTATTTCTGCAAGAAGTAAGGGTCAGTAAGGATAAAAAAACAATCAACCCCAGTAAACTTTTTTTCATTTTTAACTCAATCCTCTTTTCTATTTTACTGTTTTTTTGTATCTTCGAATCTCTCTCAACCCCAGCCAACCACTCGCTGATAACAAGTACCAAAACGGCATAAACTGGATTAGATAGCGAGAGCGGCCGCCTTCAAAGAGCAATAAATACAGAATAGCTCCAATGAAAGCTAATTTTAAAATCGCGTAGTTATTTTTTGAATCTTTTAGAGGGATACTGAACAATAGACCTAGTAATGTGAGTAAATAGAAAAAATGCATATAAATTCGTAGATAGTTACTTTTGGGATTTTGCGGATAATACAGTGACCGCAAGTGTTCTTGCCAACGATTTTTAGAAGGTGTTTCTGGGATTAAATCACCGCCATCCCAACCCCAGTCAAAATCACCATTGGCAGTATTATGACGATTTTTTTGAGCCAGAAAACGGAGATAACCGAAGAATCCTTTATTTTTTAAACGGTCTTGAATCGTTTTTATGGTATAAGCTTTTTTGGCTTTTTGTGTAGGCAACTGATTTACTGCTTGTGTATCTGCATCATTGTAACCGCCAGTTCCAGTCAAACCCATCATTACAAAAAGTGTCCAAGGTTTGGCTTGTTCTTTATCGATTTCCGTAATCGTTTGTTTTTCCACAAAAAATTGAAAACTATAATATGCGCTGGCGAAACCAGTCAGTAAAAAGAGAGCAACCACGGTTAATTTTACGATAGACTGTTTGTTCCGATTTACTAAAAGAAGTTGCAGCACTTTGATACAACTAAATGCAATAAAAAAGATAATAGACGAAGGTTTCATTAAAAAACACCAAGCTAGGCCAATTCCAATAAACAGTAATAAACAATATTTTATGAAGGGATGGGAAACTTGGTCAAAAAGGCTATATGCAAAAAAAACTAGGTTGATGAACAATAAGACGGCCGTATCTGTATAAGGCGTTAGTAACCATGGAGACAATCCGAAAGAAAGAAAAAATAAACTATAAGCAACGAAGGCCGTTAATGGATTAAAGACACGTTTAGAGGCATGATAAAAGAGAAATAAACTGCTATTAATAAACAAGCAATTAACCACTTGCCAACTAAACCAAGTATTGCTCCAGCTCTCTGTTACATCAATGAAACGCAAAAATTTATTCAGGTAATACATCATGAAAAAGAAAAATTCGTTATTGGGGTTTAAAGAAAGTACGATTTTTGAATAATCCTTATTTTCAGTGGTAATACTATGAAAGTTGTCAAAAACATCCCAGCCAATCGGCACAGTAATCTGCGTCAGGAGTAAAAGTTGTAGTAAAAATAAACTGATCAAACTACCAATAATAACCATACGATCATGGGTTTTTATTAAGTGCCAGAGCGCTTGAATCTTAGTGTAAAGAAATTTTTTGTTTTTATAAATAATCAACAATAGAATAATTAATAGAGGAAGTAAAACAAGCAAGTGCTTAGGCTTTTCCCAAAGAATTTTTACCAGAGAATAGGGAGAGTTAATTGCGCCGTAAAAGACAAATAAAATAAAAAAAGTAAAAATATAATTTTCTAGATTCAGAATCCGTTTAAAAGTAGCCATATTTTCTCCTTCCATTTTTTTAGCTAGACTAGCTCTTATTTTATCATAAAGATTTTAAAATAAGAAAAAAGCCCTTCTTTTAAAAGAAAGGCTTAAAACTTTTCCTTACTTCACTTCTTTGTAACGGAAGAAGAAGCGTAAGACGCTATTTTGGCTAGTTGTTGTTAGTTTATCTGTCGGTAAGACTGTTAGTAAGAAGAAAAACAGACTAATCACAAGAGTGAAAAATAAGAAGACGGGACTGCCACCTGTTATCACAGTATCTGTTTGAACATCATATTTCAGTGTTGACATAACAGAGAAAACTTGTGTATAGCTACAGGCAATAGAAAGTAGATATAAAACAAGCACGCCCCAACCTGTCATCCCAGCATCACGATACCGACGGACACACATTGCCCACGTTGGTAATAATAAAGCTAACCATAAAACAAGTGCAAAAAGCATCAACGGTAATAAGTTCCCAAAATCATAGGTTTCAAAATATTCAGCTGCTAAAATTGCTGACACGGCTTTGCCGACAATGGCAATATAAAAAATAAGTGCTAAAATGCTTAATACCAATGTCATCCACCAATAACCAGCACGTGTGGTCCGACCTTTAAAATCAACATATCCACGAAAATAATCTTTAAAAGCTTGTCCAAATGTTACTTTGCCTTTTTCCTCAATTTTAACCATAAAAACACCCCTTTGTATTTAATAAAATGATTATAACGGAAAGTAATAAAATAGGAAAATGCGAATTCGCATATTTTGTGATTTTTTTGATAAATCATATAAAGAGCAGGTTTTATCAAAAAACGGTAAAATAAGAGAAGATATTTTATAATGGAGGAATCATGAATGAAAATCAGTATTAGACATCGCTACATAGCAAAAATTCCAGCATTAGAAGTGACAACAGAAGAGCAAAAAAACGAAGCATTACCTTTAATTGTTTACTATCATGGTTGGCAATCAGCTAAAGAATTATCTTTAACACAAGCAAGAAAATTAGCACACGAGGGGTTTCGGGTCATTTTACCAGATGCCATGAACCATGGAGAAAGAAAAACAGGACCTATTTCCACGATTCCTTCGATTACATTTTGGAGTAGCATTCAATATAATTTGATTGAATTTCCAGTAATTACCCATCATTTTCATAAATTAGGGTTGATTAAAGAAAATTGGATTGGCGTGGGTGGTGTATCCATGGGCGGTATTACTACTAGCGCTCTTATGACTCAACATCCTGAGATTCAAGCTGCTGCTTGCTTAATGGGAACACCCTATCCGGTGCGCTATATTCAGCGAGTGATTCAACGGGCGAAAGAATTTGCTATTTTTGTACCTAAAGACTTGCCGCTGTTGCTAAGTTGGGTGCATCAATACGATTTATCACAAACGCCAGAAAGACTGCAAGAACGACCGATGCTGTTTTGGCATGGAACGGAAGATGAAAAAATTCCCTATGAAGACATGGCTGATTTTGAACAATTAGTGTCTGGGAAAACGTATGCGAGAAATACGCAATTTATAACGGAAATCGGTGAGCGGCATTTAGTGAAAGGAGAAACAATGGATTTGGTTGTTGACTTTTTTAAAGAAGCGTCAAAAACGTTAGAAAAATAACGGGATTTTTCAAAGAGAAAAGGGGAATCAGCTTGTTTTTTAAGAACACTTTCTATAAACTTAACAGAAAAGGGGTTGAAGGTGTACATGGAGAAAAACAAGTTGAGAAAAGTGGGCTTAACTGCCCTGGAATGGCTAAAACAACATCCAGAAATTAAACAACATAAAGAATCAAGTCTCTATGAACAGTTGTTTGCTAGTCAGCAATGGCAACAAGCACAAACAATCGGAATGATTCGGTCGTTACCGCTAGAATTATCAACACAGCCAATTTTCGAACGGGCCATGCAAGAGGGCAAGCAAGTGGCGGTGCCGCGAACATTTAAAGGAGGCAAAATGCACTTTTATCAAGTCTTTCCAGAGACGGTTTATGACACCAGTGCATTTGGCGTGGAAGAACCTCCGTTAACAGCGGCAGAAATAACAGCTACAGCGATTGATTTATTGATTGTGCCAGGGATTGTTTTCAATCGTGCTGGCTATCGAATAGGCTTCGGCGGTGGTTTTTATGATCGTTATTTGGAACATTTTTCGGGCCATTCATGTAGTTTAGTTTTTAGTGAACAACTCCATGAACAATGGCAACCAGAAGCGTTTGATCAGCCAATCGAACAATTATTTATACAATAGGAGGAATGGAATGAATTATCAAACAGAAATGAAATTGAAACGGCTAAAAAATCAGCCGTTCATTACGTATGCCCTTTTGGGTATTTCAATCATTGTTTTCCTTGGATTGGAATTAACTGGAGGATCAGAAAATATTTTAAACTTAGTTAATTGGGGGGCAATGGTTCGTCCACTGGTAGCTCAAAATCATGAATACTGGCGGTTTATCACGCCAATGTTTCTTCATATTGGGTTTATGCATATTATTTTGAATATGGTTACTCTTTATTATATCGGCGCACAGGTTGAGGCAATTTATGGGCATTGGCGCTATTTGGGAATCTATTTATTGAGTGGGGTTGCTGGAAATATCGCCAGTTTTGCCTTTGGGACACCCAACAGTGTCTCAGCGGGTGCTAGTACAGCGCTTTTTGGTTTGTTCGGCGCATTTGTTATTTTAGGACGCCATTTTAGAGACAATCCAGCGATTATGTATATGGTGCAACGCTATTCAATGTTTATTGTGATTAATTTGTTATTTAACTTGTTTAGTAGCTCTGTAGATATGATGGGTCATGTTGGCGGTCTAATTGGTGGACTATTAGTAGCGACGGCTTTTGCTGTTCCAAATCGTGAAGAAGCATTTAATAAGCACGAGCGAATTATGGCCACGTTAATTTTTATTTTTCTTGTCGTAATTTGTCTGTTATTGGGTTTTAAAAAATACGGTTTACCTGTATAATAAGGAAGTGTTTTCGTATGGAAACGTTATATGATGTACAACAACTTTTTAAACAGTTTGGGATGTATATTTATGTCGGTGCACGGATTTATGATATTGAGTTAATGATGATTGAATTAAAAAAATTGTATGAAGGTCAATTGGTAGACCGAGATACGTATTTACAGGCCCGGCATATTTTGCAAAGAGAGCATCGAATAGAAGAATCTAGAGGGAAGCAGAAAGGAATCGACTAAATGGATAAGAAGATTATTGGGATTGATTTAGGTGGAACGACCATCAAATTTGCTATTTTAACAACCGATGGCGTTGTTCAACAAAAATGGAGTATTGAAACGAATATTTTAGAAGATGGCAAGCATATTGTGCCATCAATTATTGAAAGTATTCGTCACCGTATAGATCTTTATAATATGAAAAAAGAAGATTTTGTGGGAATTGGTATGGGAACACCAGGAAGTGTCGACATTGAAAAAGGAACTGTTGTAGGTGCCTATAATTTAAACTGGACGACTGTACAGCCTGTCAAAGAACAAATCGAATCTGCTTTAGGAATTCCGTTTGCCTTAGATAATGACGCCAATGTTGCCGCTTTAGGTGAGCGTTGGAAGGGCGCGGGGGAAAACAATCCCGACGTGATTTTTATTACTTTAGGAACAGGTGTCGGCGGAGGCATTGTTGCAGCAGGAGAGTTACTCCACGGTGTTGCTGGCTGTGCTGGTGAAGTTGGGCATGTGACGGTTGATCCTAACGGCTTTGACTGTACCTGTGGGAAACGTGGCTGTTTAGAAACTGTTTCTAGTGCCACTGGTGTCGTTCGTGTTGCACGTCATTTATCAGAAGAGTTTGCAGGTGATTCTGAACTGAAACAAGCGATTGATGATGGACAAGATGTTTCGAGTAAAGACGTTTTTGAATTTGCCGAAAAAGGCGATCATTTTGCTTTAATGGTTGTGGATCGTGTTTGCTTCTATTTAGGCTTAGCCACAGGAAACTTAGGCAACACGTTAAATCCAGATAGCGTGGTTATCGGTGGAGGTGTTTCTGCAGCAGGAGAATTTTTACGTAGTCGTGTCGAAAAATATTTCCAAGAATTTACCTTCCCGCAAGTTCGAAATAGTACAAAAATCAAATTAGCAGAGCTAGGTAATGAGGCCGGCGTCATTGGTGCCGCTTCACTAGCGTTACAATTTTCAAAAGAGAAATAGAGAGGGCTTTTTAGAATGAGTATTTTATGGGTAATCAATGGCATTTTGCTAGTTATTGTACTAGCGATGGTATTCAATGAATTATATTTGAAAATTATGGTGAAACGTTCAGCAAAAATGCTGACGGAAGAAGAATTTAAAGAAACAATGCGTAAAGCACAAGTGATTGACGTTCGCGAGAAAGATACATTTGATGCTGGACATATTTTAGGGGCGCGCAGCATGCCATACAGCATGTTAAAAACAACAATTGGTTCTCTTCGTAAGGACCAACCTGTTTATCTTTATGATCAGAAGAAAGCTTTAAGTATCCGAGCAGCTAATTTATTACGCAAAAATGGCTATACTGATATTTATATTTTAAAAGGCGGCTATGATGGCTGGACTGGGAAAGTGAAAAAGAGAAATAGTTAATAACAAAAAGAGTTGGTCTTCATTGAGACCAACTCTTTTTGTATAGGAAAGCTTAATAGAGATGTTGCTTTTTGTCAGTCCTCACTTTTTGAGCTACAATAAAGAGAAGAGGTGAAGGCAGATGATTCAAATCAAGCGAGCATATGAAGCACCGACAGAGCAAGATGGCTACCGTGTTTTAGTTGACCGTGTTTGGCCACGAGGAAAATCTAAGGAATCTGAAAAGTTAGATGAATGGCTCAAAGAAGTGGCCCCAAGTACAGAGCTACGGAAATGGTTTAATCATGAAGCAAATAAATATCCTGAGTTTAAACAAAAATACCAAGAAGAATTGAAACATGAGCCAACTGCCACAGCGTTTAAGCAGTTACAGACGATTGTAAAAAATCAGCCAGTAGTCACGCTGGTCTATGGGGCGAAAGATACAGTGCATAATCAAGCGGTTGTCTTAAAAGAATTATTAGAAAAATAGAGTAGGTGATTGGATGAAAATTGCAATTGTAGGTGCTGGACCCAGAGGCTTATCAGCTGCAGAACGAGTCATTGAATGGGCTCGTAAAACGGAAATAAATGTTCAGCTCACGTTGTTTGATCCATACGGTCCAGGTGGGAAAATTTGGCGAGCAGAGCAACCTAATTATTTATTAATGAACACCGTGATTAGTCAAGTCACTTTATTTACAGATGAATCTTTTAGTGGCGAAGGACCAATTGTCAAGGGACCCACTCTCTATGAATGGACCCAAACAGAAGCTGCGCAGTACATTCAACAGCAACAACCCTATAATTATCTTGAGTTGTTGAAAGAATGTCATCGCCTTGGACCGAATGATCACTGCTCGAGGGCTTTTTATGGCATGTACCAAAAATGGTTTTATACGTATTTAGCCACGCGATGTAACGAACAAACATCGCTGACGTTTTTTAAAGAGCCAGTAACTGCTGTACGGGTAGGAGAGGATAACTATTATGTGTACACCCAATCCATTGAGTTTACGGCAGACAAAGTAATTTTAGCCATGGGTCACCAAGAAAATGAATTAACGACTGTTGAACAAGAGCTTGCGGACTACGCCAAGGAGCATCGTTTGTTTTATTCTTCCCCTAAAAATGCGGCGGATGCTTTATTGGCACTTGCCAATATACCCGCAAAACAACCCGTTGTGTTAAAAGGCTTAGGTTTGGCATTTTTTGACTATTTATCTGCCTTGACGATTGGTCGTGGGGGTGTTTTTTCTCGTCAAAATGGCCGCTTACGTTATGAACCTTCTGGAAGAGAACCTATTATTATTGCTGGTTCTGGTCGCGGTTTTCCTTCTCATCCTCGAGGGATTAATCAAAAAGGCTACGGGGAAACCTATCAACCTGTTTTTTTAACCGAAACGTATTTAGCTGAATGTCGTAAAAAAGGACAGGTTACAGGCACAGAGTTTTTTGGGTATTTAAAAAAAGAAGTGGAATATGTGTATTACACCTGCTTAATCGAAGAAAAATATCCGCATCTTTCTAAAGAGGCCTTTCAACAGCTGTTTATTCAAACCAAGGGAGCGCCGGAAAGCCTAGCCCACTTTGAAAAACAAGATTGGTTTGATTGGCAAGCATTAGAACATCCTGAAACAAAGAAAACCACCCATGAAAGTTTTCGTTCGTTTTTACTAGAGTATTTAAAATGGGATATTCAAGAAGCAGAGAAAGGCAATCTTAGCGGTCCTTTGACCACTGCTTTAGACAGTTTAAAAGATTTAAGAGATCAGATTCGCTTTGTTTTGGATGAAGGGTTATTAACGAATGACGAGAGTCAAAAGTGGTTGTGGCATTGGTTTACCCCGTTGAATACCTTTTTGTCAGTGGGACCTTCTGTTGAAAGAACAGAAGAGCTACAGGCGTTAGTTGAACTGGGGTTAGTCACGATTCTGGGGCCAGAAATGCGTGTCGAAATGAAAGCGGGTCAATTTATTACTTATGCTAATTTGTTTCCGGAAAATCGGTATAATAGTCACTTTTTAATTGAAGCGCGCATTCCCAAAGTTAATAATGAAAAAAGTTTGAATCCTTTAACGAGGCAGTTGTTAGCCGATAAGCTAGCTACGCTCCATCAACTGGCATTAGCCGATGGTCAAATAGTCAAAACAGGCGCACTCTTGATTGTGCCTGCCACGAATCAAGTCATCACAAAAGATGGACAGGTGGCGACAGGCCTTTTTAGTTGTGGTATTCCAACAGAAGGTATTCATTGGTTAACAGCCGCTGCAGCTCGTCCTGGTGTGGATCCTTGGAATATGCGCGATATGGATCGGATTGCTGCTACTATTTTTAATAGTTAAGAAAAATAGTCAGCTCCTTTGGTAAAAAAGAAAGCATAACAAGTGGTCATCCATCGCTTTGATGGATGACCACTTGTTATGCTTAAGAGAATCAACCGAGCCAGAAGCGCTCCTGTTGATTTCTTGGCGTTAGATTTTTTATCTCAACGTCACAGCTATTTTTTAACGTGCAATACGTTTACGCATCGCTTTTTTACGGTTTTCTTCAATCATATCTTCTTTTTCTTCAATTGGATCAATGACTGTTTTTTTAATAGTTGTAGCCACACCGGCTAAAGCAGCAACTGTGATAGCAGTACCGACTAACATACCTGATACAAATTTTTTCATCGTTCATTCCTTCTTTCAAATTGTATTTGTTTCTATTATGACGGAAAAAAGCAAAAAAATCCAATAGTTACAATGATTTTTCATAAACTCTACGACTAATTTAGAGATTTGTTAAAATTTACCAAGTCTTTTCTGTATTTTTATAGGAAAAATGAATAAGGAGAAATGGCCAAATTAAATCCTGTTTACAAAATGAAATAATTCAGAAGTAAACCTTATTTAATGGTACAATAGAAAAAGAAATTAGAGAGAAAAGGGAGCGTATTTATGTCTATTTTAGTATTAGGTGGCGCAGGCTACATTGGCTCACATGCCGTCGATCAATTAATTTCAAAAGGATATGCCGTTGTGGTTGTTGATAATTTATTAACGGGGCATCGTTCAGCAGTTCATGAACAAGCGACTTTCTATGAAGGCGATATTCGTGATAAAGCTTTTTTACGTAGTGTCTTTGAAAAGGAATCAATTGAAGGGGTGTTGCACTTTGCGGCCAATTCTTTAGTAGGAGAATCCGTGGAGAAACCGTTAATGTATTTCAATAACAATGTTCACGGCACTCAAATTGCCTTGGAAGTCATGCAAGAATTCGGAGTGAAACACATTGTTTTTTCTTCCACAGCGGCCACTTATGGCGAACCAAAAGCAATGCCTATTACAGAAGAAACCCCAACGAATCCTAAAAACCCGTATGGGGAAAGTAAATTAATGATGGAAAAAATCATGAAATGGTGCGACAACGCTTATGAAATGAAATATGTTGCTTTGCGTTATTTTAATGTTGCAGGAGCAAAAAAAGATGCCTCAATTGGTGAGGATCACACGCCAGAAACGCATATTGTGCCAATTATTTTACAAGTGGCATTGGGCCAACGAGCAGAGCTAAGTATTTTTGGGGATGATTATGATACACCAGATGGCACGTGCATTCGAGATTATGTTTACATTGAAGACTTGATTGCAGCACATATTTTGGCTTTAGAATACTTGAAAAATGGCGGCGAAAGTGACGTCTTTAACCTGGGTAGCAACAACGGCTATTCTGTTAAAGAAATGTTAGATGCTGCTCGCGAAGTGACAGGTCAAGAAATTCCTGCGACAATCGCCCCACGCCGAGCAGGGGATCCTAGTACGTTAATTGCTTCTAGTGAAAAAGCCAAACGAGTTTTAGGCTGGCAACCAGAAGTAACTGAGGTCAAGGATATTATCGCCACCGCTTGGCAATGGCACCAAGCTCATCCACATGGATATCAAGAAAAGTAATAGGAGGAATGAATCGATGACCACGAGTCAAATGATTGCCGATTTTACCACACTTGCTATTCAAACAGGTGGTTGGATGGAATTGGATCGCTTATATCTTCAGAACCGTTTATTATCAATGATTGGTGAACAAGAATTAGGCGAAGTAGACATACGGCCTGTGGCAACACCCGCCGCTGATTTGACGGAACAATTGTGTCAAATTGCGAGTGCCAACCAACTTGTAAAAACAGAGCAACAAAAAGAACAGTTCATGGTGCAATTGATGGATTTGTTGACACCGCCACCTTCTGTGGTTAATGCTTTTTTTGCACAACATTATGCTAAAGAACCACAAGAGGCTACCGAGTATTTTTACCAACTTTGTCAAAAAAACGGTACGGTCATTGAACAGGAAGAACCTGTTGTTTTTTCAACAGTCTATGGTGATTTTTTAGCAAATAAGGTCCACAGTGAGGCGTCAAAAGCAACGCCCTCTGCACAAAGCTATCCCCGCTGTGAATGGTGCATGGCAACAGAAGGCTACCAGGGAAGTCAGCAATTTCCTGCGACTACGAACCATCGAGTGATTCGGATGAACTTAGATGGCGAAAGCTGGGGGTTTTCCTTTGTAAAACAGGCACAATATCAGCAACAAGGTGTGATTGCGTTTGAAAAACATCAGGCAGCGAAACGTTCAATTAAGACTTTTCAGCAATTGTTGAAAATTGTTGAGGTCTTTCCTCATTATTTTGCTGGGATTGATGCTGACTTTGAACAAAATGAGCATGTCTATTATCAAACGGGTTTGCAACAATTTCCATTAGCCGAAGCGAGCATTTCAGAATATGTTGAGTTAGCTAACTATCCTTTAATCAACGCAGGAATGGTGAATTGGCCAGTTGCGACGTTTCGCTTAGAGGGACCGAATGCGTCAGAAGTTGCCCAAGCCGCAAATGATATTTTTGAGCAATGGCAAATGCTGCAACTGCCAACGGATGAGATACAAATCGTTGCCCGACGAAAAGAACTTTTATATGTCATGGACTTAATTTTTAGTCGACCTCAAGCAAAGCTTTCGTTAACGTTAGCAGAAGTCCAAGGTTTAACGACTTGGAACAACCAGAAAACGCAGGCACTTGAAACTGTCGCTTCAGCGTATCAACAGCGATTAAAAGAAGCCAGTGCGTTTGCAGAAACAAGTGAAGGAAAAGCGGCTTTTTTAGCAATGGTTGCGCCAGTGATTCATTAAAAGAAAAAAGATGCCGAATGACTAAAAATCACGTATAATAGATAAGAATGAAAAATAAGGGAGGGTAAAAAATGGCTTATCAAGCACTTTATCGGGTCTGGCGTTCACAACGTTTCGATGACGTAGTAGGACAAAAAGCAATTACTCAGACACTGAAAAATGCGATAGTGCAAAAGAAAACATCTCATGCCTATTTATTTACTGGCCCTCGTGGTACAGGTAAAACCAGTGCCGCAAAAATTTTCGCTAAAGCGATTAACTGTAAACATAGTCAAGATGGTGAACCTTGTAATGTTTGTGAAACCTGTGTAGCCATTACGGAAGGTCGTTTAAATGATGTCATTGAAATTGATGCGGCGAGTAATAATGGCGTGGAAGAAATCCGTGATATTCGTGATAAAGCAAAGTATGCACCGACACAAGCCGAGTACAAAGTTTATATTATTGATGAAGTTCATATGCTATCAACAGGCGCGTTCAATGCACTTTTAAAAACCTTGGAAGAACCGCCACAAAATGTTATTTTTATCTTAGCAACGACTGAACCACACAAGATTCCGTTAACGATTATCTCACGGACGCAACGCTTTGATTTTAAGCGAATTAGTACGCAAGATATCGTCGATCATATGGCCCATATCATGCAGGAAATGGCTCTCGATTATGAGGAACAAGCCCTATATGTGATTGGTCGTGCTGCGGAAGGTGGGATGCGAGATGCCTTGAGTATCTTGGATCAAACGATTTCCTTTAGTGATGAAAAAGTAACACTGGAAGATGCAATGCAAGTGACAGGCAGCCTAACCTATGAAATGATGGATCATTATATTCAGTGTTGTGTCGCCGGTGATGTTGAACGAGCATTAGAAGGCTTGGAAAGTATTTTAGGCGAAGGCAAAGAAGCGCGTCGTTTCTTAGAAGATTTGTTATTATATTGTCGAGATTTGCTGATGTATCAGCAAGCACCGAAGTTATTAGCAGAAAAAGCAGGAACTTTGACAGAAGCATTTAAGGAACTAGCTACACAAACACCTGCTGAAAAAATCTACCAACTAATTCAAATTTTAAGTGACACACAAAATGAGATCCGCTTTACCAACAATGCGAATATCTATTTGGAAGTAGCCACTGTCAAATTAGCTAAAACGGTGCAACCCAATAAACACAACACGCCAGAAACAACTAATCAAGGTGGTAGTGCAGAGGAAAATCCAGAATTAGCCGATTTACAAAATCAAATCGGGCAACTGAAGAAAGAACTGGCTGAATTAAAGAAACACGGTGTAGCCGCCAAAGAAGCAGATGTGCCACGTCAACAAGCACGACCACAAGCGCTAAAAAGTTCGTTCCGTGTACCCACAGAACGGGTATATCAAGTCTTAAATGAAGCGACAAGAACACATTTAATGAATGTGAAAAATGTCTGGGAAGACTTACTGCAAACATTATCTGTGACTCAACGAGCGATGCTCAAAGCTAGTGAACCTGTCGCAGCGAGTCCTAAGGGGATCGTGGTGGCATTTGACTATGAGATTGTTTGTGCTCGTGCAACAGACGATGAAGAGATGCAGTTAGCTTTCAATAATAATTTAAGCCGTTTGATGGACTATACACCAGAGATGGTCTGCATTACTAGAGAAAGCTGGCCAAAACTAAGACAAAGTTTTATTAACCAAAATCAGGGCAGTTTGAATCATTCTGAACCTGAAAATGAAATGGCTCGTCTAGCGGACGAACCGCCTGTAACAAATGAACATTCACAAGAAAATCCAGTTGTAGATGAAGCAATCGCTATGTTTGGTGAAGAGCTTGTCGAAGTGCTAGATGATTAATACGAAGGAGTAGAGGAATTATGATGCGAGGAATGGGCAACATGCAAGGCATGATGAAACAAGTACAAAAAATGCAAAAAGAAATGGCCAAAGCGCAAGAAGCGCTAAATGAAAAAGAATTTATCGGTGAAGCAACCAATCAACTTGTGACAGCGACATTTACTGGTGATCGCACAATGAAAGATTTGACCATTAAAGAAGACGTGGTTGATCCTGAAGACGTTGATATGCTACAAGATTTAGTCATTATGGCTGTCAACGATGCGTTAGTAAAAATTGAAAAAGAAACCGAAGCAACTTTAGGTAAATACACCAAAGGAATGCCAGGATTCTAAAAAATAAGACAAACGAAAGTATGAAAAACGTCATGCCCAAAAAATCGAACTTTTTGGGCATGACGTTTTTTCTGTTTTTGTGGGAAAACTCTTTGACAATTTTAGTAGTCGCTTCCAAAAAACTATGCTATACTAAAGCCAATTGAAGAGAAACATTTGGGGTGCTATTAGCTGAGATTATACCCATGGAACCTGAAACAGTTAGGACTGGCGCAGGGAAATGTCTTGAAATTTTGACCGATTATTGCACCCAACTACGTTTATTTGTGGTTGGGTTTTTCTGTCTTTTTCAGTCGCGCCTCCTTTTGCTTCTCGCAGAAAGGAGTTTTTTTACGTGGAAAAAAATCGAATCCACAGAGTTACGTTACTAGCTTTAATGATTGCGATGGACGTCGTATTATCGCCGTTAATGCGAATTGAGGGAATGGCCCCTATGTCCAGTGTCATGAACATTATTGCCGGAGTTTTATTAGGTCCTCTTTATGGAACGCTCATGGCACTTGTCTGCGGCTTAATCCGTATGACGTTCTTAGGTATTCCGCCATTAGCGTTAACAGGTGCCGTCTTTGGCGCATTTTTTGCTGGTTTATTTTATCAATGGGGACAAAAATTAGGCTGGTCGATGCTAGGAGAAATTTTTGGGACAGGCATCATTGGCTCGTTATTGTCCTATCCTGTAATGGTTTGGTTTACTGGCAGTAAGCAGAATTTTTATTGGTTCATTTATACACCACGATTTATTGGTGCCACACTGATTGGTTCAGTGATTGCTTGGCTTGTCTTAGTAAAACTGAAAGAAACTCGGGTATTTAAACAAACACAGGAATTATTTTTGGGAGGGTACTTTTATGAAAACAAGCGTTAAGTTTGAAACGATTTTTCCACTGACAACGGCACCATTAATTCAGTGCATTACGAATGAAATTACGTGTGAGTCTATGGCGAATGCATTACTTTATATTGATGCTAAACCCATTATGGCAGATGATCCCCGGGAATTTCCGCAGTTGTTTCAGCAAACCAGTGCCTTGGTTTTGAATTTAGGCCATTTATCACAAGAACGAGAGCAAAGCTTGTTAGCAGCTAGTGATTATGCTCGGCAAGTGAATAAACCGACCGTAGTCGATTTAGTCGGTTATGGCGCCAGTGATATTCGAAATGAAGTCGGGGAAAAGCTGGTGCACAATCAGCCAACCGTTGTGAAAGGGAATCTTTCAGAAATGCGGACTTTTTGCCAGTTGGTGAGTCATGGTCGAGGAGTAGATGGCAGCCCTTTGGATCAAAGTGAAGAAGCAATTGAGGAGCTGATTCAAGCTTTACGTCAACAAACACAAAAGTTTCCCCAGACGGTATTTTTAGCAACAGGGATTCAAGATGTTTTGGTTAGCCAAGAGCAAGTGATTGTCTTACAAAATGGCGTTCCTGAGTTGGATTGTTTCACTGGCACGGGCGATTTAGTCGGCGCATTAGTTGCCGCTTTATTAGGTGAAGGCAACGCGCCAATGACTGCGGCAGTAGCCGCAGTGAGCTATTTTAATCTTTGCGGAGAAAAAGCCAAGACTAAGAGCCAAGGGCTGGCCGATTTTCGCCAAAATACGTTAAATCAGTTATCTCTTTTAATGAAGGAGAAGGATTGGTTTGAGGCGGTGAAAGGACGAGTGCTATGAGAGAGCAATTGAAAGTTTATTTGGTGACAGGCCGGTATGATTTTAGTGATACTGAATTTTTAAACCGAATTGAAACTGCTTGTCGCAGTGGAGTGACTTTGGTCCAATTGCGCGAAAAGGAAGTGTCAACACGGCGCTTTTACGAATTAGCAGTGAAAGTTAAAGCGGTAACAGATGCGTATCAGATTCCGTTGATTATTAATGATCGTGTCGATATTTGCTTGGCAGTGGATGCGGCAGGCGTGCATATAGGGGATGATGAATTACCGGTTGCTCTTGTGCGAAAACTGGTTGGGTCCACAAAAATCGTAGGTGTTTCAGCCAAAACGGTGGCACGAGGAGTTGAAGCGGAAAACGAGGGCGCCGATTATTTAGGCGTGGGCGCAATTTTCCCCACAACGACTAAGGACAGTCCGTTAACTTCTTTGCAGACACTTTCTGAAATTGCTGCAGCAGTCACGATTCCTGTTGTGGCGATTGGTGGGATCAAAGAAGAAAATATAGAACAACTTATGGGAACGGGAGTGGCTGGTGTTTCACTGGTCAGTGAAATTATGCTGGCTGAACAGATAACCGAGAAAGTCCAAGGGTTGATGCGTGTAACGGAGCGAATGTTGGAGGCGAGAAAATGACCGAATATAATTTGACCCCACAAGTAGTCACGATTGCTGGTTCTGATTCTGGTGGGGGAGCTGGCATGCAAGCAGATTTAAAAACATTTCAAGCACGGCAGGCATTTGGCTTAAATATTGTCATTGCATTGACGGCACAAAATACGTATGGCGTGCAAGATAGCTTACCGATTCCTAGTTCATTTATTGATGCACAATTTCAATCACTGGCGGCTGATTTTAAAATTGGGGCAGCGAAAACGGGGATGTTAGCAGATAGTGAGCGTGTCGAAGCTGTTGTTCGCAATTTGCAGAAAGTTGATTTTGGTCCGTTGATTGTCGATCCTGTAATGGTGGCTAAAGGTGGACATCATTTGTTAGAAGCCGAGGCAGTTCAAACGATTAAAGAGCAGCTGTTGCCATTAGCAACGGTCGTGACACCTAATTTACCAGAAGCGGAAGTTTTACTAGAGACGACCATCAAGACAGAACAAGAAATGCAGACCGCAGCAAAAAAATTACAGCAATTGGGCACAAAAAATATTATTATGAAAGGCGGACATAGCACAAATCAACAAGCGGCTGATTATGTGTTAATGGAAGACGGTTCGAGCTTTTGGCTAAGTGCACCGCGAGTTGTAACAAAAAATACTCATGGAACAGGAGATACTTTTTCAGCGTGTATCGCAGCCGAGTTAGCAAAAGGTACGCCGTTAGAAGCGGCGATTGTGATTGGCAAACAGTTTATACAAGGGGCCATTAGCCAAGCAATTTCTGTTGGACATGGCCACGGACCTACTAATCATTGGGCCCAATTAACGCAAGATATTCAAGTTATTAAAGCATAAGAAGAGCCTGGGGAAAAATCATTTTAGATTTTTCCCCAGGCTTTAAATAGCTTAAAGTTCCCTCTTAATATAGTTTATAAACGTTTTGTTCACTAATCTTCACATTTTAAATAAATTTCTTGGCCTTGTTCTTGCAAATGAGCCACGTGGGATTCTCCCCAATTACATAAGTTATCTAAGACAGCAGAGAGGCTTTGACCATAATCGCTTAAATAATATTCGACTTTTGGTGGAACTTGGTTGTAAACTTTTCGCTCGATAATGTTGTCTTCTTCGAGTTCCCGTAATTGTTGTGTCAGCATTTTTTGACTAATGCCAGTAATACCGCGTTTTAAATCGCTAGGGCGCATGGCGCCGTGCCGTAAATTACACAGAATAATTGGTTTCCATTTGCCGCCAATAACATCCATCGTTGCTTCGACACCAATCGCATATGTACGAGTTTCCAAAAAACATTCCTCCTTAATAGATTGATAATAAACAAAAGTTACTAAAAGGTACCTATGATACAAAAAAGTAGGTACTTATCAAAATTTCAATCTTAGTATATAGTAATTTTTGTTGAAATTCAAATGTTTTTTAGGAGGAAGAGAATGGAAAAGAAAATTTCACCAAATTTAACGCTCTTTGCATTAGCTATCAATGCTTTCGCAATCGGTTCAACAGAATTTATTAGTGTGGGTTTATTACCAATGATTGTTAAAAGTTTTCATATTAGTCTTTCCCAAGCAGGTTTGACTGTTTCTTTATACGCTTTAGGTGTGACGATTGGGGCGCCGTTATTAACAATTTTGACAGGAAAATGGAATCGTCGCTCATTAATGCTGGGGATTATGCTTCTTTTCATTAGTGGGAATTTAATTGCTGCGTTTGCGCCAACGTTTATTATTTTATTGGTAGGGCGGATACTTTCTGCATTGGCGCATGGCATTTTCATGTCTGTTTCGACTGTCATCGCCGCAGATGTTGTGCCGCCATCACGTCGTGCCAGCGCCATTGCTATTATGTTTACGGGCTTAACGGTTGCAACAGTGACTGGTGTACCTTTAGGGACGTTTATTGGGCAACAAACAGCTTGGCATATGTCCTTTCTTTTTATAGCCAGTATTGGCTTGGTGGGACTGATTGCTAGTTATTTTTTAGTTCCCAAAAATTTACCGATACCAGGGAAGGTTGACTTAAAAGGAATCACGCGGATTTTTACGAACAAACCCCTCGTTTTCTCTTTTCTAATTACTGCTTTTGGTTATGGTGGAACGTTTGCTGCATATACGTACTTGTCACCGTTATTGGAAAATTTAGGCTTTTCAGCCAACGCAGTAGTGATTATTTTAGTTATTTATGGCGTAATGGTCGCAATTGGCAATACAGTAGGTGGTCACTGGGCAAATAAAAAACCCTTAGATTCGTTAGTAAAAATGTTTAGCTTATTAATTCTGTCCTTAGTCTTTTTATTTATTACTGTTTTAATGGATAACAGTCTTCTAGGCTTATTAGCAAGTTTGATGTTGGGTCTATTTGCCTTTATGAATGTACCTGGTTTACAACTATATGTTGTAGAATTAGCGGAAAAGTATGTTCCAGAAGATATCACTTTGGCCTCAGCTTTTAATATTGCAGCCTTTAATATTGGGATTACCGTTGGCTCAATGACAGGTGGGGTGGTCACAGATCATTTATCAGTAACATATACACCGATTTTTGGTGGTTTTATCGTGCTAATTGCTGTCTTGTTCGTACTTTATATTCGGAAGCAAGAAGCATAAAAAAACAACTATCTTTAGAAAACTAAAAAAAGCAGCTGGTCACTATGGAACTGACCAGCTGCTTTTTTTTAAGCTTTTTTGCGGAAATAATTCCAGCAAGCAATTAAAACAATTACTAATAAGGTTAACAAGAAAATCAGAGAAATGAGGGAGCCCATCGTTGTCCCCTGAGCAAAATTATCTGCGTGGTCTTGAGCGATATTAATAATCGTCGCTACGATGGCCGTCGCAATAGCGCCAGAAAATTGTTGAAGTGTATTAAATAACGTATTGCCGTCGCCAAAATCTTTCTCCTCTAACAAGCTCATACCAGTCGTCATCATATTACTGTATGCAAAACCTAGACCAATCATATAGGTAACATGTCCAGCGACGAATCCTAATAAAACAGGCATCTCTAGTAAAATTGTTAAAGCTAGCCAACCGATTGTCGCCAAACTTAAGCCAAATAATATAGGTTTTTTAGCGCCGTATTGATCCAACACTCGTCCAGAAAGTGGTGCCAAAATGGCCCCGACTGTAGCACCTGGCAGCATGACTAGCCCAGCTACAAACGCATTTTTTCCAAGGACGATTTGAACAAAGTTTGGTAAGACAAAGGAAATACCTAACAATAAGAATTGACAAACTAAAAAGCCACATAAAAATAAAACAAAGGCGGGATTTTTTAAAATTGTCAAACGAACTAGTGGCTGTTCAGCCGTCGTTGCTCGTTTATAAAAAATAACAAAGCCAATAATGGCTGCCAGAAGTGAAAGCCAGCCAAACAATGTGCCAATTTTACTTAAAAACATCAACAAACCACTAAATAACAGGGCAATACCAATTAAACTAACCAAATCAAGAGTGGTGGTTTTTTTAACAGGTATTTCTGGAATAGCCGATAATCCCATAAACAAAGAAAGTAGTAAAATAGGAATTAAGAATAAAAAGATGGCGTGCCAAGACAGGGAAGATGTTAAGATTCCACCATACGTTGGACCAATGGCTGGAGCAATTGAAGTGGTCAATGTGCCTACCCCCATCATCGTTCCCCGTTTTTCCAGCGGGGTAAAGTTCAAAATAATATGAAACATCAGTGGCAAAGCAATCCCAGTGCTAGCCCCTTGGAAGAGTCGGCCTAATAACAAGATACTGAAAGATGGCGAATAGACATCAATCGCTAAACCAATCAAAAAGAAAAGATTCGCAACGATAAATAAGCGTCTTAGCGAATAGGTTTTTAATAAATAATTGGATAAGGGCACCATGATAGAAATAACTAATAAATAAATCGTTGTCACCCACTGCACGGTACCGGTGGAAACACCAAATTCCTTTGTTAATGTCGGAAAGGTTACATTCATTGCTGTTTCAATTAATACGCCAGCAAAAGACATAATTCCTGTCGCTAAAACGGCAGGGAATAATCGTACGTTTTTTTGTTCCATTTAATCACCTCTATAGTTTTCATTTTTTCGTAAAAAAATAGAAGCAGTTTCTATAAGAATAGAAACCGCCTCTCTCTCGACACGCAATTTGCGTGTTATCTGTACGATTTGTTTACATGTTGCATTGTAAACACTTTTTAGGCAATCGTCAAGCAGAAAATAATTAACGTTGCATGAAGAAACTAATAATTGCAAAAATAGCAATGTGAGCTGGATAGAAAATATAAAAGAAATTCCGCATGCCACGGCCTTTTTCACCATTATAAAGAACAATTGGGATCGCTGCTAAAATCATCATCCATTGGTGGTTCACCCCGAATAGTTCTTGGAAATTATAGCTGGCTGCTGAAATCAACGCAACAACGCCAAGTGCTGAAATTTGTAACCACTTTTTGCCATGGAATAAATAAAAAGCCACAGCCAAGAGAACAAATAAAAACCCACCTTCTGTCATCATTAGTGATGGCACAATCAGATTGAAAATTTGGAAACCAATTAAGATAGCAGGGTTGCTTAATATGTCTGGAGAACTAAAAACAACGAGAGGTAGAGCACTGATTAATAAAGGCACAATAAACCAAAGAAGTCCTTTACCAATTTGTTTTTGTTTAAAATAGTCCATAGACTGCATGTAGACCGTACCTAAAAATAACGTCCCAAAAATATTATTGATAATTAAGCCACCTGTTGAAAAATACGCATTTAAAATGCCGTTCAGAATCCCCATAATCCAGAAGCCTAACAGTAACCGGAACATGTATTTTCGCCGATTGCTTGTGTGAATGAAGCCTTCAGAACTTTCAAATAAGAAAATAGGTGCAGCAATTCGTCCAATCCATCCGAACCAACCAGGCACGCCTAAAAAACTAAAAAATTGCAATAGATGGTCAAAGACCATTGAAATAACCCCAATGACTTTCAAATGAAAGCCAGTTAATGTTTTACCCATAGTATAAACGCCTCTCTTTCATAAAGAACAATATAACAAAGTCCAGAAAAACCAACCATTTATTTGCCTAACAGTTATCTTACAAAATTGTTTGATTTCTTCAGCTTTTGATGAAAGAAAAAAGTGCCAAGACTAGTTTTTATAATTATTCTATGCTATAGTAAAAGTACATTTTAATAAAAAACATTTGGGGTGCTGTTATGGCTGAGATGATACCCATTGAACCTGATGCAGTTAGTACTGTCGCAGGGAAATGCCGATTTACTTTGATTTTTCACGCACTCATTCTGTCCTAGGATGAGTGTGTTTTCTTTTATCAGGGTTTATTTAAGTCACTCCTTTTGCTTTTTGTTAAGAGAAAGGAGTTTTTTTATTGAAAAAATGGTCATTGCAACAAGTCGTCTTACTCGCTTTTTTAGCCTTTTTGTTTGGCGGTGTTTTTATGGGGGCAGGGTTCCTCTATGCGTTATTGAATGCTGCGCTGTTACCATTAGGACTGAGTCCATTTGCCAATGAGCTTTTATTTGGAATGTGGACCATGGTGGCACCAATTGCAGCGATGCTGATTCCACGAGCGGGAAGTGCTGTTTTGGCGGAAGTTTTAGCCGCTTTGGCAGAAATGCTTTATGGTTCGTATTTCGGACCTAGTGTATTAATTTCTGGTGTGATTCAAGGCCTAGGTAGTGAAAGTGGCTTTTTTGTGACACGCTACAAACGGTACGATACACTCACGTTATTTTATAGTGCGATTGGGACGACTATTTTTAGTTATGTGTATGAATACTTTAAGTTTGGTTATGGCAATTACGGTCTGGGGATGAACATTGCTTTAATTAGCGTTCGGTTCGTTTCCATTTGTTTCTTTGGTATTTTCTTAACGAAAGTTATTTTACGAATGTATCAGTCTGCGCAAGGGTTAGCTGTGAAGGCAAAATGAATAGTATCCAATTAAAAGCTGTGTCCTTTTCACGAGAACAACCCTTGTTTGAAAAGACAAATTTAGCAATTCCTCAAGGAACGTTTTCCTTATTAATTGGCGATAGTGGTAGTGGAAAATCAACGCTCTTACGATTGATTGCCGGATTTGCTCCGCTTGATTACCAAGGAGAAATTTTGATTGAAGGAATAGAACGCCGACAATTATCAACTCGTGAAAAGGCGCAAAAAATTGGCATGCTGTTTCAAAATCCCAGTCAACAATTTACAATGAAAACCTTGGAACGAGAACTGATTTTTGCTTTAGAAAATTTAGGAATCTCGCCTGAAGAAATGAATCGAAAAATCCAAACAGCGCTTCAACTTGTTCAGACTCAAACCTTATTCACACGAGAATTAGCTACGTTATCTGGTGGTGAAAAACAAAAAGCGGCGTTGACAGTTCTGCTAGCAATGAACCCAGATATTCTTTTATTAGATGAACCTTTTGCAAGTATTGATCCAACCTCTCGAAAACAATTTATTCAAATATTAGCAAGACTCCATCAAGCAGGCAAAACGATTTTGGTGTGCGACCACGATTTCAGCGATTACGCTGATGTTGTGGACCAAGTCGTCACGTTGAAAAATGGCCAGTTTGAAAAGCAACCGTTGACGTTTATCAAAACAAAACCACAGACATTTCAGCTTACAACTTCTGTGGTAAAACAACCAATGCTCCAATTGAAAAATTTTCGTTTGTCTCAGGGAAAACGAGTGCTACTTGAAGAAAAAGAAGCGCTTTTGTTTAAAGGAATTACCACGTTGACGGGGCCAAATGGGGCGGGAAAATCCACCTTATTAAAAGCCATCGTTCAGAGACAAAAATATCAAGGAAAAATGTTCTTGGCAGGCCGCCGCTTGCGGGCTTCAAAAAAATTGTATCAACACATGACATTAGCGGTGCAACAAGCCAATCGTCAGTTTGTCACGTTGACTTTACGAGAAGAGCTTTTGTTTGGTCAGAACATGACAGCAGAAAAAAGAAGAAAACAAGAGGAAGCCTTAACTTTTTTAGGTTTAAAAGAAAAACTAGAGTACAGTGTTTTTCAACTAAGTGAAGGGCAAAAAAAGATGGTGCAATTAATTAGTTTGCTGAGCTTAGATTTGGACTGTTTACTTTTAGATGAACCTTTTGCTGGATTAGATGAGCGAGCATGCAATTATTTTGTTGAATGGATCAAAGAAAAAAGTGCGCAACAAGATTTTCTAATCGTCACGCATCGGCTAGAACCTCTCTCTGGCGTGAGCAATTACCGAATAGAATTGCTGCAGCAACAACTGATTATCTGGCAGGAGGGAACCACATGCAAATAAAGCAAACAAATGCAGCAATTTATGCTTCTTTGATTCTTATTTTGACCTTTGAATTATCTTTTTCTCAGTCAATTTTGGCAAATTTGGCGGTTTTTATGGGTTGTGTCATTTTTTTAATAGGCCAGCGAAAATCCCGCTTACTGTTTTGGTTATTTTTCTTGCCACTTTTACCAGCAATCGGGACGTTTTGGTCTATTTATTTGCATGGTACGAGTAGTCAACAAGCCTGGCTTTTGTTTAGTCGAACGTATGCCTTTGCCGGTTTAGGACTAGCTTTTGCTGTAGGCGTTGATTTTGAAGAATTATTGTTGTTATTGGAACAAAAGGGGCTAGCACCGAACTTTGTTTATGGAATTTTAGTGGTGGTTCACGCCTTACCGGAAGTGAAAAGAGAAATTAATGATTTAAAAGAAGCAAGCCTACTCCGTGGCAAAACGTTTCATTTTTGGTCGCCGATGCTTTATGTTAAAACACTGCTCGTTGCTGTTTCTTGGCGAGATAAATATACTGAAGCAATGTCTGCCCATGGCTATGAAGAAGGAGCCACCAGAAGTCGAAAAGAGCATTTTGTGTCAGCAAAAGTCAGTCTGGGGCTTGCTATTTTGATCATCATTTTTACCAATTTGTTTATTTTTCTAACGTAAAGGAGAAACCTATGACATTTACAGAACAAGCCAAAGATCAAGCGCAAGCTTCTTGGCAAGGAAGTTTTCAGCATCCTTTTATCACAGAGTTACATGAAGGAACCTTGAGTCCAACGATTTTTCGCTACTATTTAATTCAAGATCATTACTATTTAAAACACTTTAGTCAACTTTATCGCTTGATTGCGGCACAAACGCAACAACCTCGATTGAAAAAATTACTCTTAACAAATGCGGAAAATCTCGCGTTGGGCGAATTAGCTATTCGTGAAACTTTTTTTGAAGAACTAGCAATTACGGAAGAAGAAGTTGCAGCGACACCGATTGCACCAACCGCTTATCACTATGTTTCTCATATGTATCGCCAACTTATTGAAGGAACGCCTAAGACGGCCGCAGCAAGTATGTTGCCTTGTTCTTGGCTCTATCAAGAAATTGGTGCACAGTTAGTCAAACAACACTCACCAGAGCCACTGTACCAACGTTGGATTGAAACCTATGCTGGGGAGGAAGCGTACCAACACGTCCAAGAGGAACGCCAACTGTTAGACCAATTATATGAAGAAAGTTCACCACAAGAACAAGCAGCTATGATCACCGCTTTTGTTATCAGCAGTGAGATGGAATACGCTTTTTGGGAAATGGCCTATACACACGAAACCTGGATTGGTTAATGCAAAAACAAGTCGTTTAGTGCTCGTAACTAACGACTTGTTTTTGCATTAGAACGCAGTAATTGTCAGTTGCTTTTTTGACAGGGCGTGATAAGATATTCAGTGACGCAAAATCTGTTATAACTCGTTTAGTAATAACAGAAACGCCTTGCTAAGAAAGGACTGTAGAAGCCTCATGAATTATCCAGAACCGATTGCAAAATTGATTGAAAGTTATATGAAATTACCAGGAATTGGTCAAAAAACAGCGACACGGCTTGCTTTTTATACAATTGATATGAAAGAAGAAGATGCTAATGCTTTTGCAAAAGCGCTAATTAGTGTCAAGAGAGATCTCCATTTCTGTAGTATTTGCGGAAATATTACTGAAGAAGATCCTTGTGAAATTTGCCAAGATAAAAATCGTGACCGTAGTATTATTTTAGTAGTGGAAGAACCAAAAGACGTTATGGCAATGGAAAAAATGCGTGAATATCAAGGTTTGTATCACGTACTCCACGGGGTGCTTTCACCGATGGAAGGAACAGGACCAGAAGATATTAATATTGCCTCTTTGATCAAACGATTGCACGATGATGAAGTGAAAGAGGTCATTATAGCAACCAACGCTACCACTGAAGGAGAAGCGACGGCGATGTATTTATCACGGCTCATTAAACCAGCTGGAATCACCGTTACTCGTTTGGCACACGGCTTGTCTGTCGGCAGCGATATTGAATATGCAGACGAAATAACCTTGCTAAAAGCAGTCGAAGGACGTCGAGAAATTTAAAAGAAACATCGTTGGAAAAAGAAGTTGAAATCGAAGTAGGTCGTTTCTGTGAGAAAATGTCGCAGTTCAAGCTTTTCCGTACTTCTTTTTCAGTTTCTTTTTTTCAGCGGATGCATCACTTTAAATAGGACATAAGGATTTCAATTAGACTGATAGAGCAAGATGAAGTATAATAGATACAAGTAAAAATTGATTGGAGTTTTCGCACGTGCAGGGTATTTTTATCACATTTGAAGGTCCAGATGGCGCTGGCAAAACCAGTGTTTTGAAGGAAGTTTCTGAAAGATTAGCTAAAGAGTCAAAACGAAAAATTGTCACCACAAGAGAACCAGGCGGCATACCGATTGCCGAAAAGATTCGAACAGTTATTTTAGATCCAAGAAATGACAGAATGGATGAGCGAACAGAAGCTTTACTTTACGCAGCTGCTCGTCGTCAACATTTAGTGGAAAAAATCTTGCCAGCTTTGGAAGCGGGTCATTTAGTCCTATGTGATCGTTTTGTTGACAGCTCATTAGCCTACCAAGGCGCTGGGCGTAGAATTGGGATTGCCCCCATTGCTTCAATTAATGCGTTTGCGACAGAAGGTGTCTCACCAGATTTTACAATTTATTTAGACGTTGACTCAGATACTGGCTTACGGCGGATTCAAGAAAATCGAACACAGCAAATTGATCGCTTAGATTCAGAAGGATTAGAATTTCATCAACGTGTTCGTCATGAATATTTGAAATTAGCAGAAGAAAATCCACAACGGATCAAAAAGATTGATGCACGGATGAGTTTAGAACTTGTAGTAGAAGCAACGTATCAGGCGATTATTGGACGTTATCCAGAAAACTTTTAATTATAGGAAGGTGTAGACCATGAAGATTATTTTAGCCATTGTACAAGACAAAGATAGTAACCGATTAGCCAACGAATTTATTGATGCCAATATTCGTGCTACAAAATTATCCTCAACAGGTGGATTCTTAAAAGCGGGAAACAGCACATTTATTATTGGGATTGATGATGAACGTGTCGACGAAACATTAGCTTTAATTAAAGAAACATGTCAATCAAGAAAACAATATGTTTCAACACCTGTGACTTTAGATATCACAATGGATGGCCAAATTCCTTATCCTGTGGAAGTTGAAGTAGGCGGCGCTACTTGCTTCGTCTTACCAGTTGAAGGATTCCATCAATATTAAGATGAATGAAGCACAACAGCTACAGCAAATGCAACCTTTGCTGTACAAGCAACTCCAAAAAAGTTTTGAGCATGGTCGTCTTGCCCATGCTTATCTTTTTGAAGGAGATACAGGAACTGGAAAACAAGAATTTGGCTTATGGATGGCGAAACATGTCTTTTGTACGAATTTAGTAAATCAACAGCCTTGTAACGAATGCCATAATTGTGTGCGGATTAATGAAAATGAACATCCAGATGTTTTAAGAATTGCGCCAGATGGGCAAACCATCAAAGTGAACCAAATCCGTGAATTAAAAGCGGAGTTTTCTAAAAGTGGGGTCGAGACTGCTAAAAAAGTTTTCTTAATTCAAGAAGCAGATAAAATGAGTACCGGCGCAGCCAATAGTCTCTTAAAATTTTTAGAAGAACCAGAAGGACAAATTTTAGCTATTTTAGAAACCACTTCGCTTTCTCGAATTTTACCAACGATTCAATCACGATGCCAAACCTTACATTTTCAACCATTAGTCAAAAAAACATTAATTGATCGCTTAATCAAACAGGGGATTGGTGAAAAGACTGCAACCCTTTTAGCTGAGCTGACAAATAGTTTTGAGAAAGCAGTTGAAATCTCTCAAGATGAATGGTTTAATGAAGCTAGGGAAATCATTTTGCAATGGTTTAATTATCTAAAAAGTAATGATTTACAGGCATTTATCTACGTTCAGAAGAAAATGGTCAAAGTATTTAAGGAAAAAGAACAACAAGCGCTTAGCTTTGACTTGCTCATGGTTTATTACCGTCAATTATTGGAAGAAAGTGTTGCGACACAGCAAGCCAAAAAAGTAACGGAAGAGCAGGCGGAACGGTTGGCGCTAATTTTGAAAGCACGCCAAAAATGGACTGCCAATGTTAGTTGGCAAAATGTTTGTGAACAATTAGTTATCCAAATGATTCACCCTAAATCATAAAGGAAAAAAGTGCCAAGTGGCATTCAGTTTCATAATATAGTAGGAACTTAGTTGTTTCACAAGTTCCTTAACCGATTGAAGCGACGTTCACTTGAACTAGATTAGGAGGAATAAAATGGTAGAAGTAGTAGGAGTTCGCTTCCGTGAAGCCGGTCATATCTATTATTTTGCTCCTGGAAAATCTGAGTATATTTATAATGAGAAAGTACTCGTTGAATCTCAACAGTCAAAACAATTAGCTACTGTTGCTATTCCTAAAAAAACAGTCGATTCAGACGATTTACCAGAGGACCTAAAACCCATTTTAAATAAAGCAACAGCCAATGATTTAGAAAAAGAACAAAAAAATTTGGCTGATGCAGAAGCTGCCAAAAGCATTGCCAATGAAAAAATTCGAGCTCATGACTTAAAAATGAAATTAGTGCGAGTAGAATATACCTTCGATCGTAGCAAAATGATTTTTTACTTTACGGCAGATGGGCGAATTGATTTTCGTGAATTAGTCAAAGACTTAGCGGCTATTTTCCGGACGCGAATTGAGTTACGTCAAATTGGTGTCCGAGATGAAGCGAAAATATTAGGTGGCATTGGCCCTTGTGGCAGACAACTGTGTTGCTCAACATTTCTAGGAGATTTTATGCCAGTTTCAATCAAAATGGCTAAAGATCAAGGGTTATCTTTAAATCCTGTCAAAATTTCGGGATTATGTGGCCGCTTAATGTGTTGTTTGAAATATGAAAACGACGAATATGAAGCCGCTAAAAAAGAATTACCAGATTATGGAAAAGAAGTAATAACACCAGATGGCAAAGGCAAAGTCGTCGGGTTGAATCTATTAAGTCGGATTGTCAAAGTTCGTCTGCATGGTCGTGAAATCGCAGCGGATTATGATTACGAAGAAATCAAAGAAGCTACTGCGAAAGTTGCTGCTGAAAAAGGTGATCAAAATGGATAAACGTTCGCTCTATGATGGATTAAATTCGTTGGAAACTGATTTAGACAGTTCAGTGACACAATTAAGAGAAATTAAAGCAGCACTCCATGAGTTGGTAGAAAAAAATACCACGTTGGAAATCGAAAACCAACGCTTACGAGAGCATCTCCAAGAACTGAATAAGTTAGCAGGAAATACAACTGAAACTGAAAAACAAGAGCTATCAAAATCACGTATGAATTTGGAAAAACTTTATGAAGAGGGCTTCCATGTCTGCAATATTTTATATGGTTCAAGACGTGAAAATGATGAAGAATGTGCCTTTTGTCTTGATGTTATTTATGGGGAACGTACGCGTTAAGTCTAGTGGACACTGCAAATAAAAAGGAAAGGTTTGGTTTGACAGTCAATCGATTGTCAAATCAAACCTTTATCTATTTATAGAACGAAAAAGGAAAATGAGGGATGCGCTATGCAAAAACAGAAAAGTTTTGATAAGCAAACAACAAAAGGAAAATTGTATCTTGTCCCAACACCGATCGGCAATTTAGAAGATATGAGTATTCGTTGTTTAAACATATTGAAAGAAGCAACGGTGATTGCTAGTGAAGACACAAGAAACACACAAAAATTGCTAAATCATTTTGAGATTACAACACCACAAATTAGTTTACACGAACATAATTACAAAGAGCGAATTCCTCAACTGATTACACGATTGCTGAGTGGTGAAACGATTGCCCAAGTTAGCGATGCAGGTATGCCTTCAATTAGTGATCCTGGTCATGAATTGGTTACAGCATGTCTTGAAGAAGAACTGGCAGTGATTGCCTTGCCAGGACCTACGGCAGGAATGACCGCCTTGATTGCCTCGGGTCTTTTACCACAGCCATTTACGTTTTATGGTTTTTTACCAAGAAAGAAAAAAGAACAGAAAGACGTGTTATCAGCATTAAAAGAAGAACGGCCGACACAGATTTTTTATGAGTCCCCCTATCGGATTGCTAAAACGGTAGCAACGTTTGCTGAAGTCTATGGTCAAGAACGCCCCGCTGTGATTTGTCGAGAATTAACGAAACTTCATGAAGAGTATTTGCGTGGTACCTTAGGTGAACTAACAGAATATTTAGCAGAAAATACGCTAAAAGGCGAGTGTTGTTTATTAGTTAGCGGATTTACTGGTGAGAAAGAGACAATAGCAGCAATGCCAGCTATTTCCCTCAAGGAACATGTGCAAGTTTTAATGGAGGAAGAGGGACGGAGTTCCAAAGAGGCAATCAAAGAAGTGGCCAAATTGAGAAATGTAAAAAAACAAGAAGTATATAAAGAATATCATTCCATTTAAAAAAGGAGAGAAACATGAGTAATTTATTGCGAGCAGAAGGCGTGTCTTATCAAGTAAATGGTCGTAGCATTCTTTCTGATATTGATTTGTCATTTGAAACAGGCAGCAATACAACAATTGTTGGTCCTTCAGGTAGCGGGAAAAGTACATTTTTAAAAATTTTATCTTCATTATTAAGTCCTACAGAAGGCGAAATTTTTTATCAAGAAGCGCCAATTACTACAATGCCAATCGAAACATACCGCCAAAAGGTTTCTTATTGTTTTCAGCAGCCAACTTTATTTGGTGAAACCGTGTATGATAATTTATTATTTCCATTTACCGTCAGACAAGAAGCGTTTAATCAGGAAAAAGTCGTGGCATTACTCCAACAAGTGAAATTGCCCGCTGCTTATCTTGAAAAGAAAATAGCTGAACTCTCTGGTGGTGAGCGACAACGGGTTGCTTTGCTACGAAACATTATTTTTGTACCAGATGTTTTATTATTAGACGAAGTTACAACGGGATTAGATGAAGAAAGCAAACAGATTGTCAATCAATTGTTAAACCAATTAAACAAAGAGCAAGGAGTCACGCTGGTTCGTGTCACGCATGATACCGAAGAAATTCAGCAAGCACAGCAAGTGATTCGTATTGTAGCAGGAAAGGTGGCGCCGACAGATGGATTTAGCAGTTAATAATTTATCCTTATTTTTTTCAGCCATGCTAGTGGTGGTCGCATTAATTATTAGTACTAAAGAAAAATTAGGTTTTACCAAAGATATTATTATTAGTGTGATTCGAGCAGTCATTCAATTAGTCGCAGTCGGCTATTTATTAAAATATGTTTTTCAAGTCAATAACCTGATTTTAACGCTCATCATGGTTTTGGTGATTGTTTCCAACGCAGCCTTTAATGCAAAAAAACGCAGCCAGCAATTACAAAAGGGCTTTTTGATTTCTTTCATTGCAATTGGTTGTAGTACAGGAATTACCATTGGTATTTTGATTTTTTCTGGTTCTATTAAATTTATTCCTTCTCAAATCATTCCTATCAGTGGGATGATTGCCAGCAATTCGATGGTGGCAATTGGTTTATGCTATCGCAATTTAGATACTCTTTTTCAAAACCAACGGCAAGCGGTAATGGAGAAACTAGCATTAGGTGCAACTATCAAACTCGCCTCTTTACCAATCATCCAACAAAGTGTGAAAACCGGGATGGCGCCGACGATTGATTCTGCCAAAACTGTCGGAATTGTTAGTTTGCCTGGGATGATGTCAGGCTTGATTTTTGCGGGCGTTGATCCGGTCCATGCGATAAAATATCAGATTATGGTGACTTTTATGTTGCTATCAGCAACAAGTATTGGTTCAGTGATTGCAACTTATCTTGCCTATAAAGGCTACTATAATCAACAAAAACAATTGGTTGTTTAATTAAAAAGCTGGAAATCTGTGTTTATAACTTCACGGATTTTCAGCTTTTTCTGGTTGAAATAAAGAAGTTTCAATTTGAAAAAGAACGGACGTTCGTATATAATGGAGGGAGGAGGCGAATCAAAATGATGAGCGAATTACGTTTTCCCTTAAAAAAAGATACGTCGAGAAAAATTATACATATAGATATGGACGCGTTTTTTGCTTCAGTTGAAGAACGAGATCATCCAGAGTTAGTAGGACATCCGTTAGTTATTGCGCGCCATCCAAGTGATACTGGGGGCAAAGGAGTGGTGACCACAGCGAATTATATTGCTCGACAGTACGGTATTCACTCGGCTATGAGTGCTCAAAAGGCGTATGAACTATGTCCAAGTGCCATTTTTAAGCCAGGTAATTATCAGAAATATAGTGAAATTTCTCAAGAAATCCGTGAAATTTTTCGCCGCTATACAGATGTGATTGAACCAGTATCTATTGACGAAGCGTATTTAGATGTAACTGAAAATAAGGTCAACAGTAAGTCGGCTATTAAAATTGCGAAAATGATCCAATATGATATTTGGCATGAATTGCAGTTAACTTGCTCGGCAGGTGTTAGTTACAATAAGTTTTTAGCCAAGTTAGCATCAGATTTTCAGAAACCAAAGGGCCTGACGGTTGTCTTACCAGAAGAGGCCGAAGATTTTTTGAAAGCATTACCGATTGAAGATTTCCACGGAATCGGCAAAAAAACAGTGCCCAAAATGCATGAACTAGGGATTTTTACTGGAGCAGATTTATACAAGCAAGATGAGATGACGTTGATTCGGTTATTCGGTAAAATGGGTTATTCATTGTATCGTAAAGTCCGCGGTATCCATGATGCGCCAGTTCAAGTGACTAGAGATCGTAAGTCGGTAGGCAAGGAACATACTTACGGCACCCCTTTAACGACGGAAGAGCAGGTTACGGCTCAATTGAGACAATTAGCAGCAGGTGTTGAGCGTGCATTGCAACGAGTGCAAAAACATGGCAAAACAGTAGTCCTGAAAGTTCGTTATACTGACTATACGACGATTACGAAACGTGTGACATTACCTGAATATATTTCTAAAAAAGAAGAACTTTTCTATCAAGCGAATTTAATTTGGGAAGATATTTTAGGTTTAGAACAAGGAATCCGTTTATTAGGCATTACTTTAACGAATTTAGATCCACTAGCGTATGAAAACATTGTTTTACCTTTATGGGAAAAAAGTTAGCCCTTTAGACACATCCTCAAGAGATGGCTAAAGGGCTAACTTTTTTAAATTGATTTTTTGATTTGTTCATAAGACGTTTCGGCGTCATGACATTTTTCCCAAATAACAGCTTTGCCAGCAGCAAGTGATTTGGGTACATCAATAATCCGTTGATTACTACTGCCACGAAATTGTAAATTTAAATTACGTTTTGCCAGTTCAAAGCGCCCATCAACTAAAATGTCAATTGAATGGAGTAGTTCAAGCTTATCAGGCGTTTCTAAAAGTAGTTCTTCAAAGGTATACCCAGACCAAGACCAGATATCTTTGGCTGAGCCAAATGTTTCCCGCACACGTTTGACTACACTAAGACAAACATCTGTATTCAGAAAAGGTTCACCACCCAAAAGAGTCAAACCTTGGACATAGTCATGGGACAAATCTTCAATAATTTGATTCATTAAAGATTCTGTAAACGGCGTACCGTAATTGAAATTTTGGACAGCTTTGTTAAAACAACCTTCACAAGCAAAGAGACAGCCACTCACGTATAAACTATTGCGTACACCTTCGCCATCAACAAAGTTGAACGCTTTGTAATCGGCAATCTTTTTTTGGCTGTAGTCTTCGGTTTTCCATTCTTGTGGTTTCGGATTACGCATCAGCAAAACTTCTTTCTATAGAATAATCGAGTTTAATTTTTTAAATGTTTCACACGAGAGGAAATTTCTTTGTGCCGACCGTGTACCATTGGGCGAGCTTGTGGGTTACCTAAATAACCACAAGTCCGTTTAACGACATCACAAGTCTTAGGATCATGATTGCCACATTCTGGACATTCAAAGCCACGTTCAGTTGGATGGAAGTCCCCTTCAAAACCACAGGCATAACAATGATCAATTGGCGTATTGGTTCCTAAATAGCCAACTTTGTCATAAGCGTAATCCCAGACAGCTTCAAGTGCTTTGGGATTTTGCTGTAACATGGGGTATTCACAGTAGTGGATAAAACCACCAGAACAGTATTTTGGATAATCCTTTTCAAAATCAAGTTTTTCAAAAGGCGTTGGATTTTTGCGTACATCATAATGGAAACTATTTGTGTAATATTCTTTATCTGTAATATTTTCGACGATGCCAAATTTTTCAGTATCTAAACGGCAAAAACGGTCAGTCAAGCTTTCGCTCGGTGTAGAGTAGACACTAAAATGATAGCCGTATTCGTTGCCCCAGTTGTCGGCATTTTTTTTCAGTTCTTTTAAAATATCCAGTGTAAAGTTTTTGGCCTCTTGATTGTCCTCCCAAGCACCGCCGTAAAAGGCAGAAGCCACTTCATACAAGCCAATATAGCCAAGCGAAACCGTGGCACGTTTGTTTTTAAACAGTTCATCTACGGCATCCTGTGTAGCTAAACGTTTTCCAAATGCACCATACATGTATAAAATCGGTGCATTCGCTGGTTTAGCTTCTTTAACACGTTCAACCCGATAAACCAAAGCATCTTTAACGATCGCTAAACGTTCATTTAAAATTTGCCAGAACTTTTCTTGGCTTCCTTGCGCTTCTAAAGCGATTCTTGGTAAGTTCAAGGTCACAACGCCTAAATTCATTCGGCCAACATTTACTTCTTCACCTTGTTCGTCTTTCCAGCCTTGTAAAAAGGAACGACAGCCCATTGGTACCTTAAAACTACCTGTTAGTTCAACGATTTTATCATAGTTTAAAACATCAGGATACATGCGTTTCGTTGCGCATTCCAGTGCCAGTTGTTTAATATCGTAGTTTGGATCAGTAGGTTGCGCATTGACGCCGCGTTTAATTGTGAAAATCAGTTTTGGGAAAATAGCTGTTCGTTTTTCAATCCCTAAACCATTAATTCGGATTTGTAAAATCGCCCGTTGAATTTCTCGCTCAAACCAGTTGGTACCTAAACCAAATCCCAGAGAAGTAAAAGGGGTTTGTCCATTGGAAGTAAATAAAGTATTAATTTCATACTCAAGACTTTGCATGGCATCAAAAATATCTTTTTTCGTTTTCTTCTGAGCGAATGCTTTTTGGCGTTCTTCTCCTTCAATCCATTCTTGCGCATCTGCTAAATGTTTTTCATAATTACGTTCTGCAAAAGGCGCTAATAATTCATCAATCCGATCGGCAGAGCATCCACCATATTGACTGGAAGCTACATTGGCAATAATTTGAGAAATTTGTGCAGTGGCCGTTTGAATTGATTTTGGTGATTCGACATCAGCGTTCCCAATTTTAAAGCCATTGTTTAGCATGCCTTTAAAATCAATTAAACAGCAGTTTGTCATGGGCGTATATGGATGATAATCTAAATCGTGGTAATGAATGTCGCCTTTTTGATGGGCATTAGCCACGTGTGAAGGCAACATCTTTAAACCAATTGATTTTCCAACAATCCCAGCGGTTAGATCACGTTGCGTATTAAAAACGTCACTGTCTTTGTTGGCATTTTCGTTCACGACAGTCTGATCTTTATTAATTAATTTGCCGATAGATACATTAATATCAGTCGCTTTACTACGCTCAAAATCACGTTGGGTTCTGTAATGAATGTATTCTTCGGCTAAGGCATATTCGTTGTTGGATAGCAGAGTATGTTCCACAATATTTTGAATTTCATAAATTTTTACGTTATTGGTAAAACGTTCGGCAATTTCTCGATTGACATCGGCAACAATCGATTGGACTTTTTGATGTGTCAAAGGAGTGACTTGGTCATGTATTTTTTGTTCAGCTTTGATCAAAGCGTCGTATATTTTTTGATCATCGAAAGTCACTAAACGACCATCTCGTTTGACGACTTTAATTGTTGAGAGATTAACATCCTCGGCTTTTTCATCAGTAATCTTCATCATTTTATCCAGCTCCTTATATCTCGTTAGTAACTATCCTAATACAAAGGTCGGCTAAATTCAATCGATATATTGCGTATTTTTAGTAAAATATCACTAGACAAACACTATATATTGTGCTTGTGTTGTTTTGAAAAAATATGAAAACAAATGAAGAAAAGGATTGAGCAAATTTTTTTGCGTGAAAAAAATTCTTTGTCCAAATTAAAAAACAGCAAAGAGTTTTTTGCCAAATTGCTAAAAGCAACACTAAAAAATAACAATTATTAAATAATAATTGTTTGCGGATTTATTCGCGAAATGCCAATTATTCTTTGACTACCGAACGATATTGTAAGATAAAACGATGTTCATTCAGATTTTTTCTTGGTAAAATAAGAGTAATAACAAAACGTTGGAGCGAGAAAAATGAAAAAAATTGTAGAAGTAAACCATGTCAGCAAGACATATGGTCGTTTAAATAATAAAACAGAAGTATTAGATAATATTTCGTTTACCGTTGATGAAGGCGAATTTGTGGGGATTATGGGTCCCAGCGGTGCTGGGAAATCAACACTGTTGAATGTCTTATCCTCGATTATTTTGCCAACCGCAGGAATCGTGCGCATCGCCGGACAAGATATTTTAAAAATGCGAGATAATCAATTAAGTGATTTTCGGAGAAACGAAATGGGGTTTATTTTTCAATCGTTTAACCTAATTGATACGTTAAATGTGAAGGACAATATTCTGTTGCCTTTAGCTGTAGAAAAAGTTTCATTAGAAGAAATGGATAAACGTTTGTTACATGTGACTTCGATTTTGGGGATTCAGGAGCTTTTATCTGCTTATCCACCAGAGATATCTGTGGGACAAAAACAACGGGTAGCAGCTGCTCGTGCTTTGATTACGAACCCTAAAATTATTTTTGCAGATGAACCAACTGGCTCGCTGGATTCAAAATCAGCAACAGAATTGTTGAAATATTTAGCTGAAATTAATCTACATGATGATGCCACAATTTTGATGGTGACACATGACCCGTACACGGCCAGTTTTTGCAATCGCATCTTGTTCATTAAAGACGGTGCGATTTTCTCAGAAGTTGTTCGTCAAGGATCACGTAAGGAATTTTTTAATCGTGTGATAGATATGCAAGCAACGATTGGTGGAGGCGGGCGCGCAAATGATTTTTAAACTATCATTAAAAAATTTAAAAGCTCATGTACCTAATTATCTGGTTTATTACATTAGTATGACTTTTGCAGCGGTCGTTTATTATTGTTTCCGTGCGATTGCTTACAACCAGCCTCTTGTCGCAGGTGCAGGCCGTGATATCGAAATTAAGCGATCTTTAGGACTCGGTAGTACCTTAGTCACCATTATTATTTTGGGCTTTATGTTGGCAGCAAATCGTTTTTTTATAGGAAAACGTAGCCAAGAAATTGGCTTGTATCGATTAATTGGCTTGAGAAAGAGCCAAGTTTCACTAATTTTTTTAGTAGAAAATTTAGTTTTAGGCTTTGTTTCACTAATTAATGGAATTATTTTAGGAGTGATTTTCACCAAGTTGTTTTCAATGATTTTAGCCAAAGTTATGTTTTTAGAAGTCCCCAGTTTCTTCTATATTTCTTGGCGTTCCGTTATTGAAACCGGTGTAGCTTTTGCATTTATGATTTTGATTGTCTGCTTAAGAAGTATTTGGATGATTTATCGTTATCCATTGTCGCAGCTTATGCACCAAGAAAAAATTGGTCAAATTAATTATAGTCGTTTAACGAAACGGCGGCAGTTTCTAGGTATTTTAGGACCTATTTGTTTACTGGCTGGTTATTTTATTGCGTTTGATTTTCGGAATTTAGCGACAGGTATTGTGTATAAACAATTAAATGATTCATTGGATATCTCGATTCCAATGATTATTACATTGACGCCTTTTATCATTTTGGGTCTCTGTGTGGTGGGAACTTATTTATTTTTCCGTTATACCATGTATTTTATCATTCGCTTATTTAATCATAGAAAAAAATGGTATTACCAAGATTTACGCATGATTACTTTAGGCAATGCCAAACGCTACTTATTTAAAAGTAGCAAAACACTCACTGGTTTGACCTTGTTAATTGCGACAGCCTTGAGTGGGATTGGCGTGATGGTTTTTGTGTATACGATTAGTATGCACACGGTCAACAGTGATGGCCCCGTGGACTTTTTAGTTTCACAGGAAAGCTATCCTAAATTGAAGAAAGTTCTCGATGAAGCGAAGGACACCAAAATAAAAAATGAAGTGACACTTTCTTATAAAATTACTGGAATTGAACGAAGTTTGCGAATTGGTCAAGCGCAAGAGGAACAAGAAACGATTGAAGCAGTTAATGTTTTATCCTTCTCAAATTACCGCAACTATCAAAAAATTAATCCTTATTTAAACGATTTACATTTAAAAAATGACCAAAGTGTTATCTATATTGATAGCTTTACCAATATTTTAAGTGGTATGTCTCGTTATGAATCGAAACTGCAATTTGTTGAAGGAGAGAAGGCACAACTGCAACAAGTGCTGCCTAACTATCTAGGCAATTTTTTATTGCAATATTCCTTACCAACGATTGTCGTTTCCGATGCCCTTTATCAGAAAGTGACAAAAAATTCCATTCAGTATCAGATTAACGCCGTAAATGTTGACACGAAAAGCCGTGAAAAACTTTATGAAGCCGTAAATAAACAGATTGCCACAGAATGGCAAGCGCCAATTTTGTATAAGTATGAAAAAAATAACCAGCAGTTGAGTGGTTTTGCCAAACAAATGCCTAACGAAGAGGTAAAGAATACGCAAGATGATGTCACAGAAACTTGGCGGCTAAATATGAATGATCGCTACGCCTCTTTACGCTATGAACGAAAAATTAACGGCTTGACTTTATATGTCTCCATGTTTGTGGCAATTTTAGCGTTGTTTATTACGGGCAGTATTTTGATGTTACGACAACTGTTTTCAGCTGTAAGTGAGCGTCAAGATTACGTGACTTTAAAACGGATGGGTGTTTCTAGTAAAGCGATAACTAAGCAAATTTATCGACAGAATAGTTTGATTTTCTTTCCGCCGATGGTCATTGGGATTTTGCATACTACCTTTGCCATTTATTTGCTAAGCCAATTTATTAAGAGTCCAGGATATTTGTTAGTATATCTTTCTTGTGGAATCTTAATAATTGTTTATCTAATTTTTTATATTTTAACGTCTGCCATTTATGCGCGGATGATTCGACACATCCATTTTTAAAAAACTGTAAAAGCCGTTGTGAAGCGGTTTTTACAGTTTCTTTATGCGAAAAAATTATGAGAGTTCCGTTTATGAAAATCATGAAAATTTAAGAAGTGACGAAATTGTTAGTTTTTTTATTAAATTGTAAGAAATTTCAATGGACTTTGCTGAAATATAGCATAAAATAATGGATAGCGATTAACCTTAGGAGGTGAATGATAATGAAAACAACTTTTCAGAAAATTCTCAATAACGAAAGTCTTAAATTCATCGGTAAAACGTTATTTTATTCTTTCATTGTCATTGCATTAATTTATCTTTATCATTATAAGAATATCAATGGAGGAACCTTCATTTATAACGAGTTTTAAGGAGGCGGCTATACATGGAAAAAGTAATTAATATGATTCAAACGATTGATGAATGGGCACGTAAAGAACCCCAACGTCCTGTTTATTTAACCGAAGAAAAAGTCTCTACGTATGGAGAGTTAAAAGAAAAGTCAGACAATCTAGCCGCTTATTTAGCTGAGCTGAAAACGGACAAGTCAGCGATTGTCGTATACGGAGAATTAGATTTTGAAATGATTGTGAGTTTTTTAGGCGCATCGAAAGCTGGTTTTAGCTATATCCCCATTGATGCACATACACCAAAAGAACGCATTGAACTAATTCTAAACGTAGCCAAACCAACCGCAGTGATTGCTGTGCATGAATGGCCTGAGTTAGCCACTGAAGTGCCAGTAATTACGGCGGAAGAATTAACAGAAATGATGATGCATGCACCCCGGCATGCGCCTGCGTTAATACCTGTCACAGGAGCAAGTAATTACTATATCATTTTCACTTCAGGGACAACTGGCGTACCAAAGGGTGTGCAAATCAGCCATGATAATTTAGTTAGCTTTACGAATTGGTTGTTGCAAGATTTTGGTTTAGAAGAAGGGGCCCGCTTTTTAGCACAGGCACCTTATTCGTTTGATTTATCGGTGATGTCTATTTATCCCGCATTGGCGTTAGGCGGCTCATTAACTCCGTTACCCAATGAAATCATTAACGATTTTAAACAATTATTTACGCGTTTGCCACAATTAACAATCGACGTCTGGGTTTCAACACCGTCCTTTATTGAATTGTGTCTAATGGAACCAAGCTTCGATGGTGAACATCTACCAGCACTGCGCACGTTTTTATTCTGTGGAGAAGAATTGCCAAAACCAACGGCTGAGAAATTAGCCGCTCGTTTCCCAACTGCGCATATTTATAATACGTATGGGCCGACAGAAGCGACTGTAGCGATTAGTGCCATTGAAATCACTCAAGAAGTTTTAAAAAGTGTCCAACGTTTACCAATCGGGTATGTGAAAGAGGATACGCAAATTTATATTATGGAAGGCATGTCAAAATTACCTGCAGGTGAAATTGGTGAAATCGTCATTGCTGGACCAAGTGTTTCCAAAGGCTATCTAAATAATCCTGCGAAAACAGCTGAAGCTTTTTTCCAATTAGATGGCGTACCAGCTTATCGCACAGGCGATGCTGGAAAGTTAGTCGATAACCTATTGCAGTATGAGGGACGCTTAGATTTTCAAATTAAATTGCATGGCTACCGCATTGAGTTAGAAGAAGTGGATCATCACTTAACGAATGTTTCCTACGTGAAACAAGCAGTCGTTGTGCCGAAATATCAAGGAAATAAAGTCCAACAATTAATTGCCTATGTCGTTCCGCAAGCACATGAATTTTCAAGTGATTTTCAATTAACTAAGGCAATTAAACAAGAATTAGCCACGTTGACAATGGACTATATGATTCCGCAAAAATTTGTATATGTTGAACAATTACCTTTGACAAGTAATGGCAAAATTGATCGGAAAGGGTTGATGAATGAGGTGAATGCCACATGATGAATTTTCCTCATATGATTCCCTATAATGCACCGTATTACTTTGTTCTGCTAATTGCGGCCTTGTTGCCGATGATTTTAACTTTAGCCATTAAAGGGACACGTTGGCCTTGGTATCAAACGCTCGTGACACTGGTCTTTCTATATATCAGTTTTGGTGGCGAATTTTGGCAACAAGGAGTCGCTCTGATTGTATATGTTATTTATCAAACGTTACTAACGTGGGGCTATGCGGCTTATCGAAAAAATAAAAATGCAGGTTGGGTCTTTTATCTGGCTGTCTTTTTAGCTATATTACCGCTTGTTTGGGTGAAAGTTTCTCCCTTCATGACAGGCAAAACAACCTTACTTGGCTTTTTAGGGATTTCTTATTTAACCTTTAAAGCGGTCCAAGTGGTCATGGATTTACGGGATGGCGTAATGAAAGAATATCATCCGTTTCGTTACATTCAGTTTCTCTTGTTTTTCCCGACTATTTCTTCAGGACCCATCGATCGTTATCGGCGCTTTGAAAAAGATTTGAAAAACCCGCCGAGTGCGGAGAAATATTTAGACTTTTTAGAAAAAGGAATTTTTTATTTATTTCTAGGATTTTTATATAAGTTTATTATCAGTCATTATCTTGGTGGTGTCTTTTTACCACATGTGGAAAAAATGGCCTTGGCACAAGGTGGTTTATCTTGGTGGACAGTCGGCTATATGTATAATTACAGTTTGTATCTATTCTTTGATTTCGCAGGCTATAGTTTACTGGCCGTTGGCACAAGTTATTTAATGGGCTATGATACACCAATGAACTTTAACAAACCGTTCCTAAGTTGGAATATTAAAGAATTCTGGAATCGTTGGCACATGACCTTATCTTTTTGGTTCCGTGATTACATTTACATGCGCTTAATGTTTTTCTTAATGAAAAAGAAAGTCTTTAAGAGTCGGATTGTGACTTCTAATATTGGTTACTTTGCGTTGTTCTTAATCATGGGCATTTGGCATGGATTAACGTGGTTCTACATCGCTTATGGGCTCTACCATGCAACACTAATTTGTGTAACAGATGCTTGGCTACGTTTTAAGAAAAAACATAAAGACAAGATACCATCAAACAAATTTACACATGCATTTGCAGTCTTTTTAACTTTCCAAGCGGTTTGTGTCAGCTTCCTGATTTTCTCAGGATTTTTAGACAAACTATGGTTTAAATAAACAAAAATAAAAATATAAAGGGGCAATTTACAATGAACATTCAAGAAACAGTATTAAACATTTTAGAAGATATTACAGGAACAGACGAAGTTGTGAACAATCAAGACATTCAATTATTTGAAGAAGGATTATTGGACTCTTTAGCAACGGTTCAATTATTAGTAGAAATTGAAGGACAATTAGGAATCCAAGTTCCTGTATCAGACTTTGACCGTGAAGTATGGGGAACACCAAAACAAATCATTCAACAAGTGGAAGCTTTACAATAATGTCTAGAAAAAAACGACTAATCAGAATCTTAGGTCCAGTGCTTTGTTCAGCGGTCTTGGTTGCAGTGTTCTTTTTTGCACCGTTCAGAATCAATTTAACTTCCGAAAAAACGTTGAAGGAAGCATCAACGTCAATGGCACCGAACGTTTTAAAAGGCAATGTGATTAAAAACAAAGCAGTGGCTTCTGGTAAATATGTTCCTTTTTTTGGCTCTTCTGAATTAAGTCGATTTAGTGCTTTCCACCCTAGTGTGCTCTCTGAAAAGTATCAACGGAACTACCGACCGTTTTTACTAGGAGAAGCGGGCACACAGTCATTAACCCAAGCAATGGTCATTCATTCGATGGGCGATGCGATTGCCAATAAGAAAGCGGTCTTTATTTTATCTCCGCAATGGTTTGTCAAAAAGGGTGTACCTAATGATAGTTTTGGTGCACACTATTCACAATTACAAACCTATCAATGGTTAGCTAATTTAACCGAATTAACCAGCGGTGACCAATATCTAGCACAACGTTTGACCAAATTTCCAGTTGTTCAAAAAGACAAAGTCTTAATGGAAACTTTGGCAAATCTGCAGGCAGGGCAACTTCCCCAACGCTCTCAACGAGATTATTTTATAATGAATCTCCGTTTCTTGAATCGTGAAGATGAATTGTTTAGCCAAATTGGCATGGTTAGCAGAGAACCAATTGTTGAAAAAGATATGAAACAATTACCTTCTACGTATAATTTTAATGAATTAGATCAGCTAGCTGGAAAAATTGCGGCAAAAGCCATTAATAATAATAAATTTGAAATTAGTAACGGTTTTTATCGCCAACGGATTAAACCAGTTTTACCGAAATTAGCTCATTCACAAAAGAAATGGGATTACCGTTTTTCTCCAGAATATGGTGATTTCCAAGCTGCGTTAGAACAGTTAGCAGAAAAAAATGTCGATGTTTTATTTGTAATCCCACCTGTTAACAAACGTTGGTCGGACTATACGGGCTTGTCACAAGATATGCTGCAACAAGTAGCACGCAAGCTGAAATATCAACTTCAAGAGCAAGGGTTTACTAACATTGCTGACTTCTCAACATGTAGTAATGAACGCTACTTTATGGCGGACACGATTCATTTAGGTTGGCGTGGTTGGCTCGCTGTTGATCGTCAAGTAGATGAATTTATGAAACAACCTGCGTCTAAAAAGTTAGCGTATCAAATTGATGATCGTTTTTATCAGACAGATTGGCAACAACAAAATCCATTGGTCTTACCTCAATTTTAAGAAGGCAAGATGGATCAAGTACCAATTATCTGAAGCGGACTAGAAACGCTTCGTAACAATGAAAATAGCCTGTACCTGCCGTTGAATAACGAGCGTGCAGGCTGTTTTTTCGTTTACTTTTAGTGGAGAACGTTGCTCAATTTATTTTTTGTAAGTATTTTTTTAGTTCGTGGTATAATGGATAAAATTGGTTTTTGAGGGGAGTTATTTTTATGGATGCAAAAGAAGAAAAAATGTTAATTGATTTAACAAGTGCTAAAGGGATTGCTGGGAATGAAGACGAAGTACGTTCGTTATTTAAAAAGTATGCAGCACCGTATGCGGATAAATTTTTATATGATGGCCTTGGCAGTATTATTGCAAAAAATGTTGGTGATAAAGAAGGACCAAAAGTCTACATTTCTGGGCATATGGATGAAGTCGGTTTCATGGTTACCCAAATCACAGAAAAAGGCTTTTTAAAATTTCAAACCGTTGGCGGTTGGTGGGGGCAAGTGATGTTGGCCCAACAAGTTCAGATTAAAACCACGACTGGTAAGGTTTACCATGGTGTCATTGGGTCTAAACCACCGCATGTGTTAACAGCGGAAGTTCGTAACAAACCCTATGAGATTGCAGATATGTTTATTGATATTGGTGCAAGTAGCGATCAACAAGTTGCAGAATGGGGGATTCATCCAGGGGATATGGTGACACCATATATTGACTATCGTCGCATGAATGATACAAAATTTTTATTGGCAAAAGCGTGGGATAACCGAATTGGTACGGCCGTTTCATTAAAAGTTTTAGAAAATTTAGCGACAGAAGGGCACCCCAATATTTTATTTGCAGGCAGTGATGTGCAAGAAGAAGTCGGGCTACGCGGTGCGCAAACAAGTACGCATCTTGTGAATCCAGACATAGCGTTTGCTTTAGACACAGGAACAGCTGGTGACACACCAGGAATGACACCTAAAGAAGCCGACTCTGTTTTAGGTGAAGGGCCACAAATTTTGATTTATGATGCATCAATGATTCCGCATAAAAAATTACGTGATTTTGTTATTCAAGTGGCGGAAGAAAATAACATTCCCTTCCAATATACAGTAATTACAGGGGGAGGTACGGATGCTGGTCGCATGCATTTAACGCGCAACGGGATTCCATCATTAGCCATCACGGTGCCTGTTAGATATCTGCATTCACATACCTCAGTTATTCATGAAGATGATTATTTCAACACAGTCAAATTAGTCACAGAAGTGGTGAAACGTCTAGATAAAGAAACAGTCGCTAAATTGACTAGTTATTAGTTTCAGAAAGGATGGAATGAATGAAAAGTTTAGTAACAAATTCGCAACATCGTGCCAATGCTCGCAGAGCCCTTGATGGGCAATGGGGGATCATGGCTTGGTTAACTTTCTTAGGAGTGGTTTTACAGAGCTTCTTAACATCGATTGTGCAAAATTTATTTTCTGGTGAAAATCAAGTTTTTCAAAGTAGTTTTGCCGCAGTATTACTGCAAATTTTTGTTTTATTCGCGTTAAGTTATGCGCTATATTACGCAGCCTTGAAGGTGTTGCGTGGTGAAAAGGTGCGGGTCAATATTTTAATGAGTGTTTTTCAAGGAAAATATTATGGTCCGCTATTTGTGGTCAACCTACTTCAAAAAGTACTTGAACGTGTAATTGGTTTGTTATTTTTGTTACCAATTTTATTTGGGGCAGGGACAACCTTGTATTTCAAATTGATGTTTAATACAGTTACACCAGAGGAAATCCAAGCCTTTTTCTTAAATGATTTTTCCTTTTTCCTAGTATTTGGCGTTGCCACTATCTTGATCTTTTTAATTGGTTTATTTGTGAGTGGCGTTTTTCAATTTGCTGTGTGGCTACGTTTTGATAATCCAGAACTGCCAATTATGATGGCATTGAAACAGGCGTTATATTTAATGAAAAATCGTTTTTGGCAATATTTATGTTTACAATTTTCTTTTATTGGTTGGTATATTGTGGGCTTTTTAGCTATTGGTATCGGTCTACTATGGGTGATTCCTTATAACTATGTAGCGTTAGCTAGTTTTTATCAAACTGCCTTAGAAGAAAAAGGTTTAGCCGAAGAATAAAATAGAAGCTTGAATCCTTTGTTATCTCGACAAAGGGTTCAGGTTTTTTCTTTGGTCTTTTTGTGAAAATTTAAGCGTTTTAACCTCGTTTTTCCGTTATTTTATGGTAACATGGAAGTATCGTATTGAAGGAGGTTGTCCACACATGAAATTGACTGTCTTAGGCTGTTTAGGTGCTTATCCATACAAAGGAGAAGGAACGAGTTCCTATTTGTTAGAATCTGAAGGCTTTCATTTGCTTATTGATGCAGGCAGTACGACATTAGTGCGTTTAGAAAACTATCTAGATCCATTGAAATTAGATGCTGTCATTCTGTCGCATTACCATCATGACCATATCGCAGATTTAGGTGTTTTACAATATTATCGTCAGCTTTATCCAACGCTGGAACCGACGCCTATTTTGCCAATATATGGCCATACACAAGATCAAATGCATTTCAAAGAACTAACGCTTCCTAACGTTTCCGAAGGGAAAGAGTATTTTGAAGCAGAAGAGTTGGCAGTAGGACCATTTTTAATTACTTTCATGGAAACGATTCATCCTGTCACTTGTTACGCGATGCGGATTGTTGAAAAAGCGACTGGCAAAGTCTTTGTCTTTACAGGAGACTCTGGTTACTTAGCAAGTTTTGAAGACTTTGCAAAAGACGCCGATTTATTCTTAGCGGATACGTACTTATTTGAAGGTAATGAACGACATCATGCACATTTTACGTCAAGAGAAGCGGGTGAAATTGCCAAAGCAGCACAAGTCAAACAATTGATGTTGACCCATTTACCACAGCATGGGTCATTGGAACAACTACGGGAAGAAGCGCAAAACTATGCTGGAACGGAAATTCCAGTGACATTAGCCCAACCAGATTTAACAGTTGAGATTTAAAAAAGTAACTATACCAAGGGAGAGAACCGATTGTGATTTTTGTACCGAATGAAAATAATGACCCACGAGTGAACTTAGCAATTGAAACATATTTGTTAACAGAAATGCCTTTAGATGAGCCCATTCTTTTATTTTACATTAACGAGCCGTCAATCATTATTGGCCGTAACCAAAATACAATTGAAGAAATTAACAAAGAATATGTAGATGAGCACGGCATTCATGTTGTTCGTCGCTTAAGTGGCGGCGGCGCCGTTTATCATGATCATGGTAATTTGAATTTTAGTTTTATTATGCCAGATGACGGCAACTCTTTCCGTGATTTTGCGAAAGTTACCCAACCAATTATTCAAGCATTGCACGACTTAGGCGTTGAAGGTGCCGAATTAAAAGGGCGCAATGACCTAGTGATTAATGATATGAAGTTTTCAGGAAATGCGATGTACGCTACCAACGGCCGCATGTTTGCACATGGAACCTTAATGTTTGATAGTGATATTGATGAAGTTGTAAATACATTGAAAGTACGGAAAGATAAAATCGAATCTAAAGGTATCAAGTCTGTTCGTTCACGGGTAACAAACATTAAACCATTTTTATCTGAAGATAAACAAGAGATGACAACGGAAGAATTCCGCCAAGAAATTCTTTTGAAAATTTTCGGCGTAGATTCGATCGACCAAGTTAAAACGTATGAATTAACTGATCAAGACTGGGCGGCTATTAACAAAATTTCAGAGCAATACTATCGCAATTGGGATTGGAATTATGGAAAATCACCTGCATTTAACTTAGAACGTCGTCATCGTTTCCCAATTGGTTCAATTGAAATGAAAATGAATGTGGCGGATGGTGCCATTCAAGAAATTAAAATCTTTGGGGACTTCTTTGGGCTTGGTGAAATTAAAGATGTTGAAGATATTTTAACCGGCGTGAAATATGATAAAGCTTCTTTAGAAGAAGCCATTGATCAAATTGACGTTAAAAAATACTTTGGCAATATCGAAAAAGAAGATTTGCTTGGGTTAATTTATTAAAAAAAAAAGACAGCCGTTTCAAACGGTTGTCTTTTTTCTAGCTAAAAATAATTTTTAGCTTTTAGAAAGGTAGTGCTATGTGCAAAATCGTCGAAACGATTTTTATCAGGGAGCTATCAAATAGCTCGCCTGCATATGTACTTGAACCAAGTCAAGTTCGGGAATTTGGTTATGTGCTTCACTATAAATCACTATCTGTAAAGAGTATACAAGATTTCCTTTCTTTTGTGATATCAAATTTTTACAGACAAAGTAGTAAAATTTGACGTTTCTTATTTTGGCAAGGTTATAGGCTTGTTTTGGGGCTTGAAATAGCAAGAATTAATAGTGATTTAAGGGAAAATATTAACATATGTAGAAGTATTTTTATAAGAAATAACGAGAAAAAATCAATAGGTATGTTCTTGAGGGCTACTTTTTGACGTTTTCTGAATAAAACTTAATAAAAAATAGCAGAAACAAAGAAAAAATGTGCTTACAAGAAGTAATCCGCACTTAGCTAGGAAGTTAAGAATGTGCATGTTATTTTCAAACAAATACTAAGAATCCTATTTCAATCCTTTACAGAGGAACAAGGACTTCGTATAATAAAGGGACGAAAAGGAGCGAAAGTGATGAGAAACGAAATGATGCATCGACCAGTCGTTAAACCAGAATTGGTTGAGTATATGCGTACAAAACAAAAGAAACTTCCCGGAGAATTAGGTGCAGTGGAGGCGGAAGCCAATGAAGCAGGGGTGCCGATTATTCCGCACGAAACAGTAGTTTTTCTACAATTTTTGCTAGGACAACTAAAGCCTAAAAATATTTTAGAAATCGGGGCAGCAATTGGTTTTTCTTCAAGCTTGATGGCCCAATTTGTTGGTGAAGATGGTCACGTGACCACGATTGATCGTTTTGACGTAATGATAAAAAAAGCGAAGAAAACCTACCAACGCCTAGACTTAGAAGAAAAGGTCACTCTTTTAGAAGGACAAGCAGCTGAGATTCTACCAACGTTGGAAGGACCTTATGACTTTATTTTTATGGATAGTGCCAAATCAAAATACATTGAATTTTTACCTGAATGTTTACGGTTGCTACCAGTTGGCGGCGTTTTGATGGTGGATGATGTATTTCAAGCTGGGACAATTTTAGACCCTGCTGAGGAAGTACCGAAAAAAAATCGAGCGATTCATCGTAAATTAAACCAATTTTTAGATGTAGTCATGGCGCACCCTGATTTAACTTCTACTTTAGTTCCTCTTGGTGATGGAGTTATTTTAATTACCAAAGAGAAAGAAACGATTATTTTAGATAGTTAAAGAATGTCTTCACAAAAAGAAAGCGAATCATTAAAAAGCAAGTTCTTTTAATGATTCGCTTTCTTTTTTATGTTATTTAAAAAGTTATCTCGCTATTTCTAATTGAGAATGATAATCATAAAATTCTCAATAGGACAGTATTATTCGTTAATAAAACCTTGTTTGTTTATAATTATTCTATTGACGGAATAATTATAAACTGTTATCCTTAAAGAGTAAAAAAACAGAGGAGGAACGACAATGAATTTAATTAATCAAAAACTTTTTGACTTTGAATGTGATGCCTATCACGATGGTGAATTTACACGAGTATCAACAGAAGATATTTTAGGAAAATGGAGTATTTTCTTCTTTTATCCAGCTGATTTTTCTTTCGTGTGTCCTACGGAATTAGGGGATATGCAAGAGCATTATGCGCATTTACAGGAATTAAATTGTGAGGTTTACTCTGTTTCAGAAGATAGTCATTATGTGCATAAAGCATGGGCTGACGCTACAGAAACGATTGGAAAAATTAAATATCCAATGTTAGCCGATCCCAACGGTCAACTTGCTCGTTTCTTTGGCGTTTTAGATGAAGCTTCTGGAATGGCTTACCGTGCTTCATTTATTGTGAGTCCAGAAGGGGACATCAAATCTTATGAAATCAACGACATGGGTATTGGTCGTAATGCTGAAGAACTTGTTCGTAAATTAGAAGCTTCTCAATTTGTAGCAGAACATGGTGATAAAGTTTGTCCAGCCAATTGGCAACCAGGAGAAGAAACAATTGCACCAAGCTTAGATTTAGTTGGTAAAATTTAAATTCGCTTTGTAAATAGAGGTCAAAGAGTTGGATAAAACAGAGAAAATGTTTTGTTCAGCTCTTTTTCTGAAACACAGAAGAAAGAGGAGAAGCAAGTGACAGAAGAAATCTACGATTTGATTATTATTGGTGGCGGATCAGCTGCTTTATCTGCAGGTATCTATGCAGGTCGCGCAATGATGGATACCTTAATTATTGAAAAAGACAAAATTGGCGGACAGGTAACGACGACTTCTGAAATTGTGAACTATCCAGCGATTCGTCACACAACAGGTCCAGAACTAATGGAAGAAATGCGCATTCAAGCACAAGACTTCGGTGTAGCTTTTACAAAAGACGAGATTATTGATGTTGATTTTAGTCAAACGATAAAAACTGTTCAATCAGCGAGTCAAACCTATCAAGCATATGCAGTATTGATTGCGACAGGGGCTTCTGCTCGTAAAATTGGTTTCCCTGGGGAAAGTGAATTTACAGGACGCGGCGTGGCCTATTGTTCTACTTGTGATGGGGAGTTTTTCCAAGGTCTGGATATTTTTGTGATTGGTGGCGGTTATGCAGCAGCGGAAGAGGCCGTTTATTTGACACGTTACGGTAAATCAGTAACGATGATTATCCGAGAACCCGATTTTACATGTGCAAAATTAACTGCGGAGGCGGCTAAAAATCACCCGAAAATTAAGATTGTTTATAACACAGAAGTGAAAGAAATTACGGGAGATGATTTTGTCCGAAAAGCTGTGTTTGTCAATAACCAGACGGGAGAAGAAACGGTTTATGAAGCACCAAAAGACAGTACATTTGGTCTGTTTGTTTTTGCTGGAAATAAACCAAGTACAGAAATTTTTGAAGGAAAAATTGCCTTAGACCGTGGGTATGTGCCAACAACTGAGAATATGGAAACCAATATCCCTGGCGTTTATGCAGCAGGAGATTTACGAATAAAAGAATTACGTCAAATTGTGACGGCGGTTGCAGACGGTGCAATTGCCGCCACTCATGCGCAACGTTACGTGACAGAACAAAAAACACAGGCGGGCCAACCGATTGTAACGAAGCGAATGACTGAACGATTAGCTAATCAATCTGCCCCTGAAACAAACAGTCAGCAATCAAAAGAAAAACAGCCAGCGAAAGTTACTGGTAAGCATCAGTGGTTCCCAGAAAGTATGCGCCAACAATTAAGCGGTATTTTCACTAAACTAACCAAAAAAGTGACATTGCTTCAGTTTTTGGATGTAAGTGATGAAAAATCATTGGAACTTCAATCATTCTTAACAGAATTTGCAAGTCTGGATCAGAAGATTACTTTAGAAACGATTTTGAAAGATACTGAGCCAGCCAAAGAATTGCTGTATGGGATTGAAAAAATGCCTAGCGTTGTGCTCTTAGATGCGGCAGGAAACTATACAGGAATTAAATTTAGTGGTATTCCTAGTGGCCATGAAGTAAACTCGTTGGTTTTGGCGGTTTATAATGTCGGTAGCGAGGGGCAGCCGTTAGAAGCAAGTCTCCAAAAGAACATACTTGCATTGCCAAAAAGAAAAATAGAAATTTTTGTTTCACTAACATGTCATTTCTGTCCCGATGTCGTGGCCGCTTGCCAACATATTGCATCAATTAATCCTCATGTGGAAGCAGAAATGGTGGACATTAGTCTGTTTCCAGAGTTGAAAAAAGAAAAGAAAATTATGAGCGTTCCAGCAATGCTAATTGATGGCGAACAAATGATTTTTGGTTCAAAAACAATGACCGAAATTATTGAAGCCTTGGCTTAAAAGAGGCGGGAAAAGTAATTAGCCTAAAGAACCTAAGTCATTCAAAAAAGTGAGAAATACGTCGAGATGACGTATTTCTCACTTTTTTCGCATAGTTAGTCAAGTATCTCTTTTGATTAGGCGATTGAGTTTCCTAAAAAGAATTAAAAAGACACAGCAGCAAATGAACAATAGGCTTCCTGTTAGTGGTAAAAAGATACCTTGCATGTAGCTATCGATATGCATTAAACCAGGTACCTCGCTGAAAAAATCATGGATAAACTGTTGAATGAGCTTATTGGCTAGAAAAGCAGCTAAAGGCAAAATAAAAATCAAATAATAGATGGGTTGTAAGGCATAGCTAATTAAAATTTGTAATTTTGTCGTACCTAAAAGAGCTAAGATCAGTAAGTCGTTTTTTTGCTCTAAAAAAGTTAGGAAGAAAGTTCGGCAAATATAACTAATCAGGAAGAAAAAGAGTGTTCCAGCGCTGATTCCAGCCAAACCTCTGAAAATTGTCAAGGGAGGAATCACTGCATAATTATCAAGAAGAATCATTTGTGAAAGCCATCGAGAAAACAACAAAGTCAATAATAGAGCAGAAAAAGTCAGAAAACTAATAATAAAGATAAGAATCAACGTACTAAATTGGTTTTTTGAGCGCCACGTATTTTTGAGAGAGTCTGTGAATAAGTAAAGAATCGAATACATCATCGCGTCCTTTCTGAAAAATTTTTGTTTTAGCGGAAAAGTTATGTAAAAGAAAAGACGTTATCTCCTGCCAACTAGCCACTGAAAGAGATAACGCCTTCGCTGGAAACAAGAACTGGATTATTTCACCAATACTAATTTTTTTAAAGGTTCAACCCCAAATCGTTGTTCTTGCTGTAAAAGAATTTCGGCACAAGCTCGGCTATCTTCTAAAGCATCATGATGATTATTTAAAGTGATATTGAGGTTTTCACAAACGGTATTTAATTTATGATTAGGAAATTCAGGAAACAGTTTGCGACTCGTTTTGACTGTACATAAAGAAAGGTAATTAGGTTGTTCTAAGCCATAGTAATCTAAACAGCCAGCCAAAACACTACAATCGAAACTTGCATTGTGAGCGACCACTAACCGATTTGGTTGAAAACAATGCTGAATTTGTTGCCATACTTCAGGGAATTTGGGCGCATTGACAACATCTGATTCATGAATGCCGTGAATTTGCGTATTTCGCCAGAAAAAAGGTGTTTCTGGTTTGATTAACGTGTAAAATTCATCCACAATCCGACTATTTTCTACTTTAACAATTGCAATGGAACAGGCACTATGTTTATCATAACTAGCTGTTTCAAAGTCAAAAGCGTAAAAGTTCATTAAAAAAAACTCCTTTCAACGCGTTGAGTAACACTTAAAAATCAAGTACAACTTCCACTGGACAATGATCACTACCAAGAATATCTGTATGGATTTTAGCACTGACTAAACGTTCATTCAAGGATTCTGACACAACGAAATAGTCAATCCGCCAACCTGCGTTATTTTTTCGTGCGTTAAAGCGATAACTCCACCATGAGTAGATGCCTTCAGCTTCTGGATAAAAATAACGGAATGTATCAGTGAAGCCACTGTCTAATAACTCAGTAAATTTTTGCCGTTCTTCAGGCGTGAATCCCGCATTTTTTTGATTGGTTTTCCAATTTTTTAAATCAATCTTTTGATGAGCTACGTTTAAATCACCGCAAAGAATTACGGGTTTTTCTTGATTTAATTCGTTTAAATAGGCACGAAAAGCATCTTCCCATGTCATTCGATAAGCTAAACGCTTTAGTTCAGCTTGTGAGTTTGGTGTGTAGCAAGTGACCATGAAAAATTCTGGATATTCTAAAGTAATCACGCGGCCTTCTTGATCGTGAGCCTCGATACCTAAGCCATAGCGAACACTTAACGCTTCTTCTTTAGCGAAAATTGCTGTGCCAGAATAGCCTTTTTTTTCGGCATAATTCCAATACTGATGATAGCCAGGAAGTTCTAAATCAATTTGCCCAGCTTGTAATTTTGTTTCTTGTAAACAGAAAAAATCTGCATCTAATTCATTAAAAACATCCATAAAATTCTTTTTAACAACCGCTCGTAAGCCGTTGACATTCCAAGAAATACATTTCATTGTTGAAACTCCTTTCAAATAAGAAACGCTTTTGCTCGTTTCAGTGCAAACCAGAACCAAAGAAAAGGTCGCTTGGTGCTTTCTTCTATTCTAATACTTTTTAAAGAAGTTTTAAATACTTGAAAAGAAAAAGAGAAAATGACTGATTTTTGGAAAGAAGTAGTCTATGATAAAATAGTAAAAAGAGCAGAAATGAGGACAAACGAATGAAAATTGGAGTCATTGGTTTAGGAAACATTGCACAAAAAGCGTATTTGCCAACTTATAGTGAATGCCGCCACTTGGCAGAGTTTGTATTAGCAACTAGAAACCCAGAAACACGACAAAAAATCGCTGATCAGTATGGCTTTACAGAAACCGTTGGGACCATAGAAGAATTGATTGAAGCAAAGATTGATGCTTGTTTTGTCCATGTAGCCACAAAAGTGCATGGCGCAGTTGTTCGCCAATTATTACAGGCTGGTATTCACGTCTTTGTGGACAAACCTTTAAGTGAAGAGCTTGCTGAAGTCAAAGAATTACAAGCATTAGCAGCAGCAAAAAATCTGCGCCTGATGGTTGGCTTCAATCGTCGTTTTGCCCCTTATACGGAAGTATTGAAAAATATTCCTGAAAAACAAACAATTTTTATTAAAAAGAACCGCATCAATACAACGAGAGAAACAAGTTTTATGATGTATGATTTATTTTTACATGTCGTTGATACCGCCGTTTATTTAGCGGAAGGACCGCTCCACGTGGTGCAATCAAAATTAGTGGAAGAAAACGGTCATTTAAAACGAGCAATTTTACAATTAGAAACCGAACAGACAACGATTGTTTGTTCCATGGATTTACACTCTGGGGCCAATACAGAAACTTTTGAAGTCACCAGCCCCACAGGTACTTATCGCTTGGAAAATTTAACGCATTTGACCATCCAAACAGAAGAAGAATACCAAGTAAAAGAGATGGGGGATTGGACGCCGACATTGGAAAAAAGAGGTTTTTACCAAATGGTTACTGCTTTCATTCAGGCCATTCAAAAACCGCAAGAGCAAGAGTTAAAGCAAGAAAAAGTCTATGAAAGTCATGCGTTATGTGAAGAAATGCTACGCCAACAACAACGGCATGTTCTTTAAAGAGGACTAGCAACTTTCTTTCTATCATGCTAGAATAAGACAGATATTTTGAAAAGAAAGGACTAACTTTCGTGAACACTAAAGCTATGTTAGAAACATTAAACGAAATTACTTTATTAGTAGATGAACCATTAAAAAACGTAACCTTTACCAAAACAGGCGGCCCAGCTGATGTGTTGGCCTTACCCAAAACAAAAAAAGAAGTCGAAGAGATTGTGGCGTATTGCCGAGAACAAGGACTTTCATGGTTAGTATTAGGCAATGCTAGCAACTTGATTGTTCGTGATGGCGGTATTCGCGATGTCGTGATTATGCTAACAGAAATGAAAGAAATCAAAGTAGCCGGTACCACCATGATTGTGGATGCTGGTGCCAAGCTGATTGATACAACCTACGAAGCCTTAGCAGCTGATTTAACTGGTTTTGAATTTGCATGTGGCATTCCAGGAAGTGTCGGTGGTGCTGTTTATATGAATGCTGGAGCATACGGCGGGGAAATTAAAGATGTTTTCCAGTCTGCAGAAGTGCTGTTGGCAGATGGAACTATCCAAACAATGACGAAAGAAGACCTGAATTTCCGTTATCGTCATAGTGAAATTCAAGAATTACATTGTATTGTCTTGCAAGCAACGTTTGCTTTAGAAAAAGGAAACCATGCAGAAATTAAAGCCCAAATGGATGAATTAACGGAACTTCGTGAACTGAAGCAACCGCTAGAGTATCCCTCTTGTGGCAGTGTCTTTAAACGCCCTGTTGGTCATTTTACAGGAAAATTAATCCAAGACGCTGGCTTACAAGGCTTAAAATGGGGCGGTGCTCAAATTTCCGAAAAGCATGCGGGATTTATTGTTAACATCGATCATGCAACCGCAACAGATTATGTGGAATTAATTGCACATATCCAAGAAGTGATTAAAGAAAAATTTGATGTTGAATTGCAAACGGAAGTTCGAATTATTGGTGAAGAAGTCTAAAAAATAAGCTAGGGAGGCAAGTCATTTTGACTTGCCTCCCTAGCTTTAAATCCTAAGATAAAGGTCGTAAATTTTACTCGTCTTCTAAATTTTCCAATTCTACAACTTTAAAGTTTTTCCGCTCTAAATGTTCTACAATGGCTGTACACGTTTCGGCAGTTGTGCCGGCTGGTAAAGTAATAAGTGTGCGACGAACAAACTCTTCACTATCGACATCCAATGTAATACAGCTGGCGATGCTGCTATATTTGGCAATGATTTTTGAAATGGCTGCTAAGTCGCCTTGTTGACCAACTGAAGCAATTGTTAAAACGTAGCTCCCTTGTTTTACATTCCAAGATTGCGCTAAAATATTTAATAAGGTGCTGTGTGTTAAAATGCCGTAAAAATAATTATTTTCATCTAAAACAGCAATGTAAGGTAGTTCTTTAATAGTAAAAAATACCTTGAAAAATGAAGTGTTGACATAAATAAATTTTGTGGCATTTTTTAACAAATAGGTAACAGGTAAACTCATATCACCACCGTTTGCTTTATGGCGGTAAATATGCATTTTATAGATATTTCCTCGGAAAATTTTTCCAGATTCGTCTAAAATTGGGACACAACGGTAACCTGAGTCTTCTAAAATAGAAAGAGCTTCTTCTAGAGTACAAGATTCATTGACGGTTGTTAAATTATCTTTTTTAATAACTACAGATTTTAATAACATAAACAGGCCTCCTAAGGGTTCATTTTTAATAAATTTATCATATCATAACTTAGCAGAAAACAATAGCTGAGACCTCAGAATAAAAGCAATTTTGTTAAAATAAATAGAAAATAAAGAAAAATCAGATATTTTATAAAAGAAATCAAGCACGTATTCGCGATAATGGTAAAAAATTACGTAAGAATCGGCACAGTGCTTCTTTAAAAAGTAAATTAAACTTTGACAACTTTTTCGAATAATGGTACTGTTAAGAAGTAAATTTGTGAATAGAGGAGGTCGAAGAACATGGCAACAAAGAAAGCAGCTCTTGCTTGTTCCGTTTGTGGCTCTCGCAACTATTCTAAATCCGTTAGTGAAGGTAAACGTGGCGAACGCTTAGAAATCAATAAATTCTGTAAATATTGTAATCAATACACGTTACATAAAGAAACGAAATAGATTTAGAGGAGGGTATCAACATGAAATTTTTCCGCAGCGTTGCTGATGAGATGAAGCAAGTAACTTGGCCAACAAAAAAACAATTGCGTAAAGATACATTAGTTGTAATTGAAACATCTATTTTATTTGCAGCATTGTTCTTTATCATGGATACTGTTATCCAAACGGCATTTGGCTGGATTTTAAAATAATTAATTCTAGTATTTCCCGACGAGGGGTGCTATAATAGTATTCGAGAAAAAGCTTCGGGAAACTGAGCTTTTTTTATTTGCTCGAAAAAAATAAACTAAAACATTTAAAGGAGCCGAATCAGTAATGGAAACTTTTGAAAGAAATTGGTACGTATTGCACACCTATTCAGGCTATGAAAATAAAGTAAAAGCAAACATTGAATCACGTGCACAAAGCATGGGGATGGGCGATTATATTTTTCGTGTCGTTGTACCAGAAGAAACAGAAAAAGAAGTCAAAAATGGTAAAGAAAAAGAAATCGTTCATAAAACTTTCCCTGGTTATGTGTTAGTGGAAATGATTATGACCGATGATTCTTGGTATATTGTTCGTAACACGCCAGGCGTAACTGGTTTTGTAGGCTCACATGGTGCTGGTAGTAAACCCGCTCCTTTATTACAAGAAGAAATTAACCACATTTTACGTTCAATTGGCATGAGCACCCGTCAATCAGACTTAGAAGTAGCGCTAGGCGATACAGTGAAAATTATCGAAGGTGCCTTTTCTGGTCTTGAAGGTGTTGTGACAGAAATCGATGAAGAAAAACAAAAATTAAAAGTAAACATCGATATGTTTGGTCGTGAAACAAGTACAGAATTAGACTTTGAACAAGTCGATAACATTGATTAATAAACAAGCTGACAAACTATTGTTCAGCTGATTGATACAGATTGTAGGGTCTGGAAAAGCAGTCAACTGACTTCTTTTCCAAGCCCTTTTTTAGTTCATCGCAGAAAGGAATGAAAAAAATGAAACAGGCCAAAAAATATCGTTATTTTTCTTTGCTAATGGGTCTTGTTCTATTATTAAGTGCTTGCCAAATTGGGGCAACCACGAAGAATGACAACCAAGCCCCCACAAAAGAAGCAACCGTTGAGTTAAACCGCACAACAACACCAACGCTCTTTTTTCATGGTTACGCGGGAACTAAAAATTCGTTTGGCTCGTTACTTCATCGCTTGGAGAAACAAGGTGCCACAACTCAAGAATTAGTGCTACTCGTTAAACCTGATGGGACCGTGGTTAAAGAGCGAGGAGATTTAAGTGGCAAAGCGACGAATCCCAGTGTTCAAGTTCTATTTGAAGATAATAAAAACAATGAATGGAATCAAACAGAATGGATAAAAAATACATTACTCTATTTACAAAAAAATTATCAAGTGAACAAAGCCAATATTGTCGGACACTCTATGGGTGGTGTTAGTGGTTTACGTTATTTAGGAACCTATGGGCAAGACGCATCGTTACCTAAAATCGAAAAATTCGTCAGCATTGGAGCACCTTTCAATGATTTTATTGATACGAGTCAACACCAAACCATCGAAACGGAACTAGAAAACGGCCCCACAGAAAAAAGTAGCCGCTATTTGGATTATCAAGAGATGATTAATGTTGTTCCAGAAAAACTGCCCATTTTATTAATTGGTGGTCAATTAAGTGCAACAGATTTAAGTGATGGAACGGTGCCGTTATCTAGTGCCTTAGCAGTCAACGCCTTGCTAAGACAGCGAGGAACTCAAGTCACTAGCCAGATTATTAAAGGAGAAAATGCACAACATAGTCAATTACATGAAAATCCTGAAGTAGATCAATTGCTAATCGAATTTCTATGGCCGAGTAAAAAATAGCAAAAAGGCACATGTTCCATAAAAAATGGAACATGTGCCTTTTTCTATACTTTGGCTAGCGAAATAGCTTTTTTCAGCTATAATAAATAAAATTATTTATTTTTAGGAGATATTGGAATGGAATCCTCATGATTTAAATAAGCACAAATCAAGGCTTCAAAGGTGATTAATGTTTGGCCAAAAAACATTTGTGGCTGAGCGACACTTGTTGAAAACGGGCTGTAAGAGTCAGTTGAAAAAACGAGATCTGCCAGTCGACCAAGAGTTGAATTTTTGGCGCCAACAAAAGAAATGATAGGATGTTTTTTCTCTTTCGCAAGCAGAGCTGTTTCTTTTAAGTATTTTTCTTCACCAGAATGTGAAAGGATGATAAAAAGAAAATTCTGATTATTTTGACTATTTATCGAATGAGTATGGGCTGTTGTGATACTGGGGATGCCATGAAAATTGAAAACTTCACTAATGTAAGCCGCCAAATGTCGTGAAAAGTCATGACCTAAAATAACAAATAAATGACTTTTGTGTTTGGCAAGCAGTTGACAAAACTCGTTGGTTGTTTCAAATGAAGGCGCTGTTTCAAAAGGGATTGGCTGAGAAAAATGGGCTTCTTTTAATTTGTAAATAAGTTCATTATAACCTGATAAATTTAATTTTTTGGCTAAACGAATGATGGAACTAGGCGAAGAAAAGCAGTGTTTGGCAACTTCTCGAATACTCAAATCGGCCGCGTTCGTACTTTGTTGATCCAAATAATACAAAATCTGACTTTCTGTTTTTGTTAAATGATACGTTTCTTTTAAGTAATCTAAGTTCATGAGCAAACCTCCTTTATCAGATTATAAATAATTTTGTGGGAAAAAGGTATCAAAAAATAAAAAAATGAGGTGTTTTTATGAAAAGGGCAACAAAGCAAAGGCTGTCTTTGACAGCAATCATGGTTTTACTTCTCTCGGGCTGTGGAAGTGTTGGGAAAGAAACCAAAAAGCAAGAACAACAGGTATTACGGGTCGGGATTGATTCGGAATTATCAACGGCAGACGTGTCGTTGGCAATGGATAATACAGCAGCAGATGTAATGAGCCAAGTAGGGGAGGGACTTTTCTCCTTTGACGAAAAAGGAGAAGCGAAACCAGCATTGGCAACTGAAAAAGTACAGCCCTCCAATGATGGTTTAAGCTATACTTTTACGATTCGAAAAGATGCAAAATGGAGTAACGGCGAGCCAATCACAGCCAATGATTTTGAATACTCTTGGAAGCGCACAGTGGACCCAAAAACAGCTTCCCCGCAAGCGTATTACTTTGAAGGGCTAAAAAATTATCGTGCTATTGTTGACGGTGGCAAATCTAAAGAAGAGTTAGGAGTAACAGCCATTGATGACCATACCTTGGAAGTAGAGCTAAGCTATCCTATGAGTTATTTTCAACAATTATTGGCGGTACCAGCTTTTTATCCTTTAAATGAAGCATTTGTCGAAAAAACGGGCAAAAACTATGGTACATCAGCTGAGTCAACACTTTACAATGGCGCCTTCACATTAGAAGGTTGGGATGGCACGAATAATACTTGGTCCTATGTGAAGAATAAAAATTATTGGGATCAAGCGAATGTTTCGCTAGATAAGGTGGATGTCCAAGTAGTTAAAGAAGTCAATACTGGGAAAAATCTTTTCGAAGGGAAAGAATTAGATGTTGTAAAAATTTCTGGAGAAATTGTTGCACAAGAACAAGGCAATGCAGCTTTGAAAATTCGTGAAATTCCTGGAACGTATTATATCCAATTAAATACGCAAAAAGATCTTTTGGCAAATAAGAATGCACGTCGAGCAATAGCATTATCATTGAATTCTGAGCGTTTAGCTAAAAATGTTTTAAATGATGGCTCAAAAAAAGCACTTGGCTTCGTGCCAACAGGTTTCACTAATCAAGAAACGCAAAAAGATTTTGCAGAGGAATTAGGAGATTTAAATCCTAGTGAACCAGAAAAAGCGAAAGAGTTATGGCAAACGGCTAAAAAAGAATTAGGAATTGAAAAAGCGGAGCTAACGATTTTAAGTTCGGATACAGAAAATGCTAAAAAAATCAGTGAGTATGTTCAAGGAGCTTTAGCAGATAATTTAGAAAATTTAACAGTCAATGTTTCACCAGTTCCTTTTAATAATCGTTTAGAAAAAAGTCGCAGCGGAGATTTCGACATTGTGGTTGGTGGCTGGACGCCAGTATATGCTGATCCAATCGATTTCTTAAACTTACTGCAATCAAAAAATTCCAATAATTTTGGTAAATGGTCTAATAAGACCTTTGATCAGTTGCTTCAAGAAGCAAACGTAACTTATGCAAACAAATATGAAGAACGTTGGAAAACATTACAAAAAGCGGATCAATTGGTTGCGGAAGAAGCACCCCTAGTTCCTCTTTATCAATTAACAGAAGCACGCTTAGTGGACGATTCTGTCCAAAATTTAGTCTATGGTCCATTAGGTTCAGGCTATTACAAATCAGTCTCTATCAGTGATAAGTAAAGGTTGGGAAAAAATGAAAAAAAGTCAAGCTGTTCAATTAATTCAGGAACTTTCAAATGCTAATGGTGTTTCAGGCTTTGAAACAGAAGTCGTTAGAATCCTTCAACATGCAACTGCGGATTTTACTATTCAACGGCTAGATGCCATTAAAAATTTATATCTTGAGAAGAAAAATAATCTAAGTGAAGGTCCAGTTGTGCTTTTTGATGCCCATAGTGACGAAGTGGGTTTTATGATTCAAGCAATTAAAGAAAACGGCTTGTTGCGTTTTCTTCCGTTAGGTGGCTGGGTCCCTAATACGATTTCTGCACAAAAAGTTCGGATTCGTAACCGGGAAGGCACCTATCTGCCAGGCGTAGTTACTAGTCGGCCCCCTCATTTTATGACACCAGAGGAACGTCAGCGGCCATTAACCATTGCTGATTTGACGATCGACATTGGTGCTACCTCAAAAGAAGAAGTAATTGAAACGTACAAAATCGATCTTGGTGCACCGGTCATTCCAGATGTGACGTGTTGTTACAACGAACAGACAGATCTTTTTTTAGGAAAAGCTTTTGATTGTCGCATTGGCTGTGCTTGCTTAGTGGACGTCATGGAGGAGTTGAAAGAAGAGACACTTCCATTCAAGTTAGTTGCGACAGTAACTGCACAAGAAGAAGTTGGCGAAAGAGGAGCACTTATTGCCGCAAAGCAAGTCAATCCTGATTTAGCTATTGTTTTCGAAGGCTGCCCGGCTGATGATACGGCAGAAGCGCCAGAGATGATTCAATCAGCAATGGGAAAAGGACCGATGTTACGCTATTTTGATGTTTCTATGATTACGAATCCGGAATTTCAAGAGTATGCACTAGAGATTGCTAAAATACACAAAATTCCTGTTCAAGTTTCTGTTCGAAGTGGTGGTGGAACCAATGGCATGGCGATTACACAAGTTCAAGGAGCCCCGACGATTGTTGTAGGAATTCCTGTCCGTTACGCTCACACACCCCATTGCTATGTGGACTTTCAAGATTACCAAGCGGCGAAAGAATTAGTCATTCAATTAATCAAAAATTTAGACGCCGACAAAATTCAAGCACTGGTTCAGCCATTGTCAAAGGAGTGGAACAAATGAAGATTTATGTGTCATGCGATATTGAAGGATTAGCAGGTATTGCGACATTTGATATGGAAAAAGAAGACACCGTTTTATTCCGAGAATTATATCACCAACATGTGGCTTGGTTGATTGAAGGGATTCAAAAGAGTGCCAAAAATGAACAAATTACAGAAATTACTATTGCCGATTCGCATAGCCGTGGATTGAATTTAGCTTATGCGCGCTTGGCAGAAATGGATGAACGAATTTCCTTAGTGAGCGGCTTTCCTCGCATGGATTATATGATGAGTGGCTTGGATAGTAGCTATGATGTAGTCTTTTTCTTAGGTTATCATGCCGGTATTGGCAAACAAAAAGGGAATATGGATCATGGGTATAGCGCTAGTGTTGCTTATGATTTAAAAATAAACGACTTAGCGATGAATGAAACGACAATTAATGCAGCTTACGCTAGCGAATTAGGTGTCCCTGTTGGTTTAATTATCGGTGAATCAGGCTTAGAGGAACAACTTTTTCAAGAAAAAATGATGTCCAAAGTTCCCTTTGTTTCCACCAAAGAATCTCTGGGACGTTATGCAATCAAAAATAGACCCATGCAACAAGTTCGGGAAGCTATCGTAGCAACTACAAGTCAGGTGTTAACTTCCTTTGCGTTGTCTGAATTACCCCGATATGCCTTGCAAACACCTGCAACTGTAAAATTGCAATGTGTGACGACAGCACAAGCAGATCGTATTGAAATGTTACCAATGATTAAACGCATTGATGGTAGAACCGTTTCATTTGTAGGTGAAACGATGAAAGATGTCATGAATGGAATTGTCGCTGTGGTTGGTTTAGGCGGAACAAGTGATTAAAGAAGAAGCTTACGGAAAAAACGAATGGACGTTTTTTTCTGTAAGCTTCTTGCTATAGTTATTTCTATTTTTGTTTCTCTAGAATTTCTTTGCTTAAACGTTGTGCAGTTGGTGTCACCGCAAGACCGCCTTCAGCGGTTTCCTTGAAAATTTGTGGCATTTGGCGACCCACTTGGTACATTGCGTGGATGACTTCATCTGGTGGAATGACACTTCGAATCCCCGCTAAAGCCATGTCAGCTGAGATGAAGGCTTGAGAAGAACCTAATGCATTTCGCTTCACGCAAGGGACTTCAACAAGTCCCGCAACAGGATCACAAATGAGGCCCATCATATTTTTTATCGTAATGGCCACAGCTTGAGCAGATTGATCAGGCGTACCGCCAGAAGCCGCAACTAAAGCGGCACTTGCCATTGCACTAGCAGAACCGACTTCAGCTTGACAACCACCTTCGGCACCACTGATTGAGGCATTATTGGCAATCACTAAGCCAAAAGCCCCAGCTGTAAATAGAAAATCCAATTGTTGCTGATGCGTTAACTTTAAGCGATCAATAACTGCCAACAAGACGCCAGAAACTACTCCGGCACTGCCTGCGGTTGGTGTAGCACAAATCAAGCCCATTTTTGCATTAACCTCATTAACAGCAATCGCATTTCGCACGGCTTGTAAAATGGTCTCACCGCTTAAAAAGTTGCCTGAATGTATGTAATCATTTAAGCGGGTTGCATCGCCACCAGTTAGCCCTGTTACTGAGGTAACACCAGCGATTCCTTCAGCGACGGATTGTTTCATAACGGCTAGATTTTTTTCCATTGTTTCAATAATTCGTTCACGAGAATACCCGCCATGAGCCATTTCTGTTGCAATCATTAATTCGCTCACAGAAGGGTAATCTTTCGCTTGAGCTACCAAATCTTCAATTGAATAAAACATCGTATTACTCCTTTACGTTCATTTAGTCAAAATAGTTAACGCTATATATATGAGGGATTTCAGCTAATTGCATGACAATGTCACCGACTTCGGCTTGATCAACTTCAATAATCATAATCGCTTTTTCCCCTTTAGATTCTCGGGTAACGGTCATTGTACTAATATTGATATCGCTAGCTGAAAGGATGTTGGTCACCTTAGCAATCATGCCAGGAACATCTTGATGAACAACGATAAATGTTGGCGTGCCCATACTTAAAGACAATTTGAAGCCATTTAATTCAGAAATTTGAATGTTTCCACCACCAATTGAAATTCCTGTCACAGATAGTTTTCGGTCGCCAGAAGAAACCACAATTTTAACGGAATTAGGGTGGTCTGCTTTTTCACTTTTAGGAATAAAACAAACTTCCATTCCTTGTTCATAAGCAATTTCCAAAGAATTGGCTAGTTGCTCATCATCTGGTTCCATACCTAAAAGGCCGCCAACTAAGGCGATATCTGTTCCGTGACCACGATAAGTTTTAGCAAAAGACTCATATAAATAAATGTCAACGCTATCAGGTTGCTGTCCAAAAATACTGCGAACCACTTTTCCAATTCTTGCCGCTCCAGCTGTATGAGAACTGCTTGGACCAATCATAACGGGTCCGATAATATCAAAAACACTATTAAAGCGTAACTCTTCCATTTCAGCACCTTCTTCATTAGAATATGTTTTCATTGGAAGTCTAACACAAAAAATGGCGGGGAACTAGGCAATCGCTTGTGTTTTAGCGAATAATTTAAATTTTTATCAGAATGAAAGCAAGGGGCCTTCGTTGACAAATCAGTGAAGAGATGCTAAATTCTAGATAATAAAAGACGAAAAGAGGGATTCGTGCGTTGAAAATTTAAGTTAATTTTTTAGAGAAACTGTATAACTTTGCCTGAATATAACGGGTGGAGTGTGCGGATTTTCGGAAATTAGCTTAAAGAATTCAGCCACGGGTCTTTTTGTATACCTTGGATTGATGCCGCTGATTTCCGTAAAGCTGCATCAATTTTGCTTTATGGAGGTATATTTATGTCGAAAATTGAACTAAAACAACTATCTTTTGCCTATGATAATCAAGAAGCGTTGCTTTTTGATCAGGCAAATATCACGATGGATACCAATTGGAAATTAGGATTGATTGGACGCAATGGCCGTGGGAAAACAACCTTATTAAGATTGTTACAAAAGCAGTTGGATTACCAAGGAGAGATTCTTCATCAAGTCGATTTCGTCTATTTTCCACAAACAGTTGCGGAAGAACAACAGCTGACTTATTATGTCTTACAAGATGTGACTTCTTTTGAACAGTGGGAATTAGAACGAGAATTAACGCTTTTAAACGTTGATCCTGAAGTTTTATGGCGGCCCTTTTCTTCTTTATCAGGCGGCGAAAAGACGAAAGTTTTATTAGGTCTTCTTTTTATTGAAGAAAATGCCTTTCCTTTAATTGATGAGCCAACAAATCATTTAGATCTAGCTGGCAGACAACAAGTGGCTGAATATTTGAAGAAAAAGAAACACGGGTTTATTTTAGTCAGCCACGATCGGGCATTTGTTGATGAAGTGGTTGATCATATTTTGGCGATTGAAAAAAGTCAATTGACACTGTACCAAGGGAATTTTTCTATTTATGAAGAACAAAAAAAATTAAGAGATGCTTTTGAACTAGCAGAAAATGAAAAAATCAAAAAAGAAGTCAATCGCTTGAAAGAAACCGCTCGTAAAAAAGCGGAATGGTCGCTGAACCGTGAAGGTGATAAGTACGGCAACGCTAAGGAAAAAGGGAGCGGGGCGATTTTTGATACAGGAGCCATTGGTGCCCGGGCAGCCCGCGTAATGAAGCGTTCGAAACACATTCAACAACGCGCCGAAACACAATTAGCAGAAAAAGAAAAACTATTAAAAGATCTTGAGTATATTGATCCTTTGTCAATGGATTATCAGCCAACGCATCACAAAACATTATTGTCGGTGGAAGAGCTTCGTCTAGGCTACGAGAAAAATTGGCTATTTGCGCCAATTTCTTTTTCAATAAACGCGGGAGAAATTGTCGGAATAACAGGAAAAAATGGCTCAGGAAAATCGAGCTTAATTCAGTATTTATTGGATAATTTTTCCGGGGATTCAGAAGGCGAAGCCACTTTGGCTCACCAATTAACCATTTCTTATGTGCGCCAAGATTATGAAGACAATCAAGGAACTTTATCCGAATTTGCAGAGAAAAATCAGTTAGATTACACCCAATTTTTAAATAACTTACGAAAACTTGGGATGGAGCGTGCCGTTTTCACTAACCGAATTGAACAAATGAGTATGGGGCAACGGAAAAAAGTCGAAGTAGCCAAATCATTGTCTCAATCAGCTGAACTTTATATTTGGGATGAACCCCTTAATTACTTGGATGTGTTTAATCATCAACAATTAGAAGCGCTAATCTTATCTGTGAAGCCTGCAATGCTAGTGATTGAGCATGATGCGCATTTCATGAAGAAAATAACGGATAAAAAAATTGCCTTGAAATCATAAAAACATCTTGAAAAAGTAAAGGGAATCCTGTATAGTAATAGGGTATGTTTTAAATGTACGTTGAGTGGGAGGGGAAATCTCAACCCCATTAACCACGCACGAGAACTTAAGGAGGTATTTTCGTGGCTAAAAAAGTAGAAAAAATCGTTAAATTACAAATTCCTGCGGGGAAAGCAACACCAGCTCCACCAGTAGGTCCAGCGTTAGGTCAAGCAGGTATCAACATCATGGGATTCACTAAAGAATTCAATGCTCGTACAGCTGACCAAGCAGGCTTGATTATTCCAGTAGTAATCTCTGTATATGAAGATCGTTCATTTACATTCATTACTAAAACACCACCTGCTGCAGTCTTATTGAAAAAAGCTGCAAAAATCGAAAAAGGTTCAGGTGAACCAAACAAAACTAAAGTTGCAACAGTTTCAAGCGATCAAGTGAAAGAAATCGCTGAACTTAAAATGGCAGACCTAAACGCCGCTGACGTTGAAGCAGCAATGCGCATGGTTGCAGGAACTGCACGAAGCATGGGTATCATCGTAGAATAATTTTTATTCCACACTTACTCAAAGAAGTAGCTTCTCAGTTCGTTTCATATTTAAAGATATGAAAGACGTGGGAGGTACAACCGTTATAACCACAATCAAGGAGGAAACAAAATGGCTAAAAAGAGCAAAAAAATGCAAGAAGCATTGAAAAAAGTTGATGCTACAAAAGCTTACTCAGTTGAAGAAGCAGTAGCTTTAGCAAAAGATACAAACATCGCGAAATTTGACGCAACAGTTGAAGTTGCTTACAAATTGAACGTTGACCCTAAAAAAGCAGACCAACAAATCCGTGGAGCAGTTGTGCTTCCAAACGGAACTGGTAAAACACAAACTGTTTTAGTATTCGCTAAAGGCGAAAAAGCTAAAGAAGCTGAAGCTGCTGGTGCAGATTTCGTAGGCGACGACGACATGGTTGCAAAAATCCAAGGTGGATGGTTCGACTTTGACGTAGTTGTTGCGACTCCTGACATGATGGCTACAGTTGGTAAATTAGGCCGTGTCTTAGGACCAAAAGGTTTAATGCCAAACCCTAAAACTGGTACTGTAACAATGGACGTTACAAAAGCTGTTGAAGAAGTTAAAGCTGGTAAAGTAACTTACCGCGTTGACAAAGCTGGTAACATCCATGTACCAATCGGTAAAGTTTCATTTGATAACGAAAAATTGGTTGAAAACTTCAACACAATTAACGACGTATTATTGAAAGCTAAACCATCAACTGCTAAAGGTCAATACATCAAAAACATTTCAGTAACAACAACATTTGGACCTGGAATCCACGTTGACCAAGCTTCTTTCTAATTTGAAAGAAAATAATTAAAAAATTCTTGACTCACTCACTTACCCTATGGTAAAGTGAGTGAGGTTAATAATTAACTGTACCGAAGACAGTAGGTGACGCAAGTCTTAATTTCCTACCGAGGACAATTGTTGAGTTATATACAATTCGGTCCCTCTATGTCTACGGTGGCATGGAGTTTTGTTGTTTTACACGACTTTTTGAAAAAAGCCGATGTAAAACAATACTTGGCGAACGAAGTGAGCGAAGTTTCATTTGATTCTTCTACTTTACATATCGTAAACCAAGTCCAACTCCACCATCAAAATCAGGAGGTGAAATAAATGAGTGAAGCAGCAATCGCTAAAAAAGAAACCCTAGTTCAAGCAGCCGCTGAGAAATTTGAATCAGCAGCATCAGTTGTAATCGTGGACTACCGTGGTTTAACAGTTGAAGAAGTCACTAACTTACGTAAACAATTACGTGAAGCAGGCGTAGAAATGAAAGTCATCAAAAACTCAATCCTTTCTCGTGCAGCTAAAAAAGTTGGTTTAGACGGCTTAGACGAAGTCTTTACAGGCCCAACTGCTGTCGCATTCAGCAACGACGATGTAGTAGCACCAGCTAAAATCATCGACGAATTTGCTAAAGATGCAAAAGCATTAGAAATCAAAGGTGGCGTCATCGAAGGAAAAGTTTCTTCAGTGGAACAAATTACTGCGTTGGCAAAACTACCAAACCGCGAAGGTTTACTATCTATGCTATTATCTGTATTACAAGCGCCAGTCCGCAACGTGGCTTACGCTGTCAAAGCAGTGGCAGAGAAAAACGAAGAAGTTGCTTAATTGCAGTCTAATTCAAACAAATAAAAAACAAACAATTTTAATTTAAATGGAGGAAATTCAAAATGGCATTAAACATTGAAAACATCGTTGCTGAGTTAGAAACAGCAACTATCTTAGAACTAAGCGAATTAGTTAAAGCTATCGAAGAAAAATTTGACGTATCAGCAGCAGCTCCTGTAGCAGTAGCTGGACCAGCAGCAGGTGGAGCAGCAGAAGAACAAACTGAATTCACTGTTGAATTAACAGCAGCTGGCGATCAAAAAGTTAAAGTTATCAAAGCAGTTCGTGAAGCAACTGGCTTAGGCTTGAAAGAAGCTAAAGCTGTAGTTGATGGCGCTCCTGCACCAGTTAAAGAAGCTGTTTCTAAAGAAGAAGCAGAAGCTTTAAAAGCTGCTTTAGAAGAAGTTGGCGCTTCAGTAACAGTAAAATAATTCATTCAACTTTTGAATGTTCGAGAACCCTTGTGTGGCAAGGGTTCTTTTTTATTAAGTTTTTAAATGGTGGTAAAGTTAGTGAATTGATTGTCAAAATAATCTTTTCGTTTAATAAAGATAAGCATTCCTAGCTAAAGAGAAAATCCAGAGGATCTTAACCTCTGGATTTGATAATTTCTATAAGTTCTCGTTACCAATATTATTTGATAAAAAGCAAATTATTTAAATAATGATTGAATAGTAGGTCTATTTCTTTTTATTTTTTATAATGAATATACTAACTAAAGATAGTAAGATGATTCCAATGATGGTAAATAAAACTGATTTTTTTTCGCCAGTACTGGGAAATATCCCCTTTTTGTGCTCAGTTGAACTTGATGTAGTAGCTTTCTTCGAACTGCTTGTAGTTGTTTGTAATGTAGATTCTGTATTAGTAGTATCCGAAGAAACACTTTCAGCACTTTGATTAATTGACGTATAATCGTTTGCTTTTATTTTATCTGCCATTGATGCTAAACCATAATCGCCACGAACATCAGATGGATAATTTTGGTTAGCGTAGTCTACCTTGACTTGATTAATTAAATCGATGAGTGTTTGATCGCTTAAATTATTTACAACATCACTATTTAAATCATATACATAAATTAACGAAAGTCGAATTTGAGGTAAATAATTTTTTAAGTCATCAATCGTTAATGTTGAGTAATCTGTAGAGTAGGAGTCCTCAGGGATAGGTTTCTCACCATATAATTTAGTAATCATTCTCGCTGTTCCACTGATGTCTTGGTTTACAAAATGAAACGAAACTTTTTTTGCGTAGTCCAGTTCGTCATCAGATAAACGATTTATCAAGGTTTCTGTTAAACCATACATACCTACGTAATTAAGAAGTGTTTGACGAAGCGATGGAAGTTCCTCGCTTTCAGCTGTAAGTGCTGTTGAATCAGTTGAAGCATTAATTGTTGTTGCTGAAGTTTCTTGAGTTAAAGAAGTAACTGTTGACTTTTCCACAGAAGCTTCATTAGCCGAATCTTCTGCCCATACATTAGAAACTGATAGTGTGGTAATCGAAACAAAACAAAAGAGTCCTAAAAACATTTTTTTCATTTTAATCATTCCTTTCGTTACCTATTGTAACATTTTTGAAATATTTTTGTAACAATTAAATATTAAGAAAAGCTTAAGAATATATACTAGGTGATAAAAAATATAAATTTTAAACTGTTAATCTATCAAAAAAACGATCCATAGAGAGCACTACATTAGTGTCAAAATATTTCAAAGGTGTTGGTTATAGAAGTACTGTATTCGCTTAATGGTAGTTTCGAGTAAATTAGTCATTATATAAAAGATTGACAAGTATGCTGCATAACGAAAACTTGTCAATCTTTTAAAAGGATAAAAATACAGATTTAAGAATAATGACAATTTATTTTAAGTCAAAAACTGTTGACGATATTGTCGAGGTGTCATCTCTTTTTTCTGGAAGAAAAATTTTGAAAAATAAGAAGGTGAAGAAAAACCTGCTTCAAAACTGATTTCCGTGATGGTTAAGGAACTTTTTCTTAACAGAGAACAGGCTTTTTGCAATTTTAAGTTTTGTACATAAATACTAGGATTTGTTTGTTCATAACGCTGAAACAGCTTAAATAAATAGCTACGATCAATGTTATACTCGGAAGCTAATTGACTAATTGAAAGATTGTTTGAAAAATTTTCGTGAATAGCCATTTTAATTTGGTTAAATAATTGTTGGCTTTGGTTTTCGTGCTGTGTAACGGAATGATGCTCTAGATAATTCAACAATTGAAAGCTTTCACTTAAACTGCCAAAATGATTATGTTTCTTCGCTTCTTGGTAAATATTTTTAAATAAACTTTCTAATTTCTTATCAACAGTTCCTTTTAAAATACAATTTTCGGTAGTCAGGCCTATTTTTTCTAAATACTGAGACGAAAGATCTCCAACAAAACCGACCCAATGATAGGTCCAAGGATTTTGCCGATTAGGATAATAAATATTGCGACAATTGGCTGGAATCATAAACAAATCGCCAGCGGTAATGTGTTGTTTTTCCATAAAGGGTGTTGAAAAATAGCCTTCACCATCGCTACAATAATGCAAAACCCAATAATTAATGGGGGCAAACTCAGTTGGTTTTGTCGGACGGCATTTTTCATAGCCAGCTTCATAAAGATGAAATTCTTGGCTAATAGGTTGATCATTAATCAGGATGCTGACATTATTTGTAAAAACATTTTGCATGCTATCACCTCTTTATAAGAGTATGTAAAGGCTTTCTAAAAGTCAACATCTTTACAAGAAATAGGCAACATTTTTTATTTTTAAAAAACTGTAAGCGTTTTACAATGTGTGAGTACTAATTAATTTGATAAAGAGAGGATGTAGTAAAATGGCAACACATTCACGGGAACGATTAGGTTCTGTCGCATTGATGCTCATGACTTTTTCAGCGGTTTTTGCCTTTCCCAGCATTGTTAACAACAGTATTCAGATTGGCCTAGCAACTATTCCAGGCTATTTATTCGGCTCTATTTTTTACTTTTTACCATTTATTCTAATGATTGCAGAATTTGCTTCTGCTAATTCTGAAAATGAATCAGGTGTTCACAGTTGGTTGGAATCTGTGTTAGGACCTAAATGGGCATTTTTAGGCGCTTGGTCATATTTCTTTGTCAACTTGTTTTTCTTCTGTTCATTACTACCGAATACATTGATTTATGGTTCATACGCTTTTTTAGGTCAAAACGTTTTTCAAGGAAACCATAGTACTAAAATAATTGCAGTGATTTCTATCCTGTTATTTTGGTTAATGACATGGGTTTGTATTAAAGGGGTTTCGTGGATTTCGAAAGTGACTAGCTTAGCGGGTGGTGCTCGTTTATTTATGGGCGTAGCTTTTGTGGTTTTAGCCTTTGTCGTCGTGTTTGGTTTTGGCAATGAGCCAGCACAAGAGTTTACCACGACGTCAATTATGCCAACTTTTAATTGGACTTTTTTCATGACGATGGCGTGGATTTTACAAGCTGTTGGCGGTGGTGAAAGTATCGGTGTATATATTAAGGATGTTAAAGGCGGCAATAAAACGTTTGTCCGCACGATGATTGGTGCAACGATTGCGGTCGGTATCATGTATATTCTTGGTGCCGTTGCTGTAGGTTTGGTAGTGCCAACGGACGTCTTAAAAGGAAATTTTTCAAATGGTATTTTTGATATCTTTAAAATTTTAGGTACGTATTTCCATATTCCCGCAGCAATGATGGTGCGCTTAGTAGGAATTATCTTATTTGTCGGAAGTCTTGGTTCTTTGGCTCTGTGGACGGCAGCACCAGTTAAAGTATTTTTCTCAGAAATTCCTGATGGGGTCTTCGGTAAGTGGCTAGTGAAAACCAACGAAGAGGGAAATCCAACCAATGCTTTGTTAGTTCAAGGAATTATTGTGACGATTTTAGTTGCCATTCCAGCATTAGGAATTGGAAATATGGATAGCTTTTTAGAAACGTTAATTAATATGACAGCTTCTACGTCATTAGTGCCTGTCTTGTTTTTGTTAATCGCCTATATTGGGCTTCGTTGGAAAAAAGAAACAATGCCGAGAAGTTTCCGCTTTGGTAATCGAACCTTTGGCTTAATTGCGGGAATTTTCTTATTAGCCATTTTTATCTTTGTATTCTTTATGTCAACTGTGCCGGATCCAAAATTAATCATGGAAGAAATCAATGGCACGTTACCGAAAGGAACCGCTAGTCCACTGGGCATGTTGGCGTATAACATTATTGGGTTAATTGTCTTTATGGGCTTTGCTTGGATTTGTTGGAAACGATATGAAACAAAAGAAAAAAATGAAGTTGGTAAAGGAGAAATGGATTATGAAGACTTGGGAAAATTATAAAGTAGATAGTATCAATCGGTTGCCTGGACGAGCACATTTTTCGAGCTTTCCTTCGAAAGAAACAGCGTTATTAAATGAAAATAAATATACACAAGCATACAAAAATTTAAACGGATGCTGGCATTTTCTCTTTTTAGAAGCGCCAGAATACAGCCCAGAAAACTTTTTTGCGACGGACTTTGATACAAGCCAAATGGATCAAATCGCTGTTCCTGGAAATTGGCAAGTCCAAGGATATGGCAAAATGCATTACTCTGATTTATGGTACAATTTTCCCATTAATCCGCCGTATGTACCAACTGAAAACCCAACAGGTATTTACAAACGGACATTTGCTATAGATGAAACATTTCACGATAAAAAAATCATTTTACGTTTTTGTGGCGTAGATTCAGCTTATCATGTTTGGGTGAACGGCCATGAAGTTGGCTACAGTAAAGGTGCACGAAATGAAGCAGAATTTGACATTACGCCTTACGCTAAAATTGGTGAAAAAAATGATTTAACGGTGCGAGTCTATCAATGGTCAGATGGTACGTATTTAGAGGATCAAGATATGTGGTGGTTAAGTGGTATTTTTCGTGATGTTGAATTACTCGGTGTACCAGAAAATGGGCTGGAAGATTTCTTTATTATTTCCGATTTAGATGATTCGTATCAAAATGGCCACTTGGCAATTACGGGTAAATTTTGGCAAGACAAAGGACAACAAGTTCAATTGGAGTTGATGGATCAGCAGGGAAAAACGGTTCTTAAAGAGACTGTCGCAGGAAATCAAGGTACGGTTGAATTTTCAGCAAGTTTACCGTCTGTCACTGCTTGGTCAGCTGAAAAACCATACTTGTATCAACTATTTATCACTGTTTTTTCTGAAGGGGAAGTCGTCGAAGTTATTCCGCAAAAAGTTGGTTTCAGAAATATTCATGTATCTGGTGAGACTTTCTTAGTCAACGGTGTGGCCATTAAACTAAAAGGAATGAATCGTCATGATTATAATCCGAAAAATGGTCGAGTGGTTAGTCGTGAAGAAATTGAAAAAGATATTCGTTTAATGAAACAATTTAATATTAATGCCATTCGAACCAGTCATTATCCAGCATCTGCTTATTTCTATGATTTATGCGATGAATATGGAATGTATGTGATTGATGAAACTGATTTGGAATGTCATGGCTTTGAATTAACCGGAGAATATGATTGGATTAGCAACGATCCAGAATGGGAAACGGCTTATGTTTCTCGGATGGTACGGATGATTCAACGGGATAAAAACCATCCATCAATTCTCTTTTGGTCGTTAGGAAATGAATCTGCGTTTGGTCATAACTTTATTGAAATGGCCCGTATTGCCAAAGAAATGGATCCAACACGTTTGGTTCATTATGAAGGTGATTTTGAGGCAGAGGTCACGGATGTCTATTCTACAATGTATACGTGGTTGGAACACCCAACTAGAGAATTACTGATGAATACGATTATTGAAAATTCAAAAAAACCGCATATTTTATGTGAATATTGTCATGCGATGGGGAATGGCCCTGGGAATTTAAAAGAATACCAAGAGCTATTTTATGCTCATGATAAATTACAAGGTGGCTTTATTTGGGAATGGTTTGACCATGGCATTGAATCTGTAACAGATAATGGTGAAGTTTATTATCGTTATGGCGGCGATTTCGGCGATGATCCAAGTAACAAAGATTTTTGTATTGATGGGATGTTGATGCCTGACCGTACGCCATCTCCTAGCTTGTATGAATACAAAAAAGTCATTGAACCCATTACAACTAGCGCTATTGACGTTCTGTCAGGTGAATTCTCATTATTGAGTCGGTTTGACTTTGAAAACTTGGCTATCTTTAAGCTGGTTTATACAATTACTGAAGATCAAACAGTGATTCAATCAGGGACAGTAGCAGTGCCAGCAATTGCTGCTAGAGAAGAAGGAAGACTGCACTTACCTTATCATTTAGATTTTCCTAAAAAGGCAGGAGCCGCCTATTATTTAACTCTTTCATATCAATTGAAAGAAACGACTGCCTATGCATCTGCTGGTCATGAATTAGCTACCGCACAGTTTGAATTGCCAATTGCAACACCAGGGATTGAGATCACACCAGTTGGCTCGCTAATGGCAAAGGAAATTGGCCCTCATTTATACATTGAAGGACCAAACTTTTCAATTAATTTTGATAAAGTGAAGGGTGCCTTAACGAATGTGACACGAGATGGTAAAAAATTATTGCATAAAGGGCCGAAATTTACATTTTGGCGGGCACCGATCAGTAATGATATGGAAATTATTGATGAAATGAAGAAGAAATATTTCTTACATTTAGAGCATGAAATTGTCCGTTCTTTTGAGTGGAAAAAAGTTGATGATTTTATCCAAGTCATCGTAAAAACAATTAACGGAACGACTAACAGTGCTTGGCATTATCAATGTACCTATCAGTATTTAATTGCACCAAATGGCGAAATTTTCTTCGACTTAAAAGGTAGTCCTGCTGGTAAAATTGAAAATGCGCCAGATATGTTACCACGTTTGGGTGTGACTCTCCATTTAGACAAGTCTCTATCAGAAGTAAAATATTTCGGTAAAGGGCCGAGAGAAAACTATGTAGATTCACAAGAAGCTGGTTTACTTGGCGTTTATGATGCTACAGTGGCGGAAATGTTCACTAATTATGTTGTTCCACAAGCCAATGGTAACCACATGGCGACTAAATGGTCCGCATTCACGGATGATCGCGGCCAAGGGGTAGTAGCAACAGCGGCTGATTCATATAATTTTAGTGTTTCTTATTTTGAAGAACAAGCGCTAGATGTTGCTAAGCATACCAATGAATTACAAGAAAGTGAGTATGTTGTTTTAAATATCGATTACAAACAAAACGCCCTAGGTAGCTACTCTTGTGGCCAGTGGCAATTAGAAAAATACCGGACTACGTTTGAAGAATTCCAATTGGCATTCCGCTTAACACCTTTTAATAATAAAGAGATTCAAGCAGCGGATGTCGCACATGAACGAGTAAAACGACCAACAATTTCTTAAATAAAAGCTCAGAACAGTGCACTTCGGTCTCCTGTTCTGAGTTTTTTTAATGAAATTATCAGAAATTATTGCTTTTTTTCATGGAAACAAGCAAACTATTTTGTTATCTAATAAAAGTAGTCCATAATAGTAACATAGCGAATTATTCGCTAGATAAAGCATTTAGGAGGAATTATTTTATGCATACTTTATGGGTTTTAATCGTTGGTGCTGTTATCGGTGCTATCGCTGGCGCGCTTACAAGCAAAGGTCAATCAATGGGTTGGATTGCGAATATCGTTGCCGGTTTAGTTGGTTCATTTATCGGAGAAAAAATCTTAGGTAGCTGGGGTCCTCACGTAGCAGGTATGGCAATTGTGCCATCAATTATTGGGGCAGTAATTTTAGTTGCTGTGGTTTCATTCTTCTTCGGACGAAAAAATAGCTAATTAAGTAAATAATTGTTTAATTAGTTAAAGGCACCAAGTCTCACGAATTTCGTGAAACTTGGTGCCTTTTTTTATTTTCTCGTTAATTTTACGACAACTTCACAACGAGCGGTTTGTGGAAACATATCAACAGATTGTAAATAGTCTACTTGATATACTTTGGCTAATTGAACTAAATCACGTGCTAACGTGGATACATTACAAGAAATATACACCATTTTCTTAGGTGGTTGTTTCAAAAGGGCCGTTAATAATTTACGATCCAAACCAGTCCGTGGGGGATCAACTACAATGGCATCAGGTTTAAAGCCTTCTTTGAACCATTTAGGTAATAAGTCTTCAGCTGTTCCAACAGCATAATGTGTGTTCGTAACACCAAGTCGTTTTGCATTGAATCTAGCATCGTCAATTGCGGCGGGAATGGTATCCATACCACGAACTTGATACGCTTGTTTCGCTAAACTTAAGCCAATGGTCCCGACGCCACAATAAGCATCAACAACAGTTTCATTTGGTTGTAAATCTAAGGCCTTGATTCCTTCATTATATAAAATTTCCGTTTGTTCTGGATTCAATTGGAAAAATGCTCGCGGCGATAAATCAAAGACAACGTCGTTAATGTGTTCTTCAATGCTTTCTTTGCCCCATAAGTGAATGGTATCATCACCCATTACTAGAGAGGTTTTTTTATTTTGGACATTTTGCATAATAGAAACAACTTCTGGTAATTGTTCATTAATTGCGCGAACCATTTTTTCTTTTTGTGGAAATTTCTGCGATTGTGTAATGAACACTACTTGGACTTCGCCAGTTTGGATGCCCACTCGAACCATTAATGTTCGAAAGATACCACTATTTTTACGTTCATCATAAATTGGTAATTGAAAGTCATTCAATAAATCAACTAATGTATTCATCACCTTGGTTGTCGCAGGCTGTTGGACCAAACAGTTATCAATCGGTACTAATTGATGTGAATCAGCTTGATAGAGACCAGCTTCTACTTGGCCATCGATTTGGCGTAATTGGAATTGGGCTTTATTTCGATAATTCCAAGGATTCTCCATCCCAATTGTTTTTCGTAGTTCATAGTTTTGATAATTGGCTGGTTTAAATTTGTTAAGCGCCTGCTTTAATAAATCTTTTTTAAAGTCTAATTGTGCTTTGTAGGCTAAATGTTGTAGTTGGCAGCCGCCACATGTTTCATAGACAGGACAAGGAGGGACCACGCGATCTTTAGCAGCTTTTTTGACAGATTGAAGGGTTCCTTCAGCAAATTTTGGTGTAACATTTGTGATCGTGGCAGTCACTTCTTCTTTCGGTAGCGCCCCAGGAACGAAAATAATTAATTTTTTATAATAGCCGATACCTTCGCCATTAATTCCTAATCGTTTAATTTTTAAAGAAATTTGTTGGCCTTTTTTTACTAGTTGTTGGGTCATATTCTTTCATCCTTTAGTCATCTCACATTTTTCACTTCCTCCCATTTTAGCACATTTTTATTTATTTGGCTTCCAAGGATTCTATGGTATAGTAGAATATATGTTCTGATTTAGAGGGGCAGGAGAATAAGATGACAACAATCACACGAATTAGTAAAGATAAAGGTGAATTTTATCTACTTTGGCTATCTTCAGGCGAAAAACTGCGTGTCTCGGAAGATATTTTAGTACGGCAGCGTCTGCTAAAAGGCCAAGAGTTATCAGATACTTTAATAGAAGAAATAAAAAAAGCTAGTTCTTATGATGTCGGGTTACAAATGGCGATGAATTACTTAAGCTATCAATTACGTTCAAAGAAAGAAATTTTTACTTATTTAAAAGAGAAAGAAATTGTACCTGAAGATCGAGTAAAAATCGTTCAACATTTAGAAGAGCTGCGGTTGTTGGATGATGCAATTTTTAGTGAAAGTTACGTACGGACAGCTATGCGAACCAGTGATAAGGGACCACGAAATGTGGCACAACAATTAAAGCAAAAAGGCATTAGTGAAGAAGATATTCAGCATGGCTTGACCTTTTATACGTTAGATGAACAGCTTAATGTTGCCATAGCAACTGCAGAAAAGGCCATGAAACGCTATCGAACTAAAAGTTTTAAAGATGCACTACAGAAAACGCGTCTGCATCTGATGCAAAAGGGCTTTACAAATGAAATCATTGATCTAGCTTTGGAATCTTTAGCTTTTGAAAAGGACGAAGAACAAGAACAACAAGCGTTAAACAAGGAAGGCGAACGTTTATGGCGTGCCAATCAGCGATTTGATTTTTCTAAAAAAGTCCAAAAAGTCAAACAAAGCTTATTCCAAAAAGGGTTTGACTATGATTTGATTCAGCAATTTATTAGCGAAAAGGAAGTAGAACATGACGAATAAAGAGCCTTGGGAGGCGTGGAGTCCCGAAAAAGTTAGTTCATTCCAGGAAGATTTTTTAGCTTGGTATGAACGAGAAAAACGCAATTTACCTTGGCGAGCGAATACAGATGCATATCGTATTTGGATTTCTGAAATTATGCTACAACAAACTCGCGTAGATACAGTCATTGATTATTTTTATCGATTTATGGAATGGTTTCCGACGATTCAAGATTTAGCGGAAGCGCCAGATGATAAGTTGTTGAAAGCTTGGGAAGGGTTAGGCTACTATTCACGAGCGCGTAATTTAAAAGTGGCAGCGCAACAGATTGTTTCAGAATTTGGTGGGAAAATGCCTGACACAATCGAAGATATTCGGAGTTTAAAAGGAATCGGCCCCTATACGGCTGGTGCGATTGGCAGTATTGCCTTTAATCTCCCCGAACCAGCAATTGACGGTAACGTCATGCGGGTAGTGAGCCGTTTATTTGAAATTGATGCAGATATTGCAAAAGCGAGTAGTCGTAAAGTATTTGAAGCGGCGATGCTTAAAATCATCGATCGTGAGCGTCCAGGGGATTTTAATCAAGCCTTAATGGATCTAGGCTCAGCCGTCTGCACCCCAACTTCCCCTAAGTGTGAAAGTTGTCCGCTTCAGCAATATTGTGCGGCCTATCAGGCAGATAAAATGACCGCTTATCCAGTCAAATCAAAAAAAGTTAAGCCGAAAGATGTGTATTATGTCGGCACTATTATTGAAAATAAAAAGCAAGAATTTTTATTAGAACAACGCCCTGAAACCGGTTTGTTAGCCAATATGTGGCTGTTTCCGATTGAAGAAATTAGCAAAAAACAATTTCAACAATTGCAAAAACTGGCGCAACCAGCAGAAACGGAAAAACAATTAACTTTAGAGTTAGAGCCTGTAACAGAGCCTTTGGTCGCTGAAGAACCTGTCAATGTTTTTGCTGACTATGAAACAGTTGTCTGGCAAAAACGTGCCTTAGGCGAAGTCGTTCATATTTTCAGTCATTTAAAATGGCATATCTTAGTCTTTTATGGCCGAAATACAGGCGAATTAGCCACACTAGAGTCGCAGCGATGGGTGGCAGCACAACAATTTTCAGAGTATGTTTTTCCAAAACCACAGCAAAAAATGGTGGAATTGTTCAAAAAAGAACACAAAAATAAATAACAAAAAAGAGAGGCTTTTAAACAAACAAGCCCCTCTTTTTTGTTTCCTCTAGGTTATACCCCTATATAAATTCTGCTATGTTTAGTTTTGAAGGGGACTGGTAAGATAGACTTGTCTCTTGTCTGCTTAGAGGAGTAGTAATGATGGTGGAGACTTTTCAAGAGAGAGGAAGTACAGCCAATGAGTAGGAAGCGAAAAATCAGCTTAATTAGTTTAGTCATCATTTTGTTTTTTGTCACAGTCGGCTCAGCATACTTTGCTGTAGCGGGTAGCTATTTAAAGAAAACGATTGATAAAGGCTATGTCCCCATAAAAAATGATTATACTGAAGCGCAAAATAAAGATAGTCAATCGTTTTTGGTCATGGGTCTAGACAATACAATTGAACGGAAATTAGGCACAACTAGGACTGATGCTATGATGGTGATTACCGTGAATAACAAGACGAAGAAAATAACCTATTTAAGTTTGCCACGGGATAGTTTTGTTCAAATTGATGCGAAAAATTACCAAGGGATGCAGCGAATTGAAGCCGCCTATACCTACGATGGACCAACAGCTTCTGTTAACACAGTTGAGAAATTATTGAATATTCCAATCAATCATTACGTTGTGTTTAACTTTTTATCTTTTATTAAGTTAATTGATGCGGTTGGTGGCATAGATGTCAATGTCAAGCAGGCGTTTGATGGTGTCACCAAAGACGGGCCAGGATCCATTCATTTTGATGCAGGGAAACAGCATTTAGATGGTACGAAAGCTTTATCTTATGCCCGTGAAAGACATAGCGATAACGATATTATGCGTGGATTCCGACAACAAGAAATTATTCAAGCAGTTGAAGACAAGTTGAAATCTGGTCAATCAATCATGAAAATAATGGACATTATTGATTCGTTAAATGGAAACATTCAAACTGATGTGGATTCCAATGAATTGACTCATTTAGTCAAAGAAGGTTTGACTTGGACCAATTATGATAAACAACAGCTTTCTTTTGACTGGCGCACTTTTAGTAATGAAGGGCGCAGTATGGTTGAACTATATCCAGATAGTATTGAAAATGTCCGTCATCAATTACGTGTGTCTTTAAATTTAGAAAAGCCAGATGAACGAGATCAAGACGGCTATGTCTTCCATACGAACGGTGAATTTTTATATCAAAGTGATTATACCGTTCAAGATGAAGCAGCTGAGGAAAACGAAATGACTTCCATCAACGGCAATACGTATATTGGTGTTCCTGGCAATACACAGACTGGCCCGTTGCCATCAGTTAAAACGGAAAATGGCTTTATAAAATAATTTATTTTCCAAGTGTAGAAAATCCGAACATAACAGATTAAATAATCCGCTTACTTATTATTCTTCTAAGGAAAAAACGAAGGATTTTAGCAAGGAAACAGCGTATCATTTGATATAAACCCAACATTCCCTTTATAATGAAAGTAACAAGCAAATTTTTGTTACTTAGAAGGGGAAGGGAGCAAGGAGTTATGTTTAGTTATACAGATACCATTTTGTCAATTATGCAAAGAATTGAAGTATACAACGAAATTTTCAAAGCCATCTCTAAAGAAGTTCAAGAATACGGTTGTAATCAGGCTGCACATCGGAGAGGCCGTGACACTTATATGTTTTGCCGAAATAATGTGAATCGTTTTTTTACAGAAGAAATGATGTTTCGTAAAAATTTAGAGCCGTATTATGATAAAGAAGCAACGAAAATCTTGCTAGAAGGATTAGATACGTATAAAGAAGGAGTATTTTTCTGGTTAGAGGCATTAAGTGAATCTTGCCAAGTGACAGATGAATTGAAATATCAATTAGGAATCCGCCAAAAAGAATCCTCTTATTTATTAATTAATCAAGCTTGTAAAGAAGCCTGTGAGGGCATTCAAAGCGCTCATAGTGTTCATAAGATGTAAAAAGTTAGGGATAGCTGTCAATCTGGCAGTTATCCCTAACTTTTTTATTTCAATATCATCTGATAAGCATAACGTTCGCCATCGTTAACATCTAAAATCACGTCACCTTGATAAACAAAGCCAGCTTTTTTAATCAGGTGCTGCATAGCGAGATTTTGTGGATGTGTATCGATTCGAATATCAGTAGCACCTTGCAAACGAGCGGCTGTAACCAGTGAGCGCAAAAGCACCAAAGCCAGTCCTTGACCTTGAAAGGAACTTTTTAAAGCAACACGATGAATTGCCGTATACGTAGTTTGAGAATGAGGTTGCCAAGAACCATTAAAAATCGCTTCATAAGCAGGATCAATCTCCGAACATAAAACACCAACGCCTGCCAAGGTATCCTCAACCATTAAAATATAGCAAGTTTGCTGGTCGATATCTTTTGCTAAAATTTCTTGATTCGGGCCATCGCCGTTTTGCCATTGGGGAATGCCACTTTTTTGTAAGGTGCGGCGTCCATCTTCAATGATAGCAAGGATGTCAGGCAAATCAGAAGGTTCTGCTTTTCTTAAGTAAACAGTCAAAAAATATTCCCTCCTCTTAGAAACCTGTTGTTGTTTTCAATTGGTAAATTTTTGAAGGGCGGCCAATGCCAACGGGACGTTCACCTAACTCTTCAAAATATTGTGTCATGGCTTTTTTAAAATTTGAATGGTCAATGCTACGATAATCAACGCCGAGGAACTTCGCAAAAACTTTACGGGCTTCCGTAATGGTGAAATCTTTTCCTAAGACTTGAAGCACTTGCGGTTCATGTTCCATTTTATCAACAACACGATTAAACGCCTTAATTATAATTTCACTATGGTCGAAGGCTAATGTATCTTTACCAAGAGAGGCCGCTGTTTTCAAGTCTAAAGTAATTTCCACATCTTCATGAGATAACGTGATATGTTGACCATGCCGTTCAAGATTGAACCAGTGGACTTCTTTGGCATCGTCGCCAGCAATTAAAGGTTCTTCACCAATAAAAGCTAAATAGCTGACTGTCACGACCCAGCCACGAGGATCACGATCTGGGCGACTAAAGCTGTGTAATTGTTCAATATTTTCTTGAGAAATCACCACACCAGTTTCCTCTTTTGTTTCTCTTAAAACACTATCTTCAGTAGATTCGTTGCGATTAACAAAACCGCCAGGAAGCGCCCATGAGTTTCTAAAGGGGTGACCTTTACGTTGAATCAGTAAGACTTTCAATTGATCGGCTTCCTTGTTGTAACAAAGAAGAACCATATCAACGGTTAAAGAGGGTTTTTCATATTCAGGTAATTCTTGTTGATGATACCAAGTTAAAAACTCTGCTAAGCTAGCTTGGCGTTCATAATAATTTTTTTCTTCCGCTTTAGAAGCAAATTGTGGCACAATTGCTCCTCCTTTCAAAAAGAAACATGGTTTTCTTTTATTGTATCATTAAGTGGCTGAAATACAATATTCAAGCGTAAAAAGAAAAGCAAGCCTGGGACAAAAATCACTTTGGATTTTTGTCCCAGGCTTGTACTATAAGAAGTTTGTTCTAGACGTTATTTATTGTGTTAATTCTAATAATTTATTTTTCAAATCTTCTTCCATATGGCCAAGTTCTATTTCGGCAGCTTGGCGTTTTTCTTTTCCTTCTTGTTGAATACGTAATGTTTCTTGGATAGTTTCAATTAAATCATTTTGTGTTTTTTGTAATGTTTCAATATCGACTAGGCCACGTTCGTTTTCTTTTGCTGTTTCAATTGCAGAAATTTTTAGCATTTCTGAATTTTTCTTCAGTAAGTCATTGGTGGTTTCAGAGACTTGACGTTGAGCAGTCACAGCATCTTTTTGACGGAGTAAGGTTAAGGCGATGACTACTTGGTTTTTCCATAACGGAATCGCCGTATTCACCGATGATTGAATTTTCTCAGCCAAAGCTTGGTTAGTATTTTGGATTAAACGAATTTGTGGGGCTTGTTGAATCGTAATTTGACGAGCCAAGCGTAAATCATGGGTTCTTTTTTCTAAACGGTCTAGAAATTGGTTATAATCATTAACAATTTGGACATCCATTTGATCTCCAGATTCTTCCGCTTTTTTCATGGCTTCAGGGATAATTTGCGTCCGTAGTTCTTCTGCTTTTAATTCCCCAGCGGCAATATAGATGTTTAAGGCATCAAAATAATCTTTATTTTTTTGATACAATTGATCTAACATGGCATTATCTTTTAAAAGACCATCTTTTTCATGGGTTAATTTGACAGCAATTTTGTCAATTTGCGCACCAATTTTTTGATATTTGGCGGTAATTTCGTAAACGGATTGTTTGACTTTACCTAACATTTTTTGAATAAAGTTGCCTTCGCCAGCACGTAATTCATTGGGATTGGCTTCATTTAAACGAAACATTAAATCGGTCAGTGAATCACCAACAGGACCAATGTCTTGTGCTTGAACGTGGTTTAACATCGCTTGCGAAAATTCGCCGAGTTTGATTTGGGCATTTGAACCATAGGTAATTACTGCTTGTGAATCTTGGACGTCAATTTTTGAAGCTAACTCTTTTGCTTGGGCTTGACGTTCTTGTGGTAATTTATCAATTAAACGAGGAGCTGCTTGCTGTTCTTTTAACTCAGATAGTTCATTTTGTTGCGTTGGTGTTAGTTCATCCATTGATGAAAATGGATTACTTAATAAATCGTCCAATGTATTGGTTACAGATGTTGTTTCTTTGGGTTGTTGCTCAGTCATTTTTTTTCCTCCCTAATGATTATTGCTGGTCTTCGTTTACTTGAGGTGATTCCTCAGTTGCAGCTTTTTGCGACAAGCTGCTTTTAGCGATCGACATTTCGACATCTAAATCGTCTAAGTCATCGGAAACGATTTCCTCATAATCATTTTTAACTAATTTTGACAATTGGTCAATGATTTGTGCGCTTTCTTCTAATTTTTCATACGTTTGTTTGTTTTTTACTTCATGTTGTTCGATTTCTAAATGCTTACTTGTTAAGTCAACGATATTTGGTAAATGTGTATAGAGAAAGTGATTGGCTAAGTGTAACTTTTTAGGTTCTTTCACTAACTCTTTAAACAGAGCTTTAGAAACCTTCGTAGTATCATTACGTAAGTCAATCGCCCGTAATTTAGTTGAACGATTCATGTTTTCTTGTAATTGTATGATTTGTTTTTTGGCTGTGCTCATTGTACTTCTGAAAAAATCAATTTCTTGTGGAGATAACCCCAACTCACGATAATGGGCTTCTTTATCTTTTGTTAAGTAAGGCATTTGATCGCTCTTGTCGGCGGCATTTTTCTTTTTTCGATAGAGAACGAATCCTAAAAAGCCTACCAGAATCACAAAAGCGAAGAAGCCATATTCTCTAGCGACAGCAATGATTAAGGCTCCTAAAAGAATATAGCCAATCAGTAATTTTGTATTTAATTTGTTCATTTATATAGTTCCTCCTATCTATCTAATCCTCGAAAGAGTCAGCTCTCGTTACAATAGTTATTTTAGCATACTCTGTGAGAGAAAAGACATACAGCGGAAGATGTATTTTATGATTTAGTGAAATCCTAAGAAAAAAAGTATAAAACGCAAAAAAAGACCCGTCCTAATTGGGGGTAGGACGGGAAAGGAGTTAAAAATGAAAAAGTGTTTTGTTAGGGTTGTTTGTTGGTATGCTTAAATAATACAAGGAAGTTGTGAATTTTTTATGTCTATTTTTTTTCGAAAATGTAATTTTTTTCTAAAGCAATAAATTTTTTTCTTTGAAAAGGGTTTAACTAGAGAAGAAGGGGTGCGATTTTTATCATTTTAGGGTATGATAAACAAGAAAGGTTGGTGAAAGATATGTTAAATTATGAGGACTTCGAAGAAAAAACACTTCAACGTCGAGAAATTTTTAAAGGAAAGATTATTGATGTTTTTTTGGATGACGTGGCTTTACCGACAGGCGGCACTGCTAAACGCGAATTGGTTTTTCATTCAGGCGCAGTAGCTATGATTCCGTTAACCGCAGAAGGAAAAATCGTCTTAGTTAAACAATTTAGAAAACCCTTGGAACAAGTAATTTTAGAAATTCCGGCGGGAAAAATTGATCCTGGAGAAGAAAATCAACTGGAAACGACGGCTATGCGGGAATTAGAAGAAGAAACTGGGTATCGTGCAGGTCAGCTTACCTACATAAATTCAATGTATCTGTCACCAGGATTTGCTAATGAAAAATTGGCTCTCTATTTGGCAACGGATTTGCAGAAAGTCGAAAATCCGCGTCCTCAAGATGAAGATGAAATCTTGGAACTTTACGAGCTAACAATAGCTGAAGCCAAAGCAGAGGTGGCAAAAGGCACGATTTGTGATGCCAAAACACTTTTTGCTATACAATACTGGGAATTGTATTTACTGCAGAGACAGTTTAAGGAGGACACGCAATGAGCAAAGGTCCGTTAGTCACTCGGACAGAGCTTCGCAAACGCAGAGAAGCAGAAGAAAAAGAAGCGGAACGTCGTCAGCAAGAAGAGCAGAAGCTGGCGGAAAAAGCGTATAAGCGAAAAGAAAAAGAAATTTCGACGTTTTATCGTAAAGAAAAGAAAAAACAAAAACCAATCAACAAGTCACGAGTAGGAGAATACTCGAAGCGTCGAGAACGGAGTACTTGGTTAAACAAGGCAATTATTATTGTAGCGATTTTATTAGCCGTTGTGGCATATATCGTTTTGAATTTATAGAAAAGAGGAATCACTATGAAAATTGGAATTATTGGAGCAATGGATCAAGAGGTCAAAATTCTAAAAGAAAAATTGACAGACACAATGTCATGGGAACGAGCAGGCGCTTTATTTGTTTCTGGTTCGTTAGGAAGACATGAGGTGATTGTGGTTCGTTCAGGAATTGGTAAAGTGGCCTCAGCTGTGACCACGACTTTATTGATTCATCAATATGGCGTAAATATGGTGATTAATACAGGTTCTGCTGGTGGTATCGGTGAAGGACTAAAAGTTGGCGATTTAGTCATTGCAGACAAATTAGCTTACTTTGATGTTGATGTCACTGGTTTTGGTTATGCCTATGGACAATTGCCTGGTGGCGTGCCTTTGTATTTTGAAACAAGTGAATACTTGCGGATGGAAATTGCGAAAGCTGCTGAAAAAACTGGTTTAGCTATTCGTAAAGGATTGATTGTTACTGGAGATACTTTTGTGGATAGCGCTGAGAAAATCGCCAAAATTAAGAAAGAGTTTCCTGAAGCCTTAGCTTGTGAAATGGAAGGCGCAGCAATTGGCCAAGCGGCTTCACAGTTCAATATTCCATTCTTAGTTGTACGGGCAATGAGTGATACAGCAGATGGCGAAGCAACTCAAAGCTTTGACGAATTCATCGATGAAGCTGGGAAAAAATCAGCCGAAATGGTTATTCATTTTGTCGAAAACTTAGTTTAAAAAGAGAAAGAAACAGCCATCATTTCATCAATGAAATGATGGCTGTTTCTTTTTGCTTATTGTCACTTAATGGAAAGTTTTTAAATACTGTTCTTTTTGTTTGCGCGTTAATTTTTTAAAGGCGGCTTCGGCTTTGGTGGCCGCGCTACGTGTTTCAAATTTCTCTGTATGAATCATTTCGACTGGCCGTCGTTTGGCTAATCGAGTATATTTTGCACCAGTTCCGCTATTATGTTCAGTTAATCGACGTTCTGGCTCAGTTGTATAGCCACCGTAAAAGGAACCATCTTGGCAAAGTAAAACATAAAAATAATGGGATTTCTTATTCTCCATACAGCATAGCCTTCATTTCTGCTTCGTATTCGTTCTTTTCATTGTATGTAAAAAGAGGTGGTAACACACGAAAACCGTCTTTTTTGCCTTGTTTAATGCCTTCAATTAGTAAAACATTGGCTTCTTTGCCTGGCTTCGGATAAACAAACCGAGCTTTTTTCGGCGCAATATTGGCGTTTTCCATGGCATGTAAAATATCCAGGAAACGATCAGGACGATGAACCATTGCGAGGCGACCATTTGTTTTTAATAAATCCGCCGACACAGTGACCACTTCTTGAAGAGACGTGTGAATTTCATGACGGGCAATCGCTAAGTGCGGGTTTGGATTTTTTTGGCTAGTTGGTCGTTCTTTAAAGTATGGGGGGTTACATAGTACTAAATCCACAGAATCTTTTTTGATGACTTCTGTCGCTTGTTTTAAATCACGTTCATACATCGTTACTTGTTTTTCCAATTTATTTAATAGAATACTTCGTTGACCCATATCTGCCAAACGAGGTTGTAATTCGATTTGGTCGATCTTTGCAGCTGTTTTCCGACTAACGAAGAGGCCGACCGCGCCATTGCCAGCACACAAATCGACAATCTTGCCTTTTTTTGGTAGTTGCGGAAAATTAGCCAATAAGACTGCATCAATGGAAAAAGAAAAGACTTCTTTACTTTGAATAATTTGAATATCATCCGCATATAATTGATCAATCCGTTCGCCGGATAATAACATAGATTAAGAACCTCCAACTTTTCATCTGATTGTTCATGTATTATACTACTTTTAAACCCGTATGACAAAATCTGTTCCCTAGATTAGTAGGGACATGTTATTTCTCTAATTGATAGACGTAAAAAAAGCTTGTCAAAAGGTAGAGCTTTCGGCATACTAGAAAGCGGAGAGAAGAAAGGAAGAAAATTATGTTTTTTACATTTATGCGTGGCGTGGTTCGCGTCATTTTATTTGTGATTAATGGAAATGCACATTATGAAAATAAAGAAAAATTACCAAAAGACCAAAACTATGTCTTAGTTGCGCCGCATCGAACATGGTGGGAACCGCTGTATTTAGCTGTTGCTGGCAGTCCTAAGAAGTTTAGTTTTATGGCAAAAAAAGAGTTGTTTAAAAATCCTGTTTTACGTTTCATTTTAAAACATGCGAATGCGTTTCCGGTGGATCGTGAGAAGCCCGGTCCCAGCGCGATTAAAACACCTGTCAAAATTTTAAAAAATTCTGATTTAAGTTTGATTATGTTCCCTAGTGGCACGCGTCATTCCTCAGAATTAAAAGGTGGGGTAGCTTTGATTGCTAAAATGGGGCGAGTACCTATCGTGCCATCTGTTTATCAAGGTCCGTTAACTTTAAAAGAGTTGTTTAAACGGAAAAAAGTAACGGTTCGTTTTGGGGAGCCAATCGATATTAGCGATATTAAAAAAATGGATAAAGACGGTTTAGCTGAAGTGGAACGTCGGATGCAAGAAGCATTTGATCAGTTAGATAAAGAAATTGATCCAACTTTTAAATATGAATCAACAGAAAAAGAATAAAACAAACCGCTACAAAATAGGAATGTTACTGGCAGGTAGTCTCATCAAAAGATGATGCTCCCTGTCTTTTTTCTTGCGTTAAGAAAAAAGTTTGTTAAAAATCTAATTCTTCTGTCCGATTTTCTTAAAAAATACCAGAAATTTGTTATAATAATAAGAAGGACTTTTTTAGGCGGTGAAAAAATGAAATTTTTACATACAGCAGATTGGCATATTGGCAAAAAATTACATGGTTTTGATTTGTTGGCAGAACAAAGGGAAGCCTTTAAACAAATCTTAGCAATTGCGAAAGAAGAGCAAGTGGATGCTGTTGTGATCGCTGGAGATTTGTATGATCGCTCTGTTCCAGCGGTTGAAGCAGTCGAGATTTTTAATGAAATGATGATTCAAATGAATCTCAAAGAGCATTTCCCCGTGTTAGCTATTTCGGGAAACCATGATAGCAGTACTCGTTTAGAAACAGGAGGCCCTTGGTTTAACCAAACGCAATTTCATTTGAATACGCGTTTAGAACAAGCCTTTCAACCAATTGAAATCGACAATACCCAATTTTATTTGTTGCCTTATTTTGAACCGATTGCGGCTCGCTTATATTTTGAAGATGAAACGATTCGAACGATTCAGGCGGCGATGGAAAAAGTTGTCGCGAAAATGCAGGAATCTTTTCTTCCCAACAAAAAACAGGTGTTAGTTAGTCATTTTTTTGTCGCTGGCAGTGAAAAAACTGATTCTGAAACAAAATTAACAGTGGGTGGTTTGGATGTTGTTCCGACGGCTTTGTTAGAGCCTTTTGATTACGTCGCGTTGGGCCACTTACATGGAAAAAATGCGTTGCAGGCACCTAATGCTCGATACAGTGGCTCGCCTGTAAAATTTTCTTTATCAGAAATGACACAAGAAAAGGGTGTTTGGCTTGTTGAAACAGAAACTGAAGTTCATTTTCAATTCCGTGCTTTGAAACCATTGCGAGACATTCAACAATTGACGGGCTCGTTTCAGCAGTTAACGGATCCCGCTTTTTATCAAGAAGTGAATCGGGAAAATTATTTACATGTCCAATTAACCGACCGAGCGATCATTCCCAACATGATGAATCAATTGCGAAAAATTTACCCCAAAATTATTGGGCTGGAACGTTTGAATGGTCGAGAAACAAGCAACGGAAATCAGAAAAAAGTGGTACAAATAGAACAACGTTCACCAGAAGAACATCTGCATGACTTTTTTAACGATGTGACAGGAGAGGCCTTGACAGAACAACAAGCACAATGGGTCCAAGAAGAACTGAGTACACTTAATCAATTAGAAAGAGGGAAGTAACAGGATGAAACCATTATCTTTAACATTGAAAAACTTCGGACCGTATATTAATGAAACCATTGATTTTACGAAGTTTGAAGATTCTTCACTTTTTCTAATTAGTGGAAAAACAGGGTCTGGGAAAACAACGATTTTTGATGGAATGAGCTATGCTTTGTTTGGTGAAAGTTCTGGAAAATTACGTTTAGGCAAAGAAATGCGTTCCACATTTGCTGACCCCTCAGAAGCCACTGAAGTTACTTTGCTTTTTAAACATAACGAGTATCTCTATGAACTGAACCGCCTTCCCGAACAAGAACTTTTTAAAAAACGTGGCACAGGAGTCCGTAAACAAAGTGCCAAAATTTCTTTAATTGTCAAAGATGCTCAAGGGAAAGAACTACGAGCCTATTCTAAAAGACGTGAAGTGGACGAACTCATTCAAGAATTATTGCATTTGAATGCCAATCAATTTGCTCAAATTGTATTGTTACCACAAGGAGAGTTTCGGACTTTTTTAATTGCTAAAAGTGATGAAAAAGAAAAGGTTTTGCGTAATTTATTCGGAACAGAATTGTATCAGTTGTTCAGCGAAAATTTAAAAGAACGCTTAAAAATTGCCAATCAAGAGATTCAAGAAACCCAGCAAAAAATTGAACTGAAAACAGAACAGTTGCATTGGTCAGAAGAACCTGAACCGACAATGACACTTTTTGAAAAACTTCAATTATTAGAAAGCCAACAACAAGAGGCTCAGCAACAACTATTAGTTGAAAGAGAACAAATTACAACCTTAAAACAAGCCAAACAAGCAAAAGAGCAAGTTCGTTATGCTATTGAAGAACGACAAAACTTGCAACAGCAAAAAGAAGAATTACTGGAAAAGAAAGCAAAAAAAGCTGAACAGGAAACCGTCATTGAGCGGTTAAAGGAACAGATTCAGCAATTAAAATGGAGCCAAAAACAGCAACCTTTAGCTGAAAAAGTCTTTGAAAAACGAAGCGAAAAACAACAAAAAGAGCAAGAAACAAAGTCCAAACAACAAGCTCTTATGGAAACGCAACAAGCATTGACAGATTGGCAAGCAATCATGAGTGAGTTGGAAGAACAACAACCATTGATTGCTGAAAAACAAGAACGTCTTCAAACGATTCAACGTCAATTACCACAATACCAAGAATATGAACAGTTAGCCCAACAACAAATAGCAGAACAAGCCAATTATCAAGTCATTCAAAAAGAGTATGAATCTTGCCAACAGGAAAAAATAACATTAGCGGATAAAGTGGCGACAGCCAAACAATTTATTGAACAAGAAGGAACACTTGAAAAAGCAAATTTTGAATGTTCTAGTGTAGCAGATCATTGGCAAAATTTTGTAGAACGTTGGCAAAAAAATCAAAAAGCTTGGCAAAAAATTAGTCAAAACCAAGGGGAATTGCACGAGTTGACACAACGGTTTGCAGTTGAACAGCAACAAAAAAGCGCCGAAGAAGCGAAGTTGCAGACAAAGAAAAGTCAATGGGCCTCTTTACAAATCCAACGATTAAGCTTGTTACTTGAAGAGGGGGAACCTTGCCCAGTTTGTGGCTCTTTAGAACATCCAAAGCAACAAACTCATCAAGAAGTTTCTTTAGAAGAGATTGATCAAGCGGAACGGGAATTAACGGAAGTTGAAAAAACGGTTCAACGATTTACTGAAACGCTCTCTGCATTAGGGGCGGAAAAGCAACAGAAAGAAAGCCAATTACAAGAACAGGAAGCTGCGTATACTGAGGAACAAGAACAATTAGCAGCGCAGTTTGCTGACTTGCAGTTGCCGTTAACAGGACTAACTTTTTCACAAGTAACACCTGCAGAAATTGCGGAAGTTGAGTCGCAATTAGCTAAAGAAAAACAACAAATAGCACAAAAACTAACGGAAATTTCAGTCGAAAAGGACCGTCTGGCGGAACTAGAAGAACAAGTAGCTGAAAATTCTCAACGCTTTGAAGTGCTCCGACAACAAGTAGAAACAATGCAACAAAGTCTGGAAAGAATCACTATCCAGCAGCAAATGATTGCTAGCCAATTATTGGATGCAACCGTCACATACGAAGAAATGACTAAACGACAAGCTTTGCTTCAAGAAGAACTCTCTGCATTTGAACGTCAAAAAGAAAACGTGACGACACAAGGAGAAACCTTGAAGAAAGAAGAAATGATCCTTGAAAGTACGTTGACGCATTTGGAGAAAGAACAACAAACACTTCAACAAACAGTCGCACAACTTGAGAGTCAGTTAAAGGCAGTTTTAACGGAACAAGGAGTGACAGAGGACCAATTGACGGAGTGGTTGAAAGAGGTACCGACACTAGAAAGTCAGCAAGAACAAATTGCTTTATTTGAACAAGAGCAAACCCAACTGACTATCCAACTCGCTGAAATTGAAAAAAAATTATCTAGTGATACGTTCCCAGAATTATCTTTAATCACCACAGAAATTGAACAAATAACACAACAAATTGAAGAACAAGAAAAAAAATACTATCAACTGCATGAAAAAATGCTGAACAATCAACAGTTGGTTCAAGAAATTAATGCGCAAAGAACAACAATTGAAGACAAGTTTGAGGAAGTTGCTGCACTACAGCAGTTGGCAGATACGGTGAATGGCAATAATCCTAAAAAAATTAGTTTTGAACGGTATATGTTACAAACGTATTTAGAAAGAGTGCTGGCAGTCGCTAATCAGCGTTTAGACCGCCTGACCAATAGTCGTTATCAATTTGAATTGAATCACGAAGCAGGCAGTTATCGGAATCAAACGGGGCTAGAAATCAATATTTATGATGACAATTCGGGGACGGTGCGCAGTGCTCACACGTTATCAGGCGGGGAAAGTTTTATAGCAGCGTTAGCTTTGGCACTTTCTTTAGCAGAAGTGATTCAAGAACAAGCCGGCGGAGTCTTAATTGATGCGTTGTTTATTGATGAAGGCTTTGGTTCCTTAGATGAAGAAGCATTGGAAATGGCAATGGAGGCGTTAGAAACGATTGAAAATGAAGGCCGCATGATTGGGATTATTAGTCATATTGGCGAATTAAAAGCACGAATTCCACAACAATTACAAATAAAAAGCAATGGGAATGGTCAAAGTACCGTTCACTATCAGCTAGCTTAGTAGAAGAGGAGGTGAGTCGATGAAATGGAGTATTCCAGAGCGAATCGTTGAACAAGGGCGCGAATATATGCAAGAAGGCCGGGTCTTATCTATCGTTCAAAATCCAGAAAAAAGGATCTGGTTGTCTGAGGTTTTAGGGGAAGAACTTTATCTTGTTGAATTGGATGGTACCGCCAAAGAACAAGATGTTTGTGAATGTCAATATTGGATGGAACATGGCTATTGCAAGCATACAGTGGCAGTTGAACTGGCACTGAAACAACGAGGCGTGTCAAGAATTATTCAAGCGAATCAAACAGTCAGTTTTGAGAAAACAAATCGATCAACAGCTGAAATGTTTACCAAAGGCTTTGCCAAATTAAGCAAAGCTTCTGCCGAAGTTCCCTTGCAGCCTTTACGTTTAGAATTTCATTTAGATGTGATCGAAACGAATAATTACTATCCAGAATTATCAACGATTGGTCTTTCTTTAAAAATTGGTTTGGAAGGCACCAAACCTAAAACATATATTGTGAAAAATATTGGTGATTTTTTACAAGCATATGAAAAAGAAATGACCTTTATGGTGAATAAACAACACCAATTTACCTTGCTACATGATTCTTTTTCAATGGAGATTCAAGAAATTTTAACAGAACTTGCGGCAATTTATCATACCAGCCAATTATTAGGTGCAAACGGTATTCAAGTTAAAGGGAAAATCGACAAACGTTATCTATTATTACCAATTGATCGCAGTCAATCGTTAGTTGAAAAAATGAATCGAACGGGTCAGTTTATATTGACCAATCAAACTCATAAGTATCGCTATCTAACGTTCAAAGAAACCAGTTTGCCACTTACGTTTACAGTGCAAAAAACCGAGGAACAAAGCTTCAAATTAACTATTCAGAATCCTATTACAACGTTTCTAGCCCACTATCACTGGGCGATTGCGGATCAAACGGTTTATTTACTAACAGAAGAGCAGGAAGCCATCTACACCACGTTACTTCAATTAATGAAACGCTTGGAAGAGCCGTCAATTATTTATGAAAAAGAAACAGTTTCTGATTTATTTAGTGAAGTGTTACCATTATTGGAAAAAATTGGTCGAGTGTCTGTTGAAGAATCAGTTGAAGAATTAGTCGTCCATCATCCTTTAAAAGCAGTCTTTATTTTTAAGAAAATTAAAGGTCGGATTAACGCTCGGATTGACTATCACTATGGAGAAGTCATTTTCTCGACAAACCCGAAATATGCTCAATTACCTGAAGTCAATCAAGAAATCGTTCGAGATAAAGCAAAAGAAACAGCAATTAAGCAGCAATTTCAACAGTTTGCCTATCAGCAAACAACCACAGGCTTTGAAAAAGTCTTACCTGCTGGAGAGTCCTTGTATTATTTCTTTAAAGCCGAAGTTCCAGCTTTCCGTCAATTAGGAGAAGTTCGGATGGGACGGAAATTACGGGAATTGTATTTAGATGCCCAGCATCATCAACCAACGATTGAAGTTGCGGAAGGGGATTCTTGGTTGGATATTCGGTTTGATGTCACTGGCATTGATGAAACCGAAATCGATGCAGTATTGACTAGTCTGCTACGTAATGATGCTTTTTATACGTTAAAAAGTGGTGAAATTCTTGCTTTTGACTCAGAGGAATTTTTCCATACAAGTGCAATTTTAACGAAGCTGCGAAAAAATATGCATCAAGAAGACAATGTCATTCATGTGCCCAAAAACCAAGGCCTCATGATCGAAAGTTTATTAGAAGACAACGAGCGGGCACATTTTTCAGATTCCTTTAAAAAAATGGTCACGGATTTAACACATCCAGAAAACTTTGAAGCGCAAGTCCCCAAAACCTTACAAGCAACGTTACGCCATTACCAAGAAACAGGGTATAAATGGCTGAAAATGCTTAGCCATTATCAATTTGGCGGTATTTTAGCTGATGAAATGGGTTTAGGGAAGACACTACAAACCATTACCTATTTACTTTCGGAAAAAGAAGAAGAGCGCTTGAAAGGGACAGCTTTGATTGTCGCTCCTGCAAGTTTAACCTATAACTGGTTAGCCGAAGTCAAACGTTTTGCGCCAACCTTAAATGTTCAAGTGGTTTCTGGCAATCGCCAAGAACGAGCAGCGCTTTTACAAAATAGCACCGAAGATATTCTGATTACTTCTTATGCAAGTATGCGACAAGATGTTCAGCTTTATCAGGAAATGCGTGTCGGCTATTTGATTCTAGATGAGGCCCAAATGGTTAAAAATAGTGGGACTAAAACGGCGCAAGCCTTAAAAAGTTTAAAAGTACCCCAACGTTTTGCATTAAGTGGCACACCAATTGAAAATAATTTAGATGAACTGTGGTCAATTTTTCAAATGATCTTACCGGGATTGTTCCCAGGCAAAAAAGCCTTTCGAGAAATTAAGCCGGAAGAAATTGCCAAAATGATTCAACCATTCATTTTACGACGAGACAAGAAAACGGTGCTCGCAGACTTACCAGAAAAAATTGAAAATAATATGTACAGTGTCTTAACAGAAGAACAAAAAACGGTTTATTTGGCCTATCTAAAACAAATGCAAGCAGATGTCAGTCAAATGGATCAGGCGACCTTCAAGAAAAATCGCATGAGTATTTTAGCAGGCTTGACCCGTTTACGACAAATCTGTTGCGATCCGCGTTTGTTTATTGAGGATTACACGGGAGGTTCTGGCAAAGTGGAACAAGTCAAAGACTTTTTAGTGGCTGCCAAAGAAAACAATCGTCGTGTCCTATTATTTTCTCAGTTCACAAGCATGCTTTCTATCTTAGAAAAAGAATTGAATGAATTAGGCTTAGAGACGTTTTATTTACGAGGAAGTACGAAGCCTCAAGATCGGTTAACGATGGCGAATGCTTTCAATGAAGGAGAAAAAGATGTCTTCTTAATTTCATTGAAAGCAGGGGGAACCGGACTAAATTTAACTGGTGCAGATACAGTTATTTTATACGATTTATGGTGGAATCCCGCAGTCGAAGAACAAGCGGCTGGTCGGGCACACCGCATGGGACAAAAAAAAGTTGTTGAAGTGTGGCGGATGATTGCAGAAGGAACGGTTGAAGAAAAAATGAATTCCTTACAGCAAGAGAAACGCGAGCTGTTCCAAAAAGTGATTCAAGGAAATGAAGAGCAATTAGCGAAAATGACGGAAGAAGATATTCGCACAATTTTAAGCATTGGAGAATAGCCGTTCAACTTAGTTGCTATCTTATTTAAAGAGAAATGGAGTAATTCGTTTGAAACAAAAAGAATATATGGAATATCGGCCGCTAGGTGAAGAAATTGAACGGATTCGTAAAGGAAAAAATATTCCTCTGCGTGTCTTTGATGAAAATGGTGTTTCTAGTAGAAGTTATCAACGCTTTGTCCAAGGAAATAGTGAATTGCGTATTTCGGATTTAGCCATTATTGTCGAAATCTTGTCTATTTCGCCGATGGAAATGACAGAAAAATTAACGCCAATGTCCAAAACAGTTTTAGCTAAGGAGCAGTTTAATCAAGCAATCTTTAGTAAAAATTTTCAAGAAAGTAGTCGAATCGTTGCAGATTATCGAGCGTATTATGATAAATCGTCTTTTGCTTTAGGAAAGCAAGAAGTAATGTATTCGATGTTGGCGTTGGAATATCTTTTTAACCCTCAAACGGTTGTGACAAAAGAGGAAATTATTGCATTAGAAAATCAGATTCTGGAACGATTAATTAATGCCGATGTGTATACTATTTTTAATTTGAAATTTTTAGCATTACAAAAAAACGTTGGCTTGCAGCCGTTTCCAACTTCGTTACTTTTTCGTGTGCTACAATCTGTCAATGAGCGGGAAATTATTGATATTCGCTCGCTAGAAATTATCGAGCAAGTAATTATTGATTTTTTATTTGCGGCGATTGTCAGCCAAAATGTTCCCCATATTCTTCATGTATTAGGCATGTTTAAAGAATATGAAGTGGGTGAAAATAACTGGCGAATGATCCTCTGGAAAAAAATAGCAGAAAAAATAGAAATGATTTTAACCAATGAAGAAATATTCGCAGATTGGTCAATCTTTAAAGAACAAATCCTCTTATCTATCACATTGTTTTTACCAAAAGCCAAACAAGAATTTTTTGCTGGGCAATTGGAAAAAATAGAGGATAGTTTAAAAGAAATAAAAGAAAACTAGGCATAATTGAGAATTTGTCATAATACATTCTGGTTGTGTTTAGCGACAAAGAGCGCCAAATAGGGGTAGAAAACCCTATTTGGCGCTCTTTGTCTTGTCTATACAAATTAATTTGGACAGTTTGTCGTAATTGAACCCATTTTCAGTTGATATTCACTATAATTAAGAAAATATCAGGAGGTGAAGTTTATGAAAAAAATGTGCATCTCCGCAGTTAGTGCCTTACTTTTGGCTAATAGTTTGCTACTTCCTGTAACAACTTTCGCCGAAACGACCGAAACAATCGCATCCTCCAGTGAAGAAAATGTTTCATCTGTTTCAGAAGAAAAGATTCCAGAAACTTCATCAGCAGAAGAGCAAAATTCAGCAACCAGTAGTTCGGAGATTCCCCAATCAGAAGAGTTAACGACTGTTGAAACAAGTGAAGAGCCGCCAAATGAAGCACTAGCGATAACGGAAGCACAACTGATGATGCCCCAATTATACGCAGGTGCTGTCTTAGATAAAGCGACGCCTATCAGTACACTATTTCCTGATCCAGCCTTTGCGGAAAATATCAGAAAACAGTTAAGCAAATCTCGGATCTCTAATACTGTCACCCAAGCAGAATTGGATAAACTGAATAAAGTTATTTTAGAAAATGTCGTTGTTTCTAATGTGGAAGGAGTTCAATACCTAAGAAACTTAGAAGAATTATCTTTTCAAGATTCGCTCAATGTAACAGATTTGAGTCCTTTTGCTAAAGGTGAATTTAAGCTATTACGTTTTTTATATATGAGAAATAATAAAATAGCTGATCTTAGTCCGTTAGGTCAAGCAGGATTAATTAGTTTAGAAGGCTTGTATGTTGAGAACAATCAATTAACGACATTAAATGGACTTGAAGGAATGGCTGCTTTAAAAAATTTAAGTATCCAAAATACGACAGATCATCCGTCAAAAATCACGCCGAATAATCGAGTGACTTCCTTCGACCCGCTTCGTTCTCTTCGTAATTTAGAAACCATTTGGGCTGCCAATAATCAGATTGCTACTTTAGATGGGCTTACGGAAGCAAATAACCTACTCCGTCTTTATGTGGAAAATAATCAATTAAAAACAATTGCGCCCTTGGCGAATAAGCCACGTCTAGAAGAGTTGAGTATTATGAATCAAACGATTGCTAGTCTGGAAGCTTTAAGCACTGTTCCTAATCTGCGTGTACTGTATGCAAGAAACAATCAAATTTCTTCCTTGGCACCGTTAGAGAAAACACTCAATCTAACAGTTTTAGATGTGGGAGAAAATCAAATTTCAGATATCAGTCCGTTAAAAGGCTTAACGGCCATTACAGGGCTAGATGTATCTAATCAAATGATTATCTTATCTTCTGTCGATTATATTGCTGGGAAACCACTGCAATTAAAAAATAAGGTGGTATCTCGTGATGGTCAACTATTTCCACCGCTGACGATTAGCCCTTATGGAAGTTACGATGCCACAAAAGGACTGTTTGAATGGAATTTACCCAAAGCTCATGAAGGCGTTTCTTATATCTGGGAATCAACAGATAAAGCATACTTAGGGAACTTTTCTGGAACAGTCGTCCAACCTGTCAAAGAAGTTTTCTTAAGTGAAACGAAACTATCTTGGTCAAAAGAGCGTATAGAAAAGTCGATGGAAAAAACAATCGATATTGATGACTTTCAAAAAACAGCCCTGCCTTTTTATTGGCAAGATGTCGATGCTGGGAATAGATTACAATTTATTGTCAAAAAAGAGGGCCAAGAAATCCAGAAATTAGCAGATGAAACAACCACTAATTCTAAAACATTTAAGGAAAAAGCCTTGTTATTACCAGAACTAACTTATGGAAAACAGCAGTTGGTCGTGGAAGTCTATGATAAAGGCTACAAGATTGATGAATTAGCGCTAACAGTCACTGTGGTTGGCTCTGTCAGGTTCAAAACGGTACCCACAGCGATTTCCTTTGGGAATGAGCTGCAAATCGCTAGTAGCACGACCCAATATCCAATTGTTTCCATGGATCAACCATTAGTGATACGGGATACTCGTCAAACGGGGAATAATTGGTCGCTTGCACTAACCGTTACTTCTGATTTCAAATCTGAATCAGGTGCTACGTTGCCAAATATTTTAAAATTTAGAACCAACCATCGCTTACAGGACATTCCAGAAGGCCAATCGATTTTTGTTCACAACCAAGTCAATGGACATCAAGAAACAAATATTTCTGATCAATGGAAAGAAAATGACCAAGAGTTGTTATTATCTGTTCCTGGAGGGACGGCCAAAGCAGAAGAATACGAAGCAAAACTAACTTGGCACTTGATGGACGTACCTGATGGCAGTGCAAAATAGGGGGTGAGTCTTATCAAAAAAATAGTTAACGGCGTGTTGTTATTAGGATTGTTTTCATCAGTTGATGTATTTGCTGAAACAAATGCCTATCCGACAAATGCAGAAGTTTCTTTTTATGGCGAGTATGAGCCACCAGCCAACAAAGAAAAACCAGATGGTAAGATACCACAGCGTTTCCCCAAGCAGTCGGAAGCAATACCAGCAGTGAGTGGAGAATCATTGAAGCATTCAACAAGTAAAACGGTTGATCAAAAAGGCTCAGGCTTCTTACCTCGAACTGGTATTAAACAGCAACAAATGTTTAATTATCTCGGAATAATAGTCATCTTTTTGGCTAGTTTTATTTTAAAAAAAAGAAAGAAGGAACAATAAAATGAAAAAAATTATCTTAGCAACAATCCCAGCTATCACTTTAGGCATGGCTATTGCACCAGAAGTGAATGCAGAAGAAAAAAACTATGAATCAAATGCCATCGTAGAATTTACGCCGGATACCTCTATCAACAAACCTGTCGATCCAGTGAATCCAGATACCGAAAAACCTGTTGAACCCTTTGACCCAACGACACCAGACACTGGTAATAAGCCAAATGAAGGAACAACTGGTCCACTAAGTATCGATTATGCTTCTAGTTTAGACTTTGGCAAAAATAAAATTTCAAATAAAGATGAAAAATATTATGCAAATCCACAATACTTTTTCTTGGCAGACGGTTCTGGTCCTGATTTGACTAATCCTAAACCAAATTATGTACAAATTTCCGACAAACGCGGAACGAATGCCGGTTGGGCCTTAACAGTTAAACAAGAAACACAATTAACAGCGACAAAAGAAACATTAAATAAAGTTTTAGACGGTTCAGAAATTAAATTAAGTCAAAACAAAGCAGTGTCTAATTCCAAAGCAGTCACACCAACTGCGCATGAAGTAACTTTAGTAGCTGGCGATTCATCAAATGTGATGTCTGCCGCTGAAGGTCAAGGTTCTGGAACTTGGCTTAGTGCGTTCGGTGGGATTGAAAAAGTGGAAGTTGACGGTGAAAGCGTAGATAAAAATACAGCGATCACATTAACTGTACCAGGAGCAACACCAAAAGATGCTGTTCAATACAAAACTGTTTTAACATGGACAATCGCTGATTTACCAAGCGTATAATTATTGAAACTATAACAATAGAAGAGAAGGAGCACTAACATGAAAAAAATGACCATCGCAAGCAGCTTAATTTTAGCAACCATCGCGGTAGGCACACTACCAGTTCAAGCAGAGGAAGTGGCTAATCGCGACACAGATGCTATTGTAAAATTTAAAGCACCAGATGAAAAAGACCCCAACAGCAAAAATCCTGTAGTGGATCCAGAAGACAAAGACGGCAAAGATCCTGTGACACCTATCGACCCAGTAAATCCTGACAAACCAGTTGATGAAGGTTCTACAGGTCCCTTAACCTTGGACTATGCTTCAAGTTTAAACTTTGGTGAAAATATCATCAGCACAAAAGATGAAACCTATTTTGCATCAGCACAAGTTTTAAAAGATAAAAATAATGTTGAAAAAACGGGCCCATTATTTGCTCAAATTACAGATAATCGTGGAACTTTAGAAGGCTGGACTTTATCTGCAAAACAAAATTCTGCATTTACTTCTGCTACAAAAGGTCAGACGCTTGAAGGAACTGAAATTGTCTTTCAAAATGCTTCAGCTGTGACAGCAGGACAAAGCGCTGCACCAACAAGTTTAGCGAGCGTAACTTTTGGTACAGTGGGTGAAAGTCATAACGTGATGGTAGCCGCAACAGATCAAGGCGCTGGGAAATGGTCATACTTATACGGCAATGCTAGTTCAATTGCTGAAGTTGACGGCCGTCAAGTAATGAAAGATGTTCAATTAAAAGTGCCAGGTAAATCAGTTAAATTAAATGATGCCTACAAAACAACAATTACTTGGACATTAGCTAATACGCCAGTATAAAAAGAACCTTTTTGGAGAAAGGAAGAGGGGAACTCAGCCTTTCTCCTTTACATAGAAATGGAGTGTAGAGCGAAATGAAAAATAGATATTTTATTCTGATGATCCTAAGTTTTTATTTCTTTGCTTTTGGGATTGAAACCTCAGCAGCAGAATTACGATTTAGTGTTGAAACAGAAATTCCAGAAAACCAAATAGATAAAACAAAAACATATTTTGATTTAATGATGAAACCAGACCAAGAACAAATTTTGAAAGTTCGAGCGGCCAATAGTACAGATGAAAATTTAGTGATTGATGTTAGTGTGAAGTCGGCCACAACAAACAGCAACGGAGTGATTGAATATGGTGAGTCGTTGACAGCATTAGATAAATCTGCACCAGCAGATTTATCAGAAATCATTCAACTGAAAGACGGCGGTGAGAGTGTTGAATTGCCTGCTAAAAGTGAAAAAGTAGTTGAATTACGAGTGAAGATGCCTAAAGAAGAGTTTTCAGGGCAACTAGCGGGCGGGATCACGTTTAGTGAAAAAGTCGATGAAACGAAAGACAAGCAAAAAGAAAATACAAACGGCTTAGCAATTGAAAATCGCTATGCCTATACAGTAGCTGTTTTACTTCGAGAAAATGAAACAGTTGTACAACCAGAATTGTCTTTAGAGAAAGTTGAACCGACGCAAAGAAATGCGCGCAGTGTTATTTCTGCAACACTGTTAAACCATGAAGCAGCCTATCTTCAATCAATGAAAGTAACGGCAAATGTTAAAAATAAGAAAACAAATAACGTTATTTTAGAGAAAGAACAAGAAGATATGCAAATGGCGCCCAATTCAATTTTTAATTTCCCTATTCCTTATGAAGAAAATGAAATGGAAGCTGGGACGTATGTATTGGCAATGACTGTGGAAGGCTCAGGAAAAAAATGGCAATTTACGAAAGAATTTACGATTTCAAAAGAGGAAGCAAAAACATTTAATGAGAAAGATGTAACCGTCAAAAAAACGGAATCTAAACTTATTTATCTCTTAATCGGTTTATTGATCCTTTTACTGATAATCTGCCTGTTCATCATTTTACGTCTGAAAAAACAAAAAAATAAATAAAAAAAGCCGCTCTTCAAGGAACTGACCTAAGATTGTGAGACAGGAATAAAAAAGCATTTTCCTAGACTGCTGATTTCCGATAATCTATCGGCGATTGGTAGTCTAGTTTTTGTTGAATTCGACTTTCATTATAATAAGTAATGTATTTTTTTACAATTTCTATTACAATAGATGTAGGTTCATTTGTGAGCCCATCTAAGTAGAACGTTTCAGACTTTAGTGAGGCATGAAACGATTCGATGCAGGCATTATCTGAAGGTGTCCCTTTGCGGGACATACTCATGGTAATGCCTTTTGTTTTTATTTGATTCTGGTAGTCAAAAGAAGTATAAACAGAGCCCTGATCACTATGCAATAGACAATCCGTTGTTTGGGGCAATTGATCAAGTGTATCCAGAACAAAAGCCGTATCTTGCTTATCACCGATGGTATAGGCGATAATTTCACCATTGTATAAATCCATAATTGAAGACAAATACAATTGCTTTTGACCAAAAGGCAGATAAGTAATATCTGTTACCAATTTCTTTAAAGGAGCGTCTGAAGAAAATTGTCTATTTAGCTTGTTCTCGACAACCGTGTAAGGTTGTCCCACTTTACTGCGTTTCTTCATTTTCACGCGACAATTCCAATGATATTTCTGCATAATCTTTTGTACGGTGTTTTTGTTTACTTTGTATTCCTGATTAATCAACGCAGTAATCTTTCGATAGCCATATCGAAACTTATGCTGGAAGCAAAGTCGACGAACGGCTTCTTCAAGAGGTGTTAACTTTCCCAAGTCTTTTCGATGAGTCCAACGATAATAAGTAGCTCGCGAAACGCCGAAAAGTTGACACAATGCAGTAATGGTTATTTTTCCTTTCATTTTTTTAACTAATTCTACAAATATTTCTGGCTCCACGTCCTTTCCAATTCTTTGTACTTTTTTAGCACCTCAATATGCATTTTTAAATAGTTATTTTCATTTCTAAGCTGTTGTTCATTTGATAGAATTTCTGGACCTTTACCATAAGCATATTGTTTTCCAACGGGTTGAACCAGACGATGATTCTCGCCATTACGGTACCAACGCCACCATGTTTCAATTTGTGTTTTGTTTTTAATGCCTAATTCTTCCATAATCATTTTTACAGGAATATTCTCTTTTTTCATCTGTATAGCCATTTCTTTGATGTGAATCGGATAAGACACTCGATTTCCCATTGAAAAAGCACCTCCTAGTTAAATTCATTTTAACGTGAATTCAACAAGAGGTGCTTTTTTATTTTGTCTCAGTTTATTGGGTCAGTTCAATTTGAAGAGCGGCTTTTTTTTTAAAGATTAAATAATTTCTCCACAGTCGGACAAAGTTCGGTGAAACAAGTGACTTCTGCAAGGTGTGATGCAGGTTGGCAACTTGGTAGTTCACGAGAGCGGTGGTTAAACCAAAGAGAATGCCAGCCACCATTACGTGCGCCTACAATATCATTGTCATAACTATCACCAACATATAAAGTATGTTCAGGTTCCATACAAAATTGATTACAGGCTAAATCAAAAATTTCCTTTTCAGGTTTTTGAAAACCCGTACTTTGAGAAATAATGATATTTTGGCTTGGAACCCATTTTTCAAGATTCAATTGTTTAACTTTTTTAAATTGATGGTCTGTTGGACCATTTGTAATAATCCCCATCGGAATTTCCTTTTCTTGTAAAGTATCAAGAAGCTTAGTAACTTCTGGATGCATCGTAATATTATCCAATTCTTCTTCATAAACTTGTTGGAAAATTTTTCCTTCTTCTTGTGAAATTCCTGGATAGTTTAGATCCTTTAATGTTTCATTCATCCGGAAAAACCGCATGAAATCTAGGGACCATTCATTGGCTAAAACTTTCGGAAACGTTTCATCGCTGTGGTGTCTAAAACGAAGATACAATTCATGCATATCCTCTGTCGCAACGTTCGGGAAAATTTTAGTCATCGCATTTCGAAAGGGTTGTTGCTGATCGTACAGCGTGTCATCAACATCAAAAACAATGGTTCTCATTTAACAAGTGCACCTCTTAACTTTTTTACAAAACTTTTCATATGTTATATTGTAGCCGATATTTTCACAAATAAATAGAGTATTTTTCACTGTATTTCAAGGTTTTGTACAGAAATCAAAGCCTTGCGGGAAAAGACAATTATAGTTATTTTTACCGAAAAAATGGAAACGATAAATGAAAAAATATTCTGATAATGAAAAGTTTGTGAAAATGATTTTGAGTCAAAGTTACTTAAATAACACGTGTTCTGATAGAAGTTAGAATTTTGCAAGAGACAGTCTTTTTCCGTATAATGAATGAGAATGAAGGGGGAGAGTTAGGGAGTTATGTTAAAGCGTTTTTTTGGGTATTATCGACCTTATCGTCGATTATTTATTTTGGATTTTGGGTGTGCCGTTTTTGCGGGGCTGTTAGAGTTGGCTTTTCCAGTAGCAGTCAACCAAGTAATTGATAAGATTATGCCAAAAGGAGATTTTCGCCTCATTGCATTAGCTAGTGCGGGCTTATTTGCATTTTATATAATCAATACGTTTTTACAATTTATTGTGGTTTATTTTGGTCATATGTTAGGCGTGAATATTGAAACAGATATGCGTGAAGAATTATATCAACATCTGCAAACACAACCGTTTGAGTATTATGATAATCAAAAAACAGGGAAATTAATGAGCCGTTTGACCACTGATCTTTTTGAAATTTCGGAAGTGGCGCATCATGGTCCAGAAGACGTCTTTATTACGATTATGACGTTAGCAGGTTCTTTTTTATTAATGTTAACCATTCACGTGAAATTAGCCATCGCTACGTTTATTTTATTGCCATTTATCACGATTGCGCTAGGCTATTTTAATAAAAAAATGACAAAAGCGAATACGGATATTTACGATAATTTAGGTGAATTTAATGCTGGGATTGAAGCGTCAGTAAGTGGGATACGTGTCACGCAATCTTTTGCAAATGAACCATTTGAACGAAAACAGTTTAATTATTTAAATCAAATGTATCGAAAATCGAAATTATATTTTTATAAGGTGATGGGTGTCAGTTCCGCCTATAATTACTTATTAATTCGTCTGATAAATTTATTTTCATTAATTTTTGGTGCGTATTATACAATTAAAGGAGAAATTACAGAAGGTCAGTTTGTAGGATTTATTTTATTAGCCAATATTTTTATTCGGCCGATTGAAAAAGTCAACAATATGATTGAAAGTTATCCCAAAGGATTTGCTGGTTTTAAACGTTTTACGGAAGAAATGGACAAACAACCGTCCATCAAAGATTTGCCAGGAGCTGTTGCTGTTTCGCATTTAGAAGGAACGATTGCCTATAAAGATGTTTCATTTGCTTATGAAGATGGCACAAAAGTTTTAGACCATATCAATTTAAAAATTCAACCTGGTGAAACCGTTGCTTTCGTTGGCCAAAGTGGTTCAGGAAAAACGACCTTGTGCAATCTGTTGCCTCGTTTTTATGAAGTCAGTAGTGGTGAAATTACGATTGACGGTAGAAATATCCAGCAAATGACCTTGGCTTCATTACGTAAGCAAATTGGAATTGTTCAACAAGATGTGTTTTTATTCCCTGGAACATTACGAGAAAATATTGCTTATGGGAATTTAAATGCTACAGAAATAGACATTCAACAAGCGGTGAAATTAGCACATTTAGAACATGTAATTCAGCTAATGCCAGATGGCTTGGACACAATTATTGGCGAACGTGGCGTGAAATTATCGGGCGGTCAAAAGCAGCGAGTGGCAATTGCGCGAATGTTCTTGAAGAACCCGCCGATTTTAATTCTAGATGAAGCGACTTCTGCATTAGATACAGAAACAGAGCAAGTGATTCAAGAGTCATTAAACTCGTTAGCTGACGGGCGAACAACATTAATTATTGCCCACAGACTGGCAACGATTAAACATGCTGATCGAATAATCGTAGTGAGTGACCAAGGAATTTTAGAAGATGGAACACATGAAACTTTGTACGCGCAAAGAGGCCACTATCGTCGCTTGTACGATGCTCAATTTAGAACATAAAAAACCCGCGAATAAAACTTCGCAGGTTTTTATTATGTTTAGTTAGCGCCGAACTTTTCTTCCCAAACCAACAGCATTTTTCATTCGTTGAAGTGTTTTGTTGGCTACCTGGCGAGCGTTTTCTGCACCCTCATCTAAAATCATATCTAATTCTTCTGAAGCTAGAAGCTCTTGGTAGCGCACTTGAATAGGTTCTAATAAGGCAACTACTGCTTCTGCTAAATCTGCTTTGAAGTCTCCATAGCCTTTGCCTTCGTATGCTTGAACAAGTTCCTCAACAGTTTGACCTGTCGCAGCAGAATAAATATTTAGTAAGTTAGTAATACCAGGCTTTTCTTCTTTATTATATTCAATTACACCAGTTGAATCAGTTACAGCAGAGCGGATTTTTTTGCGAATCACTGCTGGCTCATCAAGCATTGAAATAAAGCCCTTCACATTTGTATCAGACTTACTCATCTTTTTCGTTGGTTCCTGTAAGCTCATAATTCGACTACCTTGCTCAGCGATTTTTACTTCAGGCATCGTTAAAATTTCTTGATTTTTTTGGGCATAACGTTTATTGAAGCGTTCCACAAAATCACGTGTTAATTCTAAATGTTGTTTTTGATCATCTCCGACTGGCACTAAGTCAGCGTTGTACAACACGATATCACCAACCATTAATGGAGGGTATGTTAAAAGACCAGCGCTTACGCCAGCACGACCATTTTTTTGCGATTTATCTTTAAATTGTGTCATTCGCTCTAACTCACCAATAGAAGTATTGCACTGAATGATCCAACCAGCTTCTGCATGCGCACTCACTTCAGACTGTATGAAAATTGTTGCTTTTTGTGGGTCTAAACCAACCGCTAGGTAAAGAGCTGCTAAACTACGAATTTGTTGGCGTAGCTTTTGCGGTTCTTGGGGAACGGTAATGGCATGTTCATCCACAATACAAAAATAACAATTGTATTCATTTTGTAATTCGATAAATTGTTTCATTGCACCAATGTAATTTCCGATTGTCGGAGTACCACTGGGCTGAATACCAGAAAAAATTGTTTTCATTAAATAACCACCTGACTTTAGACTTAAGATAGTGAATAGTTCTATTATACATTTTATTAGAAAAAAATACATGGGAACTTCTTGAAAAATCACCAAGAGAAGTAAATTATAACAGCAACCATAAAAATAGAAAACTGTATTACTTTTTTACAGAATCATAACGAATATCCATAAAATTTCATAAAAATTAACCCTAATTTTACACGGATGTAATGAAGGAAAAATAAACAAAGTTAATAAAAAATGTTTAAAAACCCCTAGTATTTTTATTAGAAATTAGGTATACTGGTTTTAAATAGAGGAACAGTACAGTTCCCTGTTTCAGAAACGCGATGATTCGCGAAAAGGAGTGATGCACAATGTTGACACTTTATACTTCCCCAAGTTGCACGTCATGTCGTAAGGCTAGAGCCTGGTTGCAAGAGCACGAAATTCCTTTTAAAGAAAGAAATATTTTTTCTGAACCTTTAAATATTGAGGAATTAAAAGCAATTTTAATCATGACAGAAGATGGAACAGAAGAGATTATCTCTACTCGCTCTAAAGTTTTCCAAAAATTAAATATGGATTTGGACGAGCTTCCACTTCAAGATTTATTAGAGTTGGTTCAAGAAAACCCTGGATTGTTGCGTCGGCCAATTATGATTGATGAGAAAAGATTACAAGTCGGTTTTAACGAAGATGAAATTCGCCGATTCTTACCAAGAGATGTTCGACAACTGGAATTGCGCCAAGCACAATTAATGGCAGGTTTATAAAAAATATAAAATTTTGTTCTTTATTTGTTAATTGTAATAAAGAACGATTCATATGAATTTAGGGCCAGGGATTTTTATCTCTGGCTTTTTAATACATATTTAGAACTTGTATTCATTTGATTTAGCAGAACGTGGTCAAGGAAAAATAGTATCTTTTTTGGAGAGACTGCGTTAAGATGAAGAGGTAGAAGGAGCGAAAAACCAATCGTTAAAAAAGTTCAAAGTTTATAAAACGTTCGCTAGTTTTCGAGGATTTATAGACTTTCCACTTTACTTTTGTGTAGTTTTCGCTACAATGAACGTAAGAAGTTTCCTGATTGAAGCAAAGAGAGGTGTAGCGCTATGGAAATGGAACATATTAATGAAAATACGATTCGTGTGTTAATTGGCAACGAAGACCTGGCGGATAGAGGGATTACTTTTCTTGACTTACTAGGAAACCACAAAGATGTTGAAAATTTCTTTTATAGTATTTTAGAAGAAGTTGATGTCGAAGATGAATTCCAAGGTAGTGAAGCAGTCACTTTCCAAGTCTTGCCTAAAAATGATGGTTTAGAACTGTTTATTAGTAAAAATGTCGCTATGGACGACTTGTCTTCCTTAGAAGGTCTGAGCGAAGTCAATGCAGATGTTAGCGAATTAATTCGCAAACAAATTGAAGCAGACAAGGCAGCCGCCGATGAACTTGATGAGATGGAAACCACAGATGAAACAAACAGAAATGTAATCTTTGAATTAGATAATTTTGAAGCGATGATCCAATTATCCAAAGAAGTCTTCATGCAATCTGTTTTGACTAACTTATACACGTACAACGATCGTTATTACTTACAAGTTTTGTTCTTAACCGATGAATTAGAAAAGACAAATGTTGACAATGAAATTGCACAGATTTTAGAATTTGCTCATAAAACAACTGTCACTCAGGATACTTTAGTCGAATATGGCACTTGTATTATGGAACGCAGTGCGTTGGAATTAACACGTTATTACTTTAATGATTAAGCAAAAAAGCAAAAACTTTCGAGTTTTTGCTTTTTTTTTGATGAAAATTAAGAAACTTTGCGTAGTTTATTTATGAGAGGTGAAAATCATGTTAACAGCTTTAACGGCAGACAACCAAGAATTATTTTCTTTAATCGATTGCTCGATTGATGAATTAACACAGATACGAAGCGAACAAGCTTTTGTGTGTCCAATGTGTCATCAATCGGTCATTTTGAAGGCAGGCCCCATTAAAATACCCCATTTTGCTCATCGTAAAAAGAATAGTTGTTGGTACGAAGCAGAAGCTGAAACAGAAGAACACCTCCGCTTGAAGCAGCTTTTTGCGGAAAAGTGTTTACGCGAAAAGCTGTCCTTTCAAGTTGAGGCATACTTACCCGCCTTGAAGCAACGCCCAGATTTACTCATTGGGAAGATAGCCATTGAAATTCAATGTAGTCCATTGCCAATTAAACGTTTGGTGGAACGGACGGAGACTTATCAAACTCATGGCTATCAAGTTGTTTGGATTTTAGGTGAACGATTAGTGCCTAAAGACAAGCTCACGCAATTAACGAAACAATTTCTTTACTTTTCGGAGTCCTTGGGGTTTTATTTATGGACGGCCAATAAGAAACAAGAACGAATAGAGTTACTTTGTCATATTGAAGAGAGTCAATGTCAACAATTTTATAGAAGAAAACAATCATGGGATTTTTACGAAAAAAAATTACTAGAAATCATCCAACTACCGACTGCTAATTTAAATTTACTGCCAGGTAGACGGCATACTGGTCAATTGATGCATGATTATTATCAAAAATTGACGCAACAACTTGGTTACAGAAATGCTCAGTTGCTTAGAACACAAAGCTTTTTATACACGAAAGGTTGTCACCTTCTCCAGTTACCTCCTTGGTTTTACTATCCTGGATTGAAGCTATTACCTTCTTCTGAAGAAGATATTCATTTAAAAATGCTTGTTTGGGAAGCACTAAAAACCAAAGAAGGGCGTTTAGTGACCAAACAGGAACTATGGCGTATCTTGGAAGCTAGTTTTTTGGAAGAAGGGAACTTTATTTGGCAACCACTGCCGAATATTGGCTTAAAAAAGCTTTTTAAAATCGTGGGGAATAGCTTATTGATCTGGTTACAAGAATGTTATGTGTTAATTAAAGTAAACAATAAGTACCTAATAACTAGTATTTTCCTAAGAGAAGATCCTGAAAAGCTCGTTCATTGGCTAAAAAAAGTGAAAAAACAACATTTTTTTAGTCACACGTGTTAAATTATGATAGTATAATGAGTAAAACGTTTCTTAAAGGAGAGTAAACTATGAGCGAAATTAAACAATTACCAACACGTGATGAAGTTCCAACTCCATTAACTTGGGATTTAACCAAAATTTTTAAAGATGATGCTGCTTTTGATGTTGCGTATAATCAGTTGACAGAGGAGCTAAATCAAGCAGAAACATTTAAAGGTACCTTAGGGAATGGTGCAGAAGCTTTTCTAGCTGCGTTAGAATACGTTTTAGATGTCTATCGAAAAGTGGAAATATTATATGTCTATTCTCATTTAAAAAATGATCAAGACACTACAAATACAGCTTACCAAGCTTTATATGCCAGAGCTAGTTCTTTATATGCACAAGTTAGTGAAGCTGTTTCTTGGTTTGATCCAGAGGTTTTAACATTAAGTGATGAACAAATCTGGGGATATTTTGAAGAGCAGCCCAAATTAGCTGTTTATCGTCACTATATTCAAAATATTTTAGATGAACGTCCCCATGTTTTATCGATGGAACAAGAAGCTTTACTGGCGGGGGCTAGTGAAATTTTTGGTGCCTCAAGTAATACATTTTCAATTTTAAATAATGCAGACTTAGAATTTCCAACTGTGCAAAATGCTGAAGGCGAAACGATTCAACTTTCTCATGGCGTTTATGGTCAGTTAATGGAAAGTGTCGATCCATCTGTTCGTGAAGCAGCATTTAAAGGGTTGTACAAAGTGTACAAACAATTTAGAAATACATTAGCCTCAACTTTAGGTGCACATGTTAAAACGCATAATTATAAAGCAAAAATTAGAAATTATGATTCTGCTCGGGCAGCCTCTTTAGCAAGTAATCATATCCCTGAAAGTGTTCACGAAACATTAGTAGCTGTAGTAAATAAACATTTACCTTTGCTACATCGTTATGTAAAATTAAGAAAAAAATTATTAAACGTAGAAGAATTACACATGTACGACTTGTATGCGCCTTTGCTAGGTGAAGCACCAATTCGTTACAGCTATGAAGAAGCAAAAGAAAAAGCAATTGAGGCTTTAAAACCACTAGGTGAAGACTATTTATCTATTGTTAAAGAAGCTTTTTCAAGTCGTTGGATTGATGTGATTGAAAATCAAGGAAAACGAAGTGGCGCATATTCTTCAGGAGCTTATGATACAGCCCCATACATTTTAATGAATTGGCATGATAGTTTGGATCAACTATTTACATTAGTTCATGAGATGGGCCATAGTGTTCATAGTTACTATACAAGAAATAATCAGCCGTATGTTTATGGCGACTATTCAATTTTCTTAGCTGAGATTGCTTCAACCACAAATGAAAATATTTTAACAGAATATTTATTACAAACAGAAACAGATCCTAAAGTACGTGCGTATGTCTTAAATCACTATTTAGACGGCTTTAAGGGAACCATTTTCCGTCAAACGCAATTTGCGGAATTTGAACATTTTATTCACACGGAAGATGCTAAAGGCACGCCATTAACAAGTGAATATTTGAGTGAGTATTATGGCGAGCTCAATGCTAAATATTATGGACCAGAAGTAGTTAGAGACGAAGAAATCAGTTACGAATGGGCGAGAATTCCACATTTTTATTACAATTACTATGTTTATCAATATGCAACTGGCTTCTCAGCCGCTTCGGCATTGTCTAAACATATTTTAGCTGGAGAAGAGGGAGCTTTAGAGAACTATCTTAACTACTTGAAAGCAGGAAGTAGTGACTTCCCAATTGAAGTGATGAAAAAAGCGGGCGTGGATATGACACAAGCCGCGTATATCGAAGATGCAATGAAAGTTTTTGAAGAACGTTTAACGGAATTAGAAGCTTTGGTTGAAAAATTATAACAAGGATTAGAAACTAAAGTTTAAGTTAAGAAATGTTAGAAACTTGATAAGTGAATAGAGATTCTATCTTTGTTTTATCAAAATGAAATGCTTCTGTTTCAACTATCAAATAAAGTGTTAAATTCTATTGTCTGTATTTTATGAGAAGATTATTAAATAAAAAGCGTTCTAAAATAATTAATTTTTTATAAGTTTAAATTTACCCATATTAAATTTTTTTGCAAAATAAATATGATATAATTAACAGACAGCTGAGATTTTATATTTTAAGCTGTCTGTTTTTGCTTATGTTAAAATATACAGTAATTTTTTTGGAAGGAAGAAGAGATGAATATTAAGAATTTTCTATACAAGTCTATTAACTTTATTTTTACTTTAGCAATCTTAATTACACTTTTTGGAGTTATACGACATCCGTATTTCAATATAGCAAACTTAAAGGGTGCATCACTTGTTTTAGGATTAGCATTAGTTTGTTTTATTGTCTGTATTATCATATCAAGTAATGTTAGAAATTATTTTTTATTTTTTTTGAAACAAATTAAGGATTATATTAGAAAGAATATAAAAGTTATTACAATTTTAATTGTTGCGATTACTATATTATTACAATTCATTCTTGTGAGTACTATATCAGCTCCCATTGGTTGGGATGTCAAAGTGATATTTTTGGGAGTAACAAAAAATCAACCTATGGATGCGTATCTTTCGAGATATCCTAATAATGCATTTTTCTTTTTTGTGATGTTAGGAATAACAAAAATAGCTAATATTTTTGTAGATGGTATAGGTAATACGTGGCTATTTTGGCAATTATGTAGTACGGTGTTTATTGATTTAGGATTCTTTTTCTTATATACCGCTACCAAACGGTTATTTTCTCATATGATTGCTTATTTAGTATTTTATTTGTCGATTCTTAGTTTAGCGTTATCTCCGTTAATTATTGTTCCGTACACAGATATAGGAGCATTCACAATTGTGTCTTTTAGTATGTTTTTGTATTCGTTTATTAACACAAAAAAACAAAATAGCTTACTTTTTAGTATGATGTTAGGCATTTGTTGTGCAATATTATATCTAATTAAGCCATCTGCAATCATATTTATCATTGCTTGGAGTATTGTTAAATTTATTGATTGTTTACAGAAGAAAATACAACCAATAAATTTAGCGAAGGTATTGAATATTCTTATTGCTTTTATTTTTATGTTTGGTACAATCAGTAGTTTCTCTATTTATAGAAGTACACAAACAACGATTGAATTCAATAAAAATGAACAGTATCCAATGACTCATTGGATGATGATGGGATTAAAAGGCAACGGAGGATATAACTTATCCGATTCTAATGCGACTAGTAGTCAAAAAAAATATCAGGATAAAAAGGACTACAATATTAAAGTCATAAAAAAAAGACTAAAAGATTATGGACCGATAGGATATACAAAGTTTTTATTGAATAAGCAATATTATAATACAGCCGCTGGAGATTTTGATTGGAAAGATTATGGACCACGACCTATGGAACTCGACCGCGATTCTAATAGATCAAGGTTTAAAATATTTTTACAAGACAATTATTTTCAAGTAGGTAAATGGACGTCATTCATGAAACTTTATATGCAGATTATGTGGCTAATAACCATAATAGGTATGTTTATTACTGGATGTTCATTTAATATGAAAAAAATAGATGAAAAAGAATTAATCATAAAGCTTACTATTATTGGAGCTATGATGTTTCTACTATTATTTGAAGGTGGTCGTTCACGCTATTTAATTCAATTTTTACCATTTTTCTATTTACTTTCAGCAATTGGATGGGAAAGTGTGTTAACAGCAACTAATAGGAGGAAAAAAGAAAATGTCAAAACTTTTTATAGTAGTACCATGTTATAATGAAGAGGAAGTACTACCTATTTCCAGCAAGGTATTGTTGGATTTTTTAAAACGAATGATTGCTAAGAATAAAGTAAGTACAGAAAGTTCCATTTTGTTTGTGGATGATGGTAGTAAAGATAAAACATGGGCTATTATTAAAAGACTATCTGAACAAGAAGAACATTTTAAAGGTCTTAAATTTAGTCGCAACTTTGGTCACCAAAATGCACTTTTAGCTGGTATGACGACAGCGGTTCAATTTGCAGATATGATTGTTACGATTGATGCAGATTTACAAGATGATGTCGAGGCAATTGAGGGAATGATTGATGCTTATCATGATGGAAACGATGTTGTTTATGGCGTTCGTAGTAACCGTGATACAGATACCGCGTTCAAAAGAAAAACTGCAGAAATGTTTTATTCATTTATGAATAAACTAGGTGTGAATACCGTACCAAACCATGCAGATTTTCGTTTGATGAGCAATCGAGCGACTAAGGTATTACTAACTTTTAAAGAAGAAAACTTATTTTTAAGAGGGATGGTTCCATTAGTTGGATTTCCTAGTACAAAAGTTTATTATTCAAGAAATATTCGAGTAGCTGGTGAGTCAAAATATCCGCTAAAAAAAATGCTTAATTTTGCTATGGAAGGCATTACTTCCTTTTCAATTGTACCAATAAAAATGGTTAGAAACATAGGGTTTATTACTTTATTAATTGGTATCTTTTATATGATTTATAGTTTAATACAACATTTTACAGGAAATGTTGAAGCTGGTTGGTCTTCTCTTATCATCAGTATCTGGTTTTTAGGGGGAATTCAATTAATCAGTCTGTCTATTGTGGGCGAATATATTGGTAAAATTTATTCCGAAGTTAAGGGGCGACCACGTTTTATTATTGAAGAAGAAGTCTAAATTAAAAAATAGAATTTTTTAGTAAAATACAAAATTGAGCTCGAATACCGGCTGGAGAAATCTGGCCGGTATTTTTATGAAATGAACCGTTTACAGTATTGAACACTGAACCGAAGTTTCGTTTTGCTTCGCTGATAATTAGAGGAAATCAATTTATTAATTTCTTTTGTCAAGAATCGCTTTTATATTCGAGTGTTTAGCAATATGGAAAGGACAAAACTTCATCATTAAACAAATCAAGAAAAGGATTCAGCTAGAGCATCATTCTTAATTAGGATGTTCCGTTTTGATTATGTTTCGAATGCTTAAATTCAGGTGTATCCGTTGGTAGTTTTTGATGAAGGACCTTAAAATTAAATTTTTCTACTATTTTGACTCATTCTTGTACAGTGGAATATGAAGAGATATTAAATTGCTTTGTCCAGTGTTTGATAGCATCTTTTCTCCATTTTGATAAGCTTTTACTACTTTGTTCTTGAATGAATAATCATATTTTGCTAGTTTAAATACGCCTCCAAAGTTAGATTTTTGTTCTAATTTTGGAGGCGTAATATACAGCTATATGGTCCTTCTTTTTTATAATAAATGTAAATTTGGAAAATGATAATTGGAGCGACGTTTAAATTCAAAGGTTGCGTCATCTTGGCTCAGCAACGGTTCGTTATGTGGATGGACACGACAAAGTTGTTTAATTTCATCCATGTTTTCAAAATTTTCGACTAAAATGCCGAAATCGTTCTCGCAAGTATAGTTGTAAACGACTGCGGTAGGATGTTGTTTAATCCCCATTTCTCGAGCAACTTTTTGGTCGGTTTGGAAAGATTCTTTGACAAAATCGGATTGTCGGTCTTTACGATACATATCAATATCCCCGCCGGCCGCTAGAAGTAGTTCTTCTGATAACTCAGGAGAGTAAGCTAGACCGTCTTCAGCTACTGCTTTTTGTAAGCCAATCAACAATTGTCGGCCTTTTTTTCGGCCTTGTAACTGTGCTGCTTTATAGTCAAGAGCGGCTGAGTATAAATCTTCAAAAATTCGATTCCGTCGTTTAATGTCATTAATCGGAATATGTTGACGACTCAAAAATTCATTGATCGTTTTCATGTTTAATAAAGGAATAAAGCGCAATTGTATTTTCTTCTTGTCGTTAACAGACAATTGTATAATTTCTTTTTCAATTTCTAAACAGACGCCGCCTAAAGGATTGACGAACAAATAAATTTCAACCATTCATACTTCCTCCAATGCCATGCTTTTTCAAATACAGGTGCCAGAACGTCAGTGCTTCGAATACTAAGGGGCAGTGGTCCGCATCATGCGTTGAATCTTGTTAGGTGCAAGCGTAATGGGAATGTTCAAATCAGCCATTAATGTTTGAAACGCTTGCTTGCCGCTTTTAGCTTCAGTAACTTCTAACTCTAATTCAAAATCGTGCTGTTGGTTATACCAACTTTCGTCTAACGCAAGTAGTCCTTGAGGAATTTGTTTTTCTGCACGTGCTGTTTTTAATGAACCAATTAAATGGATCGAGGCGATTTCAATCCCTAATTCTTGTAATTTCTTCGCCACAGCCCCATCAGTAGGGAGGTGATTCCTCTTGATAAAGTGGTTCGCCGTCTCAAGCGATAAAGGGTCATTGATTTCTAATAATCCTTCTGGCGCAGGAACTTTTAAGGTTAACTCACCACGATCTGCTAATACGCGAATTCTTAAGCCCATTCGTTGTGCTTTTAATTGAAAATCGTCCGTATCAAAATAATGATTTGTTTGCGTAAAAAAGTCCGTTTTTTGAATAGCAAAATGGTCGATTAATCGTTTGAAATCTTGTGGACTAACTAATGTTTTAAATTCAATTTCTAAGTGCTCACTCATGGGGTTCTCTCTCTTTCTTAAATCACTCCAATTTTCACATATTATATAGGTTTCCGTCAAGAAAAGTGGTCTTCTCTGTGAAAATTTTTTCTAATGAAAGGCGTTTGGAAATCAAATAGCGAATAACACCCTATTTTAGGGAGGACTGTGGTAAAATAATCAGTGAATGAAATTCAAGGAAATTGAGGGATCTACCATGGAACGAGAGTGGGAGCTGTTTTTAGCGCCATATGAACAGGCGGTCAGCGAATTAAAAGTAAAACTACGAGGTATTCGTAAACAATTTCGGGAGCAAGATAAACACATACCAATTGAATTCGTTACAGGACGTGTGAAACCAGTAGATAGTATTTTGACAAAGACGGCAATTCGGCATATTCCTTTAAATCGGATTGAAGAAGAAATGCAAGACATTGCTGGTTTGCGGATTATGTGCCAATTTGTGGAAGACATTTACCAGGTAGTCGCACTTTTAAGAAATCGTAAAGACTTAAAAATTGTGGAAGAACGGGACTACATTGAAAATAAAAAAGAAAGTGGCTATCGTTCGTACCATGTGGTAGTGGAATATCCTGTGCAATTAGTCACTGGGGAAAAGATTATTTTGGCCGAAATCCAAATTCGGACACTCTCCATGAATTTTTGGGCAACGATTGAACATTCTTTGAATTATAAATATCAAGGTGTCTTTCCTGAAGAAATGAAAGAACGCCTTCAGCGAGCGGCAGAGGCAGCCTATTTATTAGATGAAGAAATGTCATCTATTCGTGAAGAAATTCAAGAAGCACAACATTACTTCTCTCATGGCCGTGGCTTGCTAGAAAACGAATACTATAAGCAAATTAAAAACGAAACACCAGAAAATCAGTAAAGGAGTCTGCTTATGAAAGTGGCGATTGTTCATAACTCGGAAGAAAAATCGAAACAAGTCACAAAACAACTGACAACACTATTAGAGCAAAACCAAATTCAAATAGACAATCGTCAACCTGAACTTGTGATTTCAGTCGGCGGAGATGGTACGCTTCTTTCCGCTTTTCATCGATTTAATCATCTGTTAAACGAAGTAAGCTTCTTAGGTGTACATACCGGACACTTGGGTTTCTATACAGATTGGCGTGATTATGAATTAAAAGAACTAGTTGAAAGTTTGTGTATTCATCGTGAAAAAAGTACGAGTTATCCATTATTAGATGTGCGGATTCGGTTTAGAGATGGGAAACCAGATAAACATTTTTTAGCATTAAATGAATCGACAATTAAACGAGGAAACCGGACGATGGTGGGCGATGTGTTTATTAAAGACGAACTGTTTGAACGATTTCGTGGTGATGGGTTGTCGATTTCGACCCCAACCGGCTCTACTGCGTATAATAAAAGTATTGGTGGAGCTGTTTTGCATCCAAGCATTAATGCGTTTCAGTTAACCGAAATCGCCTCCTTAAACAATCGTGTCTTTCGAACATTGGGGTCACCGATTGTAATCGCACATACGGAGTGGCTGGAGATTAAATTACAGGAAAGTGATGATTATTTTGTCACGGTGGACCAATTAGATATTTATCAAGAAAATATCGCTTCTGTCTGCTATCGAATTGCAGACGAACGGATTCATTTTGCCTCTTATCGGCACATGCATTTTTGGCATCGAGTGAAAGATGCCTTTATTGGTGAGGATTAATTAAACGATGGAATTTCAATGGACATATGACAAAGAAACAACACAACAAGTGAAATATTTTTTAAAGGAACAAGGCGTTTCAAAAGGGTTATTAGCTAAGGTGAAATTTCAGGGTGGTAAAATTCAAGTGAATGGGACCGTTCAAAATGCCATCTATCCTTTACAAACTGGCGATGTCGTTAAAATGACGATTCCAGATGAAGCGGAACATGAGACATTATTAACAGATGATGAACCGATTGAAATTGTGTTTGAAGATGATCATTTTTTAGTAGTTAATAAGCCTGCTGGCATTGCCTCAATACCTGCTCAGTATCATCCTTCAGGAACGATGGCGAATCGTGTTAAGGGCTATTACAAGCGACAAAATTACGTGAATCAAGTCATTCATGTCGTGACTCGTTTAGATCGAGATACTTCTGGGCTGATGTTATTTGCGAAACACGGCTTTGCTCATGCTTTAATTGACCAAGAATTACGAGAAAAAAAGGTGACAAAAATTTATTATGCCCTTGTTGGTGGAGCGATTGAGCAGTTAAACGAGCATCAATTGATTGAAAAGCCAATTGGGCGCGACTTGTCCTCTTTATTAAAACGCCAAGTTATCGAAACAGGTCAATTTGCTAGTACAGAATATTGGCTCGCAAAAAGAGGAGCCAAAGCAGCAGCTGTGCGCATTCAGCTCCATACAGGACGAACACACCAAATTCGGGTACATTTTGAAGCAATTGGCTGTTCATTGTTAGGGGATGAGATGTATCATGGAGAGATGGATCAAGGAATTGAGCGGCAAGCGTTGCATTGTATGGAACTGATTTTTACTCATCCTTTTACCAAAGAAACGGTTCATCTGATTTCCCCACTAGCGGAGGATATGAAAAGTGTAGATGATACGTTATAATAATAAAGAGGCAGGAGGGGAAAGTGTAAGATGAATGAAGGCCAAGAAATGGAAGAGCAATTTGCCCTTCTTTTAGAAACGCTAAAAAATCAACAAATGAACGAATTTCGTGAGCTATTTTTAGCGTTACACATTTATGAACAAGGACAATTTTACCAATCGTTAGATGAAAAAGACCGACAACATTTATACAATTACCTATCTCCGAAAGAACTAGCGGATATGTTTGATGTTATCGAAGAAGATAATGAGAATATGAAAGATTATTTAGCTGAAATGCGCCCAAGTTATGCAGCCGATATGTTAGCTGAGATGTATACCGATAATGCGGTGGATTTACTAAATATGTTAGATAAAAGTCAAAAGGCGAAATATCTTAGTTTGTTAAGTAGTGAAGAAGCAGGCGAAATTAAAGAGTTACTTCATTACGAAGATGAAACTGCTGGGGCGATTATGACCACCGAATTTGTTTCGATTGTGGCGAATCAAACAGTGCGTTCTGCGATGTACGTCTTAAAGAATCAAGCGGACATGGCAGAAACAATCTATTACGTTTACGTAGTCGACCAAGAAAATCATTTAGTCGGCGTTATTTCGTTGCGGGATTTAATTGTTAATGATGATGATACCTTGATTGCTGATATTTTGAATGAACGGGTTATTTCAGTTCATGTTGGCGATGACCAAGAAGATGTCGCGCAAACAATTCGTGACTATGACTTCTTGGCTGTACCAGTTACAGATTATGATGATCATTTGTTGGGGATTGTAACAGTTGATGATATTATTGATGTTATTGATGATGAGGCCGCTAGCGACTACTCTGGTTTAGCCGGGGTCGACGTTGAGGAAGTTAGTGAGAACCCTTTAAAAGCCGCTTCTAAACGATTACCTTGGTTAATTACATTGCTGTTTTTAGGAATGTCTACGGCCTCGTTAATCAGTAATTATGAGTCTTTAGTTAGCGAAGCGAGTATTTTAGCCGTTTTTATTTCTTTAATTACCGGAACAGCCGGCAATGCCGGGACGCAATCATTGGCGGTCGCGGTACGCCGTTTGGCTATGAAAGATGAAAAGGATAGTAATTTTGGTCGCTTAATCTTAAGTGAAGTGCTCACGGGACTAGTGACGGGGGCTGTGACAGGTTTAACCATTATGATTGTGGTTGGCGTGTGGCAACATAATCTTCCGCTTGGATTTGTGATTGGGATGGCAATGCTCTGCGCAATTACTGTGGCGAATTTAGCAGGGAGTTTAATCCCAATGTTAATGGATAAATTAGGGTTTGATCCCGCAGTTGCCAGTGGCCCGTTTATTACTACCTTAAGTGATTTAACCAGTGTATTAATTTATTTCAATATTGCAAGCATGTTTATGCGTTATTTTGTTTAAAAAATTGCACTTATTTATCATGAGACTGAGGTAAAAGGATACGTTGGTTTGCTCAAAATCAAAAAAGTGAGATAGCCGTTAATACGACGGCTACCTCACTTTTTTAGATACAAGAAATTAAACAATTTTTGTGCCATGGACTTCTGTGACTTTTAAAGTGTCCATCACAGTTTGAACGTTTTCTGTGGAAATACCGCCACCTGGTAAAATAAGAATCCGTTGATCTGCGTAGGCAATTAATTCTTTTAAATGATCAAAGTTGTCTTCGATAGGGGTACCAGCTGGCCCGCCATGAGTTAAAATACGCGTCACACCACGCTCAGCTAACCAGTCGATCGCCTTAAATTGGTTTTCTTTCGACAAGGCATCAAAAGCCATATGAAAAGTGATTTGCAAGCCTTCAGCTGTTTCAATGAATAAGTCCAAAGCTTCTTCATCTAACCAACCATCCTCAGTTAAACAGCCAATAACAATGCCGTCGGTTCCTAATTTCTTTGCTTCGATTAAATCGGTATGCATAATTTTTAATTCAATATCATTATAGACAAAATTGCCGCCACGAGGACGAATGATTGTCATCACTGGTACAGAATGTTCGCCAGCGTATGCTAAGACTTCTTCAATAACACCAGTACTTGGCGTCGTTCCACCCACGGCTAAGTTATCGCATAATTCGATGCGATTCGCACCTTTTTGAATGGCTTGGGGAATCTTAGTGAAATTTTCGGCACAGAATTCTTTAATCATTTCTTATCGCTCCTTGCTTTTTCTTCACAGGCATTGTACCATAATTCTGCTTACTACCATAGCCCTGAAAAAAAGAGTGCAACTTTTTATAAGAGAAAATGTTCATTTGATGAACGTAAGGAGTTTTAAATGTTAAAGAAAATTGAACGAGCACAACAATTATTGAAAAAAGAAGCAGCTGTATTTCGCTGTCCAACTTGTCATCAACCAATGCATGTAGAAGGGGTTGGTCTGATTTGTCAACAGAGGCATCAATTTGATTTATCCAAGAAAGGCACGTTATACTTTCTAAATCATGGCGTTCAGACAGAATATAATAAAAAAATGTTTACTTCTCGAGGAAAAATGATTCAAAGTGGCATGTACGCGCCTGTTTTAAACAAAATTATGCACTATCTTCCTCAAAATAAAACAGTAGTCGATGTTGGTTGTGGTGAAGGGAGTTTTCTAGCTGAGTTAAGTCAAGCAGGCTTATCTGGACTGAAAATCGGGTTTGATTTATCAAAGGAAGGAATCTATTTAGCAAGTAATCAGCCAATTGATGCGTTTTGGTGTGTGGCGGATTTAACGAATTTGCCATTTGCGGATCAAGGGCTTGATACGATTTTGAATATTTTTTCTCCTTCACATTATCAAGAATTTCGGCGAGTACTAAAAGCTGACGGGACTGTGATTAAAATTATTCCTGAAGAGAATTATTTAAAGGAATTACGAGCGGCTTTTTATCCCAATGACGAAAAGAAACAAAGTTATTCCAATCAAAAAGTAGTCCAACGTTTTGCCGAGGAATTAGCTGTGGAAGTAGATGAACGAATAACTTATTGCTTTGACATTCCCGAGGAAAGACGGTTGGATTTATTAGAAATGTCGCCATTAGAGTGGCAAGTTTCTCAAAAAGTTAAAGCCGAGCTACAACAGCGACCATTGGAAAAAATCACGATTGACGTCCGCTTGTTAGTAGGTCGTAAAAGATAGACTTTTTTGTGAAGAAAATCCTAAAAAAGTCTTGCAATAAAGTGACATTGGTGTTATATTACTTACAAGTTGTTTTTTCATTGGTTTTTATCAGGGTCCTGTTCTGATAAAAGTTAGTGAAGAGACCTTCACTAACGTAACGACTCGCCGTGCTAGACACCGAGACGGTACGTTTTTTTTATTGGTTAGAACAGCTGCCGCCTGACATCATCGCGTCATGCGGTTTTTTTTTTGAAAATAAGTATTGTGGGCGCTATTTATTTTGAATTTATGCTAAAATGAACACGATTGATATTTGAGGAGCTGAAGATAGTTGACGAACCATATTGTTTTATTTGAACCACAAATTCCAGCAAATACTGGAAATATTGCACGGACATGTGCAGCGACGAATACACCGTTGCATTTAATTGAACCTTTAGGATTTTCAACAGATGATAAACACTTAAAACGTGCCGGATTAGATTATTGGAATGATGTAAATATTACGTATCATAAAGATTTGGCTGCCTTTTTAGCCCATGTGGCAGGCAAACACTTGCATTTAGTAACCAAATTTGCTCACCAAACATACAGCGAGGTCAATTATAATGATGGCGAGGACCATTATTTCCTTTTTGGAAAAGAAACAACAGGCTTACCAGAAACGTTTATGCGAGAAAACGAAGAAAAGTGTATCCGAATTCCTATGAATGATGAACATGTGCGCTCATTGAATCTTTCTAACACTGCCGCACTAATTGTTTATGAAGCCTTACGTCAGCAAAATTTTCCGAACTTAGAACTGACGCATCATTATGAAAATGATAAATTGGATTAAAAAAAGTTAAGACAGTAGCGCTTTTTTTCAAAAATGTCAGAAGAAAGTGGTTTTATTTTTACTGTTGCCCAATTTCCGAGCCTAGAACAAAAAACAATTTAGATTTTTGTTCTAGGCTTATTTTGCTTGGATTACTAGAAACTTCCATGGATATTTTCGCAGGGAAGTGATAAACTAGAAAGACATATGAAGAGATAAAGAAGTTTGGAGAAGTTACATGAAATTATATTTTACACGACATGGAAAAACTGAATGGAATCAACAGAAACGATTTCAAGGAATGACAGGAGATTCGCCGTTATTACCAACTAGTTATGACGAAATTAAACAATTAGGCCAATATTTACAAGATATTCCGTTTGAAAAAATTTATTCTAGTCCGCTATTACGTGCCAAAAATACTGCGCGGGGAATTCAACAAGAATTGACTCATCCAGTTGAAATTGTTTATACAGATACTTTAAAAGAATTAGGTTTAGGTCGTCTAGAAGGACAATATATTGAAGAAATGCGTAATTTTTATGGAGAAGAATTAGATCATTTACGGCATCGTTTAGATTTGTATGATCCAACAATTTTTGATGGTGAACCAATCGAGCAAGCGATTCAACGGATTTCAGAAACAGTTGCTGAAGCGGCGAAGCAGCACGAAGGTCCAGTTCTATTTGTCGGTCACGGAGCAGCGCTGACGGCGGCAATCCAAGCGATGGCTGGTAAACCATTATCAGAATTACGGACAATGGGCGGGCTGTTAAACAATAGCCTTTCAATCCTTGAAACCAAAGAGGCATCAAGGAACATGCCGTACGACTTAACGTTATGGAATGATACGTCTTTTTTAGCTAAAGAAAAAGCACAATAAGCACACAACAGAAAGGAGGGCTTGTAGTGGTAACACTTTTTGGTGAGGACGAAGAAAAAGCCTTTATTGTTGGGACTGTACAAGCAATCTTTTTTGAAAATCCCAGTAATTTTTATAAAGTCGTTCTTGTAAATGTGACCGATACAAATACAGATTATTTAGAAAAAGAAATTGTAGTAACTGGTAGTTTTGGCCAAGTTCAAGAAGAGGAACCCTATCGTTTCTTTGGTCATTTTGTGGACCATCCTCGTTATGGCAGACAGTTTCAGGTGGATAGTTATCAGCAAGAAAGACCGACTTCGGCTAGTGGGGTGGTTAACTATTTATCAAGTGACAAATTTCCTGGCATTGGTAAACGAACTGCTGAAAAAATTGTTGAAGTATTAGGGGAAAGTGCGATTGACCGAATTATTGATGACCCGAGTGTTTTGGAAGAAGTTACTGTTTTAAATGAAAAAAAACGTCAAGTAATCGTCGAAACAATTCGCTTGAATCACGGGATGGAGCAAGTGATTGTGGGACTAAATCGATACGGCTTCGGTAGTCAGTTAGCTTTTTCAATTTATCAAACCTATCAAGAAGAAACCCTTTCTGTGATTCAAGAAAATCCTTATCAGTTAGTTGAAGATATTGAGGGAGTCGGATTTAAACGAGCGGACAATATTGCTGAACAAATCGGCATTCAGGCGGATTCTGCTGTTCGAATTCGGGCAGCGATTTTACATGAAGTGTTTGAACACTCCATTCGCTCAGGCAATACGTATGTTCAAGCAGATGTTTTGTTAGAAGAAGCGATTCGGACCTTGGAAGCAAGTCGCCCAGTGGAAATCTCACCTGATCAAGTGGCCAATGAAATCATTACGTTAGTCGAACATGGAAAAATCCAACAAGAAGAGACTAAACTTTTTGAGAACAGTCTCTATTTTTCTGAATGGGGCATTGGTACTTCGATTCAACGTTTACTTTCTCGTAAAAAAGAAATTCATTACGAGGAAGAAGAAGTCCAAAAAAGTATCCGAATGATTGAGAAACGTTTAAATATTCAGTATGGCGACTCGCAACAAGCAGCGATTGAAGAAGCGATTAAATCGCCGTTATTTATTTTAACTGGAGGGCCCGGAACAGGGAAAACAACTGTTATTAATGGGATTGTCTCGTTGTTTGCGGAACTAAATGGTCTTTCATTAGATCTCAAAGACTACACGCAGGAGATGTTTCCAATCTTGCTAGCGGCGCCAACTGGGCGAGCAGCGAAACGCATGAACGAAACGACAGGTTTACCTGCAAGTACCATCCACCGTTTGTTAGGCTTGACAGGTCGTGAAAAAAATCCGAGTTTAACCGCCAAAGAATTAGAAGGCGGTTTGCTAATTGTAGATGAAATGTCAATGGTGGATACTTGGTTAGCCAATACGTTATTAAAAGCTATTCCGACAAACATGCAAGTGATTTTTGTTGGTGATAAGGATCAGCTACCGTCTGTCGGTCCAGGTCAAGTCTTACATGACTTATTGCAAATTAACGAAATTCCCAAATGTGAGTTAAACGAAATTTATCGTCAAGGAGACGGTTCAAGTATTATTCCTCTTGCCCATGAAATTAAAGAAGGAAAGTTGCCTGCTGATTTTCAAAAAAATCAAAAGGATCGCTCGTTCTTTGCAAGTGATATTGGTCATATCGAAGAATACATTCGACAAATCGTCACAAAGGCAAAAGCAAAAGGGTTTACGCCACAAGATATCCAAGTTTTAGCGCCAATGTATCGTGGCGCAGCCGGCATTGATGCCTTGAATAAGATGATGCAAGAAATCTTCAATCCAAATGATGGTAAGAAAAAAGAAGTCAAATGGAATGACACCGTCTATCGGATTGGGGACAAAGTTTTGCAACTAGTCAATACGCCAGAATTAAATGTGTTCAATGGAGATATGGGAGAAATCGTCGGAATTACTTTAGCCAAAGACTCAGAGGACAAAGTGGACGAGTTGGTTTTACAGTTTGATAATAATGAAGTAACGTATAAAAGAAATGAATGGAATAAAATTACGTTATCCTATTGTTGTTCGATTCATAAAGCGCAAGGTAGTGAATTCCGCATGGTGTTACTGCCAATGGTTCATCAGTATAGCCGAATGCTGCAACGAAATTTGCTGTATACAGCAGTGACACGTAGTAAAGAATTATTAATTCTATTAGGTGAGGTTTCTGCTTTTGAAACATGTGTCAAAAACGAATCGGCTAGTCGCATGACGATGCTAAAAGAACGAATCGTGAACGCAGAACAAATGACCTTAACGACTAGAACTCAGTTAGAAGCCTATGAAGAAGGTTTAACGGCAGACCATCCATTTACTGAAAAAGAAACAAAAGCTGTCTCTTATGAAAATGAACAGCAATCAACGAAAGCCGATCAGATAAAAGAAACAGACGAGCAATTAGTTGACACAACGGTACAAGAAGTTTCACTATTTGCTGATGAAGGGGAAGAGTCAACCCCAGAAACAGCAAAGAAAGCGACAAAAGTTGTCGAAGAACCATTACCAAAAGAACCACGACTAACAGTCGAAATTATTCAAACAAATGCTGTTGATCCAATGATTGGAATGAAGGATACGACGCCTTATCAATTTATGTGAGAAAAGGAAAGAGTGCCATAAGTCGTTTTGACTTATGGCACTCTTTTTCAACCTTAAGGGACTCAGTTAAAACCAAAACAAACGTTTTTGTGTGGTATAAACCATATCAATACTTCGTTTGCCTAAAATCTCGCCATCTGCGTGAATGGTTTGTGGAATCGTCGAAACAATTCGAATTTTGCTTGATTGAAAATGATGAAAATGCTTAGATTTCCCTTGTTTTTGGCGAAGCAATAGGAAAATAAGCCACAAAATTTTAAAAATATTGATTCGTTCCACGACAACTAAGTCCACGACTGCTTTGCGAGGATTGGCCGTCGGCATAATTGATACGCCCCCGCCAAAATAAGGATGATTTGTGACCGTACATAGGAAAGCACGATTAAATGTGTATTGTTTACCATTCATTTCAACTAAAATTGGAAAGCCTTTTTGTTTAAAAAAGACATGAATGATTGAAGAAATATAGGAAAGCGAGCCAAGCTTAAATTTATTTAAGGCTTTTTTTGATGACGATTCGTTGGTTTTTTCCACGATTGCCGCATCTAACCCTAAGCCAACATTATTGGTAGCTAAGCCGATTTCTTCTTGGTTGGCTTCTACATAATGAATCGTTTGAATTTCTTTTGGTCGTCTGGTGCGCAGGATTTGATGCAATGCTTTATCAATATTCCTTGATAATCCCACCCCTCGTGCAAAATCATTTCCAGAGCCGCATGGAATATAGCTTAAAGGAATAGCTGAATCATATGGAAGTAATGAATTAATGACATTATGTAGTGTGCCATCGCCGCCTAGCACGACTAGGATTGGAAAAGTTGAAACGTCTAAGTCTTCAGACCAAGGAAGTAAAGTTGTTTCTGCAAGTTCCTTCGTCAATTCTTTTTCATGTCCAGCGTAATCAGTGTAAAGAGCCGTATATTTAAGTTCTTGTTGCTTGAGTTGTTGAATCACTTTTCTAGCGACTTTTCGGCCATTGCCGCTACTTGCCTGCTCGTTGATAATAAGATAGTAGTGAATGTTCATTGAGCTCCTCCTTTGAATCGCTATTGTCCATTATACCAGAGGGAGGAACTTCTGCGAATAAAGATTGCTTAAAAAAGTAAAAAATGACTAGAAAAAGGCACGAAACAATGCACGAGAGGTGAAAACTGCAAATAAGTGCAAAGTAAAACAGGGCTTTCATTGACTATTTTGACTTTCCATATTAGAATGTGAACTGTTGCAATTGTAACCAAGGTTCATCAACCATCCCTTGTAAAAAAACTCGGAGAAAGAAGGAAAAAGTATGCAAAATTCGTTTCAAGCCAATCGAAAGCTAAGAACAGTCTTAGCCAATGGTATCATTATGGGCTTATATATTGTCCTCTCTTTATTGGTTCGGCCAGTTTCTTCTGGTATGATTCAATTTAGAATTTCAGAAAGTTTGAATCACCTAGTCGTTTTCAATCGCAAATTGATGTGGGGTGTTTTAGGCGGCGTTATCTTTTTTAACTTATTTTTTGGTTTCGGTGTAATGGATGCTCTGTTTGGTGGAGCGCAAACATTATTTGCGTTGAGCTTAACAGCTTTTTTACAAAAAAAGGTACCAAGTATTCCTGTTAGAATGTGTCTAAATAGTCTATTTTTCACTGTAAGTATGTTTTTTATTGCCTTTATGCTAGTACCAAGTGGCGGCCAAGCATTTTGGACAACTTATGGTTGGTTAGCATTAAGTGAAGCGATTATTATGACGATTTCAGCACCAATCATGTACTTTATCAACAAGTCATTAAAATTTGAAACACGTATTTAATTGAAAAGATGTGGATAGAAATGATTCATCCTTTGAATGGCAGTGAAGAAAAGTGTCGTTGCTATTAGTGAACTAAGTGGTAGAATGAACTGTTTCTACCTCGTCTTTTTTACATAAAGAATAAGATCTACATTTTTTCTAAAAATTTTCATGTAAAACTTTACTAGTCTGTTGGAATACACTATGATAGTGTAAGATAAACGGACTATTGGAAAGTCACAGCAGAGGAGTTTGAACATGTACACATTTAAAATCGGTATTCCGGCAGAAGTACACGATACATTTGTTAAAAATCACCCATTATGTAATTTACTACAGTCATCTTCATGGGCAAAAGTCAAGGATAACTGGGGTTCTGAAATTGTTGGGGTTTATGAAAAGGATACATTAGTTGCATCAAGTTTAGTTTTAATCAAACCATTACCAGCCGGTTTTACGATGTTATATACACCAAGAGGTCCAGTAATGGACTATACAAATGAACGTTTGATCAGCTACTTTATGGCTGAATTGAAAAAATTTGGCAAGAAAAAACGAGCTTTATTTATAAAAATGGATCCAGCGGTTCACTATCAAGATTTCCATTTGGGAGAGGAACATCAACCGCATGCTGAAGCGACAGCTATTATTGAGACCTTGAAAAAAGCAGGGGCCAAATATCAAGGACTGACAATGGATATGGGGGCCACCATCCAGCCTCGCTTCCAAGCGAATATTTATCGTGAAGATTTTAGTGAGGAACAATTGTCAAAAAGTACCAAGAAAATGATTAAAACAGCTGAAAAAAAAGGGGTCGTTGTGCAGCAAGGGCATGTTGACTTTGTTGATGAATTTGAAAAAGTCATTCAATCAACCATGGAACGCCAACATATTTCTTTGAGGAATAGTGATTACTTTAAGAAGCTGTTGAACATTTACCCAGAAGACTCCTTTATTATGTTGGCGCAAGTCAATTTAAAGGAACGCTTAGATAGCACGCAACAACGCTATGACAAAAATCAAAAAGACTTGAGTAATTTGAAAGAAAATCAAGTGAAAAAGCGCCATAATTTAGAAGAATTAGATACTTCCTTGACTCGGGAACTAAAAGAATTAGAAGAAAATATCGCAGAAGCTGGTGAAATCGTCACGGTTGCTGGCGCCTTGGCTGTGACATTTGGTCCAACAAGTGAAATCCTTTATGCTGGCTTAGATGATCGTTATAAACGCTACATGCCAACTTATGTGACTTGGCGAGATGCCATTCAAGAATGTTTTAACCGTGGCTGCGAAAGCTGTAATATGGGCGGCTTAGAAGGTAGTTTAAATGATGGCTTAATTAAGTTTAAAGCGAACTTCAACCCAACGATTAATGAATTTATTGGGGAATTCGATTTACCGGTTAATAAATTATTATTTAAAGCCAGTGAATATGCTTATAAATTACGAAAACAAAAAAAATAAATAAAAAACACAGGGACTAAAAATCAAACTTGATTTTTAGTCCCTGTGTTTTTTTCTATAGTTTTTGTGTTGCATTCCGTTTCATTAAGCGAAGCAAAACGCTAGCAATTGCTGAAGCAGCTACACCAGCAACAAGAGCTTCTGGCACACCAGAACTGAAAATCGTCGCAATAATAGCTAGGTAAACAGCAGTTCCAGCTTTACCAATAATTTCAGCATAAGCTGAATTAAAAAGAAAATAAATCATGTTCATGACTAAAATGGTATTCGTTGCTGAGCCTAAAACACCAGCCACAAATAAGGAGACAGGTTGCGCTTTTTCCTTCGTTAATTTATTTAGCCATTTGTAAGCGAAATAAGGAACGACCCCAATTAAAATCCGCGGAATGAGCACAATTAAAAGTGCCTTCCAACTACCATGATCGGTACCGATCACAGGAATAAATGGAGAAAAAACAAACGACAAAGGTGTTGGTGCTGTCGTATTTTTAATTAAGCTAATGATCCCAAACGTGCCGCCCAACATACTACCGATTTTTGGCCCTAAAACAATGGAACCAATAATTACAGGAATATGCATCGTGGTCGAATTTAAAGGACCTAATGTGATAAATCCTAGTGGGGTTAAAGCCAGTAAAAGTAAGATAGCTAAGAACATTGCTGTTAACGTAAATTTTTTCGTGTTATTCATAAATTACTCCTTGTTATCAGATGCTAAAATTTTCATCACTGTTTGAAGGATATCTTCAACAGTGGCAAGTGCGCCACGACCATAATCGCCACAAGCTAATAGAGCTTCACGTGGGATTATTTCTTGATAGCCGACTTCTTTTAAAATGCCAATATTTCGTTGGACAATGGGGTTTTGGTACATATACGTATTCATCGCGGGCGCAATAATTTTGGGTGTTTCAGGATAAAGCGCCAAAGCAACTGTTGATAATAAGTCGTCGGCAATCCCATGGGCTAATTTCCCAATTGTATTGGCCGAAGCAGGTGCTACTAAAAATAAATCCGCTTTTTTAGCTAATTCAATGTGATTAATTTTACTGGGATCAATTTCCATCATGACATCCGTATGCACTGGATTCTTAGAAAGTGATTGTAACGTCAGCGGAGTGATGAACGCTGTGCTGCTTTTAGTCATTAAAATTTCCACATTGTAGCCAAGCTTAGCTAGTTGACTTGTAATATCTGCTGCTTTATATGCAGAAATGCTGCCAGAGACGCCTAATAAAATAGTTTTCATTGTTGTTCTCTCCATTTCTTTTCAACATTTTTAACGATCATTGAACCAATCCCTTGTTTTGAACAAGCTTCTTGGACAATGCCCGTTTCGTTAATTAATAATCCTTCGTGTTCTGTTTCATGAACGTTCATCAAGTCATTGGCTAAGACAAAGTCACACCGATTTTTAACCAAAGCGGCTTGTGCAACCTGGACAAGTTCTTCTTGTGAAACGTCGACAAGCAATTTAAAGCCCACTAAAACAGTTTGGGGTTGCTTGTCACGAATCATTTGGATGACTTTAGGATTTTTCTTTAGAAAAATTAATAATCGGTCCGTATCAGATGAAATTTTTGTTGCTGTTTGAGGAATATCAGCAATCTGATTCAATGTGTTTTGAACGATAGTTGCCAAGGCTTCTTTGGTCTTTGGCAATGTTTGTTCGCTTAATTGTTGAGCAAAAGAATCAATAAATTGTTCTTCCGTTTGCGCGGTTTCCGTCGTAAAATCACTGACTGCCATTGCGTGAACAATCGCATCAAATTGCTTTTCAGCAAAGAGTTGTTCTAACGTAGTAGCTAATTCAACCGTTGTTTCTATTTCTTTAATTGATAAGTCCAATTGTTGGGTTGGACGTAATGCATGTTTGGTTGTTACGTAGGTTACGTTGTGTCCAGCAGCTAAAAAACTTTCAGCAATTGCTTTTCCTAGTCCGCCAGAAGAATGATTGGTAATCGAACGAACATTATCAATCGGTTCTGACGTTCCGCCAGCAGTAACTAAAACATCCATAATCAAAACGCCTCCTTAAGAAATTCGGACAATGGTCCGTCCAATATGTTGGCCTGCTTGTAATGCTTCAAAAACAGGGGGAAGTTCTTCTAAAGTAATCTCTTGATACACAGCTTTTTCAGTGATGTCTAAATCAGTGGCAAGACGTTGCCAAACTATTTTTCGTTTGTCCATACCAACATTAACCGAATCAATGCCCAATAAATGAACGCCCCGTAAAATAAAGGGTAAAACGGTTGTCTCTAATGTAATTCCAGCAGCGCGGCCACAAATGGCTGAACGGCCATCATAACGAAGTTGTGGTAAAACAGCAGAAGTAATTTCCCCACCAGTGGTATCAATTGCAAAAGCAAAACGCTGTTTCATCAATGCTTTAACAGGAGTTGCTAAGAAATCTTCTACTAATAAGCATTCACTAACACCTAACTCTTTTAAAAGCTCAAAAGAATCTGGCTTTCTAGTTAATGCAGTGATTGAAGTGTAGCCTAATTGATGCAACATCGCAATAGACAATGTCGCAACACCGCCTGTCGCACCAGTTACAATAATGGGGGCTTCTTTGTCGTCGCGTAAGCCATCGTCTTCTAAAGCTGTGACAGATAATCCGGCCGTAAAGCCAGCAGTTCCGAAAATCATTGCTTCTTTGAGACTCATTTTTTCAGGAAGTGGAACTACCCAATCGCCAGGAACACGCACATATTCAGAATAACCACCAGTATGAGTAACCCCTAATTGATAGCCTGTTACGATCACTTTATCGCCTTCTTTGAAACGAGGATCTTCCGATGTGACAACGGTGCCACTGACATCAATTCCTGGAATCATTGGATAATTGCGAATCACACCGCCGTCTTTTTTTGAAGCTAAAGAGTCTTTAAAGTTAACTGAGGAGTAGGCTGCTTTGATTACTACAGTGCCTTCTGATAAATCGTCTAAAGTAATGGTTTCTAGTTGACCAATAACAGATGTATCTTGTTCTCTTAACGTAAATGCTTGAAATGAATTCATATAAAAACTCTCCTTCCAATTATGTAAAAAAGCAACTCGTCTTATTTTATCATATTCTGATTTTTTCGTATCATTTTTCTTCTTATAAACAGTAAGTTATACAGAAAAGAAAGATTGTGTGACAATTAGACTAGAAAAATAAAGAAAAATGGTTGAAATTTTTCAAAAAGTTCGTATACTAAAAAAGGTAAAACTAAACTGTAAGTTTAGTATTACAAAACTTTTGTTGAAAAGATTAGCTGAAAATAGAAACGAGGTGTGCCATGGAAATTGGTGAGAAGTTGAGAAATTTACGCATTCAGAAAAATTTAACACAAGAAGAATTAGGCGAAAGAACGGATTTATCCAAAGGCTATATTTCCCAATTGGAGCGGGATTTAAGCTCACCATCAATGGAAACATTTTTCTCAATTTTAGAAGTACTAGGCGTGACGCCAGAGCAGTTTTTTAGTCAGCAACCGCTTGAACAGAAAATTGTCTACAATGAAGAAGAAAGTACCCTCTATTATGATGAAGAACATGGCTATGAACTAAAATGGTTAATTCCAGCCTCAAATGAAAAAGAAATGGAACCTGTCATTATTACTTTTGATAAAAATGGCGAATACAAAACGTTTGAACCTTCTCTATCGGAAACATTTATTTATGTGATTGATGGCTCCATTCGTTTGACATTAGGGGAAGCCACGTATATTGCTAAAAAAGGTCAAACCATGTATTACCAAGCAACAGAACCTCACCAAATTAGCAACAATGGTCGAGGAAAAAGTCGTGCGTTAATTGTGGCGACAGAATCGTATTTATAAAGGACGAAATGGAGGAGTTTATCCAGTGAGAAACCATGTGATTTCATTTGAAAATGTTGTCAAACAATTTGACGATGAACCAGTATTAAAAAATGTCAGCTTTGAAATTGAAGAAGGAAAATTTTATACCTTATTAGGACCTTCAGGATGTGGCAAAACAACGATTTTGCGTATTATTGCGGGATTCAATGACGTGACTTCTGGCGATGTTTATTTTGATGGTAAAAGAATAAATGATGTACCTGCCAATAAACGCCAAGTCAATACCGTGTTTCAGGATTATGCTTTGTTTCCTCACATGAATGTTTTTGATAATGTTGCGTTTGGTTTAAAAATCAAAAAACTATCCAAAGCAGAAATTGAAAAAAAAGTGAAAGAGGCATTACGTTTGGTTCAATTACCCGGCTACGAAACACGTGAAATTAGTGAAATGTCTGGGGGCCAGCGTCAGCGGGTCGCAATTGCACGAGCGATTGTCAATGAGCCAAAAGTATTGCTTTTAGATGAGCCGTTATCCGCTTTAGATTTGAAATTACGCACAGCGATGCAATATGAACTACGTGATTTACAACAACGTTTAGGAATTACTTTTATTTTTGTGACCCATGATCAAGAAGAAGCATTAGCGATGAGTGATGAAATTTTTGTCATGAATAAAGGTCATATCGTGCAAAGTGGCACACCAGTCGATATTTATGATGAACCGATTAATCACTTTGTTGCTGACTTTGTAGGGGAAAGTAATATTGTGGATGGCGTGATGCTGGAAGATAATTTAGTTTCATTTGTGGGCAAAAAGTTTGAATGTGTCGATGGCGGCATGCGGAAAAATGAACCTGTAGAAGTCGTTTTACGTCCAGAAGACTTAACGATTACCACGCTTGAAAAAGGCAAGCTAACCGTAACGGTGGATACACAGCTATTCCGCGGCGTTCATTATGAAATTATTTGTTTTGATGAACAAGGAAACGAATGGATGGTGCATTCCACTCGAAAAGCCAAAGAAGGCGCTCAAGTAGGGCTCTCTTTTGAGCCAGAAGATATTCACGTGATGCGCTTCAATGAATCAGAAGAAGACTTTGATGCCCGTTTAGAAAGTTACGACGAGTAAACGAAAGGGGAAAATAAAATGAAAACAATGCGTCGAATTTATTCGATTCCCTATGTAATGTGGTTACTTTTATTCGTCATTGCGCCAGTGCTAATGATTATTTATCAATCATTTTTCGATATGAATGGCCAGTTTACCTTGGCGAATTACCAAACGTATTTTACATCAGGAACGTATTTAAGTATGACCGTTAATTCGGTTTGGTATGCTTTTCTGATTACCATTTTTACGTTATTGGTAAGTTATCCTACGGCTTATTTTTTGACAAAGCTCAAGCATAAACAGTTGTGGTTAATGCTAGTTATTTTACCAACATGGGTGAATTTATTATTAAAAGCTTATGCCTTTATTGGGATTTTCAGTATTCATGGGAGTATCAATCAGTTTATGAGTTTTATGGGTTTGGGTACGCACCAAATTCTGTTTACAGATTTCAGTTTTTTATTTGTCGCAACGTATATTGAAATTCCATTTATGATTATGCCGATTTTTAATGCCTTAGAAGAGATGAATCCTTCATTGATTAGTGCTAGTCGGGACTTAGGAGCTAGCAGTGCGGAAACGTTCCGCCGTGTCATTTTTCCTCTCTCCCTAAACGGTGTGAAAAGTGGTGTTCAAGCTGTCTTTATTCCTTCGCTCTCGCTCTTTATGTTAACACGTTTAATTGGCGGCAATCGGGTGATTACGTTGGGGACGGCGATTGAGGAGCACTTCTTAGTAACGCAAAACTGGGGCATGGGTTCAACAATTGGTGTGATTTTAATTGTTGCCATGTTTATTGTGATGTTGCTGACGGGTGAGAAGAAGAAAGGGCGTGGCAAATAATGCAAAAGAAAAAGTTTAAATGGTCTTATGTGTATTTATTCGTTGTCTTTGCGCTACTGTACGCACCAATCTTTTATTTGATTTTTTATTCGTTTAACGACACGCAAACGATGAATCAGTTTACTGGTTTTACGTTAGATAATTATCGGAACGTTTTCGAAGACACACGCTTGTTAACCATTGTTCTGAATACGTTTTTGCTAGCTTTCTTATCGGCTTTAATAGCAACCATCATTGGAACATTTGGCGCGATGGGGATTTATTATACAAAACGTCGTAAAAACCGGAACACGTTGCTTAGCTTTAATAACATTTTACTCGTTTCACCAGATGTTATTATTGGAGCCAGTTTCTTAATTTTCTTCACGGCAGTAGGGTTTATCAGTTTAGGTTTTACAAGTGTATTATTGTCGCATATTGCCTTTAGTATTCCAATTGTTGTTTTAATGGTTTTACCAAAACTACAAGAGATGAACGATTCTATGGTAGATGCGGCACGGGATTTAGGGGCCAATAATGTTCAAGTGATTAAAAATATTATTTTGCCTTTTTTAGCGCCAGGAATTATTGCTGGCTACTTTATGGCCTTTACTTATTCGTTGGACGATTTTGCCGTAACATTCTTTGTGACAGGCAATGGTTTTTCAACATTATCTGTTGAAATTTATTCACGAGCACGTCAGGGAATTAGTTTAGAAATCAATGCCTTAAGTGCGTTAGTGTTCCTATTCTCAATGATTCTAGTTGTCGGTTATTACTTTATCAGTAAAGACAATACGCCAAAACGTTTAAAGAAAATGCGTCGGGAACAAAGTGAGGTGGCCAAGTTAAAATGAAAAAATTACAGTCACTTTTTATTGGAATTATCGCTATTATTGTCATCTTGTTTTTTGGCGTGCGCCAATTGGAGAAAGCAAGTGGCATGGCAGGAGCAGATACCTTGACCATTTACAATTGGGGGGACTATATAGATCCGGCCTTGATTAAGAAATTTGAAAAAGAAACAGGCTATAAAGTCAATTACGAAACCTTTGATTCTAATGAAGCTATGTATACAAAAATTCAGCAAGGTGGCACAGCCTATGATATTGCCATTCCTTCTGAATATATGATTCAAAAAATGATGAAAGCGAAGATGCTTTTACCACTTGATCACAGCAAATTAAAAGGCTTAGAAAACATTGATGCACGCTTTTTAGATCAATCCTTTGATCCCAAAAATAAGTTTTCCGTTCCGTACTTCTGGGGCACGTTGGGGATTATTTATAATGATAAATTTATTGACGGTCGTCAGATCCAACATTGGGATGATTTATGGCGCCCGGAATTAAAAAATAATGTCATGCTGATTGATGGCGCTCGCGAAGTGTTAGGATTATCTTTGAACAGTTTAGGCTATTCGTTAAACAGTAAAAACGACCAACAATTACGTCAGGCTACCGATAAGTTAAACCGATTAACGAACAATGTCAAAGCAATTGTTGCCGATGAAATCAAAATGTACATGGCTAATGAAGAAAGTGCAGTTGCTGTAACTTTCTCTGGTGAAGCTGCTGAAATGCTAGAAAACAATGAACATCTACATTATGTGATTCCCAGTGAAGGCTCTAATCTCTGGTTTGATAACATTGTGATGCCTAAGACAGCCAAAAATAAAGAGGGTGCCTATGCATTTATGAACTTTATGTTACGACCAGAAAATGCAGCACAAAACGCAGAATATATTGGTTATTCCACACCAAATAAAGAAGCTAAAAAACTATTACCAAAAGAAGTTGCTGAAGATAAACAATTTTATCCAGATGATGAAACCATCAAACATTTAGAAGTTTACCAAGACTTAGGTCAAGAATACTTAGGAATTTATAATGATCTGTTCTTGGAGTTTAAGATGTATCGGAAATAAAAAAAGTACCTTCATAACTTTCGAATCGCCCCTAAAAGCTAGATTTTTAGTCTAACTTTTAGGGGCGGCTTTTATTCATACAAGCTTCTAATTGAGGCACGAAGAAACCTGTGCTACACTTTGTATAAAGCATAAAAGGAGCAAAGAAAATGAAGAGGAAAACAATCCGAATACTACTAATCAGTAGCGGGCTTATTTTAATCCTGCTGGTAGGTTACCGTTTGTATCTAGAATATCAAACAGATATTCAATTATTTTTGAATCCTAAAGCCAGTAAGACACAATTATTAGAGCGAATTCGTTCACATGGTTTTTCAGCAGCGCTATTGTTAGTTTTTTTGACCGCGATCATGTGTGCAGTACCAGGGATTCCAACCTCGGTAATTGGTGTGATTGCAGGATTGAGTTTTGGTCCCTTCAGCGGCACACTCATTAACGTTTTAGGGAATAGTTTGGGAAATTTAGTTGCAATCTTTTTGATGCATCATATAAAATTTTTAGATAGAAAAACGGAGACCAATCATTGGGTCCAGTCCATTCGACGGATGAAGCATCCAAAAATTGGGATTATGGTGGGCTACATGATTCCAATTATTCCTTCTTCTGTGATTAATTTTGCTGCAGATACTATGCAGTTGCCATTAAAAAATTTAATAGCCGCTATATTCATTGGTGTAATTCCTTCCTCAATACTTTACGCATGTGGAGGCGAAGCGCTCTTTCATGGATATAATAAAACGGCAGTATTGTTAATTGTGAGTGTTCTTTTGTTCGTTGGCTTGGTGGTCATTATTGAGAAAGATAGAAAAAGATTTCAAAAAACTGTTCTTTAAGAACGGTTTTTTTGTGCATTTGAACAATAAATCCTGTTAAATTTACAATTTTAAAAAGAAAGGACTTTGATAGAATGAAAGCGTAAACAATTTAAGGAGCTGATTTTGAATGCCAGATATTACAATATCTTGGGTTGCTGCAATTTTAGGATTAGTTGTAGCGATAGTATTAATTTTGAAAAAATTTAATCCTGTGTATTCCTTGTTTTTTGGTGCAATTGTTGGTTGTCTTATTGGAGGCGCTTCCCTGTCAGATACAGTCGCTGTTCTATTAAACGGAACACAAAGTATTATGGGAACCGCAATCCGTGTTTTAGCAGCCGGCATGTTGGCGGGTGTGATGATGGAATCTGGTGCGGCAGAATCAATTGCCAACGCCATTGTACAAAAGCTTGGCGAGAAAAAAGCTATTTTATCTTTGGCATTATCCACAATGGTAATTACAGCAGTGGGTGTATTCATTCCTGTTGCAGTGTTGATTGTTGCCCCGATTGCTCTATCTGTTGGGAAAAGTACGGGTATCAGTAAGTTATCATTATTGATTGCCTTATCAGGTGGCGGCAAAGCGGGCAATATTATTTCGCCTAATCCAAATACTATTGCAGCGGCGAACGGCTTTAATTTACCTTTAAGTGACGTTATGATTGCTGGTTTTATTCCAGCCGTATTTGGCTTAATTACAGCTGTTGTTCTTGCAAATATCATGAGAAGTAAAGGATCAATGGTCAAAGAAACGGATCTTGTAGAGGAACAAACAAAAGAATTATTACCTTTGAAAAAGGCGTTGATCGCGCCAGTGTTAGCGATTGTCTTATTATTACTTAATCCGATTGGCGCCGTTTTAAATATTTCTTTCATCAAAAGTTTGAATATTGATGCTCTGTATATTTTGCCGTTCGCCTCAGTTGTTGGGACAATTGCGATTGGGCAAACAAAACAACTGGCCTTTTATGCGTCTTCTGGCTTGAAGAGAGTAACCGATACCGTTTTAATTTTAATTGGTGCAGGTGCAATTGCTGGATTAATTTCTGTTTCTGATTTATCAACACAAATTGTCCACTTAATTTCTGTTATGGGAATTTCTGGAACCTTCTTGGCACCGATTTCTGGTATTTTAATGGGCTTAGCAGTTGGTTCAACATCCACAGCGGTTATTTTAGCGACAGGTTCTTTTGGACCAGCGATTTTAGATATGGGCACATCTTCACTTTCAGCAGCAGTCATGGTGCATACTGGGGCAACTGTGATTGATAGTGTTCCTCAAGGCAATTATTTCCATATTACGGCACAAAGTATGAATATGACGATTAAAGAAAGAATTCGAGTGATTCCTTATGAAATGTGTGTCGGTGGGGTAATGACGATTGTTGCAACCATTTTATATGGCTTTATTTTAAACTAGTTGGAAAGTAGGCGCGAAAAGATGACGAAAAAATTTGTTTTGGCTCCAGACTCATTTAAAGAAAGTATGAGTGCAAAAGAAGCCTGTCTGGCAATGGAAAAAGGGATTTTAGCTGTATTTAAAGATGCAGACATTCAACACGTCCCGATGGCAGACGGCGGGGAAGGAACGGTGGATTCCTTAGTGGATGCAACAGGAGGCACAAGAGTACCAGTGCGTGTGGCAGGACCGCTTCCTGATCAAATCGTTGAAACCTATTACGGCTTATTAGGTGACCAAGAAACGGTGGTCATTGAAATGGCGAAAGCCAACGGAATTGAATTGGTCAAAGCAGCAGAACGTAATCCCTTGATCACTTCTACTTATGGTACAGGAGAAATGATTCAACATGCGCTCAATCATGGGGCAAAAAAAATCATTATCGGCATTGGTGGTAGCGTGACAAATGATGGGGGTGCAGGTATGATTCAGGCACTTGGTGCGCGTTTGTTAGACAAGGAAGGGCAAGAATTGACGCGTGGCGGTGGTGCATTAGATAAACTGGCGCAGATCGATTTAACACAGTTTGATCAACGTATTTTTGCTACCGAAGTTCTAGTAGCAAGTGATGTGAATAACCCACTAACAGGGCCAACAGGGGCGTCTCATGTCTTTGGTCCGCAAAAAGGTGCGACAGAAGAAATGGTGGCTCAATTAGATAAAAACTTAGCCCATTATGCAGCGGTCATCAAAAAAGAGGTCGGCATTGATGTTGAGATGATGCCAGGTGCAGGAGCTGCTGGTGGTTTGGGTGCAGGGTTACTAGCATTTACAAAAGCTCAGTTACGCCCAGGGATTGATATTGTCGTAGAAGTGAATCAATTAGAAGAAAAAATAAAAGCTGCTGATTATGTCTTTACTGGTGAAGGCGGTATGGATTTTCAAACAAAATTCGGCAAAGCCCCTTATGGCGTCTCACGTTTGGCCAAGAAGTATCAAAAACCGGTTTTCGCTTGTGCTGGCTATATCGGCAAAGATGTGGATGTCCTCTATGAAGAAGGGATGACGGCTATTTTTGGAATTTTGGCCAAAGCCGAACCATTGGAAGCAGCATTGAAAAATGGACCAGTTAACTTAGAAAGAACCGTTGAAAATATTGCTCGTACATTACAGCTGGTGCCTTGTGACTAAGAACTAACCATGGTATCATCAGTAATGAAAGCTGAAATAAAAATGTTCAGTCGTTGATCTGAAGAATTAAGCGTTTGGGACATAAGTCATTGCGGCTTATGTCCCAAACGCTACTCGCTTTTTAGAAAGTTGGCGATAGCAATGTTAAAATTAGACAAAATCCAAGCAAATAAAATTGTTGAAAAGTTAATGGCGGATATTCCTTATAACATCAATATTATGGATGAACGAGGAAAAATTATTGCGAGTGGAGATTCTGCTCGAATTGGGGAGCGCCATCGTGGCGCAGAAAGAGCCATCAATGAACGAAAAAATATTGAAATTTATAAAGATACTTCTTTAGAGAAAAAAGGCACCAATGAACCGATTATTTTGAATGATCACATTCTAGGTGTCGTAGGCATTTCAGGAGAACCAGACGAGGTGCGCAAATTTACCAAGCTTGTGCGCTCGATTGTTCTTTTACTGACAGAAGAATTAAATACACAACAAGAACGCGAAAAAAAGAAGAAACAAAAAAATCAGTTTATCCAGCACTTAATGCATGTTGATTCTGCTTACTCAGAAGCCTTAAAACTTGAAGCGTTGGAACTATATAACCTTCAATTAGATGACCAGAATCATTGTGTACTGACCAAGAACAAGCGCTTATTATCCAGTTATTATCCTGGCCATGAAATATTTGAATGGGAAAATTGTTATCTGGTGATTACTTCTGAACCACCTCAGATAACAAAGCCAGTAACAGAATACCTTGTGATAAGTTCGGAAAAAGCCACGATTCAACAAATGGTCCAAGAGGCACAAAACACGTATTTACTTCTATCGTTTCTCCAATTAGAAAAGGCTAAGTTTTACCAAGCAGAAGATTTTTTCATTCAAGGAATTTTTAATTTTCCTTTTCATATTGAATTGGATTTTTTTGAAACCATCCAGACGATTTATGATGAATACTATGAAACCGTTATTTTTTTCGCCAATCATAACTTAAACATCAATGAAACCTCACAAGTATTACATATCCATCGAAATACATTGAATTACCGCTTGAAACGAATTCATGAATTGACGGGGATGGATCCAAAAGTTTGGCAAGATTTTTGGAAATTGTTCTATTATTTTGCCTATTGCTTTAAAGAACGTTTTGAAAAGTAGTGAGGAGTAGGAATGCTTGTTTGTTAAGCAAGTGTCAGCATATTTTTCGCCAGAATCAAAAATATCTTTTATAATAATTGTAAGGAATCAAACGATTTAGTTATCAATGAGGAGTGGTGCCAGTGAAAAAAGCAGTTTTAATTGTTAACCCCAGTTCTGGTGGTGAAAAAGCCAAAGAATTTGAAACGTTAGCAGAAGAAAAATTAAAGCAGTTATTTGATGAAGTTGTAGTGAAACAAACAGAAAAAGGCGGCGATGCAGAACAATTTGCCCGTGAAGCTGCGGAAAGTCACTTCGACAGTGTTTTCGTAATGGGGGGAGATGGAACCGTTAATGAAGGAATTAGCGGGTTGGCAGAGCAAGCTTATCGCCCAAAATTTGGCTTTTTTCCTTTAGGAACGGTGAACGATTTAGCGCGAGTCTTGAATTTACCGATGGACCCTGAAGAAGCGATTCAACAATTAGATTTAGAAAAAACCAGTGCTTTAGATGTGGGGAAAATCAATGACGACTACTTTATGAATGTCGTTGCGATTGGGACGATTCCAGAGTCAATTAACGACGTGGACGTTGAACAAAAAACGAAGTTAGGAAAACTCGCTTATTTTATTTCAGGTGCCAAACATTTAGCGAATGCTCAAACGTATCCTTTTCATTTAAGATTGGATCAAAAAGAACAAACCATTGAAAGTAGTACCGTTTTAGTTGGCTTAACGAATTCAATCGGTGGGTTTGAAACATTATTACCAGAGGCCCAAGTGGATGATGGCAAACTTCATTTAGTTTATTTAAAAGATCAATCATTGTGGGATGCAGTAAAAGCAGTCCCAGATTTGTTAAAAGGCGTCGACCAGTCCACTGATAATTTAGCTTACCTAACCTTTAAAGAAGGAACAATCTCCTTAGAAAACCAAGAAGAATTAACCACTAATGTGGATGGTGATGAAGGAGCTGCTTTGCCAATTACGCTGAAAATTTTGCCTAAACACTTGACGGTGTATTGCGGTGAAGAACAAACAAAATAGCTGATTTTTTGAGAAAAGCTGGAACATTTCTATTTGTTTAAAAAACAGATAAGTTCTGGCTTTTCAAATCATCTAAAAGAGAATCAATCAGGGGCTATGCTATACTTTGTTTCTACATATTGATAGATAAGGGAGTTAATGAGATGAGAAGAAAAAAACATAAAAACAAAAAGAAACAAGAACTTTTTGAAGAGATTGAAAAACAAGAATTAGCAGAACAAGAAACTAAGCAATTGAATGAAGAAATCGAAGACCCAGAATTTCGTTCTTTTTTTCAAGATGTCTTGAAAAAATTTCCACAAAAAACGTCTACGGCCATAATGAATGCTTTCGCAACTTCTAAAGGTAAAGCAGAACAATTAGTGACGAACAGTCAAACACAACTCGACAAAGTATTTGATGAATTTTTGGCTGGTGTTTCACCTGACGTGAAAAAGAAAAGTCATCAAACGATTCATTTTGCTGCATTGTCAGCAGCAATTATTGGGTTTTCGCCAATTCCATTTTCGGATGCTTTTTTACTGGTACCTGTTCAATTAACTATGATGTCACGGCTGCATAAAATTTTTGGTCAGTCTTGGTCTGAAAGCTTAGGGAAAAGTTTAACCAAAGAATTAGTAGTGGTTAGTTTAGGTAAGAGCGCAGTCGGGAATATTCTAAAAGTGATTCCTGTTGTCGGAACTGTGACTGGTGGCATGGTCAATGCTTCAGTTGCGGTAGCAATTACGGAAGCGCTTGGCTGGGTGACCGTCAAAATGTTAAACGATGGTGTTGATATCTTTGATGATGTGATGTCTTTCAAAGGACAATTTTCAACATTATTTAAAGCCATCCAAAATGCTAAAAAGAAATAATCACTGTATCGATTAACTAGGGTGAGACACATTTAAACTTTTTTAAGTAATTCGTAGCAAATTTCCAAGGTTTTCGTCACAAATTATTCACAGGTTCTCGTTAATATATAAGCATACCAACAAAACACCCAACATAAACACTTTTCATTTTTACTCCTCAAGTAAAAATAACTCCTTTCCACTCAGTCTACCCAACTGAGTGGTTTTTTTTTGCGAAAAAAGAGGGCGTTGAACAATTTGTTCAACGCCCTCTTTTAATAGATGGGGAAGTCATTTGTTAAGAATTATTTTTTCCATTCTGCTACTTGGTCTTTATGTGAATCAACCCAATCACGTGCAGCTTCTTGTGGGTCTTTGCCTTCGTTAATTTCTAACATGACAGATTCCATATCCTTAGTTGTCCAATGGAAATTATCTAACACTTTGTAAGCTTCTGGTTGATCTTCTTTTAGGCCTTGGCGAGCCATTGTGTGAATCGCTTCTTCGCCGCCCATAGTGCCTTTTGGATCAGCTAAATATTTTAAATCATATTTTGCAAACATCCAGTGAGGAGACCAGCCAGTAATAACGATGTCTTCGTTGTTTTTAATTGCTTGTCCTAAGGCGACAGTCATGGCACCTGATGAAGAATTTTCAACAGACCAATCTTTCAAATTAGGATAAGCTTCTTTAGTTTTCTCTGCTGCTGCAACAACACCAGCCCCAGGTTCAATTCCAGTAATCTTTTTCCCAGCTTGATCAGATAAATCTTCGATAGAATCAACATCCATATAAGAAGGGACGACAATTCCTAGCTTCGCACCTTTAAGGTTTTCACCAAGGTCGTCTAATTTATCTTTATATTGTTTATATTGCTCTGCGTGAGTTCCTGGCAGCCACGCACCAACCATGGCATCTGTTTCACCTTTAGCTACAGATTCCCACATAATTGCGTTATCTAAAGGAGTCGTTTTAACATCATACCCCATATCTTTTAAGACTTCGGCAACAACATGTGTGGAGGCTACTTCGGTATCCCATTCCACATAAGAAAGGGAAATTTGCTTATCATTTGTTGTTGTAAAAATTGAAGCACCAACTAAGCCAGCGACAATTACAACAACCGCTACAATAATCCCATATTTTTTCTTTTTAGAGGTGGCACCAGCTGCTTTAGGGGCTGCTTTTTTATTATTTAAATGTTGAGTAAAACGGTCAATGATAATCGCTAAAATAACTAAAGCCACACCATTTACGAAACCGTTCCCGACTTGCGCACGTTGTAAAGCAGAAAGGACGCCACGTCCTAGTCCAGGCGCACCAATCATTGAAGCAATAACTACCATTGATAGGGCTAGCATGGTTGTTTGGTTAACACCAGCCATAATCGTGTTTTTGGCTAAAGGTAATTCTAATTTGAATAATTTTTGCCAGCCAGTACTACCGTAAGAATCAGCTGCTTCAACAAGTTCATTTGGTACTTGTCGAATTCCTAAATTCGTAAAGCGCACGGTTGGTGGTAAAGCGAAGATAACAGAGGCGAAGACCCCAGGAACCATACCAATTCCGAAGAATGCAACGGCTGGAATCAAGTAAACGAAACCAGGCATTGTTTGCATGAAGTCCAAAATCGGTGTAATAATACTCTTGGCTTTTTCGCTTTTCGCCATTAAAATCCCTAGTGGCACACCAATGATAATGGAAATAACACTAGAAAGTAAAACTAACGTAACGGTACTCATTAAATCGTTCCATAAGTTTTGGTTATAGATAAACATTAAGCCGATAAATGTGAATAAACTTAAGCCAATTTTTTTATTAGAAATAAAGAAAGCAGCAATCGTTAATAGCACAATCAGCACAAGTGGTGGTACGGCTGTTAGTAAGGCAGTAATGTTGTCCATTACACTTTGACCAATTGTTTGTAAAAAGCTGAATAATCCAGCAAATGTTGAAGTTAACCAATCAGTAAAACTTTCAACCCAAGACGCGACAGGTAATTGATACTTATTCATGTTCGTTCACCTCTGTTTCTGCAAGTGCTTCAAGTACGCTACCACGGATGACCACGCCTAATAGTTTGCCGTTATCAGTCACAGCAAGAGGCGTTTGTGCATCATAAATCAGTGGGAAAATATCATTCACTAACATATCTTTGTCGATTGTTTGAATTTCTGGATCCACACATTCTACAAGAGAAGTCCCATTTTTACGCGCTTCTAAAGCTTTTTCTGCGCGTACAACGCCTTTTAGTTGGCGTTTTTTATCCACGGCAAGTAACATACTCACTTCTTCTTGACGCATCCGTTTTAAAGCAACAGTTGGGCCATCAATTTCAATGTTAGTAGTTAAAGCAGGTACCATAATATTCTGGGCAGTTAAGACTTTTGAACGATCCACATCTTCCACGAAGGTTCGCACATATTCGTTGGCTGGGTTGGTTAAAATTTCTTCTCCAGTCCCAATTTGCATAATTTGACCATCTTTCATCAAGGCGATCCGGTCGCCGATTCGTAAAGCTTCATTCAAATCATGTGTGATAAAGATAATGGTTTTTTTGACATTTTCTTGTAAATCTAATAGTTCGTCTTGCATTTCACGACGAATTAACGGATCAAGAGCAGAGAACGCTTCGTCCATTAATAAAATTTCTGGATCGTTAGCCAAGGCACGAGCAAGGCCGACACGTTGTTGCATCCCACCAGATAATTGACTTGGTAATTGGTCTTTAAAAGCAATTAAGCTAGAATTTTCTAAGGCTTTTTCAGCTTTTGCTTGGCGTTCTTCTTTAGGAACACCACGAATTTCTAAACCATATTCCGTATTTTCTAAGATAGTTCGATGGGGGAAAAGACCAAAGTTTTGGAAAACCATGCTCATTTTATTTCGACGTACTTCACGTAATCCTTCTTTATCTAAAGAAGAAATATCTTGTCCATCAATATAAATATTTCCTGAAGTTGGTTCAATCAAACGATTTAATAAACGAATTAATGTTGATTTCCCACTTCCTGATAACCCCATAATAACGAAAATTTCGCCTTCTTCAACTTCGAAATTTACATCATAAACACCGACTGTGGCACCCGTTTTTTCTAAAATTTCTGTTTTGCTTTTGTTGGCACGAATCATTTCAAGTGCCGGTTTGGTTTTCTTACCAAAGATTTTGGTAAGGTGATTTACTTTTACTTTTGGCAAATCATTGTTCCTCCTCAATAAAAAAGTGACTACATCAGACTACTATAAAGTTGTCACTTTGTCAAATTAGATGAAAATCTTTCTGAAAATGAAGAAAAACAGTATTTTAACTAGGTTTTATAGTGGTTTTTTATGAAAAATAGAAATAATAAATAAAAAAAGTGACTATTTACCGCAAGATAAGTAGTCACTTTTTTGTTTAAGGATAAAAGAAATTCTGCACTCGTTGTAAGGTTGATTCGTCATGTCCAACAAAATAAAGTGTGTCGTTCAACGAAATCTTTGCATATGGACCAGGTGAGACCAGAAGCTCTTCTTTGTGTTTGATGGCGATAATCGTTGCCGAAGTGTTTTGCCAAAAATTCATTTCGCTAATCGTCGCCTCAAGATAAGCAGCTTCTTCTGTTAAAACTAATGAATAAGGATTCATTGGATTGAAAGAATCAAAACGCTTTGTTTGTTCAACAAGAGTATCTAGAATGCTAGAAAAATGAGTAAGTTCTTCTTTTTGTTTCGCTACGCTATCTAGCAATTCTTCTTTAATTTCAGCAATCGTTTGAACGTCTTGATATTGTGTCACAAAGTCCTGCGCTTTTTCTTTCGATGCCACATAGAAGCCGCTGCCGTGTTTGGCTTTAACGATTTCTAAATCGACTAAAACGATAATGGCTTTGCGAGCTGTTTCTGGCGACACTTGGTATTGGTTAGCTAGGGTGGAACGGGCATGGATTTTATCTCCAACATGTAATTTGCCTTCTGCAATTTTTTCCGCAACATCAACGGCGATTTGTTGATATTTGGGCTTCGTTAAACTGATTTTTTTGGAAGCCATAGTGAATCCCTCCGTTAATTGTTATTTTCCATTTCTTCTAATTCTAAACTGAAATTTTCCCATTGCTCAAGTAGTTCATCTTGTTGCTGACGAGCATCATCTAATTGTTGGTTTAAAGCCAGCAATTCAACATGATTTTCTAGAATGTCTGGTTGACTCATTTGTGCTTCTAATTGTGCAATTGTCGTATCTAACTGAGCAAGATTTTCTTCGACTTGTGTTATTTTTCTTTGCAAAGTACGGAGTAATTTTTGTTGCTCCTTGTTTTGATAAAAGGTATTTTTGGCTGTAACTGGTTCGGGTTTTTTCGCCGCTTCTTCATTAGCTAAGAGGGCAGCGATTTCTTCTTCCTCTTGTTTCTTTTCCAAATAATAATCATAGTCGCCTAAATAAAGTTTGCTGCCCTTTTCGGAAAGCTCAACAACTTTTGTTGCAATTCGATTGATAAAGTAACGGTCATGGGAAACGAAGAGGATGGTTCCTTCATAATCAATCAGCGCATTTTCTAAAACTTCTTTATTATCGATATCCAAGTGGTTGGTTGGCTCATCGAGAATCAAGAAATTGTCACGATCCATCGCTAATTTTGCTAATGCCACACGGGCTTTTTCGCCACCGCTTAATAAAGGAATCGTTTTTTCAACATCGTCTCCACTGAAGAGAAAGCCGCCTAAAATACTTCGAATCTCTTTTTCAGGTGTGGTTGGGTGTTCATCCCATAATTCCGCTAAGACCGTTTTATTGCCATGTAAATTGGCTTGCTCTTGGTCATAGTAACCTACAGAAACATTGGTGCCAAAAGTTTTACTTCCTTTAATGAAAGGAATGCGGTCAATAATTGATTTCAAGAGAGTGGATTTACCAATTCCGTTCGGTCCGACTAAGGCAATGGCTTCTTTGCGACGAATATCCAAGTGAATAGGTTCGGATAAAATATGTTCTTGGTCGTAACCAATGGCGGCATCTTCGACTTGTAAAACAACATTTCCCGAGACTTTTTCACTATCGAAAAGAAAATGCGCCGATTTTTCATCTCCTTGAGGTCGGTCTAAACGGTCCATTTTTTCTAATACTTTTCGGCGACTTTGTGCACGTTTCGTTGTAGATGCACGAACCAGATTTTTGGCAACAAAATCTTCTAACTTATTGATTTCTTCTTGTTGCTTTTCATACGCTTTCCATTCACTGGCTAATTGTTCTGCTTTTAACTCTAAGTATTTGGAATAGTTTCCTTTGTAGTGAGTCATTTTTTTGCGACTCAGTTCATAAACTTCATTAACTACCTTATCTAAAAAATAACGATCGTGGGAAACAATCAATAGGGCGCCGGCATAGCTTGGCAAATAAGATTCCAGCCAAGAAAGCGTCTCGATATCTAAGTGGTTTGTAGGCTCGTCCAGAATTAAAATGTCTGGTTTTTGTAAAAGCATTCTTGCTAATGCAAGCCGGGTTTTTTGACCACCAGATAAGGTTTGAATATCTTTCGTGTAAAAGGATTCATCAAAGCCAAAGCCGTGAAGGACTGAGCGAATTTCATTTTCATAGCCGTAGCCATTTTTTTCAGAAAACGTATGTTGCAATTGATCGTACTCTTTTAAAATTCCTTCATAAACGGAAGTGGTTGGCTCCATTTCACTAATTTTGGTTTCTAATTCTCGCATACGCTGTTCCATTTCTAGGATGTCAGCAAAGGCTTTTGTCATTTCTTCCCAAACGGTTTTATCTGATTCTAAGCCGGTATTTTGAGCTAAATAACCTAACGTAGCAGTTTTATTTTTGGCAATGGTTCCGCTATCGGGAGCATCAATGCCTGCAATGATTTTTAAAAAAGTCGATTTTCCAGCACCGTTACGACCAACTAAGGCAATCCGACTTTTTGTTGCAATTTCTAAATGTATGTTTTCAAACAATGTTTCCGAGCCAAAATGCCGGGCAACTTGATTTGCTTGTAATAAAATCATCAGTAGTCCTCATTTCTAAATTCATTGCCCTTAGTGTAGCATAAAATCTGCTAAAATAGCACGTATCAAAAAATGCTTTGTGAAGGTTTATACCTTTTATCACAAACTTTTGAAGAAAAATGCTATTTTTGAGCCATAGAATTGCTTTTTATTGTGAAAAACTGCTATTATGTTAATGGATAAGATTTAAGTGAAAGTATTGGAGGTCCAATTGTGAAAGATCAAGTTATTCCAAAAGCAACGGCGCGACGCCTTCCTTTATATTATCGCTACTTAAGAATGTTACATGATACAGGAAAAAATAAAGTCTCATCAACTGAATTAAGTGAAGCGGTACAAGTAGACAGTGCGACTATTCGTCGTGACTTTTCATATTTTGGTGAATTAGGTAAACGTGGGTACGGCTATGATGTTGAAAACTTAATGAACTTTTTTGCAAAAACATTGAATGAAGATGAGTTAACCAATGTCGCATTAATCGGGGTTGGTAATTTAGGAAGTGCTTTATTAAAGTACAAATTCCATCAAAGCAACAGTATTCGTGTAAGTTGCGCATTTGATGTGAATGAAGATATTGTGGGACGCATTGTTGACGGTATTCCGGTTTATCCAATGGAAGATATGATGGAACAAATTCGTGTTCAACAAATCGAAGTAGCTATTTTAACTATCCCAGCTCGCAAAGCGCAAGAAGTTGTAAACAAACTTGCCGAAGCAGGGGTTAAAGGAATTCTAAACTTTACGGCTGCGCGTTTAGTAGCGCCACCTGAAGTATTAATTCAAAATGTTGACTTAACCAACGAATTACAAACATTGATTTATTTCTTACATCATGACAACGAATTATTGGAAGAAGAAGACTAAAAAAGAGATTTAAGGTCGTATTTGAATGAGTGAAATAATATTATTGTTTTTACAAAAAAGGAATAAAATAATAAAGCTAATCTTATTTATGAATAAGATTGGCTTTTTCTGTTATTTACGTAAAATTCATCTTTCTTTTCGTTTTTACTATGATAAAAGGTTGATTAACTTGTGTTAATGAATAAAAAAGTTATTTTTAATTTTTCAAATTATTAAAAAAAAATAACGAAAGTAGTTCTTGTTGTTTTTTTATAAATGATAAACTTAATATGTATTGTCTTTTTTTTTATAAATATGTTATGTTAGATATATATAAGAATAAGGAGTGATTTTTTGAGGAAAATAATTGTAAGCGTTTTTTAGGGGTTGTTGTTTTAATGTGTGATGTTGTGCCAGTTTCTGCTGCTGAGAATAATTACGCCATATCAACAGAAAATCAAGATTTGATTAGTGCTGCTATCGCAAGAGAAGAATCGAATAAAGATTACTTAGATGGTGTTATTAGAATATTTAATGAGTTAGAATCAGAGGAAAGTTTTAATAAATCTTTAAATGAGTCTTTAATTGAACTTTCCAAGTATGATGAAGAGCAAAGTGCTCTTTTGGATAACTACATGAAAGAAGTATCTTCAGAAGTCCAAAACAATGAACTTCAGGTTTTGCCTGAAAATAGAATTACTACAAGAACAATAACACCTGCTAATCCCGCGTATGCTACGGCACTTAGTGCATACAAAGCTGGTATATTGTTAGTGCAACGTAGAGGACATTGGCAAACTGCAAATTACATGAATCACGCTATTGCTTCTTTGTATAATGTTACATGGAATCCTAGTTGGCGGCCTCCTACTTATTACAATAGAAATGATACGTGGGCAAATATAGTAGATGGTGAAGAATTAGTGACTGCTTATTATTCGCGATTGAAAGCCGAAGCTTTCAGAGGTGGAAGAACTTCAGGTTCGTTTACTGGAAGTTATACTTTTAATTCTGGTCATTTGCTTACAGCGTTAAGGGGCGTGAGCTATACAGTTTCTTATAGAAAACAAGCCAATGGAAATTATTGGACACAAACAAAGGTTACAGATATTTTTGATTTCAAGTGGGAACAAAACGGTTATGATGGCAATTTTGGAGTAGGTTTTGGAAATAATTATGCGTATGCAATGCAGCGGGCTGGATATATAAGACCTTTCAAAATAGAGATTGTGAAAGAAATCTCGAGATAATGAATGAGAGAAAAATAAAAGATTCAAAGGATTTTTTCCTCTGAATCTTTTATTTTTTGCTTTCAATTACTTTCTTTTTATTTTTAAATAAATTCCAACTATGAAAAAAAGAAGAGAAATAAATTGTAACTGTCTTCCTAATTTTAGATTAATCGCAAACTCATTCAATAGAATCTTCTTTTCTTCATACGTCATATTACTAGTGCTAACTGGTATAAAATTTACTGATAAAATCGTTCCAATTAAAAGTATTATAAAGCCTAATAGGAGTATTATTTTAAAATTTATTTTACTAAAAAATTTCATTGTTAAGTTCTCCTTTTTGATTATACAACATTATTTGTTGAATGAGAGTTATTAATTTGGAACATTATCTAAAGTTAGTCCCAAAAAATCTAACTTTAAATAATGCTCTTTTTTAGTTGATCGTTGTCTGTGCTAAGGTTAATTGAATCAGTATTACCAAGGAATTCATGCCGCAATGGGCAATAATTGAGGTCCAAATTTTTCCAGTTTGCTTGTACAAAAGAGCAAAGAAAAATCCCATAAAGAAATAAACAAAAAAGTGACCATCGGCATGTGCGAGTGAAAAAATCGCCGAACTAACAGTAGCCGCAATCCAGAAATTTGTAAAAGGCTGGATTAAATGGATAAATGCATAACGAAAGACGAATTCTTCCATAATCGGACCACCGATAGTAGTTGCCAAAATAAATAAAGGATTTGCCAAAATCACCGCTACAATAGCTTGCGTATTTTGAGAAGTAGCTTGTTCTCCTGTGATGGCTACTTCAATGGCAAAAGTAACCCCTTGAATCAGCATGGCAATGAAAATCCCACTAACACCTAGTAAAAAAATAAAAATAGGTGATTTCAAGGTTGCTGTTTCCTCTAAAGGAGAAGGTTCTGTTGTTTTTAAAAAGATGCCAATCATTACAAGGGCGCCAATAATGTAGAGAGCAGTTGTCACATTAATCGCTGCATTGGGGGAAATACCCGAAAAAAGTAACGGCCCGAAAAAAGCGATAATGTATGTGACTAAAATAAATAAACTTGATTTTCTTAAGGGCATGGTTAATCCTTTCTATAATTATTTTTTACGATTATTGCGATATCCTAATAAAAGAAAAACGAATAAGAAAAAGAAAAGAGATTCCCAAAGTGTCGAAACAATTCCTTCTGTGACACTGAAAACAAGATTTCCTAAATTCGCTATCACAAAATAAACGAAGGTTGCTATTAGTGCTGTAAGTAAACGTTGTTTCATTTTATTCGCCTCCAATCGTAGTCAATTTATTTTACCATGAATTAAAGGATTGGAAAAACATTCCATGAAAAAAGAATACGCAATAAAAAATGCGTATCTTATAATTGACAAGAAAAAGAGAGAAAAGACTTGCATTTTTAGAGTGAAATGAGTATTATAAATAGTGTGAGTTAGCACTCTTATGTATCGAGTGCTAAAATAAGCGAAAACTTTTTATTTGGAGGGATTTATTGTGTTAAAACCATTAGGCGATCGCGTCGTAATTAGAGTCGCGAAAGAAGAAGAAAAAACTGTTGGAGGAATTGTTCTTGCATCCGTTGCAAAAGAAAAACCACAAACAGGTGAAGTTATCGCAGTAGGTGAAGGTCGTGTGCTTGAAAATGGCACAAAAGTTCCGATGGAAGTAAAAATTGGTGACACAGTAATGTTTGAAAAATATTCAGGAACAGAAGTGAAATACGAAGGCGTAGAATACTTAATTGTATCAGCCAAAGACATTATTGCCACTGTTGAATAATAAACAACTTTTACAGAATAATATAATAGAAGAAAAAAATTATGAGGTGAAGAAATCATGGCAAAAGAGATTAAATTTGCAGAAGATGCACGTGCAGCAATGCTACGCGGAGTAGATGTATTAGCAGATACAGTGAAAGTGACATTAGGCCCTAAAGGTCGTAACGTTGTTTTAGAAAAATCATTTGGTTCACCATTGATTACTAACGATGGAGTAACAATTGCTAAGGAAATTGAATTAGAAGATCATTTTGAAAACATGGGCGCAAAATTAGTTTCAGAAGTTGCTTCTAAAACGAATGATATTGCTGGTGACGGAACAACAACAGCGACTGTTTTGACACAAGCCATTGTTCGTGAAGGCTTAAAAAACGTAACTGCTGGAGCTAACCCATTAGGTATTCGTCGTGGGATTGAATTAGCAACAAAAACAGCAGTAGAAGAATTACACAATATTTCATCTGTAGTTGATTCAAAAGAAGCGATTGCACAAGTCGCTGCTGTTTCATCAGGTTCTGAAAAAGTCGGCCAATTAATTGCTGATGCAATGGAAAAAGTTGGTAACGACGGCGTAATTACCATTGAAGAATCAAAAGGGATTGAAACAGAATTAGATGTGGTTGAAGGAATGCAATTCGACCGCGGTTATTTATCTCAATACATGGTTACTGACAACGATAAAATGGAAGCTGTTTTAGAAAATCCATATATCTTAATTACCGACAAAAAAATCTCAAATATTCAAGATATCTTACCTTTATTAGAACAAATTCTACAACAAAGCCGTCCACTATTGATCATTGCGGATGATGTTGATGGAGAAGCTCTACCAACATTAGTATTGAACAAAATCCGTGGTACATTTAATGTTGTCGCAGTAAAAGCGCCAGGATTTGGTGACCGCCGCAAAGCGATGCTTGAAGATATTGCTATTTTAACAGGTGGTACAGTAATCACTGACGACTTAGGGTTAGAGTTAAAAGACACAACTATTGAAAACTTAGGAAATGCTAGCAAAGTAGTTGTCGACAAAGATAACACAACAATTGTTGAAGGTGCTGGTTCAAAAGAAGCCATTGATGCCCGTGTTCATTTAATTAAAAACCAAATCGGCGAAACAACGTCTGATTTTGATCGTGAAAAATTACAAGAACGTTTAGCTAAATTAGCTGGCGGGGTTGCTGTCGTTAAAGTCGGTGCTGCAACTGAAACAGAATTAAAAGAATTAAAATTACGAATTGAAGATGCATTAAACGCAACACGTGCCGCTGTAGAAGAAGGCATGGTTTCTGGTGGTGGTACCGCACTTGTCAATGTAATTGGTAAAGTCGCTGCGTTGGAAGCTGAAGGCGATGTGGCAACAGGGATCAAGATTGTCGTTCGTGCATTAGAAGAACCAATCCGTCAAATCGCTGAAAATGCTGGTTATGAAGGATCAGTGATTGTTGACAAACTAAAAAATGTTGACTTAGGTATCGGATTCAATGCAGCTAACGGTGAATGGGTAAACATGGTTGAAGCCGGTATTGTTGACCCAACAAAAGTAACTCGTTCTGCATTACAAAATGCAGCTTCTGTGTCAGCTTTATTATTAACAACCGAAGCAGTTGTTGCAGACAAACCAGAACCAGCTGCACCAGCTCCTATGATGGATCCATCAATGGGCATGGGCGGTATGATGTAAAAATAAAAAAGTATTCTAAAAGCTTACGATTGAAAAATCGTAAGCTTTTTTTTACATAAAGAATAAATAATCTAAATAATATCTTTGCTTGTAGTGTTTTCTCAAATATTTACTCATTTAACAAAAAAGATGATAATTTAAAGGCTTCGTTTTAGCTAGACAGCCTTGTTTTTATTCGATAAAATTTAGTAATAACAATCATTTTTTGAAAACTAGTAGTTGGTAATTTTTATTTATTAATAGAATATAAATAAAAATTATTATATTTTGAAGGGGAATATTAGGAAGATTGAGGTGGAAAAATGGAAAAATATACAATTGGTGTCGTTCCTTTGACAATTGAAACAAAAGAATACTGTCAAAATTGGTTTGTTAGTAATCAAGTAGAATGTCAGATCATCCAAGGAACAAATATACTTCTTCATTTGCACCATATTGATGGATTAGTGATTGAAGTTACTGATCACCAGCAAGTAAATACTTGTTGTGAGTTATTAATGACAATTCGCAAGCAGTCAGACTTGCCAATTTGGTTATTTTCTCGGACAGAAGCAATTAGTAAAGTCAATCGAATTATTTATTTACAATTAGGCGCAGATGGCGTTTTTGATCATTCTTATGATCGTCAAGAATGCATGTTAAGCATGAGTAATTTATTGCAACGTGTAAAAAGACGTTTTTATCCTAAATTAGCTATTGCAAACGAGGAACAAACAGTTACTAAGAATCTTTCTGAGAGATTGTATTTAATTGCGCCAAATTTGAGTGTTTGCTTGGGAAGCGGAGAAGAAATTCTTTTAACAAAATTGGAATTTTTCACAATAGAGTATTTATACAAACACGCAGGACAAACAATTACATATGAAGAACTCTACAAAAATGTCTGGAAAGATACTGCGAATGAACGAAAATATCGTGTCGCTAATGTGATTTTCCATTTGCGCAAAAAAATTGAACAAGATGTGAACAAACCACAATATATCAAAACAATTCGTTCAAAAGGCTATATGTTAACGGTGTAAAAGGTATGAAGGAGGAGAAAAAGATGTGGCAATTTTTGACTAAAAACAATGAAGATGAGGAGTATGAGAAGATGCCGGATTTTGAAAATGAACAATCGATGAAAGCACAACCAACGGTAACAGAAGAAGCAATCTTTGATGACGATGTCGTTTATGCAAAAGAGCAAGCCGCAAAAGTAAAACAGGTCCAGCAAGAAGTGCCGACTGAACTGTCAGAAGAGTCATTTTCTTTTGTTGAAAAACTAGAAGAAGAAAATCAACTACATCAGCAATCCATTAAAAAGCTAACGGAGCAATTATTAATGCAAACCAATGAAGTGGAAGCATTACAAAAACAAGTAGTCGAAAAAGATGTTCAACTTAAACATGTTAAAGAAACGTTAAGTGAAAAAGAAGCAACTATCACTTCTTTACAGAAACAATTGTCTGAAGAAAAGATGCAACCGAGACAGACTAGCGAAGAGAACTTAGACACAGCCGTTACGCTTTCTCAAAAAGAAATTGGTGAAGTCTTATTAGAAGCCAAACGTCAAGCAAAAGAAACAATTGCTCAAGCTAACCAACAAGTTGCAACGGTTCATGAAGAAATGGAACAACGTTTAGCAACTTTAACGCGCATGAAGCAAGTGGCAAGAGAGTACCAAGCTTATTGTGAACAAATGCTAACCATCAAGAATGAATCAACAGGAATGTACCAACAGATAGAGCAATTATTAGCAGAAATAAAGAGGTAAATGAAGGAGAAATGCGATGAAAAAAAGAAAGGCAAGATATTTGAAGTTGGTATGTCTTGGAGTCTTAGGGACTTATGCTGGCGCCAGTTACTACAATTCGGAACCATTAATCGCTCAAGAGGAGACCGAAACGAGTCACGAAAACCGACAGCTAGTACTGGAAGAAAAAAGAGCGGACCAAGTCAATCAAGACCAAGGAACTCTTACTTCTTCAACGCTGAACGAAACAATAATAAGTTCGTTTGAACAACAAGAAAGCTCAACACAAAATGACAGCAGTGACCATCCAGAAAATAATGTGAAACCTTCAGAATCTGAAAATAGTTTACCGCCACAAGAAAAGACAATTGCTAGTACTAAACCAACCGAATCGTTACAAAATGAGCAACCAGTATCTGAAGAGCATAAAGCGCTCACTGAGAAGTCACCTCATAATCAGGAACCACAAAATTCTACATTAACTGAAAAGACCAAAGAGCCGTTGGTACATTCAGAGGTAGACAATAGTCAAGAAAAGGAAAAGCAAGCAGGAATTCAACAACAAGCCGAGGCAAATTTTGTTGTCCAAGAGAATGCTTCTACTTCTGAGTTTATTAGAAAAATCGGTGAAGAAGCACGAGTTATTGGTCAGCGACATGATCTATACGCTTCTGTCATGATAGCTCAAGCTATTTTAGAGAGTGGCTCGGGCAATAGTGCGTTAGCGGCGCCGCCAAATTATAATTTGTTTGGCATTAAAGGCGCTTATCAAGGTCAAAGTGTCAGCTTTCCCACACAAGAAGATGATGGTAAAGGGAAGATGACCACCATTCATGCCGATTTTCGTCAGTATCCATCCTATAAAGAGTCATTAACAGACTATAGTAAATTAATCATCAATGGGCTGGCTGGTAATCCAACGTTTTATCACGGCGTTTTGAAAGCAAACACGACGAATTATCAGCAGGCAACAAAATTTTTAACAGGTCGTTATGCAACGGATACATATTACGATAAAAAATTAAACGCGTTGATTGAAACCTATCAATTAACTGAATACGATCAAGAAAAGAAGAAACCAGTAGTGACTAATTTGGCAGAAGAAAAGAAACCTTCGTTTGATAAGGAAGTAGTCAAAGAACAGCTAAAAAAAGAAGCAGTCATCTATGAAGTAAGCAAAGGAGATTCTCTCGCCACCATTAGCCAGACGTTTGGTGTGTCAGCAACAGCCATTTTAAAGCAAAATTCAAAGACTCAAGAAATGTTTTATATTGGCCAAAAGATCACGATTCCTCAGCATACAGCGGCGACTTCTCTAGAACCGAAAGAACAAGCGTTACTTCAATCACTAATAATCAGTAAATCGGTGACTAATGCTTTGAAAACAGCAGAGCAATCAAATGGTAAAGCGAATGACTCAAAAACAGAGTCTACTGAGTATTATGAAGTAAAAAGAGGAGAGACACTCGCAAAAATTGCAAAAAAAACGGGCTATTCCTTAACCGCCCTCAAGCAGACAAATGACTTAACGTATTCTGTATTAACCGAAGGACAAACGATAGCACTTCCTAAGCTAAAGGACTAATGCTGATTTAACTTATTGGTTGATGGAGTCATATATTATTAGACGAAGAGAAGAGGAGAAGTTCATCCATGGATGAACTTCTCCTCTTCTCTTACTATGTTTTTCATAAATACCTTAATAAATAGTAAAATTAGCAAGAGAATTGTGTCTTTACACAAAATAGATAGGTTTTCTTGCCGAAGTTTGATAAAATGATTAGTTGAAAGGATGCGTGAAAATTGAAAGAATTATTTCGTAAATACCGAGAAGTATTGGCTTATTTATTTTTTGGTGGTGCAACGACTGTCGTCAACTTAGTTGTGTTTTTTGTTTGTCAAAATGTGTTAGGGTTGGATTACAAGATAAGTAACACAATTAGTTGGTTTTTATCTGTTCTATTTGCCTTTTTCACAAATAAATATTGGGTATTCGCAAGTAAGCATGAAAGCATAGCTGGTTTTTTTAAAGAAATGGGCTTATTTTATTGGTACCGAATTTTATCTTTTGTGGCTGATATGGGTTTAATGATTCTCCTAATTGATGGCATTCATTTTTCATCGTTTTGGGCGAAAATGATTACACAAGTTGTAGTAGTGATTTTAAATTATTTCTTCAGTAAATTTTTCATTTTTAAAGAAAAAGAGGTCTAAGCAGATTTTAGGCTAAAAAAAATTTTTTTGTTATAATATAAACAAGTTTTTAATACAAAGAATAGAGGTAGAAAACGATGGACTATACATATGCAGATGATAGTTTGACATTGCATACAGATATGTATCAAATCAATATGATGCAAACGTACTGGGAATTAGGGAGAGCAGATTTACATGCTGTTTTTGAATGTTACTTTAGAGAGATGCCCTTTAATCATGGCTACGCAATTTTTGCAGGTTTAGAACGTTTAGTCAATTATCTCGAAAATTTAACGTTTACAGAATCTGATATTGCATATCTCCGAGAAGTTGAAGAATATCCAGAAGATTTCTTGACGTATTTAGCAAATTTTGAATTTAAATGTACTGTACGCTCTGCTTTAGAAGGGGATTTGGTTTTTAATAACGAACCGTTAATTCAAATTGAAGGTCCTTTGGCACAATGTCAATTGGTAGAAACTGCCTTGCTAAATATGGTGAATTTCCAAACATTAATTGCGACAAAAGCGGCTCGAATTAAATCCGTGATAGGCGATGATCCTTTATTGGAATTTGGAACACGCCGGGCACAAGAATTAGATGCTGCCATTTGGGGCACAAGAGCTGCCTATATTGGTGGGGCGGACGCGACAAGTAATGTTCGTGCTGGTAAAATTTTTGGTATTCCGGTTAGTGGGACTCACGCCCATTCATTGGTTCAGTCGTATGGAAATGATTATGAAGCATTCATGGCGTATGCCAAAACACATCGGGATTGTGTTTTCCTTGTTGATACGTATGATACTTTGAAAGCGGGAGTGCCAAGCGCAATTCGAGTAGCTCGAGAAATGGGGGATAAAATTAATTTCCTAGGTGTGCGGATTGATAGTGGCGATATGGCTTATATTTCTAAACGAGTTCGTGAACAACTGGACGAAGCTGGCTTTACTGAAGCAAAAATTTATGCATCGAACGATTTAGATGAAAATACGATTTTGAATCTAAAAATGCAAAAATCAAAAATTGATGTATGGGGCGTGGGCACCAAGCTGATTACCGCCTATGATCAACCGGCTTTAGGAGCGGTGTTTAAATTAGTTTCAATTGAAGGTGAAGATGGTCAAATGAAAGATACCATTAAACTATCTAGCAATGCTGAAAAAGTGACAACACCAGGGAAAAAACAAGTCTGGCGCATTACACGTAAATCTGATAAAAAGTCAGAAGGAGACTATGTGACACTTTGGAATGAAGATCCTCGCCAAGAAGAAGAAATTTATATGTTCCATCCCGTTCATACCTTTATTAATAAGTATGTCCGTGATTTTGAAGCACGGCCAGTACTCCAAGATATTTTCGTTGAAGGAAAACGTGTGTACGAATTACCAACTTTAGATGAAATTAAACAGTATGCAAAAGAAAATTTAGATTCACTTTGGGAAGAATACAAGCGGGACTTGAATCCGCAGAAATATCCAGTGGACCTTTCAACAGATTGTTGGAATCACAAAATGAATTTATTGGAAAAAGTGCGTAAAGACGTTAAACATTTAACGGAAACGGTGAATAAGGAGGCCTAGAAATGACAACACTTCAAGAAAAAATCATTCAAGAGTTAGGTGTTTTACCGACAATTGATCCAAAAGAAGAAGTTCGTAAAAGTATTGATTTTCTGAAAGCTTATTTAACTAAACATCCTTTTTTAAAAACCTTTGTCTTGGGAATTAGTGGCGGACAAGATTCAACATTAGCTGGGCGCTTAGCACAATTAGCGATGACTGAAATGCGCGAAGAAACAGGAGATATGTCGTATCAATTTATTGCGATTCGCCTTCCCTACGGTGAGCAAGCAGATGAAGCTGATGCACAAGCCGCGCTAGCCTTTATCCAGCCAGATGTTTCTTTACGAGTGGATATTAAACCAGCAGTGGATGCAATGGTTGGTTCGCTAGAAAACGCTGGCGTTCAAATTAGCGATTTTAATAAAGGGAACATGAAAGCACGTCAACGTATGATTACACAATATGCAGTAGCTGGCGAAAATGCTGGCGCAGTAATTGGCACAGACCACGCAGCCGAAAATGTGACAGCTTTCTTCACCAAATATGGCGATGGCGGAGCGGATATTTTACCGTTATTTCGTTTAAATAAGCGCCAAGGAAAAGCTTTGCTGAAAGAACTTGGGGCACCAGAAGCCTTGTATCTAAAAATACCAACAGCTGATCTAGAAGATGACAAACCGTTAGTTGCAGATGAAGTTGCCTTAGGTGTCACGTATGATGCCATTGATGACTATTTGGAAGGCAAAAAAGTCTCGGAAACAGATCAACAAACAATTGAAAACTGGTATAAAAAAGGACAACACAAACGGCATTTACCCATTACAATTTTTGATGATTTTTGGAAATAAAAACACAGACCATCGGCGAATGAACGATGGTCTGTGTTTTTTTTTACATAACTACTTTTCAGAAAGTAAACGTTGCTACAGCAACTATCCTATGATAATGAAAGTCGTTTTCATTTAGGCGTTTTCACTTTCTTTTTCAAAACAGAAAAGGTACGCTCAATAATGTAAAGTGAATGATAGGAGAGAAAAAGAGATGAAGCATGTAACAAAATTGGGGATTACAATTATAACAGGAGTTTTGGCATTATTATTTGAATTTATTTTACATCAGCCGAATTGGGCGTATGGCATTATTTTAATAACAGGTTCTGTAATGGCGTTAATGATGTTCTGGGAAATGATTCAAACCTTACGTGAAGGAAAATATGGTGTCGATATTTTAGCGATTACCGCTATCGTCGCAACCTTAGCTGTGGGAGAATACTGGGCCAGTTTGATGATTTTAATTATGTTGACTGGTGGTGATTCATTAGAAGACTATGCCGCTGGAAAAGCTAACCAAGAGCTGAAGTCATTATTGGATAACTCGCCACAAAAAGCTCATCGCTTGAATGGCGAAAATTTAGAAGATGTTTCTGTTGAGGAAATCAATGTTGGCGATGAATTAGTAGTAAAACCAGGGGAACTAGTTCCAGTTGATGGCTTGGTAAAAACCGGGACATCAACAGTCGATGAATCTTCATTAACAGGAGAATCAAAACCAATTGAAAAAAATCCTGGTGATGAATTAATGTCGGGTTCCGTGAATGGTGATGGCTCTTTGAAAATGGTTGCTGAAAAAACTGTAGCCGACAGTCAATATCAAACGATTGTGAACTTAGTGAAAGAATCTGCGGCACGTCCAGCTCATTTTGTACGTTTAGCAGACCGCTATGCGGTACCTTTTACACTAGTTGCCTACCTAATTGCAGGTGTTGCTTGGTTTGTTTCGAAAAGTCCGACACGCTTTGCGGAAGTCTTAGTGGTTGCTTCGCCGTGTCCTTTAATTCTATCTGCCCCAATTGCTTTAGTGGCAGGGATGGGTCGTTCAAGTCGTCATGGGGTCGTTATTAAATCGGGAACGATGGTCGAAAAATTAGCTTCTGCAAAAACGATTGCGTTTGATAAAACAGGCACGATTACGCAAGGACAACTTTCTGTTGATCAAGTCCAACCAATCAATGCTGAAATAACTGCTGCTGAATTAGTGGGATTGGCAGCAAGCGTGGAACAAGAATCAAGTCATATTTTAGCTAGATCAATTGTTGCTTATGCCAGAAAGCAAGATGTCCCATTAAAAAATATTACAGATCTAGCGGAAGTTTCTGGTGCTGGCGTGAAGGCATTTGTGGATGGTGCTGAGATACGGGTAGGTAAAAAGAATTTTGTGACACAAGAGTCTCAAGCAACTGAAAAAATTGATAAAACGACTATTCATATTTCACGTAATGGCACATATTTAGGCCGAATTACTTTTACAGACACAGTACGACCAGAAGCAAAAGAGACTATGGAAAAATTACACCAATTACATCTTCAACGAATTTTAATGCTGACGGGGGATCAAGAATCCGTCGCAGAAACGATTGCTGCAGAAGTAGGAATTACCGAAGTACATGGGGAATGTTTACCACAAGATAAGTTAACCATTTTAAAAGAATTGCCTAAAGAAAATCATCCAGTCATCATGGTAGGGGATGGTGTAAATGATGCACCTTCGCTTGCTGCTGCAGACGTAGGTATTGCTATGGGCGCTCATGGAGCTACTGCGGCTAGTGAAACTGCTGATGTTGTTATTTTAAAAGATGACTTAAGTAAAGTCAGCCAAGCGGTCGAAATTGCCCAAGATACTATGAAAATTGCCAAACAATCTGTATTAATCGGAATTTTTATCTGCGTTTTACTAATGCTAATTGCTAGTACCGGGATCATTCCGGCGCTAATCGGGGCTATGCTACAAGAAGTCGTGGACACTGTGTCAATCTTATCTGCTTTGCGTGCTCGTCGAATTGGCAAGTAAGGTGGAACAATTAATTGCCTGAATGTCCAGCTTAGTGGTAAAATAAAGGTACGTTTTTAATATTAATAAGTTACAGGGGAGAGATTGTGCAATGAAAGGAAACCAAATAGATGGGCAACCAGTCACGGAAGAACAACTATTAAAAGAAGGCTACCGTAAATATACGGGGGAAGGAATTGATATCTTTTATAATAAAGATATTTGTGAACATATTGGTAATTGTGTTCGTGGAAATCCAGAAGTCTTTGAAGTTGGTCGGAAACCATGGATTATTCCAGATAACGGAAGTGTTGAAAATGACATGATTGTAGTAGATTCATGTCCAAGTGGTGCTCTAAAATATATTCGGAAAGCAGGGAACGAATATGCAAATTAAAGAAGAAAACAATCGTTTTGCTCTATATAACGATGAAAACCAAGAAATTGGTGAAATGACTTGGTCAGATGCTGGCGAAAGCATGATGATTATTGATCATACGTTTGTTGATCCAACTTATCGTGGACAAAAATTAGCTGAAAAACTTGTTTTAGCAGGTGTTGAAAAAGCGAGAAAAGAGCATAAAAAAATTATTCCGCTATGTCCATTTGCCAAAAAAGAATTTGATACTAAACCTGAATATGGAGACGTATTGAGAAAATAAAAAAGAAGCTAGCAATAGCCGCAAGTAGAAATCTGATTCCTACTTGCGGCTATTGCTATTAGAGACAAATAAGGAAAGACATTAAATTTCACTGGTGTTTACAGATAAAATATGCTACATTAAAGTAGATGAATTTCGCATATTTGTATAAAAAGGAGAATTAACGCATGTATAATCTAATCTTAACGTTGGTCATCATTTTATCTGTTTTAATCGTCATTACTGTTATGATGCAACCAAGCAAACAAAACAGTGCAGCAAGTGCCTTCACTGGCGGTGCAGATAAATTATTTGGGAAGCAAAAAGCGCGCGGTTTTGAAGCTGTTATGCAACGCTCAACAGCAGTTCTTGGCGCAATTTGGATGATTTTATTATTTGTTTTGGCGTTCTTATCTTCAAAATAAGTACGTAATCTTTTAAAATGACAAGTTTAGAACAGAGAGATGAGTGCGGACACTTATTTTTCTGTTCTTTTTCTTTCTGAAAAAGTCTTTGAAACTTATCATTTCGGAAGGTTTTCTTTTGAGAATATGATAGAATGAAGCTGAGGTGAGCGAAGTGGCAAAAAAAATCAATTTACCGAAGCCGTTATTTTCAGAAAAAGGAAAACGGGCGGTCCTTTTATTACACGCTTATTCTGGCAGCAGTAATGATGTACGGATGTTAAGCAGACGTTTAGAAAAAGAAAATTATACTGTCTATTCGCCTAATTTTTCAGGACATGGCACGCTAGTTCCTGAAGATATTTTAGATCAAACAACGGAACAATGGTGGCAAGATACACAAGAAGCAGTCGCTTTTTTGAGAGAAAGAGGTTACCAAGAAATTGCCATTTTTGGTTTATCAATGGGCGGGATTTTCAGTATGCATGCATTAACGGAACAATTAACAGGATTAATTGGTGGTGGATTTTTCTGTTCACCGATCTACCCTGTCGCAAATAAAGTCCCAGAAAATTTTGTATTATACGCAGAAAACGTGATGAAAATCGCAGAAGTTCCTGCAGAGGAACAACAAAGCCGGTTGCAATCGATTGAGCAACGAGTCAAACAACAATTAGGAGCGATTGAAACGATTGCTAGTCAGACGGCTGACAAACTAAACAAAATCCACGCACCTCTTTTCTTAGCGCAAGCTGGCAAAGATGAAATGATTGAGCCAATGGGCGTCTATCAAACGGCCCAAGCGCTAACACAAGCACGTGTGACCTTACAATGGTACCCAAACAGCGGACATGTCATTACGGTGAGTGGAGAACACAAACAATTAGAGCAAGATGTGGTGCAATTTTTAGCAACACTACCTTGGAATGAGGAGAAATAATGACAAAACAAACAATTAAAGAGCAAATTTTACATTTCATGGAAAGCCAAAAAAAGAAAAGCTTTTCAATGGAAGAAATTGCACAAGGCTTGAATTTAGAAAAAAGTTCAGATTTTAAAATTTTAGTGCAAACCATTGCACAAATGGAACGAGAAAAGTCAGTTAGTTTCAACAAAAAAGGCAAAGTCCTGTTACCAATAAAAGACTTATTAATAGAAGGAACGTTTCGTGCAAATGAACGAGGCTTTGGTTTTGTAACCATCGATCCTGAAGAACCAGATGTTTACATTCCTAAAGAGGCAACGAACTTTGCAATGGATGGGGACACGGTTTTAATCGACGTGATCCAACATGCGGATCCTTTTTCAGATCGCGGCGCAGAAGGTAAAGTCAAAGAAATTAAAGAGCGAGCAGTGAGCCAAGTTGTCGGAGAATTTGTGGCATATAGTGAAGAAGAAATGGCAGAAATGGGACTGTATGGCTACATGATTCCCAAAGATAAGAAATTGAATCAGTATACTGTATCAATTGCACCTGAAGGGATTAAGCCAGTAGATGGTAGCATTGTCATTGCTGAAATTACCTATTATCCAGATCAAGAATATCCAACAAGTATGGAAGGACTAGTCAAACAAGTGATTGGTCATAAAAATGATCCAGGAATGGATATTTTATCAATCGTGGTGGCTCATGGAATTCCCACAGCATTTCCTGATGAAGTTTTGGCTGAAGCGGACCAAGTACCAGAAACTATTGCAGAAAGCGATTTAGTCGGTCGTCGGGATTTACGTGATCAGTTGATTGTGACGATTGATGGAGAAGATGCGAAAGATTTAGATGATGCAGTAACGGTACAAAAGTTAGCAAATGGCAATTTCTTTTTAGGGGTGCATATTGCAGATGTTTCTTATTATGTAACTGAAGGAAGTCAATTGGATATGGAAGCGTATGAACGTGGCACAAGTGTCTATTTGACAGACCGAGTTGTGCCAATGATTCCGCAGCGATTATCAAATGGGATTTGTTCGCTAAACCCACATGTTCCACGTTTAACCATGAGTTGTGAGATGGAAATTACACCAGAAGGAGAAGTTATTTCACATGAAATTTTCCAAAGTGTAATCCAAACAACGGAGCGAATGACCTATACAGCAGTCAATGAAATTTTAGAAGAGCAAAAACCTGAAACGTTAGAACGCTACAAAGAACTAGTTCCCATGTTTAAAGAGATGGGCGAGCTGCACCATATATTAGAAGAGATGCGTATGCGCCGTGGTGCGATTTCTTTTGAAGATCGTGAAGCCAAAGTCCTAGTTGATGAAAATGGTCATCCCCAAGATATTCTTTTACGCACGCGTGGCGTGGGTGAGCGATTAATTGAATCCTTTATGTTGGCAGCCAATGAAACTGTGGCGCGTCATTATCATGACTTAAAACTGCCATTCATTTATCGGATTCATGAACAACCAAAAGAAGAAAAAATGCAACGTTTCTTTGATTTTGCTGCAGTACTTGGCATTCTTGTTAAAGGAACAAAAGAAAACATTTCACCGAAAGATTTACAAAAAGTTTTAGAGCAAGTTGAAAATAAGCCGGAAGAAGTGGTTATTAATACGATGTTGCTAAGAAGTATGCAACAAGCGAAATACTCAGAAGACAACTACGGACACTATGGGTTGGCCGCTGAATATTATACGCATTTTACTTCACCAATACGTCGTTATCCAGATTTAATTGTGCATCGTTTGATTCGCAGCTATAGCCAAGATCAATCTGAAAAAAATCAAGAAAAATGGAACGAAGCATTACCAGAAATTGCCAATCATAGTTCAAGTATGGAACGTCGCGCAGTTGATGCAGAGCGTGAAGTGGACGCTATGAAGAAAGCCGAATTTATGGTAGATAAAGTGGGAGAAACGTATGACGGGATCATCAGCTCTGTCACAAAATTTGGTATCTTTGTGGAACTGCCTAATACAATAGAAGGCTTAATTCACGTGAATAACTTAAAACAAGATTATTTCCACTTTATTGAAAATCATATGGCGTTAGTTGGTGAACGGACGGGAATGACTTTGAAAATTGGTCAGAAAGTTCAAATCCGTGTTGAAAAAGCTGATCCAGAAACAAGAGAAGTTGATTTTGAATTGATTTCAGCTGAGGAAGTCGCACCAGTCGAAGGACCAAAAGGACGTAAAAAAGGTAAAGCCAATTCTTCAACTCGGTCAAATAATCAACGAAGAAATAAAAAAGATGAATCATTTGATGGTAAGAAAAAGAAAAATAAGAAAAAAGGCAAAGGCAAAAAACAACCTTTTTATAAAGAAGCAATGAAACAAAAAAATAAAAAAGGGAAAAAGAAGAAGTAGAGGAGGTCGCTTATGCCAAAAGGGGAAGGAAAATTAATCGCACAAAACCGCAAAGCTAGACATGATTATTCAATTATCGATACGGTTGAAGCTGGGCTTGTTTTACAAGGAACAGAAATCAAATCTATTCGAAATGGTCGTATCAATTTAAAAGATGGTTTTGCACGAATTCGAAACGGAGAAGCCTTTTTGTATAATGTTCATATTAGTCCATATGAACAGGGCAATATTTTTAATCATGACCCATTACGTACCAGAAAATTATTATTACACAAAAAACAAATTAATAAGTTAATCGGCGAAACCAAAAATACAGGTATCACATTAGTACCTTTGAAGGTCTATATTAAAGACGGCTATGCCAAAGTTTTGATTGGTTTAGCTAAAGGGAAAAAGCAGTACGACAAGCGTGAAGACTTGAAACGTAAGGAAGTTGACCGACAAATCAGCCGAACATTAAAAAATAACCGACGTTAAAAATGTAAATTTATTCTTTTTCGCATATTTGCTTGCCTTTCTTCGGATTAGGTGTAAAATCTGGTAAGTGTTGAGTAAATGAATGTAAATGATTCATTTTTTAATCGCTTCGGAAAGCAGTACCACCCTGCATTAGATTGGTTTATGGAAAAGGTTTTCCAACCAATTTTCAACACATGAAATTTTAAAAGTAAACTATTTGTAAATTATCAACAAGTGGTGGTACGATAGCTTTGCCAGGGATTATCACTCAGGAGTAGGATGAAACTTCTGAAAGATTGTTGGAAAAGAGGTGAATTGATTTGGAAGAGAAGAAATTACTCTTCAATATCGGACCAATTTGGTTTGATGGAACCATTGTTTTGATGGTGCTGTTGACGTGTATCATTGTTTTCGCCTTTGTCTATGCTTGTACGAGAAATATGAAGCTACGACCTAAAGGCAAACAAACGGTCATCGAATGGTTAGTGGATTTTATTCGTGGAATCATTACAGACAATTTACCTCGTAAAGAAGTGAGCAATTTTCATTTAATGGCGTTTACCCTGTTCATGTTTGTACTTGTTTCAAACATCTTGGGTCTCGTTACAAAAATCGTTGTGGGCGACGATCTCAGCGTTTGGAAAAGTCCAACCGCCGATCCAATCGTAACCTTAACGTTAGCGATGATGATGATTGTCTTAACACACTTCTTTGGTATGAAACGCTTTGGTTTTAAAGGCTATCTAGTTAATAGTTATTTAAGACCCGTTGGTTTCTTACTACCGGTAAAATTAATGGAAGAATTCACGAATCTATTAACATTAGGCTTGCGTTTGTACGGAAACATTTTTGCCGGCGAAGTTCTATTGGGCTTGATTGCTGGAACCGTAGCAAGCGTTGGATTATGGGTTATCCCACTAGCAATTCCGCTAGAAATGATTTGGGTAGCATTCTCAATCTTTATTGGATGTATCCAAGCGTTTATCTTTGTGACACTTTCAATGGTTTATATGTCACACAAAATTGAAACAGAAGAATAATCAAGAAATACGAAGGACAAAAATTATCTTTTAGGAGGATTTTACACAATGGAAGGATTAAATTTTATCGCAGCAGCAATTGCAATTTTCGGTTCAGCTATCGGAGCCGCTATCGGTAACGGACAAGTTATTTCAAAAACAATCGAGTCAATGACTCGTCAACCAGAAATGTCTGGTCAATTAAGAACAACAATGTTTATCGGGGTCGCTTTAATCGAAGCTGTGCCAATTTTAGGTGTCGTTGTTTCTTTATTACTTTTATTCAGATAAGCAATAAAATGGAGGCAGGACGCTGATTATTATCGGGACCGTCACTGCTTTCTTCTATCTTTAGCCTTTTCAATAGCTGGTGATAAAGCAGTTGAAGAAGCTAAATCGATTTTTGCAGGAAAGGAAGTTGAGACTTCATGCTACTTACTACATTGGTAGTCGGTGAAACGGCTCCTAGTACCACACTAGGCACGATGATTGTTGTCAGTGGTGCATTTTTAATCTTGATGCTCTTATTAAAGAAATATGCATGGGGAGCAATCGTAGATATTTTGACACAACGTGAAGAAAAAATTGCCAACGATTTAGACTCTGCAGAACAATCTCGCGTAGCAGCAGCGAAAATGGAAAAAGAACGTCAACAACAATTACTTTCTTCCAGATCAGAAGCAGCTGAAATTATTAAAAACGCGAAAGAAAGTGGAGAACAGACTCGCCAAAAAACATTAAAAGAAACAACTGCGGAAGTTACTCGCCTACGCGAAAAAGCTCGGACAGATATTTCTCAAGAACGTGAAGAAGCATTGTCTTCAGTAAAAAATGAAGTGGCAGATCTTTCTCTTCAAATTGCAGCCAAAATTTTAAATAAAGAATTAACACCAGATGCACATGAAGCATTGATTGATTCTTATATTGAAAGTTTAGGTAAAGCAAATGAAACTAGATAAATATACAGTTGGTAAACGCTACGGCAAGGCTTTGTTTGAGTTGGCAGTTGAAAAGAACCAAGCTGAAGCAATTTATCAAGAATTATTGACGCTTCGCGAAGTCTATCACCAAGTACCTGGTATCGGCGATATTTTAAGTGATGATCGCTTAGAACCTTATGAAAAAGACAGCATCATGGAAAAACTAGTAACAGGTTTTAGTGAAATGATGCAAAACTTTTTGCGAGTGGTTTACGAATATCGTCGCATGTACGATCTGCTCTTGATGATTGATGAATATGAACGACGTTATGATGAGCACCAAGGACTAATTTTGGGTTCAGTGACAACAGCCATTCCTTTATCAAAAGAACAACATCAAGCAATGGAAGAAAAAGCTGCCCAATTATTAGGGTATGAACAAGCGCATTTAGTCAATTTAATTGACCCGTCAATTGTCGGCGGAGTGGTTATTGAAGCAAACCATCAAGTAATCGATGGCAGCATCCGCAAACAATTAGAACATATGCAGCAGAAGTTATTAAAATAATCTTTAGGACTACAAAGAGGTGAATTGAATGGCTATCAAAGCAGAAGAAATCAGTGCCTTGATTAAAGAACAAATCGAAAACTATCAACAACAGCTTGCTGTTGAAGAAGTTGGAACAGTCACTTACGTCGGTGACGGAATTGCCCGCGCCCACGGTTTAGAAAATGCCATGAGTGGAGAACTTGTTGAGTTTTCAAACGGTTCATACGGAATGGCACAAAACTTAGAAACAAATGATGTAGGGATTATTATCCTTGGCGATTTTGAAACCATTCGTGAAGGAGATAAAGTACAACGCACAGGCAAAATCATGGAAGTACCCGTTGGGGAAGCTTTGATTGGCCGTGTTGTTAATCCATTAGGTCAACCATTAGATGGTTTAGGCGAAATTAAAACAGACAAAACACGTCCTGTGGAAGCAACAGCTCCCGGTGTTATGCAACGTCAATCTGTTGCTGAACCAATGCAAACTGGTTTAAAAGCCATTGATGCCCTAGTACCAATTGGTCGTGGACAACGGGAATTAGTTATTGGAGACCGTAAAACAGGGAAAACATCGATTGCAATTGATACAATTATTAACCAAAAAGGACAAGATGTAATTTGTATTTATGTAGCGATTGGTCAAAAAGAATCTACTGTTCGTAACCAAGTAGAAACACTTCGTAAATTTGGTGCCTTAGATTATACAATCGTTGTGACTGCAGGGGCTTCACAACCAGCACCATTACTTTACATTGCACCGTATGCAGGAACTGCAATGGGTGAAGAATTCATGTATAACGGCAAACATGTCTTAATTATTTTTGATGACTTATCAAAACAAGCCGTGGCTTATCGTGAACTTTCTCTACTATTACGCCGTCCACCAGGTCGTGAAGCTTATCCAGGGGATGTCTTCTATTTACACTCACGTTTATTAGAACGTGCAGCTAAATTAAGTGATGAATTAGGTGGCGGTTCAATGACAGCCTTACCATTCGTTGAAACACAAGCAGGCGATATTTCTGCTTATATTCCAACAAACGTTATTTCAATCACTGATGGACAAATTTTCTTAGAAAGCGACTTGTTCTATGCAGGCACTCGTCCAGCCGTTGATGCTGGGTTATCTGTTTCTCGTGTCGGAGGATCAGCGCAAATCAAAGCAATGAAAAAAGTTGCCGGAACGCTTCGTTTAGACTTAGCTAGTTACCGTGAGTTAGAAGCCTTTACACAATTTGGCTCTGATTTAGATGCGGCAACACAAGCTAAATTAAACCGTGGTCGTCGTACGGTAGAAATTTTAAAACAAAAACTACATGCGCCACTGCCTGTAGAAAAACAAGTCTTAATTTTATATGCGTTAACACACGGCTTTTTAGATAGCGTGAGCGTAGATAAAATTTTACACTTTGAACAAGATTTATTCGATTATTTTGATGGCAAACATGCAGACTTATTGGAAACTATTCGTACAACGAAAGACTTACCAGATACTGATGCATTAGATGCAGCGATTACAGAGTTTTCTGAAATGTTTGCAGCGGCAAACAACAGCGGAGATTCAGCCAAAGAAGCTTTAGAAAAAATCGATAACGCATAAGAGAGGTGAGCGACATTGGGTGCTTCATTAAACGAAATCAAACAACGCATTGCATCAACAAAAAAGACAAGCCAAATTACCAAAGCGATGCAAATGGTTTCTGCAGCCAAATTGACCAAGTCAGAAGGCGCCTCTAAAAGCTTTCAAGAATATTCTTCAAAAATTCGTAGTGTCGTTACGCATTTAGTAGCTGCTCAGTTAAGTGAATTACGTGAAACAGAACAATCTTCTCTTAGTGAAGGGAACTATCATGTGATGTTAGCACAACGACCTGTCAAAAAAACAGGCTATATCGTTATCACTTCTGACAAAGGGTTAGTTGGTGGCTACAATAGCTCAATCTTAAAACAAACCATGAGTATGATTCAAGAAGACCATGATTCTAATAAAGAATATGCCTTAATCGCCATTGGTGGTACAGGGGCGGATTTCTTTAAAGCACGCGGAATCGATGTTTCCTATGAGCTAAGAGGCTTAACGGATCAACCAACGTTTGAAGAAGTCCGTAAGATTGTGACAACGGCAACGACTATGTACCAAAACGAAGTGTTTGATGAATTGTATGTTTGTTATAATCACCACGTTAACTCACTAACGAGTCAGTTTCGTGTGGAAAAAATGTTGCCAATTACTGATTTAGATCCATCAGAGGCGACCTCTTACGAACAAGAATATCTTTTAGAGCCTTCACCTGAAGCAATCTTGGATCAATTATTACCACAATATGCAGAAAGCTTAATTTATGGGGCGATCATTGATGCGAAAACAGCAGAACATGCTGCTGGGATGACCGCCATGAAAACAGCCACTGACAATGCGCAAAATATTATTAGCGATTTAACAATTTCTTATAACCGTGCTCGTCAAGGGGCGATTACCCAAGAAATTACAGAAATTGTTGCTGGTGCAGCTGCACTAGAATAATCTAGTCTTACGTTTGAACGTTTATAAAAACGTTCAAAGCGTGTGACTTTATGAAGACTGGAGGAAAGAAATTATGAGTTCAGGAAAGATTGTTCAAGTAATCGGTCCCGTTGTTGACGTGGAATTTTCATTAGATCAATCCTTACCCGATATTAACAACGCTTTAGTCGTTTATAAAAATGGCGAAGCAAAACAAAAAGTAGTACTTGAAGTCGCTTTAGAACTAGGTGATGGAGTGATTCGTTCTATCGCCATGGAATCGACAGATGGTTTACAACGTGGAATGGAAGTTATCGATACAGGAAAATCAATTTCAGTTCCTGTTGGTAAAGATACATTGGGTCGTGTGTTTAACGTTTTAGGAGACACAATTGACTTAGAAGCGCCATTCCCTGCAGATGCTGAACGTAGTGGGATTCATAAAAAAGCGCCAGCATTTGATGAATTAAGTACCAGTAATGAAATTTTAGAAACAGGGATTAAAGTTATTGACTTATTAGCACCTTATCTAAAAGGTGGTAAAGTCGGACTTTTCGGTGGTGCCGGTGTTGGTAAAACCGTCTTAATTCAAGAATTAATTCATAATATTGCCCAAGAACATGGAGGGATTTCCGTCTTTACTGGTGTTGGTGAACGGACACGTGAAGGGAACGACCTGTACTATGAAATGAAAGATTCAGGCGTTATTGAAAAAACAGCCATGGTTTTTGGTCAAATGAACGAACCACCAGGTGCACGGATGCGTGTGGCCTTAACTGGGTTAACGATTGCTGAATATTTCCGTGATGTGGAAGGACAAGACGTGCTATTATTTATTGATAACATTTTCCGTTTCACACAAGCCGGTTCAGAAGTTTCTGCCCTTTTAGGTCGGATGCCGTCAGCCGTAGGTTACCAACCAACCTTAGCGACTGAAATGGGACAATTACAAGAACGGATTACTTCAACGAAAAAAGGATCAATTACCTCTATTCAAGCAATCTATGTTCCAGCCGATGACTATACCGATCCAGCGCCAGCAACAGCGTTTGCCCATTTGGATGCAACAACTAACTTGGAACGTAAATTAACCGAACAAGGGATTTATCCAGCGGTAGATCCGTTAGCTTCATCTTCTAGTGCCTTGGCTCCTGAAATTGTTGGAGAAGAACACTACGAAGTGGCTACCGAAGTGCAACATATTTTACAACGTTACCGTGAATTACAAGATATCATCGCTATTTTAGGGATGGACGAATTATCAGATGACGAAAAAGTACTTGTTGGTCGCGCACGCCGTGTTCAATTCTTCTTATCTCAAAACTTTAACGTTGCTGAACAATTTACAGGTCAACCTGGTTCTTATGTACCAGTTGCGGAAACAGTTCGTGGCTTTAAAGAAATTCTTGAAGGTAAACATGACAATCTGCCAGAAGAAGCCTTCCGTAGTGTCGGTAAAATTGAAGATGCCATCGAAAAAGCGAAACAATTAAACTACTAGAAAGGCGGCAAACACAATGGATAGTCTTACTGTGAATGTAGTAACGCCGAATGGTCTAGTTTATGACCACCATGCAAAAATCGTTGTGGCGAAAACAACAGATGGTGAAATTGGTATTTTACCAAAACATGCGCCAATCATCGTTCCGCTAGCGATTGATGAAGTCCGCATCAAACGGACCGATTCAGATACACATGTTGACTGGGTAGCTGTAAATGGTGGTATCATGGAAGTCCGTGATAATGTCGTTTCTATTATTGCCGATAGTGCCGAACGTGAACGAGATATCGATGTACCTCGTGCTGAACGAGCAAAACAACGAGCAGAACGTTTAATTGAAGAAGCCAAAGCAAAAGACGACCGCGATCAACTACGTCGTGCGACTGTTGCTTTGCATCGTGCAATCAACCGGATCAACGTATCGAAACATGGGTAAAAAAGGCTGAAGGATTCAGTCACTTTTGTAGAGTTTAAGGCGCTTGCTATTGAGTCAGGTGCCTTAAACTCTATTTCTTCGTATTTTTTAATAAATAGTGTCAAATTTTGGCATTTCAAGTGGATTAATTATCGGTTTTTATTATTTTGTGATAAAATGTTCCTACGTTAGAAAAAAGGAGGCTCCTTATGCAATACTATGGAGTAGATGCTATTGTTCGAATCGTTAGTCATCTTATGTTCATTTACATAAGTTTTTGGGCGTTGCAATCATTGCGTATTGAGCAATTTTTCAAAACCCAATTTACACCGCAAATTAGAATGTTGATGGTATTTTTCGCCATCGCTATCGGATACACAGTTAGCTCGTTTGCTTTAGAATTGATTGCGCTTTGTCGAAATCTTTTCATTGTGTATTTTCCTTAAAAATTGAAAAATAAAAAAAGGTACAATTTTTAGTTGAATAATGGTATAATAGTAAAGATTTTGAATAGGAATACCTATTCTCATTTTTTTGGGGGGAACAAAATGGAACAAATTATTGTTCATGGTGGTAATACAAAATTAGAAGGAACTGTAAAAATTGAAGGCGCCAAAAACGCTGTTTTACCAATTTTAGCAGCTACTCTTTTAGCTGAAGAAGGCGTTACTACTTTAAAAAATGTACCAATTTTATCTGATGTATTTACAATGAATCAAGTAATTAAGCATTTGAATGTAGCCATTGATTTTGATGAAGACGCGAATGAAGTAACAATAGACGCAACACAACCTTTAGGGATCGAAGCAAACTATGAGTACGTTAGTAAAATGCGTGCTTCTATCGTTGTAATGGGACCTTTATTGGCTCGTAATGGTCATGCCAAAGTGGCAATGCCAGGTGGCTGTGCCATTGGCAAACGACCAATTGACTTACACTTAAAAGGCTTCCAAGCATTAGGTGCAAAAATCATCCAAAAAAATGGTTACATTGAAGCAATTGCGGATGAACTAATCGGTAACACTATTTACTTAGACTTCCCAAGTGTCGGCGCTACGCAAAATATTATGATGGCTGCTGTTCGTGCGAAAGGAACAACCATCATTGAAAACGTTGCTCGTGAACCTGAAATCGTTGACTTAGCAAACATTTTAAACAAAATGGGTGCCAATGTTATCGGTGCTGGGACAGAAACGATGCGTATCGAAGGCGTCGATAAATTACATGCCGTAGAGCATTCAATCGTTCAAGATCGAATTGAAGCAGGTACGTTCATGGTAGCTGCAGCAATGACTGAGGGCAATGTTTTAATTGAAGAAGCAATTTCTGAACATAATCGTCCGCTAATTTCTAAATTAACTGAAATGGGTGCAATCATTGAAGAAGAAGAAAACGGCATCCGTGTAATTGGACCAAAACATCTAAAACCAACAGATGTTAAGACAATGCCGCATCCTGGTTTCCCAACAGACATGCAAGCGCAAATGACAGCGATCCAAATGTTTGCTGAAGGAACAAGCATCGTGACAGAAACAGTCTTTGAAAATCGTTACCAACACTTAGAGGAAATGCGTCGAATGAACGCTGACTTAAAAATTGATGGCAACATCGCCGTTATTAATGGTGGCAACGAGTTACAAGGAGCAGCAGTGGAAGCCACTGATTTACGGGCAGCTGCCGCATTGATTTTAGTAGGGTTACGTGCAAATGGCATTACACGTGTCTCTAATTTGAAATATTTAGATCGTGGCTATTATGAGTTCCATAAAAAACTTCAAAAATTAGGCGCGAACGTTGAACGCGTCAATGATGAAAAAATTGAAGAAAAACAAGCAACGACAGTAATCTAAAGGAGTCAAACGTATGAGTTCATTTCGTTATATTTTAGTAACATTATTGAAAATTCTAGTGGTCATTTCGTTAGTCATTATCTTATTTGTTGTGGGAACAATGATTGGTTATGGTTTGATTGGAAATGGGAATCCGATGGATGTCTTTGATGAAAAAATTTGGACTCATATTATGAACTTCTTTAAATAAAAACTTATTTTAAGGCGGTGAACAAAAGTCAATTGACGATTGTTCATCGCCTTTTCTTTTTCCTGAATATCTATTTTATTCTATGCTATAATAATAGAAGTAAGATAATGAAGGAGTGGGATGGAAGATGCAAGCAACCGTAACAGAAATAGGCAAACATGCAATCGATGATTCAGAAAAAATGATTATTCTTTTTGGTGAAACTGCTACCGATACCTTGAAGCAACATGCAGTTATTCAATCATTCCCAGAAAAAGACCAAGTTACCTTGGCAGAAGGAGATCATCTGAAAATTGGCGATACAAACTATACAATTACAAAAGTGGGTTCTTTTGCCAATAGTAACTTGCAAAGTATCGCTCACAGCACTTTAATCTTTGCTGATGCACCAACCGATGAGGATGATGTTATCCGAAATGGTGTTTATTTAACGCCCCATCAGTTACCAAAGATAACTATTGGAACAACAATTGATTATTTAGTAAATGGAGCGTGAATCAATGGATAAAAAACAAACGACTGATAAACGCCTGTCTTGGTTTTGGCGTTGGTTTTTAAATAATCAAGTAGTAACAGCCTTACTGATTGTCTTATTGGTACTGTTAATTATTCTAACTTTTACGAAAGTTTCTTATTTATTTAAGCCCGTCTGGCAGTTTTTTGGCGTTGTCGGCTTACCAGTAATTATGGCGGGGATTTTATATTATTTATTAAATCCGATTGTCGATTATTTAGAGAAAAAACAAATCTCACGTGTCTGGAGTATTATCGGCCTATTTATTTTAATTGTGGCACTACTCATTTGGGGTGGTATTGTAATCGTTCCTAAAATTCGTGAGCAATCTGTCAGCTTTGTGAATCATTTTCCTCAATATATTGATACAATTGATCAAAAATCGCAGGAAATATTAAGTGATCCACTTTTCGCACAATTTAGAGAACAACTTGAAGCGGCAGGCGATAAAGTTGTCAGTTCGTTAGGTACTATTATTAAAAACGTCTCAACGTTCACAGTACAAGGAATTGGTAATTTCTTTGGGGCGGTGGCTACGATCTTTGTCGCCATCATTACGATGCCCTTTATTCTATTTTATTTACTGAAAGATGGCAAAAACTTAGCGCCATATTTAATGAAGTTTTTACCAGTGAAGATGCGTAAACCAACCTTAAAAGTTCTTGCAGAAGTCAATGATCAAGTCTCTTCTTATATTAGAGGACAATTAACTGTCGCTTTCGCAGTGGCAATTATGTTTATGATTGGTTTTTCTGTCATTGGCTTAGATTATGCAGTCACTTTAGGTATTGCAGCAGGCTTTTTAAATTTAATCCCTTATTTAGGGTCATTTTTAGCCATGATTCCAGCAGTCTTTTTAGGAATTGTCAGTGGGCCAGCTTTGTTAATTAAAGTCTTGATTGTTTTTGCCATTGAGCAAACGGTCGAAGGTCGGTTTATTTCACCACTTGTCCTAGGCAGTCAGTTATCCATTCATCCAGTCACCATTTTGGTTGTTTTATTAACGTCTGGTAAACTATTTGGGATTGTCGGGGTGATTTTAGGAATTCCTGTTTATGCCGCAGCTAAGGTGATAATTACACACATTTTTGAGTGGTACCAAATTGTTTCCGGTTTGTATGATGAAGATAAGCCAGATCAACAAGAATCTACGTAACAAAAGAGACAAGCAGTGAACGAACTGCTTGTCTCTTTTTGCTGTAAATCACTCGGAAAATTTAGAATGTTTTACCGTATTCAGTTGCTTTGGTCATGGCAGTATTTAAAAGTTCTTCCGCGCGATCAGGGAAATGATCGATTCCTTCGATGAATAATCCGTCAACTTGATCAACGCCAATAAAGTTTAGAATCGCTTTAATGTATTGAGAAGCAAAATCTTTTCCTTCGTAGAAGCCGCCATTTGATTGGATGTGTAAGGCTTTTTTACCACTTGTTAGAGGTTTTGGTCCTTCTGCAGTATATTGGAATGTTTTTCCAGCAACGTTGATTGTATCTACCCAAGCTTTTAAGCGTGTCGGTACGTTTAAGTTCCACATTGGATTAGCAATTACTACTTTGTCTGCAGATAAAAATTGATCAGTTAATTCATTAAAACGAGCCACTTTTTGTTGTTGGTTTTCGCTTAATGTTTCAAATGCTGCGCCAGCGCGAAGTGCACCCCAAGCAGATAATAATTCTTCATCGATTTCCGGCATGTTTGTTTCTGGTGCATAAACATCTAAAATTTCGATTTCGTCTGATGGATTTGTTTCACGGTATGAAGCTAAAAATGTTTCTAACGCACGAACTGAGCGTGATTCTTCTTTTGTTAATGGATGTGCTTTAACAACTAATAATTTTGACATTGTGTAATCTCCTTAAAATAAATAGTTTAAAAATTCAACATCTCTATTTTACTAATAAAAAGTAAGAGAAAGCAAGTCTTTTTTTTACTTTTAGTAAACTTTTTTTTAAAATGGATCAACAGAGTAAAAAATAAATAAAAATATTTTTTTGGAAAGGCTTGCATATTAAAAAAAAGCATGCTATTATTACTTTGTAAATAAGGATTGTTACTGCTTTGCAGGCAAAACCAGAGTCTTCCATTAACACAATCAGTGGAGGGATTCTGGGCTTTTTTTATAAAAAAGTGAGGTTGCATTCATCATGAGGATTGAAAAAGTTTTAAATAATAATGTCGTGCTTTCAAGAAATGAGCAAGGCGAAGAAATTGTTTATATGGGACGCGGCTTAGCCTTTCAAAAGAAGATTGGAGACACGATCAATCCAGATTATGTTGAAAAGGAATTCGTGTTAAAGGACTCCGCTATGGCAGGACAATTCCAGCAGCTGTTTGAAGACGTCCCCACCAAAGAAGTAGAAGTCGTCAAACAAATCGTTGATTTAGCAGAAACAACGCTAGCGATTGAGCTTTCATCAAATATTTATTTAACTTTAACGGATCATATTCACTATGCGTTACTTCGAGCCAAAGAAGGAATTGATATTCCGAATCCTCTTGTATTCGAAACACGCAAATTTTATCCTAAAGAATTTGAAATCGCAAAGCAAGCATTAGCGATTATTGCTGAAAAGCTAGGGGTTCAATTTTCAGAAAATGAAGCGGGCTTCATTGCTTTTCATATTGTGAATGCTGAACAAGGAAATGGCAATATGGAAGTTACCATGGAAGCAACCAAGATGGTTCGTGATATTTTAACGATTATTAGTCGCTACTTTGGACAGGTGTTTGATGAAGATTCATTGAACTATCAACGAATTGTTACACATCTTCAATATTTTGCGCAACGTTATTTAAAACAAGAAGCGCATGATGAGGAGGACGAATTTCTTTTTGCATTGGTCCAAGGAAAGTATCCTAAGGCGTTTCAAGCGGTCCAACGTATTAATGAGTATTTATTAAAAAGCTATGATCGACCAATTGATCAAGCGGAAATGATTTATTTAACCATTCATATCCAAAGAGTGGTCAATGATAAAAAAGCATAACAACCAATAATCGCGGATTGTTACTGATAATGCAGGCAAAACCTAGATTGAAAAACCGATAATGATTTTCGCAGACTGCGCAGCTGTGAAGAGAAGGATCTGGCTCTTTTTCAATGTAGGTTTTTTTGATATTAAAAATTAATGGAAATGAGGATCTAGAGATGAGTAAAAATCAAGAAATTGCAGCACGTGTGTTAAAAGCTGTTGGGGGCGAAGGCAACGTTAATAGTGTTGTTCACTGTGCTACGCGCTTACGTTTTAAATTAAAAGATGAAAATAAAGCAGATACAGCTGCATTGAATGCTGACCCAGATGTTATTCAGGTAGTTCAAAGTGCAGGACAATATCAAGTGGTTATTGGCAGTCACGTTAGTGATGTCTATAAGGATTTGATGGCCAACAGTGGACTAGGTAATGATTCTGATAATAGAGAAAAAGAAAGTGGCGGAAATATTTTTAACCGTTTAATTGATATTATTTCTTCTATTTTTACACCGTTTTTAGGTGCAATGGCCGGCGCTGGGGTTCTAAAAGGCTTCTTAACATTAGCTGTAACTATGGGCTGGTTAGCTGACACTTCAGGCGTATATCTTGTTCTCTTTTCGATTGCAGATGGCTTATTTACTTTCTTACCAATTATGTTAGCGTTTACGGCTGCTAAAAAATTCAATACTAATCCCTTTTTAGCGGTTGCTTTGGCGATGGCCTTAGTTCATCCCAGCATTACTGCTTTAGCAGGCAAAACAATTAGCTTTGCTGGTCTTCCAGTGATTATTGGACCAAGTGGCTATACTTCTTCGGTTTTACCAATTATTTTGGCTGTTTTTGCACAAAGTTATGTGGAACGTTTCTTCAAAAAAGTAATTCCGAGTTTTCTACAAATTATCTGCGTTCCGTTAGCTGTTTTCCTTATTATGGCACCTGTTACCTTCTTAGCTATTGGTCCTATCGGGACGGTCATCGGCGATTGGTTGGGACAAGGATACAACGCAATTTACGCTTTTAGTCCAATTATCGCAGGGTTATTAATGGGTTCGTTGTGGCAAGTCTTGGTAATGTTTGGTATGCATTGGGGCTTTGTACCAATTATGATGTTAAACTTAACACAAGGTGGCGATACGATGGTACCAATGTTATTACCAGCCGTTATTGCACAAGGCGGGGCTGCTTTAGCTGTCTTTTTCCTAACAAAAAATGTGAAACTAAAAGGTTTGGCTTTGTCTTCAAGTATTACGACTATTTTTGGAATTACTGAACCAACTGTATATGGCGTGACTTTACCATTGAAAAAACCATTTATTGCAGCTTGTATTGGTGGCGGTATCGGTGGTGCATTTGTGGCTATGAATCACGTGAAAAACTTTACGTTTGGCTTGGTTAGTATGTTGAGCTTACCTGGCTTTATTCCTGCAGAGACAAAAGATACTGCACCGATGATTACTGGTGCAATTGGTGCCGGAATTGCCTTTATCATTGCGTTTGTCTTAACGTTTTTCTTACGTTTTGAAGATCAACCTAATCCAGAAACAGCAACTGAAAAAACAGAAACTGATAAGATGGTGGCACCTGTAAAAACGAATCAAGAAGACAAAATTATTTTAGCAAGTCCACTTCAAGGTGAAATTTTACCGCTAGAAAAAGTACAAGATCCTGTTTTTGCGTCAGGTGCTTTAGGAAAAGGTGTTGCAATTGAGCCGACTGAAGGCAAACTGTATGCACCCGCAGATGGTGAAATCACCACATTATTTCCGACAGGACATGCTGTTGGCTTGACGACAACAGAGGGCGTTGAATTATTAATGCATATTGGCATGGATACAGTCGAATTAGATGGTAAAGGATTTGAATTATCAGTGAAACAAGGTGATTCTGTTAAAAAAGGAGATTTGCTGGTTACTTTTGATATTGCTGCCATTAAAGAAGCTGGTTATCCAGTAGTTACACCGATTGTGGTAACGAATACGAATGATTATTTAGATGTTTTGGATATGAACCAAACAGACGTGTTACATGGTGAAGACTTTTTAGCCATTATTAAATAAAAGACAATTGGAGGAGGAACAAGTATGACAACAACGACAAAATTTCCAAAAGGATTTTTATGGGGCGGTGCGACCGCAGCCAATCAATTAGAAGGGGCTTACTTAGCCGATGGTAAAGGGTTATCTGTGGCAGATGCGATGCCTGGAGGAAAACAACGTTTCGCTATTTTAGGAGATGAAGCGTTTGATTGGACGATTGACGAAACGAAATATCGCTACCCTAATCATACAGGAATTGATCACTATGATCGCTTTAAAGAGGACATTGCGTTGTTTGCTAAAATGGGCTTCAAATGTTATCGCTTTTCAATTGCGTGGTCGCGTATTTTTCCACAAGGAGATGAAACACAACCGAATGAAGCCGGCTTGAAATTTTATGATGCGGTTATCGATGAATGTTTAAGCTATAACATTGAACCAGTAATTACGATTTCTCATTATGAAATGCCACTGCATTTAGCGAAAGAATACGGCGGGTGGAAAAATCGTCAATTAGTTGACTTTTATGAACGTTTTGCGGAAACTGTTTTAACACGTTACCACCAAAAAGTTAACTATTGGATGACATTCAATGAAATTAATTCAGCTTTTCATTTCCCAGCACTTAGTCAAGGATTGGTGAAAAGCAATGGAGCCAATGATTATCAAAACATTTTCCAAGCCTGGCATAATCAATTTGTTGCAAGTAGTAAAGCTGTAAAAATTGGCCATGAATTAAATCCAGAATTAAAAATTGGATGTATGATTATTTATGCAACAACGTATGGCATTGATTCGAATCCAGTCAATCAAGTTGCTACAATGATTGAAAACCAAGAGTTTAATTATTATTGTACAGATGTTCAAGTTCGTGGTGAATATCCAGCATACGCAGAACGCATGTATCAAAAATATGCTGTGAAAGACTTAATTATTGAAGAAGGAGATTTAGAATTATTAAAAGAATACCCAGTGGATTACATTGGCTTTAGTTATTATATGTCGACTGCTGTCGATGTTACTGGCACTACCAACGATACAGCAAATGGGAATCTTTTAGGCGGCGTTAAAAATCCCTTCTTAGAAGCAAGTGAATGGGGTTGGCAAATTGATCCCGAAGGCTTACGAATTGCCCTAAATGAATTATATAATCGTTATCAAAAACCTTTATTTATTGTGGAAAACGGCTTAGGTGCAATTGATAAAGTAGACGAAAATTTCTATGTGGCAGACGACTATCGGATTGATTATTTACGTCGTCATATTGAAGCAATGGCAGAAGCAGTTGCAGACGGCGTCGATTTAATGGGCTATACGCCGTGGGGCTGTATCGATTTAGTCAGTGCTTCCACAGGTGAAATGAGTAAACGGTATGGGTTTATTTACGTTGATTTAGACGATGAAGGAAATGGTACTAAAAACCGTTATGAAAAAAAATCGTTTAATTGGTACAAACAAGTTATCGAAACTAATGGACAAAACTTAGACTAGTTATTGTAATTAAACAAAACAAGATAAGCGTAGCAGGTTGTTGCTTCTGTTCCCGCCGTTTATTAATTTTTAAGCTTGGGCCAAAAATCCAAAGTGATTTTTGGCCCAAGCTCTTTTTTGTCAATTTTTCAAAATAGTGCACAATACGTTATAATAGAAACAACTGAGAGGAGCGTTTCTAATGATTAAGCAATTACAACATCCATTTTTTGTTATTATGGGTCCTAGTGGTTCTGGCAAGACCGCAATTACAAGTAAGGTTTTTCCGAAAAACTATAAAATTATCTCGCATACTACGAGGAAAAAACGGTTGGATGAAGTGGATGGTGTGGATTACTATTTTGAAACAAAAGCAAGTTTTCAAACCTTGATTGAAACCAATCAGTTAGTGGAGTATGATTTTTACCATGGAAACTATTACGGTGTCGGTGTAGCTGCCATCGTTGAAACAACGAAAGAGCATCCAGCCTATAATGCGTTAACTTTTCCGGGCTTTCAAGCGGTCTTTGAGCGTTTCGGCGAGTCCGTCATTCCAGTTTTTTTTGACGTTTCAAAAGAAAATATTTATCAACGTTTAAAGCAACGGGAATCTGATCCTAAAATTATTGAAGAACGTTTAAACCTTTATGATCAAGAAATTCTTATCAAAAACCAATTGGAACAATATCCTAATTATCAACGAATAGATGCCAATGGACCTATAAAAGAGGTCGCTGGCTTGTTACAAGAATGCATCAAACACTATTATTAATCAAGCAACTGGTGAGACAGAATCTAACATCAATTTTGTCTTGCTAGGTGCTTGATTTTTTTTGTAAAAAACTTGCATTCTGAATAGAGAGTGCTATAATGACATGGTGTCATATGACAATGTGTCATAAAAGGGAGGAACACAAATATGCCTACGAATACGTTTTTTCATTTGCCAGAAGAAAAGCAACAACGCTTATTAGATGCTGCGCAAATTGAATTTTCACGCCATTCTTTACAAGAAGCGTCAATTGCAAATATTGTTAAATTAGCGGAAATTCCTCGCGGTAGCTTTTATCAATATTTTGAGAACAAAGAAGATTTGTATTTTTATTACTTTGCGACATTAAGAAAAAATAGTGAACGAGATTTAGAGAAACAAATTATTGCAGAAAATGGTGATTTAATCGAAGCCATGGATGTCTATTTCTCCAAAATGATTGTCGAAGTGCTAACTGGGGAGAATGCTTCTTTCTATCGGAATTTATTTGTCAACATGGACTATCGTGCTTCACGTCGGGTGACGGATAATTTAGCGACTGGGGAAGAGGAAAAAAATAGGAAACAGCACTGTCATAAGCATAGAGGAAGAAAAGGCCATGCTGCCTATGCAGAACATCTTTATCAAATAATTGATCGTTCGAAATTAACCATTGAAACGCCAAAAGAATTCACATGGTTTATGCAGACGGCGATGCATGCCGTTTTCTCAACAATTGTTGATGGGTATCGTCAACAAAGAGAAAATCCCGCCTATGATTCAACTGAAGCAGTCAAACAATTAAAAATGAAATTAAATTGGTTGAAAAATGGCGCTTATAAGTAACAAAAAGGAGGAGAAGTTAGTTGATTAAACTAGTCAAACGAATGTCGTTATGGTCGGTCTTTGCAGCAGTTTTATTTATGATTGTACAAATTATTGCAGATTTATATCTGCCCACTTTAACATCTAATATCATTAATGACGGTGTCGCTAAAGGAGATATTAACTATATTTGGAGTACAGGAGTTGTCATGTTAGGCTTTTCTTTGATTAGCATTGTCGCTTCTATTGGAAATACCTTTTTTGCCACCAAAGAATCACAAAGTTTAGGTAAAAAATTACGGACTGATATTTATCGAAAAGTTGAAAATTTTTCTAATAATGAATTTGACAAATTTGGGACAGCTTCGCTAATTACACGAACAACCAATGATGTCAATCAGATTCAAATGGTTATGCAAATGTTTTTACGTTTAATGATTAACGCACCTTTAACGTTAATTGGTGCAAGTTTTATGGCGTATAACAAGGACCCACAATTAACGAAAATTTTTCTATATGTTTTACCAATTATGGCTGTTTTAGTGGGTGGTATCATGTTTTTAGCGGTTCCGTTATTTAAAAGCATGCAAAAGAAAACAGACCGTTTAAATTTAGTTTTTCGTGAAGGACTGACAGGGGTTCGTGTGATTCGGGCCTTTGGCAAAGCAAACTATGAAGAACAACGTTTTGATGAAGCCAATAAGGATTATACACAAACGGCGATTAAAGTGAATACGATTGTCGCTTTGATGATTCCTTTAATGACACTCATTATGAGTGGTACCAATATTGCAATCACCTGGTTTGGCGGTCATTATATTGCGGAAATGCAACTAGAAGTAGGGAACTTAATCGCCTTTATGACTTATGCCATGCAAATTCTGATGAGTTTCATGATGCTATCCATGATTTTTGTCATGGTACCGCGGGCGCAAGCTTCTGCTGATCGGATTAATGAGGTGCTAAATACTGATTCAGAAATCAAAGATGTACCCAATCCAGAACTACTCTCTCTAAAAGGCGACAAAGCAACATTGGCGTTTGAACATGTTAATTATCGTTACCAGCATGCTGAAAACTTAGCACTGGAAGATATAGATTTTTCAGCAAAATCTGGGGAGACGGTCGCAATTATTGGTGGGACAGGTTCTGGGAAAACAACGCTGGTTAATCTTTTACCACGTTTTTATGATGTTGAATCTGGCAAAATTTTGCTAAATGGTAAAAACATTAAAGAAACGTCACAGCATAATTTACGAGAAATGATTGGCTTTGTACCGCAAAAGGCTGTTTTATTTACAGGAACGATTCGTGAAAATATGCAATACGGCGCCCCAAATGCGACCGATGAAGAAATTTGGCAAGCTTTAGAAATTGCGCAGGCGAAGGCGTTTGTTTCAGAATTGGCAGAAGGTTTGGATAGTCATGTCGAACAAGGCGGCGGTAATTTTTCTGGCGGACAACGCCAGCGGTTGGCTATTGCTCGTGCTTTAGTAAAACCAGCAGATGTCTATGTTTTTGATGATTCCTTTTCTGCATTGGATTTCAAAACAGATGCTAATTTAAGAAAAGCCTTAAAAGAGCAGATGACGGATGCAATTGTCGTTTTAGTGGCCCAACGTGTAAGTACGGTTATGGAAGCATCGACAATTTTAGTGTTAGACGAAGGGAAATTAGTTGGTAAAGGAACGCATGAAGAGTTATTAGCGAATAACCAAACGTATCAAGAAATTGTACATTCTCAATTGAGAGAGGAGGACCTTGCATGAGTAGTCGACCAAAAGGCGGACCAATGGGCGGTGGACCAGGACGCAACATTGGCGCAAAAGGGCCAAAACCAAAAAATTTCTGGAAAACAGTGAAACGTTTATTTCGATACATGTCTAAACGAATGCTGTCAATTATTGCTGTCTTAGTATTAGCAATCGCAGCCGTCGTTTTCCAAATTCAAACACCAAAAGTATTAGGACAGGCAACAACTGAAATTTTTAAAGGCGTCATGAAAGGCGCTGCTGAAATGAAACAAGGCTTAAAAATAACTTCTTTTCCAATTGATTTTGACAAAATCGGTCAAATTTTATTAATTGTTATTGCCATGTACCTTATTTCTGCTGTCTTTAATTTCTTGCAGCAAGTAATTATGACACGTGTTTCACAGCGAACAGTTTATGAATTACGTCAAGAATTAGAAGCGAAAATGAACAAAGTTCCAATTTCCTATTATGATACTCATAGTAATGGGGACATTATGTCACGGGCAATTAACGACATGGATAATATTGCGAGTACTTTACAACAAAACTTAACCCAATTAATTACCAGTATCGTGACATTTGTGGGTGTACTTTGGATGATGCTGACCATTAGCTGGCAGTTAACACTAATTGCCTTAGCAACAGTGCCATTAAGTTTAATTGTTGTGATGGTTGTGGCGCCTCGCTCGCAAAAACATTTTGCGGCTCAACAAAAAAGCTTAGGATTATTGAATAACCAAGTCGAAGAAACCTACGGTGGTCACGTAGTAGTAAAAAGTTTCAACCACGAAGAAAGTGATCAAGAAGTATTTGAAAAAGAAAATGAAAAATTATATCATGCTGGTCGCAAAGCACAATTTATTTCAGCGATCATTATGCCTTTAATGAACTTTATCAAAAATCTAGGCTACGTGTTTGTTGCAGTCCTTGGTGGCGTAAAAGTAGCGAATGGTATGATGGATTTAGGGGATGTCCAAGCATTTCTTCAATATACCAATCAATTTTCACAACCGATTACTCAAATCGCTAATTTAATGAATACAATCCAAGCTACGGTGGCTTCGGCAGAACGTGTCTTTGAAGTATTAGATGAAGAAGAAATGGTGGATGAACCTTCTGGCATACCAGTGGAAACAGATAGTCCTTATCGTGTTTCTTTTGAACATGTTGCTTTTGGCTATTCACCAGAGAAATTATTAATGAAAGATTTCAATTTAAATGTTAAACCTGGGGAAATGGTCGCAATCGTGGGCCCAACAGGTGCTGGGAAAACAACCCTAATTAACTTATTGGAACGCTTCTATGATATTAGTAGCGGCAGCATCAAATATGATGGCGTAGATACGCGCGATTTATCTCGCGAAGAGTTGCGAGCACACTTTTCAATGGTTCTTCAAGATACTTGGTTGTTCACTGGAAGTATCTATGACAATATTCATTATGGTAATGACCAAGCGAGCGAAGAAGAAGTGATCCGTGCGGCGAAAGCAGCCCATGTGGATGATTTTGTCAGAAAATTACCAGAAGGCTATCAAACGATTTTAAATGAAGAAGCCAGCAATATTTCTCAAGGTCAACGACAATTAATTACAATTGCTCGAGCATTCTTAGCAAATCCAGACGTTTTAATTTTGGATGAAGCCACATCAAGTGTGGACACTCGAACAGAAATACTGATTCAAGCAGCAATGAATCGTTTATTGGAAAACCGGACCAGCTTTGTAGTCGCTCATCGCTTGTCGACTATCCGTGATGCCGATACGATTATCGTTATGGCAGAAGGATCAATTGTGGAAACAGGAACCCACGATGAATTAATGGCGAAAAACGGTTTTTATGCTGACTTATATAACAGTCAGTTTTCAGAAGAAGTAGCCTAAAAGGCGAAGCAAAAAAATAGTAATTCATGATGAGGCTTCAGGAGCCATAGTCGTAAAGACTGGTTCCTGAAGCCTTATTTTTTTGACAAAAAGTTAGCGAAATTGAAAAATTTCTATTTTCTTTTGAGAAAAACAGGATATTACTTGATGAAATAGCAAGAGATGTATAAAATGGGAGAGAAGAAAATGGAGGTAACAGAAAAAATGACTGAATTTCAATTAGAAAAAGCTGCGACATTAAAAACAATTGCCATTCGTGCGAAAAAAGTTGGCGAAATGGTCGACTTTTATAAAAAAGTAATGGGTTTTGTTTTAAAGTCAGAAGAAAATAACCTGTCTATCTGGGGTACACGTGAAGCAGGAACGCAATTATTAATTTTAGAAGAAACTAGAAAAGCTGAAGATTTTCATAATGAAGAAAAGCAAATGGCTTATTTTTCAATTAAAGTTCCTACGGAAAAAGAATTTTTACAAATTGCTCAACGAGTGCTTGAGCAAGACTACCCAATTGATGAAAGTTTCCAAATTGGCACACGACAAAGCATGTTCATTACTGATCTTGAAGGCAATCAATTTGAGATTTTTCACGATGAAGCAACAGCAAATTCGACTTCTGAAAAGCAACCAATTGTGCTTAAAGATCTTATCAGTGAGGACTTAGAGCCACATCAAGGGTTAGCCGCTGGGTCATATTTAGCGCATGTGCAATTAAAAACAAACAATCAAAAAGAAATAAAAGCATACTATGAGGAAGTTCTGGGTTTAAAACGCAATGAAAAAGATCAATTTGTTTTAGAAGATGGCAAAGCAACTATTGGATTCCAAAAACCTGAAACAAGTGAAGTGGATCAATTACCTGATCCACACTTAGGTTTAGATTTCTTTACCATTAAGCTCTCTGATCAAGAACATATTTTAGCAATGGAGCAACAATTAACGGCAAAAAATCAAGAGTTCTTTATTGACCAGAAAAAAGCGATTGTAACTGTGTTTGATCCAATTGGCTTGGAATGGTGGTTTGTCTTAAAATAAACGCTTAGACAGACAAAATAAGCTTGTTTTAGCAAGTCTGGAATAAAGTCGGAATAAAAGTTTAACGCTACTTTTGTTCGGAACTTATTCTAGACTTTTCCTTTAATATTAAAAATAGAAGGTGAAAAAATGTACGAAAAAACAAAGTGGAAAATTCAAAAATTGATGAAAAAAGGTGTTTTTTCGGGGGCTAGTTTTTGTTTCATTGAAGGTGAAAAAGAGGAGAGCAATTGTTGGGGACTCGCACAAATAAAACCCACTAAAGAACAATTAACCTCGGCCATGCTGTTTGATGTGGCTTCTTTAACCAAAGTAGTCGGCACCACCACCGTTATTTTGCAATTAGTGGAAGAAGGAAAAATTATTCTAGATCAATCATTACAAACTTATTATCCCTCTTTTCAAGATTCTAATATTACAATCCGGCATTTGTTGACACATACGGCAGATTTACAAGGCTATATTCCTAATCGTGATCAGCTGAATGCCCAAGAATTAAAAGACGCCTACAATCATTCATTTCACGCAGGCAAAGCGATAGGTAAAAAAGTTGTTTATACAGATGCAGGGACTATTTTATTAGGCTTTATGTTAGAAGAAATGTTCCAGCAATCAATGATAGAAATTTTATCTGAGCGAGTATTGCTTCCTTTAGGGATGAACGAAAGTACGTTTCTACCAAAGAATCCTTTAAACTGTGTGCCAACAGAATTACATGAACAAAGAGGGTTGATTCGAGGTACAACCCATGATCCTAAGGCATTTGTTTTACGGGAACATGCAGGGAATGCTGGCTTGTTTAGCAATGTCTATGATTTAACAAAATTTGTTCGAATGTATTTAAATCGAGGCAGTTATCACAATCACCAATTCTTGAAAAAAGAGACAATTGATTTGTTACTAGTTAACCAAGTGCCAGCTGCAGATAAACCACGTTCTCTAGGCTGGGATTTTAAATATGATGTAGCTACGCAACGGCCATTATTATTCCATACAGGCTATACAGGCACTTTTTTGCTAATTGATGTGCGACAACAATCAGCGTTTATCTTTTTATCTAATCGAGTCCATCCAGAGGACCACCGGAATACTTATATCGAAGAAAGAGATCAGTTGTTGGCAACCTATTTAAAAGAGAAATCATCAGTTTCAGATGAAATGACTAGTTTTTAGTGATATAATGAGAGCGAATTCAATTTGGGAGGTCACAGTCAATGCAAGAACCATTATTTTTACAACCTGTTTTTCAAGAAAAAATTTGGGGCGGCAATCGTCTACACACGCTATTTGGTTTCGATTTACCGAGCGATAAAATTGGTGAAGATTGGGCAATCAGTGCACATCCACATGGCGTTAGTACTGTTTTAAATGGCGAATTTAAAGGAAAAAAATTAGATGAATTGTGGGCAGACCATCAAGAGCTATTCGGCCATGCAGGTGGCGCTGTCTTTCCATTATTAACGAAAATTTTAGATGCTGAAGATGATTTATCCGTGCAAGTTCATCCTGATGATGCATATGGTCAAAAACATGAAGGCGAGCTAGGCAAAACTGAATGTTGGTACATTATTGATGCAGAACCTGGCGCTGAAATCATTTATGGACATCACGCGAAAACAAAAGAAGAACTTGCAGAAATGATTGAAGAAGGTCGTTGGGACGATCTTTTAAGAAAAGTACCAGTGAAAAAAGGCGATTTTTATTATGTACCAAGCGGCACTATTCATGCCATCGGCTCGGGTATTTTAATTTTAGAAACGCAACAAAGCAGTGATACTACGTATCGGGTTTATGATTATGATCGAACAGATGATCAAGGAAAGACCCGGGAATTGCATATTCAACAATCCATTGATGTGACAACCGTTCCGGCGAAGGATCCTGACCTCTCTATTCAACAAGAAAATCAAGGACAATCAAGCATTGTTACTTATGTAAAAACAGATTTCTTTAATGTCTATGAGTGGCGTGTCAGTGGGATTCTAAAAGTCAAAAAACAAGCACCTTATACATTAGCAACAGTTATTGAAGGTGTGGGTCGATTGATTACAGAAGATGCTGCAAAAGCAGATGTGGCTACTTTTGATTTGAAAAAAGGCGATAGCTTTATCTTTCCAACAGATATTCCGAGCTGGCGTTTTGAAGGTGATTTAACGATTATAGCTTCAGAACCTGGCAGTCGCTAAAAAAATGAGGAGATCATCAACAGATGATTTCCTCATTTTTTGGCATTAAAACAGTTTATTTTGTTATAAAGGAACGTTTAGGTAAGGCAGCGATAACAGCTGTGACGATGATGACTGATAGCAGACGATCCCCGTAATCTGTTATCAATTGAACCAACAGGACGCTTGCTAACTGATTTAAGCCTAAACCATATAAAAATTGGACAATTATGCTGGAGCCAGCAGAAGTAATTCCACCAAATAAACAAACTGTAATCAAGGAAGAAATCACTGTTCCTGGTATCGTTAACCACAACGTTTTAAATGGTAATTTGGTTACTTTTAACTGCTGATGAAGGAGCAAACCTGCTAAAATTCCTGTGCAGAGTTGGACAGGTGAATAATACAGAGAAAAGATATCCGTTGTCAATCCAGTTAATAGACTTGTTAAAATACCTGTCAGTGCGCCAAAGAGTGGGCCTAATAACGCACCTGTAAAAATAGTTCCCGCGCTATCAAGATAAATTGGTAAACGAAGGAGTAACGCAATGGTACTGCCAAGGTAATTTAAAGCAACACTAAAAGCGATAATTGTAATGATTCGTGGTGTTATTTTTTTCATGGTTATCCCATCCTTAAATTTTTGAAATCTCTTTCGATCTCATCTATTTGTACATTTAAAAGAATGGATAGAAACTTCACGAAAAACTGTTGACTATCAACCGTAGTCAAGACATGACAATTAGCTGGTTGCTGCTGGAAATGATATTGATCGATTATTGATTGCCCCATAGCAATGCCGTCAGGAACAATTTGTCCGTAACTGGAAAAGCCTTGGCAGAGCGTAGGATCAATAAAATAAGCAACCGCTAAGGGATCGTTGATAACACACCCTAAAATACGTTCATATTTCCAATGAAAATCAAAATAAAATTGAGTAATCTCAGCGAGGTAATTCCCCATTTTGGGGTTGAGTCGTTGACAATAATTGAGAATTGTTGGTGTAAAAACAATTTCTCGTGTGACATCTAAGCCGACCATCTCGATTTTTGCACCTAATTCCTCAAAAACCCAAGCTGCTGCATCAGGATCACACCAATAATTAAATTCTGCAACAGGAGAGCAATTGCCGTGGCTTTTAAAGGTGCCACCCATTGAGACAAAACGTTGAAGATTTCGCCCCAGAAGAGGTTCTTTTTTTAAAGCCAAAGCAATATTTGTTAAAGGACCAAGGGCAATGATTGAGCAATCGGTAGCTTGTTGAAAGGTTTGTGCTAAATAGTCAGCAGCGGAAAGCGCTTGTGCTTGGATTTTGCTAGTTCTGGGGAAATATGTTTCACCTAAACCATCCATGCCATGTGTATCTTGTGCACTAACAAATGGCCGTTTTAAAGGGCTAGCAGCCCCTTGGTAGACAGGAATATCTAAGCGATTAACTTTTTCCAAACATTTAAAAACATTTTCCACGCCAATCTCCACAGGGACATTTCCGCAAACAACTGTAATCGCTTGGACATCTAGCTCTGGTGAAGCAAGTGCATACAAGAGAGCAAGCGTGTCATCAATTCCAGGATCACAATCAATAATTACTTTTTGCATTTTTTCCAATCCTCCTTTTTCGTTAACTGCAAATGATAACTCTTGTTAAAAAAGCTATGACTTGAGTTAGTATTGAGAGATACTTAGTTTTTTATTCTGGGAAGTTTCCGAACCAGTCCGAGAAATTCTCGATTTTAAATGCACCTCTTTATCTTACTATATTTTGTAAAGATGTAAATAGTTGTCGGAGAAATGAAAAAGAATCTAGCCCTATATGTAGGAACTAGATTCTTCTTTTATTTATAAAGCGTTTCAGGAATAGCGATCGGTTCACCATATTTTTTCTCTAAAGCGGTCCGAATTAACCGAATCCCTAGATTTTTGTTGCGTGCTAAGATTGGACCGTGGAAGTAGGAGCCAAACACATTTTTATAGACAACGCCTTCGCCATTATCTTGACCGTTATTGCCTTTGCCTTGTTTGACTGTTCCTAAAGGTCGTTCACCTTCGCCTAAAAAAGTCATGCCATTATGATTTTCAAAACCATAATACGTTTCATCAAATTCTTCATTATAAATTTCGATATCACCAATGAAACGATTGTTGTCTTGGCTCAAAGTGTAATGATCTAATGCACCGATTCCTTTAATTTTTTCGCCTTGTGCGCCGACATAGTAATGTCCTAGAAGTTGATAACCACCACAGATAGCTAACAAGACGCCGTCATTTTCAATATAAGAAGTCAAAGCTTCTTTTTTATTCTGAATGTCTTCTGAGATGATCAGTTGCTCGAAGTCTTGACCGCCACCAACAAAGACTAAATCATATTTTTCGGGATCAAACGGTTCGTAGATACTGATAATTTCTGATCGGAAGGTAACGCCCATTTTTTCGGTTAAATATTTAAGCATCAATAAATTTCCGTTATCTCCGTAAGTATTTAATAAGTTGCCATATAAATGACAAACGACTAATTCTTTAGACACCATTCATTCCCCCTTGAATATACCCTTGGGCTGTTAATGATTTTCTTAATTGCAAAACAGCAGTATAGGTTGCCAAAATATAGACATGATCTGTCGGCAACGTTTTAATTTCTGAAATTACTTGTTCTAAATCAGGAATTTCTAGTAATTTTTCTTCAGGAATACCCGCAACTTTTAAACGCAAGGCCATATCTTCATGGCGATCACCGCCAGCAATTACTTTTGGAATGTCCATATCAGCAAAGGCTTCATGATTACCATCCCAAATCCAACTGACATCAATTCCATCTGCATAATTGGCATTTAATAATGAAACCAGCGAGAAAGAGTAAGGGGCTAAGCCCATCATATCAATGACCTGATTTAAACCAACGGGATTTTTTACTAAAACTAATGTACATTCTTTATCGCCAACTTTAATAGTTTCTTGACGCCCAAAAACTTTTTCATCATAAGCTAAGCCTGCTCGGATTTTATCTGGTGCCACCTGATAATATTCTGCTACCGCTGTGGCCGCTAGCGCATTATAAACATTATACATCCCACCAACAGCAATGCCGTATTCTTCGCCATCAATCACAAAATCAGCAGATGTGTTATCCATCCGGACCATTTCCGTTAACTGCACATCCAACTCAGGGCGTTTGAAGCCACAATTTGGGCAATAGTAATCACCTAAATTAGCATACGTAATCATTTTATAATGAAGAATATGATTACATTTTGGACATAAAACCCCATCTGTATTGTAATGAGCCAATTGCTCTTTCGGTGGTAAATGATTAAATCCATAGTATTTGCGAGGATTTACAGTTTCTTTTGAATTAAAAATTGGCGAATCACCATTGCACAAAATAGTTGCTTCAGGAGCAGCGGCGGCGCCTTCCATAATTAAGCGATACGTCGTATAAATTTCACCATAGCGATCCATTTGGTCGCGGAAAATATTCGTAAAAACAAATAATTTTGGTTGAATATATTTAGTGACACGGCTTAAACTTGCTTCATCAATTTCTAAAACCGCAAATTTCTTTTGTCCTTTTTTCGCCTTGGCATTTAAAAAAGTAGAGACAATTCCTTGCTCCATGTTAGCACCCGTTGGATTTGTTAATACCTCATCAAATTCTTGGCGTAAAATGTTAACAGTTAAAGCAGTTGTCAATGTTTTACCGTTCGTTCCAGTGACTACGACAATTTCATAGTCTTTTGCCAATGTATCTAAAATTTTAGGATCGATTTTTAGGGCTAATTTCCCTGGGTAGCTACTGCCGCCTTTAAAAAATGTTTGTAAAACCCATTGCGAAGTTTTTCCTGCAGCAATTGCTAAATGACTTCGAATCCCCATTTGTTGTCCCCCAATTTCTATATCTTTAATTTTTCGTTATTTTAAATTAAACTCAATCTATCATACCATAACTAAAATAAAAAATTAATTCCTTTTACTTTTTCTTACTATTATTTAAAAAGTCTTTTAGAAAAAGTAGAATAGTGAAGGAAAAAAGAGAATAGACGACTTGTCTTAACAACAAATCGTCCATCGATTTCCATTTTTATTTCGCATCAATATAACTGTATAGCGTATATTTAGAAATATTGAAGAAGTTAGAAACTTTGTCTCCAGATTTAGTGACTAAGAAGGCGCCTTTATTGTTTAAAAATTGAATACACTTGATTTTATCGTCCTTCGTCATTAATGGGACCGGCTTGCCAACTAATTTGACTGATTCATGAATTAAATCGTCTAACAACTCATTAACATCCTGAGGAATGTAATCAGGGTCTTTATCTTCTTCAGGTTCTGCAGTGGAAATCAAAGATTTTAAGTTTGACTCTGCAGCAATCAATGTAGTGATGTCGTAGTTAATAGCAAAAATACCATCGAGTTGACCATTCTCATCTTTAAAATACATTGTACTAGATTTTAAAATACGACCATCATGGGTACGGGTTAGATAGTTAATATGATCATTCAACTCACTAGGGTCTTTTTTTAAGGCTTCTAAGACTACTTGAGAAGGTCCATCGCCCAGATGACGAGAAGAGACATGACCATTTTCAATGGAAACAATAGAATTGTTAATATTGTCTTCATTGATTTGGTGGATAACGACTTCGCAGTTTTCCCCAAATTGACCAGCTAAACCTTTAGCAATTTGTGTTAAAAAAGTAAGTTTTTCGTCGGATAACATAAATAAGCTCCTTTCTAATGTGCCTGGCACAAACAGTTTTTATAAGATTGTGTCAAATTTAACATAATATTTTTAAATGGAATAGGCAGGGCTAAATCCTTTAATGTCGCGTACTACCTGTTCTGAAAAATAATGATAGCATGATAAAAATAATAATACAAGATAACGGCTGTTAAAATTCTAAAAAATATTTTTTAGGTAGCATTGTTTTTTTTAAGGTTAGGTGATATACTTTAATCAAGTTAATGAGTTCGTTAGTAAAAAATGCAAGCGCTTCAAATGCTTTTTGTAGGGATATAGATTAGCCAAGCTAGTCAAGCTATATTCGTGAATGATTGAGCGATAGATTTGTAAGCGTTTGCCACTTGTGGGGAATAGGTTGAAAAATAGGAGGAGAATACATGTTATTAATTGGAAATGGGCGTTTAATCACTCGGGATGCGCAGAATCATTTTTTTGAAAATGGGTGTGTGGCGATTGATGGTCAAGTTGTGAAACAAGTCGGAACGACAGAAGATTTAAAACAAGCTTATCCAGAAGCGACATTTATTGATGCTAAAGGTGGAGTGATTATGCCAGGCTTTATTAACATGCACAATCATATTTATAGTACCTTTGCACGTGGGTTAAGTTTAACGAATTATCATCCTAAAAATTTCATGGATATTTTGGTAGATCAATGGTGGCGAATTGATCGTGCCTTGACATTAGAAGATACTTATCAAAGTGGTAAGGTTGCTTATTTAGATAGTATTCGCAACGGTGTTACAACTGTCTTTGATCATCATGCTAGTTACGGAGAAATTACAGGAAGTTTAACCCAATTATCTAATGCAGCGGACGAGTTAGGGATTCGGACCTGCCTTTGTTATGAAGTTTCTGATCGCGATGGTGAGCAGAAAATGCGGGAAGCAGTTCAAGAAAATGCCGCCTTTATTAAAGCCAGTTCCTTAAGAAAGGATGATATGCAAAAAGCGATGATGGGTATGCATGCAGCCTTTACTTTATCAGATGCTTCTTTAGAATTATGTGCAGCCAATACGCCAGATGGGATTGGTTATCATATTCATATTGCAGAGGATTTAGCCGATGTTCATGATTCTTTGAAAAAATATGGGAAGCCGATTGTGAACCGATTATTTGATTTAGGAATTTTAGGAAAACAGACAATGGCAGGCCATTGCATCCATATTGGCCCTCATGAGATGGAATTACTAAGAGATACAGACACAATGGTGGTCACGAATCCAGAGTCGAATATGGGGAATGCGGTCGGTTGCCCACCTGCGATGCGCATGTTTAATGAGTATGGTATTTTGATGGGTCTTGGCACAGATGGTTATACGAATGATATGACGGAATCTTATAAGGTAGGAAATGTTATCCACAAACATCATTTAGCTGATCCAAATGCAGCTTGGGCAGAAATTCCCGCAATGCTGTTTGATAATAATCCGCAAATGGCTAATCGCTATTTTAAAACAAAGCTAGGCGTTTTAGAACCTGATGCAGCAGCAGATGTCATTATTGTTGATTATCATGGCCCGACACCAATGACAAAAGAGAATTATAACATGCACATTTTATTCGGCATGAATGGTGGGATGGTTACTGACACGGTGATTAATGGAGAAATTCGGATGCGTAATCGTGAAGTTCAAGGAATTGATGAAGAGAAAGTTTGGCATGATGCGCAAACGCAAGCACAATCTTTCTGGAAACGAGTAAATCAATAGCTTTCATTATAAATAAAAGGAGTGACGTTAATGAGTGATATTATGCATCCCATCTCAATTGAGGCTTTATTAAATTGGATTTTTAGTGAGTATCAACAAGATGGCACAATTTTTGGCATTCGTAAATTTTATCATGCGGATCCTACAAAAACGATTCCGTTATTTGGAGAAAAAATGGAAACCCCTTGTGGTCCAGCAGCAGGTCCTCATACACAATTAGCACAAAATATTATTGCGGCCTATTTAACAGGTTCTCGTTTTTTTGAAGTTAAGACAGTCCAGATACTGGATGGAGAAGATTTACCAGTGAGTAAACCATGTATCGCAGCAGCGGATGAATGTTACAACGTTGAGTGGTCCACAGAATTGCGCGTTCCCCAAGCTTATGATGAATACGTCAAAGCATGGTTTGTTTTGAAGTTACTGAGTAAAGAGTTTGAGCTAGGTGACCCGAATGGTTTCATTTTTAACATGAGTGTTGGCTATGATTTGGCAGGGATTCAATCACCAAAAATTGATCGTTATATTAACGAAATGCAGAACGCAGAAGGAACGCCGATTTGGGCGGAATGCCAAGCAGCTGCCAAAAAATATCTATCTTATTTTAAAAAAGTAGATGACTTATATATCGAAGCAATTAGTCCTAAAGTCTGTCATTCTATTACGCTGTCGACTTTACACGGTTGTCCATCAGACGAAATTGAACGAATTGCGGCCTATTTATTAAGTGAAAAAGGGCTCCATTCCTTTATTAAATGTAATCCAACCATGTTAGGTTATGAATATGCGCGTCAAACGATGGATGAGCTAGGGTTTGATTATATGGTTTTTGACGATCACCATTTTAAAGAAGATTTACAATTTGAAGAAGCAGTACCGATGTTACAACGTCTGCAATTATTAGCCAATAGTAAAAATCTAAGCTTCGGAGTTAAAATTACGAACACTTTCCCAGTAACGATTGCAGCAAATGAATTACCTGGTGATGAAATGTACATGTCAGGACGTTCGCTATTTCCTCTTAGTATTTCATTGGCACAAAAATTATCAGAAGCATTTGATGGGAAACTACAAATTTCTTATTCTGGCGGTGCAGATATTTTCAATAGTAAAGAAATATTTGATGCTGGGATTTGGCCAATCACTATGGCAACGACTCTGTTGAAACCCGGTGGCTATCAACGAATGAATCAAGTTGCTAATGTATTGGGCGCAGCAGAATATCCTCAGATGGTTCATGTCAGCTTGGACAAATTAGCCCAAGTTGTTGAGAAAGCTAAAACACAAGCGCGTTACCAAAAATCAATTAAATTACCAGAAAGTACCAAACTAAGAAAAACAGTTCCACTAACAGATTGTTATATCGCTCCTTGTCGAAGTGACGGTGGTTGTCCAATCAATCAGGATATTCCTGCTTACCTTCGTTATGTAAGTGAAGGTAATTATTTAAAGGCCTTGCAAGTAATTGTCGATAAAAATCCATTGCCTTTTATTACTGGAACCATTTGTGCACATCCTTGTATGACTAAATGTACACGTCAATTTTATGAAGAATCTATTCATATTCGGGAAGTGAAGTTAGAAGCAGCTGAACATGCCTATGATGAATTATTGACGACACTAGAAAAGCCACAGCCAAAAGAAAATGCACCTAAAACAGCTGTTGTGGGTGGAGGTCCTGCAGGGATCTCTGCTGGGTATTTATTAGCACGTGAAGGCATGCCTGTTACTGTGTTTGAAAAATCCGAGACAATTGGGGGCGTTTGTAGCCAGATTGTACCAGAATTTCGAATTTCTATGGAATCTGTTCAAAAAGACGTTCAGTTAGCGGAATTTATGGGAGCTGAATTCTGTACAGGACAAGAGGCGCCATCATTGGCAGAATTGAAAAACCAAGGCTATACGAATGTTATTTATGCCATTGGTGCATGGAAACATGGGGTCCTTCGTTTAGAATCTGGTCGAGCATTGAACTCGTTAGAATTTTTAAAAGCAAATCGAGAAAATCCAACGATTAATCCTTACGGAGAACAGATTGTCGTCGTTGGTGGCGGAAATACAGCTATGGACTGTGCTCGTGCAGCCACAACATTACCTGGTGTTAAAAAAGTCTCAGTGGTTTATCGTCGGAATAAACGCAATATGCCAGCAGATGAAGAAGAACTTTATTTAGCCTTAGAAGATGGCGTTGACTTTTTAGAATTACTTTCGCCAATTAAACATGAAAATCAACAATTAACTTGTGAAAAAATGGTCCTAGGTGAACGAGATGCTTCTGGACGCCGTCGTCCGATTGGTACAGGAGAAATGATTGATATTCCTGCTGATACAGTGATTGCCGCTGTTGGTGAAAAAGTAGATACAGAATTTTACCAAGCATTAGGCATTCACACAGACAACTATGGGAAAGTCGTTTCAAATCAAGAAACATTGGAAACAAATATACCAGGCGTCTATGTCATTGGTGATGCTAATTTAGGACCAGCTACAATTGTTGAAGCAATCGCTGATGCAACCAAAGCGGCCAATAATATTTGTCTTGTCCACAATCATCACTATGAAAAAGATAATTTAAATAGTGATGTCGCATTTGTTAGAAACAAACGGGGTATCCTTGTGACAGACGAGATGTCTTGTAGTCAAGCTAGTCGTTGCTTAGAATGCTCCACAATTTGTGAATCTTGTATGGATGTCTGTCCAAACCGAGCAAATATTGTTGTGTATGTCGAAGGAAAACCACAAATTGTCCATGTTGATCGGATGTGTAACGAATGTGGTAACTGTGAAACATTTTGCCCTTATGCAAGTGCCCCTTACAAAGACAAATTTACCTTATTTAACAGTGAAGCTGATTTTTATGACAGTACTAATTCAGGTTTCTATGTTCAAAATCCTGTGGATAAAATTTGTTTACTGCGTCTATGGGGAACGGTGTCAACAATTCAATTAACAGATCAAGGATTAGATGTACCAGAAGATTTAATTGCATTAATGGTAACTATGATTGAAGAATATGCTTATTGTATGCAAGCATAAAAGGAAATTTACGACTGGGGGATAAATAAATGTCTATTCTGCTCAAAGGTGGAACCGTCGTATCTGCATATAATCGTCGTCAATTGGATATTCGAATTGACGGCGAGCAAATTGTAGAGATGGGGGCAAATTTACCAGTAGAAAATTCTCAGATTGAGGATGTTACGGGGTGTTATGTATTACCAGGCTTTATTGATGCGCACACGCATCTGGAATTAAATAATGGCAAAGGTTCGTTAAGTACGGCGGATAACTTTACTACTGGCAGCCAAGCGGCGGTGGCCAAAGGTACGACTACGGTTATTGATATGGCTACACCTAATAAAGGTGGCTCATTGAAAGACTGTTTAGCTACTTGGAATCAATTGGCTGAAGGCAAGAGTTCATGTGATTATACTTACCATATGTCCATGATCGAATGGAACCCAACGATAGCTGCTGAAATTCAGGAAATGATTGCTGCAGGTATTACTTCCTTCAAAATGTATATGGCTTATGATAACTTGCGGACCACAGATGCGGAAATTTTTGAAGCGATGAAAGAAATAAAAAAAGTTAATGGAATGTTAGGCGTTCATTGTGAAAATGGTGATTTAGTAGATGAATTAATCCAATCATATGTTTCTCAAGGAAAGCTAACCCCGCACTATCATCCGTTATCAAGACCGGCGGCTGTTGAAGCAGAAGCGGTAGCAAGATATTTGATGATAGCGGAAATGGCTGATTTGCCGGTTAACATTGTGCATTTAAGCACAAAACGATCATTAGAAGCGGTGGAACGGGCTCGTCAAAGAGGACAATCAGTCTATGTAGAAACTTGCCCTCAATATCTTTTACTAGATGATCACTTGTATGATGCGCCTAATTTTGAAGCAGCAAAATATGTCTGCTCACCGCCACTACGCAAACGAGAGGATCAACAGGCTTTGTGGCAAGGGATTAAAGAGGGGGCAATCAATACAATATCGACAGATCACTGCAGTTTTAATTTTCACGGACAAAAAACAGTTGGCGAAGATGATTTTAGTAAAATTCCCAATGGGATGCCAGGTGTTGAAACGAGACCAGAATTAATTTACACGGAAGGTGTGGCGAAGGGCCGAATCACCTTGGAAAAAATGGTTGCTCTGCTTTCTGAAAATATTGCTAAACAATTCTCGATGTATCCACAAAAAGGTGTGGTGCAAGAAGGCAGTGATGCCGATTTAGTTGTTTGGGATCCTAGAACAACCGGCGTGATTGCTGCGAGAACGCAGTTACAAAATGTCGATTATACGCCGTATGAAAGATTTGAAACACAAGGACAGGCTCGAATGGTTTATTTAAGAGGTCAAAAAGTTGCTGAAGCTGGGCAAGTCATCTTGGCAAATCAAGGAAAATTTGTTTTTCGTAAAGCAACTTAAAAATAGAAGGAGGAGAAGTATTTTTGGAAAAAATTAAATGGACAGCAAATGAAATGCCGAAGACGGAGGATAAGTACTTACCACTGATGTCTAAAGAAAAAATTGAGAAAGCTTTGGCTTTTCACAAAAGTTTTCCACAGTATTCAGAAACACCATTAGCAGAATTGAATCATATGGCCGCGTATCTGGGGTTAAATGATTTCTTTGTTAAAGATGAATCTTATCGCTTTGGTTTAAATGCTTTTAAAGTCTTAGGTGGTTCGTTTGCCATGGCTAACTATATTGCCGAAAAATTAAAGAAAGATGTTTCGGAACTAACATATGATGAATTAACTTCTGATCAATTACGATCAGCTTTTGGACAAGCTACGTTTTTTACAGCAACTGATGGCAACCATGGACGAGGAGTCGCTTGGGCTGCGAATAAATTAGGTCAAAAATCAGTTGTACTCATGCCAAAGGGTTCAACACAGACGAGAAAAGAAAATATTGAAAAAGAAGGCGCAACCGTCACAATCGAAGAAGTTAATTACGATGAATGTGTGCGAATGGCTAATAAAATGGCCGAAGAAACTGAAAACGGTGTCATGGTTCAAGACACCGCTTGGGACGGATATGAAAAAATTCCAACTTGGATTATGCAAGGATATGGAACGATGGCGTTAGAAGCCTCTCAACAATTAAGAAAATTTGGCTCTGAACGACCTAGTCATGTTTTTGTTCAAGCTGGTGTCGGCAGTTTAGCTGGGGCGGTGATTGGTTATTTTGCTAATGCTTTTCCAGAAAACCCACCGATTATGGTCGTAGTTGAGGCACAGGCGGCTGACTGTTTATATCAATCAGCAATTAAAAAAGACGGAGAAATTCGCTTTGTCGATGGTGATTTACAGACAATTATGGCTGGCCTAGCATGTGGAGAACCTAATACGATTTCTTTTGATATTCTAAAAAATCATACATCCTTCTTTGTTTCAGCACCAGATTGGGTTTCTGAAAAAGGAATGCGTATGTTGGGCGCGCCATTAAAAGGGGATCCGCAAGTTGTATCAGGCGAATCTGGGGCAGTAGCAATGGGCTTAGTAGCTACAGTGATGCAAGATCCCGACTATCAAGAATTACGTGAGGCATTGCAACTGGATGAGACGTCAAACGTTTTAATGTTTTCTACCGAAGGGGACACTGATCCAGACAATTATAAAAAAATTTTATGGAGGTAAAAGGAATGGATTTTAATGCAGTAAATGCAGCAGCAGAAGGTTACAGAGAAGATATGGTCAAATTTTTAAGAGACCTTGTCAAAATTCCAGGAGAAAGTGCAGAAGAAGGCAACAAAATTGCGCGAGCAAAAGCCGAAATGGAAAAATTAGGTTTCGATAAAATTGACATTGATCCTCAAGGAAATTTACTTGGTTATATGGGGTCTGGTGAAAAATTAATTGCTTTTGATGGGCACATGGATACTGTCGGAATTGGTGAAATGAGTAACTGGAAATTTGATCCTTACGATGGCTATGAAACAGAAACTGAGATCGGTGGTCGCGGTACGTCTGACCAAGAAGGCGGGATTGTTTCGGCTATTTATGGCGCTAAAATCATGAAAGATTTAGGTCTATTATCAGAAAAATACACTGCTTTAGTAACAGTTACTGTCCAAGAAGAAGACTGTGACGGCTTATGCTGGCAGTACATTATCAAAGAAGACGGTATCCGTCCAGAATTTGTTGTTTCAACAGAGCCAACAGATGGTGGGATTTATCGTGGTCAACGAGGCCGAATGGAAATTAAAGTTGATGTCAAAGGCGTTTCGTGTCATGGCTCAGCACCAGAACGTGGAGATAATGCCATTTACAAAATGGCGGATATCTTACAAGATGTTCGTGCCTTAAACAACAATGGAGATACAGAAAGCACAGCGATTCGTGGTTTAGTTCGTATGTTAGATCCTAAGTACAATCCAGAGTGGCAAGAAGCCCGTTTCTTAGGTCGTGGTACGGTGACTGTTTCGCAAATTTTCCATTCTTCACCAAGTCGGTGTGCTGTTGCGGATGGCTGTACCGTTTCACTAGACCGTCGAATGACAGCTGGAGAAACTTGGGAAAGTTGTTTAGAAGAAATTCGTAATTTACCAGCTGTTAAAAAATATGGAGATGATGTGACGGTTTCAATGTACAACTATGATCGTCCTTCTTATACTGATTTAACTTATGAAATTGAATGTTATTTCCCAACATGGGTAATTCCAGAAAATCATGATGTAACAAAAGCCTTGATGGAAACGCACAAAAATCTCTATGGGGAAACACGGAAAGGCTCTGTAGAAACAGTGGAAATGCGTGAAGAACGCCCATTGCTAGATAAGTGGACCTTCTCAACAAATGGCGTTTCAATTATGGGACGTAATGGCATTCCTTGTATTGGTTTCGGGCCAGGGGCGGAAGCACAAGCACATGCACCAAATGAAAAAACTTGGAAAGATGATTTGGTTCGTTGTGCAGCCGTTTATGCGGCATTACCAACGGTCTATTGTGGTTAAGTAAAGGATTATTAGACAAGAAAAAAGGAGCAGATGGAATGGAAACGTTTAAAGAATATATTGAGAAATTAGATAAATTAGAATTTGAAAAAATGTACGAAAATGACTTTTTCCTAACTTGGGAAAAAACAAGAGATGAATTAGAAGCTGTTTTCACAGTTGCCGATACATTACGTTATTTAAGAGAAAATAATATTTCAACTAAAATCTTTGATAGTGGCTTGGGGATTTCTTTATTCCGCGACAACTCTACAAGAACACGTTTTAGTTTCGCTTCAGCGTGTAATCTTTTGGGCTTAGAAGTTCAAGATTTAGACGAAGGAAAAAGTCAAATTTCTCACGGAGAAACTGTTCGTGAGACAGCAAACATGATTTCTTTTATGGCTGATATCATTGGTATTCGTGATGACATGTACATTGGTAAAGGCAATGCTTACATGCACGAAGTATCAGAATCTGTCCAAGAAGGATATAAAGATGGGGTATTAGAACAACGCCCAACGTTAGTGAATTTACAATGTGATATTGACCATCCGACGCAAGCAATGGCGGATGCGTTGCATTTAATTCATGAATTTGGTGGCATTGAAAACCTGAAAGGGAAAAAAGTTGCCATGACTTGGGCGTATTCACCATCTTATGGAAAACCATTATCTGTTCCTCAAGGAATTGTTGGTCTAATGACCCGTTTAGGAATGGATGTCGTCTTAGCACATCCAGAAGGTTATGAAATTATGCCAGAAGTAGAAGAAGTTGCGAAGAAAAATGCAGCAGAATTTGGTGGAAACTTTACTAAAACGAATAGTATGGCAGAAGCATTCAAAGATGCGGATGTTGTTTATCCGAAAAGCTGGGCACCTTTTGCGGCAATGGAAAAGCGAACTGAATTATATGGCAATGGTGACCAAGCAGGAATTGATCAATTAGAACAAGAATTACTTTCTCAAAATAAAAAGCACAAAGATTGGGAATGTACAGAAGAATTGATGAAAACAACAAAAGACGGCAAAGCTTTGTATATGCATTGTCTACCAGCTGATATTACTGGCGTTAGTTGTGAAGAAGGCGAAGTGGAAGCTTCTGTTTTCGATCGTTATCGGGTCGAACTTTACAAAGAAGCTAGCTACAAACCGTATGTTATTGCGGCTATGATTTTCTTAAGTAAAGTAAAAAATCCGCAAAAAACCTTAACAGACTTAGCGGATAAAGCGACACCAAGAGAAGTAAAATAATGAATTTGGCATGAAGACAGATGCTTTTTCTTTACACAATGAATCATTAGAAGTTGCCTCTTCAACATGAACAAATAAGACCTTCCCAAGTCTATTCATGAATGTGTGATTGTCTCGAGTCAAGAACGCTTAGTCATGTGCGTTGACTTCATGCAACGACAACAGACAGTTAATACGAAAACTCGTTGTGAAAAAGAAAAAGCATCGTCCTTTTTATAAAACAGAAAATGAGGTGAAGCAATGGGCAAACGCGTCGTAGTAGCTTTAGGTGGCAATGCTTTAGGAAATAATTTGACGGAGCAGATGACTGCCGTAAAACAGACCTCCAAAGCGATTGCAGATTTGATTGAAGCAGGATATGAAGTTATTTTATCTCATGGCAATGGTCCTCAAGTGGGGATGATTCAATTAGCTATGGAAGAATTTTCCTTTAATAATCCACAATATCCAGTTGTTCCGTTATCCATGTGCGTAGCCATGAGTCAAAGTTACATTGGCTATGATTTAGAGAATGCGCTACAAGAAGAGTTGCGTCAGCGAAATATAAGTAAAGCCGTCACCACCATAGTCACTCAAGTGGTCGTGGATGAAAATGATCCGGCGTTCAAAAAACCAACGAAACCAATTGGCCGCTTCATGACAAAAGAAGAAGCAGAACAATTAGTCAAAGAAAAAAATATACAAGTGATGGAAGATGCTGGCCGTGGTTACCGCCAAGTCGTCGCTTCCCCTAAACCCAAAAATATTGTCGAACTTCTCACGATTCAAACATTGGTTGACGCTGGCCAAACAGTCATTGCTGGCGGCGGTGGTGGCATCCCAGTCATTCAAGAAGGGAACCGACTGAAAGGGGTAAATGCAGTCATCGACAAAGATTTTTGTAGTGAACGACTAGCTGAACAAGTAGATGCTGATCTGCTCGTGATTTTAACAGCAGTTGAAAAAGTTTGTATTAATTTTGGTAAAGAAAATCAAGAAGCCTTAGGGAATATTTCAACAGAAAAAATGAAACAATATGCGCAAGAAGGTCAGTTTGCTCCAGGTTCAATGTTACCAAAAGTTGAAGCAGCGATTAAGTTTGCTGAATCTAAGCCAGGTCGAAAAACATTGATTACGTTATTAGAAAAAGCCAAAGAAGGATTATCTGGAAAAACAGGGACTTTAATTGAAAATAAAGAATCATAGAATGGAGGAAAACGATGACAAACAAAATGATTAATTCTGCACAGGCACCAGCAGCTGTAGGACCTTATTCACATTCTGTCTTAGCGGGAAATACGTTGTACATTTCTGGACAACTAGGATTAGATCCTCAATCGGGCGAAATGAAGACTACAGTGGAAGAACAAGCAAAACAAGCTTTTATCAATTTAGGTTCGATTTTAAAAGAGGTCGAGATGACCTATGATAATGTTGTGAAAACAACGGTGTTTTTACAACATATGTCTGATTTTAGCAAAATTAACGAAATCTATGGGAATTACTTTTCAGAAGTTTTGCCTGCACGTTCTTGTGTAGAAGTAGCCAAGTTGCCAAAAGATGGTTTATTTGAAATTGAAGCAGTTGCTGTCAAAGGATAATTTTTAAGATGTTTCTGAGGGAAAAAGGATTGCATTCTTTACTGATTAAGGGAAACAATCCTTTTAGAATAAAAAGAAGAAGGAAACGATCCTATGAATGAAAAAAAAGAGCAAGCATTATTTGAATATGATGCGAAACTATCAATTTCTGAAGCAATTCCGATGGGATTGCAACACGTTGTCGCAGCAGTAGTAGGGATTGTCACACCGGGAATCATGATTGCCAAAGTTTGCCAATTAAGTCCTAGTGATACAACTATTTTGATTCAAACATCATTGATTTTTTCAGCAGTTGCCACGTTAATTCAACTTTTCCCTATTTTTGGAAAAGTGGGTTCACGGTTACCAGTTATGATGGGTGCAAGTTTTGCGTATGTACCGATTTTGATGGCCATCGGAGCTGATTTTGGGATTGCAGCAATTTTTGGTTCCCAATTAGTTGGCAGTATTCTTGTTATTATTGTTGGTTTGTTCATTAAAAAAATCCGTGTGTTGTTTCCGCCTTTAGTAACAGGAACGGTTATTTTAAGTATTGGCCTATCCCTGTTTCCTGTTGCGATTAAGTATATGGCAGGAGGAGCTGGTAGTGCTGATTTTGGTTCAGCCCGGAATTGGTTAGTTGCATTATTAACCTTTGCGATTGTCTTTTACTTCAATTATTTTGCAAAAGGATTTTTGAAGTTATCAGCAATTTTAAACGGAATGGTTATTGGTTATTTGATTTCTTTAGCTTTAGGGATGGTTAGTTTTGAGCCAGTTCAAAATGCTAAAATCGTTCAGGTAATTACCCCGTTTCACTTTGGACTGGATTTTCAATTGGTACCAATCTTTACGCTTGTGGTGATGTTTATTGTTGATGCTGTTCAAGCCATCGGTCAATTTACAGCAACAACGGTTGGGGCAATGGATCGGGATGCAACGGACGAAGAATTATCTGGCGGAATTATGGGGAGTGGTTTCACTAACTTTATTGGCAGTTTATTTGGATCAATCCCAGTGGCAACTTTTGGACAAAATGTTGGTCTGGTTACGGTAACAAAAGTGATTAATAAGTATGTTCTGGTTTTCGCTTCAGTTATATTATTAATTGCTGGTTTTGTTCCGAAAGTAGCTGCGTTATTAACTACGATTCCTTACGCGGTAATTGGTGGTGCAACGATTTCAGTTTTTGCTTCTATTTCTATGACAGGTATTCGGATGATTGCTTCGCAGGAAATGACTCCTCGAAATACTGGGGTTGTCGGAACAGCTCTAGCATTTGGAATTGGTGTCACATTGTCTACTGGAAGCTTAGCTGGTTTTCCAACTTGGGTAACAACGATTTTCGGTAATTCGGAAGTTATCTTAACCACTTTGGTAGCAGTCCTTTTAAATGTCATTTTAAAACCAAAAAAGCGCGTAGCACTTGAGTGAAGATTGCTTTTTTTGATACGAAAGTGAGTAAGCTTTCGTATCCTTTTTCCCTTACGTTATCTATAAAAAAATGAACGAATAAAGGAGGAGAAGATGTTTACGTATTCCCTAAACTTAAAATTAAAAACAGATCGGAACTTTTTTGGTCCTGGCGTTGTCGAAGTTTTACAAAAAATTCAGCAAACTGGGTCACTAAACTTAGCGGCAAAAGAGATGAAAATGTCTTATAATAAGGCATGGCGGATTGTGCGGGTAGCTGAAGAAGAGCTATCTTTTCCATTAATTATCAAAAGTGTTGGTGGTTGTAATGGTGGCGGGTCAATTGTTACGGACCAAGGAAAAGAGTTGATTGATCAATATCTTTTATTTGAGAAAAAAGTGTATCAACAGGTAGAGGCATGTTTTGAAGAAATCTTTAAAGAACAGGATGTAGTATCGGAGGAACTGAAATGAGAGAAGTATTTCAGCGTTTGAAACAGGCAATATTGGAAAAGCAAGACACGATGTTATTAACGATTGGTACAAGTTCAGGATCTACACCACGAAGTCAAGGGGCTAGAATGCTGGTTTCCGCCGAAGGTAGAATAGCCGGAACTGTTGGTGGTGGGGCGGTTGAATTTCAGGCTGAACAAGTGGCAAAAAAGCTACTTCTTGAGAAAGAAAATGCGCAACGTCAATTTATTTTAGCCCCGAATAATATTGCTGATTTAGGTATGGTCTGTGGCGGGAATGTCACGATTTTTTTCCATTATCTTTCATGGGAAACGCCATTTTTAAAAGAGTTGTGTGAGTCCATAGAAACGCATTTTCAAAATAACCAACAAGGTTGGTTAATGACTGAACTAGATCAAAACAATTTAGGAAAAGTATCCTTTTATAGTGAAACAGGCGAATTGATTGGTTCCACTTCTTGGGAGGGGGAATTAAGTTTGCTACCTAAAGGTATCCATTGTGAGCAAAAAGAGGAAATCACTTTTTTAACAGAAGCGATCCTCCAAGTAGGGAAAGTGTATATTTTTGGAAGTGGACATGTCGCACGCGCATTGGTACCTATTTTAAACTATTTATCGTTTTATTGCGTTGTAGTGGACGATCGTCCAGAATTTTTAACGGCACAAGCTTTTCCACAAGCTGAGGAACTACGGGTTATTCCTTTAGAAAATTTAGCTGCGTTTATTGAAATAACGGCGGACGATTATGGTATAGTAATTACCAGAGGACACAATTTTGATTTCATCGTTGCCAAACAGTTATTGGAAACACCAGCCAAATATATTGGTGTGATGGGGAGCAAACACAAAATTGCTTCACAAGTTCGACGGTTAAAAGAGGTCGGTTATACAATGACTGAAATTGAAAGAATTTTCATGCCAATTGGCTTAGACATTGCAGCCGAAACACCAGAAGAGTTAGCGATTAGCATCGCGGGAGAATTAATTCAACAGCGCTATCAATAATGAGGACCTTTAAGTTAAATAAAAAACTTTTTTTGCTAAAAAATAATTTTTAGAACGGAGATTTGTGGTATAATCTAGGTGATTGAACACTAAACTATATCAGAAATCGAGGTGCAAGAAATGTATTCAATTATTGTAAATGGTCAAAGTGAAACCTGTGAAACAAACAAAAAATTAATGGACTTTTTGCGGGAGGATCTGGGCCTAACTGGAACAAAAGATGGCTGTAACCAAGGCTCTTGCGGTGCATGTACGGTGTTAGTAAATGGAAAGGCTTCCAAAGCATGTTTGTTTACTCTAGAAAAATTAGCTGGCAAAGAAGTCACGACAATCGAAGGTTTAAGCCAACGGCAAAAAGATGTCTATGCCTATGCGTTTGCAAAAACGGGTGCAGTTCAGTGCGGGTATTGCATCCCTGGGATGGTTATTTCGGCACAAGGATTATTGAACAAGAAACCCGAACCCACAAAAGAAGACATTCAAAAAGCTATACGAGGAAACATTTGTCGTTGTACAGGATATGTGAAAATAATAGAAGCCATTCAGTTAGCTGCTAAAATGTTTTGTGAAGAAACGAGCATTCCGAAAGAACATTCAAATGGTAAATTAGGGGAAGACTTCCAACGGGTCGATGCAGTAGAGAAAACATTAGGCACAGGGATTTATGTAGATGACATTGACATAGAAGGAATGCTTCATGCATCTGCTTTGCGGAGTGCCTATCCTCGTGCAAAAGTTCTATCAATCGATAGTACCCAAGCGTTGGCGCATCCTGACTGTGTGGCTGTGTTCACAGCTAAAGACGTTCCAGGAAATAATAAAATTGGTCATTTAGAATTTATTTCCGATTGGGATGTAATGATTCCAGAAGGAGAAATAACACGGTACGTTGGGGATGCAGTGGCACTCGTTGTTTCAAAAAGAAAAGAAACCTTACCAGAGATAAAAAATTTAGTGGAAGTTGATTACGAAGAAATGATACCGCTTACTTCTTGTGAAGCTGCTTTAGCAGAAGGTGCACCAGCTATTCATGAAAAGGGCAATATCTTGTCTCATGAACACTTGGTACGTGGCAATGCAGAGGAAGTATTAGCAAATTCTGCGTTTATAGTGACAGAACATTATTCCGTACCAATTAACGAACATGCCTTTATGGAACCCGAGTGTGCGATTGCACAGCCTGAAGGTGAGGGCATTTTGCTCTTTAGTGCGGGTCAAAGTATCTATGATGAACAACGGGAAGTGGCTCGGATGTTAGGACTGGACAAGGAAAAAATTCATGTTCAATCAAAACTTGTTGGTGGTGGTTTTGGTGGAAAAGAAGACATGAGTGTTCAGCATCATGCATCCTTAGCCGCTTGGTTATTGAAGAAACCAGTAAAAGTACTGCTAAGCCGTGAAGAAAGTTTGATGGTTCATCCTAAACGCCATGGCATGGAAATGGACTTTACGACCGGCTGTGATGAAGAAGGCAATTTAACTGCAATGAAAGCAGTGATTTATGCGGATACTGGGGCCTATGCTTCTTTAGGAGGACCAGTATTGCAACGGGCTTGTACACATGCGGCAGGTCCCTACAAGTATCAAACGATTGATGTGGAAGGGTTTGCTGTATATACTAATAATCCGCCAGCAGGTGCATTTCGTGGATTTGGTGTTTGCCAAACGGCTTTTGCAATTGAAAGTAATTTAAACTTGTTAGCAGAAAAAGTCGGACTATCACCATGGGAAATACGCTTTAAAAATGCCGTCGCCCCAGGAGATACTTTACCGAATGGACAATTGGTCTCGAAAAATGCGGCGTTAAAAGAAGCCTTGTTAGCAGTTAAAGACGTCTATGAACAAGCGGAAGTTGCTGGAATTTCTAGTTTCTTTAAAAATAGTGGCGTGGGTGTGGGGCTACCTGATACAGGGCGTTGTATTATTTCTGTTGAAGAAGGAAAAATACATGTCCGCACAAGTGCTGCTTGTATCGGTCAAGGGATGGCAACCGTTACGACGCAAATTGCCTGTGAAACATTAAATTTACCACCAGAAATGATTGTTGCGGAAGCACCTGATACGAGAAGAACGCCGAATTCAGGAACGACAACGGCTTCGAGGCAGTCACTCTTCACAGGAGAAGCAACTAGAAGAGCGGCAATGCAATTACGGTATGAGCTTGATATGGGACGTGCTTTAAGTGATTTGGAAGGCGAAGAATTTTATGGGGAATATTCAGCGAAAACGGATCCATTAATTAATGATAAAAAAAGTCCAGTTAGTCATGCTGGTTATGGTTATGCTGCTGAAGTAGCTATTCTAGATGACAAAGGAAAAGTAGCTAAATTTGTGGCTGCGTATGATATGGGGCAAGTGGTGAATCCACGAGCTGCTGAAGGTCAAATTGAAGGTGGGATTGCGATGGGCATGGGGTATGCTTTAACTGAAAAATTTGCCTTAGAAGAAGGCTATGTTAAAGCAAAATATGCAACGCTAGGATTAGTGAACGCCACTCAAGTACCACTAATCGAAACAATTTTGGTTCATGCTGACAATCTTCACGAAGGTTTAGCCTATGGAATTAAAGGCGTAGGTGAGTTAGCAACGATCCCTACCGCACCAGCTTTAGCAGGCGCATATTTTGCCTTGGATGGTCAGCTACGACCAAGTCTGCCTTTAGAAAATACCCCTTATCAAAAGAAAAAAAGATAAAAGGAGACAACTCATGTCACTCGTTAGTGTCATTATTCTAGCATCGGGCAATTCACAACGGATGGGCCAAAATAAATTGTTCTTAAAATATCAAGGAAAAACATTTTTAGAGCACACGTTAACCTTAGTGAATCAATTAGACGTATTAGAACGGATTTTAGTTGTTTCGCCTGAGAATCAGCCAGCGTTTCCTTTACCTAAGAACATTCAGGTGATTCTCAATCATCAATGGCAAGAAGGGCAAAGTAGCAGTATTCGTTTAGGAACCGAACAAGCTCGGGGAGCTGGCTATTTATACTTACCTAGTGATCAACCATTGTTAACACCTAAAATGCTACAACCCGTGTTAGATAAATGTCAGAGAAATAAAATTGTAGTGCCATTACAAAAAGATGGCTGTCCTAGTAGTCCAGTATTATTCGGTAATCAATTTCGACAAGAACTATTAACATTGACTGGTGAAAAAGGCGGACGCATGATTTATGAACGCTTTCCAGAAGCAGTTCAGATGCTGAGAATAGCGACTCCTGGCCGTTTGAAAGATATCGATACGCCAGAAGAGTACAGAAAATTAATTCAAGAAACCAATAGTTAGAGAGGAAAATCGTATGAAGGATTTGGTTTATTTAAATTATGCAGCGACTTCCTATAAAAAATTTCCAGCAACCATTGAGGCTTTGACTGCCTATTTAGCAGAAAATCAGTTCATGAATTACGGAAGAAATGCCCCTTTGCTGAGAGAGGGGCTTCCTCTTTTAGAGACACGTCAATTGTTAGCAGACTTTTTTCAGGCACCCAGTGCGGCTCAGATTACGTTTACGAATAACGCAACAACTTCCTTAAATCTTGCATTAGCGGGGATTTTACAACCTGGCGATCATGTGATTACGACCATGTTAGAACATCATGCAGTAGCTAGACCGCTTCACTTACTTGAGAAAGAACGAGGCATTTCAGTGACGTATGTTGCTTGTCAAAAAACGGGTCTGTTAGATGTAGAAGATATTCAGCGAGCCTGGCGAACGAATACAAAAGCCTTGGTGATGACACACGCATCCAATGTCTTAGGCACCATTTTACCCATTGAAGAATGTTTTCAATGGGCCAAACAGAAAGGATTATTAACCGTTTTGGATGCAGCTCAAACGGCGGGATTTTTACCAATAAAAATGACCCAGATGGCCATTGATGTGTTAGCCTTTACTGGACATAAAAGCTTATATGGATTAGCAGGTATTGGTGGGTTAGCTTTTAGTGAGCGAGGGGCTGAAGCGGTCAAACCACTGATAACGGGCGGCACTGGTAGCCATTCTAATTCCTTTGATCAACCCTCTTTTTTACCAGATAAATTTGAAGCTGGTACGTTAAACAGTTTAGGTATTCTAAGCTTAAATAGTTCTGTTAAAGAGTTGAATAAAATTGGTTTAGCAGCGATTCAAAAGCACGAACGAACCTTAATGCAGAATTTTTTAGATGGTTTATCAGGGTTACCTGTCACAATTTTAGGAACCAAGGACGCGGCACAAACTGTCCCTGTTGTTTCTATCACACTGTGGAATCAGGAAGAAACAGTGGTGGCACAGCAACTAGCAGAACAATATGGCATTATGACGCGCGCAGGTTTGCATTGTGCACCATTAGCCCATGAAACAGCTGGGACTTTAGCAACTGGCACCTTACGTTTTAGCTTTGGTTGGCAGACAACGCCTGAAGAAATTACTTGGACAATTCACGCTTTACAAGAACTACTAATTTGAGAAGGAGCGGACAGCATGGATTTTTTATCACAATGTACATCAGGTGGCTGCGGGGCAAAAATTGAATCCCGTGTACTGAACCAATTGTTGCAACACTTACCCGAAACACCGGCAAATGGGCGGCTACTCGTCGGATTTGAACATGCCGACGACGCCGCGGTTTACCAAATAACGCCTGAAAAAGCTTTGATTTCAACGGTTGATTTTTTTTCACCAATGGTCAATGATCCGTTATCATTTGGAAAAATTGCGGTCGCTAATGCTTTAAGTGATGTCTATGCCATGGGCGGTACAGTCCTTTATGCGCTAAATCTTGTTTGTTTTCCACAAAAGATGTCAAAAGAATGGTTGGAACAAATGCTCTTGGGTGGCAGTTTAAAATTAAAGGAAGCGGGTGCTTTACTGGCGGGAGGCCATTCGATTTATGACCATGAACCTAAGTATGGCTTAGCGGTAACTGGAGAAGTTCATCCAGAAAATTTGTGGCATAATAATACGCCACAGGTGGGGGATGTCTTGATTTTAACTAAAGCATTAGGTGTAGGAATTATTCAAGCGGCTGTTCGGGGGCAATTGGCGAAGCAGACGGAACAAAAAATCGCACAAGATTCGATGGAACGTTTAAATAAATATGCCGCTGCGAATGCTCGATCCTACGCAGTACATGCTTGTACTGACGTGACTGGGTTTGGTCTATTAATTCATGCGAAAGAAATGGCTGATAATCAGGTAACATTACTGATTGATACAGAAGCATTACCAACCATTACAGGAGCGTTGGCCTACGCCGCAGAATGTTTAGTCACTGCAGCTGGGCAAAGAAACCGACAAACAATCGGAACGACAATCGATTATTCAAAAATTTCTATGGAAATGCAAGAACTTTTGTTTGATCCACAAACATCTGGCGGACTGTTAATTAGTGTCGCTGCTGATGAAGCGGCAGCCTGTTTAGCAGCTATTCAAAAAGAGGACCCTGTTGCCAAAATTATTGGCGAGGTTCTGCCAAAAGAACAACAAGCAGTAGTACTTTTATAGAGAGAAGGGCCAAATATGAAATTAGTAGATGCATTGGGGAAACCTTGCCCAATACCTGTGATTGAAACAAAAAAAGCTTTGGCGGAGTTAGGTTTAGCTGGAGGCACTATCGAGGTTTTAGTCGATAACGAAGTAGCTGTTGAAAATTTGAAAAAATTAGCTGCTAAAAAACAGGCCACTTTGACTGCGAAGCAGATAGAAGCCACGGTTTTCTCTGTCAAAATTACGGTACCTGAAGAAGCGACTCAACAAACAAGTCAGTCAGCAACAGATTTAGTAATTACGATTGGCTCCGATGAATTAGGTACTGGAGACGAGCAGCTAGGACGACTATTAATGAAAAGTTATCTTCAATCTTTATCAGAAGCAGAAACTGTTCCTACACAGCTATTATTCTTTAATCGAGGGGCGTTTTTAACGAATCAAGCAGCGAACACCTTAGCTGATTTGCAACAATTAGCGGAGAAGGGAACCACGATTCAAACGTGTGGGGCCTGTTTAGATTTTTATCATTTAACAGACACCTTAGCTATCGGCTCTATTACTAATATGTACGAAATTGTTGAAACAATGAATCAAGCGGCTAAAGTAATTACGCTTTAACAAAAAAAGAAGGTGAAAAGATGGAGTATTTGCTAACCTTTCCGAATACACATTATGCTGTTCAGGCGGAACAAGTACTGTTGGCAAGAAAGGTGGCTGTTCGCGCCTTTACTTTGCCACCATCATTGACGGATGGTTGTGGGATCGGTTTACTCATTAATGAAGCGGAAATAACTCACAGTGTATGTTTTTTAGAAGAAGCAAAAGTACGCGTAGCCTCTATTTTTTCTGTGAAAAATGACCTTGGGGAAAGGAGGTACCAACTGTGGAGTCCTTAAAAAAGTGTTTTGATTTACAAGGAAAGGAGATTGTGTCGATTGTTGGTAGTGGTGGGAAAACAAGCTTAATGTGGGCGCTAGCAAAAACATATCGAAAGGAAGCTGTTCTGGTTAGTACAACTACAAAAATTGGGTTTCCCCAACGTCAATTGTATGATTATTTTTATACAAACCATTTTGAAAAAATAACGCCGAATATCTGCGGAATCACTTTAGCAGGAACCGCTATCAACAACCAAACAAAACTAACGATGCCTGCAATGACCTCGTTTCAAACATTGTTTCAGCACTTCACGAAAGTTTTTTTAGAAGCGGATGGGTCCAAACAACGACCTTTGAAAGGCTGGTCTTCTTATGAACCCGTGATATTAAAAGAAACAACCACCACAATTGGTGTGCTTCCGATTTCTGTGATTGGTCAAAAGATAGATGAAACGACCATTCATCGGTTGCCGCTTTTTTTGGAATTAACCGATGCGCAACAACAAGAACCAATCACAGAAACATTGTTAGCTCAACTCATTGCTCATCCAAAAGGATTGTTTAAAGAGAGCCAAGGCCAACGAATTTTGTGTTTAAATCAAACCCATACGCGAAGAGAGTTCGTTCAAGCGATGAATGTCTGTCTTCAATTACCCAAAAGCTGTTTTGAAAAATTAGACAAAATTATTGCTTGCAATATGGAATTAGAGAAAGGACTTATTTTATGGGAGAAATCAGTCAAAACATCCAAGAAAAATTAGTGATTGTTCGCGGAGGGGGCGATCTAGCGACAGGTGTTATCCAAAAATTATGGCACGTTGGCTTTAAAATACTAGTATTAGAAACAGAATGTCCTCTGGCCATTCGGCGGACTGTTTCAGTTTGTGATGCTATTTTCCAGAAAGAACAAAGAGTGGAAGATTTGGTTGCTGTTCGAATTACTTCATTAAAGGATTGCGCGAAATGTTGGCAGCAAAATAAGCTGCCTGTTTTTGTCGATCAAACAGCAAGTGCTATTCAACAATTGAAACCACTGATTGTTATCGATGCGATTTTGGCTAAGAAAAATTTAGGTACGCATCGAGGAATGGCACCGATTATGATTGCTTTAGGACCAGGCTTTTCAGCACCGCAAGATGTCGATGTTGTGATTGAGACAATGCGTGGACATAGGTTGGGACGTTTATACTTTGAAGGAACAGCTTTACCTAATACAGGTATTCCAGGTGAAATTGGCGGAAAAAGTGCGGAACGAGTTGTCCATGCTCCTGCTTCAGGACAAGTTACCCATCTTAAAAACATAGGGGATTTTGTGTTGAAAGGGGAAGCATTATTTTTTATCGATCAGGTTCCAGTTTATTCGCCTCTGACAGGGACTTTGAGAGGATTGATTTCAGAAAAGGTAACCTGTTATCAAGGGTTGAAGTGTGCAGATGTAGATCCTCGACCAGTTGAGAAAGTCGATTGCTTGACGATCTCCGACAAAGCTCGTGCATTAGGGGGAGCGGTTTTAGAAGCAATTTTTATGATTGGAAGAAGGAAAAACGTTTTATAAAAAAGAACCTAAATAATATTTTTTTTACCTTAAAAATATTGTTAAAAAGGTTTGGAGTGTGGTATAGTAAAGACGTAGTAAAAAATACTCTATCTCGAAAGGAGAAGAGTACATACTTAGTTAGATTAGTTTGTGAATAAAATCATTTGTTAAAAAAATTTTTTAGTAGTTAATGTAAGGGGTTACAATTGCATTTGAATGCATTGAAATATTTAGGACAACAGAAAGGAAATGAATGAAGATGGCACTAGTAAAAATTGTTTATGCAAGTATGACTGGAAACACAGAAGAAATTTCCGAGATTTTGGAAGAACAGTTTCAAGAAGCTGGAGTTGAAGTAGAACGTGAAGAATGTTCAGAAGTTGATGTAGACTTCTTTGATGATGCAGATGCTTGTATTATCGCAACGTATACTTATGGTGATGGGGAACTGCCTTTTGAATTTGAAGATTTCTTTGATGAATTAACTGAAAAGGATTTAGCAGGTAAGCCATTTGGCGTTGTTGGTTCCGGTGATCGTGAATATGGTGAATTTTTCTGTAAATCAGCGCATGATTTTGTAGGAGCTTTTGAAAAAGCTGGTGCTAAAAAAGTAGCTGAAACAGTTGAAATTGAAAACAATGCAGAAGAAGAAGACATCGAAATGCTAAAAACATTTGTTAAAAGTGTCGCCACAACTTTATCTGATAGCGTTGCCTAAGGATTTAAGAAAGTAGGAGTCAGAATGAAAAGGAATGATGAAGGTAGGTATTTCAATGTTTAATATTCTTCAGTCGACTCAATTATCTAGTAATACATTTGATTTTTGGCTGGAAGCGCCAAGAATAGCGACACATGCCCAGGCTGGACAGTTTGTTATTTTAAGAATTGACGAAAAAGGAGAGCGGATCCCTTTAACGATTGCGGAGACAAATCCACAAGCAGGCAGTATTCGAATTATTTTCCAAGTAATCGGTAAGACAACAGCTGCACTTTCCCAACTTAAAACTTCCGACTCTTTGTTAGATATCACTGGACCTTTAGGTATGCCCACAGAAGTGAAGCAATATGGAACGGTGATGGTTGTCGGTGGTGGAGTTGGCATCGCGGCTATTTATCCAATTATCAAGGCTTTAAAAGAAGCAGGCAACCGAGTGATTACGATTTTGGGGGCACGAACAGCTGAGTTAGTTCTGTTACAAGAAGAATGCCGTCGTTATTCGGATGAACTAATCATTACAACGGATGATGGTTCATTAGGTAAAAAGGGCTTAGTAACAGAAGCGATGGAAGAAGTTATTGCACGTGAATCTGTAGCGTGCAGTTGGGCGATTGGGCCCAGCATCATGATGAAATTTTGTACCTTGACAGCTGAAAAACATCAATTACCAATTTATGTTTCCTTGAATCCTATTATGATTGACGGAACAGGCATGTGTGGCGGTTGTCGGGTCACTGTTGATGGCACCATGAAATTTGCCTGTGTTGATGGACCTGAGTTTAAAGGCAATGAAGTAAATTGGGATGAATTCATTAATCGAATGAAGCAATATCAGGAAGAAGAAGCAGTTTGCTTTACAGATCGTTTGAAAGAGCAGGTGGAGAAAAATGGCTAGAAAAAGTCGTATAAAAACACCGATTGCGGAACAAGCACCTACTATCAGAAAGAGTAATTTTGAAGAGGTTTGCTTAGGCTATACATTAGCAGAAGGGCAAGAAGAAGCGGTTCGCTGTTTACAATGTAAAAATGCACCTTGTATTGCTAAATGCCCCGTGATGATTGATATTCCTGGATTTATTTTAGCTATTCGTGAAGGAAACATGGAACAAGCAGCCGATATTTTAAGTAAATATACGAATTTACCTGCTATTTGTGGACGCGTTTGTCCGCAAGAGAAACAATGTGAACAAGTTTGTAAATTAGGGAAAGCCAAAAACTTTGAACCAGTGGCAATTGGCAAATTAGAACGTTTAGTTGCCGATTGGGCATTAGAAAATCACATGTTTCCTAAAAAAACAGCGGAACCAACAAAAGGGAAAATCGCAGTGGTCGGTTCTGGTCCTTCTGGGTTAACAGTTGCGGGGGATTTGGCAAAGCTCGGTTACGAAGTAATTATTTTTGAAGCGCTTCATGAAGCTGGCGGTGTATTAACCTATGGTATACCTGAATTTCGATTACCGAAAAAAATTGTTAAACAGGAAATTGCGAGTATTGAAGCCTTAGGTGTAACAATAGAAACCAATGTGGTAGTAGGTAAAACGATTACGATGGAAGAAATAATGTCAGAGTTTGATGCCTGTTATTTATCGGTTGGTGCAGGGGCACCAAACTTTATGGGAATCCCAGGAACTAGTTTAAATGGGGTTTATTCTTCTAGTGAATTTTTAACACGAATCAATTTAATGCATAGCTATGAGTTTCCAGAATATGATACACCGATTAAACGTGCTAAAAATGTCGTTGTGATTGGCGGCGGGAATGTTGCAATGGATGCCGCTCGTTCAGCCAAACGATTAGGCGCTGAAAATGTGAACATTGTGTATCGTCGTTCGTTAGAAGAATTACCAGCAAGAATTGAAGAATACCACCATTCCCTTGAAGAAGGAATTAACTATTATTGGTTAACGAATCCAATTGCTTATTTAGATGACCAACAAGGAAATCTAGCCGGTGTTGAATGTGTCAAAATGGTTTTAGGTGAACCAGATGCGTCTGGAAGACGACGGCCAGAACCGGTTCCAGACAGCACGTTTACCATTCCTGCTGATGCAGTAATCGAGGCAATTGGCCAAGGGGCAAATCGCGTCTTGTTATCAACATATCCAGAAATAGAACTAAACCAATGGGGTTACATTCAAGCTGATCCTAAAACAGGAGCAACCTCAATACCTGGCGTTTTTGCTGGGGGCGATATAGTCACAGGTGCTGCCACCGTTATTTTAGCGATGGGCGCTGGGAAAATCGCAGCTAATGCAATTGATCAGTATGTCAAAACACAAAAAACAACAGTCACAAGCAATGTTTAGGAAAGATAAAAGGTGAAAAAATGAAAAAAACAATGGATGGAAACACCGCAGCGGCTTATATTTCATATGCGTTTACAGAAGTTGCCGCTATTTATCCTATCACACCAAGTTCAACAATGGCTGAGTTGGTAGATGAATGGGCGGAAAGTGGTTTAAAAAATATTTATGGTCAAAAAGTTCAAGTTATTGAAATGCAATCAGAAGCTGGGGCAGCGGGAGTAGTTCATGGTTCGTTAAAAACAGGTGCGTTAACCACTACTTATACTGCTTCACAAGGTTTACTGTTGATGATTCCCAATATGTATAAAATCGCAGGAGAATTGCTACCTTCTGTGTTCCACGTGGCGGCTCGGGCAGTAACGACAAGTGCGTTGAGTATTTTTGGTGACCATGGCGATGTGATGGCTACCCGCCAAACAGGTTTTTGTATGTTAGCAGAATCGAGTGTCCAAGAAGTAATGGATTTGTCGGCAGTTGCTCATTTAGCTAGCTTAGAAGGTAGTTTACCTTTTGTAAACTTTTTTGATGGTTTTAGAACGAGCCATGAACTACAAAAAATCGAAGTGATTGATTATGATGACCTGAAAGAAATGGTGAATCAGGAAGCTGTAACTCGTTTTAGAATGGGAGGCATGAATCCTAATCATCCCACTGTTTCAGGGACCGCTCAAAATCCTGACATTCATTTTCAACAAAGAGAAACAGTCAATAAAAATTACGAAGAAATGCCAAAAATTGTTCAAAAATACATGAAAAAAATTAACAATCTTCGTGGAACAACGTATGATTTAACCGATTATTACGGGGTTGAAGATGCAACAGAAGTCATTATTTCAATGGGGTCGGCTTCGCCAGTAATCAAACAAACAGTCGACTATCTCAATCAACAAGGACGCAAAGTTGGTTTTATCAATATTCATTTATATCGTCCATTTCCTACCGAAAACCTTCTTGAAAAATTACCAGCTACAGTAGAAAAGGTTGCGGTTTTAGATCGAACAAAAGAATCAGGAGCCGAAGGGGAACCGTTATTGCTAGATGTTCAAAGCGCTCTCTATCAACATGAAAATCGTCCAATTGTGATTGGTGGACGTTATGGGTTAGGTTCTAAAGACGTAGCGCCTAATCAAATTAAAGCGATCTATGACCATTTGTTATTGCCATTTAAAGAATTAAAACAACGCTTTACGGTAGGGATCGTTGATGATGTAACCTATCAATCATTGCCAGAAGAACCTACTTTAGATTTAACGCCAGATACTACCTTCCAAGCAAAATTTTGGGGCTTTGGTTCTGACGGAACTGTGGGAGCAAACAAGCAAGCGATTAAAATTATCGGAGATCATACCGACCTTTATGCACAAGCTTACTTTAGTTATGATTCTAAAAAATCAGGCGGTTTAACCGTTTCGCATCTGCGTTTTGGTAAAGAGCCAATTACTTCCACGTATTTAATTGAACAAGCAGATTTCATCGCTTGTCATAATGCTTCCTATTTGCATAAATACGACCTGTTAAAAGGTTTAAAAGATGGCGGAACGTTTTTACTGAATACTATTTGGGATCAAGAAAAGGTTCATCGTTTATTACCGGCTAAGTTGAAAAAATATATTGGGGAGCACCAAATCAAATTTTATTTTATCAATGCGGTTGAGTTAGCTCGCAAAGTAGGCTTAGGCCGTCGGATCAATACAGTGATGTCTACTGCCTTTTTTGAAGTAACAGATATTTTAACGAAAGAGCAATATTTACCGTTACTTAAAGAAGAAGTGAAAAAGACTTATGGAAAAAAATCAATGGAAATTGTTGAAAAAAATTACCAAGCGATTGATGCTACCTTTGAATCGCTGCAAGAAATCGTAGTTCCAGAAGATTGGGCAACCATTGTTTTAGAACCAGAAAATCAAGAGTCGGAAGCTCCAGCTTTTGTGACAAATATTTTAGAACCAATCAATCGTCAAGAAGGGGATCAGCTGACCGTTTCAGATTTGATTGAAAACGGAATGAAGGGCGGTGCCATTCCAATGGGCACTGCGGCTTATGAAAAACGTGGCATTGCGTTAGAAGTGCCTGAGTGGCAAATGGATAAGTGTACGATGTGTAATGAATGTGCCTTTGTTTGTCCACATGCGGCTATTCGACCATTTTTAGCGGATGAAGAAGAACTGAAAGAAGCACCTGCAGGTTTTGCCATGCGCGAAATGCGTGGCACTGATGGATTGATGTATCGTATCCAAGTTTCTTTAGAAGACTGTACAGGTTGTGGTCTTTGTGTTCAGGCTTGCCCTGTGAAAGACAAGGCGATTTTAATGAAACCTTATGAAACTCAGAAAGAGCAAGCAATGAATTGGGCCTTTGCGATGACTCTTAAACAAAAAGCCAACCCAGTCAAAAAACTTTCTGTTAAAGGTTCCCAATTTAACCAGCCATTGATGGAATTTTCAGGTGCTTGTGAAGGCTGTGGCGAAACACCTTATATTAAGTTGTTGACGCAACTATTTGGTGATCGAATGATGATTGCTAACGCAACAGGCTGTTCATCAATTTGGGGTGGTTCGTCACCGGTGACGCCTTATACAACGAACGAATGTGGCCAAGGACCAGCTTGGAGTAATTCGCTGTTTGAAGATAATGCGGAATATGGTTATGGTATGTATATTGCCAATCGAACGAAACGGCAACATTTAGCTAGTCTGGTTGAAGAAAGTCTTGCTAAAAACGTCGGATCAGATTCACTTCAAGCCTTGTTAAATGATTGGTTGGAACACATGGCTGAAGGGGAAGGAACACAACAGCGAGCAACCAAACTAGCGGCGGCATTAAGTGAAGAAGCCGATGAAGATCCACTTTTAACAAAAATTTACGAACAAAAAGATTTACTAGTGAAAACGAGTCAATGGATTGTCGGCGGCGATGGTTGGGCCTATGATATCGGGTTTAGCGGCATTGATCATGTTCTTGCCAGTGGGGAAGATGTTAATATTTTTGTTATGGATAACGAAGTATATGCCAATACAGGCGGACAAACATCTAAAGCTACACCAGCTTCAGCCATTGCCAAATTCTCAGCGGGTGGGAAACATACCTCTAAAAAAGATTTAGGGATGATGGCAATCACTTATGGGAATGTCTATGTTGCACAAGTGGCTTTAGGCGCAAACTCAATGCAAACGATTAAAGCAATTGACGAAGCGGAGCGGTACCCAGGCCCATCAATTATCATTGGTTATACCCCATGTATTAATCACGGGGTCAAAGGTGGAATGGTTCGGACGTTAGATCAAGCCAAAGAAGCCGTTGAATCTGGCTATTGGCCACTTTATCGCTATAATCCAGAGTTAGTTAAGAAAGGCAAAGATCCGATGGTCATTGACTACAAGAAAACAGATTTTGACAAAATGCGTGATTTTCTTGAAAAACAAACACGTTACTCTGCGTTGCATACAATTAAAGAGAATCAAGAAGTAGTCGAACATTTACTTGATAAAACTAAAGAAGATGCAATTGAACGCTCTGAAAGTTATAACAAACTAGCCACACATATGAAAAAATAAAAAACAAAGCCTCTTACTTGAGAGGCTTTGTTTTTTATCCAATAATAATTTTTTCTGAAGGGTATTCGTAGCCTAAGTCACGTGTTTCTTTTGGTACAAAAATCATTAAGGTATAAAGCATACCAATACGTCCAATAAACATTAATAAGGCAATCATTAATTTACCTACTGTTGTTAAATCGTCTGTAATGCCCAAAGAAAGACCGGTTGTCCCAAAGGCAGAAGCGACTTCCACAATGATTGAAATCAAGGGCAGATTTTCAGTGGCTGACAAAAAGACGACAGCGAAAAAGCACATAATCAAAGACAACATGAAGACGACAATCGATTTTTTGACATCATCGTCATCTATTTTACGGCTAAAGACGCTAATATCATCTTCACTTTTTAAAAAGGCTAACAAATACAAACCAATAATCGCAACAGTCGTTGTTCGAACACCACCACCAACAGAGCTAGGACTACAACCAATAAACATTAACACAGAAAAAATAATCAATGTTGTGATTTGGAAGTCCCCTAAATCATTAATTTGGAGGCCAGCGTTTCGTGTAGTCATCGAATAAAACATCGAACTTACCCAACGGCCACTTTCATTCATTGTCAAAAATAGGTGATCTTTTTCTAATAAGTAAATCAAAATAGTCCCACCAATGAACAGAACAATAAACGCTAGCAAAGCAATTTTACTAAACAATGAAAAGCGGAAAGGCAAGCCTCGTTTCTTCTTGCGAAAGTTCTTTTTCTTAAAATGTAACCACTCATGAATTTCCAGTAAAACGGGAAATCCAATTCCGCCGATAAAAATTAAGAACATAATTGCCAGTAAAAAGAGATAATCATGAGCAAAAGGGATAATTGAATCACCTGAAATATCAAAGCCTGAATTAGTCACTGCAGAAATAGCTTGATAAAAGCCATAAAATATCGCATCTCGCCAGTTCGTATAATAACCACTTATATAAAAATAAAGTGAAAAGAGCGAGCCGAAGATTACTTGGAACCAAATTAAAATCAAAAAAGTGGTGCGGATCAGTCGAACAATTCCGCTCAGTCGCGGCTGATTCATGTCAGTCATAATTAACTGACGTTGCTTTAAGGTGATTCGCCGTTTTGATAAAATAAAAAAGACCGTTGAAATCATCATAATCCCTAAGCCACCAACTTGGAAAAGAACCTCCAATAAGACAATCCCACGATCATTAAAAACCGAATTAATATCGACTGTGGTGAGTCCAGTAACACTGACTGTACTGATTGCTAAGAAAAATAAATCAATAAAAGGAACATGCGAGTCAGGTTCTCTGAAAATAGGGAGGCAAAACAATAAATAAGAAATAACCGTCATTAATATGTAATAAGCGACGATGATTTGAATAGATGAAAAATTTTTGCGAATAAATCGATCGCTTTTTCGCTGTGCCAGCCACAGCAAACGTGTATGGTTCACTAGATAACCTCCCAATTCTAATTAAACTAAGTATACCAAAACTTTTCGCCTCAAACGAATAATTCTGCCAGAAAATCCTTGAAATGACAAATAAAAATAAGAAATTCGTTAGAAATAATTGGAAAACATCCACAAACAAGCGAGAACATGATATTTTATGAAAGAATAGAAAAATAGGTTGTTCCCCAAACAACTTATTGCTAATTGGTCAGTTTGTCTAACGATACAACTTTAAAAAGTAGTGGTAGCTTTTTTATTTCGGTTGATATGTGAATGTGTTCACTTTATGTAACAAACTGTTATTTTTATTCAAATGAAAAATAAGAAATTGTGTTGGTAGAAATCAATAGTTTATAAGGTGGGAAAACAATGAAAAAAGTGTTAATGGGAGTTCTTTCCCTAGGGTTATTATTAGGTGCAGCAACAGGTTGTACAAGCGATCAAGAAAAAGCCGCTGGTAAAACAAAAGCATCTTCTGAAAAAACAGAAGCAACATCTGGTGCCTCTGCTAATGGTTATACAGATCCAAGCGAACTAAAAGACAGTTATGATGTTGTTATTGTTGGTTCAGGTGGTGCGGGGATGACCGCTGCATTACAAGCCAAAGAAGCTGGCATGAATCCAGTTATTTTAGAAAAAATGCCTGTTGCAGGTGGGAATACAATTAAATCGTCTTCAGGAATGAATGCTTCACAAACAAAATTCCAAGAAAAAGAAGGCATTAAAGATAGCAACGATAAATTCTTTGAAGAAACACTAAAAGGCGGTAAAGGAACCAACGATCAAGAATTACTACGTTATTTTGTTGATCATTCAGCTGAAGCAATTGATTGGTTAGATACAAAAGGAATTACATTGAGCAATTTAACGATTACAGGTGGAATGAGCGAAAAACGCACACACCGACCTGCTGACGGATCAGCAATTGGGGGCTATCTAGTTGACGGTTTAGTACGTAACGTTCGCGAAGAAAAAATTCCATTGTTTGTTGATGCTGACGTGACAGACTTAGTTGAAGAAAACGGTCAAATTGATGGCGTAAAAGTGAAAATGAAAGATGATAAAGAAAAAACAGTTAAAGCAAAAGCAGTCGTTGTCACAACAGGTGGTTTCGGTGCCAACGAAAAATTAATTACACAATACAAACCAGAATTGAAAAACTATGTTACAACGAACCAAGAAGGAACAACAGGTGACGGTATCCAAATGATTCAAAAAGTTGGCGGTGCGTTAGTGGATATGAAAGAAATTCAAATTCACCCAACTGTTCAACAAAGCGATGCTTTCTTAATTGGTGAAGCAGTTCGTGGAGAAGGCGCAATCTTGGCTTCTCAAAAAGGAGAACGTTTTGTTAATGAGTTAGATACACGTGACAAAGTTTCTGCAGCAATCAATGCCTTACCAGAAAAATCAGCTTATTTAGTCTTTGACCAAGGCGTTCGCGACCGTGCAAAAGCCATTGATTTCTATGATCAAAAAGGTTTCGTGGAAAAAGGTGAAACGATTGAAGAATTAGCTGAAAAAATTGGCATGCCTGCCGATACATTGAAAGCAACGATTGATACTTGGAACCAAGATGTTAATGCCAAAGATGACAAACAATTTGGCCGGACAACTGGCATGGAAGCTGACCTAAGCACAGCGCCTTACTACGCAATTAAAATTGCACCAGGGATTCACCACACAATGGGTGGCGTGAAAATCAACACGAAAACAGAAGTTTTACGTGAAGATGGCACACCAATTAAAGGTCTATATGCTGCTGGTGAATTAACAGGTGGCTTACATGGTCAAAACCGTATCGGAGGCAATGCCATCGCCGATATTATCATTTATGGTCGTCAAGCAGGTACGCAATCAGCAGAATTTGCCTCTGCTCAAAAATAACTAGCATTAAAAAGTCTGAAATTGTAGTCAAATAACTACAATTTCGGGCTTTTTTATTGCATACTAGCAGGATCATTAGTTGGAGTATAAATAGCCCTGCTAAAATGACTTTGGCGTAGATTCTGTTTTTTTCAGAAAAATGCACGACCATTTTAGCTAAAAATACTGCTTTTTTGCTGAAAATATAGTAAAATACGTAAGGAACTAACGGAAAGGTGTAGTGAACATGGCTCAATTATTTTTCAAGTATGGCGCAATGAATAGTGGTAAAACCATTGAAATCTTAAAAGTAGCACACAATTACGAAGAACAAGACAAACCAGTTGTTTTGATGACCAGTGGACTAGATACACGTGATGGTGTCGGGAAAGTATCCAGTCGCATCGGATTACGCAGAGATGCTATTCCAATTTTTGAAGAAACCAATGTCTTTGACTTGATTAATGATTTGTCTTACAAACCTTTTTGCGTATTAGTCGATGAATGTCAATTTTTAAACAAGCATCATGTCATTGAATTTGCACGAATTGTTGACGAATTAGATATTCCAGTAATGGCATTTGGGCTAAAGAATGATTTTAGAAATGAATTATTTGAAGGCTCAAAGTATTTACTTTTATATGCAGACAAATTAGAAGAATTAAAAACGATTTGCTGGTTCTGTCATAAAAAAGCAACTATGAACTTGCACTATATTGATGGCAAACCCGTTTATGAAGGGGATCAAGTCCAAATTGGTGGGAATGAAGCCTACTATCCTGTTTGTCGCAAACATTATTTTCATCCAAAAACAGTGAATGAAGAACAGTAAGGAGAGACACTATGTACGATCAATTACAATCTATTGAAGATCGCTATGAGGAATTGGGCGAATTATTAAGTGACCCAGCAGTCATTAGCGATACAAAACGTTTCATGGAATTATCGAAGGAAGAAGCTAATACACGTGAGACGGTTGAGGTTTATCGCCGATATAAACAAGTTGTTGAAGGGATTAGCGATGCCGAAGAACTTTTAAGTGAAAACTTAGATGCGGAAATGGCCGAAATGGCGAAAGAAGAACTTTCTGATTTGAAAAAAGAAAAAGAAGTGTTAGAAGACCGCATTAAAATTTTATTATTACCAAAAGACCCAAATGATGATAAAAATATCATCATGGAAATCCGTGGTGCAGCCGGTGGCGATGAAGCCGCACTTTTTGCTGGCGACTTATTTAATATGTACCAAAAATATGCAGAAGCACAAGGGTGGAAAGCGGAAGTTTTAGAAGCGAACGTCACTGGAATCGGTGGATATAAAGAAGTAATTATGATGATTTCAGGAGATAACGTCTTTTCAAAATTAAAATACGAAAGTGGCGCTCACCGCGTGCAACGAGTTCCTTCAACAGAATCACAAGGACGGATTCATACATCGACAGCAACCGTTGTAGTTATGCCGGAAGCGGAAGAAGTCGAAATCGAATTAGCTGATAAAGATATCCGTGTCGATATTTATCATGCAAGTGGCGCTGGTGGACAGCACGTCAATAAAACCGCTTCGGCTGTTCGATTAACCCATTTACCAACAGGAATCGTGGTCGCAATGCAAGATGAACGTTCACAGCTAAAAAACCGTGAAAAAGCAATGAAAGTTTTGCGTGCTCGTGTGTATGACCAAATTCAACAAGAAGCACAAAGTGAATATGATGCTAACCGTAAATCGGCGGTGGGGACTGGAGATCGTTCAGAACGAATCAGAACGTATAACTTCCCACAAAATCGAGTAACGGATCATCGTATTGGTTTAACCATCCAAAAACTAGACCAGATTCTTGCTGGCAAATTAGATGAAATCATTGATGCATTAGTCTTATATGATCAAACATCGAAATTAGAAGAGATGCAAAATGGCTAAACGTTACTTTGAAGTCCTTAACTGGGCTTCTTCTTTTTTAGAGGCGCAAGGCAAAGAAGGCTATGCTATTCGCTATGTTTTTTTAGAACGTAAAGGTTGGGATAAAACGCAGTGGCTCCTGCATATGCAAGAAGAAATGCCCAAAGAAGAAGAGAAACAATTAAAAACGGATTTAGCCCAATTATTGACAGATTACCCAGCACAATATTTACTAGGACAAGCTGAATTTTATGGACATTCCTTTATTGTTAATGAACATACTTTGATTCCTAGGCCAGAAACAGAAGAATTAGTCGAGCGTTGCTTAAAAGCCAATCCAGATACTCCTTTGACGGTCGTGGATGTCGGAACAGGGACAGGTGCCATCGCGATTAGCTTGAAACTGGCACGGCCCAACTGGCGAGTTATTGCCATTGATCTTTCAGAGGAAGCGTTGACTGTCGCTAAACAAAACGCGCAAGCATTAGGTGCTGACATCGAATTTTATCATGGGAATGGCTTACAGCCAGTTGCTTCTGAAAAAATCGATCTGCTTATTTCTAATCCGCCCTATATTAGTGAACAAGAATGGCATTTAATGGATGCAAGTGTCCGAACGTATGAACCTAAAACCGCTTTATTCGCTGAAAATAACGGTTTGGCTTTATACCAACAATTAATTCATGAAAGTCAAACGATGCTTAAAGCAGACGGTAAAATTTATTTTGAAATAGGGTTTCAACAAGGCGCGGCCCTCCAAGAATTATTGAGCGCCGCCTATCCACAAAAAACAATTAAAATTGAAAAAGATTTATCTGGCAACGATCGCCTCGCGATAGCCGAGTAACTAAGGTTCTTCGTCGCCACTTTTCTAGAAGGAGCGATTTGCAATGGAAACAAAAAAATTAACCAAACAAGAAATAGCCCAAGCAGCAGCAGCCATTCAAGCAGGCGAGCTAGTGGCTTTTCCAACAGAAACTGTTTATGGCTTAGGTGCCGATGCCTTAAATGAAGCGGCAGTAAAAAAAGTTTACCAAGTAAAAGGCCGACCCAGTGATAATCCATTGATTGTTCATGTGAACAACGTTGAGATGGTCAAAAAATACGTAGCGACCTTACCAGAAGTCGCTACAAAATTGGTGTCTGCCTTTTGGCCGGGACCATTAACTTTAATTTTTAATGTGCCTAGCGATACATTTTCTAAAACAGTAACAGGTGGTTTAGAGACAGTCGCTTTTCGTATGCCAGATAACCAAGCGACCTTAGCTTTGATTGAACAAGCCAATGTTCCGTTGGTTGGACCAAGTGCGAACACTTCTGGCAAGCCTAGTCCAACATCTGCAGAGCATGTTTATCATGATTTGCAGGGGAAAATTGCTGCCATATTAGATGATGGCCCAACGCAGATTGGGGTGGAGTCCACGGTCTTAGATTTAACGGCGGAAGATGGTGTGCCAGTTATTTTACGACCAGGAGCAATTACCAAAGAGCAGTTGGAAAGCATTATTTCCCAAGTGAAAATCGATACACATTTAATTAGCGAAAATGCAGCACCCAAAGCGCCAGGGATGAAATACAAACACTATTCTCCTGATGCGGAAGTTTGGATTATAAGCGGTCAAACAGCAGAATGGCAAGCGGCGATTCAGCAAGCAACAGAACAACAGGAAAAAATCGGCTTATTTTTAAGTGATGAACAGGCAGCACAACTAGATACAGAAAATGCGTTTGTTTATTCTTATGGTGCAGAAACGGTTGAAAATGCCACAAAAGAACTATTTGCAGGGTTAAGAGCGTTAGATGAGCAAGGAGCTACCACGATTTTTGCGCAAGGATTTGCAGAAACTGGTTTAGGCACTGCTTACATGAATCGCTTGAAAAAATCAGCTAATCAAAAATTTTTTGAAAAATAAGAGGTATTTGTAACGAAGCTGACACAGAAGTATGATACAATCAGACAAAAGAAAACAAAATGGAGTGTTGTTTGAATGGATTACAAAACGTATGACCCAGATTTATGGAATGCAATTGCAAGAGAAGAAGAGCGCCAAGAAAATAACTTGGAACTAATCGCATCTGAGAATGTCGTGTCAAAAGCAGTTATGGCTGCCCAAGGAAGTATTTTAACGAATAAATACGCAGAAGGTTACCCTGGCAAACGGTACTATGGTGGTTGTGAATTTATCGATATCGTAGAAAATTTAGCTATCGATCGTGCCAAAGAATTATTTGGTGCAAAATTTGCGAATGTACAAGCCCATTCAGGTTCTCAAGCCAATACAGCGGCATACCTTTCATTGGTTGAACCAGGTGATACCATTTTGGGGATGGATTTATCAGCTGGTGGTCACTTAACACATGGTTCGCCCGTTAACTTTAGTGGCAAAACCTATAATTTTGTCAGTTATGGAGTGGATCCTTCAACAGAAGTAATCGATTACGATGTTGTGCGAATTTTAGCAAGAGAACATCGTCCAAAATTAATTGTTGCTGGCGCAAGTGCGTATTCACGAACGATTGACTTCAAACGTTTCCGTGAAATCGCTGATGAAGTAGATGCCAAGTTAATGGTTGATATGGCGCATATTGCAGGCTTGGTAGCTTCAGGGTTGCACCCAAATCCAGTTCCGTATGCTGATATCGTAACAAGTACGACCCATAAAACATTGCGTGGTCCTCGTGGCGGTTTAATTTTGACAAATAGCGAAGAATTGGCGAAAAAAGTAAATAGTAGTATTTTCCCAGGCATTCAAGGTGGTCCATTGGAACATGTGATTGCCGGAAAAGCCGCAGCTTTTAAAGAAGCTTTGGATCCAAGTTTTGCTGAATATAGTCAGCAAGTGATTGCAAATGCACAAGCGATGACGAAAGTTTTCAATCAAGCGCCAGAAGCTCGTTTAATTAGTGGGGCAACAGACAACCACTTATTACTGATCGAAGTGACAGGTTTTGGTTTAAATGGAAAAGAAGCAGAAGCTATTTTAGATAGTGTAAATATTACTGTCAATAAAAATTCAATTCCGTTTGAACAATTAAGTCCATTTAAAACAAGTGGTATCCGTATTGGAACGCCTGCGATTACTTCACGTGGTTTTAAAGAAGAAGATGCGGTAGAAGTTGCTAAATTAATCGTTCAAGTTTTAAAAGATCCAGAAAATACAGGAGTTCATGATGAAGTCAAAGCAGCTGTAGCAGCGCTAACTAAAAAATATCCATTATATAACTAACATCAGGGATAGCTGAAGCGCGATTCTCTGTACAAATAAGAGTCGGAGCTTAGGATTTAAGGAATTCAACTTGTGTCCTAGGCTCTTTTGTTTTACAATAAGAAAGAATAAAATAATGAAGGAGAATAGATATGGGAAAATTTCAAGTAATTGATCATCCGCTAATTCAACACAAACTAACAATGATTCGCGAAAAGAACTGTGGGACAAAGGTTTTCCGCGAAGTTGTCAACGAAATTGCTATGTTAATGGCTTATGAAGTATCACGGGATATGCCTTTAGAGGATGTTGTCATCGAAACACCGATGGGTAAATCAACACAAAAAACACTTTCAGGGAAAAAAGTAGCAATCATTCCTATTTTACGTGCCGGAATTGGCATGGTTGATGGGATTTTAGAATTAATTCCAGCAGCGAAAGTTGGACACGTTGGACTTTACCGTGATGAAGAAACATTGCAACCACATGAATACTTCGTGAAATTACCTGAAGACATTGCAAGTCGTCAATTATTTGTTGTTGACCCAATGCTAGCAACAGGTGGTTCCGCAATTATGGCCATCGATTCCTTAAAAGAACGTGGTGCTAGCAACATTAAATTTGTATGTCTAGTGGCCGTTCCAGAAGGTGTGAAAGCTTTACAAGAAGCGCACCCAGATGTAGATATTTATACAGCAGCTTTAGATGAGCGCTTAAACGAAGACGGCTATATCGTTCCTGGTTTAGGGGATGCTGGTGACCGTTTATTCGGAACAAAATAATAACAAAAAACCGTTAGATAACCGATTATGGTTACTAACGGTTTTCTTTTGCTTAAAGAACTTTTCTAGGTGTATAATAAAAAATAAAAAAACAAAGGAGTAGCTATGAAAAAGAATAAAAAAGTCTTACACGCTATCGCTGTGATTGCTAGTGTGATGTCAGTTTTGATGTATGTTTCATATATTCCACAAATTTATGGAAATTTACATGGGGAAAAAGGCAATCCGACGCAACCATTAGTGGCAATGATTAATTGTATTTTTTGGACGATTCATGGGTTATATGGAGACGATGGAGAGACACGAGATAAGTCCATTATTTTTGCTAATGTGCCCGGAATTATTTTTGGTTTTTTTGCGTTTATTACAGCATTATAGCTTCCGACGAATTGGAAAGTATTCCAATTCTGTACATAAAAAAGAGCGGGGGAAATTTCCCACGCTTGAAGAATTAAATCTTTTTCAATTGTTTGTAATTAATAACAATCACACCATTGCTGTGCACCATTAAGTGATTGTTTTTTTGCGTTTCGTCAATTTCGACGACAGCGGCATTTTTTAATTGTTTCGTAACAACGCCTGTTTGTGGCTGTCCGTGAACAAGAAAAGTAACATGGGTGTCAACGGCGAAATCCTTACCAGCATCCGATGGAACAACAGGAGTAACCATACCATTAAAATTTGACATACAAAAAACCATCCTTTCTTGATATCTCTATTATACCACATTTTCAGAAAAAAGTTTGTAAAGTCGCTATTTGGCTTATTTTAAAGAGATTTTGCATAAATAAATAACAAACAGACTTTACAAATAAAGTAGAAAGTCCTATAATAGATTTGTTTCAGGCCAGCTTAGCTCAGTTGGTAGAGCAACGCACTCGTAACGCGTAGGTCACAGGTTCGATCCCTGCAGCTGGCATCTAAAAAAACAGACAGGCACTACCATCTGGTAGTGCCTGTCTGTTTTTTTAGATAAAATTTTGGATTAGTGCAAATGAAGCAATGCCTACCAGTACAATAAGCAATAAGTTTTTAGTAAGTATTGCGGCTAAAATGGTAGGAAATGAAGCGAATAAATAAGGAAGATTGAGGCTTGGTAAATGCCCAATTCTTTGTTCAAATAAGCTACTAAACCATAAGGCTGACATAATCACAATGGGAACAAAACTTAGATATTCTAATAATTTCTGTGGCAGACTGATTTTTTTTAAAAGTAAAAATGGCAGTATTCTTGAAAGCCAGGTTGCAACGGTACAGCCTAAAATTGTTAAAAAGAGATACTCAGAAGAAGGCATGTTTTATCATCACTCCTATTCCACACCCGATTAACGTGACAACTAAGACAATTAAATTACTGGGAATAAAAATTAGACCAATAGACATCAAACCAAAAGTAATCAGGACCATGATGAGTTGTAAAGCGATTTTCATGGAACGATCACTAATTATCTGCAGATAGAGTAAACCAATGAACATAGCCACGACCGCAAACTCAAGACCTAATGCTTGAGGGTTTGCAATAAAGCGCCCTAGATAGGCACCGATGATCGTCGAAAAAAACCAAGTCGCATAGGAAATCAAATTGGCAGCATTAAACCACTCAAAACTTAAACGTCCTTTGGTGTGGTTTAATTTATTCATTCCTAGTGCAAAACTTTCATCCGTCAGTAAGGTTCCCAACCAGAGATTTTTACCGAGAGATTCGGCTTTAAAGTAAGGCGCAATGGTCATTCCCATAAGAATCATACGCGCATTTACTAAGAAAGTCGCTAACACAATGGATAAAATAGGGCTGCCACCAGTCAACATACTAACTGTTACAAACTGAGCAGATCCTGCAAAAATAAAAAACGACATCGCACTAACAATAAGAGGGGAAAAACCTGCTGCTTGTCCTACGATACCAAAAGCAATGCCAATACCAATATAGCCAAAAACCGTTGGCAAGGCTTCACGAATGCCAGTGCGTGCATCTAATTGGTGGTTCATTCTCTTTTTTTCCTTCTTTCTGTATAAAATTTAAACACGTGTGTATGAAAATCTAGACCTTCGATAATAAGACACAACGAGCGAATGAGCGTTTTCATTATTAACCACTCCTTTTGAACAACTAAGATATATATTGTATAATACAATAAAGAATACTTTTGTTCAATATATTAAACTTTTGGATAATAAAAAGAAACAGAAGGAGCAACTATTTTGGAGATTAATACAATTATTGGCAATAATTTAAAAAAAATTAGACAAGAAAAAAAACTTACGTTAGATGAACTAGCTGGGATAACCGGAGTGAGTAAAGGGATGCTTTCGCAGATTGAAAAAGGAACCACCAATCCTACCATAAATACAATTTGGAAAATAAGTAATGGACTCAATGTTCCATATACGTATTTATTAGAAGATGACTATGTTAAAGAAAATCCCGTGGTTAAAAAAACTGAGACGGTAACACAACATTCTGAAGATCACTCCTATCGAGTCTTTAATTACTACTCAGACAACCAGGAAAGAAACTTTGAACTCTTTCAGTTTGAATTAGATCCAGGGAAAAAGTATCAAGCTGTTGGGCATTCAAAACGTTCGACAGAATATGTCATGGTTATTCAAGGAGCATTAGCTCTTGAAGTGGGCGGTCAGAGATACCTTCTTCCAAAAGACGCCGCTATGTATTTTGATGCTAATCAAGTACACACGTATATAAATGACGGAACAGAGAAAGTCCAAGCTGTCGTCATTAACTATTATACATAACAGTGGAAAATAGACATTAGGAAATTGCTACATCTGTTATTTTATGGACAAAAAAAGTAAACAATGCTACCCTAAAAATAATAGAAAATGAAAGATAAAAGAAGAGGTCAAAATGAATAAAAAAATTGAAAGTCTTGGTAATACAGCATTAAGTTTACTAAGTAATACGATTATTGTTGTGCCTTATTTACTTTACATTCAATTGAGTGATGGACACAACCTTCTAACAATTTTACCATTTGTCTTATTTTATACATTGCGTATGACAGGCATTTTTCTGGTTCGAGGAATTAATTTGTCTTTAACTAGTCTAGGTCTACTAAAGATTTCTCTATTGTTAGGCTTGGCAGGCTCCTTAATTGGGATTGCCGGCGCTTATTCTTTCCCGCTTTATAGTATTTCAGGAATGTTGTTAGGACTTAGTGGGGCGTTGTTGCCACCAAGTAATCAATCAATTCGCTTTTTCTTGAAAGAAGAAGGTCAAAAAATTAGTCACAGCAATCTTTTAACGACAGTCTTATTGACCGCTGTTTTATTTGGCGCTTTATTTTTTAAAGCGACTGAGATTGGACTGGCGTTATTGGTGTACGCGCTCTATTTTCTGGTTGCTTTAGTAGCAATCAAGAGCTATCCTGTTTCATTAAACGAGCTAGAAGAAGAATCAGCAGAAGTTTCACGAAAAGAATTAATTCTGTTTGTTATCTTTTTTGTGTTATTACTTTTATTAAGAAGTGGTCGCTTATTAACGAATGCGGTGGAATTTGATTATGCGATTGTTGGCGCCTGCTGTTTCTTTGTGGTGGCTGTCCTTTTCGTTAGTCATTATGGCAAACGCGGTGCGTATAAAGTATCATTAGAAATGAATCTTGCGACCTTGATTAACGGGATTGTCGGGAACTATTTATTTTTATTTGGTTCCATTTATGTTGCAGGGGTTTATGGCAGAGCTCATATGGGTATCTATCTCTATTTACCTTATGTTTTAGGGATGATTTTTGCAATGATTGTAGCTAGTAAAACGAAACAATGGTCAAACAACATACCAATGATTGGTCTGGCGGGAAGTTTGGGAATATTACTTCTTACCTCGTGGACTATTTTAGGCCTGTTTCTCTTGAGTTTTTTCAAAAGCACATTGAACAGCTTTTTAGCTAGGCGATATTATCAAGAGACAGATTTGCCAAAAGATAGCCGCATCCTTATCAAATATACAACACAAACAAAAGGGAGTTTATGCCATCAATTTATTTTGATGGCGCTTATGTTAGTCACTGTAGTAGGCAAAGGTGGCACGACACAATTTTTATTAGAATTGACTGGCGGCAAAGGTATTTCAACGCAAACAAGTCAATTTTTAACTTTCATTAAAAATAGTAACTCGCTCTTAGTGTTATTATTTATTGCAGTTTATTTCGTGGTCGTTTTTCGTCAAAAGAAACGATAATTTACAAATATTCATAAAAAAATACTTGGAAAAACAGTGATTGTGGCTGATTTTCCAAGTATTTTTTTAGGAAAAGCTGTTTTTTTTTTTCGAAGATTCAAAAAAAATTAATCAATTGTTTCATTTTTAACAAGCTATTATTAGGTTATATGAATTTTATTGAAAGGGGATTAGTATGAAGAAAAAAACTTTTTCTTTTGTGATGTTAAGTATACTTCTCGCACAAAATTTCGGTTTTGCCGTAAATGCCTATGCTGTAACAACGACAGAAGCACAAACAGAGACCACTGATACAGCAAAAAAAGAGGCAGAGTTATCGAACTCAACACCATCTTTACCTTTAGAAACAACGAATACTTCAGAAATGAATCAACCAACTGCAACAACTGAATCGCAAACCACAGAGGCGAGCACAACAGCTTCCAGTGGTGCTACACCATCTGAACAACAAACAACGGAGGACAAGGACACCTCACTTAATGAAAAAGCCCTACCAGATGTTCAAGCGCCAATTACAGATGAACTACTTGACAGTATGAGTCTTGCGCCGATTGGTGGAACAGAATACAGCCAAACAGAGGTTCACCGCGAATTAAATACAACACCGGTAACCGCTACGTTCCAATTTGCTGTTGGAAACACAGGTTATGCACCTGGATCAGTTTATACAGTTCAATTACCAGAACATTTAGGTTATTCAACTGTTAGCGGAGAAGTGACAGGCATTGGCGCAACTTGGGCAGTCGATGCGGCAACCAAAACATTAAGTATTACGTTTAATCAACGAGTTTCAGATACTTCCTTTAAAGTAGAACTAAAAAGTTATCTAACAACAGAGGCGGAACCATTAATCAAAATTGAAACTCCAGGAAAAAATAAAAAAACCTACTCGTTTGATTTATATGAACAAGTGGAACCAATTCAATATAACGAACGAACCAGAACGACAGGGTTAGATGGCGAAATTTTTTATAATTTAGACCGGACGTTAACTGGCAATCAAACATTAGAATTATTAACAACAGAGACGCCAGGCGCTGTCTTTGGAAAACAAGATAACTTGGAACCTCAAGTTTTCAGTTACGATGTCGACATTAATGGTCAAATTTTACCAGAAACGCAAACCTTGTTAACACCTGGCAAAGATTATATATTAAGCGATAATTCACTCGGGCGGATTGCTGTAACTGTTCCAAACATGAATCAACAAAAAGCCTATTCCTTATCGATTAATCGGACAATTTATTTAGAGAGTGTTTCGGACTACAGTTATTCATTTGATCAGCAATATCCAACAACCAAGTTAGGTTCTCTTTCGTTAAAAAATACGACAGGAACGAATAAAACAACCGATTTTACTGCTAAGACGAGTCAAACAAGTAAAGTAATTGCTGACCGTGAAATGCGTAGTATATCCTATATCAGTTTTCGAAGCAAAGGGAAATATTATGTAACAATTTATGGCACGTTAACAGAAACAAAAATGGGTCAACAAATCGTATTAGAAAGTACAAACGGTCAAGAAATTAAGAATCCTAAATTTATGGCGTATGGTCCTTTATATGAATATGTAAAATTGGAAGACTATTTTGATATTAAAACTGAAGGGGGCAAGCTTATCTTAACGGCCACAAAAGATAGCTATTTAAGAATAAATATTTCTGATTTAACAATGGATTTTGACAAGAAGGACATTAATCTATCATTAAGTACCCCTGTAATTGGTCCCAATAAAGCCATTCAATTAGTATCCGATCAATATATTGAACCAATCGCTATGTTAAATCCTACGAATGCGGAAGCGACATGGGGAAATTATGATCGAAACGGTGCTTATATGAGTGATACCGAAATAGCTGTAGCAGGTAGTAAGGCCAACCCCATTGAAAATTTAGAGATTAAAATAAAGCATCCGCAATATCTATCTGTTAGAGCCACAAAAGATATTTATTTTTCATATTATGTTTTAGGGAAAGATTATACAGTCACACCAACCTCAGATGGTTCGATCATTAAGTTCACTACGCCAATTACAAATGAACTTGAAATTCCAATTGGCTTTAATTACGTGCCAGATAGTTTACCAAAAGATAAAAGTATTCCTTTTGATAAAATTCCTGTGACAATGAGTGCTGATGGCATTTCCCCTATAGAAACAGAAGTAAATACCAATCGACACATTGGTTCTGAACGAACACTTCAAAGTAGTAAAAATCAATTCCTTGTCAATGCACGAAATGATTCTTTTGACTCACTAAGCGTCCGTACAAAAATTCCAGCTGGCGCCGATGTTCTTTTTGACATTTATGATGTTTCAAACGATCAGGTAGATTCAATTTATCCACAATACTGGGATCGTGGCTATTATTTTGATAAACCAATGTCACCAGACAGTCCTGGATACCCAACGATTACTTTTGACGAAAATACCAATAGTTACACGTTTGATTTTGGAAAAACCAACAAACGTTACATTATTGAGTATAAAAATGCCAATGGCTGGATCGACGTGCCAACTCTTTATATAACAGGGACAGCTAAAGAACCACAATCGAATAATAATGAAGGGTCTGCTACGGTTTCTGTTCAAAATGAAGCGTTAGACATTTTGAGTGCAACACAAGCGGCGAATCCAACATTAAAAAATGTAACAAAAACGACAGTAACAACAAAAAATATTGATAATAAAACACATCGTGTGAAAAATCCAACGATTGAATTAACACCAAAAGGCACAACCAATGCTCAAATCGATTTGAATTCTATTACCGTGAAAGGCGTGCCAGAAGATGCTTATTCATTAGAGAAGACTACAAACGGTGCGAAAGTCATTTTTAAAGACTATACATTGACAGAAAACATTACGATTGAATACAATACTGTCTCTGCAAACGCTGGCCAAATCTATACAGAAACAACAATCGACTCTGAAACATTGAACCAGATGTCTGCTAGCAAGAAAAAAGTCACCACTGCGCCAATCACATTGAAATTCTCAGAAGGTGATGCGGAAGGCATTGTTTATTTAGCAACTGCCACATTCTATACGCATAACATAGAGGATGAAAACCAAGCAATTGCGAAGGTTTCTTTTGAACTAATTGATAATGTCACGCATACAGCAACCGAATTTACAACAGATGAAAAAGGTCAATACTCCTTTGATGCCATCATGACAGGTGATTATACTTTGCGAGTAACGAATGTACCGCAGGAATATTCCGTGGATGAAGAGTATTTGACAGGAAAAGCCATTAAGCTGGTCAAAGGAGACAATCAACTAAAAATTCCATTAACTAAAACAATTGATCACAGTCGCTTACAAGTCAAAGATTCAACGATTTATGTCGGCGATTCATGGGAACCAGAAGAGAACTTTATCTCAGCAACAGATAAAACAGGCCAAGATGTCCCCTTCGAAAAAATCACTGTTTCAGGTCAAGTTGATACTAGCAAAGCAGGCGTTTATCCAATCGTTTACAGTTACGAAGGTAAAGAAGAAACAGCTAATGTGACCGTCAAACTCGACCAATCTAAGTTAGAGGTTAAAGATACAACGATTTATGTTGGTGATTCGTGGAAACCAGAAGATAATTTCGTTTCAGCAACAGATAAAACAGGTCAAGACGTTCCGTTTGAAAAAATTGATGTTCAGGGAACAGTGAATGTTGATAAAATAGGCGATTATGAAATTGTCTATAAAAATGGCACAAAAGAAGCGAAAGCAATCGTTCATGTCCGTGATGATAGTCGTTTACAAGTCAAGGATACAACGATTTATGTCGGCGATTCATGGAAACCAGAAGAGAACTTTGTTTCAGCAACAGATAAAACAGGTCAAGATGTCCCATTCGAAAAAATCACTGTTTCAGGTCAAGTTGATACTAGCAAAGCAGGCGTTTATCCAATCGTATACAGTTACGAAGGTAAAGAAGAAACAGCCCATGTGACCGTCAAACCCGACCAATCTAAGTTAGAGGTTAAAGATACAACGATTTATGTTGGTGATTCGTGGAAACCAGAAGATAATTTCGTTTCAGCGACAGATCGTGACGGTCATGCTATATCCTTTGATAAAGTTCAAGTGAAAGGGAAAGTTGATACAAAGAAAACAGGAGAGTACCAGATTTCCTATACCACTGAGCCAGTTAATGAAACCAAACCAGCTGTGCAGTCACGACTTTTCTCAATGTTTTCAAACGAGACACCTCGTCAATTGACGACAGTAGCAACTGTTCATGTGATTGATCGTAATCCTACACCACTACCAGATAAAAATGAGAACAACCAGACTAGTTCCTCAACGAATCAAACCACGATAAAAAGTAGTCAGTATGTCACACATATTGTGAAACCTGACAAGCAAGGACGTTATCCAAAAACGGGAGAACAAACTAATGGTCTATATCGTGTGCTAGGACTTGTTGTGTTACTTATTGTGATTATTAGTGGTATAGTCATCAAGAAGAAACGAAAATAATTAAATGAGCGTGGGGCAAAAGTTTAAAGTAACTTTTGTTCCACGCTTAAAAGATGAATAAGTGCATGAATGAGGGTAGCTGTTTCCTTGGAAAATAGGAAGTTTTACAAGTGACTTTTATTTTAAGAACACCTATTAGCAGGTTTTTCTGTTAAGATAGTTATTTTTATGAAATAGTTTGGAGGAATAATAAACGAGATGAACCAGCGAACTATTTATTATGGTAGTATCGGCACAGCCTTATTTCTTTCTTCAGGAATGTTGATTGCTTCAGTGAATAGCTATGCAAACGAAGCGACAACACCAGGCAAATATACCGTGACTTATGAAGTGGATGGCAAAATTGAAACAGCAACCATTACGGTCAAAGAAAATCAAACGGAACTTAAATTAAAAGACACGTTTTTAGGAGTTAATCAAGCATGGTCACCCTTAGACAATGTCGTTTTTCTAAAAGATAAAGAGGGTCGCCCTTTAAATTTAGAAAATGTAATTATAGAAAATAATGTAAATACTCAAAAAGTAGGCCTTTATTTTGTAACCTTCCGTTACGAGTCATACCTTTCTATTGCGAAGGTGTATGTCAACCCTACTAATTTTGCTGCAGAGGGGAATATGCTTGCAGAGCTTCCTTATAGTCAAGCAATGATTGGCCCAGAAAGACCAATTATTGCCTCGAGACAGGACAAGGAGCAACAAACAAAACAGGAGAAAAAGAAAAATAAAATTGAACAGGAACGAGTAAATAAAAAGGTGCTGTTAAATGATGAGTTGTTGAAAAAAATAGATACGATAGCCCCAGTGGAAATTACTGGAGGAGCGGCAAGTGGGTCCTCTCAATTTGGCACCACTTTAAGCTTCCTGTCAGGCTCACTTTTGTATGGAACAAGGAGAGTTTAAATGGAATTCTTGTTATTAGATGATCGGGAAAATTTAAAATTAGCGATTATTAGAAAGTTAGAGCAACAATATTCATTTTCTGAACGAAAAGATCGTTTATGTAAGCAATTAGCTATTTCTCCTTATTTGCTAGAACGGAACATAACAGAAATCAATGCAGATTTGCAACGCTTTGGTCTGATTAATGAGATGGAAATCAGTGAAAAAAATAATGAAATTTTGTTATCTCAAAGCCTTCGTATTTCTTCAAGTATTATTGAAGAATATTATTTAAAAGACTCGTTAGAATTTAATCTATTAAAAACGATTTTCTTTCATCAGTTTACCTCAATCAAAAAATACGGTGAAAAGCACGGGATGAGTCGAACGGTTGTGTACAAAATTGTTGACCATATCCGGAAAGAATTAGGTCAATACGGTATCAAGTTATCCAAAAATTTACAACTTAGCGGCAATGAAATGGCGATTAGACAATATTTTACTATGCTTTATTACCGAATTTACAAAGATTCTGAAGAATTATATAATCAAACAGATCTTCGCGCAGTTAACCAATTATTGGCTCAATTGAAAGGCTCTTATGAAAATATCACTAATTTTCATTTATTTAAACATTATGTATTGGTGGCGTTAGAACGAACGCAGAGAAAAGCTAATTATTTTTTATCCCAAGAAGAAAATCCATTCGCTTTTGATGAAGAAAGTTCGATTTATCAAGAAATTCAAAGTTGGATCAACGAAGTGATGAAGGCGACTCATGCAGAGAAAAACGCAGAAATTCAAGGAATTATCGGCAATTTATCGGTCTATCAAAGTGAACTTATTTCGGAACATTTGCTGAGTTCTCACAATGAGGCAATTACGGCTACGAAAACATTATTCTTTTCTTATATGCCGTTTACAATTTCGGACGAAGAATTTTATCAAGAAATTGTTCCGATTATTTATCAACATCGTTTTATTACGCCGTTCATCGATATCACCTTACGAATTATGGATTTAGAATTTTTTCAGGAACGCTACCCAATTGTTTTTAATAGCTGTCGTCAGTTTTTATTTGCGTTGGATTGCTCGGCGTTTGAGTTTAGTAAGCTTTCTTTATTTTTTGATTTGCTATTAGTGTTATCCCGTCTTTATGACCAAAGGAATGAAAAAAGCACGATCAATCTTTATGTGAATTTTACGCAAGGAGAAAAATATACTCAGTTTATCAAAGAACAAATCAAAATATTCGAATCTTTCAGCATTCACTTTCATTCAGCGATTCGACCAGATACGGATTTAGTAGTTTCGGATTATTTACCAAAAACGTTATTTTCAGTAAAATGTTTAATTTGGCTAGCGCCCCCGCGAGCCAGTGACTGGCAAAATTTTGGCAACGAAATTGTCCGAATTAATAAAGAGCTACAACAAACGAAACAAAGAAAAAGCGAATAAAAACAGTCGCAACGTGTTTTAGTTGCGACTGTTTTTTGTTACTGACTGTTTATAGTAAACTTTCTCATTATCACTGATGTAAAAAATTTTAAATAAAAGCAAAATAGGATTGAAGAAAAAGAAAAAATTGCTAGTGAAGGACCAATTCTCTAAAGTTTTTCTCAAATATAGTAGAATTCCTTTCTTTTCTTCTGTGAGAAAGATATAATAAAAAACGTATGAACAAAGGAAAAGGGATGACGAATGAATAGAAAAGAGAAAACAAATTTAGATAGTCGAATTGATTACGGCGTGATATTACCAGTGTTTCTTTTATCACTAATTGGTATGCTATCGCTTTACGTAGCGCTTTACAATGATCCAAGCAAACCTAAAATTGGTAGCTTGTTAATGAAACAAGGACTGTGGTATTTAGTCGGAGGATTAAGTATTGTCATTATTATGCATTTTAGCTCAAAATTACTCTGGCGGTTAACGCCCGTTTTTTATGCACTTGGATTAGTATTAATGGGATTACTACTGAAATTCTATGATCCCGTGCTAGCAGAGCAAACAGGTTCTAAAAACTGGATTCGCTTTGGTGGCACCACATTCCAACCATCGGAATTGATGAAGATTGCGTTTATTTTGATGTTGGCCTATATAGTGACCATGCATAATGTTAAATATGTGGACCGAACACTCAAAAGCGACTTTTGGCTAATCGCTAAAATGCTATTAGTGGCGATTCCGGTAATTGTTTTAGTACTTTTACAAAAAGACTTCGGGACGATGTTAGTTTTCTTAGCCATTTTTGGGGGAGTTTTCTTAATGTCTGGCATTACTTGGAAAATTATTGTGCCCGCCTTTATCATAGCTGCTCTAGTCGGAGCTGGAACCATCTACTTGGTAACAACAGAAACAGGAAGAGACTTATTGTCTAAAATTGGCATTAAAGCTTATCAATTTGATCGGATTGATTTATGGCTAAATCCTTTCCATACAGATCCAGATCGCTCATTCCAACCAGCGCTAGCATTAACAGCAATTGGTTCTGGGGGCCTTTTCGGAAAAGGCTTTAACGTGAGTGATGTGTATGTCCCTGTTCGTGAGTCAGATATGATTTTTACAGTTGTTGGTGAAAACTTTGGCTTTATTGGTGGCTGTTTCATTATTTTGTTGTATTTTATTTTAATCTACCGCATGATTCGCGTTTGTTTTGATACAAATAATGAATTCTATGCCTACATTGCCACAGGAATTATCATGATGATTTTGTTCCATGTTTTTGAAAACATTGGAGCAAATATTGGTTTACTACCATTAACTGGGATTCCATTACCGTTTATTAGTCAAGGTGGTTCTTCCATTTTAGGTAACATGATTGGGGTGGGCTTAATTATGTCCATGCGTTACCAACAAGAAACGGTTCGTACCAGAAGTGGCCGTTAAAGAAAGAAGAAAGAAGGGGTAGAAATGTACACACTTTATGAATATCCTAAATGCTCAACTTGTAAAAAAGCGAAAGCGTGGTTAGACCAACAAGGCGTTAAATACCAAGCAATTGATATTAAAGCAACACCGCCTAGTAGTGAACAATTAGCAAAATGGATGAAAGAGACCGGCTTGCCTGTTCGTCGTTTTTTTAACACAAGCGGGGTTTTATATAGAGAACAAGGCTTAAAAGATCTGGTTGACAGTTTTTCTATTGAAGAAGCAAGTCAGCGTTTAGCTGCGGATGGCATGTTGATTAAGCGTCCAATTCTCTTAAAAGACAATACATTTCTAACGAATGGTTTTAAAGAAGCAGATTACGAAGGAGTGCTTGGAAAATGAGTGAAATGAAACAAATCGATCAATTATGGATTTTACCAACAGAAGCAGGTTATAAAATTGGTTTAACTGCCGAAGCCCAAGAGGATTTAGGGAAGATTACTTTTGCAACATTTCCAAAAGTCGGACAAACATTAGCTAAAGGTGATTCTTTAATTGAATTAGAAGCAGAAAAAGCAGTCAGTGAATTCAGTAGTCCATTATCTGGTAAGGTAGTTGCGATTAATGAAGCGGCTGATCAAGAGCCAAGTGCATTAGATGAAGAAAATGCCTGGATTGCTGTTTTAGCAGATGTTGAACCAACAGAATTTGAAAATCTTTAGTCTTACGTTGACAAGGTCAATGTTTATTGCTATAATTTTCTCAATCTAATCAAAAGAAAGCTTTGAAAAGAAGAGTACATGTTAAGGACGTTTGAAGAGAGCCCTGTTTGCTGAGAATGGGTAACAGATTTAAGATGGAAGATGGTCTTTGAGCAGAGTAAGTGAGCGAAGCAGTGAACTTACTACGGGGCGCCCGTTACAGCCAACGGTATGCGAAGAATCAAGTACCGTATGAGGTTATTATTGAGAAATAATAGCGAATTAAGGTGGTATCACGAAATGACAAACTTTCGTCCTTTTTGCTGTAATAGCAAAAGGATGGAAGTTTTTTTGTTTTTATTAAGCAAATTCGTTTCATAAAAAGTGCGAAACCTTCAAAATAAGAAAGTAGAACAGAAAGAAGAGGAGAACAAAATGGCATTAATTGAATTACGTCATGTAAAAAAAGAGTTTTCCGGTAAAGCGGGTAAAGTCACGGCTTTAAAAGATATTGATTTAACGGTTGAATCAGGAGATATTTATGGCATTATTGGCTATTCAGGTGCAGGAAAAAGTACGTTGGTTCGCCTATTGAATGGACTTGAAACACCTACAGAAGGTGAAGTAGAAATTCAAGGACAAGATATTGCATTGTTGCCAAATAAAGAACTACGAAACTTCCGTAAAAAAATTGGGATGATCTTTCAACATTTTAATTTATTATGGTCACGGACGGTCCTAGAAAATATCATGCTCCCATTGGAAATTGCTGGCGTTCCAAAACAAAATCGGAAAAGCCGCGCAGAAGAGTTAATCAAGTTGGTTGGTTTAGAAGGACGGGAAAATGCCTACCCAAGTCAACTCTCTGGTGGGCAAAAGCAACGAGTGGGGATTGCCCGTGCCTTAGCTAACAATCCTGACATTTTGCTTTGTGATGAAGCAACAAGTGCTTTGGATCCGCAGACAACCGATGAAGTGCTAGAATTACTACTAAAAATCAACCAAGAATTAAATTTAACGGTTGTATTAATTACCCACGAAATGCACGTGATTCGTAAAATTTGTAATCGCGTAGCCGTGATGGAATATGGTGAAATTGTTGAAGAAGGTAAAGTAATCGATATTTTCAAAAAGCCTCAAACAGAAATTGCGAAACGCTTTATCCAACAAGAAGCGGATAAAAACATTGAAGAAACGGAACTGGTTGTTGAAGAAATGTTGGAACAATATCCGAATGGAAAAATTGTTCGCCTACTTTTCCACGGCGAACAAGCGAAATTGCCAATTATCTCGCATATTGTCCAAGAATATCAAGTAGAAGTCAGTATTATTCAAGGGAACATTCAGCAAACAAAGCAGGGTGCAGTGGGTTCTCTTTATATTCAATTATTAGGCGAAGAGCAAAATATTCTAGCAGCCATTGAAGGATTACGTAAACTTCGTGTAGAAACAGAGGTGATTGGAAATGAATAATCGTGGCTTAGCAAGTTTCTTTGATTTTTCCCAAATTGATATAAGTAAACTACAAGAAAAAACGATTGAAACACTCTATATGACAGGGATTTCAATCATAGTGGTCGCCATTTTAGGGCTGATTTTAGGACTACTACTTTTTGAAACGTCAGGCAGAAAAGGGATTTTGAGCCGATTACTGTATTGGCTAGTGGCCATTTTTGTAAATATTTTCCGTTCGATTCCGTTTATTATCTTAATCGTTCTGTTAATTCCTTTTACAAAAATTATTTTAGGGAGTATGTCTGGTGTCAAAGGCTCCTTACCAGCATTGATTATTTCCGCAGCACCTTTTTATGCTCGCATGGTCGAAATTGCTTTTCGTGAAGTCGATAAAGGCGTGATTGAAGCAGCCAAAGCAATGGGGGCCAATCGTTTCCAAATAATTTGGAAAGTTCTATTACCAGAAAGTCTGCCAGCACTTGTTTCTGGCTTAACCGTTACAACCATTTCCTTAGTGGGCTACACTGCAATGGCAGCTGCTATTGGAGCGGGCGGTTTAGGAAGTTTGGCGTATCAAGATGGCTTCCAACGTGGTCAAAATACAGTTACCTTAGTAGCAACGATTTGTATCTTAATTATTGTCTTTGCGATTCAATGGATTGGGGATACAGTCGCTAAAAAAATAGATAAACGATAAATGGAGGGAATAAGATGAAAAAACGTACATTATGGTCAGTAATTACTGTAGCAGTAGCTGTCTTAGTTTTAGGGGCTTGCGGCAATAAAAAGAGTGATGACTCGGTCTTGAAAGTTGGAGCTTCACCAGTTCCACATGCAGAGATTTTAGAACATGTAAAACCTTTATTAGAAAAAGAAGGCGTAAAATTAGAAGTGACGACTTATACAGATTACGTGCTACCTAACAAGGCGTTGGAAAGTGGCGATATCGATGCCAACTATTTCCAACATGTGCCGTTCTTTAATGAAGCGGTTAAAGAAAATGATTATGACTTTGTGAATGCAGGTGCGATTCATTTAGAACCAGTTGGGCTTTACTCGAAAAAATACAAATCGTTACAAGAAATTCCTGATGGTTCAACGATTTACGTTAGCTCTTCCGTTTCAGATTGGCCACGTGTTTTAACGATTTTAGAAGATGCTGGTTTAATCACGCTGAAAGAAGGGGTAGACCGGACAACTGCTACTTTCGATGATATTGATAAAAATACTAAAAAGTTGAAATTCAATCATGAAAGTGATCCAGCAATCATGACCACTCTTTATGACAATGAAGAAGGGGCTGCGGTTTTAATTAACTCAAACTTTGCCGTGGATCAAGGATTAAATCCGAAAAAAGATGCGATTGCTTTAGAAAAAGAAAGTTCACCTTATGCCAATATTATTGCGGTTCGTAAAGAAGACGAAAACAACGAAAATGTAAAAAAATTAGTCAAAGTGTTACGTAGCAAAGAAGTCCAAGATTGGATTACGAAAAAATGGAACGGTGCCATTGTTCCAGTCAATGAATAAAAAGAAAAAGACAATAGAATAAAAACTTGAGGTCGGGACAGGCGTGTTAAGCTTCAAGAAATAAGAAGAAAGTTCTGAAAGATGCTTTTTGTCTCTCAAGGACGTTCAGCTTATTTCCGAAGAAGCTGCTCCTGTCCCGTTGTTTATTTAAAATTTTAGGGCTAGGCAGATACATCATGTTGATTTACCTGCCAAGTCTAAGTTTTTTTCTTTTAAAAAAGGACCATAAATGATAAAGTTACAAGGAATTTCTTAATTATCAGGAAAATTCAGGGACTATGCATAGGCATTTGCATTAGTTATTGTTATAATAATTAAGATAGATTTTTTGGAATGGAGGGAAAAAGATGTTACGTTTTTTTCCGCAAAAAAATAAATATGTAGAAGAAGCAAGCCAGTACGCCTTTGATAAAGAAGGCCAAATTCCGCAGCACATTGCCATTATTATGGACGGAAATGGCCGGTGGGCACAGAATCGAAGACTGCCGAGAATTGCTGGACATAAAGAAGGCATGGATACGGTCAAAAAAATAACGAAGCATGCTAGTCATTTAGGCGTTAAAGTTTTAACACTTTATGCATTTTCAACGGAAAATTGGAAGAGACCAACAGATGAAGTCAATTTCTTAATGCAATTGCCTGTTGATTTTTTTGATACATTCGTGCCTGAATTAATTAAGGAAAATGTTAAAGTCAATGTAATGGGCTACCAAGAGTTTCTACCAAGCCATACGCAAGATGCTGTTAAGCGGGCCATTGAGCAAACCAAAGACAATACGGGCATGGTTTTGAACTTTGCTTTAAATTATGGGGCGCGTGCGGAGCTACTAACTGCCATGAAACAGATTGCTACAGAGGTTTCAGAAAAAGCATATACGGCAGATGAGATTACAGAAGAAACGATCGCAGATCACTTAATGACTGGCTTTTTACCCACGGAACTTCGCGATCCAGAATTGTTGATTCGAACAAGTGGGGAAGAGAGAATTAGTAATTTCTTGCTATGGCAAATTGCTTATAGCGAGTTGCTTTTTACAAAAGCATTATGGCCTGATTTTTCAGGAGACACTTTAGAAACCGCGATTGCTTCTTTCCAAAATCGTAATCGTCGTTTTGGAGGTCTAAAAGAAACTACAGAAACAGAAGGGAGCGATCCGCAGTGAGACAACGTGTCATCACAGCTATCGTCGCATTAATCATCTTTATTCCAATTATCTGGTATGGTGGTTTTGCAATTGAGATTGCCGCTGTTGCTTTGGCAGTAGTCGGCGTGTACGAGTTATTCCGTATGAAAGGATTAACGTTATTAAGTTTTGAAGGTATTTTATCAGCATTAGGGGCCGTTTTTTTAGTTATCCCAACAATTAAATGGTTAAACTTTTTGCCGGAAATGCAAACAAATTTCATTTTATTTTATGTCACTGTAATGTTGTTGTTAGGTGCTTCGGTAATTTCTAAAAATACATATACGATTGAAGAAGCTGGCTTTCCAGTTATTGTCAGTTTATATGTAGGGATGGGGTTCCAGAACTTTATTAGTGCCCGTTCCGCAGGTTTTGAAGTCTTGTTATTTGCTTTATTCATTGTCTGGGCAACGGATATTGGTGCATATCTATTTGGACGCCGATTTGGTCGTCATAAATTGATGCCAGATGTTTCACCCAACAAGACAATAGAAGGTGCACTTGGTGGTATTTTATCAGCCGTCGTTGTAGCAGCGTTGTTTTTAGTTTTCACAGCTAATAAAGGGCTATTTCCTTATCCGATGCCGGTGATGCTTGTATTGACGGTTCTATTTTCTATAGTAGGTCAATTCGGTGATTTGGTTGAATCTTCTATCAAACGTCATTATGGCGTGAAAGACTCTGGTAACATCTTGCCAGGACATGGTGGTATTTTAGATCGTTTTGATAGTTTATTATTTGTTTTCCCAATTATGCACTTATGTGGATTATTTTAAATTGATTAACAAAATTTAAAAAAGTATCGTCAAATAAGCAAAAATCCAGAAGAGTCTCTCTTCTGGATTTTTGCTGTTTATTGAGATAATGCGTGAAACACTGACAGGGTATGTTTGAGATAAGTTTAATTTTAAACATGCGGTGGTTTTACTCTTTAATTGACAATAGCCTTCTCTTTAAAGAGAAGGCTATCTAACGAATCAATATTATTATTTTAAAGTTGGATCAGACTATTTCTAGTATTCAAGTATTTTTCATTTAAGCGATGTATTCCCTACCTCTAATACATCCTTGTGTCTCTCTAGACACGCCAGTTTTGAATAAAATCATCAAAACAATTGAATGGTTCGTTTAAAAATATTTTTCGTGTTCTAATTATTATAACATAAAACTCGTCAACTGACCACTAGCTGACGAGTTCATAATTTTTCCAGATAAATAGACAGCCGTTTTCCGCCGACTGTCTAAGATTAAGATAGATTTGTAAAGAAGTGAATAAATGCTTCCTACCCTCTCTTTATAACATGAGGAAAAGAAAACTGCAAAAGATAGCTGTGTTTTTTGAAAAAAAGATCAGCTGGTTTCCGCCAGCTGATCATCCGTTGAAAAGAGATATAAAGAAGTGAATAAAGCTTGCTTTACCTCTATTTTATACCATGTTTTGATTCAAATAACTATTCAGTATTAGTTATACTTAAATAATAAATATGTATACGGATGTATTGTTTTGAGGTATAGTCATAGAGAAAAGAGGGAACGTTTATGAAAAAATTTTGTTTAAGTTATAGCTCTGGTAAAGATTGTTTATTGGCGATGGATCGATTGGTACAAGCAGGAAATCAGCCAGTTGCGTTAGTGACAACATTAAGTGATGAAATTAATCGTTCTTGGTTTCACGGGATACCAATCTCCGTCTTAGAATCAGCAGCCGAAGCGTTAGATTTACCACTTGTTATATCGCATAACAATGAAACAAATTACACAGAAAAAGTGGTTGAGGCACTGCATGAAACTAAAAAATTGGGTGCAGAAACGGTTTGTTTTGGCGATATAGATATTGAACAAAATGGTGCTTGGGATCGCCAAGTTGCATTAAGTGCTGGGCTTGAGCCACAATTACCTCTTTGGCAGGAGAATCGCGAAGCACTTGTCAAAGAATTCTTGGCAAAAGGGTACACAGCAATTATCAAAACGGTCAGCAAAGAGGCAGGTATTCCAATAAAATTTTTAGGAGAACCGTTAAATGAAACATTTATAACGTATCTTAAAGAGCATCAATTAGATATTTGCGGAGAAAACGGGGAGTACCATACGTTGGTAATTGACGGCCCGCTATTTAAAAAGAGGCTCAATTATTATACTTCAGGAATTTATGAAAGTCCTTATGCTTATTCTTTGATTATTGATGCTTAAATGAAAGTAAAAGGACACAAGCTGCCACTTTTTCTAGCGATATGCTATAATTGACTTAAGAAAAGTAGAGAAAGTGAGTGGTTAATTATGGAAGAAACTGTCTTTTTTAATTTAGGAAATGCCCTTGCTTCAAAAAGAGATCAAAAAGAATTAATTAAAGAAGCCCAAATTGCGAAAGATACTCGAAAGATTCCAGGAAAACTGATTATCGTTGAAGATGAAGAAAATGGTACCCATATTTTATTTGATTAGCTGATCAAACAGAACCGTCTGCTGAAACAAAAGAATTCAAAGTAAAAAAAGTGATTGATTAAAAAAAAGCAACGAATTTTTCTAAATTCGTTGCTTTTTTATATTTTTTTACACAAATGATACAAAAAGAATATCAAAATCAAATAAATGATTAGTATACTTGAAGAAACAAATAGGAAGCAAAGCAAACGTTTTGAGGTGTTCTTTCATGGAAAATCGAGGAATTTTATTTGATAAAGATGGTACGTGTATTCGTTTTGATACTCTTTGGCAAGCAGGTTTGAAAGCTTGTTTTGAAACACTAAGTATGTTAGCCCCTCATCATTCAGCAGAAATAAAAAAGACATTAGCTATTCAGAAGCAACGTTTTTTGCAAAAACATTTACTTGATGAAGTCCTTTATCAGGAACTTTATCAGGAATTGGCGCAATTTGAGGAATTAGTCGAACAGGGAATCAGCAGTCGATGGCTGGAGCAATTTTTTTATGATTATTTACGAAAAAATCTGAAAAAGATTGAACCAATTGGTGATTTAAAACAGTTATTTCTTGAGCTAAAACGGAAGAACTATAAAATTGGATTAGCAACTTCAGATACTTTGCCAGCGACTATGTTGATTATGGAATATCTTGGTTTAACAGAAATGTTTGATTTTATTGCGACAGGAGATCGTTACTTACCGAAACCAGATGCGGACATGCTCCAAGCCTTTTGTCAGTCATGTCAATTGAAGTCGACAGAAGTAATTATGGTGGGGGATTCGCTCGTGGATGTTTTCATGGGAACTTGTCATGGCAAAGCAGGAATTGGTGTTTTAACAGGCAACTGCCAGTCAACTGATTTTGAAAAGTTTGAAGTAGCCTATTTCCGTGATATCCATGAAATACCTTATCAAGAATTATGGGAAAATACCAAGAAGAAAAAAATCCTGAAAAGATGACGAGTCTTTTCAGGATTTTTTTATTAATCTAATTGAAGCAATTGCCGTTTCTTTTGTTGAAATTCTTCTTCTGTTAGAACTCCTTCATCAACTAACAGTTTTAAATTTCTTAACTCAGCCATTACGTCTTCAATAGCGCTAGATGAGTTTTTTTGTGAATCAGATAGCTTTGGTTCAATCGGTTGGTTTTCATCACTCTTTATAGGAGTTGGTATTTCTTTTTCTTTTATTCGACGAACAATAGTGTCTAATGATGAAAGGGCTCGTTCGGCGTTGAAACGGGCTCTATCGATCGCTAATTGACGATCAAATTCAGTGGTTTGCTCACTAAGTGTCTTTAAAAAGGAAATAGTGATGGTTGGGCGTTGCAAATCATCTAGATTAATCAAAATATAGACACTACTGACGCGATCATAAGGTACGTTTTCTTCGGTGAAATGGGTATTTTTTTTCTCTAAAATTTTGTAATCAGCGATAATGCTTACTGGCAAAATTTTTGATGAACCAACCAGTCGAAATTTTTTTTCAGGTTCATCGAATTCAATCGAGCCAGCAATAGTTGTTGTAGGATTGAATAGCCGGTTGTCTTCTTGGACATTTCTTAAATCCGTCAATGTCCAAGTTTGGGTATATCCTTGTCCCTGGACACCGAGTTGACCTGCACATTTCTTACAGATTTGGTAATTATCTGAAGTTAAATATTTTCCTTTATTATCCTGACAAAGAGCACATAGATTTCCATAAACTTCAGCATTTTTTTCATTTGCTTTTGCGATTTCAGACTGCTTGTTTATTAACTCTTGCATTTGTTGTAAATCAGCTAAACTTTTTTTATCAACGGACCAAGTGGATACTTTAAGTTTTTTTAAACAGCTTTTTCCTACGCGATAAAAATCACTCGTAAAGTACTTGCCAGTTTCCTCTTCGCAAAGATAACATAAATTTCCCTTTGCTTGCATTGCTTGATCCTTTTTTATAATTTCTTCTTGACGTTTTATAATACTTTCCATTGTTCGATCTTTAATTTCTTTTGGTTTTAACTCTAAATGTTCTGCACAATGTTTACAGATACCGTGATTATCAAAGGTGATGATTTTACCAGGATTTAGATCACACAGTTCGCACATACTTTTCATGGGATGACTCCTTTTTGTTAAGATAAATTAATTTTACCATTCAACTCTATGAAGAACAAACCAAAAAAGCAAGTAGAACTAAGTGCCTACTTGCTTACAGACTATTTAATTGTAATTTCTTCAACAGCGATAGGATCTCCCATGCTGAACATACTGTCTCTGAAAGTAAAAGTTACAGGTTTTGTTTCATCAGCAAATTCATAAGGGTATGCTGCTTGGACAGTTGCGCCAGGATTAACTTTTTTATTTAACATGTCAATTCTATCTTTAATCGGAGAATCATTAACAATTCCATAAGTTAAATCTTCTGTTGTATCGCCGGTATTTTGTGATACGCTAACAAAACTAGAGTATAACATTTGTACATCTTGTGCTTCCTTAGTGTTATTAGTCAAATCAAATAGTACATAAAAGATTGGTTTACCATCGAAACTTGTACCTTTTTGGAATTCGGTGATTTTTAATACACCATCAGGAACAGTCAATGTTCGATCTTTATAAGTCCCTTTATCTTCTTTAGCTTTTGTTTCAGTTGTTGCGGTAGCAGTACTTGAGGTTTTTTTAGTTTTATTAGTGTTGTTTGTTCCAGAACCACATGCACCTAAAATCAGAGTACTAATTAAAACTAATCCTAACATAGAAAATTTTTTCATTTTCACTTTCCCTCCCATAGTTTAGTTAATGATTTGTAGCGCTTACTAAATAGTTGAAAACAATCCCCAATTAAATAACTTTGAACTACAAATCACTTAGTTTAAATGAAAATAAGTATACCGTCCTGTGTAAAAATAACACACCACAGTATACTTATTTTATCATTATTTCATAAAAATAACACCATTATTTTTATGAAATAATTAAAAAAGATAAAAAATCTAAAAACTTCGACCGCCGCCACCGAATGTGCCGCCGCCAGTTGAGTGGGTGGTGCTACCACCACCGCCCATTCCGCCACTGCCGCCATTGTTTTTAGGAATACGACGCGTAGTGATGAAAGAGTTGGTTAACTGATCTGTGCGGGAGGTTAAGTTTAAAGTTGTTTTTTCCCTAAAGGGATATTGATAACTTGAAAATTTTAATTGATATTTAGAAATATTAATGCCTAAGAAGACCAAACTGAGTATCAGCGCAGCAGCAAAAGCAATTACCATTTCCAGCGGGGTAATGACTTTATAACGAGTGATTTTACCTGTTTCGCTGTCCACACGATAGTGCCCCCCAGGAACCCCTTTATTAACAAATGCTTGAGTTTCCTGAACAAAGGTTTGAGCAGCCGCAAAATAATTTCCTTGACTCATCCCATCCATTACTTTATCTAAGGTATCATCAATTCGTGCATCCGTCATATAATCAATCATGTTTCCAGAAGTAGAGATGTAGATTTTCCGTAAGTCCATATCAATGAGAAAAAGAATCGCATTTTGGTCCTTGCCAACTTTATTTAAAAGATAATGATCTGCATATTCTTGTTCATCGTCATAGGTATTATTATTTGTGGTCACAATAAAGACAGAGGCTTTTGTTTTTTCTTCTAAAGGTTGTATCTCTTGCTTTAGTTGGTTGATTTGATCAGGTGTCAGTAATTGTGCGTCATCATCAATTGAATTTTCAGCCGCCGAAACGGGTAGGGCAAGGCCAAAAGCAAGAAGTATTAGGAAAAAAATAGGTAAAAGTCGTTTTTTCATAGGAAATAACCTCCTAATAAAAAGAGTGCTAAGAGTCCAGCGAAAATGCCTAACGTTGCTAGTCCTAAACGAGTGTAACTAATTGGAAGCACTCCGCTTACTTTACCTGTTTGTCCATTCATGGCATAATAATAAACTTTTTTTGATTGTTCCTGACTGCGATAGGTGACTAACCAAATTGGCAAAAGCATATAGTGATTATTTTCTTGGTTTAGAGAAATATCCGTGCGAACATTTGTCAACGTAGTATAACCAGAAGCAGAGTCCCGTAACAATGATTCCGAATAATCTTGTAATTCTTGTTGGACGTGTTTTTTGATTGCTTCATATTCAATATCGCGTTTTTCTGCTTGGAAACCTGCTAGGTATTGGCTTTTGAAAGGCACCGCTTGATCAATTAAAAATGGTTGAACGCCTTCCACCATTTTTTGTTGGACGTTTTTTGACAAGGCATTTTTAACTAATTCTTTAAACGATAATTTTCCTGAACGTCCCACATTGAAACGTTTTGTTTCGGTGTATTCAATATCACCTACGCGCCAAATGCGAATACTTGTGCCAGTAGCTTGGAGTTGTCCATCGACTTCTGCATCAACGACCCAATAGGGGAAGTAAACCCCAGTTAATTTATCAATTTGATTTTTGCTGAAAAAATCTCGGGGAATGAACCATTTTTTCTTGGTCCAAGCGAGAAATTTTTCAATCGCTTCGTCTTTTTCAATTGTAAAGGGTAAGACGTTTTCTGGTAAAAATTCGCCACTTAATCGACCAGCCAAGACAACTGGATTATGGCAATAATAACAGTATGTGGCTGCTGTTGTTGCATCGGTGACAATTTGAGCGCCACAGCTTGGACAATTAAAAATTTCCATTGTGCCTGCATCGGCAGTTGTTTCATTCTCAGTGGTCTCTGTTTGTTGCGTGGCGGAGGATTCTTCTTCCGCTGTGAAAGTCAAATTTTCCTCGGCAGTCGTTGTTGAGGGATTCTCTAAATGCGCCTCATGTTGCTGTTGCTCATAACGAGTCACTTCTTCTTCCGTGTAAATATTTAAACAATATTCACAATGAAATTTTTGATCTTTGGGATTAAATAAGAGCGGGCCGCCACAGTTGGGGCATTTATGGGTAAATGTTGTTTCCATTGCAACCGTCCTTTCTAATAGAGTGAGTAAATAACAGGAATCTGATTCAAAGAAAAAGGGTAGACTTGTGCCTGACCCTTTTCTTTAATTGTTCACTACTTGCTTATAAAGGAACCCCTTGGAATGGTTTACCACAATGTGGACAGAACTTAGGAATACCATTACTTAAGTCAACAATTTCGCTACATTCACTACATTTCATTTCTAATTTTGGTTTTTCGTTTGTTGGTTTTGGTGTCCCACAGTTTGAGCAAAACTTCCCAGTGTTTTCAGTCCCACATTGTGGGCAAGTCCAAGTGTCTGTAGCCCCTTGTGCGTTTTGCTGGTTTTGTTTTTCTTGCATTTGTTGTTGGTTTGTTTGAGACGCTTGTGCAAAGTAGTTGCCATTCGCATTCATGCCCATACCAACGCCCATAAAGCCGCTCATAGCGCCACCTTCATTTTTACCAGCAGCCTCCATACCACGAGCCAAGGAACCTTGAACATAGCCTTCGCGAACACCTGGATCACTGAGCATAGCACCTTCATTTCGCATGTTGATTAATTTAGTTGAATCATCTGTATAAGAAATGCTCGCAACTGCTACAGAAACAATTTCCATGCCGCGATTGGTGCGCCAATCCTCATCAAGCGCAGTTTGCATATATTTGCTTAATTCAACACTTTTTGAGGGAACATAAGAAATACGCTGCCCATCAGCAGACATTTGATTGATTGCTGCTTGCAATGCTGTAATGAACTCTGCCAAATATTGTTCATTAATATCATTAATATCTACTTGCGTTTGATTTTTAGGAATCGCATTAGTATAAAATAGCAAAGGATCTGTAATTTTAATTGAGTAATTTCCGTGTGCACGTAAGAAAAGTTCGGCATTATAAAAATTATCAAAATAGTTTAATGGCGCAGGTGTTCCAAATTTAATGCCTTTAATTTCTTGCAAATTAATATAAAAAACTTGTTGTTTTTGTGGAGTTACGCCACCAAATTTGAAACGACTGAAGGTCTCTGCAATCGCATCTTTTAAAGAACCGTTAAACATTGAAGGCGCAGAATCATTTTTGACTGTATAATAGCCTTCTTCAGCAGTGTAATCGATGATTTTGCCCCCATCGACAAGAAGCATCATCATGTTGGGATAGACATGTACAACAGAACCATCTGTTAAAACATCGTCCGTTCCTTTACGATTAGAACCGCGTTTATCATCTTTACGCACAAAAACACCTTTTGTCATGACGGTTGTGTCCCCCATATTATCAGGTTCAATAACCTCTAGCCATTGATCGGCCAAGCCACCGCCAACTGAACTTGTTGCTGCTTTAATAAGTCCCATGTTCATTCCTCCTAATAAAAAACTAATTGTTACAGCTAGTATACCACACAATGAATGCAGAGAAATCCAACGAAAGCCTGATGAAATGGAAAAAATTGATCAAACTTTATTAAGAAATTAAAAAAAGTATAGGTGAAACACAAGCATTTTAAAAAAAGTTACGTATAATAGAAGAAAAGACATATTATATAGTTAGGGGATTATTGAATGGAACGAAGCAATCGTAATAAAAAATCTTCAAAAAAACCACTTATTCTTGGTGTTTCTGCCTTGGTTCTAATCGCTGCTGCCGGTGGCGGGTATTATGCTTATAGTCAATGGCAAGCCAAACAAGAATTAGCCGAAGCGAAGAAAACAGCTACTACATTTTTAAACGTATTGTCAAAACAGGAATTTGATAAGTTACCGTCCGTTGTTCAAGAAGCTAGCTTAAAGAAAAATGGCTATGATACTAAATCTGTTGTTGAAAAATACCAAGCAATTTATTCAGGGATTCAAGCTGAAGGAGTCAAAGCTAGTGATGTTCAAGTCAAAAAAGCGAAAGACAATCAATACACATTTACCTATAAATTATCGATGAGTACCCCTTTAGGCGAAATGAAAGATTTGTCTTATCAATCAAGTATCGCCAAAAAAGGCGATACCTACCAAATCGCTTGGAAGCCGTCTTTAATTTTTCCAGATATGTCAGGAAATGATAAAATTTCGATTCAAGTAGATAATGCCAAACGTGGAGAAATTGTCGATCGTAATGGTAGTGGGCTAGCAATTAACAAAGTGTTTGACGAAGTGGGCGTAGTGCCTGGCAAACTCGGTTCTGGCGCAGAAAAAACAGCCAATATCAAAGCTTTTAGTGATAAGTTCGGCGTTTCTGTTGATGAAATCAATCAAAAGTTAAGCCAAGGGTGGGTCCAAGCAGACTCCTTTGTACCAATCACAGTCGCTTCTGAACCAGTGACAGAATTACCAACAGGGGCTGCGACAAAAGATACAGAGTCACGTTATTATCCGCTGGGGGAAGCAGCTGCGCAATTAATCGGGTATACAGGCACCATTACTGCAGAAGATATTAAAAAAAATCCAGAGTTAAGTAGTACGGGCGTAATTGGTAAAACTGGCTTAGAACGAGCGTTTGATAAAGAATTAAGAGGGCAAGATGGTGGCTCACTAGTTATTTTAGATGACAAAGAGAATGTCAAAAAAGCTTTACAAACCAAAGAGAAAAAAGATGGTCAAACGATTAAATTAACGATTGACAGTGGCGTACAACAACAAGCTTTTGCTATATTTGACAAACGTCCTGGTAGTGCGGTCATTACCGATCCTCAAAAAGGCGATTTATTAGCAACGGTTAGTTCACCTTCGTATGATCCTAATAAAATGGCCAATGGTATTTCTCAAAAAGAATATGATGCTTACAATAACAACAAAGATTTACCATTCACAGCACGTTTTGCGACAGGCTATGCACCAGGCTCTACCTTTAAAACAATTACCGGTGCCATTGGTTTAGATGCAGGGACATTGAAGCCAGATGAAGAGCTAGAAATTAATGGCTTGAAATGGCAAAAAGATAAATCTTGGGGCGGCTATTTTGCAACACGTGTAAAAGAAGCAAGTCCAGTCAATCTGCGTACCGCTTTAGTTAATTCAGATAATATTTATTTTGCCCAACAAACATTACGTATGGGGGAAGACAAATTTAGAGCGGGTCTTAATAAATTCATTTTCGGTGAGGAACTAGATTTACCAATTGCCATGACGCCTGCTCAAATTTCAAATGAAGATAAATTTAATTCTGAAATTCTTTTGGCAGATACGGGCTACGGCCAAGGCCAATTGTTAATTTCGCCAATCCAGCAAGCTACCATGTATAGTGTTTTCCAAAATAATGGGACATTAGTCTATCCAAAACTAGTTTTAGACAAAGAAACGAAGAAAAAAGACAATGTAATCAGCGCCAACGCAGCGAATACAATTGCCACAGATCTTTTAGGTAGTGTGGAAGATCCTTCAGGTTATGTTTATAATATGTACAATCCGAACTTCTCGTTGGCTGCCAAAACAGGAACAGCTGAAATAAAAGATAAACAAGATACAGATGGCAAAGAAAACAGTTTCCTTCTAACGTTAGATCGTAGTAACAATAAATTCTTAACAATGATTATGGTTGAAAATTCAGGAGAAAATGGTTCTGCAACAGATATCAGTAAACCATTAATTGATTACTTAGAAGCAACCATTAAATAAAAAGAGAAAATGAACGAAACGAGGTTTCTGTAAAAAGAAACCTCGTTTTCCCTTTTTAGAAAAAGGAAAGTGTGCTACAATGAAGCGACTAAATTGTAGAAGGAAAGGGATTCGTGTGCGAATTTTAGCAATAGATACATCTAACCAAACATTGAGTATTGCTGTGTGTGAAAATCAAAAAATTCTGGGAAGTTATACAGCAACGGTTAAAAGAAATCATAGCTTAGCATTGATGCCGGCAATTGACTATTTGATGAGTCAATTGAACTTGGCGCCAACGGCAATTGATCGTTTTGTCGTAGCAGAAGGACCTGGATCATACACTGGTTTACGTTTAGGCGTGACGACTGCCAAAACATTGGCCTATACTTTAAAGAAAGAGCTAGTAGGCATTTCCAGTCTACAAACGTTAGCTGCCAATTGTGTTGGACAAACCGGTTTAGTTGTACCTCTTTTTGATGCGCGTCGTAAAAACGTCTATGCTGGTGCTTATCGGTTTGTCGATGGCGTGTGGCAAAATGAGTTACCGGACCAACATATTTCACTGCGGGAGTTATTAGAACAACTAAAAAATGAACCAAATCTTTTTTTTGTTGGTGAAGATGTTGAAAAATTCACTGAAGAAATAGCTCAAATCATTCCTCATGGAGAAATTTGTGATGTCCCGCAATGGCAAATTCCTAATGCCGCAGTTTTGGCTGCGTTAGGTAGTGTGGCTGAACCTGTTGAAAATGTTCATGGGTTCTTACCTGCGTATTTGAAAAAAGTAGAAGCGGAAGAAAATTGGTTGAAGACACACACGCCTAATGGAGAAAGCTATGTGGAAAAACTTTAATTTTGTGACAAAATACTTTACAAAAAGAAGGCAACGGTATATAACTAAAACCATTGCAATGAACCAGCAAGAATTTCAATTGCGTGAAATCACCTACCAAGATATTAAGGATTTACTAGCAATTGAACGTGAAGTTTACGCTGGGGAACTTCCTTGGACGATGTCTGCTTTCATGGCAGAACTTGGCTCAAAAGCGCCGCATCTCTATTTGTTAGCGGCAATTAACGGAAAAACAGTTGGCTTTATTGGTTGTCGGATTCAAGGAACGGATGCACACATTACGAATGTCGCTGTCCATACAGCATACCAAGGCTTAGGTTTAGGTCGTTCTTTAATAGAAGAAACGCGAATTTTTGCCAAGAAAAATCGTTGTGAAACCTTATCGCTAGAAGTACGAATGAGTAATGTTAAAGCCCAACGTTTATATCGAAAAATTGGCTTTGTCTCACAGACGGTGAAAAAAGGCTATTATGACGAAAATAATGAAGACGCACTAGAAATGATAATTGATTTAAAAGAAGAGTGAAGAAAAAATGTTAGTAACAAAAAAAGAAATATCTGTAGCAAATATTGGTGAAGAATTATGGCGTTTTAGTAATTCTTCTTATACAACTGGCTCCCCTTGGACAGAAACACAATTCGCGGAAGATTTTGCTCAGGAAAATAGCGAATATCTTTTTTTAGTTGAAAATGGCCAGTGGTTAGGCTATATTGCCTATCATTTTATTTTAGATGAAGCAGAAATTAGTCACGTTGTTGTGAATGGTCAGAAACAACACCAAGGAATTGGTTGTCAATTAATGAAAGCTTTTAAAGAATATGTTAAAAGTCGTGACATTACACAAATTTTCTTAGAGGTCAGAGAATCGAATACACTAGCTCAAAAACTTTATGAGAAAACAGGTTTTCGGAAAGTAGCTGTTCGAAAAAATTATTATAAAGAACCTCAAGAAAATGCCTTTGTAATGTGTGCGAAATTAAGGAAGGAAGCCCAATGACAATTTTTACAAAAGAACGTAAATTATTATTAGCTGTGGAAAGTAGCTGTGATGAAACAAGTGTGGCTGTCATTGAAGATGGCGACAAAATTCTTTCCAATATCGTAGCTTCGCAAATTAAGAGCCATCAACGTTTTGGTGGAGTCGTTCCGGAAGTTGCGAGCCGTCATCATGTTGAACAAGTGACGATCTGTATTGAAGAAGCATTAACAGAAGCAAAAGTCACACCAGAAGAGCTTAGTGGCGTTGCTGTGACCTATGGGCCTGGGTTAGTTGGTGCTTTATTAATAGGACTTTCTGCAGCAAAAGCATTTGCTTGGGCGCACCAATTACCACTTATTCCAGTCAATCATATGGCTGGGCACATTTATGCTGCCCGTTTTGTGGCACCGCTCGAATTTCCATTGATGGCCTTACTCGTTAGTGGAGGACATACGGAATTGGTCTACATGAAAGAAGATGGCTCTTTCGAAATTGTTGGTGAAACACGTGATGATGCAGCTGGTGAAGCGTATGATAAAGTCGGACGTGTGTTAGGGTTGCCTTATCCTAGTGGCAAAGAGATTGATGCTTTGGCCCATGAAGGCACAGATACCTATCAATTTCCACGGGCGATGCTAAAAGAGGATAACTATGACTTTAGCTTTAGTGGTTTGAAAAGTGCGTTTATTAACACGGTTCATAATGCAGAGCAACGTGGTGAAGTACTGTCTACAAAGGATTTAGCCGCAAGTTTTCAGGCGAGTGTGGTAGAAGTATTAGTGACTAAAACCATTCGTGCTTGTCAAGAATATCCTGTTAAACAATTGCTAATTGCTGGGGGCGTTGCTGCGAATCAAGGATTACGAGAAGCAATGAGACATGCAATCAGTGAACAATTACCAGAAGTGACATTACTTATTCCGCCATTAAAACTTTGTGGGGATAACGCGGCGATGATTGGCGCTGCCGCCTTTATCGAAGCTGAAAAGAATCACTTTGCTTCGTATAACTTAAATGCAGAACCTGGCGTTAGTTTTATGACAATTAGTGAAGAAGGCTAGCCAGCTAGACAAAAATTTGCTATAATGAAGCCAGTTTAACAATGACATTCGATGATAAAGAGAGTACTTATTTCAACGTCAGCTTAGCGATCTTGGGAAGGTGGGAGCCAAGAGTGATCGGAATGAGGAAGCGCACTTTTAGAATTCTGCTGAAAGCAGACGGCAATCACCGTTATCGATGAAGCAGGTCTATCCAAGTAGTATAGACAATTAGAGTGGTACCGCGGGTAAATTCTCGTCTCTGACAAAACAAATCATTTTGTTTTGTCAGAGACGTTTTTGTTTTTTTATACTTACAAATTAATCAGGAGGGTTCTTATGAACAACAAAGAAATCGTAGCAAAAGCGTTACATGATGTTTTAAATGAAGAATTAACGATGGATCAAATCGAACAATTATTGGAAAATCCTAAATCTGTTGATCATGGAGATGTTGCTTTTCCAGCCTTTTCATTAGCTAAAATTTATCGTAAAGCACCACAACAAATTGCAGCAGAATTAGCAGAAAAAATTGATGGCACAAATTTTGAAAAAATTGAAGTGGTAGGACCTTATTTAAACTTTTTCATGAATAAAGAAGCAGTCAGTCAAGCTGTCATTGGCGCAGTAGTCAAAGAAAAAAACAACTACGGAAACAGTACCTTTGGCAATAATGGCAATGTTCCTATTGATATGTCTTCACCAAACATTGCTAAACCAATTTCTATGGGGCACTTACGTTCTACGGTAATCGGGAATTCAATTGCCTTTATTTTAGAAAAAATTGGGTATCAGCCAATTCGGATTAACCACTTAGGTGACTGGGGTACACAGTTTGGTAAGTTAATTGTAGCTTATAAAAAATGGGGTTCTGAAGAAGCAGTCCGCCAACAACCAATTAATGAATTATTGCGCTTATATGTGCAATTTCATGAAGAAGCAGAAGAAAAACCAGAATTAGAAGACGAAGCACGTGCTTGGTTTAAAAAATTAGAAGAAGGAGACCAAGAAGCCAATGAATTATGGAAATGGTTCCGTAGCGAGTCTCTAAAAGAATTTGATAAAATCTATTCCATGTTAGAAGTTGAATTTGATTCTTATAATGGCGAAGCCTTTTATAATGATAAAATGGATGAAATTGTTACTTTATTAGAAGAAAAACATTTATTAACAGAAAATCAAGGTGCAGAAATTGTTGATTTGACAGAATATAATTTAAATCCAGCACTTATTCGTAAATCAGATGGTGCGACCTTATATATCACACGGGATTTAGCTGCTGCGCTTTACCGTAAACGGACGTATGATTTTGCCAAATCACTTTATGTAGTCGGCAACGAACAAAGCAATCACTTCAAACAATTAAAAGCAGTCTTGAAAGAACTAGGATTTGACTGGTCAGATGATATGGAACACATTCCGTTTGGTTTAATTACTCAAGGCGGTAAAAAATTATCCACACGTAAAGGGAAAATTGTTTTATTAGAAGAAGTATTGAATGAAGCTGTTACTTTAGCAGGAAATCAAATTAACGAGAAAAATCCAGACTTAGCAAATCGTGAAGAAGTGGCGAAACAAGTTGGTGTAGGTGCAGTTATTTTCCATGACCTTAAAAATGATCGTCTAAATAATTTCGATTTTGTATTAGATGAAGTTGTTCGTTTTGAAGGCGAAACTGGCCCATATGTTCAATATACACATGCTCGTGCGATGAGTATTTTACGTAAAGCAAACTTTACACCAGACGCTACACAACGTTATGCACTAAATGACAAGGATAGCTGGGAAGTCGTGAAGTTGTTACAAAAATTCCCTGAAACTGTGATGCAAGCTGCTGAAAAATATGAACCATCTGTTATTGCGAAACATAGCATTCATTTAGCACAAGCGTTCAATAAATATTATGCCCATGTTCGGATTTTGGATGAAGATGCTCAAAAAGAGGCACGCTTAGCGTTAGTTTATGCAGTAGCTACTGTTTTAAAAGAAGATTTACGTTTACTAGGATTACATGCACCAGAAGAAATGTAGAAGTTTTTGTGAAAATTTTACTGCGTTGAACGCTAAACTTATTAAGCAAATATTAAAGTTAAGTTACAGATTGAGAAATTCATAGTAATTAAATAGCTGGGGTGCTATACTCGAGTCAAGTTATAAAAGGATTAGAAAAGGTGGCACCCAATTATATGACAGAAAAATGGCGTGAAGACGAAGAATATCTTTCTTATGTAGAAGATTTATTAGCAACCGAAGAAGTCCAAAAATTAGCAGAATACACACAACATATGCATTCAACTCGTTTAGAACATTCAATTAGTGTTTCCTATCATAGCTATAAATTAGCAAAGCGTTGGAACGGCAATGCTCGTGCAACAGCTCGTGCTGGTTTATTGCATGATTTGTTTTACTATGATTGGCGCACAACAAAGTTTGACGAAGGCTCTCATGCCTATGTTCATCCACGAATTGCAGCCAAAAATGCTGAAAAAATTACAGAGTTGTCTGATTTAGAACGAGACATTATTATTAAACATATGTGGGGCGCAACTATTGCACCACCAAAATACAAAGAAAGTTACATTGTAACCTTTGTTGACAAATATTGTGCTGTCAAAGAAGCAGCGTTGCCGATGACGACAGCCATGAAAACCAAATGGCGTCAGTATTTTGGCCAACAGTCAATCTAAAAAAAGCTTATCCGGAAGGATAAGCTTTTTTTGTTTGACGTTGACTAAAAAGTCTAACATTCATCTATTTAAAATAAATATTAAAAGTAATTTTGTTCTGTTAATTTCTTTTGAGCATATCGATAGACTGCTTCTTGATTTTCAGTTGTCAATTGTTTGTAAACATTCATAATATTGGTCGGGACAACAAGTGGCGTTTCTTCCGTTTCAGGAATACCTAAGATTTCAAGAGGTGATACATCTAAAACTTTAGATAAGGCGACAATTTTATCCCTCCCCATATTTTCAATCATTCCAGTTTCCCATTTCCTGACGGTACTTTTTCCAACACCAACAAAATTTCCAACTTGTTCTAATGTAAGATTTTTCTCCATCCGTTTTTGCTTCAAAAAATTTTCTTTCAAAAAAACCACCTCCGTAAAAACATTCTAGCACAAAAAGTGTCGCAAAAGAAACATGTTTTTTTGAAAGTAGATATAACAAATATAACAAAAAAGTTATTTGATTTTAATGATATTGACGTTTTTTTCACAAAATGATATAATTTCTGTGTCTTATTAGACACGAAGAGTGGAAAAGGGGGAGAGTAAAATGGAATCAAATTTAATTCACTCAAAATTGAGAATGAAAGGAAAAAATGTTGAATGGTTGGCAAATGAAATGACTGCATACGGGCAGCCCGTATCCGCTTCAACGATTTACAAAAAATTAAAAGGAGAAGTTGTTTTCAAAGCAGCGGATATTAAATTGATTTCACAGTTGTTGGATTTGAAGAATGAAGAAATTATGACTATTTTTTTTAGTGAATTAGTGTCTAAAAAGACACATATTGATGTTGAAAGGATTGTGATGAATGAAAAAAATTATTAATAAGTTATTTTCGCTTTGTTTAATTATTTTTATTATTTTAGGATCTAATACAAGTATTATTTCTTATGCGATAGATAATGAAAGTGGACCGCAAATTCGGTCTGTATCTGTGGAGTATCCAGAAAATAAGACGGAAATTGTTGCGACAAAAGATTGGGCAACTGTTTCCTTGGCGTTATCAATTTCCGAATTAGCAATTGGAGAGACGATTACATTAAGAATGGATAGCGAAAAATATTCCTATTCAATGACACCTTTTGAAATCAGTGATGGGCTTCGAGTGACTCCAAATGATGATGGAACTTGGACGATTAAAGCGTTGCAAAATATTGTAGACTATTCAGCTGATTTAGAATTAAAATTACGATATAACCAAAATTTGTCAGAAAATTTTGAAGATAAAGTGACTTTTACTTTTGGAGATTCACAAAAAGTTGCAATGATTAACATTGGGCAATATGTTGAGAAAGTTCCAGAAACTGAGCTCGTTCGGAAAGTTCCTTTAGGTTTTACGCCAGAAGGAAGAGTTGCCTGGGTCATTTACTTTAACTATAATCAAGCAGGACTTTCAGGTTCAGAAAAAACAACCTTTAAATTTTTAGATAATGTAGGTCCAAACCAAACTTTAGCTGTTGACAGTATTGCCGCGTATCTCACCAAGCAGCCTATTTTAGAAGTAAATGGTGAAATGATTCGGAATTTAGAGCATGATGAATACAGTTACGATGCTAGTCAATTTTTCCAAAAACATGCTTCTAAAAGCGGACTTAATTATGAAGCGGAGAAATTTGAAGGAATACCAACGGCTACGGGCAGTTATCTTTCTAACAAAAACGCCTATTATATTTATTTAGAAACAATTCCAAATGAAAATATTCCAAGTGATGCCTTACTATCAAATTACACCTATATGCGTATTTCTAATGAGGGATTCGATGCTTGGGAAGATGAAGACATCGCTTATATCACTGCGGATGAAAATAGTGGAGGAACAGGTCAAGGTGGTGTTATTTTAGAAAAAATAGACGCAGAGACAGCTGAAGTTCTGCAAGGCGCTATTTTCAAACTTGTGAATAAAAAAACACAACAAGTTATTCAAGAGAATTTAAGGACCAATCAATCTGGACAAATCCGTTTAGCTGGTTTAGAACCTGATCAATATGAATTAATTGAGGTTAAAGCACCACCCGGCTATAAATTAGATGCAACGCCAGTATCATTTGAAATTAAATCAGGCCAAACTCAGACGATTCGTCTGAAAAAAGAAAATACACGTTTAGAAAATCAATTAAAAGTAGAAAAAGTAGATGAAAATAATGAGGCGAAGCGTTTAGCGGGTGCTGAATTTTCGTTGTATGACCAAAAAAATAATCTAATAGAAAAAGGTGTCACGAATGAAAATGGCGAGCTGTTATTTTCAAATTTATCACCTGATGGAGAATATTATTTAGTTGAAACGAAGGCACCTAATGGCTATGAATTAGACGATACTAAACATCCTATTTCATTTGCTGGAAAAGCCGACTACACTTTAACATATCGGGTGAAGAATAAGCAGCAAGTACAAATTGGTTCCATCAAAATTGTTAAACAAGATAAAGACAGTAAAAAACGTTTAACAGGCGCAGAATTTCAGTGGAAAGATACGGTGACAGGAAAAACAGGAACAGTGACAGTTGGAATCGATGGAACCATCACAATTCCCAATTTAGCAGTCAATCGTACGTATGAAATCACAGAAACGAAAGCACCCACAGGTTATGTACTAGACAAAACCGTGCATAAAGTCACTTTAACAACTGCACAAGCCAATAAAGTAGTGACTGTAACTGTTGACAATGTAGCGCAAAAAGGGTCTATCAAAATTGTTAAACAAGACAAAGACAGTAAAAAACGTTTAACAGGCGCAGAATTTCAGTGGAAAGATACGGTGACAGGAAAAACAGGAACAGTGACAGTTGGAACCGATGGAACGGTCACAATTCCCAACTTATCCGTCAATCGTACGTATGAAATCACAGAAACGAAAGCACCCACAGGTTATGTACTAGACAAAACCGTGCATAAAGTCACTTTAACAACTGCACAGGCAAATAAAGTAGTGACAGTAATCATTGAAAATACAGCGCAAAAAGGTAGTCTAGCAATAATCAAAGTAGACAAAGATTCAAGAAAACGTCTAGCAGGTGCAGAGTTCAAATGGCGTGATACGGTGACGGGAAAAGAAGGAACAGTTGTAGCCGACAAAAATGGACAAGCACTGATAACAGATTTGCCAGTCAATCGTGTATACGAAATTACGGAAATTAAAGCACCAAACGGCTATATCTTAAATAACAAGACTTACCGAGTTACCCTAACGACTAATTTTGCAGATAAAATTGGTTATTATACCATTGAAAATACAGCGCAAGAAGGTAGTCTAGCAATAATCAAAGTAGACAAAGATTCAAGAAAACGTCTAGCAGGTGCAGAGTTCAAATGGCGTGATACGGTGACAGGAAAAGAAGGAACAGTTGTAGCTGACAAAAACGGACAAGCCCTGATAACGAATTTGCCAGTCAATCGTGTATACGAAATTACAGAAATTAAAGCACCAAACGGCTATATCTTAAATAACAAGACTTACCGAGTTACCCTAACGACTAATTTTGCTGACAAGATTGGTTATTATACCATTGAAAATGTTGCGCTACGTGGCAATTTAAAATTAATTAAACAAGATAGTTATTCAAAACAACGTTTAGCAGGTGCACAATTTAGATGGCGTGACACAGTGAACGGGAATACAGGCGTAGTAACTGCTAATGCTAATGGTGAAGCAACTTTGTATAATTTTTCCGTCAACCGGATTTATGAAATTACAGAAATAAAAGCACCAAATGGTTATATACTTGACAAAACGGTGCATAGAGTTCTTTTACCTTCGAATTATGCTGGCAAAACCTACACGTTTACCAAAAATAATCAAGCACAAAAAGGCGCCATCAAAATTGTTAAGCAAGATGGATATACGAAACAACGTTTAGCAGGCGCACAATTTAAATTCCGAGACACAACCAATAATTATACTGCAACGTTTACAGCGAATAGGAACGGTGAAGTACTGATTACTGGATTAGCCGGTGATCGTATCTATGAGATTACAGAAATCAAAGCGCCGAATGGCTATATCATAGATAGACGTGTTCATAAAGTTGATTTACGTGGACAAGGTGGTAAAACCTATACATTAGTCTTAAATAATCAAGCACAAAAAAGTGCCATCAAAATTATTAAGCAAGATGGATATACGAAACAACGTTTAGCAGGCGCACAATTTAAATTCCGAGACACAACCAATAATTATACTGCAACGTTTACAGCGAATAGGAACGGTGAAGTACTGATTACTGGATTAGCCGGTGATCGTATCTATGAGATCACAGAAATTAAAGCACCAAACGGCTATACCATAGATAGACGTGTTCATAAAGTTGATTTACGTGGACAAGGTGGTAAAACCTATACACTAGTCTTGAATAATACATCACAACAGGGCGCTATCAAAATTATTAAGCAAGATACGGATACAAAACAACGTTTAGCAGGCGCAAAATTTAGATTCCGCGATACCACCAATAACTATACGGCAACATTTACAGCAAATGGAAATGGTGAAGTACTGATTCCAGGATTATCGTCAGATCGTATTTATGAAATCACCGAGATTCAAGCGCCAACTGGGTATGCGTTGGATAGTAGGGTCCATCGGATTGACTTACGAGGCCAAGGCGCAAAAACGTATACGTTAGTGTTAAACAATAAAGCAAACTATGGTGCTATTAAAATTATTAAACAAGATGTTGAAACAAAAGTACGTTTAGCAGGCGCTGTTTTTGAATGGAAAGATACAACTAACGGCTATACACAAAGAGTGACAACTGGGGGAGATGGTACAGTTACTATCAGTGGACTATCCGTAAACCGAGTGTATGAAATTAGAGAAGTTCAAGCGCCAGCTGGTTATTCACGAAATACTACGCCAACACGTGTCAGTCTGATGCAAAATCATGCGGGGCAAACAATTGCAATTGTTCGAGAAAATCGCAGAATACCAGTTTATAATCCACCGCCACCAACAGTTTGGCCCTATGTGCCACCCATCACTAACTATAATCCACCTGTGTACTATAATCCGCCAAGATATTATTATGGGGGATGTGTCATGGTTATCGTGGTGGTGTGTTGGTAAAAAACAAATAGAGAGAAAGGAGTATCTAATGAGTCAATCCGCTTTACCGAAACTTGGGGTAATTTCAACGGGCGCCCTTTTCGTGACTGATTTAATTGGTGTTATTCTAGTTTCAATTGTCACTGCCTACATTCTATATCGTTATTTTTTGAAAAGAGGACAAATTACATGATTTATTTGTATCAGTTATACAAAGTAATTATGTTCATTTTCTTAACCTATTTATTTACAAGTTTATTTCTCAGTTTTCGAACAAGAAAAAAAACAAGAAGAGAAGTCGAAGTAGCAGAAGAATTTTTCTGCTACTTTCTTGTACCGTGTGTAAACGAGGAGAAAGTCATCGGAGAAACATTAAAAAAACTGGTTGCTTTACCAATTAAGAAAAAAATAATTGCGATTGATGATGGATCAACGGACCAAACCAAAGCAATGATGGACAGTATTGCTGGTCCAATCCAAGTTCTGTCTCGTCAATTTCCTAATGCGCAACAAGGCAAAGGCGCCGCTTTGAACCATGCTTTCCAAATTGTATTAGCAGATGCAGAAAAAAAAGACTACTCACGAAATCAAATATTGGTGGGAGTAGTGGATGCAGATGGTTTTTTTAGTGAGAATATTATCAATGAACTAACTGCTGTTTTCGCAGATACAACAGTCTGTGCTGCGCAAACAAGAATCAAAATGAAAGATGTTACAAGTTTTATGTTTATTGCACAAGATGTTGAGTTTTTTACGATTAATAATTTTATTCAAAAGGCGCGTCGAGCAACAAAAACCATTGGACTTGGTGGCAATGGTCAGTTTTTTCGGTTATCAATGATTACCGAACACTTAGGCTATCAGCCTTGGGGAAATGCTTTATTGGATGACTATGAGTTAACCATTAAATTAATGCTGAAAGAGTTATCGATTGCTTATATTGACGAGGCCTTTATGGCTCAAGAAGCACTGAGAGATGTGAAACGTTTTATTCGGCAACGAAGCCGTTGGGTTCAAGGGAATTTAGATTGTCTAGCGTATTTACCCAGGGTGATTAAATCAAAGTCATTAACGCTAAGGCAGAAGTGCGGCATCTATTATTTTTTAGCGCAACCCTTTATTAATCTCGTCGCAGGAATCCTCGTTTTTGTTTTAACTGGGCTTCAACTGCAACACTTGTATAGGTTAGGTTTTTCGTTATCTCTAGGTATTAGTTTTGCTTTGGCTGTCAGTATTTCGCTAGTTTTCGGCATTTTTTTTACAATCAACTATTATCGCGAGTTGAAAAATTTTCAATTAGAAGTACCGGCAAAAGTGGGGTTAATTAGTTTACCTTTTACTATTTCCTACATGTACTTAATTTTATTCGTTAGTGTGGTAATGGCTTATTATCGGTTTATTAAAGGGAATAGCACGTGGATAAAAACGGAACGCAATTGATTTTTTATTGCACTTTCCAGAGTTGCGTGGTATTATTTTTAATAGTTTAATAGCAACATGGTGATGGTGTTCACCACGAACTATTTATCGGACGAATAAATTAATGACGCCTACCAAACGGGAGAAGTGTACCCTTTGGTAGGCTTTTTCTGTACGCTAGGATTGGCGATAAGAAAATTGTAAAGGAGCATGTAAAGTGAAAAAAGAAACAAAGCAACTACTATCAATCGGCGGTTATATGGCAAAATGGTTGCTCATTACCGCAATTATTGGTTTATTTATGGGGGCGTTATCCGCCTTTTTCTTAAAGAGTCTCACCTATGTAACAGATGTTCGTTTAGCAAATCCTTGGTTACTCTTTATTCTCCCCATTAGCGGTGTTGTTTTTACGTATTTCTATACGCGTTTTGGGAAAAATGCTAGCCGAGGAAATAACTTAGTGATTGAACAAGGCAATGGCGGGGAAGAAGATATTCCCTTGCGCTTAATTCCTTTAACATTGTTTGGCACGATTACTACGCACTTATTTGGTGGTTCTGTTGGTCGTGAAGGGACGGCGGTGCAAATGGGGGGCGCAATCGCAAATGCTGTAGGAAAAGTCTTTAAACTGTCCGCTTTGGAACGACAAGTAATTATTATTAGCGGAATTAGTGCAGGTTTTAGTTCTGTTTTTGGCACACCATTAGCGGGAACGGTTTTCGGATTAGAAGTTTTGGCGATTGGAAAAGTTCGTGCAGAGGCACTTTTCCCAAGTTTTTTTGCAGGCTTATTTGCTAATTTTGTGACTGAAAGTTTTGGTGTAACGCATACGCATTATCCGATGGGCAAAATTCCGACTTGGTCGGTTGATCTATTCGTAAAATTATTTTTGGCATCGATTTGTTTTGGCTTAGCAGGTTGGGTTTTTAGTCGTTCCATTGTCTTTTTAAAAAAGACCTACGCAAATTGGTTTGCTAATGTCTACCTTCGTGCGTTTCTTGGGGCGTCCATTGTCGTTCTGTTTGTGCTCGTCTTAAACAACCAACGTTATTTAGGCTTGAGTTTACCTTTACTAGAAGATGCTTTTGCAGGCAATGCGCAGCCTTTTGATTTTGTTGGGAAATTATTCTTTACGGTGTTATCCTTGGGTGCCGGATTCCAAGGAGGAGAAGTGACGCCATTGTTTGAAATTGGGGCTACGTTAGGGAGTTCTTTGGCCCCTTTGTTACATCTGTCAATTCCTTTTTTAGCAGGTTTAGGATTTATTGGTGTTTTTTCTGGCGCCACGAATACGCCGATTGCTTGCTTCATTATGGGCATTGAACTATTTGGTAGTGAAGCGGCGGTCTATTTTTTCATGGTCTGCTTAATCAGTTTTATGTGTTCAGGAAATAGCGGTATTTATGCTTCACAACAAAGTTTGTATCGCAAAGGAACAGCAGAATATCCTCTCTTTAACGCATTAAAAAATCGACGTAAATAAGATGTTTTTTTACGAAAATATGCTAAACTAGAGAAGATGAGGTGAAGACATGAAAGACTATCAATATCCATTAGATTTAGATTGGACGACAGAGGAAATGGTGATTGTCACTAATATGTGGACAGCAGTTGAGCAAGCCAACGAAACAGGCTTACCTGTTGACAAATTTTTAACAACTTATCAACAATTTAAAACGGTCGTTAAAAGTATCGGCGAAGAAAAACGCTTAGGTCGTGAATTTGAAAATGCTTCAGGATATTCGTTATATCGTACGCTTCAACAAGCTAAAAAACAGGGAAGCGGTAAATTAAAGCTGGGGGATGATTAGATGACTGAAACGCAAAAATTTGTTCAAACAATTCAAAGTTGGCTTTTTGAAGCAGCCGATGTGATTCGAATGAACTTGGAATCAGAGTTAACCGTTCAACAGAAAAATGGCCGCACCGATTTAGTGACAAATATGGATGAACAAACTCAAGAATTTTTAATGAATAAAATTCAAACAAATTTTCCCGAAGATCAAATTTTAGGGGAAGAAAAAGGCTACAACACCTTAAAAAGTTTTGCTGGTCGCGTGTGGATCATCGATCCGATTGATGGCACAATGAATTTCGTGATGGAAAGAGAAAATTTTTGTATTATGTTAGCTGTTTATGAAGACGGCATTGGTAAATTAGGTTTTATCTATGATGTGATGCGAGAAGAACTTTATTGGGGCGGCAAAGGGCTTGGCGTTTATCGGAATAATCAATTATTAAAAGCGCCTACTATGAAAGCCTTGGCAGATGGATTATGGGGCATGAATGCTTACATGCATGGAAAAAATATTCATCACGCAACGGAAATCGGACAAGCAAGCATGAGCGTGCGTATTAGCGGTTGTGCAGGTTTGGAAATTATTGCTATGTTAAAAGGCAACCATCATGGCTATTTATCTAATCTAAGTCCTTGGGATTATGCAGCAGGCTTAGTACTTTTGGAAGAATTTGGGTTTAAATACTCTGGTATTACAGGAAAACCATTAACTTTTGCGGGTCGTGAATACTTTATTGCAGCAACTCCTGAAACCTATGATGAAGTATTTACCCGGTATTTAAATGAATCGGAATAATCAAAGAAGAGCGTTGCTGAAAGGTAAGGCTCTTCCTCTTTTAAAAGAGAAAGATTTGTAAAAAAATGTCCTTGTTTTCAGAAAAAGCCGAATAATTTCTAAAACTTTCATTATTTTTGCAGGCGAAAGCCTTTTTTTAATGAAAAAAGTTTGCTATAATAAGCAGTCGGCTTTTATGGACTTAAGTAACATAAGCGTATATAGATAAGGAGCAATTAAATTGAAATACAGAGATGATATTCGTAACGTGGCAATTATCGCCCACGTTGACCATGGTAAAACAACCTTAGTAGATGAACTTTTAAAACAATCTGACACTTTAGATGGACACACACAATTACAAGAACGTGCAATGGATTCCAATGCACTTGAAAGTGAACGTGGAATTACTATCTTAGCAAAAAATACAGCCGTAGATTATAACGGTACACGTATCAACATTCTAGATACACCAGGACACGCGGACTTCGGTGGTGAAGTAGAACGTATCATGAAAATGGTAGACGGTGTTGTTTTAGTTGTCGATGCGTATGAAGGAACAATGCCTCAAACACGTTTCGTATTGAAAAAAGCATTAGAACAAAAAGTAACACCAATCGTGGTTGTTAACAAAATTGACAAACCTTCTGCTCGTCCTGAACACGTAGTAGATGAAGTTTTAGAGTTATTCATCGAATTAGGCGCAGACGACGATCAATTAGATTTCCCAGTTGTTTATGCTTCTGCTTTAAACGGAACTTCAAGTGAATCAGATGATCCAGCAGATCAAGAGCCAACAATGGCCCCAATTTTTGATAAAATTATTGAACATGTGCCAGCTCCAGTTGATAATTCAGACGAACCACTTCAATTCCAAGTCTCATTACTAGACTACAACGATTACGTTGGACGTATTGGGATTGGCCGTGTGTTCCGTGGCACAATGAAAGTCGGCGACCAAGTTGCGTTGATGAAATTAGATGGCAGCGTGAAAAATTTCCGTGTAACGAAAATTTTAGGTTTCTTTGGCCTACAACGTGTGGAAATTGATGAAGCAAAAGCGGGCGATTTAATTGCCGTTTCTGGAATGGAAGACATTTTCGTTGGGGAAACAGTTGTAGATGTTCACAATCAAGAAGCATTACCAATTCTACACATTGATGAGCCAACCTTACAAATGACTTTCTTAGTTAACAATTCTCCATTTGCGGGACGTGAAGGAAAATACATCACCGCTCGTAAAATCGAAGAACGTTTAATGGCTGAATTACAAACAGACGTATCTTTACGTGTTGATCCAATTGGCCCAGATTCTTGGACTGTATCAGGCCGTGGCGAATTGCATTTATCAATTTTAATTGAAAACATGCGTCGTGAAGGCTATGAATTACAAGTTTCTCGTCCAGAAGTTATTGAACGTGAAATTGATGGGGTTAAATGTGAACCATTTGAACGTGTTCAAATTGACACACCTGAAGAATACATGGGTAGCGTGATTGAATCCCTAAGTTTACGTAAAGGCGAAATGCAAGATATGATTAATGCCGGTAACGGACAAATGCGTTTAATCTTCTTAGCACCAGCTCGTGGCTTAATTGGTTATTCAACAGAATTCTTATCAATGACTCGTGGTTATGGTATTATGAACCACACCTTCGATCAATACTTACCAATGATTCAAGGAACGATTGGTGGCCGTCATCAAGGTGCACTAGTTTCAATCGATACTGGTAAAGCAACGACTTACTCAATCATGAGTATTGAAGAACGTGGTACAGTTTTCGTTGAACCAACGACAGAAGTTTACGAAGGAATGATTGTTGGGGAAAACAACCGCGACAACGATTTAACTGTGAACATCACAAAAGCTAAACAAATGACTAACGTTCGTTCGGCAACGAAAGACCAAACATCAGTCATCAAAAAACCGAAAAAATTAACGTTAGAAGAATCATTAGAATTCTTGAATGAAGATGAATACTGTGAAGTAACACCAGAAAGCATCCGTTTAAGAAAACAAATTCTTAACAAAAACGAACGCGAAAAAGCAAGCAAGAAAAAGAAAAAAGCTGAATAATTTTTCGACAAATAAACATTTAAACCAACTATGCTCGTTTTACTACGAAAATAGTTGGTTTTTTTTATGAAAAAAACGGATTAATGCGTTTTTTTAAGATAAGGATATTTTTTATGTGTGGATAACTACTCGTTATCCACAACAAGCAAATGTCGTTATTTTTGAAAGCTTTTGATAGCAAGCTTTCACAATTTTTCATTCTTTTTGATGTTTCACGTTAATTGGTGTTTCACGATTGTGTCTTGTTTTAACACACCTTGTTCCTGTTAGATTAGCGTGTTAAAATGACGTGTAGAACAAAGATTGGAGCGCAATAAATGAGTGCATTACAAGAATTATTAAAAGATACATTTGGCTATGATGATTTTCGGCCAGGACAAGAAACGATTATTCGTCATGTATTGCGACAAGAAAATGTCTTAGGCATTATGCCAACAGGTGGAGGCAAATCGATTTGTTATCAGTTGCCAGCCTTACTTCTGGATAATTTAACATTGGTGATTTCACCATTAATTTCTTTAATGAAAGATCAAGTAGATGCCCTGAATTTAATGGGGATTCCAGCTACATATATCAATAGTACCATTTCCTATCAAGAAATGAATCATCGTATTCAATTAGCGGTTAACAAAGAAGTCAAGCTATTGTATGTTGCGCCAGAGCGATTAGAATCTTATGATTTTCAACAGATGCTGACACATGTACCGATTGATTTATTGGCAGTAGATGAGGCACACTGTATTTCACAATGGGGGCATGATTTTCGTCCAAGCTATTTGCGTTTAGCAGAGATTATCGATCAATTTCAACAGCAACCAACTGTGATTGCACTAACAGCAACAGCAACGCCACAAGTAGCGGAGGATATTGTCAAGCAATTAAGAATTCCATCAGAAAATGAAATCAAAACAGGATTCGCTCGAGAAAATTTATCTTTTCAAGTCGTGAAAGATCAAAATAGAGACGTTTTTCTTTTGGAATATTTAAAGATGAATACTGGACAATCAGGTATTATTTATGCAAGCACGCGGAAGGAAGTTGAACGAATTTATCATTTATTAGAAAGTAAAAAAATTGCAGCTGGGATGTATCATGGGGGCATGAGTGAACAGTTACGTAGTGAAAATCAAGAAGCGTTCTTGTATGATCAAGTGCAAGTGATGGTAGCAACAAATGCCTTTGGTATGGGGATTAATAAGAGTAATGTTCGTTTTGTCATTCACGCACAAGTACCAGGAAATATTGAATCTTATTACCAAGAAGCGGGCCGAGCTGGTCGTGACGGTCTACCTAGTGATGCTGTGTTAATGTTTGCTCCACAAGACTTGCAAATTCAACAATACTTTATTGAACAATCTGAAATGACCATTGATTATAAGCAGAAAGAGTACTTGAAATTACGGGAAATGTCACAATATGCGAATGCACAAATGTGTTTACAAAAATATATTTTACGCTATTTTGGTGAAGAAGGGACGGACTGCGGTCGCTGCTCGAATTGTCTGGATAATCGAGAATTAGTCGATATTACGGTCGATGCCCAAAAAGTCTTGTCTTGTGTAAAACGTATGGGAGAACGTTTCGGTAAGGGCTTAGTTGGTAAAGTCTTGACTGGTTCAAAAGATCAAAAAATTGATCAATGGCATTTTGATCGTTTGCCAACATACGGACTAATGAAAGGTCGCACGCAAAAAGAAGTCACACAGCTGATTGATTATTTGACAGCAGAACGTTATTTAATTCCTTCTGATGGGCAATTTCCGTTGTTATCAGTCTCGACAGAAGGTGTTCAGGTGCTTTTAGGGGAACGGAAAGTCTTCCGAAAAGAAGACCAAAAAGTTCGAAAAGTAGCAGTGGATGATGCCTTGTTTGAGCGATTGCGCGAATTACGTATGGACATGGCTCAAGAGGCAGGCGTGCCGCCATATGTAGTCTTTTCCGATAGTACACTTAAAGAAATGTGTGAAAAATTACCGCAAACAACGATTCAATTATTGCAAATAAAAGGGGTCGGCCAAAATAAATTAGATAAATATGGCACCGCCTTTTTAGAAGTAATTAAAGAATATCAAGAGACAAAAAAATGATATAGTTTGTTATTTTATTTAAAATTAAAAGCAGAAAATAAGAAAAAAGTCTTTTAATGTATTTGTTGTTGTATTGATAAAATAAGCTTGTTATATAAAGAGATTTCTTACTTAATATATCGCTTGGTTTTAGAAAATTTCTTAAAGGAAATTTTCTGAAATCATCATGTATCTAACTGAGAATTATGTTATAATTATTTAATTAAGATAGGGAGGTTCTGTACAAATGGACGAAGGAATTTCAAAGAAATTTGCCATTCAATTATTAGAAGACGATGCAGAACGCATTAAAATGCTTATTCGTAATCAAAAAAACAGTTTGTGCATTTCTCAATGTAAAGCATTTGAAGAAGTGGTGGATACACAAATGTATGGTTTTTCAAGACAAGTGACCTATGCGACCCGTTTGGGGATTTTAACTAATGATGAAGGACATCGCTTACTAAGTGATTTAGAACGCGAATTGAATCAATTATATACAGATGTTTATGAAGAAACACAAGAAAAAAACGAGATTGGCAAGGAGGGTTAAGCTTTGCCAAACAAAGTAAAGAAACGGCATTTGCTAGACTATAGTATTTTTATTCCATATTTAATTTTAAGTATCGTGGGATTGATTATGGTATATAGTTCCACATCCGCATTACAAGTAATGAAAGGTTTTTCACCTACGTCATTCGTTATTAACCAGGTTGCCTTTTGGGTAGTAGGGTTAGTTGCAATGTTTTTTATTTATAAGATGAAAACATCCGTTTTCCAGAATCGAAGTTTTATCATGTTTGCCATTGCAGTAATTACGGTTATGGTTTTAGCCGTTCGGATTCCTGGTATCGGGAAAGAAATTAACGGCGCACGTGGTTGGATTGAGATTGGTGGGTTTTCGATGCAACCAGCTGAGTATTTAAAAATCATGGTTGTCTGGTATCTGTCTTATATTTTAGCACGGCGACAAAAGACAATTAATGGAGGCATGGATCAATTTAAACAAGCTGCCGGGCGCCCGTTGATGCTCGTTTTTGTATTAATTGCTCTAGTTGCAATCCAGCCTGACTTCGGGAATGCGGCCATTCTAACATTAATTACCATCGTGATGGTTTTAGCAAGTGGGATTAATTATATGTATACCTACTTGGTCGGTGGCTTGGGCATTTTAGGTAGTATCACGGCTATTCAGTTATTAATTATGTCTAAAGGAAAAATTTTCCCAGCGCGTTATCAATATATTTATAATCGTTTTGCTGTTTTTAAAAATCCATTTTTAGATGAACGGAACTTAGGCCATCAGTTAGCTAATTCTTATTATGCAATCAGTAATGGCGGCTGGTTTGGCAAAGGTCTAGGGAATAGTGTTCAGAAAAAAGGCTTTTTACCAGAAGCACATACGGACTTTATCTTTGCGATTACTTTAGAAGAGTTAGGCATTATCGGCGGTCTAGCGATTTTAGGATTGTTGATGTTTATGATTGCGCGAATTATTTTAGTCGGTGTACGCTCGAAGAAACCTTTTAATTCACTAATGTGTATTGGAATTGGTACAATGTTATTAATTCAAGTCTTTATTAATGTTGGTGGGATTACTGGGATTATTCCATTAACAGGAATTACTTTCCCGTTCTTGAGTCAAGGTGGGAATAGTTTGCTGATTATTTCGATTGCTGTGGCCTTTGTCCTGAATATCAGTGCAGATGAAACACGTCAGAAATTAGAAAATGAGTACTATTTATCTTTAGAACAGAACCAATAAATTTGAAGGAAATTGATGGTAGGAGTGACGTTATGAAAAAGGTATTAGTTGCCAATCGTGGCGAAATTGCGATTCGAATTTTTAGAGCTTGTACAGAATTAGATATCCAGACAGTAGCGATTTATGCTGCAGAAGATGAGTATTCTGTTCATCGTTTCAAAGCAGATGAAGCGTATTTAGTTGGTAAAGGGAAAAAACCAATTGAAGCCTATTTAGACATTGAAAATATTATCCAAATTGCCAAAAAATCGGGAGCAGATGCCATTCATCCTGGTTATGGCTTTTTATCAGAGAACTTACGCTTCGCCGAACGTTGTGAAGAAGAAGGAATCATTTTTGTTGGACCTAAAACACATCATTTAGATATTTTTGGCGATAAAATTAAAGCGAAAGAAGCAGCTGTAGCTGCGGGGATTGCTTCGATTCCAGGCTCAGACGGGCCAGTAGCAACGGTGGAAGAGGTCGTAGCTTTTGGTGAAACGCATGGCTTTCCTATCATGATTAAAGCTGCTTTAGGTGGCGGCGGTCGCGGGATGCGGGTTGCCCACGATGCCAAAGAAGCACGAGAAGGTTACGAGAGAGCCAAAAGTGAAGCGAAAGCAGCCTTTGGTTCTGACGAGGTTTATGTTGAAAAGTATATTTCTAATCCTAAACATATCGAAGTACAAATTTTAGGCGATCATCATGGGAATGTCTTGCATTTATTTGAACGTGATTGTTCCGTTCAACGGCGCCACCAAAAAGTGGTAGAAGTCGCACCATGTGTATCAATGAATGAAGAACAACGAGCAGCCATTTGTTCGGCTGCTGTGCAGTTAATGGCGCATGTCGGCTACGTGAATGCGGGAACGGTTGAGTTTTTAGTAGAAGGGGATCAGTTTTATTTTATTGAAGTGAATCCTCGTGTTCAGGTAGAACATACTATCACAGAAATGATTACAGATATTGATATTGTGATCTCTCAATTACAAATTGCGCAAGGGCTTGATTTGCATAAAGATATGCATTTGCCAAAACAAAACGAATTGACATTAAAAGGCGCGGCTATTCAATGTCGGATTACGACTGAAGATCCCCTGAACCAATTTATGCCAGATACAGGGAAAATTGATACGTATCGTTCACCAGGTGGTTTTGGTGTGCGTTTAGATGTAGGAAATGCTTATTCTGGCTACGCTGTGACGCCTTACTTTGATTCTTTATTGGTTAAAGTCTGTACGCATGGTTTCTCTTTTGAACAGGCAATCAGTAAAATGCAACGCTGCTTAAAAGAATTTCGGATTCGTGGCGTGAAAACAAATATTCCGTTTTTACAAAATGTTGTGAGCTATCCAGCGTTTCAATCTGGCGAAGCCAAAACAACCTTTATTGATAATACACCTGAATTATTTGAATTTCCTCGTATGCGCGATCGTGGCAATAAAACGATGAAATACATTGGAGAAGTAACGGTCAATGGGTTCCCTGGCATTGAACGAACGGAGAAAAAATATTTTGAAGCCCCGCGCGTGCCGACAGATATTGAAGTTCCAGAAAAAGTGATCACAGCTAAAAATATTCTAGACGCTCAAGGAGCAACCGCCGTCATCGATTGGGTTAAGAATCAAGAAAGTGTGTTAATGACAGATACCACGTTCCGTGATGCGCACCAAAGTTTATTAGCTACTCGTGTGAGAACACAAGATTTTAAAGCAATTGCTGGTCTAACTGATGCAGCCCTGCCTGAGCTGTTTTCTAGTGAAATGTGGGGTGGCGCTACGTTCGATGTTGCCTATCGCTTCTTAACCGAAGACCCATGGCAACGTTTAAGAAAAATTCGTCAGTTGATGCCAAACACACTTTTACAAATGCTGTTCAGAGGATCTAATGCGGTAGGCTATCAAAATTATCCTGATAATGTTATTGAAGAATTTATTAAAGAATCCGCTCGCCAAGGAGTCGATGTTTTCCGAATTTTTGATAGCTTAAACTGGATTCCTCAAATGGAAAAAAGTATTCAAGTCGTTCGGGATACCGGAAAAATTGCGGAAGCAGCAATTTGTTATACTGGGGACATCAATGATCCAGCCCGAGCAAAATATAATGTTCAATATTACCTTGATATGGCTAAAGAATTGGAAAATTTAGGTGCACAAATCATTGCGATTAAAGATATGGCTGGCTTATTGAAACCACAAGCTGCTTATCGTTTAATTAGTGAATTAAAGGCAGCCACGGATTTACCAATTCATCTCCACACTCACGACACTAGTGGCAATGGGATCATCACATATTCAGCAGCTACTAAAGCGGGCGTTGATATTGTTGACGTCGCAATGAGTGCGATGAGTGGCGCAACTAGCCAGCCAAGTATGAACAGTCTATATTATGCTTTAGTCAATGGTGAACGGACGCCAACTATTAACATTGATAATGCACAGAAAATCAATCATTATTGGGAAGATGTGCGCATGTATTATCAACCATTTGAAAATGGGTTAAATGCCCCGCAAACAGAAGTCTATATGCATGAAATGCCTGGTGGGCAATACTCTAATCTACAGCAGCAAGCAAAAGCGGTAGGCTTAGGGCACCGTTGGGATGAAATCAAAAAAATATATCACACAGTGAATTTGATGTTTGGCGATATTGTAAAAGTGACGCCATCTTCAAAAGTCGTGGGAGACATGGCACTCTTCATGGTTCAAAATAATCTGACAGAACAAGATGTTTATGCGCGTGGTGAAGAACTAAGTTTTCCTGAATCAGTTGTGACTTTTTTCCAAGGTGATTTAGGTCAACCAGTTGGTGGGTTCCCGAAAGAGCTCCAACGAATTATTCTAAAAGGTCGACCAGCCTTCACAGAGCGGCCAGGTGACTTAGCAGCACCTGTTGATTTTGCGAAAGTACAAGAAGAATTAGCCGAAAAAATTGGGTATCAACCTAAATTGGAAGAAGTTTTAAGTTATTTAATGTATCCACAAGTATTTTTAGAGTATCGTCAAAAATACGAAACCTTTGGAGATATAACCTTATTAGATACGCCAACATTCTTTAATGGTATTCGTCAAGGAGAGACATTGGAAGTTCAAATTGAACGAGGAAAAACGTTAATTATTCGTTTAGATGAAATTGGCGAACCTGATATTGACGGAAACCGTGTCTTGTTCTTCAATTTGAATGGGCAACGTCGTGAGGTTTTAGTTAAAGATGCCTCTATTAAGTCAGCTGTTCAAGTTAAACAAAAGGCGGAACCAACTAATAAAGAACAAATCGGCGCAACGATGTCTGGTTCTGTTCTACAAGTATTGGTCAAACGTGGCGATAAAGTAGAAAAAGGTCAGCCGTTGCTGATTACAGAAGCCATGAAAATGGAAACGACTATCGAAGCACGTTTTGCGGGCACGGTAGATCACATTTATGTTGAAGAAGGCGAAGCAATCAGCTCAGGTGATTTGTTATTAGAAGTGAAAGAAAAATAAGATGAGAGGGGAAAAAATGAAGCGATTTTGGGCCTTTACTGCTGTTTTTTTAACAGTTCTACTCATCGGATATTTAGAGCCAGTTTTTTTCCCTGCTGAAAAACCAACCGAAACAGCTCAAAGTGGGCGCTTACCCAGCGCTCACACCGCTGTTCCTCATGAAGAATTGCCAGCTTCTGGCTACGCAGCATACATAGGGAAAGATGTGGAAACCTTTATCCGCCAGTTTGGCAATCCTAAAGAAAAAATTAAAACAGGTCGTACGTATGAATTATGGACGTTCGGTTTGACGATGAATGATTACTTAGAAGTCAACGTTCGAGAAAATAAAGTCATCGCAATTAAGGCCTTTAACAATGACAAAATGATAGAACCGTTTAAAATAGATATGAAGCTTGCTGACTTGTCTGATTTAATGACGATTTATTCGAATTTTGCATTTAATTTTCATCATGAAGCTTACGATGTCGAGCTGATGGAAGAAGATATGAACTATCGACCACTGGTTGCTTTTGATAATGGCAGTTTTGCAGTGTTATTTTTTAATCAGCGGACAGGCGGTTTAATGGCAGTTAATTATGTCAATAAAGAAACGTTGCTCACGGAAATGCCGTATCAATTAAATGAAGGTTCTCCTTTGCCAGTTGATATAACACAGTCAATGACCTTCGATCCTGTTCAAAGTAACCAAGCGATTTATGTCATGAATCTGGTTAAACAGCAAGAAAATCAAGCTGCTTTTTCAGTTTCCACACAAAGTCAAAAAGATGCCCAAACATTGTATCAAACGCTGGCCAACCATACACCAACAGTTTTGTCAGCAAATCGACAAGCAGAATTGTTACAAACAAGAGAGGAACATACGGCTATTCATCCCTTTCAGTTGACTAAGGACGAATTTTCTTTATTAGTTAAAACGAGCAAACTTTCGTTGAGAGAACCAGCAGGTATTTTCCAAGAACCTGTTTATGATAGTACCTTTACTATTTTGTCATGGTTTTCGGACCCGCAATATGATAGCTATTTTGCTGAGTCAGAAACGACAGAATTGGGCGTTGCCTTTTCCAATGAAGGTGTGTTAGTCTTATTAGAGAAACGACCAGAAAATAGGCAAATCACGGAGAGTAGTGAAAAGTTATGATTGTGACAGAACATTTATTTGCAATTGAAGATCAAACAGAATGTTTAATTTCAGCACTTTTAGAAAGTGATGCTGTTCAAAACTATAAAGAAACAAAAAAAGCTATGTATGCTTCGGCGGAAGTTGCTCAGTTACAAAAAGCATTTTTAGAAGCTAAGTCAGCCTTTGAACGAGTAGAGGCTTATGGAATTCATGCACCCGATTTTCGGGAGAAACAGCGAGCCCTACGTAAAGCGAAGCGGGCGCTTGATTTAAATGAAATCGTTGCAAATTATCGTTTTGCTGAGACAAACGTTCAAACGTTGCTAGATACAATTGGTTTAAAGATTGCGCAACTAATTTCTGAAGATATTAAAGTAGATGCTGGAAATCCTTTCTTTGAACGAGGAAAGAAACATTCAGGTTGTGGAGGAAGCTGCCATGCAAGCTAAAGAAGAAAAAGAATTTACGCTTCAAGAGCGTCGTTGCCTAATTGTTTGGGTATACACATTAAAACCGTTAAAACAGTTACGCCGATATGGACTGATTCACTATGTTTCACGAAAAATGAAATATGTGGTGATTTACATGAATGAAGAAAATATTGAAAGTAACATGGAAAAAATTAATCAGTTACATTTTGTTCGTAGCGTCGATAAATCGTATCGACCAGATGTCGAAATGAATTTTGCTGAAAAAATTGGTACCAAAGCGGCTTATCAAGAACAAGAAGACGATGGCTATGTAGTAGAGGAATTATCTACAGAGATTCGCTTAGCAGAGAATGTCTGATGTAAAAGAGTGAGAAATGTTATGAGAAATTTCAAACATTTTTCACTCTTTTTGTTATAATGAATTATAAAAGAATGATTGATAAAGGAGTCGAAACAATGCGTGTTATTTCTGGAGAATATGGTGGCCGGCGCTTGAAAGCGTTAGATGGCGACAATACTAGGCCCACAACAGATAAAGTAAAAGAATCTATTTTTAATATGATTGGTCCATATTTCGATGGTGGAATGGCGCTGGATTTATATTCAGGAAGTGGCGGGTTAGCGATTGAAGCCGTTTCTCGTGGAATGGACAAAAGTATTTGTATTGAAAAGAATTTTGCTGCACTAAAAGTAATTAAAGAAAATATTGCGATTACAAAAGAACCAGAAAAATTTGAAGTTAGAAAAATGGATGCTAATCGTGCCTTAGAACAGTTTTATGAAGAGAAGCTACAGTTTGATTTGGTCTTATTGGATCCGCCCTATGCCAAACAAGAAATTGTTTCACAATTAGAAAAGATGTTAGAACGGCAGTTATTAACAAACGAAGCCGTTATCGTTTGTGAAACAGATAAAACTGTCAAATTACCGGAAACGATTGGTACACTAGAAAAAACAAGAGAAACCGTTTACGGAATCACTCAAGTAACGATTTATCGTCAGGAGGCGTAAGATGCGTAAAATTGCTCTATTTCCCGGAAGTTTTGATCCGATGACAAATGGTCATTTAAATTTGATTGAACGCAGTGCGAAGTTATTTGACGAAGTCATTATTGGCGTTTTTATAAATACAAGTAAGCAAACATTATTTACGCCAGAAGAGAAAAAATATTTAATTGAAGAAGCAACTAAAGAAATGCCAAATGTGCGTGTTATCATGCAAGAAACCCAGTTAACTGTGGAAAGTGCAAAATCATTAGGGGCTAATTTTTTGATTCGTGGCATTAGAAACGTCAAAGACTACGAGTACGAGAAAGACATTGCTAAAATGAATCAACATCTGGCGCCAGAAATTGAAACGGTTTTTCTATTAGCAGAAGAACCATATGCACATGTAAGCTCCAGTTTACTAAAAGAAGTTTTACGTTTTGGAGGCGATGTGTCTGACTATCTTCCTCCCAATATTTATCATGCGTTAAAACAAAAGAAGAATGACTGGAGCTAAAATAATGAATAAAAAAACAGAAAAATTTTCGTTTAAATCACTCATTCCAATGGTATTGGCATTGCTGCTAATTGGTTTGTTTATCGTCCCAATTCCTTATTATATTGAAGGACCAGGAACGACAGAAAATTTAAAAGAGTTTGTAACTGTTGATGGAAAAAAAGATACGCAGTCAGGTGCTTTTTATTTAACAACGGTGGGCATTCGTTCGGCCACTATTTTTTCTGCCATAAAAGCAAACTTTTCGGATTTTCAAGAAGTCATGTCCAAAAAAGAATTAATGGGAGATAGTAGTAATAGCGAATATAATCGAATTCAACAATACTATATGGATTCCTCAAAAAACGCCGCAATTGAGCAAGCCTTAAAATTAGCGAAGGTTCCATATGAGATGAAATTTAAAGGCGTCTATGTGTTAGCGATGGAAGACAACTCAAGTTTTAAAGGAAAAATTGAAGTTGGCGATACCGTGACAGGCGTGGATGGTAAATCTTTTAAAAGCAGTGAAGAATTAATGAATTACATTAAAGCACAAAAAGTGAATCAAAAAGTCACTGTTCAATTTATTCAAGATGGCAAAGCAAAAGAAGCGACCGGCAAATTAATTGAATTGCCAACAGATAAAAAAGCGGGGATTGGTATTGGTTTGACCGATCATACAGAAATTGATTCTTCTATCCCAGTATCTATTGAAGCGGGTGATATTGGTGGGCCATCGGCTGGGTTAATGTTTACTTTGCAGACCTATGAACAATTAAGTCATAAAGATTTACGTAAAGGTCATGAAATTGCTGGAACAGGTACGATGAACAGTCAAGGAATCGTTGGTAGAATCGGTGGTATTGACAAAAAAGTTGTAACAGCCAGTGAGAACGGTGCAGAAATTTTCTTTGCACCCGATGATGAAATAACTTCAGAAATGAAAAAAGTTGAACCGAAAATCAAATCGAATTATCAAGAAGCACAAGAAGCTGCGAAAAAAATTGGGACAAAAATGAAAATTGTCCCAGTAAAAACGGTTCAAGATGCCTTGAACTATCTAGAAAAATTAAAATAAAAGTGTGCCTGGGCCAAAAATTACTAGTGATTTTTGGTCCAGGCGCATTTTTTTGTTAAAAAATGCGTAATTATATTTTGAAGGGAGGACAAACGATGGATTGGTTGAAACAGTTACCCAAAAAGTGGCTATTGCTAGGTAGTGGCGCGTCTATAGTTATTTTGATAACTCTATTAGTGGGCATTTATTTGATGGTTAATAAGGAGCCACGAGTAGACACCACAATGTGGGAGGAGACAAGTCTGACCACTACGGCAGAGGCCACCACAGATGCCACAAAAGAAAGGGCAGAAACAATGATCTATGTTGATATTAAAGGCGCAGTGAAAGTACCAGGAATCTACCAACTAAAAAATCAGCAGCGGATTTGGGATGCTTTAGCTTTAGCTGGAGGCGTGAGCGAGGAAGCTGATACTGCCCAGGTCAATTACGCTCAAAAAGTAAAAGATCAAATGATTATTTACGTGCCCAAAAAAGGAGAACCAGTGGCACAGTCATTAGAAACGCTGCAGGAATCAGCATCTGCTCAGCAAAATCAGGAGGAAAAGATCAACCTTAATACGGCAACAGAAGCAGAGCTACAAACGATTTCAGGAATCGGTGCGAAAAAAGCACAAGAGATTATTCGATTTCGTAACGAACAAGGACCGTTTAAAACCGTCGAGGAACTGAAAAATGTTCCCGGTATTGGAGAGAAAACAGTAGATCGTTTAAAAGACATGTTGACAGTGACTGGCTAACTTTTAACAGAAAATTCCTGAGAATTCTTGACTATGGGATGCGGATAACATACTATTTGTAATAAGATTAAATGATTTGGCAAATCGAACACAGGAGTCATTAAAAATAAAGGAGGTTTATTATGGAACGAATTCCATGGGACCAATATTTTATGGGACAAAGCGTCTTATTATCATTAAGAAGTACTTGCACACGGTTAACTGTCGGAGCAACCATTGTTCGCGACAAACGAATTATTGCAGGAGGTTACAATGGTTCAGTCAGTGGCGGAACGCATTGTATTGATGAAGGATGCTATGTTGTTGATAATCATTGCGTTCGAACAATCCACGCAGAAATGAATGCAATTTTACAATGTGCGAAGTTTGGCGTCCCTACAGAAGGGGCAGAAATTTATGTGACACATTTCCCGTGCCTGCAATGTACAAAGATGATTTTACAAGCAGGGATTAAAAAGATTTATTATTTAAAGGATTACCGTAATGATGAGTATGCCCTAAATTTAATTGAACAAGTAGGTGCCACGGTTGAAAAAGTGACTTTAGTACCAAAATATTTTGCCGAATTACAATGGGGAGAAGAATTTGCCACACTTGAGGACAATCCTTCCTCAGCTGAGGAATAATTGGTTCTTCATAGCTCTGCTGACTAGTTGTGGGCTGTGGTGTTTTTTCGCACCTAGTCTATTAGGAGCTCTTCTTCTTTCTATCACTGTTATCCGTATTGTCTGTACAAAAAGTTTTCCTGTTATATTGGGAGGTTTTTTGTGCAGTTTTTTAATAGTAGGGGGCATATTGATTTTCCAGTGGTTAAAGCCAGTCTCTTTGTTGCCTAAAGAAGTCCGCTTGTCAGGACAGCTAACGATATTGCCAGATGAAATACAAGTCGATGGTGATCAAGTAAAATTTCCTGCCAATTGGATCGTAAAAGGCAAAAGGCAGAAAGTGATGGTATTTTATCAATTAAAAAGTGTGAAAGAAAAACAGCAATGGCAACAACTAACCACAACCATTCAGGCAACCGCTGTAGGTATTTTAGACTCGCCCCAAGGTCAAACCAACAAAAATGGCTTCAATTATCAACTATTTTTAAAGAATCAAGGAATCGAAGCTATTTTATTCATTGAGGAGATAGGACAACAGCGTTCCTTTTTTTCTTGGCGGTTTAAAGAAATCATTAGCGGCTGGCGGAAGTGGGCGATGGTACATATTCAGAAAAATTTTGCTGAGACTAGTGCAATGTATATGAATGCGTTGCTCTTAGGTTTTCGTAATGAAGAATTTGCTGAAATAAGCGATAAATTTTCAGCATTAGGCATTTTGCATCTTTTTAGTTTGTCAGGGATGCATGTTTCTTTTTTCCTTCGTTTATTTCGCTTGCTAATGCTAAGAATTGCTCGCCGAACGCAAGAAAGTTATTTTTTGTGGCAATGCGCTTTTTCACTGATATATGCTGGTTTAACAGGATTCTCAGTCAGTGTCATGCGGGCGCTTTTACAAACAAACCTCAATACGTTCAATCGACGGTTTAATTGGCAGGTTCCGGCCCTCGATTGTTGGAGTTTAACTCTCTTAGTGCACTTGATTGTTCAGCCAACCCTCTTTTTATCAGTCGGTGGACAATTTAGTTACTTACTTTCCTTTGTTCTGCTGTTTTTAGAGCAAACATTGTTCGGTTATTCTTCGCCTTTCATTAAAAATTGTGTAGGCTCTTTCCTATTGGCTGTGGCTTCCTTACCTATTTTAGTCCAATCATTTTATGAATGGCCCTTGTTAGGAAGTTTCTTAACATTTCTCTTGTTACCAATTTTTGAACGGTTCTTGTTACCGCTTTTGACGTTGAGCTTTTTTCTAGTGATTATTATGCCAGCACGTTATTTAGCAGCCTTGCTCGAACCACTATTTTTAACAATGAATGGCTTATTTGAGTGGGTGCTAGTTCACTTAAATCCGAAGCTGACCATCGGCTATTTAAATTCTTGGATACAAATTAGTTTGTTATTACTAATCGGACTTTCAATGATTTATTTAGCAGACAAGTCTAAAAAAATTTTTTTCTCAATCGGACTACTAATTGTTTTGATAAATAGTAAATACCTTTCGCCAATTGGCATTGTTGCAATGATCGATGTAGGCCAAGGGGATAGTTTGTTTATCCAAGCGCCTTTTCACAGAAAAAATACACTGATCGATACAGGTGGTCGGTTGTCTTTTGACAAAGAAGCTTGGCGGCAACGGAAAAATAGTCGATCAGGAGCGGAATATTCAGTGATTCCTTTTCTCAAAAGTCAAGGAGTCAAACGTTTAGATGAAGTGATCATCACACACGCACATGAAGACCATTTTGGCGATTTATTAGCCATTGCGCAGAAGGTTCCAATTTCTGTTCTTTATTTCCCTAAAGGAGCAGCTGAAGCCAATTTTTCGTTTCGCCAAGTCTTGAAACAACTCCAAAAAAGCGGAACAGACTGTCGGCCAATTTTAGCGCCCAAGCGAATTAATGGGCCCATTTCTCTTCAAATTTTATCGCCCAATAAGAGCAGTATTGGGGGCAATAATGACTCGATAGTGTTTTCCACACAATTAGGCGGACGGCATTTTTTATTTACTGGTGACTTGGAAGCCGAAGGAGAAGAACAAGTGTTGGCTCGCTATCCCCAGTTGAAAATCGACATCTTGAAAGTCGGTCATCATGGTAGTAAAACGTCGTCTACTAAAAGATTTATCAAACAGCTTAATCCGCGAGAAGCATTGATTTCAGCTGGACTGAATAATCGTTTTAAACATCCTCATCAGGAGACATTAGCGACGCTGGAGGAGCAAAAAATAAATTATTATCGGACCGATCTTCAAGGAATGATTTATTATCAATGGTTACCCTGGCAAGGGCTTTCTAAAGCCAAATTTGTTAAAGAACAAGACTAGTATTTCCAGAAGTAACATGATAGGATAAACAAGAGAAACGAGAAAAGGAGCGAGCCAATGGAGTTACAAAAAGCTTTGAAAGAAGTGCGAGAGCAAAAAATCGCTCCAGTTTATTTATTAATAGGAACAGAACTTTATTTAACTGAATTATTTAAAACAACATTGATGAAAGAATTGTTGACGGAAGAGGATGATCAATTTAACTTTTTCTCATTTGATATGGAGGAAACACCTTTAAGTGCAGCGATTGCTGAAGCGGAAACAATTCCGTTTTTTGGTGATTACCGCCTTGTCTTTGTGGAAAATCCTTACTTTTTAACTGCCGAAAGAAAAACAAACGGTGTGGAACATGATGTCAATCTTTTATTGAATTATTTGGAAAGTCCATCACCAACAACTGTTCTTGTTTTTATGGCCTCATATGAAAAATTAGATGAACGCAAAAAAGTTACCAAAGCATTGAAAAAAAATGCCACAGTGGTTGACGTCAATCCAATGGATGAAAAGGCTATTCGTCAGTACATTTCTCAAACGATTGAGAGTGAAGGGTACACTATTCGCTCCGATGCTTTTGATTTATTACTTCAATTGACAGACTTGAACTTATCAAAAATTATGGGAGAATTACAGAAGCTGTATTTATATGCCCTTGAAACGAAGATAATTACACGAGGTGCGGTTCAAGAATTAGTCCCTAAGTCTTTGGAACATAATGTTTTTGACTTAACCAACGAAGTACTTTCTGGAAACAGTGAAAAAGCTGTTCAATTGTATGAAGATTTACTTTTACAAGGAGAAGAAACCATTAAGTTAAATGCAATCTTATTGAATCAGATTCGCCTTTTTCTACAAACAAAAATTTTGGCTAAGATGGGCTATCAACAAGCGAATATTGCTGATACATTAAAGGTTCATCCTTATCGAGTCAAGTTAGCGTTACAACAAGTCCGACGATTTGAATTGTCTCGATTAGAAAGACTTTATGATGAATTAGTTGAAAATGATTACCGCATGAAAACAGGACAAATGGATAAAGAATTGCTGTTCCAATTATTTATTTTAAAATTGACTGCGAAAGCAAACTAAGAAAGTGCCAGAGGCAATCGTTGTATGACGATTGTCTCTGGCACTTTCTTATTATTTAGCTCCTAATAGTTCTTCTTTTCCGTGAACAAGCTGTGTCAACATGGCACAGAAAGGTGTTGCTACGTTGTATTTTTGTCCTTTGCGCCAAACGGCACCATTAATGTAATCAATTTCTGTGAGACGATGATTTTTAATTAAATCTTGATACATAGACGGATAGTGCAAGCCAATACCGTTTGGATCATAAGTTTGAGCAATATGTGTATAGACTTCTGCTTGATCTAAATGAATGGCTTCTTTTTCTGCGACTGCTGCAAATTCACTGATTAATGTTTTAACAAGGGATTCACTAACAGGTAATGCACCAAATTCGGCAATATTACAATCAAGGATTGTACACAAACCATTTAGCGTGCCATTGACACAGGCTTTCCGCCAAATAGAGTAGCGAACATTGCTACTATAGCTTGGATTTAAACCAGCTTGTTGGAAGACATCAACGACTTCTAAAGCAAATTCTTTACCAGAAGGATCAATATTTTCTAATTCAATTTCGCCATCACCTAAAAGTTTAACACGTCCCGGTCCTTCTAAACCAGCTGTCCACATGGTAATGCCAACCAAGATGTTTTCTTTTGGTACATATTTTTCTAGTACATCTTCATGACCTAAGCCATTTAATAAACATAGTACATACGTTTTTTCAGTAATCATTGGTTGAATCGCTTTAAACATTGCATCTAATTGTTGTGCTTTGGTTAAAGCAATAATTAAATCTACTTGTTCATTTTGATGGTCAATTTCTTCTGGTGAGAAGATTGGTAGTTTTGCGACAACTTCTTCTCCATTAAAATCAGCGATTAAACCATGTTCACGAATGGCTTCAATGTGCGCGGGCCATTGATCGATTAAAGTTACATCATTTCCGCCTTGATGCAACATAATTCCTAAACGGCTGCCCATAGCGCCGGCACCAGCAATTGCAATTTTCATGTGTATCCATCTCCTTAAAAGTTCTTTAACCGTTATTATTATACAGCAACTTTCCTAAAAATGAATAAATGGGACTTGCAAATTTGTTATTTTTTAAATGTTTCCTAAAAAGTAAGGATTGCATCAAATGGTAAAGTAAGCTAAAGTAAAGCGTGGAAAAGTTTATAAATGAAAGTAGAGGAATCGTTAATGACGAAAGAAAAATTTTGTCGAGAATCACGAGTGATTCAAACACATCGTGTATTTCCCTTTGATTTAAATCCCTTTGGTGCACTATTTGGTGGGAAATTAATGTCTTTAATTGATGACGCCGCATCCATTTCCGTTTCACGACATTGTCGGAGAGGGGCAGTTACAGCATCTTTAGATAACTTGAATTTTTTAAAACCTTTAAAAGAAAATCACTCAGTGTGTGTTGAAACGTTTGTTTCTGGTGTGCATCATAAATCGATGGAAGTATTTGTTAAAGTTGTAGGAGAAGATTTAACAACTGGAGAGCGTTATTTAGCGGCGACTTGTTTTACAACTTTTGTAGCCATTCCGTCTCATATGAATCCCGAAAGTGACTTCCAATTAGCGGCAGTCGTCCCAGAAACTGCAGAAGAAAAGTTGATTTGTTCCAATTATGAAACGAGAAGACAACAACGTTTAGCTTTGCGAGAAGAGACTAAATTATTTAGTCAACATCTCACAACAGATTTACCGTGGATTGATTCACCTTTATAAAAAAATGTCCGAGTCTTTGTGAAAACAGACTTGGACATTTTTTGATGAAAAAAGAAGCTAACATGAATGCTAACTTCTATCTCACATTATTTAGCTAATTTGCTTAAACGAATTTTATCGCGGTTAGCTTTGTTTTTATGGATTAAACCTTTAGTTGCAGCCATATCAACAGCTTTAACAGCTTCGTTGTATAAAGCATCGACGTTATCAGCTCCAGCAGCTACAGCTTCTTCAAATTTCTTGATTGCTGTACGCATTGCGTTTGTTTGAGATGAATTTTTCGCATTCGCGTTAGCACTTGTACGTACGCGTTTGATTGCAGATTCGATATTTGGCATTTGTTTCACCTCCGATGATTTAGGTTTTACACTGGTCAGCCAATGTAATTCAACAGTAATCATTATACCTAATCCATTGTTCCATTGCAATAAAAGACGACAAGTTTTTTTCCTTAACAGACAATTTCAAGAAAAAAATAAGAAAATTTGCCAGAGCCTTAAGAAAAAAGCATACATTTTTTTTAAAACATGCTATGATAAAATAGATAAATGAAAAATGGTGGTGTCTTTGTGAGTATTGCATTATTGGTAACGATTACTTTGGTAATGGGTGTAATTTTTGTTAACGGTTGGACGGATGCGCCGAACGCAATTGCAACCGCTGTCTCGACTCGGGTGTTAAAACCGAATGTCGCAATTTGGATGGCTGTTGTGATGAACTTTTTAGGTGCATTAGTCATGACCTTTTTTAATGCCCAAGTAGCTGAAACGATTAGCAACATTGTTAGTTTTGACGCAAATGGAAACGCTTCACAGGTGGCTTTGGCTGCTTCGCTTTTTTCAATTGTGGTTTGGGCAGTTGCTGCGTGGTATTTTGGTATTCCCACAAGTGAAAGCCATGCGTTAATTGCCGGCTTGACTGGTTCGGCAATGGCATTAGGTGGTTTGGGTGCAGTCAATGGCTCGGAATGGATCAAAGTGCTTGTTGGTCTAGTTGTTTCTACCGTTATGGGCTTTGGCGGCGGTTATTTGATTGCCAAACTTGTTGTGAAAGCTTTCTCGGCTGTGCCTAGAAGAAAAGCCAACAAATTTTTTACAGTTGGACAAGCCTTTGGTGCAGGAGCTAATGCTTTTTTACATGGTGCGCAAGATGGGCAAAAATTTATGGGCGTGTTCATGTTAGTGCTTTTTTATAATAATTTAGTCGAAAAAACAGGTGGCGGTTTTGTGATTCCGTTATGGGTTATGGTTCTGTGTTCCATTACAATGGGCATTGGAACTTCTGTGGGCGGCATGAGAATCATTAAATCAGTCGGGATGGATATGGTAAAACTTGAACGCTATCAAGGCTTCACTGCAGATTTAAGCACGGCTATTTGTTTATTTTTAGCATCGGCTTTTGGGATTCCAGTTTCAACTACTCATACAAAAACAACAGCGATTATGGGAGTAGGTGCTTCTAAGCGAATCTCAAGTGTTGACTGGCGTATCGTGAAAGAAATGCTGATAGCATGGATTTTAACTTTCCCAGGATGTGGGCTGATCGCTTATGTGATGTCAAAATTATTTATTGCAATTTTTTAAGGAGAGAAAAACATGGCACGTAAAAAACAATTTGATTATTTTGGAGAATTAAACCAGTTAGCAACAAATGCTTATGAAGCGGCAAAGGTTTTGCAAGAAATTGTAGACAATTATTCATTAGAAAACTTAGTAAAAAAATCAGAAGCGATTCATCAATTGGAAAAAGAGAATGATGAAATTGTTCGCAAAATTTTAAATGAACTCTATATTTCCTTTATTACGCCGATTGATCGAGAAGATATTGTCGATATTACGGATCACTTAGATAACATTATCGATAGCATTAATAGTTTGTCTTATTTACTTGATCATTTAGTTGTCGAAGAAATGATTGCGCCTGCGCTAGAATTAACTGCTTATATTGTTAAAGCGACAGAAGGCGTTAAATCAGCAACGAAGGAATTTGCAAAATTTAAGAATTCCAAAACGTTAGTTTCATTGATTGATGAAGTGAATACGATTGAATCTCAAGGCGATAAATTATACAGTAGCGCCATGAAAGATTTGATGACTAACGAAAAAGATTTATTAAAAGTTATCAAGTGGAAAGATGTTTATGATCAGCTTGAGCGCACGATTAATGATTGTGAATCAGCTGTTAATATTATTGTCGGAATTGTCATCAAAAATACGTAAAGAAAAGAGGGGGAGCTGTTGGTTAAAGTAATTATTGATGCTGATGATTTTGGGATGTCAGAAGCGATTAATCATGGCATTATCAAAAGTTATGTCGATGGTTTAACGACGTCGACACTTTTGATGCCCAATTTACCAACAGCAGAACACGCCGTTGCGTTAGCAAAAAATTATCCAGGCTTATTTGTAGGTCAGCATACGAATTTTTTATTAGGGAAACCTTGTGCGGACCCATGTATGATTCCTTCACTGGTAGATGAACAAGGCAATTTTCATCGCTCTTCTTATTATCGTCAACAAAAACAAGTAACCTTCGTATATGAAGAAGTACGACTTGAAACGATTGCGCAATTGACGCGCTTTAAGGAACTAACTGGACATTATCCTGAACATTTTGATTGCCATTCGATTGGTGATGAAGTGGTTGATCAAGTATTTTTAGAATTAGCAGAAGAGTACGGACTTCATACAACCCTGAAATATAGTGGGGAAAAAGAATATCCACCGCAACAAGGTTATTTCCAGGTGACACATTTGTTAGAGTCTGGGGCGTTATCTTATATTCACGAAGGCGTATCAGTGGAGAATTTTTTAAAAGATGACTTTGGTTTATTACGGATGCCGGAATCGGCAATTGCTGAGATGCATTTTGATGTTGGGTATTTGGATCAATTTGTGTTAGACAATTCTTCTTATACCACTTTACGCTGTAAAGAATTAGCAACGATTTGTGATCCTTGTGTTCGTCAGTGGTTTGAAGAACAGGGGATTGAGCGAATAACGTTTGGCGATTTAAAAAAATAAAACCGTTGCTTTCACTGTTGAAAGCAACGGTTTTATTTTTATGAGAATAACCAGTAGCCAATTAAAATCGCACCTAAAATTACGCGATACCAACCGAAAACTGTAAAATCGTTTTTCTTCAAGTAATTCAATAAGAATTTAATCGCAATGATGGAAACAACGAAGGCAACAATAGAGCCAGTTAATAAAATAATGATTTCTTCTGATCCAAACGTATTTCCTTTGGCCAAGAATTTAAAGATTTTTAAAAAACTTGCTCCAAACATTACTGGAATTCCTAAGAAAAATGAAAACTCTGTTGCAACGAAACGTGAGGCCCCAATTAAGATTGCCCCTAAAATGGTCGCTCCTGAACGTGAAGTTCCTGGAATTAATGCCAGTACTTGGAAAGCACCAACGATTAAAGCGGCTTTATAAGTGAAGTCTTTTAGATTAGTACACTTCGGTGCAACATTTTTATTTCGTTTTTCAATGATAATAAAAGCAATCCCATAAACAATTAACATAATCGATACTGTTAAAAAGTTATAAAAATGTGCATCTAAATAATCATCAAATTTTAGACCAATAACTGCCGCTGGTAAACAAGCGACTAAGACTTTAGACCAAAGAATCCAAGTATCTTTTTTCTCTTCGCCATTTTTCTTTGGTGAGAAAGGATTCAATTTGTGGAAGTATAAAATAACAACCGCCATAATCGCTCCCAATTGGATAACGACGTTGAACATTTCCATAAAATCTTTACTTAGATCGAGTTTAATAAACTCATCCACTAAAATTAAATGTCCGGTACTACTAATTGGAAGCCACTCGGTAATTCCTTCGATAATACCAAGAATAATTGCTTTCCATAGGTTAGCAAAAAGCATGTCACCATTCCTTTCTGAAATAAATGCAAAATACATCAAGTATAAGTATACCCGCTGACAAAGTAAATGCCAATGCAAATTCTTATTTTAAAATAAATTTTAGAATTATACAAAGGTGCCACTTGTAATTCATGAAACTTTTTTCTATACTAGTGATACTTTAAAAAATGGGGGAAGAGAAATGTTTGGATTTTTGAAGAAAAAGAATGAAGTTGTCGAAAATAATACAATGTATGCCGTTGCCAATGGAACCGTTATCCCAATTAGTGAAGTGAATGATCCTGTTTTTTCACAAAAAATGATGGGAGATGGCTACGCAGTAGTTCCAGAAAATGGTGAAATTTATGCACCTATTGAAGGAGAAGTTTTAAGCGTTTTCCAAACAAAACATGCCATTGGTTTAAAAATGACAAACGGTCTTGAAATTTTATTACACATGGGTATCGATACGGTAGAGTTAAACGGGGCACCGTTCACTATTAAAGTGAAAGAAGGCGACCAAGTGACTGCAGATACGGTGGTCGCAATTGCTGATTTAGAAGCAATTAAAGCAGCTGGTAAAGGAACTGAAATGGTTGTCATTATTACCAACATGGATAAAGTAGCACAATTTTCGTTAGAGAAAACTGGCGTGGTTACAGCTGGTACACCAGTTGGCTCTGCCACAGCCAATTAATGCATTAGACGAGGTCGGGACAGAACCGTTTAGCTCCGAGAAATAAGAAGAAATTTCCGAAAATTGATCTTTGATTTTTGGAGACCAAGTAGGTATTGTTCATCATCGAATCACTACGTTCTTCGTGATTCTCAACAATTTCGGCTTATTTCCGAAGGAGTTGGTTCTGTTCCCGCCGTTTATCAGTTTTTGAGCGTGGAGCAAAAATCCAAAGTGATTTTTGTTCCACGCTCGTTTTTTTTTGAACAGAAATAAAATTTTATTTTGGAATTGAAAAATATTTAGAAAAATAGTTGAAATTTTATTTCAAACAAGTTATAATGAAAGCGTATTAGAGAGGAGCTAAAAAGATGTATGGTATTTCAGTTTTTCTTGGTGAAGAGATTACAAACGATACAATTATTTATATCAAAAAGATGAAAGCGCTTGGATTTGATGGTATTTTCACTTCTTTACACATTCCAGAAGATGATACTTCCCTTTACCGCCAACGCTTGACTGATTTAGGGGCAATTGCTAAGGCAGAAAAAATGAAAATTATGGTAGATATTTCAGGTGAAGCGTTAAAAAGAGCGGGTTTTTCTTTCGATGAATTAGAGCCTTTAATCGAGTTGGGCGTAACTGGCCTCCGGATGGACTACGGCATTACGATAGAACAAATGGCTCATGCTTCACATAAGATTGATATAGGATTGAATGCTAGTACCATTACACTGGAAGAAGTGGCTGAGTTAAAGGCTCACCAAGCGGACTTTTCTCGCTTAGAAGCTTGGCATAATTATTATCCAAGACCTGAAACCGGCATTGGAACAACATTTTTTAATGAAAAGAACCGCTGGCTTAAAGAATTAGGCTTACAAGTTTTTACTTTTGTGCCAGGAGATGGGCAAACAAGAGGCCCAATTTTTGCTGGTTTACCAACATTAGAAAAACATCGTGGGCAAAATCCTTTCGCCGCTGCCGTTGGTTTGATGGCTGATCCTTATGTCGATGCTGTTTATATTGGTGATCCTACAATTAGTGAGCGAACCATGGCTCAATTTGGTTATTATCACCAAACCAATCAATTTCTGTTAGAAGTAGCACCTAGCAAGAGCCGCTATTTGAAGCGAATACTTGGGACTCATACCAATCGTTTAGATGCTGCAAGAGATGTTTTGCGAAGTGAATTATCAAGAACGAGTGAAATGTTCAGAAAAGATGAAATTGCAACGATTGAGTCAGAGCAGACTGAAGCACGTCCAGTGGGAACCGTAACGATTGATAATGAAAAATATGGTCGCTATATGGGAGAAATTCAAGTCACACTTGTGGACTTGCCGAAAGATGAAAAAGTCAATACGATTACACGAATTATTGAAAAAGATCAAACGATATTGCCGTTAATCAAGGCAGGCAATCAATTTACGCTAGTCACGGAAGGAACGATAGAAAATGAATTTAGAAAACTTAACAACTGAACGTAGAAATGAAAATACAATGGGCTTAGATGAGATGAGTGTCAAAGAAGCTTTACAAAAAATGAATCAAGAAGACCAAAAAGTTGCAATAGCAGTGGGTCAAGAATTAGCAGCCATTGAACCAGTGGTAGAAGCCATCATCAAAAGTTTCAATCAAGGCGGCCGCTTGATCTACATGGGCGCTGGTACGAGTGGTCGGTTAGGTGTCTTAGATGCAGCCGAATGCGTACCAACTTTTGGCGTCGAGCCAGAGATGGTTCAAGGCCTCATCGCTGGTGGTCAAAAAGCAATGACTGTCGCAGTAGAGGGTGCCGAAGATTCAAAAGAACTAGGTCGTCAAGATTTAGTTGATCTAAAATTATCAGCAAATGACATTGTTGTTGGGATTGCAGCCAGTGGTCGGACGCCTTATGTAATTGGCGGTTTAGAATATGCTACAACGGTGGGAGCAGCTACCGCAACTGTGGCATGTAATAAAAATGCCGAAATTAGTAAATATGCGCAAATGCCGATTGAAGTAGATGCAGGACCTGAATTTTTAACAGGTTCGACTCGCTTGAAATCTGGGACAGCTCAAAAATTAATTTTAAATATGTTATCAACTATTTCCATGATTGGTATTGGGAAAGTCTACAATAACTTAATGGTTGATGTAAAACCAACCAATGAAAAATTAGTGGAGCGTTCCAAACGGATTATTATGGAAGCAACGGGTTGTAGTTATGAAGTTGCCGAACTAAAATTTGTAGAGGCAGAAGAAAATGTGAAGTTAGCAATTGTAATGATTTTAACTGATAGTACTAAAGAAGAAGCAACACAAAAATTAATTGACGGGAATCAATTTATCAAGAATACATTAAATTAAGGAATTAGGAGGGTGTTTTAACATGGCAGAAGAAAGAATTAAACGCATTGCTGATGGGATTTATAAAGAAGTTGGTGGTCAAGAAAACGTGGACAAAGTCATTCATTGTATGACTCGTGTTCGTATGGATATCCGCGATTATGACAAAGTGGATATTGAAGGATTGAAAAAAATTGATGGCGTTATGGGCGTCGTAGAAGATGATACGTTACAAGTAGTTGTTGGTCCAGGGACTGTTAACAAGGTTGCACAAGAAATGGTAGATCAAGCAGGTGTCAAATTGGGAGAACCATTTAATCATGACACCTCAACTGATGCTTCAGCAGGCAAATCTGGAAAAGATTTAGTAGAAGAAAAAGCCGCTCAAATGAAAGCACAACAAAAAGCGAAACAAAATAACACTTCACCATTTAAAAAAGTATTAAAAGCTATTTCTAGTATCTTTGTTCCGATGATTCCTGCCTTTGTTGGGGCTGGTATTATTGGCGGGATTGCAGCTGTTATGTCTAACTTAGTTGTTGCTGGTGATATTTCAGCTTCATGGCAACAATATATCGATGTCTTAAATATCATTAAAAATGGGATTTTTGCTTATTTAGCTCTTTACACTGGGATTAACAGCGCCAGCGTTTTTGGTGCAACGCCAGCGTTGGGTGGTGTTATTGGGGCAGTCACAATGTTGACAGGAATGAATCCGGATGCTCCAATCAGTAATATTTTCACTGGGGGAACATTATCTGCAGGACAAGGCGGAATTATCGGTGTTATTTTTGCCGTATGGTTATTATCATTGTTAGAAAAACAATTGCATAAAATTGTCCCAGAATCAATTGATATTATCGTAACGCCAACCATTTCACTTTTAGTGATTGGCTTAGCAACTATTTTCTTAATCATGCCTGTAGCCGGAGCTATTTCTAATGGCTTAGTTGGTATTATCAATGTTGTCTTAGAAAAAGGTGGCATGGTTGCTGGCTTTACTCTTGGTTTAACCTTCTTGCCAATGGTAATGTTTGGTTTACATCAAATTTTGACGCCAATCCACATTGAAATGATTAATCAAACAGGGATGACTTTGTTATTACCAATTCTGGCCATGGCTGGTGCGGGACAAGTCGGTGCAGCTTTAGCATTATGGATTCGTTGTAAATCAGATAAAAAATTAGTTGAAATGATTAAAGGTGCCTTGCCAGTTGGGATTTTAGGTATTGGTGAACCATTAATCTACGGAGTTACTTTACCATTAGGACGTCCATTCATTACTGCTTGTATCGGCGGTGGTATTGGTGGTGCAGTAATTGGTGCCTTCGGTAATGTTGGTGCGATTGCTATTGGACCAAGTGGGGTGGCTTTAATTCCATTAATTGCCAACAACCAATGGCTTGCATATGTATTAGGTTTATTGGCTGCTTACGCAGGTGGTTTTGTAGCAACGTTATTCTTTGGGATTCCTAAAGATATGCAAACAACTAAATAATAAATAGAAAAAAGGAGAACTTGGCTTCTCCCTTTTTCTTTGTTAAAATTTAATTGCGTAGGAAATGGTGTATCAGGAGGGGTGTTTATGCAACAAAATATTGTCTTATCTATCCAAGATCGTCTACAACAATTACCAAAATCAGAACGAAAAATCGCAGAATATATTTTAAAAAATACAGAAACAGTTATTTCAATGAATGCGCAAGAGCTAGCGAAACAAGCAGGATCAAGTCCAGCGGCAATTATTCGCTTTTGTCATTCTATGGATGTGAATGGCTTCACAGAGTTGAAACTTTTATTATCTGCAAATCTTGGTCAAATGAAGCAGCAAATGTACACTGAAGTTACTAAAGGGGAATCAACAGCTGATATTAAACAAAAGTTACAAGCGCGCTTTGTTCATGTGGTTGAGCGAAGCGGTCAGACATTAGAGGATGTCGCAGTGAATGAAGCCGTTGATTTGTTGGAAAAAACAGAAGTAATTTTTGTCTATGGATTAGGTGCCTCTTCGTTGGTTGCTCAAGATATTTATCAAAAGTTTACGCGATTAGGCCGAACGGTATTTACAACATTGGATCATCATTTATTTGCTTCTATGTTAGGCTCAACAGAAAAGCCTAGTGTTTTTATTGTTATTTCTAATTCTGGAACGAATAAAGAAGCAAGTACTTTAGCTGATTTAGCGAAGCAGCAAGGGATTCCTATTATTAGTATCACACAAGATGAAAACTCAGTGATTGGTGAAAAAAGTGATATCGTCCTCCAAACCTCTAGTGGGGAAGACGTGCCATTGAGAAGTGCGGCTACTGTTTCCTTGGTGGCACAATTGTATGTAGTCGATGTTTTATTTTTTGCTTATGCAGCAAAAAACTATAAGGAAACCTTAGAAAAAATTCAAATCTCAAGAAAAAATGTAGAACGTTTAAAAGAATAAATAAAAAGAGAAGGTTATCTGTCAAAATGACAAATAACCTTCTCTTTTTTTACTATCAACGGCGCTTTTCAGCGATCTTTTTTCCCTTTTCAATATAAGAAATATCATTAATTCCTTGAATGGTAAATGTTCCTTTTTCGTAAGTTAAGGTCGTCACGCTACCATTCTCCAGCGCCATCTGCATAGGCAAACTTGCATCAATTAAGGAAAGTAAAAAGGAAATTGTTAGTCCATGGGAAACCACCATGACTTTGCCGCCACCATTTTTTTCTCGATGATGAGCGATATCTTCGAAACCAGACCAAACACGATCACGAATAACTTCATAAGGCTCCGCCCAGTCAGCCGTATCGGCTTCAATAATAGCATTTGCTAACTCGCGATAGGTAATCTTCGTGGTCATCATGTCCTCATAACTTTTAAAAGCTAAAATGCGTGGCACCACACCCCAAAGTTCACCATCATAGCCACCATCTAAAGAACCAAAACACCACTCACGAATCCGTTTATCGGTTAGGTAAGGAATCTTTTGGTGGTTTTGATGTTCTTGTAAAATAATCTGAGCTGTTTGCATGGCACGACCACTATCACTACTATAGGCTTCCTTAAAGTCTATGTCCCTAAGACCTAAGCCTAAATGATAAATGCCTTCTTCTCCTTGTTTGGTTAAGGGGGTATCTGACCAGCCTTGGGTACGGCCAATCGTATTAAACATCGTTTTTCCGTGACGAATAATATAAAGTGTCGTTGCTTCAGTCATTGCTACTCCTCCTAAGTTTCTTTAAATAGTGAATAAATCTCTAATTAAAAAATGGGTTTGTGGCTTTTTCATGTTGAATGGTCGTGGCATCACCATGGCCTGGATAAACAGGAAATTCTTCTGGTAAAGTGAATAGATAGGTCGTAATGCTGTGTAATAATTGTTGCATATCACCAGTGTGTAAATCGGTACGACCAATACTACCTTTAAACAATGCATCCCCAACAACAACAAAATCATCAAAGACAAAGCTGACGCTACCAATTGAATGACCAGGTGTTGGGACTACGGAAAATTTCATGCCGCCAATTTCATAATCGGTTAGTTTAAATTCATGTTCGGCGGGTTGAACAATAATATTTGCTATATCATCATGTCTGCCTAATCCTGAAAGATTCAAAATAGGATTGGAAAGCCACGCTTGTTCTAATGGACTAACATAAACAGGGATTTGATAATGATGGCGCAATTCTTCTACCGCACCAATATGATCATAGTGAGTATGTGTTAATAAAATAGCGGCTGGTTTCTTCCCTAAACGGGTAATTTCTTGAATTAGTTTTGCTCCTTCTGCACCTGGATCAATAATTAATAATGCTTCTTCATTATAAACAAGATAACAGTTTTCTTGAATAACACCTGTTCTAATTTGTTCGATCTGTATCATCTCAGGACCTCCTAAAGTTCTAACGATTCTCTTCAAGTATACCGAAGAATCTTAAGAATAGAAAGTTTTCTTGTTTATCCAAAGAAAAAATAAATCATTTTTAGAATGTTCGGTTTTTGCTTGTTTTAACACGTATTTTTTTAAAAAAAATCACATTTTTATAGTTATTAAGCGAAAGTTTATGTATAATCTTCATGTGATAGTAAGGAGGAGTATTAAATGTTTCATTTTGTAATAAAAGGAACAGGTTTTTCTAGTAAAAATTTGCAAGAGATTAAAGTTTATGAAGAGACACTTTTTTGTATAGATGAGGCCGGAGTAATTCAGGAAATAATTGAACCAGATGCTGAAGCGTATGAAACTGTGCTAGCAGAACAAAAAGAGGCACAACGTTTTCAAGAATTGCCCCAAGATTCTTATCTTTTACCCGGCTTTGTTGATTTACATGTCCATGCACCTCAGTGGGCACAATCTGGGACCGCCTTGGATATTCCATTGTATGAATGGCTGAATACGTACACGTTTCCTTTGGAGTCCAAATTTGCAGATTTAACATTTGCCCAACAAGTCTATGATGAACTGGTAACCCAATTGTTAGCTAATGGGACAACAACAGCCCTTTATTTTGCAACCATTCATTATGAAGCTAGCCGTCGTTTGGCAGAGATTTGTGCGGAAAAAGGGCAGCGTGGCTTAATTGGCAAAGTTGTAATGGATGATCTTAATGAGAATCCTGAATACTATCGTGATCAAACAACGCAACAAGCATTAGAAGAAACGGAACGGTTTATTCAAGAAATTCAAGCATTAGCGCAGCAAACAAAACAAGGCGTGTATCCCGTTGTAACTCCGCGTTTCATTCCTAGTTGTACAGAAGAAGCACTTAAAGGATTAGGAGAATTAGCAGCGAAATATCAAGTCCATGTTCAAAGTCATTGTAGTGAGAGTGATTGGGAACATCAATTTGTTCAAGAACGTTTTGGAAAAAATGATGCTCAAGCATTGAATGATTTTGGTTTATTGACAGAAAAAGCAGTGATGGCACATGCAGGCTTTTTAGAAGAAGCAGATATGAATTTATTCCATGAAACAGGGACGGCTGTGGCGCACTGCCCAATCTCTAATGCTTATTTTGGCAATGCAGTAACACCGATTGCAAAATTAGTACATCAACATCAAGTAGAAGTTGGTTTAGGTAGTGATCTTTCAGGTGGTTTTTCACCAAGTCTTTTTGACAATTTAAAGCAAGCGGTTATTTCTTCTAGAATGTTAGAAGATGGTGTCGATGCTACAAAAAAACCAGAAGTACGAGGTGTTAAAACAGCACGGATTACAGTAAATGAAGCGTTTTATTTAGCTACTGCTGGTGGTGGTCAAGCGCTAAGTTTGCCAATTGGAAAATTAGAAAAAGGGTATGCTTGGGATGTTCAAATTATTAATACAAGCTTGTCACAAGCACGAATCCCTAAAAATCCAGGGGAATCATTGCTTGATATTTTCCAAAAAATCTTATATTTAGCACGACCAGAAAATATTCGAGAAGTCTGGGTACAAGGTGAAAAAGTACATGATAAAAATTTAATGTCAGCAACTAAAGGAGTATAAAAAATGAGTGAAAAGAAACAAAATAATCTTCATTTAACAGTGGGGCCAGAAGATTCAGTATCTTTTGGGCAGGCCACTATGTTAGGGATTCAGCATGTCTTAGCAATGGACGTGTACGTCGTACCTGTGATCATTGCTTCAATTATTGGGATTAGCACAGCACAAACGTCTTCTTTAATCCAAGCAACATTCATAGCAGCAGGACTTGCCACGATTATTCAATCTCATTTTTGTATGAGATTACCAGTTGCGCAAGGCCCTTCATTTATTCCAATCGGGGCAATTGCAGGAATTTATTTTGCCAATAACCAACAAGGAAATGGCTGGGGCGCAGTTTTAGGTGCTAGTTTAGTGGGGGCAATTGTTGTTATTATATTAGGATTTACTGGTATCTTTAATCGTTTAATCACTAAATTTGTTCCACCAATTGTGGGAGGAACAATTATTTTTGTGGTGGGGCTTTCGTTAATGCCAGTCGCTTTATCGGATAATATTTACCACGCAAAAGGGGAATTAGGACAAAATATTTTATTAGCATTTATAGCAGCGGGGACGTTGATCTTCTTTGCGCTCTTAGGTTCTGCTTTGAAAAAAGGGCGGATTTTCCGCGTTTCTTCTGTCATTTTGGCATTATTATTTGGGAGCATCGCGGCACAATTATTAGGGGTACTTGATTTATCAGCCGTTAGTGAAGCGGCTTGGTTTAGTTTGCCTCAGTTACCATTAGTTAACTTTTCTTTCCAATTTGATTGGTCAGCTATTGCCACGATGTTAGTTATTTATCTGGTTTTAATGGCGGAAACAACAGGCACTTGGTTTGCTGTGAGTCATGTTGTCGCTGAACCTTTGACCGAAGAAAAAATTAATCGCGGCGTAATTGGTGAAGGCTTAGGTTGCTTAGTTTCTTCATTCATTGGCGGCACGCCAGTAACTAGTTACTCTACAAATGCTGGGATTATTTCAATCACTGGAGTTGCTAGTCGCAAGGTTTTTGTGGCTGCAGGTGCGTGGTTTGTCTTATTTGGCTTATCTGGAAAACTTTCCACCTTGATTTCGGCCATTCCGGCACCAGTTATCGGCGGTATTTTTGTGGTTGTTTGTGGCATCATTTCTGTAAGTGGAATGAAAGTCATGAGCGATGTAACAATTCATGAAAAAGAGATGTATGTAATTGCCGTTCCGATTATTATGACATTAGCGTTGACATTGTTACCAAAAGAGTTTTTGGAAACTCTACCACAATTTTTACAATATTTATTTAGTTCACCCGTGGCAACTGCCTCAATTGTTGCTATTTTATTGCAGGCCATTTTACCAAACATTCAAGAAGGGTAAAAAGATTAATTTTCGTTAAAACGCCTTTGACAAGTGGCGGCAAATAGTGTAAATTAACAATGGTGTTTGTAAACACGAACGTTAAATGACCGAATGTTCGGTTTTTACGTTATTTTTGTAAATAACTAGGAGGCAGTAAGTATGAAAGTTTTTGATTATGAAGATGTCCAATTAATTCCCAATAAATGTATCGTGAATAGTCGTTCTGAATGTGATACTACAGTAACTTTAGGAAAACATTCGTTTAAAATGCCTGTCGTTCCAGCGAACATGCAAACAATTATTGATGAAACGATTGCGGAAACCCTTGCTGAAAATGGTTATTTTTATATCATGCATCGGTTTGATGAAGAGGCGCGAGTGCCATTTATTAAAAAAATGCAACAAAAGGGCTTAATCACGTCAATTAGTGTGGGTGTGAAAGAAGGGGAATACGCTTTTGTTGAAACGTTAGCCCGAGAAGGTTTAGTTCCTGATTACGTGACAATTGATATCGCCCATGGTCATTCAAATGCGGTGATTAATATGATTCAACACTTAAAAAAATTTTTACCAGAAACGTTCGTTATTGCGGGCAATGTTGGAACACCAGAAGCCGTTCGCGAATTAGAAAACGCTGGAGCCGATGCCACCAAAGTGGGGATTGGACCAGGAAAAGTTTGTATTACTAAAATTAAGACTGGCTTTGGGACAGGTGGCTGGCAGTTAGCGGCTTTACGTTGGTGTGCCAAAGCTGCTCGGAAACCAATTATTGCAGATGGTGGGATTCGGACCCATGGAGACATTGCAAAATCTGTGCGTTTTGGGGCAACTATGGTCATGATTGGTTCACTATTTGCTGGACATGAAGAATCACCAGGTGAAACAAAAGTGGAAGATGGCGTTGTTTACAAAGAATACTTTGGTAGCGCCTCTGAATTCCAAAAAGGCGAAAAGAAAAACGTTGAAGGGAAAAAAATCTGGTTACGCCATAAAGGGAAGTTGGCAGATACTTTAGTCGAAATGCAACAAGATTTACAATCTTCCATTTCATACGCGGGAGGTCGCGATTTAGAAGCGATTCGTAAAGTTGATTATGTGATTGTAAAAAATTCTATTTTTAATGGTGATACCATTTAAGATTCAACTATAGACTGAAAAGAAGACAGCACGTAGTGCAGAAATTAAAATGATTTCTGCATTACGTGCTTTTTTTACTTTACCTATCGTAGTAATCGTGTTAAGATAATTACAACGACAGACGTAGTACGATAGTTGAAGTACTTGAGGGAGGAATTTATGTGATTGGTAGTGATGCAATTCGAGGATACAACGATACCTTTATTCTCTCAATCTTACAATCCGGCGCTTCATATGGTTATGCGATTTCTAAACGCATTCGTGAAATTTCTAAAGAACAATATTCGATTAAAGAAACGACACTTTATTCTGCTTTTACACGTTTAGAGAAAAATGGCTACATTGAATCATTTCCAGGAGAAGTAACGCATGGCAAAAAGCGGACCTATTATCAAATAACCCATGCAGGAGAGCGTTATTTAGAGGAAAAGTTACTAGAATGGGAAGTAACAAAAGACGTCGTCGAAGCATTTGTAAAGGAGATGGGAAAATGAAAATTATAGAAGAATTTATTGATAGCTTATTTTCAGGCGTTGTTGAAACATCTGAAACAAAACAATTAAAGGCGGACTTATTAGCAAATGCTGAGGATCGTTATGAAGATTTGCTCAGCCAAGGAAAATCGGAAAATGAAGCAATTGGTACAATTATTTCTGAATTTGGTACTATTGATGAATTAATGGAAGAATTGAATTTAGAAAATAAACAAGTGGATGAAACAAACGATTCAATGAACGGTTTGCCAGAAATTTCAGTGGAGGAAGGACTTGACTATTTAGCTGTCCAACGTAAAGGTGCGATTCAAATTGGTCTTGGTGTTGTTGCAATCATGGTGGGTGTTGGCTTGCTGGTTGGTATGCGTGGTGTTCTTTCTAACGGTCTCGATTTAGTTTGTCTTTTCATAGGTGTGGCAATTGGCGTTCCATTATTTATTGTTGCTGGTAATCGGTTTGTTGCAATGGATAAACAACTGGGGCAACGATTGATTCCGACTAAGTTAAAAAAAGAAGTTGCACAAAGAGAACAAAGTTTTCAACGATCATTTATTTTTTGTATGGCAGCGGGCGTCGTTTTTTGTATTTTGGGTTTAATCCCAGTTGTTGTCTTTAGTAGTGGCCTTCATCTGATGATGCGCCGTTCCATGCATCAAATGATGGGCGGACAATATTATAATGGAACGATGGGGATTAGTTGGCTCTTCTTTTTAGTATCGGTTGGTGTCTTCTTGTTTATATTTGGTGGAGTAATTAAAGGAAGTTTTAATAAATTGTTGAATGAAACTTATTTTTATTCAGAACATGTTGGTCATCCTGATTTTGCCCCTCAACAAACAAAAACAGAGGAAAGACCTGTGGGGAATCCTGTCGGTGCAATTATTGCATCCGTTTATTGGCCCTTAGTTGTTGCACTCTATCTATTTATTAGTTTTGTTTTAGGGGATTGGCGGTTTAGTTGGTTAATCTTTATGTTCGCAGGAATCTTTTATAACACCATCCAAGCATTTTTACACAAACATTGAGACAAAACTGTTAATAGTAAAACAGAAAAGTGGGACATTCGTCAAAACGGCTGTCCCACTTTTCTTGTATTTTGATTGACAAAAGTATTGAACTGGATTACTTTTAACTCATCCAATTGTTGAGGTGATTGCTATGTGGCAACTTAAAAAAGAACAAAATGTTCCCATTTATCGCAGTATTATGGAAATGATTGTTCAAAAGATTCAAACAGGCGAATTATTACCAGGCGAAAAAATCCCTTCGGAACGTAAACTGGCAGAGTACTTGTCTGTCAATCGTTCAACCGTTGTTCATGCATTAGATGAACTGGTGGACTTAGGCTGGATTGTGCGAAAAAGAGGGAGCGGAACGATCGTCAACGAAGGAAAATGGGGGGTAATGATGACGCCACGAACGGATTGGCATCGTTATTTAGAACAAAATGTGTTCAAACAAGTTCATCCCTTGGTGGCAGAGATTGAGTTACGTGCTAAACAAAATTTGCCGACTGACTTAGATATGTATACAGGCGAGTTGCCGTTAGACTTAATTCCCAGTTTCGATTTTCCAGCATTAAACTGGAAACAATTTTTAAAAGAGGAAGCACAAGATGAATTAGGTTATTTGCCGTTAAGAAAAGAAATCCAAGCCATTACAGCAACGGAGTATCAGCTTCATTTACCAAGTGAAAGTCTATTGCTTACTTCAGGTGCGCAACAAGCACTTTTTTTAGTTTTACAAGTTTTATTGAGACAAGGAGATAGTGTTGCCGTAGAAGATCCATCTTTCTTCTATGCCTTACCAATTTTCCAAGCTGCTGGTGTGCGCTTATTTGGTGTGCCCATGACAGAGGAAGGGATTGATCTTGAAGCGCTAGAACAAACAATTCGACAACATCGCATCAAAATGGTTATGGTTAATCCTTCCTTTCAAAATCCCACTGGGACAGTGATGCCTTTGAGAAAAAGAGAACAGCTCGTGAAAGTTTGTCAAACGTATCAAGTTCCTATTTTAGAAGATGATGTTTTTGGGCAGCTAAGTTTTATCCCGAAAACAGAAATTCCTCCTTTAAAAAAATTAGATCCAGATAATGTCTTGTATATCGGTTCGTTGTCAAAAATTTTAGGTTCGACCACGAAAATTGGTTGGTTAAGTGCGCCCGCCTCCGTGACGAAACAAATTGCAGAAGCCAGAAAAATGATGGATGTTTCGTTGAGTATTTTTCCGCAGATGCTCGCTAAAATGGCGATTGAAGATCCTTCTTTTTCTGAAAAAATTACGTTATTAAATAAACAAGTGGAACAACGAGCAACAGCTGTATATCAAGTATTTAAATCGTTGCCAGAATGGGAAGTTTCGCCAGTAAAAGGCGGCTTTTATTTATGGGCACATTGGCGTCAAGGGGCACTTAAGCCAGAAGATTGGCAAGTGTTTTTACGAGAAGGTGTTTTGGTAGCACCAAGTGTCGCTTTTAGTGAAAAACGTGGAAGTATTCGCTTGAACTGTTCCCGAATTTCACCAGAAGAAATTCCTCTTTTTTGTGAGCGAATGGTACGGATTACACGACAGCTTTCTGAAAATAGACAAACAAAAATAGAACAGTAAGTAAGATTTTTCTTATAAAAATCATTTGCTGAGAGAAAACGCTACAACTTCCCTTTTCTAAACGAATATCCAATGCTATACTTAAAAAGTAAAAACAAAAAAACAAATGAGGTGTTTTCCATGTCTTGGGAACAAGTTTACCAACAATGGTTAAATGAAGAAAATATTCCAGAAAATTTAAAAAATGAATTAAAGGACTTAAATACAGACCCTGAAAAATGTGAAGATGCATTTTACGCACCATTAGAATTTGGGACTGCCGGGATGCGCGGAATTTTAGGCGCCGGTATTAATCGGATGAATATCTTTACGGTTCGTCAAGCGACAGAAGGGCTTGCACGTTTTATGGATACGCAAGATCCTGAAACAAAACGTCGCGGTGTAGCCATTGCCTATGATTCACGTCATATGTCTCCAGAATTTGCAATGGAAGCAGCTAAAACATTAGCTAAACATGATATTCCTTCTTTTGTGTTTGAAAGCTTACGACCAACACCAGAATTATCTTTTGCGGTCCGCTACTTTAAAGCTTTTGCGGGAATCATGATTACGGCTTCTCACAATCCAGCTGCCTATAATGGCTACAAAGTCTATGGTGAAGACGGTGGTCAAATGCCGCCAGCTGATGCAGATGCATTAACTAAATATGTTCGTAGTATCGAAAATCCTTTGAAAATTGATGTCTTATCAGATGAAGAAGTTGCCCACAGCGGTTTAATTAACATTGTTGGTGAAGAAGTCGATAATGCGTATTTGAAAGAAATTAAAACAGTTACGATTAATCAAGAATTAATTAACGAAATGGGTAAAGAATTAAAATTAGTTTACACTCCCTTGCATGGAACTGGGAAAATGTTAGGAGAAAAGGCATTAAAACAAGCCGGTTTTGAAAAATTTGTTTTAGTACCTGAGCAAGCCGTTGCTGATCCTGACTTTACTACAGTTAAGTCACCAAACCCTGAAGAACATTCAGCTTTTGAATACGCGATTCGTTTAGGGGAAAAAGAAGGCGCTGATTTATTGATTGCAACAGATCCAGATGCTGATCGTTTAGGTGCTGCTGTGCGGATGCCAAACGGAGACTACCAAGTATTAACAGGAAATCAATTAGGTTCAATTATGATTCATTATATTTTAGAAGCCCATCAACAAGCAGGCACGTTGCCTCAAAATGCTGCGGTTCTAAAATCAATCGTTTCTAGTGAACTTGCTACAGCGATTGCTGAGAAATATAATACGAAGATGTTTAATGTTTTAACAGGTTTCAAATTTATTGCTGAAAAAATTCAACAATACGAAGAAGACCACAGTCAAACGTTTATGTTTGGTTTTGAAGAAAGTTATGGTTACTTAGTGAAACCTTTTGTTCGTGATAAAGATGCGATTCAAGCGTTAGTTTTATTAGCAGAAGTAGCGGCTTTCTATAAAAAACAAGGAAAAACATTATACGATGGCTTACAAGATATCTTTGAAGAATTTGGTTACTTTGAAGAAAAAACTATTTCCGTAACAATGAGCGGAATTGAAGGAAGCGGTAAAATCAAAGCTTTAATGGCAAAATGTCGTGAACAAGCGCCAACTGAGTTTGCCGGGATTCAAGTTGCTCAAACGGAAGATTTTAAAGAATTAACACGCACTTTTGCAGATGGTCAAACAGAACAATTACAAACGCCTCCTTCTGATGTGCTGAAATATCATTTAGAAGATGGCAGTTGGATTGCTATCCGACCATCAGGAACAGAACCAAAAATTAAATTCTACCTAGCGACAAAAGCAAAAAGTAGTTCAGAAGCTTCTGAAAAAATTGCTGCGTTTGAAGCAGTCGTTAATGAATTAACAAAATAAAATAAACGAAACAGGCTGTACGGAAAAAAGTACGAATGTTAGTGTTTGTGTCAAAAGCTAATTGACTTTTGACACAAACACTTTATTTAACTAAGGAGGGAATGCTATGAAAATTGGCTTTATCGGTGCTGGCAGTATGGGCGGTGCCATGATTAAAGGGTTACTGAAAGCTGAGGCAGTCAAGAAGGAACATTTATATGTGAAAGGCGGCTCAAGTGGAACAGCAGAAGCACTTCAAAAAGAGTGGGGCTTTCAACTTGTCACAGATTATGCACTTTTCCAAGAATGTAAGGTTATTTTTATTGCGACAGGAGCAAAGGTCGTGTTACCTGTTCTTCAGGAATTAGCTCCTCATTTTTCCAACGAAAGTCTATTGATTTCTGTTGCAACAGGTCATACCATACAAGAAGCACAAATGGCTCTTGGCAATAAAGAAGCCAAAGTTGTTCATGCCATTCCTAATACACCAGTTAGCGTGAATCAGGGTGTGATTGGCGTAGCCTTGGCACCAACAATTGAAGGCCAAACGAAGGACCTGGTAATGGAACTTCTTGCTACTTTAGGGTTAGTCAAAGAAATTCGTGAAGCGCAACTGGAAACTTTTGGTACTGTGGCTGGTTGCAGTCCAGCTTTTGTTGATATCTTTATGGAAGCATTGGGAGATGCAGCAGTCTTAGAAGGGTTACCAAGAGACTTATCTTATGAAATTGTCGCTCAAATGATAAAAGGAACGGCGACCTTAGCCTTAGACACGAAAAAACACCCAGGAGCATTGAAAGATGAAGTGACTTCTCCAGGAGGAAGTACGATTCGCGGTGTCGTAGCTCTAGAAAAAAATGGCTTCCGTTATGCCGTGATGGATGCAGTTCAGCAAGCCAACCACGAATAGATGAAGAAAGTTGGAAAATCGACAAGTTTGTCATTTTTCCAACTTTCTTTGTGCCATATTTTTCGTAGGAAAGAACAATCGCAGTTCTTATTTTAAAAAACTCTGTGTTATAATGAGTGCAAAGTGAGGCGACTATAATGAAACAAATGGAAGAAATCAAACAAGTAAGTCAATTATATAAAGTATTAAGTGATCCAACACGTTTAAGAATTTTGCTACTTTTAAAAGAAGGCGAGCATAACGTAACGGCGATTAGTGAACAATTGGGAATGGAACAGTCCGCCGTTTCTCATCAACTAAAATTATTAAGAGATAGCCGGGTTGTCAAGGCACGTCGCGAAGGAAAAACGATTTTTTATACATTGGATGATCATCATGTAATAGATATTTTAAATCAGACCTTTGAGCATATTGAACATCGATAAAAAGTAGGGAAAAAATAGCGTAACTAGAATAGCGCTGTTGATGGAGGTAAAAATGAAGGATACCTTAAAGATCGGGTTACTAGGATTAGGGACTGTAGGCACTGGCGTTTTAACTCTCTTGAAAGAACATCAAGAGAAAATTTCACAAGTGACAGGAATGAATGTAGTCATTGAAAAAGCATTTGTCCGAAATCTTGAAACGAAACAAGCGCAAGCGGAAGAATACGGTCTTTCTTTAACAACTTCAATTGATGATATTTTAGAAGATAAAGAGATTCAAATCGTTGTGGAATTAATGGGAACCATTGAACCAGCCAAAACGTATATCATGAAAGCTTTAGAAAAGGGCAAACATATTGTGACTGCCAATAAAGATTTACTGGCGCAACATGGGAGTGAATTAGTAGCGTTAGCCCAAAAACATCATTGTGATTTATATTACGAAGCAAGTGTTGCTGGCGGGATTCCAATTTTAAGAACAATTGCTAATAGCTTAGCGGCAGACAATATTCAACAAGTTTTAGGGATTGTGAACGGTACGACGAATTATATGCTTACGCAAATGGTTTCTGCTGATAAAAGTTATGAAGAAGCTTTAGCAGAAGCGCAAGCGTTGGGATTTGCTGAAGCGGATCCGACAAATGATGTCGATGGAATTGACGCAGCCTATAAAATGGTTATTTTAAGTCAATTTGCTTTTGGGATGAATGTTTCATTACCACAAGTTGATATTCGTGGAATTCGCGGATTGTCTTTAGATGATGTCGCTATGGCTAAACAACTGGGATATGAAATCAAATTGATTGGCTCTGCTGAACAAAATGAGAATAGTATCTCGGTGGAAGTGGCGCCTATGCTAGTCAATCAAAAGCACCCTATTGCATCTGTTCGGAATGAGTACAATGCAGTATTTATAAAAAGTGCAGGTGTGGGCGAATCAATGTATTACGGTCCAGGAGCTGGTGCTAAACCGACAGCAACCAGTGTTGTCAGTGATTTAATTACGATTGCTAAAAACATTCGCTTGGCAACGACTGGCCATATGTTCAATTCGTATCAACATAAAACCCAATTGACGCGTTCCGAAAATGTATTTGGGCAGTACTATTTTTCATTAGATGTTCCAGATACACCAGGACAATTTTTGCAGTTGACACAATTAATGACAAAAGCAGAAGTCAGCTTTGATCAATTAGTTCAACAGAAATCAGATGGACAGCGAGCAAGAATTGTTGCCATTACACACCAGATATCAAAAGCACAAATGCAACAAGTTGTGACAGCTATTCAAAATACGGAAGCCTTTCAGTTATTGAATGTAATGAAGGTTATAGGAGATGAGTAAACATGTATGAAGGTTTGTTAAAACAGTATCAAGCGTATTTGCCCGTAACAGAAAAAACACCAATGATTTCTTTAGCCGAAGGAAATACGCCACTGATTCCTTTACCTAATTTATCCAAAGAATTAGGTATTCAATTATATGGAAAATACGAAGGCTTAAATCCCACTGGCTCATTCAAAGATCGCGGGATGGTGATGGCTGTAGCAAAAGCGGTAGAAGAAGGTGCCAAAGCGATTGTTTGTGCTTCTACAGGAAATACTAGTGCCGCCGCTGCTGCGTATGCCACAAGAGCAGGCATTAAAGCGTATGTAGTGATTCCAGAAGGGAAAATCGCACTGGGAAAATTGGCGCAAGCTATTATGTATGGGGCGGACATTATTTCGATTCCAGGTAACTTTGATGAAGCATTGAAAGCGGTGCGAGAGATTGCGAAAACTGAGGCAGTTGCGCTAGTTAATTCAGTGAATCCTTATCGCTTAGAAGGGCAAAAGACAGCAGCTTTTGAAGTTTGTGAACAATTAGGTCAAGCGCCCGATGTCTTAGCGATTCCAGTTGGAAATGCCGGCAATATTTCCGCTTACTGGAAAGGCTTTAAGGAATGGCATGAAAAACAAGGAACAACTTTACCAAGAATGCATGGTTTTGAAGCAGAAGGTGCCGCAGCGATCGTGAAAGGCCAAGTGATTGAGCAACCTGAAACCGTGGCAACAGCGATCCGGATTGGAAATCCTGCTAGTTGGCAACTAGCAGAACAGGCACGCGATGAATCGGGTGGTTTCATTGATGCCGTGACAGATCAAGAAATTTTAACGGCTTACCGAAAAATTGCTACTCAAGATGGGGTTTTCATTGAACCTGGTTCGGCTGCTTCATTAGCTGGAGTTATTCAACATGTTAAAAGCGGTAAAATCAAAGCAGGTGAAACCGTCGTGGCAGTCTTTACTGGTAACGGACTGAAAGATCCTGATACAGCAATGGAGACAGAAGTAGCTATTTCAAAAATGAGTGACGTGGAAGAAATGCGTCTGCACTTACGAAAAGGAGTCGCAACACTATGAAAATAAGAGTACCTGCCACTAGTGCCAACTTAGGACCTGGCTTTGATTCATGTGGCATTGCATTATCCGCTTATTTAACAATCAACGTTTTAGGTGAAAGTGAATTTTGGGAAATTCAACATACTTTGGGAGAAGAGATTCCTACTAATGAAGAGAATTTATTAATTCAAACGGCATTAAAAATTGCACCAGAATTAACACCAAAAGTTATTCGGATGGTTTCTGACATTCCCCTTGCAAGAGGACTAGGCAGTAGCTCAAGTGTGATTGTAGCAGGCATTGAATTAGCTAACCGACTAGCACATTTAAATTTGTCCCCTAAAGAAAAAGTCCGTTTGGCCACAGAGATGGAAGGACATCCGGATAATGTTGCCCCTGCTATTTTAGGAGATTTCGTGGTGGCTAGCCATGTAGAAAACCAAGTCTACCATGTCAAACATCACTTTCCAATGTGTGATGTCATTGCATTTATTCCAGAGGAACCATTATTTACCGAAAAAAGTCGCGCTGTTTTGCCCGAAAAATTGGCTTATAAAGAAGCAGTCGCGGCCAGCTCAATTGCCAATGTTATGATTGCCGCAATTTTAAACGGGGATTTACCTTTAGCAGGCAAAATGATGGAACAAGATAAATGGCATGAAACCTATCGTCGTTCATTGGTTCCTCATTTAAAAGAAATTCGTCGTTTAACTCAGCAAAAAGGTGCTTATGGCTCTTTCTTAAGCGGTGCTGGTCCTACTGTGCTAATCTTGTCGCCAGAAGAACGAACCAACGAAATTGTTCAAAGCTTGGAGAAATTATCTACCAAAGCGAGCATCCAAATTTTCAATATTGATCAAGAAGGCGTTCAAGTCTTTTAAAAAAAACGAGAAAAAATCACTAGTGATTTTTTCTCGTTTTTTTTTAATCCTCGGCTGTTTCCGTGGAATAATAGCTATGGTCTTCTAAGTTCAAAGCATTAAGAATCATTGAGGCAGTTTCTTCAATTGAAAGAGAAGCGACATCAATAACGATACAACCTAATTTTTGATAAAGATCATTAGCAAAAGCCAGTTCTCGCCGAATTTTTTCAATATCTGAATAAGAAGTATTTTCAGGCAATCCATATGCGCGCATTCGTTCTTTACGAATCCCGTTTAAAACATTGGGATCATTGGTTAAGCCAACAATTTTTTTAGGGTCCATTTCGAATAATTGTTTCGGTAAATGTGCTTCAGGAATTAGTGGCAAATTAGCAACTTTTAAGTTCTTGTTGGCTAAAAAGAGACTTAGCGGTGTTTTAGAAGTTCGGGAAACGCCAAGAAGTAACACATCCGCTTCTAAAAAGCCTCGTGGGTCCTTGCCATCGTCATATTTGACAGCAAATTCCATTGCTTCAATTCGTTTAAAATAATTTTCATTCAGATGATGTAAGGCACCTGGTTCCCGCATGGGTGCGACACCTGTTAATCGTTCGATTTCCGCAACTGGTGGTGTCAAAATGTCAAAATGGAACAATTGATGCTCATTGAAAAATTGATTAGCAATCGCCACGAGATGATCATTAATGATAGTATGCAGTACCATGGCCTCTGCTTTTTTGGCATCTTCTAACGCTTGCACCAGTTTATCTTCGTCTTTAACGAATGTTCGTCTAATCAAAGTAAAATCAACAGTGGGGTACTGGGCCATTGAAGCAGCCGCCAATTTTGAAGCGGTCTCGCCAGCAGAATCTGAGATGACAAAAATCGTCACACATTTTTTTTCTTCAGAAATAGTCATAGAGGGTAAGTCCTTTCTTGCATTTTTAATAATTTTATTATACCATAAGTCCAGAATCTATTTCGTAATGATTCTGATTTAGGTTGGTGAGGGAGGAAATGGCGATGGCACCAGTAAAAACCAATATTGAACAAGCCTTAGAAACCATGAAAGCCAGTGGATTAAAATATACTAAAAAACGAGAATTACTGATGAGCTATTTGATTAAGCGAAATCGGTATGTTTCTGCACGTGAAGTGTATGAATTTATGAATGAAACCTTTAAAGGAGTCAGTTATGATACGGTTTATCGTAACTTGCATGACTTTGAGCGCTTAGAATTGCTGGAAAAAACAGAATTAAATGGCGAGCAAAAGTTTCGCTTCCGTTGTTGCCAAGAGGTGGAACATCATCATCACTTTATTTGTACGGTTTGTGGCAAAACGGAAGAAATTCACATGTGTCCGATGAATTTTTTTGAAGAACAGTTAAAAGGTTGTTCAATTGAAGGACATCGATTTGAAATACTTGGTCGTTGTGCCGATTGTTGCGAAAAATAGTGAATAAGACGAAAAATCAAACAAAAATTTCGTATTTTATCAGTAGAGTGGTTGACGGTTATTTATGCTTTAGCTATAATATAACAAGGACAGTATTTTAATTTGTGGGTTTTTCCCACAAATAAGAAAAACGGTTACTTTTTAAGCTCGGAGGGAGGGAATAACATGTCAAAAACAGTCGTTCGTAAAAACGAATCTCTTGATGATGCTCTTCGTCGCTTCAAACGTTCCGTTTCAAAAGCGGGTACTTTACAAGAATCACGTAAACGTGAATTCTACGAAAAACCAAGTGTAAAGCGTAAGAAAAAATCTGAAGCAGCTAGAAAACGTAAAAAATTCTAGTTTTGAATGAATTGGAGTTGGTGGTATGTCATTGCTAACCACATTGAATGACGACATTAAAACAGCGATGAAAGCTAAAGACAAAGAAACTTTAGCCGTACTTCGTATGTTAAAGACTGCCATTCAAAATGATCAGATTAAAGCGGGCCGTGAATTGAACGGAGAAGAAGAACTCACTGTATTGTCTCGTGAGATGAAACAGAGAAAAGATTCTTTATCAGAGTTTGAAAAGGCGGGACGCGACGATCTTGTTGAAAAAGTAAAAGTTGAAATAGCAATTGTTGAAAAATATATGCCTCAACAACTAACAGAGGAAGAAATTCGTCAACTAGTTCAAGAGGTAATGACGCAAACTGGCGCCACTTCACCAAAAGATTTTGGTAAAGTGATGGGCGCTATGATGCCGAAAGTCAAAGGCAAAGCCGATGGCAACCAAGTTAACGCAATTGTGAAAGAATTATTACAAGAAAACTAAGAGCGTTATCGAAACTAGGACAGGATACTGTCCTAGTTTTTTTATGCAAAGAGAAAACCGGTAGCTTTTTACGGTTTTCTCTTTTTTGACTTTCAAAGTCAAATCAGGTACGACTTCTTTTTAAACAGATAAGAATGTGGTATCATTGTAAAGGACTATATAATAAAGGAGATGGACGTTTTTTGACAGATAATCAGTCAAAATCTTTGGAATTAATACTTACTGATTCTGATGATGCACACATGCTTTTAGGAACACATGATAAACATATCAAATTTTTAGAAGAGAATACCCACGTAACGATTAATAGTCGTGGCGAAGTTATTCAGTTAATTGGCGAATCATCAGAGGTAGAGTTAGTCGCTTCCGTGTTAAGAGCGCTACAAACATTAATTCAACGAGGCATCAAAGTGCATACGCCAGATGTCGTTTCTGCTTTAAAAATGGCCAAAGCTGGAAATTTAGAGGCGTTTATTGCCATGTATGAAGAAGAAATTATGAAGGACCATCATGGTCGGGCCATCCGAATTAAGAATGTTGGTCAAAAAAAATATATCGATGCAGTTAAAACTCATGACGTCATTTTCGGGGTGGGACCTGCGGGGACAGGAAAAACCTTTTTAGCCGTGGTGATGGCAGTAGCAGCTTTAAAAAAAGGCGAAGTACAAAAAATTATTTTAACTCGTCCAGCGGTGGAAGCTGGCGAAAGCTTGGGCTTTTTACCAGGTGACTTAAAAGAAAAAGTCGATCCTTATTTACGTCCAGTTTACGATGCCTTGTATCAAATTTTTGGTATGGATCATACAAATCGTTTAATGGAACGCGGCGTTATTGAAATTGCCCCGCTTGCTTATATGCGTGGTCGTACATTGGATGATGCTTTTGTCATTCTAGATGAAGCACAAAATACCACGGTTGCCCAAATGAAAATGTTTTTAACTCGTTTAGGGTTTAGTTCAAAAATGATTGTTAATGGAGATACTAGTCAGATTGACTTGCCACGTGGTGTAACAAGCGGTTTAGTTAATGCCGAGCGTACGTTAAAAGACATTGAAAAAATTGCCTTTGTAAATTTTGAAGCCAGTGACGTTGTGCGTCATCCGGTTGTAGCACAAATTATTCAAGCCTATGAAAAAGAACAACAAAAGCATTCCTAAGCAGTTAGGGAAGGAGTGAAAGTACCTTTTGAAAAAAGTACTTACAAAGTTAGGGGATCGTTTAGGTAAAGCCTATTTACCTATTTTATTAGCCGTTTTTTCTCTTCTTTTATTTATGATTATGTTTGGCAGTGTCCATCAGAAAAGAGTAGAAATTAAAGAAGGTCAACTGGCCGAGAAAACCATTCGTGCAAATAAAAATATCGAGAATACCTACGAAACAGAACAAAGAAAAAAATTGGCAGCAGAAGCTGTCACACCCGAATATATTTATCAAGAAGATACGGCATCTGTCCAACATAATCGTATTGATAAATTATTTAAATTGATTGATTCTGCGAATGAAAAAGTAGACAAAGAGTACAGCAACAAGCAAGCGAAGGCCAAAAAGGAAGAAACGATTCCTGCGCCGACCGTGGAAGAACGAGTAGCTAGCTTAAAATCATTATTTGAATCTTTACCGCAAGATGAAGTTACGTTTTATCAAAGTTTTCCTAATGTTTTTTATCAAACAATCTTTACATTAACCTCTGAGCAATTAGATAAGGTTCGTTCAGAAAGTTTGATGTTGGTGGATGACGCAATGCAAAATCACGTTCGAGAATCTGATTTGGATAAAATTCGCCAAGAAGCTAACGGTAAAATTCAATACTTAGATATTACGAGTACCATGCAACAAGTTATTCGTTACATTGTTAACCAAGGGATTGTGGTAAACGATATTGCCAATGAAAAACGAACAGAAGAGCTACGCCAAAAAGCGATGAATGCTGTTCAACCCGCAATGATTTATCAAGGCGAAATTATTGTTCGTGAAGGTACTCAAATTGATGCAAAAGCGGTCGAAAAACTTGAGTTACTAGGAATGACTAGTCAAAATACCTCTATTTTTCCGATGGTGGCATTAGCATTAGCTATTTTACTTCAAGTTGAAGTGTTGATTTTCTTTACAAAACAAGTGACTGAGCCTTCGCGACAACGCTCGTTTATTATCTTTTACACGGGTGCTATGCTAATCAGTGTTATTTTAATGAAATTCTTCCAGATTTTCCAAACAGAGCAGTTGATGTATATTCCCTTGTTCTATCCAGCAGCCTTTGCGCCGCTGATTCTAAATCATTTTGTGAATCGTCGTTCAGGGATAATCGCTGCCATTTTCCAAGTCGTTTTTGCGTTATTTATCTTTTATAATTCTATTGGTACAAACTCGTTGACGGTTATTCTGATTATGTACTTATTCTCAGGATTTCTAGCAACAGTTGTTAAACGGAAACGAATGAGTGAGCAAGTTTTCCCAGCTTTAATGTGGGTAGTGGTCTTTCCTGTTTTCATGGCGGTTGTCTTAATGATTTATCAAGGAATGAGTTTAACAGATGGTAAAACGTGGACAGCTTTAATTTGTGCAGGTGCAGGAACGGTACTTTCATTTTTAGCAACAATGGGCTTGCATCCATATATCGAATTATTAGTGACTGATGATAGTATGATTGTCTTGAATGAATTAAGTAATCCGAACCATCCGTTGTTAAAACAACTGTTAGAAGAAGCGCCAGGTACCTATCATCATAGCATGATGGTGGCTAGTTTGAGCGCTAACGCTGTTGCTGAGATTGGCGGGCGGTCGCTATTAACACGAGTTGCTTGTTATTACCATGACATTGGCAAAATTAAACACGCCAATTTCTTTGTGGAAAACTTACCTGCTGGTGCAGAAAATCCACATAACTTTTTATTACCAGAAGATAGTAAACAAATTATTTTTGGCCACGTAATTGATGGCGCCAAAATTTTAGAAGAGTACAATATGCCGCAAATGGTGATTGACATTTGTCGTCAACATCATGGCACAACATTGATGAAATTTTTCTATGTGAAAGCAAAAGAACGCAATCCTGAAATTAAAGAATCCGACTTCCGTTATCCTGGGCCACGTCCACAAACACGAGAAGCAGGGATTGTGAGTATTGCTGATACTTGTGAGGCTGCTGTGCGGGCGATGGATCATCCGACCAACGAAAAAATTCAAGCCTTTGTGCATAATGTGATTCAAGATAGAATTTCAGATGGCCAATTAGATGAATGTGGGTTAACGATGAAAGAGATTCGCATCATTGAAAAATCATTAATTAATGGATTATGCAGTACCTTCCATTCACGGATTAAGTATCCAAAAATGAAAGCTGAAGCAGAAGAAATGAAAGATGAACAAGAAAAGAGAGATGACTAATGGATATTACTTTCATTGATGAAACCGAGAAAGTACCAACAGAAGAAATCAAAGAAATCGAAAACTTGCTGCAATTTGCAGCGGGTTTTCTAGAAATTGCCGAAGATACGGAGATGTCGGTGACTTTTACAGATAACGCAGGTATCCAAGTGATTAATCGTGACTATCGGGGCAAAGATATGCCTACAGATGTCATCAGTTTTGCTTTAGAGGATGAAGGGGAAGACGAATTGCCAATTATTTTTGATGATGAAGAGTTGGCAGAGCTACCACGGAATCTAGGTGATTTAATTATTTCAACAGAGCGAGCAGCAGAACAAGCAGTTGAATATGGGCACACATTGGAACGAGAAATGGGCTTTTTGGCAGTACATGGCTTTTTACATTTGAATGGGTACGATCATATGGAACCTGAAGATGAAAAAGAAATGTTTGGTTTACAGAAAGAGATTTTAGATGCGTATGGCCTTAAAAGATGAGCAAACAGGAAAAAATAAACATTTTATTAATTCATTAGAATTTGCCTGGCAAGGAATCAAAACAGTTTTTCGAGAAGAACGTAATATGCGCAAACATGTGGCGTTTGGTGTCACGGCCATTGTGTTTGGTTTCTTGTTTTCCTTAACACTTGCTGAATGGCTGTGGTTGTTATTGGCTGTTTTTCTTGTCTGGTTGGCAGAAATTATCAACACAATTTTTGAAAATGTCGTAGATATGTTTACGGATTTTCACTTTCATCCAATCGGAAAAAAAGTTAAAGACATGGCCGCAGGAGCTGTTTTATTAACAGCCGGTTTCGCAGTGCTAGTAGGACTAATTCTATTTGTACCAAAAATTTTACAAATCATTCAAATGTGGAAATAAGAGGAGAAATACAATGACAACTGAACATAAATCTGGTTTCGTAGCCATTGTCGGCAGACCAAATGTTGGAAAATCAACATTGTTAAATCGAATTGTCGGCCAAAAAATTGCAATTATGAGTGACAAAGCACAAACAACTCGTAATAAGATTCAAGGAATTTATACAATTCCTGAAGCACAAATTGTTTTTATCGATACTCCAGGGATTCACAAACCTAAACACCGCTTAGGCGATTTCATGGTGGAAAGTGCCTATAATGCGATGCGTGAAGTAGATGCTACTTTATTTATGGTAAGTGCTGATCAAAAACGCGGGAAAGGTGACGACTTTATTATTGAACGATTGAAAAATAATAATAGTCCAGTCTACTTGATTATTAATAAAATTGACAAAGTCCATCCAGATGATTTATTGAGTATCATTGAAGACTATTCGAAACAAATGGACTTTAAAGAAATTATTCCCATTTCTGCCACTGAAGGAAATAATTTTGAGCATTTGATGGATGTTCTCGTTGAGCAAATGCCAGAAGGACCACAGTATTTCCCTGATGACCAAATTACGGATCATCCAGAATATTTTATCGTTTCCGAATTAATTCGTGAAAAGGTGTTACTTTTAACAAGAGATGAGATTCCTCATTCTGTCGCTGTCGTTGTGGACTCAATGAAACGGGATGAAAACGATAAAGTCCATGTCCAAGCAACCATTATTGTAGAACGGGACAGTCAAAAAGGCATCATCATTGGCAAAGGCGGAAAAATGCTGAAACAAATTGGTACCAAGGCGCGTCAAGATATTGAATATTTATTAGATGACAAAGTGTATTTGGAGCTGTGGGTAAAAGTCCAAAAAGACTGGCGTGACAAAAAAATCTATTTACAAGATTTTGGTTATCGCAAAGAAGAATATTAAGAAAGTAGTGTTTGGGAAGTGAGTGTATAAACGAACTTTCCAAACACTACACTAATTTACATAAGAAATGGAAGTGAATTGAATGGCATTAGGGGAGACCAAAGGCATTATTTTATTTACGAAGGATTTTAAAGAGAAGGATAAACTCGTCAAAATTTTTACAGAATCATATGGAAAATTGATGTTTTTTGTGAAAGGCGCGCATCGAAAAAATAATCCTCTTTTGCCAGCGATTCTGCCATTTACAGAAGCCGTCTACATCGGAAATTTTAGAGAAGAAGGCTTATCTTTTCTCAATAGCAGCAAAGGAGTTCAACCTTTTCGAAACATTCAACAAGATATATTTATTAACGCATATGGAACATATATTTTAAACTTAGTCGATGCAGCAATTGAAGATCAGCACTATGATCCGAACTTATTTCAATTTACCCACATGGCATTATCCGCTTTAAATGAGCAAAAAGATCCGGAAATCATTACAAATATTTTTGAAATTCAATTGTTAGAACGGTTTGGTGTACGACCAGAATGGCATCATTGTGTGGCTTGTGGCGAAACACAAGGGAAATTTGATTATTCCTCAAAATATAGCGGTGTGCTTTGTGAAAAACATTGGCATTTAGATGAACAGCGCTACCATGCAGATCCTAGAGCAATTCATTTTATTCGCTTATTTTCGCAAGTCTCCTATGAAAAAGTCCAAAACATTCAAGTAAAAGAAGAAACTAAGAAAAGTATTCGAGAAACGATTGATATGTTATACGATGAATATGTCGGGTTGCACTTAAAAAGCAAAAAATTTATTGATCAAATGAAAACGTGGGAAAATACGTTAAAAATTCCACCACGAAAGAAGGAAGAAAAAGAAACATAAACAAGCAGACGTTTTTCTAAAAAAAATTTGACAACTTCCCTCAGACACCGTATTATGATAGAGAAGTTAAATACGTACGAAGAAAAAGAGAAGTAAAAAGAACCCTCTGTTAAGCGAATCTGGGAGAGTGGGAGCCAGAAACACGGAACTTTTGAAAGGCACTTTGGAGTACGACAAACGAAGCTGCCGATGAACACATCGGAAGTAGGGTGGAACCGCGATAATTATTCGTCCCTATGTCTATTAATAGGCATGGGGACTTTTTGCTGTGAATCACTACGATTGGCGCAAATGCGACAGAGTAGATGATGAACAGTACAAGGTGACCAAAGGGAACGTTGTAACCGAATAAAAAAAGCAAACAGTTAACACCAAAAGAAAAAATAGTAACGTTTATTCAAAAAAGCTCAATTGGCGCAAATGCGACAGAGTAGATGATGAACAGTACAAGGTGACCAAAGGGAACGTTGTCTCCTCTATGTTAAAACAAACTGCTTAGCCAAAAACATGGAGTAGATGATGAACAGCACAAGGTGACCAAAGGGAACGTTGTCTCCTCTGTGTTAAAACAAACTGCTTAGCCAAAAACATGGAGTAGATGTGGAACGTTATAACAGCATAAAAATTATCCCATTCTACAAAATTGTTTCTCTGTAGCCCTTTTTAAATTTACATTCCCGAAGCAAAGCCAATCCCTATGTCTATAAAAAATATTCCAAGGAGGAAAACAATGAAAAACAAGTTAACCGTACAAGAAATGATTTTAACCTTGCAAAAATTTTGGTCATCTAATGGCTGTATGTTAATGCAAGCCTATGATACAGAAAAGGGAGCCGGCACCATGAGTCCTTACACGTTTTTACGTGCCATTGGACCTGAACCATGGAATGCTGCCTACGTAGAACCTTCTCGTCGTCCAGCTGATGGACGCTATGGCGAAAATCCAAACCGTCTATACCAACATCATCAATTCCAAGTTGTAATGAAGCCTTCTCCTGAAAATATCCAAGAACTTTATCTAGAAAGTTTAAAATTATTAGGAATTGATCCATTAGAACATGACATTCGTTTTGTAGAAGATAACTGGGAAAATCCTTCAATGGGCTGTGCTGGTTTAGGTTGGGAAGTTTGGTTAGATGGCATGGAAATTACCCAATTTACGTATTTCCAACAAGTTGGCGGCTTACAATGTCATCCTGTCACTTCTGAAATTACTTACGGGTTAGAACGCTTGGCATCATATATCCAAGAAGTCGAAAGTGTCTATGATTTAGAATGGACACAAGGCGTTAAATATGGTGAAATTTTTGTGCAACCTGAATATGAACATTCAAAATATTCCTTTGAAATTAGTAACCAAGAAATGCTTTTAGAAAACTTTGACAAATTTGAAAAAGAAGCTAAACGCTGTATTGAAGAAAGCTTAGTTCACCCAGCCTATGATTATATTTTAAAATGTAGCCATACATTCAATTTATTAGATGCTCGCGGCGCTGTCTCTGTAACGGAACGTGCAGGATATTTAGCCCGCATTCGGAATATGGCTCGTTCCGTAGCGAAAATTTTTGTGGCTGAACGTGAAAAATTAGGGTTCCCATTATTAAATAAAGATCAAAGTGTATCCAAGGAGGCAGAATAACATGGCAAAAGATTTATTATTAGAAATTGGCTTAGAAGAAATGCCCGCACATGTTGTCACACCAAGCCGTATCCAACTTGAAGAAAAAGTAATCAAATTTTTAGATGAACATCATTTAGACTATGAAACAGTGCAATCCTTTGCCACACCTCGTCGTTTAGCCGTGAAAGTAACTGCGATTCCTGAAAAACAAGCGGATGTTGAAGAAGAAGTAAAAGGTCCAGCGAAAAAGATTGCTTTAGATGCTGAAGGAAATTGGTCAAAAGCTGCACAAGGTTTTGTACGCGGCCAAGGAGTTACAACTGAGGACATTGTTTTCAAAGAATTAAATGGTGTCGAATATGTCTATGTGACGAAGTTTACCAAAGGCCAAAGTGCCAAAGAGGTATTAACAAAATTAAATGACGTGATTACAAGTCTAACGTTCCCGGTAACAATGCACTGGGCAAACTATGATTTCGAATATATTCGTCCAATTCACTGGATTGTGGCACTACTTGATGATGAAGTAATTCCTTTCAAAGTGTTAGACGTGACGACAGGGCAAACTTCTCGTGGCCACCGTTTCTTGGGAGACGATGTGACGTTCCAACATGCCAATGAATATGAAACAAAATTAAAAGAACAATTTGTAGTGGTTCAACCGAATGAACGGAAACAAATGATTGTTGATCAAGCGAACGCACTCGCTGCAGAAAAAAATTGGCAGTTAGCTTTAGATGAAGAGTTATTGGAAGAAGTTACGAATTTAGTGGAATATCCAACTGCATTTGTAGGTAGTTTTGATGAAAAATATTTATCTGTTCCAGATGAAGTATTAGTGACTTCTATGAAAGAACACCAACGTTACTTTGAAGTTCGTAACGACCAAGGCTTATTAATGCCGCATTTTATCGCTGTTCGTAATGGGGATAATGTTCACCTTGAAAACGTGATTAAAGGAAATGAAAAAGTGTTAATTGCTCGTTTAGAAGATGCAGAATTCTTTTACAATGAAGATAAAAAATTAACGATTGAAGCATGTGTTGAAAAACTAAAAAATGTGACTTTCCATGAAAAGATTGGCTCAATTTATGAAAAAATGCAACGGGTTGCTTTGATTGCACAAATCATTGGTCGAAAAGTTGGCTTATCTGAGGAGGAATTGGAAGATTTAAAACGTGCCTCTGAAATTTATAAATTTGACTTAGTAACAAATATGGTTGGTGAATTCCCAGAATTACAAGGAATTATGGGAGAAAAATATGCCTTATTACAAGGCGAAAAACCAGCCGTAGCAACGGCTATTCGAGAACATTATCTACCAACTTCCAGTGAAGGTGAATTGCCAGAAACAGCAATCGGGGCTGTTTTAGCCTTAGCCGATAAGCTCGACAGCGTCTTTTCATTCTTCTCAGTTGGTATGATTCCAACAGGTTCTAACGATCCTTATGCACTTCGTCGTCAAACCTATGGCGTTATCCGAATTATTGAAGATAAAGGCTGGACCTTCCCATTAGTCCAATTACAAACAGAAGTTGATGAAGCAGTGAATCAAGATGTTGAGAAATATGGCGTTTTACTAAACGAAGGACAAGCAGAAGTCGTTGAATTTGTGAAAGCTCGCTTACGTCAATTATTAATGACGAAAAATGTTCGCCATGACATTATCGATGCAGTGGTGTCTGCTGAGCAGGCCGATTTATCGAAATTATTTGCTTCAGCAAATATTTTAAAAAGCCGTTTTGAAGATCAAGATTTTAAACCATCAATGGAAGCCTTAACGCGTGTTATTAATTTAGCGAAAAAAGGTCAAGAACTTTTAGGTGATACTGAAGAAGGGATTGATCCAAGTCTGTTTGAAAATAAGGCAGAAAAAGAACTGTATCAAGCGGTTAACGATTTATCTGAAGCATTTGCGACACGCACGATTGCAGAAAACTATGAAGCACTAGTAAATCTACGTCCGTTAATTGATGCGTACTTCAATGAAACGATGGTTATGGTTGAGGATGAAAAAGTCAAACAAAACCGATTAAAACAATTAATGCAAATTGCTAAAATGGCGTTATCAATTGCTAGCTTAGATTTATTAATTGTAAAATAAAAAGCGCTGTTTTTCGACCGCTAAGGAGGAACCGACAGCATGCTAGAAACAACGTTTGAACAAATTTTAACACAATTAACAAAGCCAGCTGTTCGTGCACTAACGAATGAAAAAATCGACAGTGTGGATGAACTCTACGCACGAGGCCGAAAAGCGTTACTTTCGTTGCATGGCTTTGGTCCAAAGTCTATTCGAACTATTGAAGAGATGACTGGGAAAGAATTGAAGTAAAAAAAGGATCGCCGTTTAGAGGCGATCCTTTTTTTATTTACGTTTTTGTTTTCCAGCATTGCGACCTTTATTGCCGTTTGCTTTTGGTTGGTTCGTTTTTTGCGTTACTTTGTTTGTTTCTTTTGGTGTCACATCCTTAATAGGAGTAACCACTTGTTTTGGTGGGTTATTTTTCAATTCTTCTTGTACTTGTTTTTTAATTCTTGGACGTAAGAGGATATTTGTGATGGCAGATTGAATACATGTGAAAATACCACCAACTACCCAGTAAAGCGCTACGCCTGCAGGTGAGCTAAAGGACATGAAAACAATCATTAATGGTGAAACAATCAGCATTGATTTCATTGTTTTCTTTTGTTCTTCAGGAATACCAATCATTGAAATATAACCTTGAGCTAAATAGGCTAAACCAGCTAATGCCACTAAAATCATATTTGGTTGCCCTAAATTCATTCCTAAGAAGCTTGCCGTGGCAATACCTTTTGTATAACGAGCAGCAAAGAACAGAGAAGAGAAAATAGGCATTTGAATTAATAAAGGCAAACAACCAATTCCGCCAACCATACTCACATTGTTTTCTTTATAAATCCTTTGTAGTTCTGCTTGTGCGGCCATTTGTTCTTCACGCGTACTTGCTTGTTTCATTTTTGCTTGTGCAACATCCACTTGAGGTTTGATTGCTTGCATTTTTTCCGTTTGGATAAAGCTTTTTTTCGATTGATGTAAGCCTAACGGTAAAATAATGATCCGTACAATAATGGTGATAAAAATAATCGCCCAACCATAGTTCCAATTAAAGTTATCGACAAGATAAGTAATTGCATTACTCATCGGTAAAACAAGGAAGTTATAGACAAAACCTTCACCAGTTGGTTGTCCATCTGCTCCTGTTTTCACACAGCCTGATAAAAACATTACTAAAAATAGTAAGCCAGAGCCGTAAAGCCATCGGTTTAATTTACGCATGTAATTCGGTCCTTTTCTAAAAAATTTTTACATGGTTAACTATACTTGAAACAGCGCTCTTTTTCAATCAAAATCGAAAAGAAGCTCTTACAAAAATCAATAAAAAGCAGGAACTACTTGCTGTTCAAGGCTTCTTCCCAAAGAAATCAATCGTTAGAAAGTAAGTTTATTGAATCACTTTAAATTGTTCCGTTTCTTCTAACAAAGGGTCTTCTTGAATATCAACATACGTTACACGTCCCGCCGGACTGGGGGAATCTTTGATTTTTTTGATAAATGTTTCCATTATGTCTTCAGGTGCAATTGCTGTGATTGAAACGGACCCGTCGTCTTCGTTCCTCACTGAACCAGTGACACCTAATTGATCTGCCACCATTTTGGTCATGTAGCGGAAGCCAACACCTTGGACACGCCCTTGTACATTCATTCTTAGTTTTTCCATGAGAGACACTTCCTTTGCTTTTTTCTTTATGATAGCGATTTTTCTTGGTTCTAGCAAGTATCCAAGCAAGCTAGAAGCATGCTATAATACAAAGGCGAGGTGACTTATGAAAGAAATTACATCAACGAAAAATAACCAATTAAAAGAATGGAAAAAATTACACAAAAAGAAGTACCGAGAAGAACTGAACCAATATATAATAGAAGGATTTCATTTAGTTGAAGAAGCTGTGAAGGCCAATGCCGATGTCCAGTGGATTTTGTTTAACCAAAGAGGTCAACAAGAATGGGGAACTTGGTTAGCTGAACAAGAAACAGAAAAATTAATTTTTGTTAGTGATGAGGTTTTAAATAGCTTGTCGGAGCTGCCAACTTCACAAGGAATTTTGGCAATTGTCACCTTGGAAACGCAACAAGAGCAGTCGCTTTCTTTTAAAGGTGGTTGGTTACTTTTAGATAATATCCAAGACCCTGGTAATGTTGGTACGATGATTCGCACAGCTGATGCAGCGGGTTTAGCAGGCGTGATTTTAGGTAAGGGCACAGCAGATATTTACAATACAAAAGTGTTGCGCTCAATGCAGGGAAGCCACTATCATTTACCAGTTCTTCAACGAGAGTTGACTGAAGTGGTTCAGGCATTCAAGAAGCAAGGTCTACCAGTTTTCGGTACAGAACTAAATGAAGCTGCGATTGCTTATTATGAACAAGAGGCAGTGGAAAATTATGCGTTGATTTTAGGCAATGAAGGTAGCGGGGTTTCGCCAGAATTGTTAGCAGAAACCACGAAAAATCTTTATATTCCAATGAAAGGTCAAGCGGAATCATTGAATGTCGCTATCGCAGCAGGCGTGTTAATGTTTTATTTTGAAAATAATCAATAACAGAAACGAGTGTCAAAAAATGCTGACTATCAAAAAGACAACCCAGTTAACAGAAAAAGAATTAGAAACCATTATGGCTATTTGGCTGCAAACGAATCTAGAAGCTCATCCATTTGTCGCACCAACTTATTGGCAAGAAAATAAGGCATTTGTCCGCGCTGCGTTGCCAAAAGCAACACTGATCTTAGCGGAAGAAGAGGGTCAGATAATTGGGTTTTTAGGCTTAATGGATAACTATATCGCAGGAATTTTTATAAAAAAAGCGTTTCAAGGGAAGGGCATCGGTCAGAAATTACTTCAAGTAGCAAAAGAAGAACAGGACCTCTTATCTTTGGCTGTTTACAGGGAAAATCAAGCAGCTTATGCCTTTTATCAAAAACAAGGCTTTGTCCAACAAAAGCGAACCATCGATGAAACGGGAAACGAAGAATGTCATCTTGTTTGGCAAGCGCAGTAGGAGCGACATTTCTAGTTTTAAGGCTTGCTATTTTTCTGAAAATATCTTATACTGTTAAAGGTGTGATTTTCACACACGAAATCCACATTCTTTTCCATCTGCGAAGTGGTGCTACTACGGTAGTTCTTCAAGGAGTTGACGAAAAGAAGAGGAAAATAAAAACCAAACTGGAGGAAACACAACATGGCAGTAATTTCTATGAAACAATTACTAGAAGCCGGCGTACACTTTGGTCACCAAACTCGTCGCTGGAACCCAAAAATGAAGAAATATATCTTCACAGAAAGAAACGGTATCTACATCATTGACTTACAAAAAACAGTGAAATTAGTAGATGCAGCTTACGATTACATGAAAAACGTTGCAGAAGAAGGCGGCGTTGCTTTATTCGTAGGAACTAAAAAACAAGCACAAGAAGCAATCAAAGATGAAGCAATCCGCGCTGGTCAATACTATGTAAACCATCGTTGGTTAGGTGGTACGTTAACTAACTGGGATACAATCCAAAAACGTATTGCTCGCTTGAAAAAAATCAATGCAATGGAAGAAGACGGCACTTTCGAAGTTTTACCTAAGAAAGAAGTTGCTGGCTTAAACAAAGAACGTGAACGTTTAGAAAAATTCTTAGGTGGTATCGCTGATATGCCAAGAATTCCAGATGTAATGTATATCGTTGACCCACGTAAAGAACGCATTGCTGTTCAAGAAGCACACAAATTAAACATTCCAATCGTTGCAATGGTTGATACAAACTGTGATCCTGATGAGATCGATGTTGTAATTCCTTCAAATGATGATGCAATCCGCGCCGTGAAATTAATCACTGCTAAAATGGCTGATGCTTTCATCGAAGGTAACCAAGGGGAAGACCAAGCAACTGAAGAGTTATTCGTTGAAGAAACACCAGAAGCAACTTCAATCGAAGAAATCGTTGATGTTGTTGAAGGAAACAACGAATCAGCTGAATAATAATGATTACGGAGCTGTCTCAAAGGCTAGGCGACAAAAAGCCTGATTCTCCTTTGAGATAGCTTTTTTAAAAAGAATTGATAATATCCGAGGAGGACACAAATAATGGCAGACGTTACAGCTAAAATGGTAAAAGAATTACGCGATATGACTGGCGTTGGAATGATGGACGCTAAAAAAGCATTAGTAAAAGTAGAAGGCGACATGGAAAAAGCCGTAGACTTTTTACGTGAAAATGGTATGGCTAAAGCAGCGAAGAAAAATGACCGCATTGCGGCTGAAGGTTTAGCAAACGTAGCAACTGTAGGTAACGTTGCAGCAATCGTTGAAGTAAACTCAGAAACTGACTTCGTTTCTAAAAACGAAATGTTCCAAGATTTAGTTAAAGATATTGCGACTAAAGTTGCTGAAAACAAACCAGCTACGATGGAAGAAGCAATGGCTATTAAAACTGAAAAAGGCACAATCGAATCTGATTTAATCGAAGCAACAACTGTTATCGGTGAAAAAATCAGCTTCCGTCGTTTTGAAGTTGTCGAAAAAGCTGACAATGCTGCATTTGGCGCTTACTTACACATGGGTGGCCGTATTGCTGTATTAACAGTTATCGATGGCACAACTGACGAAGAAGTAGCGAAAGATGTTGCTATGCACATCGCGGCAATCAACCCTCGCTATGTCAACGAATCTCAAATTCCTCAAGAAGAATTAGAACACGAAAAAGCTGTGTTAACTGAACAAGCATTAAACGAAGGTAAACCAGCAAATATCGTTGAAAAAATGGTTGTTGGTCGTCTACAAAAATTCAAAGCAGAAATCGCTTTGGTTGACCAACCATTTGTTAAAGATCCAGATATGACTGTCGAAAAATTTGTTGCTTCTAAAGGCGGCGAAGTGAAATCATTCGTACGTTTTGAAGTTGGCGAAGGTATCGAAAAACGTGAAGATAACTTTGCGGATGAAGTAATGAGCCAAATGAAAAACTAAGAGCATCAAACGCTCGGTTGAAAAGCCGTGAATCATAAGTATCTAAACAGACAGCGATCCCCAAAGGAAGCTGCATAAATTGATTACTGCTTGATTCAAGGCAGTCTTTCAGCCATTTGGGAACGCATAACTTTGATATGCGCTCCCTTTTTTTAGGCAAAACCAGTGGATCGCACTGCTTGGTCTAAAAAATCATTTTGGTGAAAAGTCATCTAAATGAGGAATTGAATGATTTTTAGAGAATCTTGGAGGGAATTATGATGGTTAAACCTAAGTATCAACGTGTCGTATTAAAGTTAAGTGGAGAAGCGCTAGCCGGAGAAGACGGTTTTGGCATTAAACCACCAGTCATTAAAGAAATCGTCCAAGAAATTAAAGAGGTCCATGAATTAGGTATCGAAATGGCCATCGTGGTTGGCGGCGGAAACATCTGGCGTGGACAAATTGGTGCTCAAATGGGCATGGAACGTGCACAAGCAGATTATATGGGCATGTTAGCTACTGTGATGAATGCCTTAGCATTGCAAGATACATTAGAAAATCTTGGTGTGCCTACACGTGTTCAAACATCAATTGAAATGCGTCAAATTGCAGAACCATACATTCGTCGTCGTGCAGAACGTCATTTAGAAAAAGGCCGCGTTGTTATTTTTGCCGGAGGAACAGGAAATCCTTACTTCTCGACAGATACAACGGCTGCGTTACGAGCTGCAGAAGTAGATGCGGATGTCATCTTAATGGCGAAGAACAATGTTGATGGTGTTTATTCTGCGGATCCACGTGTGGATGAAACAGCGACAAAATTTGAAGAACTAACACATTTAGATGTTATTTCTAAAGGGCTACAAGTAATGGATTCAACAGCAAGCTCATTAAGTATGGATAACGATATTCCTTTAGTTGTCTTTAACCTAAATGAAGCAGGAAATATCCGTCGTGCCATCCTTGGTGAAAATATCGGAACAACTGTAAGGGGGAAATAAAGAATGTCTAAAGAAGTTTTAGCAACAGCCAAAGAAAAAATGACAAAAGCGGAAGAAAGCTTACGCCGTGAATTAGGTCAAATTCGTGCTGGTCGTGCGAACGCAAGTCTATTAGACCGTATTCAAGTAGAATATTATGGTGCACCAACACCAGTTAACCAATTAGCAAGTATCAATATCCCAGAAGCACGTGTATTAATGATTACACCGTTTGACAAAAATTCTATCGCTGACATTGAAAAAGCTATTCAAATGAGTGATATCGGCATTAGCCCAACCAATGATGGAAATGTCATCCGTTTAGTGATTCCACAATTAACGGAAGAACGTCGGAAAGAATTAGCCAAAGACGTGAAAAAAGAAGCGGAAAACTCAAAAGTTGCTGTCCGTAACGTTCGTCGTGATGCAATGGATGAGTTGAAAAAAGCTCAAAAAAATGGCGACATCACCGAAGATGAATTACGTTCATTTGAAAAAGATGTTCAAAAATTAACAGATGATAGCATCAAAAATATCGATGCGATTACTGCTGAAAAAGAACAAGAACTTTTAGAAGTATAAAACCAATCACTAATAAAAATTATTGAATCCAGAGAAGCAAATGCTCTGGATTTTTTTGTATAGATGAGGAAGGCGTATCTCAAATCTCTCTTTGCGAAAGTCATTCTAAAGTAATTATTTAAGAAAACGCTTTCTTTAATAATTTTTTTTATTCTACCAGAATTTTTTTCTTTGTGTAGGGACGATCACTTAAAAATATAGAGAAACTTTGAAATATCAGCCTTTTAAAATTTTCCTTCACAAATTGAATCCTAAAATTTGATGATAAGAGTTGTTATTTTTAGCAATTGTAATTTGCGATTCATTCTCAATTAGGCTAAAATGAGTGAGAACGGAAAAACGATTAAAACAAGTTGGAGGGAATTGTACATGTCTGTGTTAGAAATCAAAAATTTACACGTATCAATTGAAGATAAAAAGATTCTAAAAGGGGTCGATTTAACAATTAATACTGGAGAAATCCATGCAATTATGGGACCTAATGGAACTGGTAAATCTACTTTATCAGCAGCAATTATGGGAAATCCTAACTATGAAGTCACAGAAGGAGAAATTCTATTTGACGGCGTCAACGTTTTAGATTTAGAAGTAGACGAACGCGCTCGCTTAGGTTTATTCTTAGCAATGCAATACCCAAGCGAAATTCCAGGAATTACCAATGCTGAATTCATGCGTGCAGCAATCAATGCAAAACGTGACGAAGACAACAAAATGTCAGTCATGCAGTTCTTAAAAAAATTAGATAGCAAAATGGAATTATTAAATATGCCTGAAGAAATGGCTGAGCGTTACTTAAACGAAGGTTTTTCTGGCGGCGAGAAAAAACGAAATGAAATTTTACAATTATTGATGTTAGAGCCTACGTTTGCCATTTTAGATGAAATTGATTCAGGCTTAGATATCGATGCGTTAAAAGTAGTTTCTAAAGGGGTTAATGAAATGCGCGGTGAGAACTTTGGTGCGTTAATTATTACCCATTATCAACGCTTATTGAACTATATCACGCCAGATGTTGTTCATATCATGATGGAAGGCCGCGTTGTGAAAACCGGTGGGGCTGATTTGGCAAAACGTTTAGAAACAGAAGGCTATGCTGGTATCAGCCAAGAATTAGGTATTGATTACAAAGAAGAAGCGTAAGGAGGACAAGATAAATGAAAAAAGTAAATCTAATGGATTATCTTGACGAAGTCACCGCTTTTTCACTAGAACATGAAGAACCAGCTTGGATGACTGAATTGCGAACAACGGCTTTAAGAAACGCTGACGAAAGTGAGTTACCACATATTGATCGTGTGAAATTTCATCGTTGGCCTTTATTAAATGTTCACATGGAAAGTTATGTGCCTTCTGAAGGAAATGTCGCAAGTTTTGATCAAATGAAAGACAATCCTTTAATTGTTCAACAAGGATCTTTTCATGCTTTTGAGCAATTGCCAGCCTCATTAGCAGAACAAGGGGTAATTTTTACAGACATTTTTACTGCTTTACAAGAGCACCCAGAATTAGTTAAAGAATACTATATGACTAAAGCCGTATTACCAGAAGAAGATAAGCTGACAGCAGCTCATGCAGCCTTCATGAATAGTGGCGTTTTCTTATACGTTCCTAAAAACGTAGTGATTGAAGAGCCCATTGAATCTTTGTTTATTCAGGATTCAGATAGCAACCAACCTTTCTTTAAACATGTTTTAATCGTTGCAGATAATCATAGTGAATTCAGTTATTTAGAACGCTTTCAATCAACCGGTCATCATGCAGAGAAAGCTTCGGGAAATATTGTTGTGGAAGTGATTGCGAAAGATGGCGCAAAAGTTAAATACTCAGCTGTAGATCAATTAGGGCAAACTGTAACGACTTATATGAATCGTCGTGGCTATATTATGCGGGATGCCTCTGTTGATTGGGCTCTAGGCGTCATGAATGATGGCGATGTTGTTGCTGATTTTGATTCTGATTTAGTTGGCGAAGGCGCTCATTCAGAAGTTAAAGTCGTTGCAATTAGTGCAGGTAAACAAACACAAGGCATCGACACACGAGTGACAAACAAAGCGCCACATTCAATTGGTCATATTTTACAACATGGAGTTATTCGTGAACGTGGTACTTTAACGTTTAACGGAATTGGCCACATTTTAAAAGGAGCAAAAGGAGCCGACGCACAGCAAGAAAGTCGTGTTTTAATGTTGTCTGATAAAGCTCGTGGTGATGCCAATCCAATTCTTTTAATTGATGAAAATGAAGTGACTGCCGGACACGCAGCCAGCGTTGGTCGAGTAGATCCAGAAGAAATGTATTATTTAATGAGCCGCGGCTTGCGTAAAGAAGAAGCGGAACGTTTGGTGATTCGTGGCTTCCTAGGTTCTGTCATTACAGCAATTCCAGTTAAAGAAGTACAAAATGAATTTGTAGAAGTAATTGAAGGGAAGTTAAACGCATGATGGATGCAGCAACCATTCGTCAATCGTTTCCTATTTTATTTCAAGAAGTTAATGATGAACCGCTAGTTTATTTAGACAATGCTGCGACAACCCAAAAACCAACGGCAGTGTTAGATGTTTTACGACATTATTATGAAACCGATAATGCCAATGTTCATCGTGGGGTGCACACGTTAGCCGAACGAGCAACGAAGGACTATGAAGCCTCCCGCGAAAAGGTTTGCCAATTTATCCATGCCAAAGAAACAGCGGAAGTTTTATTTACACGAGGAACAACAACCAGTTTGAATTGGATTGCCAAAAGTTATGGTGACTTGGCAGTTACAGCCGGGGATGAAATCGTCATATCTTACATGGAACATCATTCAAACATTATTCCCTGGCAACAATTAGCTCAACGTACAGGGGCCATTTTGAAGTATATAGACGTCACTGAAGACGGCTTTTTAGATATGGCAAGTGCACGTCAACAAATTACAGAAAAAACGAAAATTGTTTCGATTGCTCATGTTTCAAATGTGTTAGGGGTCATTAATCCAATCGAAGAATTAACACAATTAGCTCATCAAAATGGCGCTGTGATGGTGGTAGACGGCGCGCAAGCAGTTCCTCATATGCCTGTGGACGTTCAAGCCATCGATGCTGATTTTTATGCATTTAGTGGTCACAAAATGTGTGGACCAACTGGAATTGGTGTCCTTTATGGCAAACGTCATTTATTGGAACAAATGGAACCTGTGGAATTTGGTGGCGAAATGATTGACTTTGTTCATCTTCAAGAAAGTACTTGGAAAGAGCTTCCTTGGAAATTTGAAGCTGGCACACCTAATATTGCTGGGGCAATTGCCTTAGGTGCCGCCATTGATTATTTAACAGAAATTGGTTTAGAGGCCATTCATCAACATGAAGCAGCCCTTGTTCACTATGTTTTGCCGAAGTTGCAAGCTATCGAGGGCCTGACGATTTATGGTCCACAGAATCCAAAAGACCACACAGGTGTGATTGCTTTTAATATTGAAGGTTTACATCCACATGATGTGGCTACGGCGTTAGATATGGAAGGGGTCGCTGTCAGAGCGGGTCACCATTGCGCGCAACCGCTATTAAACTATCTGAGCGTGCCAGCAACTGCACGGGCAAGTTTTTATTTATACAATACCAAAGAAGACGCAGATCGCTTAGTTGAAGCGATTAAAGCGACAAAGGAGTTTTTCCAGCATGGCACTTTCTAAATTAGATAACTTATATCGCCAAGTCATTTTGGACCATTCTAGCCACCCACATCACCACGGAACGCTAGATGCGTCTAGCCAAACAATTGAACTGAATAATCCTACTTGTGGAGATGTGATTGAACTGGATGTGGCCATTGAAGATGGTGTGATTAAAGATATCGCCTTTCAAGGAAGTGGCTGTTCTATCAGTACAGCAAGTGCTAGTATGATGACTGATGCGGTCTTAGGAAAAACAATCGCCGAAGCAACGGACTTAGCAGAGGATTTCTCTCAACTTGTTCAAGGAAATGAAGTGGCCGAAGATGAAAAATTAGGCGATGCAGCAATGTTAAGCGGCGTAGCTAAATTTCCAGCTCGGATTAAATGTGCAACCCTGGCTTGGAAAGCCTTAGAGCAGGCTGTTGCTAATAACGGACAAGGCGAAGCCGGTCATTTACATTGTGAAAAATAAAGAAAGGGTGACGACGAATTGAGTACAGTACCTGAATTAGAAGAATATAAATTTGGCTTTCACGACGATGTGGAACCAGTCTTTAGTACCGGAGACGGCCTAACAGAAGACGTCGTTCGCGAAATTTCTCGCGTGAAAGGCGAACCAGAATGGATGCTTGACTTCCGTTTAAAATCGTTAGAACAATTCAATAAAATGCCCATGCAAGAATGGGGTCCAGACCTGTCAGATATTGACTTTAGTAAAATTAAATATTACCAAAAACCGAGTGACAAACCCGCACGCGATTGGGATGATGTACCTGATAAAATCAAAGAAACCTTTGAAAAAATTGGGATTCCCGAAGCTGAGCGTGCTTATCTAGCTGGGGCTTCTGCTCAATATGAATCAGAAGTTGTTTACCACAATATGAAAGAAGAATTTGAAAAATTAGGCATCATTTTTACAGATACTGACTCTGCTTTAAAAGAATATCCTGACTTATTCAAAGAATATTTTTCAAAACTTGTGCCGCCAACAGATAATAAACTGGCCGCTTTAAACTCAGCTGTTTGGTCAGGTGGGACCTTTATTTATGTACCAAAAGGCGTTCGAGTTGATGTACCATTACAAACATATTTCCGAATCAACGCTGAAAATACCGGCCAATTTGAACGGACCTTGATTATTGTCGATGAAGGGGCCAGCGTTCACTATGTTGAAGGATGTACGGCACCCACGTATTCAAGTAACAGCTTGCATGCGGCCATCGTAGAAATTTTCACTAGAAAAGATGCTTATTGTCGTTATACCACTATTCAAAACTGGTCAGATAACGTGTACAACCTAGTAACCAAACGTGCTAAAGCTTACGAGGGTGCCACTGTCGAATGGATTGATGGGAACCTAGGAGCTAAAACAACCATGAAATACCCAAGTGTTTACTTAGATGGCAAAGGTGCCCGTGGCACGATGTTATCGATTGCCTTTGCTGGCGCTAACCAAATCCAAGATACTGGGGCCAAAATGATTCACAATGCGCCGAATACCTCTAGCTCAATTGTTTCAAAATCAATTGCTAAAGACGGCGGCGAAGTTAACTACCGTGGCCAAGTGACTTTTGGAAAAGACAGCGCAGGCTCGATTTCCCACATCGAATGCGACACGATTATCATGGACGAAAAATCAAAATCAGATACGATTCCATTTAATGAAATCCATAACAGCCAAGTGTCCTTAGAACACGAAGCCAAAGTTTCAAAAATTTCTGAAGAACAATTATATTATTTAATGAGTCGCGGCTTATCTGAAGCCGAAGCGACAGAAATGATTGTTATGGGCTTTGTTGAACCATTTACGAAAGAATTACCGATGGAATATGCGGTTGAGTTGAATCGGTTGATTAGTTATGAGATGGAAGGTAGTGTGGGATAAACCTGTTATAGGAGCTAGAACCCTTAATCTATAAGGATTCTAGCTTTTTTATTTTGTCTTGATAGTAGAAATGACCAGCTTTTTACTGATGAGCCATCATATCAGCAAACTCTTGACCAGTTTTCTTAGGAGCGCTGTTCACAATATCTGTATAGATAGATTACGTTACTTTTCTATTTATGTTGATGAGTCTATTCCAAATGATAAGCAAGCTATATCAGAAGCAATTAGCCTATCTGTTCAGCAGAATGTGGGAGAAGGGATAACAGTAAGTTTAAAAGAGCCACTGAAAACGGGGTACACTCTTACTCTAATTGAAGTACAACCAACTCAAGCTAATCATACCTTCGGTAGAATGATACAAGGAATTGGATGAATAGGATATAGAATCCTACCCCGTTATTATTTGACCGTACTGAGGGTATCCTTTAAATGAGCTACAGTGCTCACTGGGGGTATTCTTTTTTTGACTTTTGTAAAAGGTTAATAAGTTTTGATACATGAAACGAAATGAAAAAAAGGCTTATAAACGTTGAGGTAGAACGGTTTTTATGTTTCAAATACAGATGAAATGAAAAATAGTTTTTGGTTGAAAATCCTTAAAAAGTACTACATAGTTGTGGGAGTTATTGTAGATGAGACAGACCTACAAATATTTCATATAGTATAAAAGAAAACGCTATATTGATTGTTTTTTACCATTGTGATATCATTAATTTAGAACAATTACCTAGAGTTCCCTGCAAATAAATTTGCTATTATTCAAAATAATAGCGGTATGAAAAAGCCCCTACATGTTCTATTACGTCAAAATTTGTTTTGATATCATGATTACGTATATATGCATATCTGGACTATAGCATAAGTCTAGGATATCATGACTTTGTGTTGTATCACTCAGTGAGAAGCAGGGGATTTAATCAAGCTAATAAAAGTTGTTAGCTAAGTAAGAGTGAAGCGTTAACAAGACTGTTTAACTTCTAAATCTATAATTATAACGCAGGGGAGGGTCTTAATGACCTAAATAATTATAGGAGGTAAATGTCATGATAATGTCAAAAATTGTTCTAGTTAAACAGTGGCTCAAACAAAAGACATATAAAAATGGAAAAATCAGTATTAGATTACTTTTTATCTTTTTTGCAGAAATGATGGGTTATGTAGGCGTATTCAAATTATTCTGTAAGTTAATTGTAATCGTATTGAGTAATCTGTATAAAGTCTTGCCTTTTCTAATAGAAGTTGTCCAATTATTAGAAAACTTGGCTTCATCTCTTTCTTATAAAAGAAGGGGATTTTTTTATGGATTTTGCTAAATCTAGGCTTTATGGGGTATCAAATAAAAAATACTTGTCAGAACTACTGCAGTTGGAATTAAAAACTTTAAAAGATGTTGATAGTAATTACGAAGTGGAACCATTTTTTAAAGAAGTTAATGGAAAAATTAGAGAATTATATAACCCATCAGATGCTCACAAAAGAGCACTTAAAAATATTGTTAAGAGACTGAGCTATATTGGTTTTCCACATTACATATATGGGGGGATTCCTCTTGTGGGATATGTGGACAATGCAAGTAGACATTTGGAGAAAGAATATTTGCTATTGCTAGATATCACAAATTTTTTTCCTAGTACTAAAGATTCATATGTTTATGATTTTTTTCATAATACGATGTCTCAGCCAGCGGATATAGCAAAAATTTTAACTAATTTGACGACTATAAAGAAAGATGAAGAGCGTTTTTTACCACAAGGTTTTTCAACAAGTCCTATGCTAAGTTTTCTATCTTATCATCAAATGTACGAAGAGTTAGATGTTTTTTCGAAAAGAAATAATTTTACTTTTTCAGCTTACTATGATGACTTTACATTTTCATCCGATAAGTTTATCCATACTAGTAAGCGGAGAGAAGCAATTGCAATAATAGAAAAATATGGTTTACAGGTCAATAAGAAAAAAACAAGATTAACAATATGTAATCATACAAGAGTTACAGGAGTGATTATTCATGGTGATACTAAAAAGGCTCCTAAAAAGCTTCATAAGAAGATGTATGATTATTATAGATTACTGCTTGATATGGACAAGGAGCCGACTAAATATACTCAAGATGAGTTTATTGATACATGCAATAGACTACAGGGGTGTCTAGCTGCGATTCAATCAATAGAACGGGAAAGAAACCTTGAACACTATAAGAATACATTATGCCACGTGAGAACTAAGTTTGATGTACCTGTAGAGAAAAAAAAGAAGCAGTTATACTTTAGAAATATTGAAGTCAGTAATTAAAAATAGAGTTTGGGTTGTTCTAATCTTAAGGAGGAGAAAAATGAAACTGATACTGTCTAAATGTAAAACAAGTGATTTCGATGAGGTGTCTAGAATACTTAGTGAGAATAATTATATACAAATAGGTGATAGTAGAGTTGAGCCACAAAATAATTTAGAAATGTTTCTTTTTTTTGAAAGTCATGAAAAAGAGCGGGTAAACTGGCTTTCCGAATTATTGAAATTCTTTAATGTTAGTGAAGAGGATTACGAAGAACATAATATTTTTGATGATACTCTACATCAGTATAATGCAGTTATTATTCTAAAAACTCCGAATAACTTATACGCACATTCATTAAGTCAAGGATTTAGAGTTCTTGAAAAAATTATTGATGAAGAATTTGGTTTAAAGTTTGCTGAAAAGACAATAAAAAATGAACATATCACTTTAAAAAATGTTAGTTACATTCAAAAAAATAAAATGAAGGGGATTACTAATTATAAGAAAGACCAAGGAGAATTTCCTAAAGCGAGTGAAAGCTATGCTTATGTAAGTGGAAAACCAGATTTTGATTTTTATGGAAATTCTATTGATTGTGGAACTGGTGTATCTTTTCCGAAAAATTTTGATATAAATAGTACAGAAGGATTTTATCAATTGTCTGAATTGCTAAAAAATGTAGATGAAGCATTAACTTTAAAGGATAATAAATCCATTTTACCAAGAAAGAAAAGGATTGCAAAAAAATCTCAATTATCAAAGTTATTGGATGAGGAAGTCGTAAAAAGGATAGTTGATAATACTGATGAAATAGGCATAGCTTTGGATGTAAGTAAAATACACTTAGTAAACAATTCAATTAATATATATTCAGAAAACAATCATTTAGAAATATATATAAGCAACCATTTGCAAAAAACCAAAGAAGAGCTAGAACCTTATGATGGTGCTATAGTAGAATACATTCGTAAGAACAATGAAATAATAACCTCTTTAACAGACATAAAAATTAGAGTAACTAATCATGAGTACCATGTAATCGAAAGTCGTCCTTTAAAAGAGTGGATTTATTGTGAATTAGAATATGAGAGTATGCTGTATACTCTGGATTCAGGATATTGGGGGTATTTTAACGACAAATTCTCAGAATTATTAAGGAAACAATTGGAAGAGGTAAATAGAGTAATAGAGTACAATGATGAGTTTAATATACCCTATATTTCTGGTGAAGGACGTCTAAAAGGAGAGGGCGGATACATTGAAAAGTTAAGTGAGGGTAAAAACTATATAAAGTTGCACCAAAGAAATATTAATTATAATGGAGTTCCAATAGAAATAGCAGATATATACAAAAGGGATACCCAAGAGCTAATAGCAATTAAAAGGGGAATGGATACATCAAATAGTATGTATAGTTTTGAGCAATCTATTTTGTCGGTTCAGCTACTAAGAAATACTACTGAGTTTGATGTAGAAAAAGAATTACGAAAATACAATGACAGAAATATTTATGAAGATAAGGAAAAATTTCCTACTATTAAGAAACCAACTATTGGAAAAATTTTGGATTCTAGAATTTCCTCCGTATTATGGTTACAAAGTACAGAAAAATATGTAAAGATGGCGGATGAACGACAATTTGATTTCAATCAAATAGGTTCAATTTTACTAAAATTAAAAATTGTTGATTGGTATAGTTCGATATTGGAAAATAATTTTACGCCAAAAATTTACATGGGGAAAGATCTTCAAGTTAATAAAAAAAGTCAATCTTAGCAGACTGACTTTACATTAAGTATTGCTCCCAATAACACATCAAAATTGACCAGATTTTGACCATCTTAATTTAATAATTGTTGCTAAATATTGACTAATTGTACTGCTATGAATCATCTTAATTGTTTAGTTTGACACTCAATGACACTGGTTGAGAAGCCGATTCCAATATGAAGGCTCTGTCGGCTAGTTTTTCACTCTACCAACAAATAATCAACCAAAATAACAACGGAAAGCCAAACAAGAAACATACTAATCATGCTTCTTCAAAGAAGCACAAATAAAAAAGTGATGACTCGAGAAGAAAATCTCTATGAAGTCATCGCTTTTTCTTATATTTTAGTTAAAAAATCATTTTACTAAAGGTTGAAGTAACTTGTTCCAAAAACTAATAAGTGGGCCAGCACCAAATGCACAAATAATTGTACCAATCCCAATTGGACCACCAGCAATAAAGCCAATTAATAGGACCAACAAATCTTGTGCTTTTCGAACAGAAGCGTAAGGTTTGTTGGTTTGTTGACAGATGGTTGGCGCAATCGCATCATAGGGGGATTCGCCTTGATCTGTAGCCATGTATAAGGCGCAGCCAAATGTAAAAATCAGGACTCCGACGAATAAAGAAAGTAGTTTGCCAATTGTTGAGCCTCCTAAACTATCGGCGTAAGGTTGAAGCCAAGTAGAAATCTGTTGAATCAAAATCCCTACTAAAAGCATATTTAAAATAGTTCCTAGACCAATGGCTTTTTTGTTTTTTAAATAGACATAGAATAAAATAAACGCATTGACAATAATTTGAAAAATGCCTAATTGCATACCAAACATCGAAGAAAGTCCGATATTCATAGCAGTGAAAGGATCAACTCCTAAACCTGCCACTCTTAAAGTGGATGCGCCAATCCCGATAATAACTAAACCAATTAAAATTAAAAGAACATTTTTGACTAGTTTCATGGTAAGCCTCCTGAATAGATTTTGTGTGCGATAGTACAAAGTCTGCAACAAAAATTCATAGAGAATTTTGTTGCAGACTACTTTTTAACCAGCTCCGTGTTGGAACGAAGGGTATAGAGACATCCCGCCATCTACAAAGAGTGTTGTTCCGGTTACGTATGAGGATTCATCAGAAGCTAACCAAGCGGCCGCAGCAGCTACTTGATTTGGTTTACCAATAATGCCCATAGGAACCATGCTCGTTGTTTGTTTTAACTGTTCGGGATCGGAAAATTTTTCAGCATTAATAGGTGTGTTAATCGCTCCAGGTGCAATACAGTTGGCACGAATACCATATTCCGCATATTCCAAAGCGATTGTTTTCGTGAACATTTCGGTTGCACCTTTACTTGCCGCATAGTGGGCGAACGTTGGCCAAGGAATTCTTTGGTGAACGGAGGACATATTAATGATTGACCCTTTGATTTTTTGATCTCTAAATATTCGGAGTGCCTCTCTAGAACCCAAAAAGACACCGTTTAAATTGACATCAATGACACGTTGCCATTCTTTTAATGGCATATCAATTGTCGGAAAAGAAGCCTCCACACCGGCGTTATTTACCCAAATGTCAACATGACCAAACTCTTTTAAAGCGGTTTCAGCTAACGCTTTAATATCTTCTTCATTAGAGACATCAGCCTTCACGAATTTTACGCGGTCTGCGTGCTTGGCTTGGACATCTTCAAATTCTTTAGGCAGCTCACCGACATAGTCAGCAACAACATTCATGCCCTCTAAGATATAACGCAGAGTAATAAATAATCCTAAACCCGTAGCTGCACCAGTGACAACGGCCACTTTACCATGTAATTCTCCATACATTGATTCATTCCCCCTAAAATTACTATTAATACTTTCATGGTAGCACATGTCAATCAGCGTGTTGATAAAATACGACAAACTGTCGGAAAAGTTTATGGTCTAAAGTTAGCTACTATTGTTGAAGGTCTTTAAAAAAATACTGGTCGTAGTAATCAATTCCTCTCATTTATAGAGTTTTCTAAAAAAACACAAAATATCTAGGCGAAGTGGTCAAGTCCAATGGTTATTTATGAGTGAATATGCTAAAATAAAACTTGTCTTACATAAGGAAAGATTTGTTCACTAACAGTGGCGACTGTTCTCAGTAAACAGTTGCACTGGTTTATCGGGAAGGGAACAGAGCAAGTTTTACGAGACTTTCCCATGTAATAATAAAAAGCACTGAACGTCAGTGAATGAAGGAAGAAGGACATCTATGAAAACAATTATCACATTCATTATTGTCTTCGGTATTCTTGTCCTCGTACATGAATTTGGCCACTTTTATTTTGCAAAACGAGCGGGTATTTTAGTTCGTGAGTTTGCAATCGGAATGGGACCAAAGATTTTTGCGCATCGTGGAAAAGATGGCACCACTTATACGATTCGCTTATTACCAATTGGTGGCTATGTGCGAATGGCTGGGATGGGCGAAGACATGACAGAAATCACACCAGGTATGCCTCTATCTGTTGAGTTAAATGCCGTGGGTAATGTGGTTAAAATTAATACAAGTAAAAAAGTACAATTACCTCATAGCATTCCGATGGAAGTCGTTGATTTTGATCTTGAAAAAGAATTATTCATCAAGGGCTATGTCAATGGAAACGAGGAAGAAGAAACCGTTTATAAAGTTGACCATGATGCAACGATTATTGAAAGTGATGGAACCGAGGTGCGGATTGCGCCACTTGACGTTCAATTTCAATCAGCGAAATTATCGCAACGCATTTTGACGAACTTTGCGGGACCCATGAATAACTTTATCTTAGGGTTTATTCTGTTTACGTTAGCGGTCTTTCTACAAGGAGGCGTTACTGATTTAAACACGAATCAAATTGGACAAGTGATTCCTAATGGCCCAGCCGCAGAAGCTGGGTTGAAAGAAAACGATAAAGTCTTATCGATTAATAATCAAAAAATCAAAAAATACGAAGATTTTACAACTATTGTGCAGAAGAACCCCGAAAAGCCGTTGACGTTCGTAGTTGAGCGTAACGGCAAAGAAGAGCAACTAACAGTGACACCAGAAAAACAAAAAGTGGAAAAACAAACGATTGGTAAAGTCGGTGTTTATCCTTATATGAAAACCGATTTACCGTCAAAATTGATGGGCGGTATTCAGGATACTTTAAATAGTACGACACAGATTTTTAAAGCACTGGGCTCACTATTCACAGGCTTTAGTTTAAACAAACTAGGTGGGCCAGTCATGATGTTTAAATTATCGGAAGAAGCATCCAATGCTGGAGTAAGTACAGTTGTATTCTTAATGGCCATGTTGTCAATGAACTTAGGGATTATTAATTTGTTGCCGATCCCAGCTTTAGATGGCGGGAAAATTGTCTTAAACATTATTGAAGGTGTACGTGGAAAACCAATTAGTCCTGAAAAAGAAGGCATCATTACGTTAATTGGCTTTGGGTTTGTCATGGTGTTAATGGTGTTAGTTACTTGGAACGATATTCAACGCTTTTTCTTTTAAGGAGAAAGCTTAAGTAAAAAAGTGTGTAAAGAAATCAAAAATAGTTGATTTTAAAATAGAGGAGAGTTTTAATGAAACAGTCAAAAATGTTAATTCCAACGTTAAGAGAAGTACCAAATGATGCAGAAGTCTTAAGTCATCAAATTCTGTTGCGCGCAGGCTATATTCGTCAAGTCGCTGCAGGGATTTATTCTTATTTACCTTTAGCCAATCGTGTTTTAGAAAAATTAAAAACGATTATGCGAGAAGAATTTGAGAAAATTGATGCAGTTGAAATGTTAATGCCTGCGTTATTACCCGCAGAACTTTGGAAAGAATCAGGCCGTTATGAAACTTATGGACCTAACTTGTATCGCTTAAAAGATCGCAATGATCGTGACTATATCTTAGGCCCAACGCATGAAGAAACTTTCACAGAATTAATTCGTGATGAAATCAATTCTTACAAACGATTACCTTTGAATTTATACCAAATTCAAACAAAATATCGTGATGAAAAACGCCCACGTTCTGGCTTATTAAGAGGCCGTGAATTTATCATGAAAGATGGCTATTCTTTCCATGCCGATGAAGCTAGTTTAGATCAATCATACCGTGATTACGAAAAAGCTTACTCACGCATTTTTGAACGCTGTGGACTAGAATTCCGTGCCATTATTGGGGACGGTGGTGCCATGGGTGGTAAAGATTCTAAAGAATTTATGGCGATTTCTGAAATTGGGGAAGATACTATTTGTTATTCAACAGAAAGTGATTATGCTGCCAATTTAGAAATGGCAACAAGTCTTTATACGCCGAAAAAATCACATGAAACACAATTAGATTTAGAAAAAATTGCAACACCAGAAGTGGGTACAATTGCCGAAGTGGCAAACTTCTTTGAAGTTGAGCCACAACGAATTATTAAATCAGTACTATTTATTGCCGATGAAGAGCCAGTAATGGTCTTGGTTCGTGGCGATCATGATGTCAATGATGTCAAATTGAAAAACTTCTTAGGCGCTGATTTCTTAGATGAAGCAACAGAAGAAGATGCTCGCCGTGTCTTAGGAGCGGGCTTTGGTTCAATTGGTCCAGTCAATGTTTCTGAAGATGTTAAAATTTATGCAGATTTAGCTGTTCAAGATTTAGCCAACGCCATTGTTGGAGCTAACGAAGACGGCTATCATTTGACAAATGTAAATCCAGATCGTGATTTCCAACCAATTAGTTACGAAGATTTACGCTTTGTTCAAGAAGGCGATCCTTCTCCTGATGGCAATGGTGTCTTAGCCTTTACCAAAGGAATCGAAATTGGTCATATCTTCAAATTAGGAACGCGTTACAGTGATGCTATGGGCGCAACAGTTTTAGATGAAAACGGTCGTGAAAAATCAGTGATCATGGGTTGCTATGGCATCGGCGTTAGTCGTTTACTTTCAGCAATCGTTGAACAAAATGCAGACGAGCGTGGTATTAATTGGCCAACAGGAATTGCGCCATTTGATTTACACGTGGTCCAAATGAATGTGAAAGATGAGTACCAAACAAAACTATCACAAGAAGTTGAAGCAATGATGACCGAAGCGGGCTACGAAGTATTAGTTGATGACCGCAACGAGCGCGCAGGCGTAAAATTTGCTGATGCTGATTTAATTGGTTGTCCAATCCGTATCACAGTCGGGAAAAAAGCAGTCGATGGTGTGGTAGAAGTCAAAATCAAACGTACTGGTGAAATGTTGGAAGTACGCAAAGAAGAATTAGAAAGTACACTTTCTATTTTGATGAACACAACATCAGAAGTGGAATAAATAAACAAACTTAATAACAGTATAAAGCTTAAAACGAAATCAAAGTTTCTCTGATTTTGTTTTAAGCTTTTTTAATGTAATAAAAAACTTAAATGTCTCAAGCTATAAACAATATTCGATTTTAAAAATTAATCTATATAAAATTATTCCATTTATTTTTTTTAATAACAAAGGAAATAAATAAGTGATTTAAGCTGATTAAATGATATTTTTGTGTTTTTAAACAAAATTTTCATATATAGATAGGATTTAAAATTATATTTACAGAAATTATATGTTAATGATATTATAAAATAGTGACTAATTCATTAGATTAAATAGAGGAGGTTATAACTAATAAAAAATAGGTTAGAAAATTAAAGAAAATACTCTTTCAGAATAGAAACGATTGAATGAAGTTAGGTTAGTAAAGGGAACCCAGTAGCATTGGCGCTGTACTAGTGAAAGGGATTTATGGAACGAATCCAATAGAATGTTAAAACACGATTGTACATAAAAAGAAAGGAGGGAAGCTAGTGAAAAAAGGAAGATGGTGGCTAATTGGTTTAGCTACTGCATTACTAATCATAATAGGAATTGGAGGGAAACAATACATGGATAAAAAAGCAATAGAAAAGGATTACCAACAAGGAATCGATTTAATTCAAAAATATGTGTCAAACTATTTGGTGGAAAACTACGAAGGCATTGAGAAGATTGAATGGCAAGGTATTGGTGTAGAGTGGCGGAATGCAAAAGGATATGGGCCTTCGTTGTTGGGGAATTATGTGAACAGTAAAGTACATGTATATGTTTCAAAAGATAAATATTTTATGACATATTTTCTTCTGACAGATGAAGCAGAATATGATGATAAGTCAGAAAAATATTTTGTTCTAGACTCATTGAACCCCAAAAATACAGATGTTTCAGTTAGAGTTGGCTTGAAGAATGCTACAAACGGATTAAGTGAAGTCGAAAAGAAAGTTTTTGAAAAACTAAAAAAATCCACACAAGGAAGTCCAAATGCAAAAATAATGTATAACCTAGAGATTTATGAATTAACTTATTAGGAGGTAAAGGAATTTGTCTAATGAAATCACAACAGAAACTTTAGCAAAAGCGATAAATGATACTAAAGAGATAGTCCATACAAACAGTGATGCAATAAAACTAGATGTTGAGAGAGAAAAAAGAGAGTTTCTAATCATCCACAAAGCCGCCAGCACCAAATCCAGCCAACTAAACGCCATGGCCATCGCCCCTTTAGATGACCAAGGCAAACCTGACTATAACAACGTCGCTGTCGTGTACGCTGGTACCAATTCCTTTGGCGATGAAGGTAAAAAAGGCTTTGAAACAGCTGGAACAGCTTTTGTAGGTGGACTTTCTGAAGAATATCAGGAAGCTGAAAAATTTTTAAAACAAACGCAGCAAAAAATCGCCTCGCAAAACGGCACAATTACCGATGTTGCAGGCTTTAGTCAATCAGGTGGCTACATGATGAAAATGGCAGGGAAATACGGGCAAGAAATGGGCTTTCGTACCACCAGTTTTGATGATTGGGGCCGCAATCAATTTGAACGTTTAACGACGAGTGAAAAACAGTGGCTACAAGAAAATCCAGAATTTTTGATTCGCTACCAAAATGATTCGTGGGCAGCACTGTCAGGACGTGATAGTAAATATGGCACGCTTTCTTCGATTTCAGGGGTTGGTGAACATAATACTTTAGCCAACTATTTTGATGGAGACGACTTGGATTTGGATCGTTTAGCCAAAGATGGCATTTTCGCACCGAATATGACTTTGGAGCAAGTCAAGTTAGCAGCGAAAGTCTGGGCAAAGAAAAATGGCGACTGGGATCCCACCACAAATAATGAAGCCGAAGCGAAAAAACGAGTGCAGGAGTACTTAGAACTCTATGGCGAATTTGCGCAAACGAATGCGAATTTGGAAAAATTAAAATCTGGTACTGATAAAGCTATTCGTTCCTTACATACAAAAATTGCCAGTGCTTCTGGTGGTCAAAAAATCAAGTTACGAGCAGACTTGGCATTACAGGTAGCTAATCAGGCTAGAACAATCGGTGAAGAAGCGGAGAAATTGCTGAAACAAAGCCAGCAAGACACAGAACAAGCGTTAGCAGAAATTTCCAAGGAAATTTTAACAAGTGCCAATGAAATTAGACAATATTTGTCTTATTCTGAGGTCCAAGCAATGATTGCACCCTATGAAAAAAGTCGTTTGTGGGACGAGGCACAGGCCAGTCACAATCGGAAACAAGTTTAACAATATAATCAAAAACTGATGACATTTAGTGAAAAGTTAACAACTGCGGCTAAAAATATTCAAGACTACGATCGCCAAGCAGGGAATCAGTTATTTGCACAGAAATGAAAGGATGTCGCACATGGATGAACTGGAAAGAGAACTTCAATTGGAATTAGAACGTGTACAAAAGATACAAGAACGCCAAGCCATTCAAGCTGTGATTACAGCAAAACAAACCAGAATCGCAACAATCAAACAAACCTCCACACATACAATCAAGAAACTTTCAGAATTGATGAGCAAACAATCAAAAACTACGTTGCCTACTTCCTTAAAAGGTGCGTTCCAAGGGCAAGTGGCGGACGCAGCGAGCCATTATTTGAAAACGATTCCTGACGCAAATTTAAAAACACCAGCAAAAGGAGGTTAGGAGATGACGCCGGAAGAAAAACGCCGCAGTTACCAGATGATTGAAGACAACTATTATCAAGAAAAGCGCAGAATCAATCAACAACAGCAACATGTTTTCACTGAAATCCAGCGATTTAGACAACAAACGAACCAACTAGTAGACAAGGTGGCTTATTTTACTAGAAATGATACTTGGGACAAACGAATGTTTCATCATCAAATAGCCACCAGTTTAGATGAAGTGAAACGAACAGAAAACCGATTTGTTTTAATTCTAGAAGAAACAGAACAAGCCATGCGGAAAAATTATCGAAAAGAGATTGAGAAATTGGAAGAAATGGCAAGAATGGATTTGTAAAGGATTGGTAAATACGGATTGACAGGATTTTTTTGTTCAATATGTTCATACAAATAATGGGATTCTTCACGAGTACATTACTCTTGTTCTCTAATTTTTAGCAAGCCAGTGACGGAACAAGATTGTTTTTTTACAAAAAACGAGTATACTTAATAGAGAAGCGAATGCAGAGAAACCGAAAAAAGGCACTTGACAGATTTGTCTGAGGGCCTTTTTTCAATGATAGAAGGAGGTTCATTTTGTGACAGAAAAAGCACGCGATTTATTTGATAAACTGATGACGCAAATTCAGTTAGATGACACAGCGAAAGAACATCCCTTAATTCAAAATGGCCGGATTGACAAGGTCATTGTTCACCAACAAAGTCGCTTATGGGAATTTCATTTAAGTTTTGATGAATTGATGCCAGTGATGCTATATCAAACATTTATGCAACAATTGGAACTAGCTTTTCAACAAATTGCACAGGTTTCCGTTCAAATAACCACAAATCAGACAACATTTACTGAGGAACAATTAACGGATTATTGGCAGTTGGCCTTGTTAAATAGTCAATGCAATACGCCGTTAGTTCAGAAAGTCTTAAAAACACAGACACCACAATTTGAAGATCGGAAAATTATTTTACCTGTTGATAATGAAGCAGTTATTCCTTATTTGAAGCAACAATATTTACCAATTATTGAGGAACTTTATTTCTCTTACGGGTTTCCTAAATTTCATATTGAACCAAAAATGGATCAACAGCAAGCTGCAGAAGTGCTGAAAAAGTTTGAAGAGCAAAAATTAGAACAAGCCGCAGCCTTTCAACAACAAGCTGCTGAATCGCTTGTTAAACATGAACAAATGAAAAAAGAAAAACAACAACAAACGCCTGCGTTTGATGGTCCAATTCGTTTAGGTCGGAATATTCCCAATGATGAACCTATTATGCCAATGGGAAATATACTGGAAGAAGAACGTCGGATAACGATTGAAGGCTTTATTTTTGATAAAGAAGTGCGTGTATTGCGTTCTAAACGAAAAATTTTAATTTTGAAAATAACTGATTATACTTCCTCTTTCGTGGTGAAGAAATTTTCGAATGGGGAAAAAGATGAACAAGTTTTTGATGCGATTCAACCGCAAAGTTGGATTCGTGTTCGTGGTAGTGTACAAGAAGATACCTTCATGCGTGATTTAGTCATGAATGCTCAAGATTTGATGGAAGTCGCCCATGCGCCAAGAAAAGACTACGCGCCAGAAGGTGAAAAACGTGTAGAATTACACATGCATAGTAACATGAGTACAATGGATGCGACCAATAAAGTCGGTGACTTGGTGGCGCAAGCGGGGAAATGGGGTCACAAGGCCATCGCAATTACGGATCATGGCGGAGCCCAAGCATTTCCTGATGCCCATGCTGCAGGTAAAAAAGCAGGCGTTAAAATTTTATACGGCGTGGAAGCCAATATTGTTGATGATGGTGTACCCATTGCTTACAACGAAGAACATATTGAATTAACAGATGCTACCTATGTGGTCTTTGACGTGGAAACAACGGGGCTTTCCGCTGTTTATGATACAATTATTGAATTGGCCGCAGTCAAAATGCACAAAGGAAATGTCATTGAGACTTTTGAGCAATTTATTGATCCTGGCCATCCATTATCTCAAACAACGATCAATTTAACTGGGATTACAGATGAAATGGTGCGCGGTTCAAAATCCGAAGAAGAAGTTTTACGCATGTTTAAAGAGTTTTCAGAAGGAACTATTTTAGTGGCCCACAACGCTTCTTTTGATATGGGGTTTTTAAATACAAGTTATGGCAAACATGGAATACCTGAAGCGGCTAATCCCGTCATCGATACATTAGAATTATCCAGATTCTTGTATCCACATTTCAAAAGCCATCGTCTAAATACCTTATCGAAAAAATTTGGCGTCAACTTAGAACAACATCACCGCGCCATCTATGACTCGGAATCAACAGGTCATTTGTGCTGGATTTTCTTAAAAGAAGCGAAAGAGAATCATGATATGCATTTCCATGATGATTTGAATCGTCATATTGGCGAAGGAGATTCATACAAACGAGCTCGACCTTTCCATGCAACGATTTTAGCAACAACTCAAGCAGGATTAAAAAATCTTTTTAAATTGATTTCGATGTCCAATGTAGATTATTTTTTCCGAGTACCACGGATTCCTCGTTCGCAATTATCGAAGTTAAGAGAAGGGCTTTTAATTGGTTCCGCATGTTCAAACGGCGAAATTTTTGAAGCAATGATGCAAAAAGGTGTCGAAGAAGCAAAAAATCGTGCCAAATTCTACGATTATATTGAAGTTATGCCCAAACCAGTTTACGCGCCATTAATTGAACAAGAATTGGTGAAAAATGAAGCAGATTTGGAAGAAATTATTAGTAATCTGGTGAAAATCGGTGACGAACTTGGCAAGCTGGTTGTCGCCACTGGAAATGTTCATTATTTAAATGAAGAAGATGCCATCTATCGGAAAATTTTAGTCGGGTCTATGGGTGGCGCTAATCCGTTAAATCGCCATAGTTTACCAAAGGTTCATTTCAGAACCACCGATGAAATGTTAACGGAATTTCAATTTTTAGGACAAGACGTCGCTAAGCGAATTGTAGTAGAAAATCCCAACAAAGTCGCTGATTTATGTGAAGAAGTTATTCCAGTAAAAGACGATTTGTATACGCCAAAAATTCCTGGGTCTGAACAAGAGATCACTGATTTAAGCTACAATCGTGCGCGCGAATTGTATGGCGATCCTTTACCAGAAATTGTCGAAAAACGGTTAGAAAAGGAACTGAATTCGATTAACGGGAATGGTTTCTCGGTCATTTATTTAATTTCTCAAAAACTGGTGCATAAAAGTAATGAAGACGGCTATTTAGTCGGTTCACGGGGCTCTGTCGGTTCGAGTTTTGTTGCGACAATGACAGGGATTACTGAAGTAAATCCTTTAGCGCCACATTATTATTGTCCTGAGTGTCAATATTCTGAGTTCTATGAAGATGGTTCCTATGGTTCAGGGTTTGATATGCCTGAAAAAGCCTGTCCAAAATGTGGTGCTCGATTGTTTAAAGATGGTCACGACATTCCTTTTGAAACGTTCTTAGGGTTCCATGGCGACAAAGTTCCCGATATCGATTTGAACTTTTCTGGCGATTATCAAGCCGAAGCCCATAACTACACGAAAGTTCTTTTTGGTGAAGAATATGTCTATCGGGCAGGAACCATTGGTACAGTAGCTGACAAAACAGCGTATGGCTTTGTTAAAGGATATGAAAGAGATCATAATTTACATTTGCGTGGTGCTGAAATTGATCGCTTAGCCAAAGGTTCAACAGGGGTTAAACGGACGACTGGGCAGCATCCCGGCGGTATTATTGTAATTCCTGATTACATGGATGTTTATGACTTTACGCCAATTCAATACCCTGCTGATGATCAAGAGGCAGAATGGAAAACGACGCACTTTGATTTCCATTCCATTCACGATAATATTTTAAAACTTGATATTCTGGGACATGATGATCCAACCGTGATTCGGATGTTACAAGATTTATCTGGGATTGAGCCAAAAACCATCCCAACAGACGATCCAGAAGTGATGCGTATTTTTGAAGGACCTGAGGTTCTAGGTGTGGATGCAGAGCAAATTTATTCTAAAACAGGAACGTTAGGAATTCCTGAATTTGGAACACGTTTCGTTCGAGGCATGTTAGAGCAGACCCATCCATCAACTTTTGCAGAATTACTTCAAATTTCTGGACTGTCTCACGGAACCGATGTGTGGCTAGGGAATGCAGAAGAGTTGATTCGCCGTGGCGAAGCCAATCTTGCTGAAGTAATTGGTTGTCGGGATGATATCATGGTATATTTAATTCATGCTGGTTTGGACAGTGGGATGGCCTTTAAGATTATGGAAACGGTACGTAAAGGACAATGGAATAAGATTCCTGATGAACTACGGGATACGTATTTAAATGCGATGAAAGAAAACAACGTCCCTGACTGGTATATTGATTCTTGTTCTAAAATTAAATATATGTTCCCGAAAGCCCATGCGGCAGCATACGTATTAATGGCATTGCGGGTCGCTTACTTTAAAGTTTATTTCCCAATCTTATATTACTGTGCATTTTTCTCCGTTCGGGCGGATGACTTTGACTTAGTGGCAATGTCACAAGGGAAAGAAGCTGTGAAAGCACGAATGAAAGAAATTACGGACAAAGGGATGGACGCCTCCACTAAAGAGAAGAACTTATTAACGGTTTTAGAATTATGTAATGAAATGCTGGAACGGGGCTATAAATTTGGCATGATTGATTTGTACAAATCGGACGCTGAAAATTTTGTGATTGAAGGGGATACCTTGATTGCACCTTTCCGAGCAGTGCCAAGTTTAGGACTCAACGTAGCGAAAGCCATTGTCGCTGCGCGAGAAGAGCAACCGTTCTTGTCGAAAGAAGATTTGGCAACACGAGGCAAAGTTTCTAAAACGTTAATTGAATACATGAATGAAAATGGTGTCTTAAAAGACTTGCCAGATGAAAACCAATTATCATTATTTGATATGTTATAAAAGAAAAATCTTTTAGAAAAAGGCCGGTGAAGCAACTTATTCACCGGCCTTTTTTAGTCATCAAATAAATTAGAAAATCATTGCTAGAAGCGTTTTAATTACTTATTAAAAAGCCATCTTTATTTAATTATGTTGAGCTTGTGCATAAAAAGTAAAATGCTTATGATAAATGAAGAGCTTTATTTTTTTAATAAGAAAGGAATTGGTTATATGGACAAAAAGCAATTACGATGGTTCACCGTCGGGTTAATTGCCTTTAACATGGTCTGGGGTCTTGGAAATGTTGTGAATAATTATGCACAACAAGGGATTTCAGTGGTCACTTCATGGCTTTTGATTTTAGTTTTATATTTTATTCCCTATGCGTTAATCGTAGGACAGTTAGGTTCAACATTTAAAGACAGCAATGGTGGAGTTAGTTCGTGGGTGCAAAATACCAGTACTAAACGTCTAGCCTATTATGCAGCATGGACTTATTGGGTAGTGCACATTCCTTACTTGGCACAAAAACCACAAGCAATTTTAATTGCCTTAGGTTGGGCAGTTCAAGGGAATGGAAACTTAGTCAATACGATGCCAATCGTAACGGTATCATTTATTTCATTAATAATTTTCTTGGTTTTCTTGTTATTATCAACAAAAGGGTTAACCACCTTAAAAGTTATTGGTGGTTTAGCTGGAACCGCCATGTTTGTGATGTCTATTTTATTTATTTTATTAGCGGTAGGCGCACCATTTATTAATTCAACGGTTGAATTTGCGACGCCAAACATGTCACAAGTCAGCACCTACATTCCTAAATTTGACTTTAGTTATTTTACAACCGTATCAATGTTAGTTTTTGCGGTAGGTGGCGCTGAAAAAATTTCTCCTTACGTAAATGCAACTAAAAATCCAGCCAAAGAGTTCCCTAAAGGAATGATTTTCCTAGCAGCAATGGTTGGTTTATCGGCTGTTTTAGGTTCATTTGCAATGGGAATGTTATTCTCAAGTGACAATATTCCTAAAGATTTAATGGCAAATGGTGCCTACAGTGCCTTCCAAAAATTAGGCGCATATTATGGTGTCGGTAATCTCTTAATGATTGTTTATGCTTTGACGAATACAGTGGGTCAAGTGGCTGCGTTAGCCTTTTCAATTGATGCTCCACTGAAAATTCTTTTAGCTGAAGCAGATCCAGAATTTGTTCCAAGTTGGTTACGTAAACGTACGAAAAAAGGTACGTTAATTAATGGTTACTTATTAACAGGTATTTTAGTAAGTATTATTATTGCTTTACCGATGTTTGGGTTGAAGGACATGAACGAAGTGGTTAAATGGCTAACTAACTTAAATTCTGTAGTTATGCCAATGCGTTACTTGTGGGTCTTCTTTGCCTATATGCTTCTAAACAAAGCATACAAACAATTTAATTCAGAATATAAATTTGTTAAAAATCCTAAAATTGGTTTTGTGTTTGGTCTCTGGTGTTTCCTATTTACAGCCTTTGCTTGTATCCTAGGAATGGTGCCTAAATTTGAGTATGCCTCAGATCCCCAAGGCTGGTTGTTCCAATTAGCTTCTAACATTGTGACACCAATCGTCTTAATTCTATTAGGAATGATTTTACCAGCAATTGCACGTCGCGAGAAAAAAGACACGATTTTGCCAATTGATTCAGCAGAATAATTGGTTACATGTTTCAAGGATAAAATAGTCAGTTTAAGTATTTTTCGTGAGATAAATGGTCAATAGGACTGTTTGTCTCACGTTTTTTTCTGTCGATTTTTCTCTAAAATTTCTATTGTCTCTTAAAAATATGAGAAAATCAGAAGAATTTCTCCTGTATACTAAAGGTATCTATCATTAAAAATGGTTATTAACGGAGAAAAAGGAAGTGAACCTCATGACTAAAACACTTGAAACACAACCAGAAGAGAAAACGGTCTTTCTTTGTAAAGAAACGAATCCAGATTTTTTAGGACGAGAAATTTATGCGGATAATGTTGAAACACCGTATAATTTTTACTTAATTCGCAAGCTTTATTTAGCGAAAGAGTACCAAAATTTAGCAGAAGGGGAACAATTTTTTGAGGCTTTATGTGAAAGTTGGGATGAATCAGAACAGTTTGAAGAGTTAATTGTTAAAAAGATTTATGTCTATGTTGAAACGGAGTTAATGTACTACACTGTTTATTTTGGAAGCTTTGAGCCGACCACTCGTGACTTACGATTCGCATTGAAACAATGGATGTATGAAATACCGACAACTAAAAATAAAAAAACAGTCCGTATGAATGAAACCAATGTGCAAGTAGTGCCGCAAGAAAATCAATTAACGGAATTAGCTGGTGAAATTGCTGTCTTACGTGAAATGTTGACACTTTTAAAAGAAAATTTAGCCTCCTTAAATGAAGCCGTTAATCAAACGAGAAATCCCGTCATTTCTAGACAAATAAAAACGATCCATTTGAAAAGAGCTTCTCCTGTGATAGCCGCAGAACAGGCATCGCTAAAAGTATCAGAGGATACTAATCTGGAACAACCAGACGTCAATCTATCGCCTGATAATCTGGAAAATCAAGAAGGTGAAACAACTGTAGCAACAAGTGAAGCAGTGCTTCCCGTTAACAAACTAGTGCTTGAAGAACCAGCGAAAGAACCAGTGTTATCTGAACCAGCGCCAATTAAAGAAGTGCAGCTAGAAAAAAAACAAGAAAACCAGCAGAGCACTGCGGCAAAACCTTTATTTACTTTTCTACAAGAAACAGAAAAAAGCTCGCTAAATTCAGCGAATGAGTCTGCCGAAAAAGAGGAGGAACAGAAGCCAGAAAAAGAAGCTGTCTCTATGGAAAGTGAGAAAGAAAATTCATCAAGTCGGACAATTCCTGCAGACTTTCAACGACAATTGGACGAATTAGAAGAGGAAATTTATCGTCGCTTTATGAGTCGCCAGTTAGAGGATACTGATGGAAATCAAGCAGTTCCGAAAATAACGATTGAAAAAAGACAGTTAGAAGCACAAATGTTTGAAGCAAAAGCATTCTCACAATCATTTAAACAAGTTCAAAAGAAAAAGGCAGGAGACGTGCGAATTTGCAATCAGTTAAGTTGTATGAAATTAGAAAAAGGATTAGATAAATTTTTAGACGAAGTTACAGAATATGTTGAAAAGCGGACACTATTTAATAAAAAGGTTCGTTGTCCGCTCCCAGTAATCAGAGAATTGGAAGGCTATGGGCAATTAAACCAGTATATGCAGAAAATCCTTGACTGTTATTAATCGTTTATTTAGGAGAAGGTAAGACAAAACCGTTCAGTTTATCAGCTTTTAAGCCTGAAACAAAAATCACTTTGGATTTTTGTTTCAGGCTCTTTCTTATTATCTCTGGAAAAGATTTCAAGAGAATTTTTGAAATACTAGTGAAAATCCTATAAATTGTAGTATAATTTTCAAAGATGAATGAAAGGCGTGAAGTCATTGAAAGACAAACAAGTGTATGCAGTAGTTGACCTTGAAACGACTGGAACAGATCCTACAAGTGATCGGATCATTCAGTTTGGATGCGTTCTCGTTCAAGATGGAAAGATTATTGCGAACTTTGCGACAGATGTGAATCCCAATCAAGTAGTACCAAAACAAATTCAAAGTTTAACGGGGATTAGTAATACGCAAGTTCAAAAAGCGCCTTATTTTGAAGATGTAGCACATACAATTTATCATTATCTGGAAGATACTATTTTTGTGGCGCATAACGTCCACTTTGATTATAATTTTTTAGCTCGTGAACTGGTACGGTGTGGCACGCCGCCACTTACTATTCCAGCCATTGATACAGTGGAATTGGCACAGATTTTTTTACCGACAGAAAAAAGTTTCCGTTTAAGTGATTTGTCGGAAAGCTTAGGTTTGTCTCATGAGAATCCCCATCAAGCAGATAGTGATGCGCAGGTTACAGCCGAACTTTTGTTATTAATTCAAGAAAAAATGAAATCTTTACCATTAGTCACTATGGAAAAAATTGCGGAATTAAGTCAACAGACAGCGCGGGAAACCAGTACTTTTATTCAACAAACGTATGAACTAATGAAAAAACAAGTCACACCATTAAATCCAGCTTATCAAGTGGTCAGTGGCATTGCTTTACGCAAAAAAGAAGTTCCTCTTTTTGAAGAAACGTTCTATCAGACTAGCACGTATCCCAAAACTAAAAAAGCCAAAGAAAAACTGTTTGGCGAACGTTTCGCTTATCGTGCGGAACAGAGTCGGATGATGAATTTAGTTTATGATCATTTTACAGAAGGAACGACAAAAGATTTATTTATTGAAGCGGCGACTGGAACGGGAAAAACATTAGGCTATCTGTTGCCAATGAGCTATTTAGCAACGCCAGAAAAACCAGTCATCATTTCAACAGTTTCGATTGTTTTACAAAATCAATTAGTGGAAAAAGATTTACCATTAGCCAATCAAATCTGCCAAGGGAAATTACGAGGCATTGTTATTAAAAGCCATCGACACTATCTTGATTTACAACGCTTTAAGGCAACGTTGAATCAGCCAACTCCGCAAAAACAATACGCTCTTTATCAAATGGGCGTTCTCGTCTGGTTGCTAGAAACAGAAACGGGCGATTTAGATGAACTACAATTGACGAATTTAAATCATTTATTCTGGAAAGAAGTTACACATCGCGGATTGGATTTTCTTTCAAAAAAAGATGAACTTTATGAAGTTGACTTTTTAAGACATCTGTATAAAAAAGTCGCTCAAAGTAACGTGTTGATTGTTAATCATGCATTTTTGGCGCAAGAGTCGCTAAGAAAACAACCGTTATTACCTGAAAGTCCGTGGCTAATTATTGATGAAGCACATCATTTACCAGACATCGCTAGTCGGATGGCGAGCGAACGAGTGAACAGTGTGCTACTAAAAAAACAAGTCACACATTTTATTGAAAAAGAACAACTTTTTGTTGCTTTACAGCAAATTTTTCAACAGTTTTCTGAAGAGCAGCGGTTTGTAAAAATTTATCAGCAAGGTTTACTGGATTTTGTGGATGAATGGCAAGATTTTCTTTTTGAACTGCATCGTTTATTTAGTAAAACACAGAAGCGGATAGACCATCAGGAGTTGCTTTTAACCAAAGAACGTATTGATTATTTATCTGCTGCGGGAGAAAAACATAGTCAAACGCTCCAGCTTTTACTGCAGGAGCTGTTAACTATTCAAAGTAAGTTACAGCAAACAATTATGAGTCAGTTGGAAACCTTTAGTTTGGCTGATCGCATCGTTTTTGTTCGCTTGTTTCAATTTTTTGATGAAATTGAACGTATTCATCACTGTTTTACCATTTATCTTGATGATTGGCGTCCACGTTGGGTAAAAGAATATTTACCACAAAATGAAGACCATGGCTTGATTGAAATTCATGACTTAGAAGCTAGTTTGCTTCCTGAAACAAAGTGGTATCCGCGGTATGAACGAATTATTTATACAAGCGGCACATTGAAGTTTGGCAACAATAAAAAGTATTTACCGCAACGGTTAGGTTTAACAGAGGTGACGTTCAAAACCCTGCCAACGCCATATAACTATGCAGAAAATGCGCGAGTCTATGTACCGGAAGAAGCAGTAGCCATTCAAAATGCCTCTTCCTATGAAATGGGTCAATACATTTCAGATACCATTGAAAAATTGATGGCGCAAGAGGAACGTTCGATGTTGGTTCTTTTTACTTCGCATGAATTATTGTCCACCGTGTATCATCAAGTCCAGCCAAGATTATTGGAAAAAGGACAAGAGGTCCTCGCCCAAGGGATTAGCGGCAGTCGTGAAAAAATTCTTAAACGGTTCTCTAATGGAAAACCAAATGTCTTACTAGGAGCCGATAGCTTTTGGGAAGGTGTGGACTTACCAGGAACAGCTTTACAGTTATTGATAGTCACGCGTTTACCTTTTGAAAACCCGAAACGACCACTTGTGCAAGCAAAATATGCGTATTTAGAAGCAGAAGGGATACAACCATTTGCTCAAGAAGCGGTACCGAAAGCAGCCTTACGTTTGCGACAAGCACTGGGCCGTTTAATCCGTTCTGAAGAAGATAGAGGGGCATTGCTGATTCTGGATCGTCGTTTAGTCACTGCAAAATATGGCAAACGATTAATCAAAGCGTTTCCTAAGGGACTCTCAGTAAAAGAAGCGCCTATGCCTGAAATTTTAGAAGAATTAAAGGAATTTTTAAACAAATAATCGATTATTTTTAGGTCATATTTGTGAAAGGCCGCTATTTTTCTGCTATAATAAGACCCAGTAAGTTTAGAGAGGATGGAAGGATTTTTGGAGGAATTAGAAGAAAAGAAAGAGAAAAAACGGATTACTGTCCTTTTAACCCTATTGGCAATCCTTTTAGCAATTCTTGTAACAATAATTATCTTTTTTGTACGAACCAATCAACCAATGGCTCAAGCAAAAAAAGAAGCAACCGCAATTGCCAAAACTTCTGCTAATTTAGAAACAGTTGATAAATTTTACTGGTTTACACGCAAAAATACGTATTTTACTTTAACCGGCAAAAATGATAAAGGCACAGAGATTGTCGTGATTGTCCCTAAATCGGGAGAAAAAGTCACGGTCTTAAATCAAAAAGATGGTCAAACTGAACAACAAATAACAGACATTGTTGCTAAAGCCCATCCCGATGAATCGGTGATGAAAGCTACGTTAGGGCTTTATGATAAGCGCCCTGCATGGGAAGTGGTCACCGAAAATGATCAAGGAGTACTGACGTATTATCTGATGAGCTTTGATAAAGGCGAAGAGATCAACGTTGTCAAAGATATTTAATTTAGATAGGTTTTGATGAAAGTGGGAGTGAAAGGTGTATGAACGTATCAAATCGAGCACAGCAATTGACTCCTTCTGTTACATTAGCAGCTGCCGCCAAAGCGAAAGCATTAAAAGCAAAAGGTGTAGATGTTTTAAGCTTAACGGTTGGGGAACCAGATTTTGTAACCCCGAAAAATATTCAAAAAGCAGCAATTGCTTCAATTGAGGATGGAAGAGCAAGTTATTACACACCTTCTGGCGGCATTCCTGAATTAAAGCAAGCAATTGTCTCTTATGTGGAACGAGAATATCAACTTCGTTATCAACCCAAGCAAGTTATTGTGACAGATGGTGCCAAATATGCGCTGTATCTATTATTTCAAGCCATTTTGAACGTTGGGGACGAAGTGATTATCCCTGTCCCTTATTGGGTAAGTTATGGTGAACAAGTCAAGTTAGCAGAAGGCAAGCCAGTATTTGTATCAAGCACGCAAGAGCAATCATTTAAAGTGTCAGTCGCACAATTAGAAGCTGTACGAACGGACAAAACAAAAGCAATCATTTTAAATTCACCATCTAACCCAACTGGTGTTATTTATACGGAAGAAGAATTACGCCAAATTGGTGAATGGGCAGTTGCTCATAATATCCTCATTATTGCAGATGATATTTATGGTCGTTTGGTGTACAATGGACATCGGTTCACACCAATTGCAACCATCTCAGAAGCAATTCGTCAACAGACAATCATTATAAATGGTGTTTCCAAAACATATGCAATGACAGGCTGGCGCATTGGTTTTGCAGTCGGTGATGAAAAAATTATTCAAGCAATGACACAACTCGCTTCACAATCCACCAGTAATCCAGTCGCGGTTAGCCAATATGCGGCAATTGAGGCTTTAACAGGTGAACAGACGACAGTTGAAGACATGCGTCAGGCCTTTGAAAAACGCCTGAATCATATCTATCCAAAAGTAGCAGCTTTGCCAGGTGTTTCGCTAATAAAACCTGAAGGCGCCTTTTATCTATTCCCGAATGTCAAAAAAACATTAGAAATTTGTGGGTATGATAACGTGACTAATTGGGTGGAAGATTTATTACAAGAAGCGCATGTTGCTCTGGTAACGGGAGAGGGCTTTGGTGCACCAGAACATGTGCGGATGAGCTATGCGACAGATTTAATGACGTTAGAAAAAGCGATTGAGCGAATGAACGACTTTATAGAAAAGAAACGGATTCAGCACAACGCCTAAAAGAATAAACTAAGAAATGAACGGAGAGACAAACGTGGAACAAATTCAAATTATTGATTCAAACAAACATGTTGGAGAAACAGTAAAAATTGGCGCTTGGATTGCTAACAAACGCTCAAGCGGAAAAATTGCCTTTTTACAATTACGTGACGGGACAGCCTTTTTCCAAGGTGTCGTGTTCAAACCAAACTTCATTGAAGCCTTTGGTGAAGAAGCTGGTACAGAAAAATTCCAAGAAATTAAACATTTATCACAAGAAACAGCGGTCATGGTTACTGGTGTTATCAAAGAAGATAGCCGTTCTAAATTCGGCTATGAAATGGATATCACTGATTTAGAAGTCGTTGGCGCTTCAGAAGATTACCCAATCACGCCGAAAGAACACGGCACAGATTTCTTAATGGATCATCGTCATTTATGGTTACGTTCAAGCAAACAACATGCAATCATGTTAGTTCGTAACGAAATTATTCGTGCTACTTACGAGTTCTTTAACGAACAAGGATTCATTAAAATTGATAGCCCAATTTTAACAGGCTCAGCACCAGAAGGCACAACAGAATTATTTGAAACAGATTACTTCGGACAACCAGCATTCTTATCACAAACAGGTCAATTATATGCAGAAGCTGGTGCGATGGCATTTGGAAAAGTCTTTACTTTTGGACCAACCTTCCGTGCGGAAAAATCCAAAACTCGTCGTCACTTAACGGAATTCTGGATGATTGAACCAGAAATGGCATACACAACTCATGAAGAATCACTAGATATTCAAGAAGCCTACGTAAAACATTTAATTAAATCAGTATTGAAAAATCAACAATATCCATTGGATGTTTTAGAACGTGATACAGCTTTACTGGAAAAATATGTTTCGGAACCATTCAAACGTATTACTTACGATGATGCGATTGAGTTATTACAAAAAGAAGAAGCAAACAATGATTATGATCACATTGAATGGGGCGAAGACTTTGGTAGCCCACATGAAACCTTTATTTCAAATTACTATGGCGTTCCAACATTCATTTTAAATTATCCAAAAGCAATTAAAGCCTTCTATATGAAACCACATCCAACACGTGAAGATGTTGTAATTTGTGCCGATTTAATTGCACCAGAAGGTTATGGTGAAATTATCGGTGGTTCAGAGCGTGCAACTGATTATGATTATTTGAAAGAAAAAGTAGCTGAGTTTGGCTTATCAGAAGAAGAGTACAGCTGGTATTTAGATTTACGTAAATACGGTTCTGTGCCACATTCTGGCTTCGGATTAGGTTTAGAACGTGCTGTTACGTTCATTACTGGTAATGAACACATTCGTGAAGCGATTCCGTTCCCACGTATGTTAAACCGTATTTATCCATAGAGAACAAATAAAAAAGAGAACTTCGGCAAAAGCCGAAGTTCTTTTTTTAATTCTGCCATAATTTTTGCATCTGGTCCAAAATATCAATGACTTCTGTCGTGAAAAATAAGGAGCGGTTGGGTTGTGTACCTTTGATTGCTTCAACCATATTGTAGATTTCATAATTCATGGCTTCAGCTGAGTACCCAGAAACGATGGTCTCAACCGTACCGTCATTGTAGTGAACGATTGCTTCATCTGCACGTGGATAATCTGTAATGGTAATATAGGCATCTTCAAAAGCAACAATTCCTTGCTTTGGCATTTTTGCTTGGAATGTTAATGAAATAGTAGCCAACTCATTTTCTTTATTCCGAAGCAATGTCACCGATTGTTCATCAACGCCAGTAGAGAAGGGAACCATGCTAGAAGCTAAAACGTCTGGCTGTGAGCTGAGAAACCAACGAGCAAACGAAACCGCATAAGTACCAATATCTAACAATGCGCCGCCTGCTAAGTCAGGATTAAAAAAGCGATTTTTAGGATCGGGTTCTTTGTAACTTCCAAATGGTGCTTGAATCATTTTTAACTGACCAAATTTGCCAGCATCCATCAAGCGACGTAATTCGTCGTATAGTGGCATGTTAAAAATAGTCATGGCTTCTGCTAAAATAAGGTCATTTTTTTCTGCAACTGCCAAGGCTTGTTTTAATTCTGCCGCGTTCATCGTAATAGCTTTTTCACACAACACATGTTTTCCGGCCTGGAGCGCTTTTAAAATGTGTTCAGCATGTTGTTTATTTGGCACTGCTATATAGACAACATCGATTGTTTCATCTGCTAGCAATTCTTCATAAGAACCATAGGCTTTAGGGATTGAATAATCAGCGGCAAATTGTTCTGCTTTAGTCAATGTCCGCGAAGCAACAGCTGCAAGTTGGCTAGTTTCTTGTTTAAACGTTGAAGCAAATTCGTGGGCAATCCCACCTAATCCGACGATGCCCCATTGATATATTTTTTTTGTCAAAAGAAGTCCTCCTAATCTATGCAATTTCTTCAAATCTTCTTCATTATTTATTATACTGTAAACAAGAGAAATTAGAAAACAAGGACAATTTTGTAAATATGATAAAATCCAGAGATAAAAAGATGCTTTTTTTAGAGAATTTCAGTAAAATAGAAAATGGAGGCGAATGATTATGCATCAAGTTTATGTAGATATTATTGTTGACGCAATTATTGAACAGTACCAAACAGAAGAAAATTTTTACTCCGCTTATCAAATTCAAGCAGCCGATTGGCAAGCTTGGAAAGAAGGCCAATTTGGTTTGGACAATGAAGTCATGCAAAAAATTAAGAATTTGTTTACGGATTATGAGTGGATGCTGACTCAAAAAATACTCCGCCAAACCATCTTATTTCCGGAAAAACGTAACCTAGCTGTTTCGGAATATAAACGGTTAAAAACAACAATTGCCAAAAAATGGTTACAATCTGATTTGGGCGTTGTAGAATTGATTCCTAACAATAAACAGGAACAAGAAATTGCTGCTGGTTATATTGATTTGAAAGTGACGCTGGCCTATGGCGAATGGGGTTTTGATGATATTATTACATTCCGGTTACCAGCTACGATTCAACGACAATTGGAAGGTTCAAAAGTTGAATTATTAGATTGGGTCAACGAAAATCTGATGGATACTTACGTAGGTGAATAACGAATAGGAAGGATGGTCTTTTGAAATACACAATTGCTGGGATTTTATCTGTGATTATTATGTTTGGTGCGGTAATTTTTGTCTTTTTTGGCAAAAAGCCAGTTGAAGAATCTGTTCACACATCAACTGAAACAACAGTGAAATCATCCACTAAAATTTCTGAAAGTAGTACAGTTTCTTCAACTGCTACCACTGAATCAAGTACTGAAATCACGAGCGTAAGCAGTGATGAAAGTTGATAATTTTCTGTGAAAATGATACAATTATTCGGTTATAGTAACAAATGAAATCAATCACGAAAGTGAAAGATAATGAAACATTTTATCGGAAAATAAAAGATGAAGTGGGGAATTAATGAAGTGAGCAACTATCAGAAAAAAAGAAAAAAGCAGCTGAATTTGCCAAAGTTATTCTTAGGCGTAGTTGTCGTCGGTTTGGCCTTTGTCTTTTCGTTATCTGTCCTTTCTGATTCAGATAAGGGACAAAGCGAGTCAGTCAATCGCCAAAATGAAAACATCTCAAAAGAAGAATTTGTTGCTGAAATCACACCGTATGCACGTGAATTACAAGAATCTTACGGGGTGTTACCAAGTATTATTATGGGGCAAGCAGTTTTAGAATCAAATTTTGGACAAAGTCAATTAGCATCGAAATATAACAATCTTTTTGGGATTAAAGCATATGGCAATCAACCAAAAGTCAATTTAGAAACAAAAGAGTATGTCAATGAGGTCTGGATTACGATTCAGGGTGATTTTCGAGTTTATGACAATTGGGAAGAATCCATGCGAGATCATACCAAGTTATTTGTTGATGGGGTCGATTGGGATCCAAATTTATATGAAAAAGTCTTGTTAGCCAAAAATTATAAAGAGGCTGCACAAGCGCTTCAAGATGCTGGATACGCAACGGATCCTACATACGCTGATAAGATCATTCATGTAATTGAAGAATACAATTTAAATAAATACGACCGTTAAGCATGGAGGAACGATGACAATGAGCGAAAAGTGGATTCCAGAAATTATGACGCCGCTGAAACAAGATATTGTAAAAATGCCAGAGATTATTCGGCAAGCCAGTGGCATTAAAATTTTTGGCCGTAAAATAAAATCAATTATTTTTACGACAGATATTGCGATTATCCGCAATACGGATGCACAGGCAGTGATTGCTGTATATCCTTTTACACCGCATCCAGCGATTACAAAAGGCATTATTGAAGCAGCGGATATTCCTGTCTTTTCAGGAGTCGGCGGCGGTTTAACGCAAGGCATGCGTTCTGCTTATATGAGTTTATTTGCAGAAGCACAAGGCTCAATGGGTGTCGTTTTGAATGGTCCTACACCAATTGAAACAATTAAAATGGTGGATGAAGCAATCGATATTCCTATTATCAGCACAGTAACTTCTATTCATACGCCAATTGATGAAAAACTTGCGGCTGGCGTGGATATGATTAATATCAGTGCAGGAAAAGACACTGCAGCCACCGTACGCTATTTCCGTGGCAAGTATCCAGAATTACCGATTATTGCAACAGGAGGACCAACTGAATCGAGTATTCATGAAACCATTATCGCCGGAGCGAATGCTATTACATATACGCCCCCTAGTAACGGTGAATTATTCAGCAAAAAAATGAAAAAATATCGTGAACAAGAAAAAGCAACCGATGAAGAATAAAAAACGCTTTGGCAGTCTATCCTGCCAAAGCGTTTTTGGCTATTTAATGTTCGCTTTTACGGAACAATGGAAGAATGAACCAATTATTTGAAAATTCTAATGAAAAAAAGTTGTTAAACCATTGAAAGTTAGAGATTTTTGTACTATCCTAGAGAAACATAGAAGCTTGTATAAGGTCAAAATACGGTTGACCGTCTCTACCCAGCACCGTAAATGCTGGTCTATAAGTGAAGAAGAGCGGATAGCCCTTTTTTGCTTTGGCAAAATGGGCTTTTTTCTTTTGTTAGAACACGAATATAAATAGCACTTTGTTTTATTTCGTTCGTTTTTAACGAACCGTCCTTTCCTCAGGATGAGAACAAAGCATCTATCGAAAAATAAGTAAAGGAGTTCATATTGTGAAGGAATTAGTCGAACGTATCAAAAATGATGGCCGTGTATTAGGTGAAGGTGTTTTAAAAGTAGATAGTTTTATTACGCACCAAGTGGATCCAGAATTAATGGAGGCTATGGGTAATCGTTTTGCTGAGGTTTTCGCAGAAGCAGGCATTACCAAAGTAATTACAATTGAAGCATCAGGAATCGCTCCTGCCTTATACGCAGCGCAAAAATTAGGTGTGCCAATGATCTTCGCTCGTAAGGCAAAAAGTTTAACCATGGATGAAGAGCTCTTAACGGCTTCAGTTTATTCATTTACAAAACAAGTGACAAGTCAAATTTCCATTTCAAGAAAATTTTTATCTGATGCTGATAAAGTGTTGATTATTGATGACTTTTTAGCTAACGGACAAGCTGCCAAAGGGTTGGTAGAATTATGCCAACAGGCTGGTGCAAAGGTTGAAGGAATTGGTATCGTAATTGAAAAATCATTCCAAGATGGTCGTCAGTTATTAGAAGACATGGGCTTAAATGTAGTCTCTTTAGCGCGTATTGCTTCATTAAGTGAAGGAACGGTGACGTTTTTAGAGGAGGATGCATAATCTTGGAAACAAAACAATTGAATACACCACAACAGACGGAAACACCAAATGGGAAAGCCGCCGTTTTAGGATTGCAACATTTATTAGCGATGTATGCTGGAGCAGTTGCCGTACCTTTATTAATCGGAACCGGCTTGAATTTTGATTCGCAACAAATGACGTATTTAATTTCAATCGATATTTTTATGTGCGGCGTTGCGACACTTTTACAATTAACGGTGAATAAGTTTTTTGGGATTGGCTTGCCAGTCGTTTTAGGTTGTGCCATTCAAGCAGTTGCGCCTTTAATCATGATTGGTACGAACAAAGGGGTTGGTGCAATTTACGGTTCAATTATTGCTTCGGGCATTTTTGTCGTTCTTATTGCAGGATTTTTCTCAAAAATTAAACGTCTATTTCCGCCTTTAGTCACCGGCACAGTCATTACAGTTATTGGTTTGACCTTAATTCCTGTTGCTGTTGAAAAAATGGGTGGCGGCTTAGCAACGGACAAAAGTTTTGGTGATCCTAAAAACTTGCTCCTCGCATTTGTAACAATTGCCTTAATCATTGTTGTGCAAGTTTGGGGACGTGGCTTTATCAAGTCAATTGCCGTGTTAATCGGCCTAGTCGGCGGCACAATTTTAGCTGCGTTTCTGGGATTAGTGGATTTATCTCCTGTTGGTCAAGCTACGTGGTTTCATTTTCCACAGCCATTTTATTTTGGCAAACCAACGTTTGATCTTTCTTCTATTGTGTTGATGATTATTATTTCAATTGTTAGTATGGTTGAATCAACAGGTGTTTATTTTGCCTTAGGAGACATTACAGGGAAGAAAATTGGCGAAGATGATTTACGTCGTGGGTATCATGCAGAAGGTTTAGCCGTCATTTTAGGGGGGATTTTTAATACGTTTCCTTATACAGGTTTCTCTCAAAATGTCGGGTTAGTTCAATTATCTGGGATCAAAACACGTCGACCAATTTATTTTTCTGCTTTTTTCTTAATTATTTTAGGCTTATTACCAAAAATTGGTGCGATGGCCCAAATTATCCCAGAGCCAGTTTTAGGCGGCGGAATGCTGGTTATGTTTGGAATGGTGGCTGTCCAAGGAATGCGCATGTTGTCAAAAGTTGACTACTCAAATGACAAAAATTTATTAATTATTGCCATCTCGATTGGCTTTGGTTTAGGCTTTAATATTATGCCGACGCTCTTTAATAAAGTACCAGAAACTGTTAGCATGTTTACTGGTAATGGAATTGTCATGAGCAGCATTACCGCAATTATTTTAAATCTTTTATTCAATGGTTTAAAAGAAACCTCAGAAAGTAACGAATAGTTTCAAAAAAGTATGATAGATAAGGTCAGGTGGCTTTTCTTTCATACTTTTTTGACCTAATCATCGTTTAGAAAAATTTAATGTTTTCATCAATTTGAAGAGAATAAGAGAAAAAAGCTTGGTTACAAAGAGACGAGTAGTAAGTTACCGCTGTTTTATCCTAAAGTATGTTAATAAATTCTGATGAGAAAACCTAATGGAAACACTGCTGGCACTTGAAGTTGAGCCTTTTTCCTTGTATCATGTAAAAAGAGCACTCTTAAAGGCTAGACTGCGACGAGAAACCGCAGAAGGATTTTAAGGATAAAACTGTGATGGAAAGTTGTGATGAACTTGGATAAACCACTATTACCTGGTCAAGTGATTGGTATCATTGGTGGCGGACATTTAGCAAAAATGATGGCCCTTAGTGCAAGAGAAATGGGGTTTCGAGTGGGTGTGCTAGATCCACAAATTGATTGTCCTGCTGCACAAGTTGCCGATTGGCAATTATTAGGAGCATATAATGATCCTGAAGCGTTAGAGAAATTGGCAAAACGTGCCCAAGTGATTACGTATGAATTTGAACATGCAGATGTTGATGCGTTAACAGCGATTCAACATTTAGCGAATATACCACAAGGAACAGACATTTTAGCGATTACGCAAGATCGCTTAATGGAAAAAAGTTTCTTGGAAGATAATAATATTGTGATTGCCCCTTATGCAACGATTGTTAGTCCGACTGATATTCAAGAAGCAATTGATGGCATTGGCTACCCGTGTATCTTGAAGAATACGCGAGGGGAAGGTCGCTATGTACTACATAGTACGTCAGACTTAGCGCCATCCATGAATCTTCTGAGAGAAGGAACCTGTGTCTTGGAAGCTTGGATTCCTTACGAAAAAGAATTATCTGTTCTGATTTCTGGTAATGGTCGTGGCGAATTTGCGACATTTCCAGTTGTGGAAACAATTAAAAAAGAGCGTAAGCTACATGAAACGATTGCGCCAGCCCGAATTGATGACGAAGTCAGTGGCGAGTTGCAACGAATTGCTAAGGTGATTGCTAAAGCAGTTGGTTTAGTCGGCACCCTTTCAATTGAAATGTTTTATACAGAAACAGGCGGGATTTATGTAAATAAAATTTTACCTCGTCCAGAAGATGCTGGGAATTTTTCAATAGATGCTTGTTCTTTTAGCCAATATGATACGCATATTCGTGGTTTATGTAATTGGTCAATGCCAACGATTCAACTGTTGTCTGAAGCAGTCACGGTCAATGTGCTTGGAAATGAGGCCTATGAAACGATGGACATTATTAATGAACATCCAGATTGGCATTTCCACTATTATGGCCACAGTGAAGCAAAAGCGCAACGAGCGATGGGGCATATTACTATATTAACCAAAGAAATCGATGAAACACTGGAAGAAATTAAAGAAACAAAGATTTGGTCGTAATTATTTTTCAAAAATTGAGGAGTAAAGAGGGGATAAGGTACAATGATTGATCGTTATACAAGACCCGAAATGGGCGCAATTTGGACAGATGAGAACCGCTACAAGGCATGGCTAGAAGTTGAAATTTTGGCGGATGAAGCTTGGGCAGAACTTGGCGAAATTCCTAAAGAAGATGTACAAAAAATCCGAGAAAATGCATCATTTGATGTTGCACGTATTTTAGAAATTGAAGCAGAAACACGTCATGATGTTGTCGCTTTTACTCGTGCCGTTTCAGAAACGCTTGGTGAAGAGCGAAAATGGGTACACTATGGGTTAACCAGCACAGATGTTGTGGATACTGCCTATGGTTATCTATTGAAACAGGCGAATGATATTTTACGGAAAGATTTACAAACATTTACGGAGATTGTCGGAGCCAAAGCCAAAGAGTATAAACATACGGTCATGATGGGAAGAACGCATGGTGTTCATGCAGAACCGACTACATTTGGTTTGAAATTAGCGTTGTGGTATTCTGAAATGAAACGCAACATTGAACGTTTTGAACATGCAGCCAAAGGTGTTGAAGCGGGTAAAATCAGTGGAGCCGTAGGTACCTTTGCCAATATTTCACCATTTGTTGAAGAATATGTTTGCGAACATTTGGGGATCCGTGCTCAAGAGATTTCGACACAAGTTTTACCACGTGATTTACATGCAGAATATGTTTCTGCCATGGCATTAATTGCGACAAGTATTGAAAAATTTGCAACAGAAATTCGTGGTCTACAAAAATCAGAAACGCATGAAGTAGAAGAATTTTTTGCAAAAGGACAAAAAGGATCTTCGGCAATGCCGCATAAACGGAATCCAATTGGTTCTGAAAATATGACTGGTTTGGCACGTGTGATTCGTGGTCATGTCATTACTGCCTTTGAAAATGTGAGTTTATGGCATGAACGAGATATTTCTCACTCGTCTGCTGAACGGATTATTATTCCCGATACGACGATTTTACTAAATTACATGTTGAATCGTTTTGGTAATATTGTCAAAAACTTAACGGTCTTCCCAGAAAATATGAAACGTAACATGGATGCGACCTATGGACTAATTTATAGCCAACGTGTCTTGTTAAAATTGATTGATCATGGCATGACACGTGAAGAAGCGTATGATCTGGTCCAACCAAAAACAGCTTACGCATGGGATCATCAAACGGCGTTCCGTCCGTTGCTAGATGCGGATGAAAAAATTACTTCTGTCTTATCAAAAGAAGAGCTAGATGATGCCTTTGATTATCATTATCATTTAAAAAATGTTGACACGATTTTTGAACGTGTTGGTTTAGGATAAAAAAGAGCGTTCAGGAAAAAACAGTTTCTTCCTGAGCGCTTTTTTTGTTTTCAGAAAAAAAGTTGAAAAGTTATTTAGTAGAAATGAGAAGAAAAAGTATTAATTTTTAGCGAGCAAACGTCAAAAGGTATAATTCATTTATTTACCTTTTGACGTTTTCTCGCTATTTGTTTGGTTTTTCTTTAGATTATAAAGGAGATATTTTCAAAAAAAGATGGAATTTAGGTGTTTTCATAGGTGTAAAGCGCTATCAAACCCTTATAGGATAAGCATATATCATTTTTTAATTATGGGTTTAAAAATTCAAAATTTTTTTTTGTGTATCTTTAGCTATAATGAGTCTATTAACGATAATTATTAAAAGAATGGAGGGAAAGTTGATTGTAATGAAATTGTCACAAGTCCCAAATAAAACGACGGGGAATGGAATAAAAATATTCTGTTATCTCTGTTTTATAGTTAGCTGTTATCTAATCTTTTTACGCTTCGAAGTTGCTTTATCCCAACAACCAGAGCCACAGCCACTGGCGGGTTTCACAGTTGAAAGTGTGATACCAGATAATCAGCTAGATAAGAACCAAACTTATTTTTATTTAGGCGTTCAGCCAAGTAGTCAGCAGATTATTCAAGTGAAAATCAGAAGTTTGCAAAAAGAGCCCGTAACTGTCGCTTTAAGTATTCATGATGCAGTGAACGGAACGGAAGGACAGATTGACTATACGCAGACGAGCCCCAAACTAGATTCTAGTTTGACAAATTCCATCACACAAATTGTTCATTTGCAAAATAAGGAAGCTACGGTCACTGTAAAAAACTTTGAAGAAAAAATAGTGAATTATGAAATCAAAATACCCAAAGAGCCATTTTCTGGAGTTAAATTAGGCGCATTACGGTTTATTAAACAATTAGAGGATGAATCATTAACAAGTAATCAGTTTACATCAACCTATGCGTATACTATTTCCGTCATGTTGACAGAAGATAAACAACCATTTGATGAAGGAGCAGAATTGCAACTAAAAAAAGTTGGTACAACGATCAGTGCTGGCCAACCTGTGGTTCAAGTAACATACCAAAATCGGCAACCAAAAGTTATGAAAGAAGCAACAATTACCAATTGGTTAACCAAAAAAGGTCAGACAAAAGAGTTACTAAAAAAAGTACAAGCAGATGTGACAGTGGCACCTAATTCGCTATTAGCTATGGATCTGCCATTGAATGACGTTGTCCTGCCAGCGGGAACTTATACTGTTCACAGCCAAGTAAGCGCTGGTAATCGCGAATGGCAGTGGCGAAAAGATTTTACAATTACACAAACGCAAATAAAACAATGGTCGACGAATACACCTTCAGCAAAAAGGCAACCGTTTTTGTTAGTGGGGAGTAGTGCAATGGTCCTCGTTGTAGTTAGCATTTATTTTTACCTTAAAAAGAGTAGAACTAAATAGTAAAGAAATAAAAAGGAAAAGCAGGTGTTGGTTATGAACAAGAAAATGACTAATCTAATCTGTGTCATATTATTAGGCACGATGATTTTACCAATTAATGGCTTAGCTGAGGGGACTGAGTCAACAACAGTAACGAGTGAAATGCAACAAATTATTGAAGATTCATTACCTAAGCTATCAGAACCGTCCAAGCAAACGATAGAAACAACTGAAACAACCGATTCTTCAATTGAAAAAACTCAAGCAACTGAAGCAACGAAAGAAGTAGAAACTGTTTCCTTTACTTGGTCACAACAAGAATCAGAACGTCAAGTAACTGCCGGAGCGGATTTTTATCTAAAAATAACTAGTAATGTAACTTGGGCGGAAATCCAATTGCCTCAGGAAATTCAATATAATCCCCAAAAGAACCAACAATTGCAGGAGCATAGTTCTTATAATCAAGAACAACATAGCTTGGTTTTAAGAGACTTAGCCCAGTTGGGGGAGAGTTACTTGCTGTTAACGACAACAAAAGCAGGAACCTTTACCTTGTCAGTCAAAGATAAAAACCAAGAAACGTTGGCTAATAATTTAGACGTGACGATTGTGAAAGAGCAAGTAGTAGTGCCACAAGAGACCCAGAAGAGTAGTGAGCAGAAGCAAACAAAGGAAAATGAAAAAAGCAACCCCGTCGTTAAGTCTAAAAACATTGCCGCTAAAGCGAATGGGATTACGGTCGGTTTGACTGCACCAGCCACTTATCGTACATATACTGACCCTGCGACAGGAACAGCACCAGATTACTTAACTGTTTCTTTACCAGTTTCCATCAGCCAAGCGGGCCTCACTGGTACTTCGATTGAGCTTCCTTATGGCTTTTATCCAAGTAAAAGTGACCCGATTTTTAAAGACTTTGATAGTACAGAACCGATTTTTTCGTTGGTCACACCTAGTACACCTAGTGCTAACTCCATTGTGGCTTCGTATGTAAATGATACGGCCAATAAAAAATTAATTATTCGCTTGAAAGAAACCAAGACAACTTTAGAGACGATTAATTTACGTTTTAAATTTAATAATGTCTATGATGCCAAAATCCCACCTGAACAAATCGTGTGGAATAATCTCCAAGCGAAGGTATTTGATAATACGGGGACACAAATAGCAAGTTCAGCGGCAAATAAAGTGTTAAAAACTGATGTGGCTGTTTCTAGTGCTTCATATGTGCTTTCTGGTTACGCAGTTCCTAGTGATGACAATTATTTTGATGGTGATATTGTTGTGACAAACTCTTATCGGTTTAATTATTTAGCTAGAGCGAATTTAGACCCTAATTATGAGCATCAAGTGTATGTTGAAATTCCCACAGGAGCTACATTAACGGGAACTTTAGCTAATGCGTTATTAAAAACCGGGGTCACAAATGCACAAGACCCTAGTGTGCCAGCGGGTTTTACTCGGTACTATCAAAAATTAGTAACTCTCTCACCAAATATTTTAGAAAACCCAGCAACTCGAATTGATTTAGCCTATACTAACACAAGGGTTACTTTGAATAAAACGTATGCAGAAGGGAGTACTTTTTCTGTTAATTTTGGAATGAAAGTAAAATTCCTGAATGGAAAAATAAATACGCTTACCACTACGAAAAGTTATACAAAACGTTCTCGACCAGATTTTCAATTGTCAGGAACAGGATATCATGCAATTTTTAACACTTCTACTAACAAAGTTAATAACTTAGACGATTTAGCGACAGCTGGAACTTTTTCCACTTTTGGCTATGGTTCATTTAGCCGCTCTGCTACTATTAAGAATACTGGCGCTAAATCAATTCAAGGAGTGACATACAAATTACAAGAATTAACTGTAGGCTCAGCTAAAGGAAACTTCACTGATTTATATATTTATGGTGTTACTGATGGAGTGAGTGCCCCCGCCTATTATCGGCCTTTGTATCATATTAAAAATGCCATAACTGGAACGAGTCGTTCTGTTTGGAGCAGTACACCGGCTAAGACTGGTAGCTTTAGTCCAGCTTTACCGACTTTAGCAACCAATGAGTATATTTCAACCATTGATATTATTCCTATGGGAACCGATGGCACAACCCCCAATTCGTTACCTCCAGGGAACGGAATGATTCTTGAATATGGCATTAAAAGTTGGCCGACTGGGAAGTGGCCAGATGGGACAGCGCTTTCTAAGAAAACTAATCCAATCACCTTTGGAGCCACGATGCAGTATCAAGATGCAACAGGGACTCCTACAGAGCTTAAATTAAACAATAATGTAGTCTATTATAATAAAGGTGTAGCTTTAAGTACTGGTGTTAGCTTTAACAGTGTTAATAGGGAAAATAAACTGCCTGGGGACACGATTAACTATGAAATAGTCGGGAGTAATTATGGCTACTATACAGATACTTCTTTGGGGGATTGGGAGAATCCTATTATTACAATTAAAGTTCCCAAACAATTACGTTTAAAAGCGACTACGAAAAAAGATTTTATTGATGAGAGTAATCAAGTTACCTATCCAGCTTCGGTGACCGCTGAAACTTTAGCTATAAATGACACAACTTACAATTATTATCGGTTTAAGACGTCCAGCACGGCTTATAAATCTAAAGTAAGGGGGAAGGCTAGTGTTTTTCGAATTCCTTTAGAATTTGTAGTGGATAGTTCAGCTGCTTCTGGAAGCTATCAAATTCCTTATATCGCCTATAGTAGCCCTAAGCCAACTGATTTCTTTCATGGTGTACTTGGTCAATTATCTGCTGCAGAGGCTAAAAAAATCGGTGTAGACAACACGAACGAAAATAGCTACGTGATCAACTCATCTCCTTTAAATAGCGATTTTTCTGTAGTGGATTCTTCTAAGTTAGACAGCGCTACTAATGCTCGTGGCTCCGCGACGCAAGCTTGGTCAAATACGAATATCTTTGCGGTAGACCGCAAAGGCACCCCGCAAATGCAAACGGTCATTAAAAATTCTGGAAATACAAACTTCAATAACGTTCGCTTGTATAATATTTTACCTTCTTCTAGCGATGGTCGTGGTTCAACAGGCAGCATCGGGTTTACAAACTTGACCAGTAATAATGGGACAGCCAAAACTTACTATACAACTAAGCCTGTCTCACAATTGCCTAGTTATGCTAACAATGATTTGCAAGCGTGGAATGCCACTAAACTAACCAGTTTAGGGTTCACTACAACTAAACCCGCTAATTCAGCTTTAATCACAGCAATCTATGTCGATTTTGGCGCAACGACAATCAAACCAAGTGAGACATTAGATGCGATTATGAGTTTTTTAGTGCCAGATGCAGAGAATCAAAAAGCGATTAACCAATTTCAATATTCTGCTAAAGAAGCTAAAGCAGGAGCCACTTTAACAGCAGTTAGTGATGAAATTACCTTTAGCACAGAGTTTGCTCAAGTAGCCTATGAACAAAATTTACCGAGTATTACAGTTCCTGGAAGTGGAGTGAAAGATTTACCTTCTCCGCAAACAATCCAGTTAGATGTGAATGATGCCGGCAAAATTGTCATTCCAACAGCCAAACCAACGCTTAGTGGTTATACTTTTGTAGAATGGCAAGATGTTGAAACACCAACCAAAAAATATCAACCGGGAGCAACGATTAGCTTTACGTCTACGTCAACTACCACAAAAATAACTCTGAAAGCTATTTGGAAACCAATCTCAGTGAATGTGACTTTTAGTGCCAATGGGGGCTCGGGTGGTACGGCTGCTAAAGCCTATACTTTTGGGACAGTAGTTAATTTAAGCACGGTTGTGAAGCCAACAAGAACAGGCTATATTTTTCAAGGTTTGGCTACAACAGCCAGTACCACAACACCAGATATTACAACAAACCCTCTCGTTAATTATGCCTCAGCTAAGACCTATTATGCTGTTTGGAAGGGGAACGCTTATACCGTAAAGTTTGATGCGAATGGGGGAACTGGTACTATGCCTAACGCTAGTTTTATTTATGGAACAGGCAAGCCATTACCAGCCAACACCTTTACGAAAGAGAGTAATACGTTCCTTGGTTGGTCAAGGACACGGACAAGTGCAGTTGTCTATACGGATAAACAAATAATTTCGACATTAACTGCTACTAATAATGGGACTGTAACTTTATATGCGAAATGGAGTGGGCAACGACCTGTATTGATGGGGACGCCAAGTACGTTTGATTTTGGCAAACAAACGATTTCGCCAACGGCAAAAAGTTATGGACTAAATTCAGCAAGCTATGTCGGAAGTCCCGAATTACAACAAGCTGGTTTTATGTTACGTCTAGAAGATAATCGACCAACTAGTACAGGTTGGAAATTAAACGTTAGTTTATCTGAATTTAAAGATAAAACTGGTAAATCTTTACCACAAGGAGAAGGAATTACCTTGAACTTTGCGGACACTCAACTTCAAAAAGTTCAATATGCTAATACAGCCGAGGAATCAGTAACGACTGGTTTTACCAATGGACCGATGTTAGGTTCTCAAGCTTTTCGATCGGGTGCAACAGCCCAATCAATAATCACAGCAACTGGAGCACAAGGAAGTGGAACTTGGCAACTATATTTTCCTTTTGAAGAGATAAAATTAACTGTGCCTGCAAATGTAGGAGAAATATCAAAAGTATATCAATCGACAGTAACTTGGTCATTGGACGATGTAGTCTAATCTTAGTATGATTTACTTAGAAGGAAAGTTAATTGTATTAAGAAAAAACGCTTCTAAGTTTTACAGGAATATTAAAAAACAAACGTATTGTTAAATACGTTTGTTTTTTTCTATACTTTTTTCGATTTATCCTTTATAATGTAACTTCGATAGTTACATTAACTATTAAATGCAAACAAAGGAGGAGAAGTATGGATAAACAACAGCGAGGCATTCAAGTGATTAGAATTTGGCTAGGGGTGACGATGCTAATTCATGGAGTGATGAAAGTAACGTCATTGGAAGATACTTTAGCGTTTTTTGCTAGTATTGGTTTGCCAAGTCTTTTTGTTTATGGTGTAGCAGCAATTGAATTAATTGGTGGATTATTTATGATTATTGGTTTTTTAATTCCATTGGTATCAGTAGGATTCATAGCAGTTTTAGTCGGAGCTATTTTTTCTTTTGGTTTGGCAAGTGGTTTTAGTGGTTATGAGTACGAATTATTTTTAGCAATAACCAGTTTGGCTATTTTGGTTAGCTATGCCGATAAAAAGTATCTTACGTTAAAACTTTATTTTTAATAAATCAAAGCAATAAAGAGTTAGTCAAACTAGTTGTTATTGCGAAAAAAGCCCTAAAACAGTGATATTTAACTGTTTTAGGTTTTTTTTTATCAAAAAGGTCAAAAAAGGTCAATTTATTTATTGACCTTTACTGACCAATGGAGTATAATAAATTTATAAGGTTTACAGATACCTTAACTTTTGAAGAAATCCATCAAAAGTCGGATAATAATAATTGTAAAGAATGTTAAAATAAAAAAAAGACAAAACAATAAACGGGAGGGATCGTTTATGAATATTGAAAAAATGACAACAACGCTACAAGAGGCGATTGCTGAAGCTCAAAAAGTTGCGGTGACACGGCAACATCAAGAAATTGATGTCGCACATTTATGGAAAATTTTTCTTCAACCAAACCATTTTGGACGTAATTTTTACACAGATGCTGGTTTAGATGTTGACGCATTTGAACGAGAAGTAGATAACGCGTTAGATGAATATCCAAGTGTGGCGGGCGGTAATGTGCAATATGGTCAAAATTTAAGTCAAAATTTGTTCCATTTATTGCAAGAAGCTGATTCACTTCGAGAAGAATTCCAAGATGAATTTTTATCAACCGAAATTGTACTTTTAGCTTTAATGAAATTGAAAAATTATCGTTTAACAAAATATTTAATGCAACAAGGCATTACGGAAAAAGAGTTAAGAAAAAATATTGAAGAGATGAGAGGAGGAGATCGTGTGACTTCTCAAAACCAGGAAGAACAATATAAAGCATTAGAAAAATACGGTGTTGACTTAGTACAACAAGTAAAAGCAGGAAAACAAGATCCAATCATTGGTCGTGACGAAGAAATTCGTGACGTTATTCGGATTTTATCAAGAAAAACTAAAAATAATCCAGTCTTAATTGGTGAACCAGGTGTTGGTAAAACAGCGATTGTTGAAGGATTAGCACAACGAATCGTTCGTAAAGATGTTCCCGAAAACTTAAAAGATAAAACTATTTTTTCTTTAGATATGGGCGCCTTAATTGCGGGAGCAAAATTCCGTGGCGAATTTGAAGAACGGTTAAAAGCTGTTTTAAAAGAAGTGAAAAAAAGTGATGGCAAAATCATTTTATTCATTGATGAAATTCATAATATCGTCGGAGCTGGTAAAACTGAAGGCAGTATGGACGCCGGGAATTTATTAAAACCGATGCTAGCACGTGGTGAATTGCATTTAATCGGTGCCACAACGCTTGATGAATATCGCCAATATATGGAAAAAGATAAAGCCTTAGAACGTCGTTTCCAAAAAGTATTAGTCAAAGAACCAACAGTAGAAGATACCATTTCTATTTTGCGTGGCTTAAAAGAACGATTTGAAATTCACCACGGCGTGAATATTCATGACAATGCTTTAGTTGCTGCCGCTACTTTATCCGATCGCTATATTACTGATCGTTTCTTACCAGATAAAGCGATTGACTTAGTCGATGAAGCAAGCGCAACGATTCGAGTGGAAATGAATTCGATGCCTACAGAGCTCGATCAAGTAACACGTCGGTTAATGCAACTAGAAATTGAAGAAGCGGCCTTGAAAAAAGAATCAGATGATGCAAGTAAAAAACGGTTAGCCAACTTGCAAGAAGAATTAGCAGATTTGCGTGAAGAAGCCAATTCAATGAAAATGCAATGGGAAACGGAAAAAGAAGAAGTTAATGCGGTTTCCAATAAACGTGCAGAGATTGATAAAGCAAAACACGAATTAGAAGATGCTGAAAATAATTATGATTTAGAACGAGCTGCTGTTTTGCGTCATGGAACAATTCCGCAATTAGAACATGAATTGAAAGAATTGGAAGAAAAGAACGCCAAAGATAACGTTAAAATGGTACAAGAATCGGTTACTGAAAACGAAATTGCGCAAGTGGTCGGTCGTTTAACCGGCATTCCTGTGACAAAATTAGTTGAAGGCGAACGAGAAAAATTAATGAAACTGAATGAAACATTACACAAACGTGTGATTGGTCAAGATGAAGCCGTCGATGCTGTTAGTGATGCGGTGATTCGTTCAAGAGCAGGCTTACAAGATCCAAATCGCCCACTTGGTTCGTTCCTTTTCCTAGGACCAACTGGTGTTGGTAAAACAGAACTTGCTAAAGCTTTAGCTGAAGATTTGTTTGATTCTGAAGATCATATGGTACGGATTGACATGAGTGAATACATGGAAAAACATGCCGTGTCTCGTTTGGTTGGGGCCCCTCCAGGTTATATTGGTTATGAAGAAGGTGGTCAGTTAACAGAAGCTGTTCGTCGAAATCCATATACAATTGTTTTATTAGACGAAATTGAAAAAGCGCACCCAGATGTTTTTAATATCTTATTACAAGTTTTAGATGATGGTCGTTTGACAGATTCTAAAGGTCGGGTCGTTGATTTTAAAAATACGGTTTTAATTATGACAAGTAACATTGGCTCTCAGCTTTTATTGGAAGGTGTGACACCTGAAGGAACAATTCCAGAAGAAGTTGAAAATCAAGTCATGAATATTCTAAAAGGACACTTTAAACCAGAGTTCTTAAACAGAATTGATGATACTATTTTATTTACACCATTAAGCTTGGATAATGTGAAAGGAATCATTGGTAAAATGACCGCACAACTTGCTCATCGTTTAGAGCAACAAGAAATTGTGTTGGAAATCACTGATGAAGCTAAAACATGGATTGCTGAAAATGGGTATGAGCCAGCTTATGGAGCTCGTCCGTTAAAACGTTTCATTACTCGTGAAGTCGAAACACCATTAGCAAAAGAAATTGTTTCTGGTCGAGTAATGCCAAAAACAAAAGTCACGATTAGTCTATTAGACAATCAATTAGTTTTTGAAAATGAACCGATAGAAGAAGTATAAAAAAAGAACGAGCGAATTCGCTCGTTCTTTTTTTTATTATGACAATCGTTGCTTAATTTCTTCCAACAAATCCTCTTCTGAAGAAACAACCCGACCATTCAATTTAATCAAACCAACTGTATAAAGGTTTAAATAATGGAATTGATTTTCAGCGACTTCGTTCAAAGCATCAAGCTTTTGGTGATTATCAGCACCTTGTTGGCGGCTGTCTGTGTAAAGGGCAACCACCGGAATTCCTTTGGCATAAGCAACACCAATTTCGGAAGCTACGCCCGCATCAATGGTTGGGCCGTCTAATAAAGCAACCAATAAATCGCTAGCAAGGACATTTTCTGTATCTGCTAAGGCAATCATTTTACTATCGGCATAAGCAGATTTGTCGTTAATCGCCGCATTTTCTTGTGGTAAATAAAGATCGATTGTTTTATCCAATTGTCGAATTTGTTCGACTAAATAGGCATTATAACGTAAGTCAGCTTGCGAAAATAAAGGTCCTGCAAAATAAATTTTTGTCATTTGTCTGTCTCCAATCCAAGGGTTTAGAAATAATCACTGAAATAAGCTTCTTGGTCAGGAAAAATCCGTTCCAAAGAATTTAAAGTTTCTTTATCTGTATCAATGCGCTCAATTCGATGTAAGTACGAAGGGCGTCGGTAATTCATGACTAAACAAGTTAGTGTTTGAATATCTAAGTGAACGGCGGTGCCTAAAGGTTCATCCGTAATGGTTACTTGATCATTTTCATCCCAAATTAAGCCAAAAATACCATTATTCCACTCAGCGACAGGATCTTTAACGACAAAATGGAAGGGCTTAGCTGTACTTTCAAAAGGAAAGTTTTCTAAAAAGGCTTTGACATCAACAATTCGCGCCATATAATAGGGTTCAATACTTTCTTTAATTTGGCTGTCTTCTAAAAGAAAGGCTAATGGTTCGTTTTTATAGATATCGCCCTTGACCCAATAAACCATCGAAAAATGCGCAGTAATAAAATTCCACAAGCCATTTCGGGCTTCTTGGTTCAAGTAAAACATTTCCTTAATATGAAATACCTCATCGGCCACCCAATAGAAAAGTACTCCTAAAGGTTCTTGATTGGCACCATAATAGACAGCAGCAGTCCGTTCTTCCTCGTTTTCGAAACGCCAATATTCTTCCCAGTTGAAGGCACTACGAATGAGCGCGCCGTGATTTTGACGAGCGAATCGCGCATAGACATCAAAGACGTCTGGGTGATCGACAGCTAACCGTTCAATCATTCCTGGAACAGGAACGGTTTTTGGTAATTGCGTATCCCGAATTTTAAAAGATAACTTGTCGGACATGATTTCCCAACCTTTACGTCGATAATAAGGAATGTTGTAAGGGAAAAGATAAGAAATCCACTGTTTATCTTGGCGCATTTCTTCTAATGCTGTTTGAATCAAGTCTTTCATTAAACCGTGGTTGGCATATTCAGGATAGGTACCGACACCAGTAACGCCGCCCATTTTATACAAAGCACCATGGATATTGACTTCGCATGGATAGATAGCAATTTGTGAAATTAATTGATTTTCGTGAAACCAGCCAAATACTTTTGAAAGTTCTAAAATCGGTTGTTTTGATTTGATAAATGCGCGTTTGTTTTCAAAACCACTTTCTTCAATATCCGCTTCAGTTACTTGAAAAACATAGGAAAGAAGTTCATTAAATTGATCAATGTGTTCTTCCTCAACAGGCTTTAAGGTCAGTTGCTTTCGAAATTCTTGTTCATCCATTTTTCCATCTCCAATAAATTTACTGTTTTTAGTATACCAAATTTTTCGAAACTCTGTTAGCCTTTCGAAACCAAAAGAATAAAAGGGAAGTGCTTTAAATCTTCTTCAAAAATTGGTATAATGAAAAGTGCTGATTATCCTAGACCTTTAAACATGATAATTTGATAAAAAAGGCAACTAAAATATAACAATTGATTGATGAAGCTAGCAGGGAGCTAGCTTTTCTTAAAAGAAATGAGGCAAAAAATGAACAATAAAGAAATGAAAGCAAGACAAGAGAAAATTCGTAATTTCTCGATCATTGCCCACATTGACCATGGGAAGTCAACTTTAGCCGACCGGATTTTGGAAAAAACAAATACAGTTAGCAGTCGAGAAATGCAAGATCAATTACTTGATTCAATGGATTTAGAGAGAGAACGCGGCATTACCATCAAATTAAACGCAATTGAATTAAACTATACAGCCAAAGATGGTGAAACCTATACTTTCCATTTGATTGACACACCAGGGCACGTCGATTTCACCTACGAAGTTTCTCGTAGCTTGGCAGCTTGTGAAGGGGCTGTTCTAGTTGTTGATGCGGCGCAAGGAATTGAAGCGCAAACGCTAGCAAATGTCTATTTGGCATTGGATAATGACTTAGAAATTTTACCTGTTATTAATAAAATTGATTTACCCGCCGCTGATCCAGAGCGTGTTCGGACAGAGATTGAAGACGTAATTGGAATTGATGCATCGGAAGCTGTTTTAGCAAGTGCAAAAGCAGGGATTGGGATTGAAGATATTTTAGAACAAGTGGTGGAGTATGTACCAGCTCCATCAGGCGATATTGAGGCTCCTTTAAAGGCTTTGATTTTTGACTCTATTTACGATAGTTATCGGGGGGTCGTTTTAAACATCCGTGTAATTGACGGTGTCGTTCGTCCTGGGGATAAAATCCAAATGATGAGTAACGGTAAAACGTTTGATGTAACAGAAGTCGGCGTTTTTTCACCGAAACCAATTGCTCGTGATTATTTAATGGTTGGTGATGTGGGTTATATCACCGCTAGCATTAAAACGGTTCAAGATACACGGGTCGGGGATACAGTGACTTTGGCCGACAATCCAGCAGCAGAAGCACTACCAGGCTACCGCAAAATGAATCCAATGGTTTATTGTGGCTTATATCCAATTGATACGTCGCGCTACAATGATTTACGGGAAGCATTAGAAAAATTACAATTAAATGATGCGGCGTTACAATTTGAACCGGAAACATCGCAAGCTTTAGGGTTTGGTTTCCGTTGTGGTTTCTTAGGTTTGCTGCACATGGATGTTGTTCAGGAACGTTTGGAACGAGAATTTAATTTAGAGTTAATTACAACAGCACCGTCTGTAATCTATCACGTTAATAAAACTGACGGAACAACCGTTGTTGTTGACAACCCAGCTGAATTTCCAGAACCAGTAACGATTGAATCTGTGGAAGAACCTTATGTTAAAGCGCAAATCATGGTGCCAAATGATTATGTAGGAGCAGTAATGGAATTATCACAACGTAAACGTGGCGAATTCATTACAATGGATTACTTAGACGATTATCGTGTAAACGTAGTTTATGAAATTCCGTTATCTGAAATCGTGTTTGACTTTTTCGATAAATTGAAATCAAGTACAAAAGGCTATGCATCCTTAGATTACGAAATGGCTGGCTATCGTACCAGCCGTCTAGTAAAAATGGATATTCTATTAAATGCTGAAAAAGTGGATGCTTTAAGCTTTATTGTTCACCGAGATTTCGCATTTGAGCGTGGTAAAGCGATTGTTGAGAAACTGAAAAAACTAATTCCACGTCAACAGTTTGAAGTCCCAGTTCAAGCGGCGATTGGTCAAAAAATTGTGGCTCGTTCAGATATTAAAGCCTTACGCAAAAACGTACTGGCTAAATGCTATGGTGGCGATGTTTCTCGTAAACGTAAATTGTTAGAGAAACAAAAAGAAGGGAAGAAACGGATGAAACAAATTGGATCCGTGGAAGTTCCTCAAGAAGCCTTTATGGCGGTTCTGAAAATGGATGAAGATGATCAGAAAAAATCATAAATTTATTCTTTTTTTATTGAAAGTAGGACATTAGTCATTTCGACTTGAGCCGACCCCCAAAAGTTAGACCTAGAAATCTAACTTTTGGGGGTCGGCTCAACTTATGTCCCACTTTTTAACTCTTAAGATAATCAGTTTGAACAAAAGAAGACTTTTAAGAAAAGTCTTTTTATTTTTTTGATCTAAACATTTATTCTTTAATCAGCTATTATTTTAGTAAAAAATAGATTAATTTACTAAAATAATATATAATAAAGGTAAAACTAGGAGGGAAGCATATGACGTGTATTTCATTATCGATTTTAAATCAAGAACAAGAAGTTAGAAAAGCTAAGATAGATGATTCAGATTCTTTGAAAGAGTTAACTATTACAGGAAAAGATTTTGTTTGTTTAGCTGCTCGGGATTGTCAATTACAAGACGGCGATGTGATTCAAGTTTGTTTAGATACGCCCAATACTTATTTAATGGTGAAGTTAGATGCTACGCTTGATAGCAGTTTGATTTATGTTCCAGAACAAAAATGGACGTTTCCAATCATAAAAAATGAAAACGCTATCGAAGCGCGAGCAGCGTATCGTTTTGAAACCAAGAAACCTTATATAAGTGTGCGTATTGCCACTAAAGAAGAAATTAAGAGTTATCGTAATTGGGCGTTAAATCCACATGATTTACAACATTTTACTGGTGCGTATCCTCATGCATCTGCCAACGTGGAAACGCGAAATGATGCCACTTTTTTTGCTTGCAATGCGATTGACGGTACCTTTGCTAATCTTTATCATGGGCCGTATCCTTATCAATCATGGGGGATTAATCAGCAATTAGATGCCGCATTAAAAATTGAATTTGGGCGTGAAGTCTTGTTGGATAAAGTGATCTTAACATTACGAGCGGACTTTCCCCATGATAATTATTGGCAACAAGTGACTTTAAAATTTTCCGACGGTACACATGAAGTTTTTAAAACTGTTAAGACTGAGCAACGCCAGAGCTTTACCTTTGCGAAACGGGCAGCGGAGTGGGTGATACTAACAGAGTTAATTCAAGCAGATGAACCATCACCATTTCCAGCATTAACACAAATTGAATTATTTGGTCAAAACAAATAAAAAATAAGGACGGTTCCTTTATAGGAGCGGTCCTTATTTTTTATTTCTGGCGTGGGCTAGTTGTCGATTGGCGGACAACCAATTCTGTGTTTAACAGGACTCTACGAGGAATGCTAGGCATTTGAATTCGTTTGTGCAATAAATTAATGCCTGTCTCGCCCATTTCTTCAGTAAAGGCATGGACAGAGGATAGCGGTGGTGAGACATATTGAGAAATAGAGATATCATTGATCCCCATGACACTAATTTCTTCAGGAACCTTTATACCGTGTGCGGCTAACGTATGTATCACACCGATTGCAAAGGCGTCGTTATAAGCAAGAATCGCAGTAGGTAAATCATTTCCCCATTTCTCTAACGCTTCTTCTGTCAATTGTTCCCCCGTTTTGACATCCAACATGCCATTTTCTTTTAAGATAAAATAATCTTCGTTAAACAAGTGATAATGCTGCATAATGTCAAGATAAGCATTGGTTGTCGGCGTTTTATAACGACGGAAACCATACATATTTTCGCTTTCTTCGGCACCAATAAAGGCAATTTTTTCGTGGCCCAATTCCAAAAGATGGGTTAAGGCAATCTCGGTTGCTTGATAAAAATCAGTATTTACAGAATCAAATTCTTCCAATGGGAAATTACTGCCAATTACACAAAGGTTTGGATGCAGTTGCTGCAACTCTTGTAGCGTCTTTTGAGTGAATTTACCAATTGCCAAAATGCCATCAATCCCTTGAAGGTTATGTTGTTCCAATTGAGAAACTTTTAGAATATTGTAACCTAACTCTTCGGCCCGTTTTTCAGCGCCTAAACGAATCGACATATAGTAAATATCCGTTAGTTCTTCGTCATCTGAACGCCACTGAACGACGGCAATCGAAGGCTCTTGCGGAGCTGTTTGTACGGAAAGGTTAGGTGTCAGTTGCTCCTGCTGTTTGTTTTTATTTTTAGTTTTATATTTCGTATAATTCAGGGTTTCTGCTGCTTCAAAAATTTTTCGCTTGGTTTCCTCTGTAACGGATAAGTTTGGATCATAGTTCAGAACTCGCGATACAGTTGAAATTGAAACATTCGCGACTTTTGCGATATCTGTGATAGTTGCCATTCTAAATGCCTCCTTCTCAAGTACTATTATAGCATATAGTATATTTCTTTTTAGTAAAAAAAAGCAAGAAAAAGCTTTTTTTACTTTTTTTTAGCAAAAACTATTGATTTTTTGACTAAAAAAATATACTATAAAGTCAAAGAAAGCGCTTTAATTCGATGGAGAAGGTGGTTTAGTGAAAAGATTTTCACTTTTTTTACTAATTTTACTTGCTTTAACAGGTTGTAAATCCGGTGAAAAAGAATTTGATGAAGAATCTCTTCAAAATCTAAAGGAAACGGCACAGTCTTATTCAGAAACAGAATTACAAAATGGTGACGTTCGTTTAAATGAATATATTTCTTTGAAAGGGGAGATTGTTGAGAGCGACAGTCGTTCCAGTTTAATAAAAAAAGGTGATCGTTTTATTTTGAAAAGTGGTTCTAGTAAATATCAAGTTTTTAATGAGCAAAAGAAAAAATTGAAAATTGGTGACGAAGTGACAGTTTACGGAGAATATTACGGCTTTTTGAAAGGGACATTAATTGAAAGTGAGGAGAATCATGATTCAGCCACGAATTAGACAGAATCCTTTTGAAACATACGAAGAAGTTGCAGAAGGATTTGAAGATTTATTAGCGCCACTGGAATTGTTTTTTGATCGAGAATATCAAGGTCATCTGGATTTAGGGACACACGGGACAGTTTATTCTAAAGGAACACGTGATGCGGAGGCATTTTTACGACCATTATGGGGACTAGGTCCTTATGTAACGCAAAATGAAAGTGAGTATTTGAATGACTTTCTAACGGGAATTATCGAAGGCACCGATCCTGAGAGTTCATCTTATTGGGGAAAAACAAAAGATTATGATCAATTGATTGTTGAGATGGCAGCATTAAGTACATTTCTTTTGTTAAACAAAGAAAAAACGTGGGACCAGCTAACAAAAGAACAGCAAAATAATTTACACAGTTGGCTGATACAAGCCAATGAAAACATTATTCCGCCAAATAATTGGCATTTCTTTAGAGTGTTGCTGAATTTAGCGATGAAACATTGTGAAATGCCGTATTCAAAAGAACAGATCGCTGTTGATTTGGCTGTAATTGATCGTTTTTATGTCGGTAATGGTTGGTATTATGACGGAGTCGAGACACAAGTTGATTATTATGTTTCTTTCGCTATTCATTATTATAGTTTATTGTATTGTCGTTTTGCCCCGGAAGATACCGCAAGAGTGGCTATTATGAAGGAACGAGCAACTTTGTTCGCGCAAGAGTTTAAATATTGGTTTACTCAGCCAGGAGAAGCGATTCCCTTTGGACGTAGCTTAACGTATCGTTTTGCTCAAGTGTCATTTTTTAGTGCCTTAGTTTTTGCAGATGTTGAAGCATTGCCGTGGGGTGAGATCAAAGGTCTAATCAGCCGACATCTTCATCAATGGATGAACAAAGATATTTTTACAACAGATGGATTATTGTCGGTAGGTTATGATTATCAAAATATGGTCTTTGCTGAAGGCTATAATGGTCCTGGTTCACCTTATTGGGCCTTTAAAACATTTATTTTGTTAGCGGTTCCAAAAGATCATCCTTATTGGCAAGCAGAAACACAGCCTATTAGCTTTCCAGAAAAACACTTACCTTCACCAGAAAGTCGGAACTACTATCAAGTAAATGATGCAGGGACACATGGTTTAATGTTTCCAGCGGGACAATTTATTAATTATCAAGCTCATGCGCATGATAAATATAGTAAATTTGTTTATTCTTCCCATTTTGGTTTCAGTACTATAAAGAGTGATTATTGGTATTACGAAGGTGCTTATGATAATTGCTTGGCTTTAGCTGAAGACGACCACTATTTCCGCACGAAAGGATTAGATGATCAGTGCGAAATTCTTGATGATCGTATCATTCATCAATGGCATCCTTGGTCCGATGTAGCAATCAAAACGACAATTGTACCATTAGAAGGCCAGCATTTACGGATCCACGAAATTGAGACACAACGTGCATTAGTGGCTTATGAAGGTGGCTTCTCAATCCCGCTCTTCGATGAAAAGGTCACTTGTGTTTCTGATCAAATGGCTGAGGTAAAAAATGCAAAAGGTGTGTCAAAAGTAGAAAATATCAACGGTTTTTCTGAAGCTGCGATTATTCGGACAGAACCGAATACAAATTTACTTTATCCGTTAACGGAGTTGCCATATTTGAAAGCAAACTTGTCGAAAGGGAAACATCTTTTAATTTCATTGGTGACAGGCGTACTACCGAATGAACAAATTGAGCCAGTTAAAGTTAGGTTAAAAGAAAATCAGCTTTTAGTTGAAGAAAAAGTTGTAATTTTGGGGAATTAGGGGGAGAAATACACAATGACAGAAAATGGACAGATTGAGTGGTTGCCGAAGCAAATCAGTTTTGCTTTAAACAAAGTTCGAGGAAATTTAGAGACATTTAAAGAATTAGTTCCACCCGCGGCAAGTTTAAATCAAATTTATTATCCTGAAGAAAATATTGACTGGACGGCCAGCTTTTGGCCAGGAATGTTATTTTTAGCAAAGGAATTAACAAATTCAACAGAGTTCGATGAGGTGATTGCCACACAGATGGCTTCTTTTCAACATCGCTTAGATGAACAAATTGAGCTGGAGACACATGATATAGGCTTTTTGTATATTTTAACAGCCATTGCCGATTATCAAGTCAATGGTCATGAGGCCTCAAAAGAAATGGCCTTGCAAGCTGCGGACTTATTAATGAAACGTTATTCACCAAAAGCCAAGATTATTCAAGCTTGGGGGAATTTAGACGATCCAGAGCAACGAGGTAGAATGATTATTGATTGTTTAATGAACTTACCATTATTATACTTTGCAGCAAAAATGACTGGCAAGCAAGAGTATTATGAAGCTGCCTACAATCATGCGAAACAAACACAAAAATATATTGTGCGAGAAAATCACACCACGTTCCATACGTATTATTTTGATACGGAAACAGGCGAAGCCTTGTACGGAAAGACACAGCAAGGATACTCAGATGATTCTTGTTGGGCTCGCGGCCAAGCCTGGGGAATTTACGGCTTTACGTTAAGTTATTTATATACAGGAGATAGTAGTTTTCTGGAAACAGCAAAAAATGTTGCTGATTACTTTATTCAAGAATTACCAGAGGACAAAATCTGTTACTGGGATTTAATTTTCAATGAAGGGAGTGAAGAAGAACGTGATAGCTCATCTGCTGCAATTGCTGCATGTGGCTTACTAGAATTATCTCGTCAGCTTCCATTAAATGATGAAAAACATGGCTATTATGAAAAGGTTGCGCTAGAACTATTACAAGCATTAGCGGAAAAGTATACAACGGTTTTACGACCAGAGTCGAACGGCCTATTGCTTCATGGTGTCTATGATAAAAAAACAAATACAGGAGTCGATGAATGCATGATTTGGGGCGACTACTTTTATTTGGAAGCGTTAACTCGTTTAGCGAAAAGCTGGTATTCTTTTTGGTAATTCATGGAGGAAAACTCCTAAAAAATAATAAATAGCGGAGGTAGTACAAATGAAATTTTGGAAAAAAGGCTTAACAGTGGCAGCGTTGTTAGCAGTGGCGGCAGTAACTTTAACAGCATGTGGTGGTTCAAGTGAAAAGAAAGCAACTGAAAAGAGTGAAGATGGCAAAACAAAATTAACAGTAACTACTTGGAATTATGACACGACCCCAGAATTTGAGAAATTATTCAGAGCTTTTGAAGCGGAAAATCCTGATATCACTATTGAACCGGTGGACATTGCTTCAGATGATTATGACACAAAAGTAACAACGATGCTTTCATCAGGAGATACGACGGATATTTTAACCATGAAAAACTTACTTTCATATTCTAATTACGCGCTACGCAATCAATTGGTGGATTTAACCGATCACGTTAAAGATTTAGATATCGAACCTGCCAAAGCAAGTTACGAGATGTATGAAATCGATGGTAAAACCTATGCTCAGCCTTACCGTACAGATTTCTGGGTATTGTATTACAATAAAAAAATGTTTGATGAAGCCGGAATTGCCTATCCCGATAACTTAACTTGGGATGAATATGAAGCGTTAGCGAAAAAATTATCTAAACCAGAAGAACAAGTATATGGTGCCTATCAACATACTTGGCGCTCAACCGTTCAAGCGATTGCTGCTGCTCAAAACAATGCCAATTTGATTGAACCAAAATACAATTATATGGAAACTTATTATGATCGCGCATTGAGAATGCAAAAAGATCAATCACAAATGGATTTTGGAACAGCAAAATCAACAAAAGTAACGTATCAATCACAATTTGAAAATTCAAAAGCGGCGATGATGTACATGGGTAGCTGGTACATGGGGACTTTATTAACCAACATTGATGATGGCAAAACAAATGTCGAATGGGGGATTGCCGAAATACCACAACAAGAAAAAGGCAAAGCAACTACCTTTGGCTCACCGACAAGTTTTGCAATTAATAAAAACAGTAAAAAACAAAAAGCTGCTCAAAAATTCTTAGACTTTGCTTCAGGTAAAGAAGGTGCAAAACTTTTAGCAGAAGTAGGGGTGGTTCCTTCTTATAAAACAGATGAAATTGATAAAATCTACTTTGCAAGAAAAGGAATGCCTTCAGATGAAGTCTCACAAAAAGCCTTTAACCCAGATACAATTAATTTAGAATTCCCATCTGATAAAAACGGTGCCGCAATTGATAAAGTATTACAAGAAGAACATGATTTAATTATGGTCGGCGACGAAAAACCAAAAGATGGTATTGCTAACATGGAAAAACGTGTCAAAGCAGAGATAGACTAACTATTATTTCCTGCAAAAACACAAAAGATTGATGAAAAAAATAAGCTGAAATGAGTAACCTACAATGAATTTCAGCTTATTTTTTTAAATAAAGAATGTAGCTTGAGTTTGGAAGGAGGGCCTGTTAAGTTCACTTAACAGAATACAATTATGGAAATTACTTCAAAAACAAAAACAGCAAATAAATTGAGACGAAAAAATACGTGGACTGCGTTATCTTTTATCGCACCAAACTTTATTGGCTTTTTCCTCTTCACTTTAATCCCGGTTATCTGTTCACTGATTTTAGCTTTTATGAGTTGGGATTCTTTTTCAACTCCTGAATTTGTCGGAATGAAAAATTTCACCAAAATGATTCATGATGATACGTTTTGGATTTCGTTAAAACAAACGTTTATCTATACGATTGGTGTTGTTCCGTTAACATTGATTTGCTCATTAGGACTAGCGATTTTGTTGAATCGTAAAATTAGAGGGATGAAATTTTTTAGAACGGCTTTTTTCTTTCCTTATGTAACGTCATTAGTTGCGATTGCGGTCGTTTGGAATATGCTATTTCATCCAACAATGGGACCAATTAATCAATTTTTGAAATTATTTATTGAAAATCCTCCTGGCTGGACATCTAGTTCTACTTGGGCTTTACCAGCAATTATCATCGTTAGTGTGTGGCGCTTTATGGGGTATTATATGATTTTGTATTTAGCTGGTTTACAAAGTGTGCCAAGAGAATTATATGAAGCAGCGTCAATGGATGGCGCGGGTAAATGGAATCAATTTTTAAATGTTACCTTACCTTCACTACGACCAACGACCTTTTTCGTGACTATCATGCTTGTAATTAACTGTTTCAAAGTGTTTGACTTAGTTCAAGTTATGACTGGTGGTGGACCAGGACGTGCAACGAATGTGTTAGTTTACGAAATTTACAATGAAGCCTTTGTCAAATTTAATTTTGGTTATGCATCAGCCATTGCGATGGTCTTATTCATCATCGTTCTAGCGATTACTGTGGCTCAATTTAAATGGAATCAACATCAAGAGAAAGTTTAGGAGGAGAAAAGATGGAAGCAACTTTTTCAAAAAAAGAAAATACTCGAAAAGCAAAAACGAAAAAAGCAGAAAAAGTCACACCTGGTGGGATCCTTGTAATCATTCTCTTAACTTTACTTGCGTTAATTACCTTGGTGCCTTTCATTTGGATGGTTTCAGCATCATTTAAAACAAACAATGAAGTTTTCACCATTCCAATTCAATGGATTCCTAAAAGTTGGCATCCAGAAAACTATTCCGTTATTTGGGAACGCATTCCATTGTTAACTTTCTTTAAAAATACGTTATTTTTAAGTATTGTGATTACGATTATTCAACTATTTACTTCAAGTTTTGCAGCATATGGCTTTTCAAAAATGAATTTTAGAGGAAGAGATACACTTTTTATTACGTACATCGCAACAATTGCTATTCCTTGGCAATCGTATATGATTCCACAATTTATTATGATGCGTCAATTAGGTTTGACTGACACGTTATGGTCACTTGTTTTATTACAAGCATTTAATGCATTTGGGGTCTTTTTACTGAAACAATATTACAGCAGTATTCCAGATTCACTATGTGAAAGCGCGCGGATTGATGGGTTAAGTGAGTGGGGAATTTATTGGAAAATTATTTTACCATTAACCAAACCAGCTTTAGCCAGTCTCACGATTATTACTTTTGTGAATACATGGAATGACTATATGGGACCTTTCATTTATTTATCTTCTACTGAGAATAAAACGATTCAGTTAGGTTTGAAAATGTTCGTCGGTTTATTTGATGCTGAATATGCCTTAATCATGGCCGCATCAGTGGTTTCTATTTTACCAGTAGGGATTGTCTTTTTAGCAATGCAAAAATACTTTGTTGAAGGTATTGCTACATCTGGAATGAAGAATTAGGAGGAAGTTTGAATGTTTACTAAGCAAACCTTTGATAATAATATCTATATGAAAATTTTTCGCTGGCTTTACATTTTATTTATCGGTAATCTAGGGCTTCTCTTAGTGAACATTCCTTTTTTCATAGCGGTGATTAGCTTAGACATTGATCCACGAAACCTCCCACTTTTTGTAGTAACGTTGTTGCCGATGGGGGCAGGGATGATTGCACTTTTAGGTTTAATCGATACTTTTAAAGAAGAAAAGGAGCTGGATCCATTTAAAACTTTTTTCCAAAAGTTTCGTCAGTTTGGGTTAAGAGGCTTTCTTATCAGCTTGCTAGGCTTAGGAAGTAGCATCATCAGTGTGACAGATATATTCTTTTTTGCCAAAACAACGATTGGTAAATGGTTTATTCCATTGATGGTCCTTCTGCTAATTTTTGGGTTAGCTATTATGCTGAATGCTTGGTATTTTCAAGTACGAAACCCGCAAGCTTCTTTTAAAGATGTGTTTCGGATTTCAATTTACTATGGACTGCGGAAATGGTATGTCAGCTGTCTAAATGTTTTTTTACTATTCTCAATGTTTGCAATGATGTTTTTGAAGCCACAGTTTGGGTTTGTTGTAACCCCTGTCCTGTTCCTAGGGATTATTTATTTAAATACTGGGAAATTGCATGAAAAGCAAAAAAAGAATAAATAATTTTTACCTAATAAGTAATCTCGATTTTCAGGAAAATGAATGAAGGTGGGGTTGCTTATTTTGTTCTTGCCTTGTTTATTAAAGTGGAGGGAGCGAACGAATGAAGAAAAAAATAATTATTTTAAGTAGCTTTTTGATAGGTGCTATTTTTGTGCTCGTTATTTTTACTACCAGCCAGCAAAGTATGATTAATAACGAAGCAATCCAAGTCGAAGAATTAATTGTTTATGGCGATAAAAATATGAATCGTGTAGCGAAGCAATTCTCTGATCAGAATAATTTAACTTCGTTTGGGAAAAATTTCTGGCGCAAAACGTATAACGGAAAATCACCCACTCAGGAACTACTGAAGGTTGCAACGAAGGATTTAGTACAACATAAAATGATTAAACAGCTGGCGACGGAGTTAGAAATAGCCCACTCACAAACATTTGGGCAAGAAAAAAAAGAATGGCAAGACCAAAAGAGCAGTTTAACGCTCTGGCAATTTTTAGATGCAAAAGATCAACAATTACAGGACCAAATAAAAGAGAAATTAATGGAGAAAGAAAAGCCAACGCAAAAAGAATTGCGGCAGGCCTTTGAGCAATTGGATGATAAATATAAAAAGACCGATTACTTTATTGAAGCAATTGAAATTCCAAATTTTTCAGGTAAGCAAGCAGAATTAGAAAAAATAGCCGAAGCAATCTCTCCGAATCTATCTTATGAGGAGACGTTATTGGAATGGCAAAATAAATTACCTAATCTTGTTATTGCATCGTATCAATTGAAGAGTGCAGAAATCCAAAAAGAGGATATTTATTCGTTGTCTGTTGGGGAGATTCTTAGTGAAAAAGCTGTTGGTACCGTGGTGAAAGGATACCACGAAAACCAATACTTTTATATTTTTAATAAGGAAGGAGGGCAACTTTTACAGTTTGAAGAAGCACCACAATTTGGCAAAAATGCCTATATCAACACATGCTACAAAGAGAAATTAGCTACGTATCAACAAGCAACCAAAGTAGACTTGTTGGAGAAAGACAGAGAAAAGTTTTTTCAAAATTATCAAAATAAAAACAGTTAAGGAGCAGAAAATGAGAAAAAAAGCGTATTTTAAAAGTGTAACCATTTTCCTTTCTATTTTGCTTGTTTTTTCCCAGCTTCAATTATTTAGTCTTCCTGCTTATGGGGAAACGGTGAGTGATCAACCGTTACTTTTTCGTTCAGTAGGTGTCGCTCAAAATGGAACGACCTACTATGTGGATGGGGAAGGAGGAAATAATGCCAATGATGGGCAGTCTCCAGCCAGTGCTTGGCGTGATTTTGAAAAAGTGAATCAGACGGAGTTTCAGCCAGGCGACCATCTTCTGTTGAATGCGCAAAGTACCTGGAACAACCAATTGTTGCATCCAAAAGGGAATGGGACAGCGGCACAAAAGATTGTCATTGATTTTTATGATACGAATGACAAAGGAGAAACCATTTTTGAAACAACACGGCGTCCGATTATTAACGGTGGTGGCACCTACAGCACAGGGACTTTCAAACGTGCAATCTCAGGGGCCGTGCAGTTAGTGAACCAAGAATATTGGGATATTTCAAACTTAGAAGTGACAAATACACCAGAGCTAGATAATCTCGAAGGCTATAAGAAACCAGGAGATGCTCAAAGAGCGGGGATATTAGTCCTAGGATATGAACAAAATCGAACGTTCAATAGTGTCACGATACGGAATAACTATGTTCATGACGTTCAAACAGAATATTATTTGAATCTAAGTGGGAATACTGCAACCAAACGATTAAAAGCGGTAGGTGGAATTATTGTTTTAGGAAGTTGGTTTGATGAGAATGGCAATGTAGTAACGGCAGCCAATGATCATCGAACAACGACTGGATTTAATGATATTTTGATTGAAAATAATGTGATTCAACGAGTGGGACTTGAAGGAATTCGAACAAAAGCTGATTCAGATACCTCAAGAGGCAACACTTTCTACAAAACGTTTTCTAATATTACGATTCGTAATAACTATTTAGAAGATATTGCTGGCGACGGAATTGTCTTGTCAGAAGCCAAAAGTGGCGGTGTCGTCGAAGGAAATGTTGCTGTCCGAATGTGCAATGCCGATTATGGTACACAAAATTACGCGGGCGTTTGGGCAATGTCTGTAGATGACGGACTGTTCCAATATAACGAAGTATACGGAATCAAATATGGATTTAACGATGCTGAAGCTTATGATGTGGACATGCAGTCAAACAATGTTATTTATCAATATAACTATTCACATCATAATACTGGCGGCTTTTTATTGCTTATGTCTGATCAAAAAAATTCGGTTATTCGTTACAATATCTCAGCTAATGACGGCGGTGGTAACCGAGGAACAGGTAAAGATAATCCAGGCGGAGCTGGTGGCTACAATTATAAAGAACAAAGCATTTTCCATTATTGGGTAAAAAATGATGGAGCGGCAATGCCAACTATCCACAATAATACGATTTATGTTGGCGATGGCATTTCAACATCATTATTTGGTGAAGGAAATAGTTCTGACAACAGTGGTACAGTAGCCAATTTTTACAATAATATTTTATACAAAGAAGGTACCGGACAATTAAAATTCTTATCTAATTATCCAACAAATGGGACACAACCAATTGAACGTAAAATGGTCGATAATCCAGAAAAATATTTCAAAAATAATGTTATTTGGCCAAAAGAAATTGCTACAGAAAAAAGTGGTGCAACTGTTGCAAAATTAGTATCAAGTGGAAACATTTTTGAAAAACCACAATTAGAAATCACAGATAACCCTGAAAAAGTGAAAGAGTTGGCAGAGCAAGAATTTACGACAATGAAACCAACAAAAGATAATGTGGTTGAATTTACTTCCAAAGAACGCTTACGTCAGCGAGCACAAATGTTCCAATTAAAAGAAACCTCGCCAGCGATTGGTAAAGGCTTGTCGGAAGTGAACAGTGCGGCCGAAGACTTCTTTGGAAATAGCTTGAAAAATAAAGTTTTAGATATTGGTGCGCAACAAGCATCCACAATTGAAAAAAATATTCGTTATCAAAATCAAGTGTTAGAAATTAGTTCGGCAACAGGTGTGTATCCTAATTTGCCAGAGCAAGTTGAACTAACATACGAAGAAGTCGTTAATGAGGAAGTGGTTGCGACAGGCAAAAAAGAATTTAAGTTACAATGGGAAGCAATCCCTCAAGAAAAAATTAATACAGCAGGTACAGTTGAAGTTGCAGCAACAGTTATCGGCTTACCGATAGATGCTGTCAAAGTAACAGCCAAGGTCTCTTTTGAGGGTGAACTTGGTGAAGGAAAAGACACCGTTAAACTAAAAACAGCTCAAACTGCCTATGTTCAAAAGAGTGATGGTAACCGAGCATACTCTGCTATAGCAGGCGGTACCGCTGCCATTAGTTCAGGAGACGCCTATAAATATCCTTATGGAGTAAACTATACGGGCAATTACGCATTAAAATTAAAAAATGCTAGTTCTGCAGGGTATAATCGCCGGATTTACGTTGAAATTGATACACAAGAATTGAAGAACTATCAATCACTAAAAAGTGCCAATTTAGAACTAAATGTGATGCGTTATGATGCGTGGAATGGTGCTGGCAATACAAATGATGAACGTTTGAAAAATACGCAGTTCCAAGTAGATGTTTATGGAACAGATACTAATTGGATGAGTAACACCATTACTTGGAACAATGGTCCAAATAATTTAAATGTACCAAATGAAGAATTTATTGCTCGACAATCTTTTACAAATAGTTCAATTATGAATAATCAAAATACAATCTCTATTGATATTAGTAACTATCTACGAAAGCTAATTCAAAGTGGTGAGAAAATTCCAGCCAAGTTAAGTTTCTTATTAGCGATTACAGACAGTCGTTTGCCTGGTTATGATTCTGATAATGCTGGGTTTGATGCTTTTTCAAAAGAAGGCGCACAAAAGGCCTATCAAGACTTTTTAGCAGGCAAATTGACCTTGCCAACTGGTCAACAGCTAACAGAGGATAGTTTAGCTCCTAAAATTGTTTTATCGAATGTTTTCGAAGTCAAACATGAGTCGATTGAGGTTGCGACAGAAGCGGGTCAAGCCCCTAAACTACCAGAAAAAACAACTATTTTTTATTCGGATGGTTCACAACGAGAAGTGACTGTCAATTGGTCAGAAGTTCCAGCATCTTCTTATCAAAAAGAAGGAACATTCACTGTTGTAGGACGAGCAGCAGGTGTCTCAATGCCAATTATTGCCAATGTAAAAGTCACCGCTAAACATATTGTTGGATTCAAGGAATTGCCTACGCTGGATCGACTAACAGGCACCTCGCGAGGCGAACTGAATTTGCCAACTGAAGTAATTGCAAAATTAGATGATGGTAGCGAAACGAAATTGAAGGTTATTTCTTGGGATGACGATGTTAGTAATTATTCGCCAAGTAGCCCGCCAGGTACTTACCAGTTCCCTGCTGCAGTAGAAGAAAAAATAGGAATTGCGAATCCTGATGAACGAAAAATCTTCCAAGTCGTGCAAACTCATGCGATTCCTGAAAGAGTTCAATTTGCTACAGAAACAGCCACTATAAAATCAGGCGAAAATTATCAAATTCAATCTAAAGTGATTGGTCAAGCGCCGCACACAGAAACGGATGCTTGGAGCTCGCAAGTCACGTATGAGTTGGTTACACCAGATTCTGGCAATACAGTAAGTGTAGATGAGAACGGTCTGATTAGGACAGAAGCAACGACTGCTGCAGGAAATTATCAAATCAAAGTAACAAGCAAAGTTTTACCGGTAGTGACTGCACAATTTTCAATTAAAGTCACAAAATAAATAAACTGTTTGAAGAGACTGGAACAAGAATTGCTGTAGCTTGCAATCTTTCTAGTCTCTTCGATTATCTAGAATCAATAAATATTCTATTGCCTACTATTCATTCTTTTTAAAACAAGGTAAAATAATAAATGAAAGTAAACGATAAAGGTGTGTAGACAATGAATACTATCTTAACAGGTGATCGTCCAACTGGTAAATTGCACCTAGGACATTACGTAGGTTCCTTAAAAAAACGAGTAGAAATGCAAGCAGACCCTACAAATCAATTATTTGTCATGATTGCAGATTTACAAGCATTGACAGATAATGCAAAAAATCCCGAAAAAGTTTCAGCCAATGTTTTAGAAGTTGCTTTGGACTATTTAGCAGTTGGTTTAGACCCTACGAAAACAACAATTTTTATCCAATCGCAAATTCCACAGTTAGCTGAATTAACAATGTACTATCTAAATTTAGTGACCACGTCACGTGTACGTCGGAATCCAACGGTCAAAGCAGAAATTGAACAAAAAAAATTTGGGGAAGGTGTTCCGACAGGATTCTTTATTTATCCCGTTTCACAAGCTGCTGATATTACTGCCTTTCAAGCGAACTTAGTCCCAGTTGGGGAAGACCAAAAACCAATGTTGGAACAAGCGCAAGAAATTGTGCATAGTTTTAATCAGACGTACGGTGAAGTTTTAGTTAGACCGGAAGCTGTGTTACCACCAAAAGGCATGGGACGCTTGCCAGGAATTGATGGCAACGGAAAAATGAGTAAGTCTTTAGGCAATGGTATTTATCTTTCAGATCCAGCTGAAGTGGTACAGAAAAAAGTAATGAGTATGTATACCGATCCAAATCATATTCGTATAGAGGACCCAGGACAAGTTGAAGGAAATATGGTCTTTACTTACTTGGATGTCTTTGGGAAAGAGAAAGAATATATTGAAGAATTAAAAGAGCACTATCGTCATGGCGGTTTAGGAGATGTGAAAATTAAACGTTACTTAATTGATGTCCTAGAAGAAGAACTCGCACCGATTCGTCGACGTCGTGAAGAGCTGGCTAAAAATCCAGAAGCGATTATGGAAATGTTGCATAAAGGAAGTCTTGCTGCTGAAAAAGTGGCAGCACAAACCTTAACAGAAGTCAAAAAAGCGATGGGAATTCAATATTTCTAAGCAATAAAAGAACTGGAACAAGTCAAAAGAAGAATGACTTGTTCCAGTTCTTTTTAAGTGGTTTGAAATTGACTATTATATAAGCTGGCGTAAAGAGTCGGAGCTTGTAATAGTTCCTGATGCGTTCCTTTTTCAATAATATCGCCATTTTTCATCACTAAAATTAAATCAGCATTTTCAATCGTAGATAATCGATGAGCGATAACGAAGCTTGTTCGATTTTCTGTGACAGTTTCCATCGCTTTTTGAATATGGGCTTCTGTTCGTGTGTCCACACTCGAAGTTGCTTCATCGAGAATAACAACGGGCGGATTTGCTAAAATGATTCGGGCGATGGTTAATAACTGTTGTTGCCCTTGTGATAATGCACCATTTTCGCTAGAAATAATTGTGTCATATCCTTGAGGAAGGGTCCGAATAAAATGATCACATTGAGCAATTTTAGCTGCTTCAATTATTTCTTCACGAGAAGCATCTTTTTTTCCATAGGCAATATTATCTGCTACGGTTCCTTCAAATAGCCAAGTGTTTTGTAAAACCATGCCAAATAAATTTCTTAGATTTTGTCGAGAAAGTTCCGTAATATCAATCCCATCAAAAGTAATGGCGCCTTGATTTATTTCATAGAAACGCATTAATAAGTTAACTAATGTTGTTTTACCAGCGCCGGTGGGTCCCACAATGGCCACTGTTTTTTTCGGTTGAACAGAAAAATCAACATTTTTCATTAAAATTTTTTCTGGTGTGTAGCCAAATTGAACATTTTTAAATTCAATGGCTCCTTTAGGAGAAGAAATAGTTTCTAAATGAGTTGCTTCTGGCTGTTCATCAGCTTCATCTAAGATAACAAAAATCCGATCAATGGAAGCCATCGCTGCTTGAATTGAGTTAATGACATAAGAAGCGGTAGAAATCGGCTCAGAAATTTGGTTGATATATTGCAAATATGCTTGCAAGAAACCAATCGTAATACCACCAGATAAAACGAGCATTGCGCCTAAGATAGCACTAATAATAAAAGCCAACTGATTGATAAAACGAATAGCTGGATAAATCGCAAAATTTAGAAACTGTGCTTTTTTAAAGGCACGATAATGTTGTTGATTAACAGCAGCAATTGTTTTTTCAGCATTTTGCTGTTGATTAAAGGTTTTTGTGACCAAATTTCCTGCTAAATATTCTTCCATCTTATTATTTAATTGACCTAATTCAGCTTGACTTTGATCAGCAAACACCTTGTTTTTATTCGCGATTTTTGTCGTCATGAAAGTACTGCCGCCAATTAGGAGCAACACTAAAATGGTTAATTTTGCATCAATATAGAACAACATGATTCCTGCAAAAAGGATAGTCACGACGGAAGTGAAAAATTGGTTGATGCCTGTTAAAAGAACTTGTGACAATTGGTTTAAGCCAGTTGTTGAACGACTAATGATATCGCCCACTTGGTGATTGTCAAAGAAGGCCATTGGTAAAGTTTTAAACTTTTTTGTCACTTCTTTTCTAATTCTTAAAGTAACCCGTTCGCTTAAAGAAGCCATTGCTCGTTCCTGAATAAAAGAAGTGATACTACTAATGATTGAAAAGAGAATTAAAAGTAAGACGGGACCTAAGAGTGCTTCTTCAACTAAAGGAAGTGTCATGCCTTTGAGCCCGACACGCTTGATAGCTTCTAAGAGGTTATCAATCCCGATTGCCATAATATAGGTCATGGCAACAATTAATAAGTTTCCAATTAAACTGCAGATCATTAGACCATAAAAGATTGGATGCTCAGGTTTAATCATTTTCCAGAAACGTTTAAAGCTTTGAAGATTCATTGTTTTTTTCATTGTATGGCTTGAAAAGAAAACTTTCTTTCAAGCAGTCACATCCTTTCTTTAGTTACTTGGGTAAGATACCTTGCGATTTAGCAAAGTCTTGGTAATAGCTATTAGTGGTAAGTAAATCAGCGTGGGTGCCTTGACCAACAATCCTTCCTTCATCTAGGACGATAATATTGTCAGCGTTCATGATTGTACTTAACCGTTGAGCAACAATGAGTAAAGTTTTGTCCGACATTTGTGCATGTAAAGCGGCACGTAGAGCGGCGTCAGTTTTGTAATCTAATGCGGAAAAGCTATCATCGAAAATATAAACGTCTGCCGGTTTGATTAAGGCTCGTGCAATACACATTCTTTGTTTTTGACCACCAGAATAGTTGGACCCGCCTTGTGCTACGAAACTTTCAATCCCTTGTGGTAAGGAATCGATAAATTCAGAAGATTGTGAAATTTCTAGTGCCGTTCTTATTTCTTCTGTAGTTGCTTTGGCATTTCCCATTAATAAGTTTGATAAGATTGTCCCACTGAAAAGAAAGGCTTTTTGTGGCACATAACTGATGACTTGGCGAATCGTTTGCTGAGATAATGAGCGGATATCTGTGCCAGAATAGCTAATCGTGCCGGCTGTGACCTCATTTATTCGTAAAAGTAACTTAACTAAAGTACTTTTACCAGCGCCAGTTGCCCCAACAATCGCCGTTGTTTTTCCTTTAGGGATGACAAAACTAACATTTTCTAAAACAGGATCAGCTGTTTCTGTGTATTGAAACGTGACGTGATCGAAGCAAATCAAGGCTTTCTCAGGATGATAAGCAATGGTTGCTTCAGTATGAGGATCGCTAATTTCAATTTCTTCTGACAAAACTTCTTGCAAGCGATTCAAGGAAGCAACGGACCGTGGAATGACAACTAATACCATAGCCGCAATCATTAAGTAGGCCAAAGTTAGAAGCGTATATTCAATCACAGCTGTAACGGTGCCAATTTGTAGGGTGCCTACTGCAACTAAATTACCGCCAAACCACAAAATAGAGGCGTACACAACGCCCATTAATAAAAAGGCAACGGGAGTAATCCAAGCAAAGATTTGATTCACTTTACTCATGCGTTCAGCATAATTTTTAAATGTTTGATTGGTTCGCTGCTCTTCAAAGTCTTGATTATTGAACGCACGAATCATATTAATTCCAGTAAAGAACTCTCGTAAAGTCGTAGTAATTCGATCCATTTTTGGTTGAATTTTTAAAGATAAAGGGGTACCTTTTTTCATTAAAAAATAAACAACGACTAAGTAAAATACGATGGAAGCCAATGTTACCCAAGCGAGTGAAACTGAATAAGAAAATGTCATCACTAAGGCAAATAAACTAATAATAGGCGCTGGAAAGATTAATTGGCAAAACAGCACAATCATTGTTTGAACATTGTCTACATCGTTGGTCATTCTAGTTAGCAAAGAATTTGAACCAAATTTATCAACATTTTTCATCGAGAATTGTTGAAATTTTTTAAAGAACAATCCTCTAACTTGAAAACCAAACTTAGCAGCTACTAAAGCAGACAAATAGCTAGAAATAATTGCGGCAATTGTTCCAATGAATGCCACAAGAAACATTTGTATGCCAATCGTTTTAATTACTTGTTGGTCACCGCTAACGATGCCCACATCAATCAACTTGCCAACTAATTTAGGGACGCCAAGGGTTCCTGCGATTTGCAAACAGATGGTTAAAGTTGTCGCAAGAACAATCCATTTATTTTCTTTAATAAACTCTTTCATTAATTTCATGAAATTTCCTCCTTAAACAATACCGTTTTAGCTGTTACAAAGAGTCATTGTACACGTTCAAGTAACTTGAATGTCAACAGTAGAAATGCTAAACTTTTTGATGGAGGGAACAGTATGGAAAAAAATTACACAATAAAAGATGTTTCTGAGTTGTTAAATATCCCTAAGTCCACGATTCGTTATTGGGACGAGCAAGGATTGATTAGTACAACACGCAATGAAGAAAACGGATATCGAACCTTTGATTTAGAAGATTTGTTCAAAATATATGATATTGATTTTTATCGAAAAATGGGGATTCCTATCAAAGATATGTTGAATTTATATAAAAAGACACCTACCGATCTCTATGCCACCATGGAAGCAACAGAAGAACAACTGGGGCAAGAAATAAAAAGGCTTCAACATAAATACAAAGAAATCAAGAAAAGAAAATTACATTTACATGCGTTAATTGATTTAGAAACATTGGTTTTTTCAGATGAACCAATTCCTTTTGATAAAATTGTTGTTGTTGATATTGAGGATCCAGAAGAGATGAAAGTTTACATGGAACACATTTCAACTTTAGGTATTTACGGGGATTTAAGTGAATCCAATGAACTGACGTATGGGATTTGTTTGGCAAATCATGTGAATAAAAAAAGTTTAGACAAAGTGATTTGGCTCAAAGAATCAAGTAGCCAATACAAAGGCTTTATTTTAAAAGTCAATACACAAGATACCCGTTTGAATAATATCGAAGAAGTAAAAAAGCGTTTAGCAAAACAAGGATTTGAAACAGGCATCGTTGTCGGAGAGCATATCTTGACACAACTAGAAGAGGAAAATCAATATATTGAATATTATTATGGTTGGATTGAAATTTTAGGGGAAAAGTAAAACAATTAAAAAAAGGAACTAGCAATAGCAAATGTAGCTAAGCTAGTTTCTTTTTTTGGTAAATGTAATGAAAATTACATGAAAAAAGTTTTAGTTTTTAAAACAATTTAGAACGAATGTTATTAAAGGAAAAACAATAAAAAAATTACTCTTAAAGCTAGAACTTACCTATATTTGTATTTTTTTAGGGAAAGTCAATATATTTGCTTCATATAAAACGTGTTATTTAATTCGCAATTTTTTGTTGAAATATCTGGTTTTTTTCTTTTTTTAGCTAATATAATGTGTTACTTTTTGATTGTAAGGAGAAACGGAAAATCGTACGTTAAAAAAAGTTGTTGTAGCTAAATAAAGAAAGAATTGAAGGTTGAAAAGTATTTTATGGAGGTGGATATTGAGAAACAATTAGTAATTGTAAAAGTTGTTTGAAGATGATTTGTTTAAGTAAATGAAAAGAACGAAGGAGAATGTAAATGAATAAAGCAGTTAAAAATTTTGTGAGTTACCTTATGATTACCATGCTGTTTATTTTAAATTTGTTACCAATGATGAACGCATTTGCTCAAGAAGTAACAAGTGATGCTGAGAATACTGTTGAAAAAGACGGGCTCAAAGTAATAGGGAAAATAGAAGATACATCGTCTCAAGAAGATATTAAAACGGTCACTTACGAAGTAACAAATACACGAGATGTACCAATCAAAAATCTCATTTTAAAACAAAAAAATAACAATGATAGTCCAATCAAATTTGTATTAGATACTTTAAGCGAAGAGCGAGGACCTACGTCTTTAGAAGAACAAGCAAAGGTTGAAACAAATGAGAAAGATCGAACAACCGATATTAAACTGCTTAACCTTCAACCAAATTCGACAAGAAAGATTACCATAAATGGGCAAATAACTACAAAAGCGTCGAGCAAGTTATTGGTCAGCGTACTAATAGAAGATAATGAAAAAGGGACACTAGTAATTGATTTACCTAATAAAGATATGCTAGCAGATAAAGAGTTTGTTTCGAAGGAAAAACAGGAAACTTCAGAAACAAAAGTAGAAAATCAGGCAAACGAAACAGCCTCTTCTACAAATGAAATGACCGCAACTACTAGTAACGAAACAAAGCCTGAAGCAGGAAAGGCGACAGAAAGTATTCAAGAGACAGCACTAACGCAGGCTACCGAAAGTCCTGAGCAACCTCCATTAAAGGCGCAACCTACTGGTCCGTTAGTGCCACCAACACCTGGTCGGGGGTTTAATACACCGATTTATCAAAGCGTTCATAAAGGAGAACTTTTTTCAACGGGAAATACCAACTTAAAAATTGCGAATGAAAATACGGCGGCTGCACAAACATTTTTAAACACACGAGGAGCAAGTAGTGGTTATGCAATTAACAATTTTCCTTTAGAATTTGCAGATGTTGACAATGATCCAAATACGTATAACTCTAGTCGGGCTTATATTGATTTAAATGGTGCAAAAGAGATTGCTTGGGCGGGCTTATTTTGGAGTGCATCTAGATATAAAGGCCCTGCTTACGGAACAAATCTTTCTGATGAAGAAATTAGTGCACCAGTTCAATTTACTACACCAAATGGAACCGTACAGCGTGTTTCGCCCCAAAGGTACCATCGTATCGATCAAGATGCAACAAACCCAGGACAACGTTTCGGGTACAATAATACTGGATTTTCTAATTATGCAGATGTAACTTCAATTTTACAAGGGGATAAAAGTGCGACAGGAAGTTATACGTTAGCAGATATTCCTATGACAAGTAGTTTAAATGGTCAATATCAATATTATAACTTTAGTGGTTGGAGTTTGTTTGTTGTTACAAAGGATCAGGCAAGTAAGTCAAGAGCTTTTAGTATTTACTATGGAGCACGTGGCAATGCTGCTGGAACTAATAATGAATTTACTATGAGCAACTTTTTAACAGCAAAACAAGGAAATCTTGATCCAATTGTGACCTGGTTTACTGTTCAAGGAGATAAATACTGGACTGGAGACAACGCACAAATTAAAAATAGCGCAGGAATTTGGGTAAATATTTCGAACACGCTCAATCCAGTTAACAATGCTATGAACGCAACTGTGACAGATAACGATGAACATATGGTAGATAAGTATCCAGGAAAATTTGCGCCGGATCATCCTAATTTTTTAGATATTGATATCGATCGTATGGCAATTCCCGAAGGTGTTTTAAATGCTGGACAAAACCAAATTAATTTTAGAACAACAAGTAGTGGTGACGATTATTCTACGAATGCGATTGGTTTTGCTGTAAACGCAGAAACACCTGAATTTGAAATTAAGAAAGAAATTGTGGAACCAAAAGAAACTTACAAAGTTGGTGAAACGATCACGTATCGTGTCTCACTAAAAAATACAAAAGCTGATTCAGAAGCGATAAATTCAGTCTCGAAGGATGCACTAGATGGTCGCTTAAATTATTTGCCAGGCTCTTTAAAAATTATTAGTGGACCAAATTCTGGTGAAAAAACGGATGCTTCAGGCGATGATCAAGCTGAATATGATGAAACCAATAAACAAATTATAGTCCGTGTCGGCAATGGTGCAACTGCTACACAAGGAGGTAGCTACAAAGCTGATACAGCTGAAACAATTTACGAATTTAAAGCGCAGATAAATGAACGAGCAAAAGCAAATGAATTAGTGCCTAATAGCGCAACAGTTGAGGCAGTAGATATTTTAACATCTGCAAAAGTCAACGAAACTTCTAATATAGTAGAAGCAAAAATTGCGGACGAACAAGTAACTGGCAAATTAACCGCTATAAAAACCGTTAATAACGCCAAACCCAAACTAGGCGAAACTATCGAGTACACAATCAGCTTCCGCAACACCATCGAAAACAGTGTCCTAAACAAAGTAGTTATCACAGACCAACTACCAAAAGGACTGACGTATGTCAAAGATAGCCTAACAAGTATCGGTGATGAACCCCAGCCAACCAGCTTGAAAGAAGCTAACGGCACAATCACAGCGGAATACCCAAGTATCACCGATACGAAAGAACGGAGTATTCGTTTCAAAGTGATCGTTAACGAAGAAGCCAAAGCGGGCGAAACAATTCTCAACAAAGCCAAAGTAGATGACACAGTCAATCCACCAGAAGAACCAGAGGTGCCCATTACACCCGAAGAACCAATCACACCTCGAGTAAAAGAAGGCAAACTAACCGCAACAAAAACCGTTAATAACGCTAAACCAAAACTAGGGGAAGCAATCGAGTACACAATTAGCTTCCGCAACACCATCGAAAATGGTGTCCTAAACAAAGTAGTTATCACAGACCAACTACCCAAAGGACTGACGTATGTCAAAGATAGCCTAACAAGTATCGGTGATGAACCCCAGCCAACCAGCTTGAAAGAAGCTAACGGCACAATCACAGCGGAATACCCAAGTATCACCGATACGAAAGAACGGAGTATTCGTTTCAAAGTGATCGTTAACGAAGAAGCCAAAGCGGGCGAAACAATTCTCAACAAAGCCAAAGTAGATGACACAGTCAATCCACCAGAAGAACCAGAGGTGCCCATTACACCCGAAGAACCAATCACACCTCGAGTAAAAGAAGGCAAACTAACCGCAACAAAAACCGTTAATAACGCTAAACCAAAACTAGGGGAAGCAATCGAATACACCATTAGCTTCCGCAACACCATCGAAAATGGCGTCCTAAACAAAGTAGTTATCACAGACCAACTACCCAAAGGGCTGACGTATGTCAAAGATAGCCTAACAAGTGTCGGTGATGAACCCCAGCCAACCAGCTTGAAAGAAGCCAATGGCACGATCACAGCGGAATACCCAAGTATCACCGATACGAAAGAGCGGAGTATTCGTTTCAAAGTGATTGTTAACGAAGAAGCGAAAGCGGGCGAAACAATTCTCAACAAAGCCAAAGTAGGTGATGGCATCAATCCACCAGAAGAACCAGAGGTGCCTGTAGTACCAGAAGCGAAAGAAGGCAAACTAACCGCAACAAAAACCGTTAATAACGCCAAACCAAAACTAGGGGAAGAAATCGAGTACACAATCAGTTTCCGCAACACCATCGAAAACGGCGTCCTAAACAAAGTAGTTATCACAGACCAACTACCAAAAGGACTGACGTATGTCAAAGATAGCCTAACAAGTGTCGGTGATGAACCAAAACCAACCAGCTTGAAAGAAATCAACGGCACAATCACAGCGGAATACCCAAGTATCACTGATACAAAAGAGCGGAGTATTCGCTTCAAAGTGATTGTTAACGAAGAAGCGAAAGCGGGCGAAACAATTCTCAACAAAGCCAAAGTAGGTGATGGCATCAATCCACCAGAAGAACCAGAGGTACCTATTACACCCGAAGAACCAGCGGAAAATAAAAAGGAAACAAAAAAAGTTGTTACAGACCAGAACAAACCTACAAAAAATAGTAAAAATGAAATTGCCATAAACAAGAAAGAAACGTCTAAATCATCCTATTTACCAAAAACAGGAGAAAAAGTTCAAAAAATATTTGCGTATCTGGGTGTAGGACTGATCTTAATTGTATTAATTCTCTATGTTATAAAGAGAAACAAAGAAAAAGAGGAGTAAACAAAATCGATTGTTTTAGAACGACTAATTAGCTGAAAATTTAAGAGTTGACGACATAAGTCAAAATGACCTATGTCGTCAACTCTTTTTGATTTATAACAAGAAATCCAACATATTGTGTGTGCATAAAGGCAAATAGAAAAATAGTAGTGAAATAGCTAGTAATAATAAAGAACCAGCTTGCATTAAAACTGCAAAAAAATAAACTACAATTAAACGAATTGCTCTAGTGTTTTTTACGGATAAAATTCAAAAATAGTCCTCCTCAAAAATAATTAGAGGATATCCTCTGTGAAACTATCAAGTTCTCAGATTTTATAAAACAAATACACGCTAGCAAAATCGCTTTATGAGTGAAGCTTATCCAATTATTTTTAAGGTTCTTAAACAGTTGTAAAAAAAATATCAGATAAACGTTTTCACAAAGAACAGTCAATTCGGCAAATTTTTACCTTAAATGACACAAAATCTATAATTTGTTTCTCAAATCCTATAATTTGTTCCTTAAAAAGATATTATGAAAACGCTATTATATTTATGAAAGGAGCGAAACGAATGAAGAAGAAAAACGGGTTTTTTCAAAATGTATGGCGTTATAAGGCCTTAATCCTTATGGCGTTACCAGGATTTATCTGGTTTATATTTTTCTTCTATATACCAGTCTTAGCCAATGTGGTCGCATTTAAAGATTTTCATATTTCACCAGATGGTTTCTTAGCTAGTCTAAGAGAAAGTCCTTGGGTTGGTTTTGAAAACTTTAAATTTTTATTTGCGTCAAAAGATGCTTGGTTAATTACTAGAAACACCATTTTGTACAATGTCGTCTTTTTAGCCTTTAACTTATTCTTTGCGATTGCTTTTGCTATTATTATGAGTGAATTAAGAAATCGTCGCTTGGTTAAAGTTTATCACACGATGTCATTGCTACCATATTTCTTATCTTGGATGGTTATTAACTATTTTGTTTATGCCTTTTTAAGTCCAGATAAAGGGATTTTGAATCAATGGATTACTGGTAATGGCGGCACAATGATTAACTGGTATGCAGATCCACGTTGGTGGCCAGTAATTTTTGTCTTCCTAAATGTTTGGAAGAGTCTAGGCTACAACAGTATTATCTACTATGCTTCTGTGATGGGGATTGATCCGACATACTATGAAGCAGCGATGGTAGATGGTGCCAACAAATGGCAACAAATAAAAAATGTTACGATTCCACAAATTTTACCAATGATGTCTGTTTTATTAATTTTAAACATCGGCGGTATCTTCAGAGCAGACTTTGGTTTGTTCTACATCGTACCAAGAAATTCAGGTGCGCTTTACAACGTGACAAGTGTGTTAGATACCTATATTTACAATGGCTTAACGGCTACTGGTGATGTAGGCATGACGGCAGCTGCAGCGTTATATCAATCTGTCGTTGGGGCATGTTTATTATTAATTGCGAATTTAGTTGTTCGTCGAATTGAACCAGATTCAGCACTATTTTAGGAGGAAGGATTATGAAAAAGAAAAAAGTCACTAGCGTTAACGTTCGATCCTTCAACCCGACAGCGAATTTGATTTTCAATATTGTCATTGCTATTTTTGCTATTTCCTGTGTGGTTCCGTTTTTCTTTGTTATTATGATTTCATTGACAAGTGAAGGATCATTAGCAGCAAACGGCTATCGGTTTTGGCCAAAAGAATTTTCATTGGAGGCCTATCGTTACATTTTCCAAGGGGCAATGAGTCAACGCATTATTCATGCCTTAGGGGTAACGGTCTTCATTACGGTGACAGGGACGATTGTCAATGCAACAATGACGTCATTATATGCCTATGTCATTTCTCGTTCCAACTTTCCGTTTAAAAAATTCTTTACATTGTTTGCTTTAATTACAATGTTATTTTCACCAGGGATGGTTGCGAACTATTTAGTAATGACAAACTTATTGCAATTGAAAGATACAATTTGGGCGTTAATTTTGCCTTTAGCTTTAGGACCATTTAATATTTTAGTGATGCGAACGTTTTTCAAGAAAACCGTGCCTGACAGTATTATTGAATCAGCACGTATTGATGGCGCAAGTGAAATGCGCATTTTTGTCAGCATTGTGTTACCGCTAGCCGTTCCAGGGATTGCCACAATTAGTTTGTTTGCGGCTTTGGGTTATTGGAACGATTGGTTCAATGCGTTACTTTACATTCAAAAAGATACCTTGGTACCATTACAGTATTTATTGATGAAAATTCAAAACAACTTAGAGTTCTTATCAAGAAGTACGGATATGGGTGCAGCAGCACAAGAAGGCTTAGGCGTTCTACCAAGTGAATCGGCTCGAATGGCGATTGTTGTCTTATCTACGTTACCAATTGCGTTAACTTACCCATTCTTCCAAAAATATTTCGTGGGTGGTTTAACAATCGGCGGCGTGAAAGAATAAAATTGTACAGGAGGAAATAAGGAATGAAAAAATGGCAAAAAGGATTAGCCGTAGCTGGCGCAGCAGCTTTAGCTGTAGGATTAAGCGCGTGCGGTAAATCTTCAAAAGATGCAGCGTCAAAAGGTGATGATAGTACACCAACGTTATTAATGTATCGTGTTGGGGACAAACCAGATAATTATGACCAATTAATCGATAATGCGAATAAGATTATCGAGAAAAAAATTGGGGCAAAATTAAAAATGGAATTTGTTGGTTGGGGCGATTGGGACCAAAAAATGTCAACAATCGTTGCTTCTGGTGAAAGCTATGATATTTCATTAGCACAAAATTATGCAACGAATGCACAAAAAGGCGCCTATGCTGATTTAACTGATTTAGCACCTAAATATGCCAAAGAAGCCTATGATCAATTGCCAGATAACTATATTAAAGGAAATACGATCAATGGAAAACTGTATGCGTTCCCAATTCTAGGTAACTCTTACGGTCAACAAGTTTTAACTTTTAATAAAGAATATGTCGATAAATACAATTTAGATATTAGTAAAGTCGATGGTAGTTATGAAAGTGCAACGGAAGTTCTAAAAGAATTCCATAAAAAAGAACCAAATATTGCTGCTTTTGCTATCGGCCAAACATTCTTTGCAACAGGTAATTATGACTTCCCTATTGGTAACCAATATCCATTTGCAGTAAAAACAACTGATAATGGCTCACCAAAAATTATTAACCAATATGCCGACAAAGACATGATTAATAACTTAAAAGTCTTACATCAATGGTATAAAGATGGCTTGATTCCAACAGATGCTGCTACAAGTACAACACCATATGACTTAAATACCAATACTTGGTTCATGCGTCAAGAAACACAAGGACCTATGGATTATGGTGATACAATCTTAACACAAGCTGCTGGCAAACCACTTGTTTCTCGTCCACTAACAGAACCATTAAAAACAACAGCACAAGCGCAAATGGCTAACTATGTTGTTGCAAACACGTCTAAAAACAAAGAAAAATCTGTTGAATTGTTAGGTTTATTAAACAGCAATCCAGAATTGTTAAACGGACTTGTTTATGGTGAAGAAGGCAAACAATATGAAAAAGTTGGCGATGATCGCGTGAAATTATTGAAAGATTACACACCAACAACTCATTTGAGTGCTTGGAACACAGGAAACAACTTAATCATTTGGCCAGAAGAATCTGTCACTGAAGACATGGTTAAAGAACGTGATAAGAGCATCGAAGAAGCAAAAGATTCACCAATTCTTGGTTTTACTTTTGTAAATGATAAAGTGAAAACTGAAATCACTAACGTTGCTACAGTTATGAATCGTTACGCAGCAAGCTTAAATACAGGAACTGTTGATCCAGAAGAAACACTTCCAAAATTAATGGATGACCTAAAAACAGCTGGCTGGGATAAAGTTCAAAAAGAAATGCAAACACAATTAGACGAATATATCCAATCTCAAAAATAATCACAGGAGGCTGAGGCATTAGCTGAGCGCTTTTGGCTCAGCCTTTTACATAATAGAAAGGAAGAGGAAGATGGAAAGTACAGGGATTCAGCGGTTGTTTTACCTTTCCTGGACAGTAATCAAACTAAATTTACTGTTTGTTTTATTTAGTTTAGCTGGAGGGATTATTTTTGGTGTTGGTCCAGCACTCCAAATGATGACTGATTTCATTTTGGAAGAGGGCATGAATTATCAAGCAATCACCGTTAAACGAGCATTTGAATCATGGAAAGCACATTTTAAAAGAAGTAACTGTTATTTTCTACTTTTTCTCTTCACTTTAGGATTTGTTTTTTATAATATTTATTTAGCCGTTCAATTTACCGGAATAATGTGGTTAATTATTACATTTATTTTATTTTTTGTTTCCCTAATACTCGTTATTTTTTACATTTATATGCTACTATATGAAGGAAGCTATTTTATCTCAACTATTGATTTAATGAAGCTTTCATTTATCAGTATCTTTTTAAACCTCGGTGTATTTTTTAAAGTCTTATTCGGTGTAATTAGTATCGTTGCTTTAACTTGGAAAATGAAAGGACTGCTACTATTTGCTTCGTTTGCCTTAATTATGATGTGGTGTGCCTATGTCACGCGCAAAAATCGCCAGTTTATTGATGGAAAGTTGGAACAAAATGAAGCGAATCTTCAAAAAACTGTTTAAAAAAAAATATTTATTAAATCGATTAGTACAAAAATACAGTCTACTGTTAACAAGTATTATTTTGTTAACGGTGGCTGCTTTGTGCGTTTATGTTACTTATACAATTAACTTATCAATTGATTCACAAAAAAATAACGCCGTTTCCCAAATTGACAGCTATGTAACGAATAAAAATAATGCGGCGACAAATATGATTAATGAATTAGCTGGCTCTGCAAGTAAAATTGAAAACATGCGAAAATATATGGAACTTTCTCCTCCTGAGTATTTTGACTATACTTACAGTCAATGGTCGGAAGATCGGGTCAGTACCCACTTTGGAAATAATTTAAGTACATTATTTAGCACCTTTCCTGACTTAGAAGAAGTGATTATTCGCTTAGATGAATTTGATCAGGTTTTGTTCGCCAATCGCACAGCTACAAATGGGAAAAAAATGGATATGTCATCAATTAAAAAACATGGCTTTCAACTAATGCGAATTATCTCCGATCCTTATACAGGACAACCGCTGGGAGAGTTGTACACTGTGTTTTCAAGTCAAGAGTTGCTAGGCAACCAAGCAGACTTATTGAAAAAATCAGGTATTAATGCGTTTATCTATGATAGTGCTGGGAATCAAATTTTTTCTGAAAAAGCACAATTTACCAAAGAAGAAGAGCGGCAACTAGATAAAAGAATGCACACCGATAGTGACATTCAACAGGTTTTTCATAATCGCTACGATATTACGGAAATAGAAAGCAGTGGCCGGAGTACCATTCTCTTATTAACAAGCCGCCGAGTCTTATTTCAGCAATTGTTTATGAATTATGCGGCCATTTTAGGGATTGGGTTACTTTTGATTGTTATTTTATTAGTGGGCTTAAACCGCCTGTTTAAACGCTATTCTCAACAAGTCCAATTAATTTTAGAAGCGACACGAGCCATTGGCGATGGCAATTTAAAAGAACGAATTGACACGAATCAAGTTCAGGAAGAGTTGAATGATATTGCTTCCGCGATTAATTTTATGGTAGACAGTTTAGATCAATACATTCACGATATTTATACTTTAGAAATTAAGCAACGCGATGCTCACATGAGAGCGTTACAGTCGCAAATTAATCCTCATTTTCTTTATAATACGTTGGAATATATTCGTATGTATGCCTTGAGTCGGCAACAAGAAGAACTAGCTGATGTTGTCTATGCTTTTTCAACGTTACTTAGGAATAATATTAACCAAGAAAAAACCACGACCTTGGCAGAGGAAATCTCATTTTGCGAAAAATATGTGTATTTGTATCAAATGCGTTATCCCGACCAATTTGCCTATAAGTTCGAAATAGAAGAAACAATTGCTGATGTTGAAATTCCTAAGTTCATCATTCAGCCGCTTGTCGAAAATTATTTTGTGCATGGAATTGACTATCAACGACAAGACAATGCTATCAAGGTCCACGCCTACCGAGAAGGCGAAAAAATTATTGTGGCTGTTGTGGATAATGGAAAAGGAATTACCGCCAATCGGTTAGAGGAAATTCGCGAACGTTTAAATCAAACAGAAATAGACACGGAACAGTCCATTGGATTAAGAAATGTTCATGAACGTTTACAACGCTTTTTTGGGGAGAGTTATGGTTTAACCATTGAAGGGAAAGAAGGAGAAGGGACGACAATTCGTCTTTCGTTTGTAGCATAAGGGGTGAAAAGATGTATCGAGTGATGTTTGTTGATGATGAATATATGATTTTAGAAGGCTTAAAATGGATTATTCCTTGGCAAGAGTTAGGCTTTGAAATTGTTAAAACAGCGCGTAGTGCGCAAGAAGCATTGGCTTTTTTAGAAACAGAATCCATTGATGTTTTATTAACAGATATTACGATGCCGGAAATGAGTGGGATCGAATTAATTGAGCAAGCAAAGAAAAAAGGACATCAATTTATTAGTTTAATTTTATCAGGTTATCAAGAGTTTGATTACGTCAAAAAAGGCATGGCTTTGCAGGTCCAAGATTATCTTTTGAAACCAGTCAATAAGCAAGAACTATTAGCCAATATCCAGAGAATTAAAACAGAATTGGACCAACAAAAAAAATCCCATGCCCGCGTGCGTCTATATCTAGAAAATGGCTTGATGCGTTGGCTTAATGATGAAATCAGCGAAGGGGAATACGAAGAGTTAATGCAGCAATTTGCGACTATAAAACCAGGTGATTTTACCGTTTTATTGGTTGAAGCTGAGATGTCATTTTTAGAAACAATCAAGGAACTATTTATGAAAAAAGGCCAACTGTTATTCATTGAAAGTTGGATGAGTACGTACCACCAATTGTTACTTATCTATAAAGGGGCCAGACAAGAAGCGTTCTTATTTATTCGTGAAATTGAAGCGATTCTAGCTGGTCAAGGTCAGATTTTTGTAGGGGAATCTGTCAATGAATGGGAAACGGTTTATGAAAGTTATGAGAAAGTAAAACAGTTGCAAGCAATTGAAACGTTCTATCAAGAATTTCTGCCAAATAATCAAAAAGAACAAATGAATCGTTCGGCAGAAGATTTTACTTTTCTAGCGTTTAACCAAGCCTTGATGATTGGGGATATGCAGACCATTCAACGGGAATTAGATGCTATTTTCAATCAGTTAAGTCAACAACACGCTACACCAGAATATGTACGCTATGTAGTCTTTTTACTTTTTTCAGATATTTCGCGTCAGTATCCAACTGTGTTAGAAGAAAACTATGAAAAAATCGTGGAAGAAATTCGAGCCAGCAACAATCTTAATACACTGTATGCGTTAATGCAGCAAGTCTTGGCAGAAGTGAAAAATAAACCTAAAATAAAAAAATATTCAGAAAGTGTTAGCCAAGCTGTAGAAAGAATTGAACAAGGCTATTTAGAAGAATTAAACTTAAAAACGGTGGCGGATGAGCTCCATTTGAACCCTAGTTATTTAGGCCAAATTTTCAAAAAAGAAACCAAGCGGAGTTTTTCTCAATATTTGAATCAAGTGCGTACCAAGCATGCCCAAAAATTATTATTGTACACGGATGATACAATCAACGAAATTTCAGAAAAAGTAGGATTTAACAATACCAACTACTTTTCAAAAATGTTTAAAAAATTAAATGGAATTACGCCAAAAGAATTTCGAGAGCAATACCAATCAAATTACGCAGGTGTCGAAGAATAAAAAGAAAGATGTTCAATTTTTATGAACATCTTTCTTTTTATTATTTTTCTGTACTTAATGAAAACGGTCGTTCTGCTGTGTTTTGTGGATTCGGGACAATCCCTAATTGATAATCTAAAGTCCCGCCGTTTAATAGTTCTTGATGAGTAAAATAAGGCGCAGTATGTTTTTCTTGGTTTAACTGAATTTCATGAATAAATTGTTGTTGGACTTTGTTTGGTGATGTTTGAATGGTTAATTGTTTACCATTTGATAGTTTTACTTCCGCCGTCTGGACTAAAGGCATCCCGATTACATATTCACCAGTTCCTGGTGTGACGGGATAAAAGCCTAAGCTATTAAAAATATACCAAGCAGACATGCTACCATTGTCTTCATCACCTGGATAGCCAGTTGGTGAAGCATCAAATGTTTGCATTAGTTGTTTTAAAAGTGGTTGAGCCATCTCTGGTTTACCGATGTAGCTGAATAGAAACGGATAATGGAAACTTGGTTGATTTGAGATGGCTAATTGACCAAAATCAATTGCCGCCATTTCACTCATTTCATGAATTTCAAAACCATAGCCTTCAACGTTAAAGTTAGGCGCTTGATTGCATAGCTGAATTAATTTTTTTTCGAAAGCTAACTCGCTACCATATAGCTTAATCAAACCTGCAAAATCTTGATAAACCGCAAAACTTGATTGCCAAGCACTTCCTTCGGCGTAATCTTTGCCCCAACGAATATCTAAAAAGTCAGGACGGAAATTGCCTTCAGTATCCTTGGCTTGCATAAAGCCAGTTTCAGGATTAAAAAGTTGTTGATAATTCAAGGCTTGTTGACGATAAAATGTTGCGGTCTCTGAATCATTCAGTGTTTTTGCAACTTGCGAAATACAGAAATCGCTGTACGCATAGTCTAAGGTATGATTGACAGATTCATGATAGGTTGAAGGAACATAGCCATATTTTAGATAATCCAGAGTTCCTTGACGTCCATAATTTTCTCGTTCGCTTTGTTGTGTGGCACCTTTTTTCATCGCTTCTAGGAACTGAGGCATCAAGTCAGGACGAATCTTTTTCACGGCGGCATCAGCAATGACAGCGTCAATCAAGGTGCCGGGCATTAAACCACGCTCATCTGGCGATAACCATTTTGGCAAGAAACCTGTTTCGTTGTAACTATTTAAAAAGCCTTCTAGCATCTCTTCGTATTTTTCTTGAGCAATTAGTGAGAACAATGGGTAAACCGTTTTATAAGTATCCCAAAAGCCATTATTGGTATATAGTACACCAGGACGAACCGTTTGTGAGAACGTATCATAATGAATCGGCTGCTGATTTTCGTCCAATTCATAAAAGGTTTGCGGAAATAGGAATGTTCGATACAGTGTATGATAAAACGTTTTAGTATGTTCAGGGGTTTCATGCGTTACTTTAAGGCGATCGAAATAATTATGCCAATCTGCGATTCCTTGTTGCAGCATCTCAGTAGAATGCAAAGAGATTTCTCGCGCTAAATTTAACTGCACTTGTTTTTCAGAAATAAATGAACTACTAAAATGAACAACTTGTTGAGCAATATTTCCAAAAGAAAGAAGGATTTTGCCATCTTCACCTGAAGAAGGGGCAAACCATTTGGTTAAAGGCTGTTCAAAATGAAGCACGAAATAAAAACTAAAATCTGGATCTTCACAACCAGAATAGTTGATGACTTTTACAGCCACTTGATGGTCATCTAATTGTTTTACTTGATAACGTCCAGGCAGAGTTAGTAGTAAGTGATTATCTTTTTGTTGATAATCAATGGTTAAGATACCACCGTACATGCTTGGGATTAATTGAGAAGTTATTTGATAGCGTAATTGAGTTAAGTTAATTTCGACAGGAGAAAAAAGGCTTTCTTCTGGACGATAAGAACTTTGGGCATGGAATAAAGAAAGTTCCGACAATGAACCACTGACAGGGGTCATTAATAAATGGCTAAAATCACCCATCCAAGGACTTGGTTGATGCGTTACTCGATAGCCTTGAAATGTTCGATCTTCTGGATGAAACCACCAGCTGCCTTTTTGGTCAGTTGTTTGCGGGGCGTAAAAGTTCATCCCAAATGGCACGCCAGTATAGGGTAGACAATTCCCATTTGAAAAACTATGTTGGTTGGCAGTTCCGTGTCGCGTATCAATCGCTTGAATATTCATGAAAGTAGCTCCTTTGTTTTAAATGATATACCATATAGGCTGATTATAGCACAAAAAACGAGAAATGAAAGCGTATTTATTCGCTTTTTTATTTATTTTTAACGAATTGGTATATTCAATTTGGAGAGGGAATTGACAAGCATGTTACAATGGATAAGGAATCGATATTGGAGTGATTGTTATTTATTTTTTTAGTACAAAAAGTCAGCAATTTTTTGCGTATGTTTGGGCCATTTTCCCAGTCATCGCCTTTTTTTTGGTTAGTTTTTATACATTGGATTTTTTATTTTCCCCAAGCTATTTAATTATGGTGCCTGTATTTACTATTATGTTTAAAATTAACTATAAAAAAGATTATTCGTTTGTAGCGCTGCTCAAAATGAGTATCAGGCAATTTGTGATCAGTTTTTTAGCATTTATAGCTAGTAGTTCCTTTAGCTGGTCTATTATTTTAAATAGTAGTGTGACATTTTTAATTGTTTATTTGTTTTATTCATCTGCGACACCCATGCGGTATCATAGTTATTTGATGATGTTTACGTTTTGTCAGTTAATCCAGGTTAAAGGAAATACATTTTTGATGCAATCTCAAGTTGTGGCCTTTTTAATTGGTCTTTTTTTATTGGCTTTAACATTAAACGCTTGGTGGCAAACAGGATTAAGTCAGTTAACCAGCTTAAAGAGTAGAGGCCATAAAAGCATTCAATTAAATATGAAACAACAAAAATTGGCGGTTATTAATTTCTGGCACGACTTACAACAGACTTTTTTTGGGATCACAAGTTTCAAACAATTTTTAGAAAGTCCTGACGAAAGGGTGCAACGATTTCGTTTAGCTGTTCGTATGAGCTTCACCATTACGCTGAGTTTTATTTTAATGTGGAGTGTAGGAGGCATTAAAATAATTTGGATTCCGATGAATGTTTTTCTACTCTTGCATCCAGTGAAAGCAGAAATGAATACGCGTATTAAGACACGTTTTTGGGGGACTCTTTTAGGATGTTTCCTTAGTCTGTTTGTTGTCAATTGGCTTCAATTGCCACTGACACACCTCGTTGTTTCTAGTTTGATTGGCATTTTTGTTTATTCCCTAAAACCAGGAACCGTGTTACAAGTGACAATGGCAACGATTTTTGGGTTATGTTTGGCAACAATTAGTTTACGAGGGATGTACGCCGCAGAGTTGCGGGTCTCTTTTGTATTATTGGCAATTTTTGTTGTTTGCTTAATTGATTTAGGTTTATTTGTTTATCAGCGTATTTTACGTTTTTAAAAAGTGTGGCACAGGGTGATTTACCCGTTGTGCCACACTTTTTAATTTTCTAAATTCGTTAATTTTTCCAAGTAATGATTTTCTATTTGCGGAAAATCTATTTTTTCTGGTGCTGCATCAGGGGTTTCAAGTACTTGCTTCAAGCGGTTGAGAACAATTGACCAACCAGCGATATCTTTATGGCGAGGTGTTGTAAAATTTTCTGGGAGAGATTCTGAGAAGACTAACAGGGTCTGATGAGGTGCTTGTTCTTTTAAGTCAAAATAGATGATACCAGTATCCCAAGTCACGCCCAGATATTTTTCCTCTGCATAATCAGTGAAAGGCATCGTTTCTTCAAAATCGGGCAGAATAAACCGCCAAAACCCGTTAACACCTAATTCACCAATTTCTAATTCTGGAAACCATTGTTTTAGCTTGTCTGTCTCAGTCAGGTAGCGCCAAATCGTTTGAGGGCTGGCTGAAATTGCTCGTTCTGTACCAAAATAAATCGTCTGGTTTTCTAAGCGAAAGGTATCTTTCATTTTGTTTCTCTCCTTTATTTATTATTCATGAAGTTCTAAAGGTAGTCCATCTGGATCAAAAAAGAAGGTCATTTTTTCACCCGTAAAATCATCTACTCGTAGCGGTTCTGTTTCAATTCCTTGCTCATTTAAAAAAGCAATCACTTCTTCAATATGTTCAACTTTAAAAGCTAAATGACGTAATCCTAAAGCTTCAGGATAAGAGGGGCGAGCGGGAAATTGATCAGAAATAAAAATTTCCAATTCTTGGCTGCCTAATTTTAAATCTAATTTAATATCTTTTTTTTCGGGACGATGATTTTCGCGAAGAACTTCAAAGCCCAACTTTTCGACATAAAAATTTTTAGTTACTTGATAATTTGAGGCATTGATTGCCACATGATGAATTTCTTTAAAAAACATTTTTCATACTCCTTTTCGTTTTTTCCCTCTGTAGTATAGCAATAAAGAAGCAGCTAAAAAAGCGTTCTGTTTGACTCTTTAAGAAAAGACAAGGGATTTGTAAAAAAATAAAATTATTTTTTTGAAAGAAAGCGCTTGCCAAAAAAAGAATAATCAAGTATGATGTATATACAACTTAATTGTATATACAAGTTTGAGAGGAGAATGTAAAATGGGTAAGTTTCAAAGCGATGCACAACAGTTGTTGAAAGCAGTAGGAGGCAAAGAAAATATTTCAGCTGTTTCTCATTGTGCAACTCGAATGCGTTTTGTATTAAAAGATCCAAAAAAAGCGGATGTACCTGTGATTGAAGATATTCCTTCTGTAAAAGGAACCTTTACCAATGCTGGACAGTTTCAAGTAATTATTGGGAATGAAGTCCCACAATTTTATAATGATTTTTCTGCAATTTCCGGTTTAGAAGGGGTTTCAAAAGAAGAAGGGAAAGCAGCTGCCAAAAGTAATTTGAGTCCTGTTCAACGAGTTGTTTCTGTTTTAGCTGAGATTTTTACACCATTAATTCCTGCACTTGTTATCGGGGGATTGATTTTAGGATTCCGCAATATTTTGGAAGGGGTTCCATTTGGCTTTCTTGATGGTCAAACAATCGTGGAAGTTTCTCAATTTTGGAATGGAGTCAATTCATTCTTATGGTTAATCGGCGAAGCAATTTTCCACTTCTTGCCAGTTGGGATTACGTGGAGTATTACGAAGAAAATGGGAACCACACAAATCTTGGGGATTGTCCTAGGGATTACATTAGTCTCACCACAACTTCTGAATGCTTATTCAGTTGCGACGACTAAAGCAGCAGAAATTCCTTTCTGGGATTTTGGGTTTGCTCAAGTTAACATGATTGGTTATCAAGCGCAAGTTATCCCAGCCATGTTAGCCGGCTTCTTGCTTGCCTATCTTGAAATTTTCTTTAGAAAAGTGATTCCTCAAGCAATTTCAATGATTTTTGTCCCATTGTTTGCTTTAGTACCAACAGTATTGGCTGCACATGTCATTTTAGGACCAATCGGTTGGACGATTGGTAGTTGGGTTTCTGATATCGTAAATGCAGGATTAACGTCAACATTTAATTGGTTATTTGGCGCCGTCTTTGGCTTTATGTACGCACCATTAGTCATCACTGGGTTGCATCATATGAGTAATGCGATTGATTTACAGTTGATTGCTGACTTTCAGTCAACCAACTTATGGCCAATGATTGCTCTATCAAATATTGCACAAGGTTCAGCTGTTTTAGCGGTTATCTTTATGCATCGTGGAAACAAAAAAGAAGAACAAGTTTCGATTCCAGCGATGATTTCTTGTTACCTAGGTGTGACTGAACCAGCGATGTTTGGGATCAACTTAAAATATGTTTATCCATTTGTTGCGGGCATGATTGGTTCAGCAATGGCAGGAATGTTTGCCACTTTAATGGGCGTTCGTGCGACCAGTATCGGCGTCGGTGGCTTGCCAGGAATTTTATCTATTGTGCCACAATATTACTTGCCGTTTTTAGGCGCAATGGTGATTGCCATTATCGTACCAATGGGCTTAACTTATATTTTCAGAAAGAAAGGCATTTTTAATAAAGTCGATCCAGTTGATGAAGCAACAGGGATGTTATACAGCGAAGAAGGGTAATCGCTTTTTGAAGTAAAGAAGAATTCGTAGACATTTGTCTACGAATTCTTCTTCTTTTTATAGAAACTATTGGCTTTTTTCTCTCTCTCAGTTAGACTAAAAAGGTTGAGAAAAGGAGAGCGTAAAAATGGATATTTATTTAAAAAAAGCAATTTTACACATTATTGATCGAGAAACTGGGACGCCGGTTTTCTCTGAAAAGGAACTAGATTTAACGACCGAGTATATTCGAACGTATTTAACTGCAAAAATTTCAAAACTTTCGACTGCACAAACAAAGACTGGAACATTGGCGGAAAATAGTTCCTTTGTTGACACGTTACGTGGGATTCCTAGTGATTTTGTGAAGAAAAGCCAAGAAGTTACCCAACATTGGTATGATGTTTATTCAGGAAGCGAAGATGCGCCTAGTGCTGATATTTTGTTCATTTTATATGAATTAGATACGGTGTTACATGTCGCAATGATTAAATTAAACTATAAAGAAAGTTACACGCATTACGTCGACTATGAAGAAGAATCCGTTTATAACAAACTGATTATCAATCGAGCAATTTTGTCTTCAAAATCACAAAAACCAGATGAAGGGATTACGGTTGACTTAGATACATTAGCATTTGAATTACTAGAGAAAAGATATGAATTTTCAGGAGAAAAAATCTGGTATTTCTCTGAAAAAGTGATTGAGACGCAAGCGGCACCTTCCATGGAAGAAAATATCAAAGAAATTAAAAAGGCAGTCAAACGCATTGGAAAGAAATTTAACGAAGATGAGTTTGAACTAATGGCTTCGGTAAAAGAAGCGGTATATGATAGCATTGAGGAAACGGGAACGATTGACAATGAGCAAATTGCTGAGCAAGTGTTTAAAGAAAATGTATCAGCTAAATTAGCTTACCAAGAAGAAGTGAATGAGTCGAAGTTTGTCGACAAAACACCGCCAGTCAGAGAATCTCGCGAAATTTCTGAAAAGAAATTTGGCAAACAAAAGTTAAAAATGGATAACGGTATTGAATTAATTGTTCCGTTAGATGTTTACCGCAATGGCGATTTAATTGAATTCGTCAATAATCCAGATGGCACAGTGTCCATTATGCTAAAAAATATCGAAAAAATTAGTAATCAATTATAAAGAAAAAACCGTTGGTCGTTTGCCAACGGTTTTTTCTTTATTTTAATTTTTCTAAAGCTTTTTCAGGGACTTCTTTTTCTGTCACTTCATTCCAACTAATCACGCCTTTACGGGGATTGACTTTCAATTTTAGATAGGCTTTCATACGTAAAGGTTGATCACGGTATTCATTTAATTCCACGGTCTTTTCTTCGCCGTTTTTATTAAACGCAGGTTGTTGATAGTAATACATGGTCGTCGGTTCACCAGAATCTGATTTTTCATCTTTCTTTTCACCAGATGTTGTGATTTGTGTATAATAGGCTTCTCCGCCGTAATAGTAATTATAAACGCCCCAGCTACCACCGGCTAAAATGACTAAGGGGATTAATATTTTTAGTAATGTTTTCATTTTCCTCACCTCAAGGAATAGTATGCCTTTTTTTTAGAAAATTTGCCATATTTTTTTCCGTTAATTGAGTGACACTTTTGTTAGTTTTGGTACTTTCTTGAAAAATTCATCATTTTTTTAAACAAAAGACAACGTTTGTCGCTCCCTTTTTTTCACTATCATGCTACAATAAAGAAAAAAAGATGGAGGTAGAGGACAATGATGCCCTTTTATTTTGGAATCGATCCAACCTATATATTGGTAATTATTGGAATTGCGATTTCTGGTGCGGCCTCCGCATATGTTAACAGTACCTTTCGTAAATATGATCAAGTACGAAGCAGTAAACATGTTACAGGCACGCAGGCAGCACAATATATTTTACAAAAAGAACAAATTAATGATGTTGGAGTTCAGCAAATTGCGGGTGATTTAACCGACAATTATAATTCTGGAAACAAAATGTTGAGCTTATCCGAAGCCACTGCTCAATCGACATCGGTCGCGGCTATTGGCGTGGCGGCTCATGAATGCGGACATGCGGTACAAGATCATACGAACTATGTGCCTTTACGTCTTCGTGCAGCCATTGTTCCAGTTGCCAACATTGGCTCAACCATCTCCTTTCCACTAATTTTGATTGGTGTTTTATTTAGTTGGAATCAAACATTAATCAACATTGGAATTTTGGCTTTTTCATTAGCCTTGATTTTTCAATTGGTGACTTTACCGGTGGAGTTTAATGCGTCTAGACGTGCATTAAGTATTCTTTCTGAAGGTGGGTTATTAACAGAAGAAGAAGTCCCAATGGCCAGAAAAGTTCTTTTTGCAGCTGCACTTACCTACGTAGCAGCGGCGCTTTCGACCTTTTTACAACTTTTACGTTTGGTTATTTTATTTGGTGGTAACAACCGACGAGACTAAGTGCTAGTAAAGGTCTTTCTATTACGCATAAAAGTAATAATATGTTATGATTAAAGTAGAAAATAACAGAGGAGCTGAAGGAAATGAAAGCATCAACAAAAATTGGTATCGGTTTAAGCATTGCTGCAGTTGCAAGTGTCTCTGTTGCAGTCATCGCTTCTGAAAAAATTATTAAGAAGGTATCTCATGTTTCCAATCGTTATAAAGTTAAAAAGTTTGTAGACGATAAATTTGATGGAAACCAAAAATTATTATCGATTGTCGATGATTTATCCGATGATGAATTAGATTCTGTTTTAAATGTTGTTGATCGTGTGAAAGATGGCGGTTCAAAATTAGCTGAATATGGCGAAAAAGTTAAAGACAATACAGATTCTTTAAAAGAACGCTTTTTCACATTTATTGAAGATGCAATGAAGTAAAAAAAGATGGCCTAGGCCATCTTTTTTTTATAAAAATAATTCTTTTGTTTCAACATAATAGCCTCTGCCACCAACTAGAACTTGATCAATTGTCTTTTGGGATGTAGTGTTCAAACGCACTAAGACTTCTGAAGGAGCGTTTAAGGTATAACCTTGGGCAAAGGTGTAATTGGTTTTTTGTAAAATTTGGTGATGGTACAGATAACAAGCTAACGCACCATTTGATGTACCAGTAGCGGCTTCTTCATCGATGTCATAAAGGGGCGCAAAATTCCTACAAATGATATTTTCTTCAGACAAAGCAAAAAGATGCATCCCAATAACTCCATACTTTTGACTAAGTAACTTAATTTTTTCAAAGTTTGGTTGTAAATCCTGTAATAATTGCGTATTTTTAATGGGAACCAAAATATCTTTTAGGCCCGTTGACACAATCTGGATAGGAAAAGCTGTTGCCACTGCGTTTAAATCAAAGCAGCCGCTCAATTCTTCTAAAGTGAGCGTATCATAAAAAGTTGGGACAGTTTGTTCCATAAATAGTTGTTCACCGTTCGCCGTGATTGCGAGCAAACCGCTGTTCGTTTCGATTGTATATGCTGTTTGCAATAATTTATTTAAGTGCTTCATAATGGTGAAAGCGCCAATTGTCGCGTGGCCACATAAGTCGACTTCTTCTTTTGGTGTAAAATATTCAAGGTGGAAATCAGCAATCTTTGAGTCTGAAATAAAAGCAGTTTCTGCAAATCCTAGTTCTTTGGCGATGGCCATTTTTTGGGTTCTCGTTAAGGGCTGTGTCATAAAAACAACGCCTGCTTTGTTGCCACCTTCGTGGTTTTTACTAAATGCACTAGCGACATATGCGGTAATTTTCATTGGAACGCCTACTTTCTAATTGGGAATAAAAAACATACGAGTACAAAATGGACGTGCTACTTTCTTAATAACAAATAACAAAAGATTAAATCATCCATTTTTTTTAAAGATAAGCCAGTTTGTTCAAAAAACTTTTCCAAACGATAGTGTAAAGTATTTCGATGCATAAATAAATCTTTTGCAGTGGAGCTGATATTGCCTTGATTTTTCCACAAAGCGCTGATGATTGGCTGAATATCGGTGTCTTTATTTAATAAACGACGATAATACTCAACAAGTACATTTTGGCTCATAGCTTCCTTGGTAAAATAGTGGAGGGCGACATCGGTTAAACTAAAAACAGTCGTCCGACTAGAGGAATTAAGTTCTTCTGAAAAAATACGTTGTTCTTCATGGAAACAACGCCGGAGAATGTCTTCAGAGGAATAAAAATTGCCAACAAATACAGCACTAGTGCAATCAAAGTCTGTATCTAATGTTAAAAAAATCCCTTGAATTTCTTCTTGTTGAAAGGTATTTTTTGACTGTTCTTCAACTAAAATATACATATTATTACTTGGACTGAAACAATCAACTGTATCTGGAAACATCTTTGTTAAATTAAATTGCCATTCAGCTTGTAATTCTTTTGTGACATTCGTTTGAATTTGCAACATACGAAAGGTCCCTTCGGCAGGTAATTTTGCCTGTTGAAATAAGTAACTGAACCAAGGATGGTTACCAGTAATTGTTGGGTTTTCAGAAATTGGGAAAAGCGCTTCCAACAAATGCTGTTCTTTAATACTTAAGAAAGCTTTATTCACAATGAAAAATTGGTCGTCAACAGGAATTGAATAGGTGGCTTCGGAACCAATTGTTTTTGATAAATAGCCTTTGGGATAAAGCTGAGATAAATTTTCAATAATCATAGACACACCTCACTGATTTATTGTACCATGAAGCAAGACAGAAGTTTAGTGGGAAAAAGCCGAAAGGTGGAAATTAATTGGGAAAAAAAGAAACAACGTTAACACAAGAAGAAAAAGAATTTTTTATGCGAGAAGCCATTGCAGAAGCGAAAAAAGCAGAAGGTTTGGCTGAGGTACCTATTGGAGCTGTAATTGTTCGGCAAGGGGAAATTATTGGCCGCGGGCATAATCTGAGAGAAGCACGGCAAGAAGCAACGGCGCATGCAGAAATGTATGCAATCCAAGAAGCGTGTCGCGGGATAGAAAATTGGCGTCTAGAAGAAACCCAATTATTTGTAACTTTAGAGCCTTGTCCAATGTGTAGTGGGGCGATGCTTTTAGCACGAATTCCAGAAGTTTATTATGGCGCAACTGATCCTAAAGCAGGCACTGCTGGGACTTTGATGAATTTATTAGAAGATGAACGCTTCAATCATGTGGCCTATGTCGAAGCAGGCGTTTTAGAAGAAGAGTGTCGCTTATTGCTAGTTCAGTTCTTTAAAAGGTTACGGGCAAAGAAAAAAGAAGAGAAACTTTTAAAAAATCAAAAGAAAGACTAGTCAAAAGAATAAAAATACGTTATACTAGGTTTTGCCGAAAGGCTAGGACAATGGCGGGCTAGTGAATTGTGTCAGATCCGGAAGGAAGCAGCACTAAGCAAGTGCCGCCATGTGTCTGATTGAATAAGGAACATATCAAGGCTGAGAAGCCTTTTTTTATTTGAAATAAAAAGAAGCAAGCCGTAAAAAATAACGGCTTGCTTCTTTTTAAATTTATGCCCAATCGCCATTTCTAAAAACTGGAACAATCGTCCCGTCTTCCTTAATGCCGTCAATATTCATTTTGTCAGATCCTACCATAAAGTCCACATGTGTTTGGCTACGATTTAAACCAGCTTCAGCTAATTCTTCTTCGCTCATCTCCGTGCCGCCTTGTAAGTTGAAGGCATAGGCCGAACCAAAGGCTAAATGATTAGAGGCGTTTTCATCGAACAATGTATTATAAAAAATCAAACCGGATTGTGAAATTGGTGAAGGGTCTGGTACTAAAGCAACTTCTCCTAAGTGTTTGGCACCTTCATCAATAGCTAAGAGATTTTTCAATGCTTCTTCGCCTTGTTCAGCTGAGAAGTCAACAACTTTTCCATCTTTAAATGTAAATTTCATTCCCGAAATGATTGTGCCAGCATAACTTAGTGGTTTTGTACTAGAAACATAACCATCAACGCGGCGACTATCTGGGGCGGTGAAAACTTCTTCTGTTGGCATATTAGCCATAAATTCTTCCCCACGAGCGTTATAACTACCAGCGCCTTCCCATAAATGGTTTTTAGGCAAACCAATCGTTAAATCTGTTCCAGGAGCTGTGTAGTGTAAAGCAGTAAATTGTTGTTCGTTTAATTCAGCCGCTTTTTCTTGTAATTTTTTATCATGGATATCCCAAGCAATAACTGGGTTTTCTTCATAAATTCGTGTTGTTTTGAAAATTTCATTCCAAAGTGCATCAACTTGTTCTTCACTTGTTGCTAATTCTGGAAAGACTTTAGCTGCCCAGCCTTCACTAGCAGCAGCTACAACAGTCCAACTTACTTTGTTGGCTTGTGTTGCTTTTCGTAGGTTGACCAATGCTTTCCCATTAGCCGCTTGGAAAGCTGCTACACGTTGTGCATCCACGCCAGCTAATGCATCAGGATTAGAAGAAACCACGCTAATTCGGCTTGCGCCTTTGGCAATCCAATCATCGGTTTGATCAATTTTATATTGAGGAACATTTTCAATACGATCAGTTGCAGCATGAGCTAAAAATTCACGTTGAATGGTTTCGTCACTCCATTGAACAATTACTTCGGCCGCACCTAAGCGATAAGCTTCTTCCGTAATTAAGCGGGCAAGGGGCGCTTGATCGACACTGATTTGTAAAACAACCGTATGATTGTCCTGAACATTGACACCCGTTTCAGCAATTAAACGTGCATATTTCTTTAGATTTTCATTAAAATTCTCTAAGGTCATTCGTGATTCCTCCTTCATTTTGATGGGTAATGACTGCTCATATCATAACACGGAAGAGCAGGGAACTCAACGAAATAAAGCCTTTATCAACTGTTATTTTAAGTTGGGGTAAAAGTTGTCGTGCTCCCGCTCAGTGAACTTTTGTACAAAGAGTTGTTCTAATTTTGCATAATAGAAAAATCGTGTTACAATAACCATAAGCATTTATTTGGAAGCGTTGTATATGAATGAATAAAGGGGATAGGGAATTATGGCAAGAAAAAAAACCATTACGAAAGAGCAGATTTTAACAGCTGCCTATGAAGTAGTCGCCACTGAAGGATTTTCGAAGTTCACTGCACGTAATATTGCTAATAAAATGAAATGTTCCACCCAACCGATTTATTTGGAATTTAAAAACATGGATGATTTACGCGATGCTTTATTCCAAAAAATTCATAAATACTTAGCGAAAGAAGTCTTTCCAGTAAAACATACCGGAAATACAATTGTTGATTTGGCTTTAAACTATATTCATTTTGCGACAAGTGAAAGTAAGTTATACCGTGCGCTTTATTTAGAAGAATATGGTGGCGGCAAAAAAATGCAAGAATTCTCTTATCACTATTTTACTGAAGCGGTAAAAGCTGATCCTGAGTATGCTAATTTAAACGATGTTCAAATTGACTCTTTACACATGGGAACATGGGTGGTCGCTACTGGTGTGGCTGCATTGATGACTTCTGGAATTATCCATCCTTCAGAAGAACAAATCATTCATTTAATGAAAGATAGTATTGAAGCAATTCTTGAACGAGATGAACCAATTGATATTGACCTATAAAAATTAAAAAAAAGTGTAACCTCATGCTGATAACTTCTGTGAGGTTACAGCAAAAGACTGTTTCTTAAAAGAACGGTCTTTTTTTGTTAAGTGTATTAATGGTAGATTATTCGCAACCATGCTACAGTAAAGAAGAGAAATAGAAAGGGGCAAAAAACATGAACCGAGTGAAAGATAAGCGTTTATGGCTAAGTATTGTAGGAATTACCGGACTAGGGCTCTTGTCGGGCTTATTTTCAGTAAATGCGAGAGAATATTATCAAGCGTTGAGATTACCAAGTTTTGCTCCGCCAGGCTGGTTATTTGGACCAGTGTGGTTGGTGTTGTATATTTTTATGGGCATTACTTTTTATTTCATCTTAGTTCATCCAAATAAACAACAGAAAAAACGGATGATTACGCTATTTATTTTACAATTTATTGCGAATTTTTTCTGGACATTTTTCTTTTTTTCTTTACAAAATAATTTAGTATCTGTGATTGATATCTCATTGTTATGGCTATTATTAATAGTTCAACAGTGGGACTACTTGCGTTATAAATTAATAACGCGTGGCTGGTTGATGATTCCTTATATTCTTTGGGTTACTTTTGCGGCAGCTTTAAATTACAGTATTTTATTTTTAAATTAGGAATATCAAAACACCAGAGAAAAATGGGAACTAGCCATTTTTCTCTGGTGTTTTTTTTATTTATTTATTTCAACGTAGTTATTCTGCGGCAGTTGCTAATTTTTTCGCAAATTCTTCTAAACGTTGGATGTCGTCTTCTTCAGCGGCTAAATCAACTTTAACGCTGTCGGCGCCTTTTTTTGCCCCAATTTGAGTAAAGACTGCTTCGAAGTCGTCCACCGATTTACAAAAATCATCATAAAACGTGTCTCCTGAACCACAAATGCCGAAGATTTTTCCTGATAAATCAATCTCTTGTAAGTCTTCATAAAAGTCGACAATTTCATCAGGTAAATCGCCATCGCCATACGTATATGTAGCTACTACACAGATATCGGCCTCTTCAAAATCAGCGGCATCGACTTGCGTACACTCATCAATTTCGACCTCTAATTCTAAATCTTCAAATGCTTCTGCAACAATGTCGGCAATTTCTTCTGTATTCCCAGTCATGCTTGCATACACAATTTTAGCTAACGTCATAAACTTTCTTCCCCCTCATACAATTCTGTCACTTATTATAGCAGATGCGCATTTCTTATAAAAGACTAGCGAGTGCTTTTATTAAGGGACTTTTTGAAAATTGGTGTTTGAACAATCTTTTTTGCAAAAAATGTGATAAAATAATTTGAATGAAACAAGTTTAGGAGAGATAGTATGATTACATTAAAATCACCACGAGAAATTGAAATGATGGATGAATCAGGGGAATTATTAGCGGATGTTCACCGTCATTTACGGACGTTTATTAAACCTGGCATTACAAGCTGGGATATTGAAGTATTTGTGAGAGACTTTATTGAAAGTCATGGTGGCGTGGCGGCTCAAATTGGCTATGAAGGTTACAAATATGCTACTTGTTGTAGTATCAACGACGAAATCTGCCACGGATTTCCTCGTAAAAAAGTATTAAAAGATGGCGACCTAATCAAAGTAGATATGTGTGTCGACTTAAAAGGCGCAATCTCTGATTCATGCTGGTCTTATGTCGTGGGTGAATCAACACCTGAAATTGACCGCTTGATGGAAGTAACCAAAAAAGCGCTATATCTTGGGATTGACCAAGCACAAGTAGGAAATAGAATTGGCGACATTGGTCATGCAATTCAAACGTATGTAGAAGGAGAAGGCTACGGGGTAGTTCGCGATTTTGTAGGCCACGGCATTGGCCCAACTATCCATGAAAGTCCAATGATTCCTCACTATGGTGAAGCAGGTAAAGGACTACGTTTAAAAGAGGGAATGGTTATTACCATTGAGCCAATGGTTAACACAGGAACTTGGCGCATGAAAATGGACCCAAATGGTTGGACTGCTTATACTGAAGATGGCGGTCTAAGTTGTCAATATGAACATTCATTAGCGATTACGAAAGAAGGTCCAAGAATCTTAACGTCACAAGGCGAAGAATTGACTTATTAATAAGGAGAGTGTGTGATGAAGTTTCTCGACAACATCAAAAAGAATCAATCTTTGATGCGTTTTATTGAGACAACGCAAAGTCACATGGTCACAGCCGAAATAGGCAACAGCTCAGTGGTTGTTGCCTATTATTTATTACTCTCGCTGTTTCCATTACTGATTGCGGTAGGTAATGTCTTACCTTATTTAAGAATCGACCCTAATTCTGTGTTGCCTTATATTGCAGAGGCGATTCCGAAAGATGTTTATAAGAACTTAGAACCAGCGATTCGTTCACTACTGACTCAACGTTCAGGCGGGTTGCTTTCTGTTTCCGCTTTAGCAGCATTTTGGAGTGCCAGTCAAAGTATTAATGCACTACAAAACGCGATGAATAAAGCTTTTGGTGTCGAACAAAGGAAAAATTTTATTCTCGTAAGAGTGGTCTCGTTTTTAGTTATTTTGTTATTTATGGTAGCGATTGTTGGTGTAGTAGTAATTTTAGGTCTGGGTCAGTACATTATTGAATTACTGCAACCAATTTTCCATTACTCAACGTCTGTGATCGATACTTTCCAAGCGTTAAAATGGCCGTTAACGACCGTCGTTTTATTAGTGATTATGTGTTTGATTTATGCGGTCGTTCCTAATCGGAAATTATCGTTACGTTCTATTTTGCCAGGGGCTATTTTTTCGACAGTCGGTTGGATGCTATTATCACAAATTTTTGGTTTGTACGTAAAATATTTTAGTTCTAGAATCGCAAGTTATCAAATCATCGGGAGTTTTATCATCTTGATGTTATGGCTGAATTTTGCTGCCACGATTATTATTTTAGGAGCAATTGTCAACGCTGTCGTCGATGAATACTTATCTGGAGATAAAGAAAAGAAACAACCAAGTTTTGAACAACGCTTGTTTAGATGGTTTAAAAAGAAAAAATAAATGGATTTCTTTAAAAAAGTCTAAACCGTTGCCAGAACACATGTTTCAGCTTGTAAATGCTTCAGTTTACGGTATAATATACCCTGAACGAGAAGAAAGTGGGTTCGACTATGTCACTATTTATTTATGAAGTTTTAATACGTTTATTTATGACATTTATCTTATCTTTGCTATTAACACCACTTGTTAAGCTTCTAGCGTTTCGGATTGGCGCCTACGATGCACCAGGAGAGCGACGAATCAATACCAAAAATATGCCTACAGCAGGAGGACTTGCAATCTACATTGCTTTTGCTAGTTCATGTTTATTGATTTTTCGTTCGATTATCCCACAAGATTATATTTGGCCGATTATTTTGGCTGGTGGAATGGTTGTTTTGACAGGCCTCATTGATGATATTAAAGAGATTACTCCAATGAAAAAAACAATCGGTATTTTGTTAGCAGCATTAGTTATTTATTTTGTTGCTGGAATTCGGATAGATTTTGTGACGTTGCCAGTTGTTGGAATGATTGATTTACGCTGGTTTAGTTTACCACTAACTTTATTGTGGATTTTAGCGATTACGAATGCAGTAAATTTAATTGATGGTTTGGATGGTTTAGCATCAGGCGTATCCATTATTGGATTAACCACGATTGGTATTACAGGGTATTTTTTCTTACATGCTAAAACGGTCTATATTCCAATTGTTATTTTTATTTTAGTTGCGAGCATTGCGGGATTTTTCCCATACAATTTTTATCCGGCTAAAATATTTCTAGGAGATACCGGGGCGTTATTCCTCGGGTTTATGATTGCAGTAATGTCGTTACAGGGCTTGAAAAATGCTACGTTTATTACGGTAATTACGCCAATGGTGATTTTAGGTGTACCAATTACGGATACGGTTTATGCAATTATTCGACGGCTATTGAACAAGAAGCCCATTTCCTCAGCAGATAAAATGCATTTGCATCACCGCTTGTTATCTTTAGGTTTTACCCATAAAGGGGCGGTCATGACTATTTATGCGTTAGCGTTAGTTTTTTCCTTTGTTTCTTTATTGTTCAGCTATTCAAGTACAGTAGCATCAATTTTATTAATTGTCTTTTGTTTAATTGGCTTAGAATTATTTATTGAATTAATCGGTCTAGTTGGCGAAGGGCATCAACCGTTGATGTATTTGTTACGGATTTTAGGGAACCGTGAATATCGTCAGGAGCAAATGAAAAAGCGACTTGGCAAGCATTCTAAGAGAAAGTAAAGAAATCTTTAGGTTGCTTTGCGAGAGCGTAAACCTATGATATAATTCCATTAAACTTAAAAAAGTATATGTGTGAAACATATGCTTTTTTTTTAAGACGATGTTTCAGTAGTAAGGAGAAATGAGCATGCAAGAAATGGTAACAATCTCGATTGTCACTTATAATAGTCGTTACATTTTTAATGTACTAGACCAATTAAAAGCCGAACTAGGTACTGATAGTATCTATGATATTCATATCTATGACAATCATTCTGAAACAGCGTATCTTGAAAAATTAACAACATATGAACCATTTATTACTATCCATCGCGCTGAAGAAAATCAAGGGTTTGGTCATGGTCATAATCAAGTGTTATTCAATGCTTCGACAAAGTATGCAATTATTTTTAATCCCGATGTGTTGGTTACTAAAGACGTGCTTGATCGTTTATTAGACCGTATCAAAATAGATAAGAACATTGCAGTCGTTAGCCCTAAAGTGCTAAATGAAGATGGCACGACGCAATATTTAGTTCGTCAAAAATTAGATGTTTTCGATTATATGTTACGTTTTATTCCCTTTCAATTTGTAAAGAAAATTTTTGATAAACGTTTGAGTATTTATGAATGTCGCGATTTGTCGGATACAGAAACAACGGATATTAAAATGGGCTCAGGCTGTTTTATGTTGATTGATCGTGAAAAATTCGTTGAAATTGGTGGGTTCGATGAACGTTTCTTCATGTACTTTGAAGACAACGATTTATGTTTACGTTTTGGCAAAGCAGGCTATCGGATTCTCTATACGCCTTTTGAAACGGTTGTTCACATGTATGAAAAGGGCGCCCATAAAAGTCGAAAATTGTTTAAAATCTTTATGCAATCAATGGGAAAATTTTTTAACAAATGGGGCTGGAGGTTCTTTTAATGAGTCAAAGATTAGCGGTAGTCATCGTCTTATATCAAATGAAAATGGCTGATACGCCGAATTATTTGTTATTAAAAGAAGTGGTAGATCACCCCGAATTGCACTTATTTATTTATGACAACAGCCCACTTCCTCAAGAAGATGCATTATTTTTACAACAAAATGTTACTTATCGACATAATCCTGATAATCCAGGCCTAGCGACCGCTTATAATGAAGCGATTGCTTTTAGTCAAACGAATCAATGTGAATTATTGTTGCTCCTTGACCAAGACACAGAAGTGCCAGCCTCTTATTTTGATACGTTGATCATCATGCCGTTAGATCCGACTGTGGCAGTCTATGTTCCAATTGTAGAAGCAAATGGACAACAAATTTCGCCAGTTTATAGTGATCAATATGTTGGACTTAAAGGAGCAAAGCCAACAGCAGGGATAGCCAACCAACCGTTGATGGCTATCAATTCTGGTACAGTCATTACGGCAGAAACACTGCGCTGGTTGGAAGGATTTTCGGAAGAATTTCCTTTGGACTATTTAGACCATTGGTTCTTTTATCAATTAAATCAAGCCAATAAAAAGATTGAAGTCTTACCAATCCACCTAAAACAAGAATTGTCTGTTTTAGATTATCGTACAATGAGTCCTCAACGTTATCGCTCTATTATTGAAGCAGAAACGTTATTTTATCGTCGATATGATCAAGAAAAGTTTTCCCATCATCGACGCCATTTATTTTTACGCAGTAGTAAGCAATTTTTAACTGTCAAAAATCGCCAAATTTGGCGGCAAACATTGGCAGAATTTCTCAAGTTAATGAAAGGATAATCTATGATCTCAGTTTGTATTGCGACATATAATGGAGAAAAATATCTCGCGGAACAATTAGATAGTATTCTTTTACAAGTCAGTGAAGAAGATGAACTAATTATTTCAGATGATGGTTCTACTGATCATACGTTGGAAATTTTGAGGACGTATGCAGCGAATTATCCCCAAATTCAATTGTTACAAGGTCCAGGACAAGGAGTGATTGCTAATTTTGCATTTGCGCTTACGCATACGAAAGGCGAAGTGATATTTTTAGCAGATCAAGATGATGTTTGGTTGCCAAATAAAGTAACGACGGTGACAGAATATTTTGAAGCGCACCCTGACATTCAAGTGGTTATTAGTGACTTGAAAATTGTTGATGCGGATTTACAAGTTACCAATCCCTCTTATTTTAAGTTCCGAAAAGTCAAACCAGGGTTTTGGCGAAATGCGATAAAAAGTGGCTATATTGGGGCAGGTATGGCCTTTCGTCAAGAGATGAAAAATGTCATTTTACCCATTCCGCCAGAAGTTCCTATGCATGATATGTGGATTGGCTTATTAGCTGCACGGAAGAAGCAAACGGGTCTCATTAAAGAACCATTAGTGCTTTACCGAAGACATGGAGCGAATGTCAGCCCTATTATTACCAAAACAAGTTTCCAACAAAAATTAAATTGGCGTGTGAATTTATTAAAAGCTTTACATCAGCGTTTAAAGGAACAACGCTAAACTTTTACAGATTTGTAAAATTTACGTAAAAAACATGACAAACCCTATGCTTAATGCGATAATAGGGAAGGATATTTGGTTTTATAGAAACTAAAAATAGAAGTATTTAAGGAGATTGTTCATGAAAGGAATTATTTTAGCAGGCGGAAGCGGGACACGCTTATATCCGCTAACAAAAGCAACATCAAAACAATTAATGCCAATTTACGACAAACCAATGATTTATTACCCAATGTCAACGTTAATGTTGGCGGGAATTAATGAAATTTTGATTATCTCTACACCAGAAGATACACCACGTTTTGAAAGCTTATTCGGCGATGGCCATGATTTAGGCATTCATATCGAATACGCGGTACAAGAAAGCCCAGATGGTTTGGCGCAAGCATTTATTATTGGTGAAGAATTTATTGGTGATGATAGTGTCTGCTTAGTTTTAGGGGACAATATTTATTATGGTGGCGGCTTATCAAAAATGTTGCAACGAGCGGCTTCTAAAGAGTCAGGGGCAACAGTCTTTGGCTACCATGTAAATGATCCAGAACGTTTCGGCGTGGTAGAATTTGATGAAGAGATGCGGGCGCTTTCTATTGAAGAAAAACCGGCACAACCGAAGTCAAATTATGCAGTGACAGGTTTGTATTTTTACGACAATGAAGTGGTTGAAATTGCGAAAGGGATCAAACCGTCAGAACGTGGGGAATTAGAAATAACAGACGTTAATAAAGTCTACCTTGAAAAAAATAAACTTTCTGTTGAGGTAATGGGCCGTGGCTTTGCTTGGTTAGATACAGGCACACACGAATCTTTATTAGAAGCGTCAACATTTATTGAAACAATTGAAAAACGTCAAAATTTAAAAGTCGCTTGTTTGGAAGAAATTGCTTATCGAATGGGCTATATTACAAAAGAACAATTGGTAGAATTGGCACAACCATTGAAGAAAAATGGCTACGGCCAATACTTGCTACGTTTAGCAGCAGAATAGGAGCGAAGAAACGTGAAAGTTATTGATACAAAATTACAAGATGTCAAAATTATCGAAATGGATGTTTTCGGTGATCATCGTGGCTTTTTTACAGAAAGTTATTCCAAAGCTAAATTTGCAGAACATGGATTAGACTTTGATTTTGTCCAAGATAATCATTCATTATCAACAGAAGCAGGTGTCTTGCGTGGATTGCATTTTCAAAAAGGCGAAGCTGCGCAAACAAAACTAATTCGCGTTGTAACAGGTGCGGTATTAGATGTGATTGTTGATATTCGTAAAGGGAGTCCAACCTATGGTCAATGGGAAGGCTACATTTTATCAGAACATAATCACCGTCAGCTTTTAGTACCAAAAGGTTTTGCTCATGGTTTTGTCACCTTGACACCGAACGTGAATTTTATGTACAAGTGTGACAATTACTATAATGCGGCAGCAGACGGCGGTATTGCTTTTAACGATCCAGCGTTAGCTATTGATTGGCCAATTGCGCCAGAAAAAGCGATTACGTCAGAAAAGGATCAAAAACATCCAACCTTAAAAGAATTTGAAGCGGAAAATCCGTTTATCTATGGCGAAATTTAAGAAAAAAGTAGGAGAGTTTCAATTATGAAAAAAATCATCGTAACAGGTGGAGCTGGTTTTATCGGCTCAAATTTTGTTCATTATGTTGTAAAGAATCATCCAGAAGTTCATGTAACTGTATTAGATAAATTAACGTATGCAGGAAATGAAAAAAATCTTGAAGGTCTACCAAGTGATCGCGTGGAATTAGTCGTAGGAGATATCGCTGATGCTGAATTAGTTAATCGTTTAGTCGCTGAAACAGATGCGGTCGTTCACTATGCTGCTGAATCGCATAACGACAACTCATTAAACGACCCATTCCCATTTGTACAAACCAATCTGATTGGGACGTACACATTGATCGAAGCTTGCCGTAAAAATAATGTTCGTTACCACCATGTATCGACTGATGAAGTTTATGGCGATTTACCTTTAAGAGAAGATTTACCAGGACATGGAGAAGGCGAAGGGGAAAAATTCACTGCCGAAACGCCTTACAATCCTTCAAGTCCTTATTCTTCAACAAAAGCAGGATCTGACTTGTTAGTCAAAGCATGGGTTCGTTCTTTTAACTTACAAGCAACAATTTCAAACTGTTCAAATAACTATGGTCCATATCAACATATTGAAAAATTTATTCCTCGTCAAATTACCAATGTCTTAAGCGGCATTACACCAAAACTTTATGGTGCTGGTAAAAATGTTCGTGACTGGATTCATACAAACGACCATTCTTCGGCTGTTTGGGCAATTTTAACAAAAGGGCAAATTGGCGAAACATATTTAATCGGAGCCGATGGTGAAGAAGACAATAAAACAGTGATGGAATTAATTTTAGAATTAATGGGACAACCTGTTGATGCCTATGAGCATGTCAACGATCGTGCAGGACATGACTTACGTTATGCGATTGATTCAACCAGATTACGCGAAGAATTAGGTTGGGAACCAGAATTCACGAATTTCCGTGAAGGCTTGGCAGAAACAATCAAGTGGTATACAGAAAATGAAGACTGGTGGCGTGCAGATAAAGAAGCTGTTGAAGCAAAATATGCACAAAATGGTCAGTAATTTTTTCTGACATGTGAGATAACAGTCGAAAGGCGATGGCAAAGTACAAAAGCTACTTTGCCCTGCCTTTTTTTCAAGAAGGAGCGAAAAAAATGATTTTAATTACTGGTGGAAATGGCCAATTGGGCACAGAATTACGTCACCTATTAGACGAACAAGGAATTGAGTATGTTTCAACGGATTCCACAGAATTAGATATTACTGATGCGGATAGTACGTTGGCAAAAGTGAAAGAAATTCAACCAAGCGTCATTTATCATTGTGCTGCTTATACAGCTGTTGATAAAGCAGAAGACGAAGGCAAGGAATTAGATGAAAAAGTGAATGTAGATGGCACACGTCATGTTGCAGAAGCTGCTAAAGCAGTGGGGGCGACACTTGTTTATGTAAGTACAGATTACATTTTTGATGGAACTAAAAAAGAAGGCGTCTATGCGATTGATGATCAACCGAATCCTTTAAATGAGTATGGTCGGACGAAGTTATTAGGTGAACAAGCGGTCCAAGAAATCCTGGACGACTATTATATTATTCGAACATCATGGGTATTTGGTCAATACGGTCATAACTTTGTCTTTACCATGCAAAAATTAGCGGAAACAAGAGACCAACTAACGGTAGTGGACGATCAGTTTGGCCGCCCAACTTGGACAAGAACGTTAGCCGAATTTATGGCATTTGTTATTGCAGAAAAAGCGCCATTTGGTGTTTATCATTTGTCTAATGAAAACAGCTGTAGCTGGTATCAGTTTGCTAAAGAAATTTTAAAAGATACTGAAGTGGAAGTACTGCCAGTGGATTCAACTCAATTTCCACAAAAGGCGCAAAGACCACAATATTCTGTCATGGATTTAAGTAAAACAGAAGCGTTAGGCTTTAAAATTCCTACTTGGCAAGAAGCCTTAGCACAAATGTTAGAAAATGTTCAACAATAAATTGCTTTGTGTAAGTGAGGGGTTTTGTTAGAGAAAAAGTGGAAAGGTGTTTCTCTTTATGAAGGTACTTTTAATCATTCCTGCTTACAATGAGGAAGAAAACATTTTGCGGACGATTGCTTCCATTGAAACATTTAAACAGGAAGTTACGCATTTTCAACATGAATTGGATTATGTGGTAATTAATGATGGCTCGACAGATGGAACCAAACAAATTTTAGAAGCCAACCAAATTAATGCCATTCATTTAGTATTGAATTTAGGGATTGGCGGGGCGGTACAGACCGGCTATAAATATGCGTTAGAAAATGAGTATGATGTGGCGGTTCAGTTTGATGGCGATGGTCAGCATGATATCAATAGTTTACCTGTTTTACTGGAACCATTAGCAGAGGATAAGTGTGATTTTTCGATTGGCTCTCGTTTCCTTCCTGGAAACGAAGCGGCTTTTCAAAGTACGAAAATGCGCCGTTTTGGTATTCGTTTGTTATCCTTTTGTATTCGAATGGCTTCTGGTAAAACAATTTATGATGTGACTTCTGGTTATCGAGCGGGAAATCGGAAAGTGATTGCTTTTTTTGCAAAGCGTTATCCGACAAATTATCCTGAGCCAGAATCGATTGTTCACTTAATTAAAAAACGTTTTGTGATTGCTGAAAGACCTGTCAATATGATGGAACGGCTTGGTGGTGTTTCTTCGATTCGTGCCTTGGCTTCTGTGAAGTATATGCTGGAAGTCGGCTCAGCAATTCTGATTGCTGCCTTTATGAAGGAGGGAGATTAATGCTACCAACCGTGTTATGGCTAGCTTTATTTTTATTTGCAATTGGCTTTTTCTTATACATTATTCGAGGAATTAATAAAAATATTTTTCTCCTAAAAAATGCTTTGATTTGGTTATTAATCTCAATTGTCTTAATTATTTTTGCTATTTTCCCGCATGTGGCAGAATGGTTAGCAATGGCCTTTGGGTTTGAAACAACATCAAACTTTTTATTATCAGCTGCGGTGATTGTCCTTTTAATCATGGAAATTAAAAATTCTGTGTTGATTTCAAAACACGAAAATCGCATTAAAACATTATTGCAGGAATTATCTATCATGAAATCTGAAGAAAATAAAAAAGATCGCTAATGTGTAGTGACCCTTAAAAGTTGGACCTGAAAGTCTAATTTTTAAGGGTCAGCTCAATGAATAGCGATCTTTTTTATTTAAGATTCATAATCACAATGCCGACAATAATAACCACAGCACCAATAAGGGCATTCGTTGTGATTGTCTCTTTTAGAATAAGATTTGAAGCAATTAAAATAGCGATGTTTGTACAGGCAACGCCTAAAGGAACAATGTAAGAAACATCGGAACGACTAATAATTAACATCCATAAAATAAAACTAATTAAATAACAAAATAAACCTAATAAAGATATAAGTGAGATATTCATTGAAAAGATTGTTTGTTGGAGTTGGATGTTCAAACTGCTAGAACCTAGTTTAAATAAGACCAGACCAGCAGAAGATAGAAATACGTAAATAATAAAAAGAACCATAATTTCCCTTCTCTCAAAAATAATTTCCGTGCAAAAAAATGCAAGACCTCCATTATTGTAGCATAATCTCCTAAAAATTGGACAAGATTTTTTAATATAGCGAAATCAGTTAAATTTTTCTTTATAAAAAGGGGTCTACTATTGAAAAGCTAGGCGTTTATCGATAAAATAGAAATGTTGTTTAAAATGGCATTTTTGTATCCAAAAATTTTAGATAAAAATAGTTTATTACGGAAGGAATAAGTATATGTTTAAAGAAACATTTTCAATTTTCAAGAATATTTTTCAGAACAAAAAATTGTTACTACAATTTTCATTTAATGATTTTAAGGCCAAGTATGCTGGTTCAGCACTAGGAATTGTCTGGGCGTTTTTAACGCCATTAGTAACTGTTTTGACGTATTGGTTTGTCTTTTCTGTAGGCCTTCGTTCTAGAGCTGGCGACAATATGCCATTCATTGTCTATTTAGTAACAGGGATGGTACCTTGGTTCTTCTTTTCAGATTCGTTATTATCAGCCACGAATGTGTTTCGTGAATATAGTTATTTAGTTAAAAAAGTCGTGTTTAATGTACAAATTTTACCAACATCTAAAATTTTATCGAACTTGTACACCCACTTGTTTTTCATTCTAATTGGTTTTGTAATTACTACAGCTAACGGTTATTACCCAAGTCTGTACAGTTTGCAATTAATTTACTACTTAGCTTGTTTATTAGTCTTTTTAACAGCAATTACGTGGATTACTGCTTCAACACAACCATTTTTACCTGATATTATGCAATTTATCAATATCATTATGCAAACAGTTATGTGGACATTGCCAATTTTATGGCAACCAACTGGAATGATTGCGACAATCTTAAAAATCAATCCATTATATTATATTGTTCAAGGATACCGCGAATCTTATTTAGGCGGTGCATGGTTCTGGGAACATTGGCAATATAGCTTATATTTCTGGGGAGTTACTATTGTTTTACTATTAATTGGCTCAACCGTGTTTAGACGCTTAAAACCACATTTTTCAGATGTACTATAAGGAGAGAACGACATGTCAGAATATGCAATCGATATCCAACATATTACCAAAACATACAACATGTATAAAAAGCCGTCCGATCGGTTTAAAGAAGCGCTTAGTCCAACCAAAAAATCCTACCACGATTTGTTTTATGCGTTAGACGATGTCACGATGCAAATTAAAAAAGGCGAGATGATTGGTTTTGTCGGCGAAAATGGCTCTGGGAAATCAACCATGTTAAAAATTATTACAGGAGTACTAACACCAACCTCCGGGTCCATGGTGATTAATGGGAAAATTTCAGCGTTGCTTGAATTAGGTTCAGGTTTCAACCCTGAATATTCAGGATATGAAAATATTTTCTTAAATGGAATGGTCTTGGGTTTTTCCCGAGAAGAGATGGAAGAGCGTGTCCAAGATGTCATTGATTTTGCTGACATCGGCGATCATTTGTATCAACCAGTTAAAACGTACTCTAGTGGTATGTTTGTCCGCTTGGCTTTTGCGGTAGCCATTAACGTGGATCCCGATATTTTAATTGTCGATGAAGCGTTGGCTGTCGGGGATTTAGAGTTTCAATTAAAATGTATGGAAAAATTTACGGAAATTAAAAATTCTGGTAAAACAATTTTATTTGTTTCTCACGATGTAAACTCCATTCGTCGTTTTTGTGACAGAACTTTTTGGTTGCAACACGGGAAAGTCGTTGAATATGGAGATACGATGGACGTGACGACCAACTACGAAAACTTTTTGAAAAAGAAATCAATTAAAACGGTTGACCGCGAAGCGACCATGAAAGATGAAACCCCAACACCAGATATTATTGAAGTGGATCATGCGGAACTTTTAAATGCGGATTATGAACCATTAGAAATGGTAACGCAAGATGAAAAAGTGATTGTAAAAATTGAATATACTGTCAAAAATGACCAAATTAAGAAGCCTGTTTGTGGGGTCGCTATTCGAACAGTGGACAATCATTATGTCTGTGGCTTAAATACGTTGTTAGATGGCGTGCAAATTCCTTGGAAAAAAGGACGGAATGTTTTTTATTTAGAATATGAAAAAATGTCATTATTAACAGGTGAATATTATTTTGATATTGCTTTCTTTGAGGAACATGCAACAGTCCCATTAGTCTACAAAACAAAATACGTGACGATGTTTATTACCGGTCGTTATGCCGGAGAAGGAATTGTCATCTTAGATCATAAATGGAAGGATACGACAAAAGATGAAGTATGATTTTGAAATGGAAACAGACGAGAGTACCAGTGTTGGGAAAATCGTAGCACAAATCAAAGAAAATAGTGATGTCTTGGAATTTGGTCCAGGTAATGGGCGAATGACTAGCTATTTGATGGAAGAAAAAAAGTGCCAGGTCTCAATTGTTGAATTAGACAAAGAACTTTATGATCATGTCAGTCAATTTTCAACAGATGCCTTTTATGGCAATATTGATGAAAATGATTGGGTCGAATACTTTGCTGGTAAGACGTTTGATTATATCGTTTTTGCAGATGTGTTGGAACATTTAATGAATCCTCAAAGCGCCTTAGCAAAAGTCAAACCGTTTTTAAAACCAGGCGGTCAAATCTTAATCACTTTCCCTAATTTGGCGCATAATTCGGTCTTAATTGATTTATTTAATAATCGTTTAACGTGGAATGAAACTGGGCTGTTGGATGCTACGCATAAATCATTCTATTTACAAGAAGGATTTGAAAAAGTTTTTGCAGAAGTTGGTTTATACATTGCCAAAGAAGATTTTACATTTAATCAAGTTGGCTACAACGAAATTCCTACGACGTATGAAGCGTTACCTGTAGAAGTGCAAGCAGCTTTTAAAGCGCGTCCCTTTGGCGAAGTGTATCAGTACTTTTTTGCCTTGACTGCTGAACCAGTAGAACAGCCAGAGCGAGTGACACCAGTAAATTCATACAATGAAAAAAACGTTCATATTTTAATTAATTGCGGCGAAGAAAAAGAGACTGAGTTGGATCAACCAGTTGATTTACAAAAACCTGAAACAAAACAGTTCCAACTGAAGATACCAGAAGACGTCCAACTGATAAAATTATTCCCAAGTTTAACGGGGGCAATTGTTAAATTATCCATGACGATAGACGGCGAGACAGTCCCAGTCGCAGCCACGAATGCTTTTCTGGTACAAGAGAATATCTATTATTTCTTAGATACGCAAGTACCTGTAATCGAAGTAACCGATGCACAAATGGCAGGCAAAGACCTGACAGTAGACATTGATTATTTCTTTGAAGGCAACTATTCAGAACGTGAAAATACCTTTATTCATGCACTGTTAGATGAAAGAAATCAATTTTTAGAAGAAATGAATAAACAGACGGAGACTGCCCCTATGCCTACTGGAAAATATAAACGAATCACGTTAACTAAATTTGATAAAATGATTAATTTAACCATCGATGATATTGCTCGCGATGTAGAAAATAACGTTTCTGTTATCAGAGGGTGGGCGTATGACAAACAAACAAATTATCCGCTAAGATTCAGCATTGCAGAAGCTAGTGAATCAGTCACTTATACGGTGGAAACAGAATACCGTCGTGATGTTATTGATATGTTTGAATTAGAAGGCGATCAAGATTATGGTTTTGTAATTACGATTAAAGATCCAGAAGATTTACCAGCCTACACGTTAAACATTGACACCAAATCAGGCCAGAAGGTTCAATACGTGGTGGAGCGTCCAAACATGGTTCAACCAGGCACGAAATTTGATCGAGCATGGCGTTCGATTCAGACACGTGGTTTGATGGGCTCAGTGAAGTGGTACTTTAAACGACAAGAAAAAGCAGAAGCCCCTGTTGACGTGGAGGCAGTTTTAGCGGAAATTAAAACGTTCCAATTTCAGCCTAAAATTTCTGTCGCTGTGCCTGTTTATAATGTCGAAGAAAAATGGCTTGCAGCGTGCGTCTCTTCTTTACAAAATCAGTACTATGAAAATTGGGAGTTATGTTTAGCAGATGATGCATCGCCAAGCGAACATATTAAGCCAATGCTAGAAAAATATAAAGAACTAGATCAACGAATCAAAGTTATTTATCGCGAAGAAAACGGACATATTTCAGAAGCAACTAACTCAGCTTTGTCGATTGCTACTGGCGATTTTATTGGTTTCATGGATAACGATGATGAATTAGCGCCACAAGCATTATATGAAGTGGTCAAAGCTTTAAATACAGACCCAACGATTGATTTTCTTTATACTGATGAAGATAAAATTACAGAAAATGGTCGTCGCTTCAACGCGTTTTACAAATCGGACTGGAATCCAGAACTGATTTTAAACCATAATTACATTACACACTTTGTTGTTGTGAAACGTGATTTATTAGAAAAAGTAGACGGATTGAACTCAGCATATAACGGCGCTCAAGACTATGATTTCGTATTGCGAGCAACGGAACAAGCAACGAAAATCAAGCACATTCCTGGTATGATGTATCATTGGCGTGCCATTGAATCATCGACTGCTCTAAACCCTGAAAGCAAAGGTTACGCCTATGTGGCTGGTCAAAAAGCGGTTCAAGCGGCGACGGAACGCCGTGGCTTAAAAGCACAAGTAGAGATTGCCGAATTTTATGGTTCCTATAAAATTAACTATCTTTATGATCATGTGCCGATGGTATCATTGATTATTACGAATGATACAGAGAATATGAGTAGTTACTTACGTCAATTATTAGAAAAAACTGCCTATACAAATTATGAAATTCTATTGCCTGCACGCTTCGAGAATCAAATAAATATCCAAAATGACCGTCTTCGTTATGTTTCAACAGAAACTCGTCATGGCATGATTCAAGCTGCTAAGGGAGAATATGTGGCTTTATTAAATGCTGGATTGGTACCAACGAAAAATGATTGGTTAAAAGAGTTAATGAACATTGGTCAACAAGAGACCTCTGGTTTAGTGACTGGCCGCGTAGTTGACGCACGCTATCGCGTGGAAACAGTGGGAGTATCAGTTGATACAGACAAAGGTCGATTACTTTATCCCGAAAAAGGCACCCCTGGTAAAAGCTTAGGTTACTATTACAGAATTGCTTTACCAAGAAATATTCAAGCAGCAACTGAAGACTGCTTACTATTCAACAAACAACTTTACCTAAATTTAGAAGGAATTAACGAAAGCTTAGGAAAAGAATGGATGGGTGTCGATTTATCGTTACAATTTGCTAGCGCTGGTAAACGAAATGTATATGTGTCTTATGCAATTTTGAAAGCAGACGAAAAAATGCAAAACCATGATAAAAAAGGATCTTATAAAGAACTTGCGGAAAAATGGACCGCGGAAGCTTTAGTTGATCCCTACCGAAATCCGAAACATCTATAAGGAGAATGCACATGAATGAAGACATTAAGGTGATCTTTGATAGTATCTATCGCGACAAAACAACAAATAATTTAACCATTACAGGTTGGGCGTTGGATACAATCACTAAAGAAAGCCCAACTTTCACAATTAATAATGAAAACCAAGTGTCCGCTTATAACATTCAGCGCGTTTTACGTGAAGATGTTAATCAAATTTATCAAACAGAGCCTGCGATTGAAGCTGGCTTTGTTGTTACACTTGAAGGAATTAAACAAAAAAAAGTACTCCCTTTTCATTTTCAATCATCAGCACATGTTGTAACGGTGGATTTTCCCTTGAATAAAAAATATCCAGTGATTCCAGGGACAGAAGATAAAGTGACACGTCTCTGGATAAAAGCCAAAAAAGGATTTAAGTATATGGCTAAAAATGGTATTTCTCATACCATTCAACGAGCGAAAATTGAGAAACTGAGAAATCAAGCTTCGTATCCTAACTGGTTAGCTAGAAATGAAGTACTTGACATAGAAGCGATGACACAAGAAATCGCAACATTTCATTACCAACCTAAAATTTCCATTGCGATGCCAGTGTATAATGTTGAAGAAAAATGGCTTCGGTTGTGCATTGATTCTATTTTGAATCAAGTCTATACTAACTGGGAATTATGTATGGCCGATGACGCCTCAACAGATCCTAATGTCAAAAAGATTTTAACAGAGTACCAGCAATTGGATGAGCGAATTCGGGTCGTCTTTCGTGAACAAAATGGTCATATTTCCGAAGCAACCAACTCTGCTTTAGCGATTGCTACCGGAGAATTTGTCGCCTTACTAGACAACGATGATGAATTAGCAATCAATGCTTTTTATGAAGTGGTTAAAGTGCTGAATGAAAACCCAGAACTAGACTTAATTTATAGTGATGAAGATAAGATTGACATGGATGGAAATCGTTCTGATCCAGCCTTTAAACCAGATTGGTCACCTGATTTACTTTTAGGAACCAATTACATTTCGCATTTAGGTGTGTATCGTCGGAGTATTCTAGAAGAAATTGGCGGCTTTCGAAAAGGTTACGAAGGTTCTCAAGACTACGATTTAGTTTTAAGATTTACTGAAAAAACGACAAAAGAACGCATCACACATATTCCAAAAGTTCTTTACTATTGGCGGATGCTGCCAACCTCAACAGCAGTGGATCAGGGCTCAAAAGGTTATGCTTTTGAAGCGGGGCTAAGAGCCGTGCAAGATGCGCTCGTTCGTCGAGGTATTAATGGTCATGCAACGCATGGGGCGGCGAATGGCTTATACGATGTTTATTATGACATTGAATCTGAAAAGTTAGTCTCAATTATTATTCCAACTAAAAATGGCTATAAAGACGTACAACGTTGTGTTTCATCGATTATTGAAAAAACAACCTACCAAAATTACGAGATTATTATGGCTGACAATGGAAGTACAGATCCAAAAATGCACGAATTATATGCAGAATTTGAACAACAATTACCTGGTCGCTTTTTCGTTGAATCAATCGATATTCCATTCAATTTCTCAACTATTAACAATCGTGCAGCGAAAAAAGCGCACGGAGAGTATTTATTATTTTTAAATAATGATACCGAAGTGATTACAGAGAATTGGTTAACCTTGATGGTTTCATTTGCTCAGCAAGAACGGATTGGCTGTGTAGGTGCGAAATTATTGTATCCAAATAATACGGTCCAACACGCAGGCGTTATTTTAGGATTAGGTGGCGTCGCTGGGCATGGTCATTATGGTTATCCCCATGGTGACTTAGGCTATTTTGGTCGGTTAGCTATTAATGTTAATTATTCAGCAGTAACTGCCGCATGCTTACTTATGAAAAAAGCAGATTTTGATGCAGTTGGTGGTTTTGAAGAAGCGTTTACCGTAGCTTTCAATGATGTTGATTTATGCTTGAAAGTCCAAGCTTTAGGACGTGACAATGTCTGGCTTCATGAAGCAGAGCTTTATCATTTTGAATCTCAAACTCGTGGATATGATGATAAAGGCAAAAAGAAAAAACGTTTTGAACAAGAAAAAGTGATGATGGAAGAAAAATGGGGACCTTCAATTGAAAATGATCCATTTTATAATCCTAATCTGACAAGGGATATTCCCAACTTTTCATTACGAATTGACTAGATGCAATTGCGGATGACGAAATGGAGCGAAAAGATGGAACAACAACTAACTACAAGAAAAGAAAAACAACCATTACGCAACCAAGCTGAGCAGAGCGCTCGCTTGGTTGATCATTTGTTACGCTGGCGCTATCTGCTAGCGGCAGTCATTTTTATTTTACTGGTAGCCTTTAAAGTCCATGGTAGTTCATTAAACATGTGGGATGCGTATGTTTCTGAATATGCGGATGGTCAAAAAAGTTCATTAATTGCTGGTGAACCAAGAGGTGTTCGCTCGGATGAATGGCTCGTTCAAACCCCATTTAGCCTCTCACAAACACAAACAGGTTTGAAAACACATAATGATGTGATTACGTTAAATGGGCAAGACATGGTGGTAGGCTATAATTCACCAGCGTGGAATCTGGCCACGTTAGCGAAACCTTTTACGTGGGGCTATGTACTATTAGGCAAAGAATATGGCTTATCATGGTATTGGAATCTTAAATTAATTGGCTTAATTTTATTTTCTTTTGAAATTGGTTTGATCGTCACACGGCGGAATAAATATTTAGCTTTGTTAGCAAGTGTTTGGATTCCGTTTTCTTCGGCCCTTCAATGGTGGTTTGTCTCGCCAGTTGGAGATTTAGTATTTTTTGGCTTAGGTTTTTTAGTGGGAATTTATAATTATTTCTATTATCATAGTAGTGTTCGACGTCGTGTCATTTGTGCGATAACGGCTGTTATTATGGCCTCAGGATTTGTTTTAGTTATTTATCCTGCGTTACAAGTACCACTTGGTTATTTGATTTTATTATTTTTAATTTTATTCTTTTTAGAATTTCGTAAAAAAATTAAGTTGGATAAGTGGGATGGGGTCCTGATAGGTGGGGCACTCTTGATGACGGCGATTATTGTTGGCGGATCGCTATATGGCTCATTGGATTCCTTAAAAGCAGTAATGGATACCGCTTATCCAGGAAAACGGGTAAGTTTAGGTGGCGATATGCCTAAACGCGATATTTTGTTATTTTTAACAAATTGGAAAATGCCGTTTCAAGATGTTCCATATTCAAATAATTCGGAAATCAGTAGTTTTTATCAATTATTTTTTGTTATTTTGCCGCTCTCACCATTTATTTTTTATAAAAAAATCAAAGAAAACATTTACGGTTTTGTCTTATTCGTGTATTGTTTATTTAACTTAGTTTGGATGAGCGTTCAATTTCCAACAATTTTTGCTAAGTTGACATTGTGGTCTTATGTGCCAGAACAACGGGCGATGTTATCCTTTGGGTTTGCCGCTGTGTTATTGAGTTTATGGTTCATCGATTATTTATGGAATCGCCAAGCAAAAATTCCAATGATGGCCTGGTTAGGGGCGCTAGGATTAAATGTTGTTCTGTATTTCTTTGTTTTATATACGGGCAATTTACGGTTATACGTTACACGAATGGACATCATTGGTGTCTTAGTTGTCGCTACCGTTTTAATTGTTGCTTTATTTAAACGTTGGCGCACGTTATTTGTCCTTGTCTTATTAGGAATCATTATGGTTTCTGGTGCCTTTGTTAATCCAATTTCTCGAGGCGTTTCTGCTGTCTATGGAAAAAAATTAGCGGTAGAAGTGGAAGAAATTAACAAAAAAGACCCCAACCAATTGTGGGTGGGCGAACGCTTGATGTATGGCTATTTGCCAATGTTAGGTGTGCATACATTTAACGGTGTTGCTTTTACACCTGACTTAGAGGCTTGGAAACCATTAGATCCAAAAGGAAAAGACACATTTATTTATAATCGCTATGCGCACATCAATGTTGAAGTAGGAAATCAGACCCCTGTTTTAGAGTTGATGCAAAAAGATGCGATTATTGCTCGTTTATCTCCAGAAAAATTAAAAGAATATGGGATTAAATATGCGGTCGTTTATAAACCATTAGAACCGTTAGACACACCAACGATTCATTTTGAAAAATTATATGGACCTGATCAGAACGGGGCATATATTTATCGAATAAACGACTAGTGATTCATTCATGGAATGAGGTTTGAATATGGGAAAAGTATTGAATAGAATCGGTCGACTTATTTTATTAGTTACAATGATCGGCTCGTATACGATGTGGGTCGTAGGAATTGATGCGCCAGTCACAAAATATATGTATGCCAATAGTTCAATTTTATTATTAATAGCAGTAATACTTGTACTGCTATTAAATTGTACGAAATTAAAATTTATTGACTGGCTAACCGTTGCGTTGGCGTTAGCCACCTGGCTCTTGTTTCACTTTACGGAATCAATCCGTCATAGCACAATGCAAACAGATACAATGATTCCTTTAATTATTTTGTTGGTCCTTTGTTTTAAAGTTTGTGTCTTTGACCGTGTGGATCAAACGCTTTTATTAATTGTCTCTTTAGTTGCTTTGAGTGCGACTTTGTATCGGATGTCCGTGGAGTTGCCTCAGTTGATTCCAGCAGACGAAATTTTTAAAGAATCAAATAAACTAGAAAGTATTTGGATTAATACCAATACGATTGGTGCAACGTTGATGTTTTCAACAATGATGGCCAGTAGTTTGATCAAAGCATACAGAAACAAGGTTTTTAACCTGCTGCTTTTACCTGTATACATTGGTGGTGTTTTAGGTACATGGGTCAGTCAATCCAAAACCTCGTTTGCCATTTTAGTTGGTTTTATTCTGGTGGATAATCTTTTACCAAAACGTTTCTTGCAACGTTCGAAAGTTTGGCTGTTTGGTTTTGTCGGAGTAGTTGCATTGGGACCATTGTTGTTTTACTTATGTGCGGAATCGGATACTGTTGATTTATTTACAGGAAGAGAACGAATTTGGCATGAGTTTTTTGCTAAATGGTTATCTGATCCTCAACATATTAAAGTCGGTATGGAGCCTTTTGTGGCCTCATGGAAACCGCTGGGGACACATAATGCTTTTCTATTTACGTTAAGTAATTTTGGTGTCATTGGCTATCTGATTTTATTTGGTTTTTTAGTCAGTATGATTTTATTGATTGGTTTCCGCAAAAAAACATTGGATCGTTTGCAAGTTAGTTTACTTTTAGGCTTCCTTTTAATCTGGATTCATTCATTTATGGAAGATATTTTATTAGCGCCTCATTGGATGCCGATAGTTTATAGTTTCCTTGGGCTAGCCTTCTACTTCCGGCCAGAGAAAAAACGAGGAAGACATGAAAGACCAACGACACCTAAAAGAAGAAAACGAGTGAAACAAACAAGTCCTGTTAGCAATGAAGAGCGCCCGATAGCACCTGTTGACGAAGAGGGCTGGGACCAACCTGAAGAATTAAGTCGTGTCCAAAGACATCGCAGATAATTTTCATCCTATAGAACTTTCTTGTCCGCTGACATTATGGTAATATAGGGGTTGCATGTTATTACAAATAATGTAATTACTGGAAGTGAAGAGAGGAAGTTTTTAATGACATCAAAAAGTGAATGGAGTAATGCAAGACGAATTGTAATTATTTTAGCAGACGTTTTGCTCTATAATTTATCAATCATCTTAGGGTTTATGGTGAAATTTGGCCGAGAAATTCCTTCATTTAACTTTGTGGCTTATGAAAAATCTGCAATTTACATTTCAATCTTTTTTATCTTTTTGAATTTGTTGTTAGGTGCGTATATTTTTTATAATCGCAAAATTAGTGACATCATTTTTGTCACGGTGATTGGTCAAATTTTAATGACTTTAACGATTATGATTGTGACATTTGCCGGACGTTGGTTTACGTTCCCACGTTCTGTTTTAGGATATTCCTTTATAATCGGAATTATTGTTCTAAGTCTTTGGCGAATTCTTGTTTATTATCTTTACTTAAAGGTCAGCAATGAGCGAAAAGTTGTTTTACTAGGTAAAGAAAATCAAGTTATGCGGTCAATTCAAAACTTTATGTCTGATAAAAATAACAAGCATAAAGTAACGAGTGTTGTTGTCAGCAATTACTATGAAAACTTAAAAAAAATTATCGATGAAATCGATATTGTTTATATTTCAAGTAATGTTGATGAGAACGAAAAAGTAAAATTGTATCAATTAATTGTCAAACACAAGAAAAAAATCTTTTTAGATACAAGTTTTGAAAATCTAATTATGTTAAAACCAAACATGATGAACTTTGAAGATGAAAGTATTATCGAAGTCTCAAATTTTGAAATTCAACCAGAAGAGAATTTTATTAAACGTTTATTCGATATTTTAGTCTCTGTTTGCCTATTTGTGATTACCTCCCCCTTAATGCTTATTGCAGCAATTTTAGTCAAAGCAACCTCACCGGGACCAGTGATTTACAAACAAACTCGGATTACATTAGATCAACGTGAGTTCTCGATTTTAAAATTTAGAACGATGTCGGCAACAGCGGAAGCAAAATCAGGTCCAGTCTTATCTACAAGTAACGACAGTCGCGTCACTACAGTTGGTAAATACTTGCGTGCTTTACGTATTGATGAGTTGCCACAACTAATCAATGTTATTCGCGGGGATATGTCCATTGTCGGACCACGTCCTGAACGACCATTCTTTGTTGATCAATTTAATCAGGAAAACCCGAATTACTATTTACGTCACAATGTACGTGCGGGGATTACTGGCTATGCCCAAGTTTATGGGAAGTATGCTTCTGACTACAATAGTAAATTGAACTTTGATTTACTGTACATCAAGAATTATTCATTACTGTTGGATATGAAAATTCTGCTTCAAACCATCAAAATTCTCTTTGATAAAGTATCATCAAGAGGATTGGATGAGTCTGAAGAACGTGAAGAATTGACGATGGATTATTGTAAAGAGAATGCTATTAGAATTTACCGTTAAGAGGAGCTATGGCTTCTCTTTTTTTTGAAAAAAAGAGAGACTTCTAACAAAGCTTGAAAAATCAGGTATTCTATGTAAAAATATACAAGCGTGGATGAAAAAAGAAATAGGGGTGAAGAAATGGAAAAGGTACCAGTAAGTGTCTTACTTTCCATTTATATAAAGGAGCGTCCTGAATATGTTATTGCATGTTTAGACAGTATTTTTAATCAAACTGTAAAAGTCGATGAAATAGTATTAGTAGAAGATGGTCCTGTAACTGAAGAAATGACAGTCATTGTAGATAAATATAAAGAAACGTATCCAGAAGTGCTTCATGTTTTACCTCTAGAAAAAAATGTTGGTTTAGGTAAAGCGTTGGCAGAAGGGGTTAAAGCTTGTCGTAATGAACTGATTGCACGAATGGATGCAGATGATATTATGAAGACGGATCGGATTGAAAAGCAGTGGCAATTATTTCAAAAAAATCCTAACTTGGTCATTACCGGTTCTAACATTATCGAATTTGAAGGGAACATAGAAAATATTTTGGGGTATCGTAACCTTCCCAGTTCTAATGAGGTTATTCGTGAATTTTCCAAAAGAAGAAACCCGTTTAATCATATGACTGTCATGTATAAGAAGTCAGACATTTTAGAGGTCGGTAACTATCTGCCAATGTCAGGATTTGAAGATTATTATTTGTGGGTGCGGTTATTGAAAAAAGGAAAGGAAGCACAGAACCTTTCTGAACATTTAGTCTATGCTCGAACAGGCAGTGATATGTACGCACGGCGTGGTGGTTGGCAGTATTTTAAGTCAGGACTAAAAGGACGCAAAGCAATCTATCAAGCAGGACTTGGTAGTTTTAAAGATTTTTTTGTGAGTTCCAGTGCACATGTTGTCGTAAGTTTGATGCCGAATACTTTACGAGGTAAATTTTATGAGAAGTTTTTAAGGAAAGAAAATGATTAAGATTGAGGTAAAATTATGCAAGAGATGTCTCAGACAGATTTAAAAGAAATACAGGCTGTAACATTAACTATGTCCAAATATTTTGTGCAATTTTGTCAAGAAAATAATTTATTATGTTATTTCTGTGGCGGTGGTTGTATTGGTGCTGTACGCAGTCAAGGATTTATTCCGTGGGATGATGATTTGGATTTTTTTATGCCACGACCAGACTATGAAAAATTAAAAAAGCTATGGCCACAGAAAGCAGACATAAATAGATATCCATTATTAGTTGCTTCTAAAACATATAATGATCATAATTCATTTATAACTATTAGGGATACTGCCACTACTTTTATTAAACCCTATCAAGAGGATTTAGATATCCCTCATGGTTTACCAATTGATATTTTTCCGTTAGATGGTGCGCCAGAAGGGAAATTGCGAAGAAAAATCCAAAAGTTTTGGGCACTGATTTATGCGTTATTTTGTTCGCAAGTTGTTCCAGAAAAACATGGTGGTCTGATGGCTACAGGAAGCAAGGTTTTATTAGGGATTTTTTCTTCAAGCAAAATTCGCTATCATATTTGGCGCTTCGCTGAAAAAAGAATGACCAAGTATTCCTTTGGTTCAACTCCTTATGTCACAGAATTGTGTGTCGGACCACGCTACATGGGCAATATTTATCATTTAGAAGATTTTAAATCTGCTATTTTTGTTCCATTTGAAGATACAAAAATGCCAATACCAGTGGGCTACAAGCGCTACTTAACACAGGTTTTTGGGGATTATATGCAATTGCCACCAGAGGAAGATCGTCAACCTCATCATGAAGCGCTAATTGTTGATACTAAAAAATCGTATACAGAATATCTTTAAAAACTTCAATTATTTATACTGAAGCTGAACGTTATCTATAAATAGCGTTCAGCATTTTGTTGTAAAAAAATAAATAACATAATCAATGTAATAAAAAGATAAAGTTTAGAAATAAAATAGTAAAAAAAAGTTAGCAAGATTTTCTTGACGTAAGCTAAAATTTATTAGAAAATTATTTGAAACTAGTGCTCATTCTAATCAGTTTTGAGAAATTTCAATTTGAAAAGTAAAAAATTGTTGGTTTCAAGTAAAATTTACATACTATAATTAAATGAGGATTAATTGTAAACAATACGCAAAAAGAAGGGTTAAATAAATAATGAAGAGAATAAATAAAATATCTGTTATTACAATGCTAATGTTGACAGCATTGGTTCCTAGTTCATCAATAGTGTATGCAATCGATGCATCAAGTAGTGAAAGTGCAGAAGAAGTAATTTCTACGGATACAGCAGAAACACTAAACTCTACGTCATCTAGCGGGGAAACTTCGACAGAAAGTTCTTCTAGCACCTCATCTTCAGTTCCTTCGGAAACAAAAAATAGTTTGGACACGAGTGATGCTAAAGACACTTGGCAATCAAAAGATGCTGAAGAAACTTCGGAAACGACTAGTTCTTCAGAAGCTAATAATAAAGATGAAGACGAAATCGTAATAACAGAGGATATGAACAAACCTATGGGATCAGGAATGAAAGGAACGAGAAGAAAAAGAGCCGCATATGCCTATGGTGATCCTATTAGCATAACAGAGGCAAATCGTCCGCCTAAAAACTTTATCGATGTATCTTCTTGGAATGGTAGTTTAAGTGTAGCAAATTATCAAACTATGAAAAGTTATGGGATAGGCGGAGTGGTCGTTAAAATGACCGAAGCGACAACTTATCAAAATCCAGAAAGATTTGCACAAGTTCAAAATGCAAATGCAGTGGGAATAAAAGTATCCGCCTATCACTATAGTCACTTTACAACAAAAGATCAGGCAATAAAAGAAGCAAACTACTTTGCCGATACAGCAATTAATACTGGATTACCAAAAGACACTTTAATGATTAATGATGCAGAAGAAGGTAGCATGAATAATGGACAATTGACAGCTAATTCAATTGCTTTTGCTAATCAATTAAAAGCAAGAGGTTTTACGAATGTATTACATTATTCAATGGCAGCATGGTTTACAGAAGGAGTTTTATCGCCTACACAACTAGGGACTGAAAATATTTGGATTGCTCAGTATCCTTTTGAACCGACTGCAGATCAGTTATGGCACAAAAATGAAGGTTATGCGGCATGGCAATGGTCTTCATTATTAACGATTCCAGGTGTTGATATCGGCGTAGGTGTGTTTGATATTAATGCTGATTACACTGGACGATTTACATCTAGTGGTGGAAAACAGTATGATGATTTAATTAGCCAAAAAAACTACGATTATAACGCAAAAGTAAAAGTAGCGAGTGAAGCAAAAAAACATGATGTATACAACGGAATTTACAATGTCGGTCCAGGAGTTTCTAGTATGGGCAAAGGAGACATATACGCAGGTCAAGCCGCCCATATTACAGGGTATGCGAAGACTAGCCGTGCAGAATTTTTGCGATTTGCGATTGGAGGCAAAACAATTGGCTGGATGAATAAGCAGGCGTTTACCCCTGCTCTCAATACAGCGACTTACACGAAAATGAACAAACAAGGCATTATCGCAGACACGTCAATTTCTAATGGACATGGGGTCTTTAGCAAAGCGAACAATACTGCCGAAGATGGCGAGAACTTGGGACGTGCCTCTCAATATGCCAACCAATTCGTAACTATTATCCAGTCTGCAAAATTATCTAATGGTCTGACCACATACCAATTTCAATTGAATGGCAAAACAATCGGCTGGGTAGATAGTCGGGCATTTGGAACAATCTTTGATGATTTAATTAGTCAAAAAAACTACGATTACAACGCAAAAGTAAAAGTAGCGAGTGAAGCAAAAAAACATGATGTATACAATGGAATTTACAATGTCGGTCCAGGAGTTTCTAGTATGGGTAAAGGGGACATATACGCAGGTCAATCCGCCCATATTACAGGGTATGCGAAGACTAGCCGTGCAGAGTTTTTGCGATTTGCGATTGGAGGCAAAACGATTGGCTGGATGAATAAGCAGGCGTTTACCCCTGCTCTCAATACAGCGACTTACACGAAAATGAACAAACAAGGCATTATCGCAGACGCATCAATTTCTAATGGACATGGGGTCTTTAGTAAAGCGAACAATACTGCCGAAGATGGCGAGAACTTGGGACGTGCTTCTCAATATGCCAACCAAGTCGTAACTATTATCCAGTCTGCAAAATTATCTAATGGTCTGACCGCATACCAATTTCAATTGAATGGCAAAACAATCGGCTGGGTAGATAGTCGAGCATTTGGAACAATCTTTGATGATTTAATTAGTCAAAAAAACTACGATTATAACGCAAAAGTAAAAGTAGCGAGTGAAGCAAAAAAACATGATGTATACAATGGAATTTACAATGTCGGTCCAGGAGTTTCTAGTATGGGTAAAGGGGACATATACGCAGGTCAATCCGCCCATATTACAGGGTATGCGAAGACTAGCCGTGCAGAGTTTTTGCGATTTGCGATTGGAGGCAAAACGATTGGCTGGATGAATAAGCAGGCGTTTACCCCTGCTCTCAATACAGCGACTTACACGAAAATGAACAAACAAGGCATTATCGCAGACGCATCAATTTCTAATGGACATGGGGTCTTTAGTAAAGCGAACAATACTGCCGAAGATGGCGAGAACTTGGGACGTGCTTCTCAATATGCCAACCAAGTCGTAACTATTATCCAGTCTGCAAAATTATCTAATGGTCTGACCGCATACCAATTTCAATTGAATGGTAAAACAATCGGCTGGGTAGATAGTCGGGCATTTGGAACAATCTTTGATGATTTAATTAGTCAAAAAAACTACGATTACAACGCAAAAGTAAAAGTAGCGAGTGAAGCAAAAAAACATGATGTATACAATGGAATTTACAATGTCGGTCCAGGAGTTTCTAGTATGGGCAAAGGAGACATATACGCAGGTCAAGCCGCCCATATTACAGGGTATGCGAAGACTAGCCGTGCAGAATTTTTGCGATTTGCGATTGGAGGCAAAACAATTGGCTGGATGAATAAGCAGGCGTTTACCCCTACTCTCAATACAGCGACTTACACGAAAATGAACAAACAAGGCATTATCGCAGATGCATCAATTTCTAATGGACATGGGGTCTTTAGTAAAGCGAACAATACTGCCGAAGATGGCGAGAACTTGGGACGTGCTTCTCAATATGCCAACCAAGTCGTAACCATTATCCAGTCTGCAAAATTATCTAATGGTCTGACCACATACCAATTTCAATTGAATGGCAAAACAATCGGCTGGGTAGATAGTCGGGCATTTGGAACAATCTTTGATGATTTAATTAGTCAAAAAAACTACGATTATAACGCAAAAGTAAAAGTAGCGAGTGAAGCAAAAAAACATGATGTATACAATGGAATTTACAATGTCGGTCCAGGAGTTTCTAGTATGGGTAAAGGGGACATATACGCAGGTCAAGCCGCCCATATTACAGGGTATGCGAAGACTAGCCGTGCAGAATTTTTGCGATTTGCGATTGGAGGCAAAACAATTGGCTGGATGAATAAGCAGGCGTTTACCCCTACTCTCAATACAGCGACTTACACGAAAATGAACAAACAAGGCATTATCGCAGACGCGTCAATTTCTAATGGACATGGGGTCTTTAGTAAAGCGAACAATACTGCCGAAGATGGCGAGAACTTGGGACGTGCTTCTCAATATGCCAACCAAGTCGTAACCATTATCCAGTCTGCAAAATTATCTAATGGTCTGACCACATACCAATTTCAATTGAATGGCAAAACAATCGGCTGGGTAGATAGTCGAGCATTAAAAAAATAATAGTGAAAATACTTATTGAATCACACACAGAAAGAGCCTGGGACAAAAATCACTTCAGATTTTTGTCCCAGGCTTAAAAATTGATAAACGGCGGAAACAGTAGCAACACTACGCGTTGCATTGTTCTCAACAACTTCTATGGTGTTTTCTCGACATACGTCTCGTCACAGTCCGACCGTCAAAAGAGCTAAAGCGTTAAAAGTTGCAATGTTTCACTGTGAAGCATGAATAGATGAAATCATCGTACACTACACTTCGTTTCGATCTCTTCAATTTCTAAGTCTTAAAGGACTAAGAGATTGAAGAATTCGGTGAAGGTCCTTCTTATTCTTCTAAAGAATTTTGGAAAGGGAAGTGCGCCGTAGTCGCAAATTTAAGGATTACTCTGTTGAAATTCATGCAAGAGAGTAGGTTTTAATGGCAGATTTCCCTAACAAAGTGAAACTATTAGAGCGAAAATGGGAACATAGATTAAAAAATTTATTTAGCGACTATTTCATACGTTGGTTCCTCATCAAAAAGCAATAATAGGTACTATTGAATTCCTTTATTTTGAAAATATTTCAAAGAAAGTTATTATCTAAAAATTTAATTCATATTAGTTGTGGACTTGTATAACAATTGGAATTATACGACTAGTTTAAAACATAAAGTCAATGAATCAAGGAGTATTCTTATCGTCGTATCTTTTATTTCAACTAAGGTAGGGTTTGTTAAAGAATGTATTATGGACAGGCTCTTAAAGAAAATACTATTTTTGAAAGTTAACAATAATTGAAGAAGATCATTGGGAGATACATTTATTAGTATAACGATCATCGAAGTAAAGAAACACTTGGTTTGGCAATTCCTATCAATTTTTGTCAAGAACAACAATTAAAAATAAAGTGGAAAATACACTTAATAAAAAGTCAAACTTTCCGAAACCTGTCCAGATTTATATTCATCAATGAGTTTTTTCTTAATCAAATATTTACAGTTCGATTAAGGTCTACGATAAATTATTGAAACTTACTGATAGTTATGAGAAAATGTAAAAGATTGAATGCAGTTTTGGCTGTGTTGATGAATATATAAGTTAAACAAAATTGAAATAAAACTAGTTGTTGACTAGTTAGAGAAAGGATTTTGTATCAAATGATTACAGCTTTAATTATTGCCGGTGGGGTCGGTAAACGAATGGGGCAGGAGATTCCTAAACAATTTATTATGGTAGAGGAAAAACCGATAATTATCTACACATTGGAATCTTTTCAAAAGCATCCACTCATTGATCGAATCTTAGTTGTGTGTAAAAAAGGTTGGGAACAAACACTAGATGCCTATGCAAAAGAGTACCATATTGACAAATTACAATGGATTATTCCAGGAGGAAATTCTGGTCAAGAATCAATTAACAATGGGGTTAATTTCTTAAAAGAACATTCAAATCCAGAAGATACTATTGTTATCCATGACGGGATTCGCCCATTAGTTGATGAATTAGTTTTATCTGATGTAATTGTTAAGTGTCAAGAATATGGAAATGCAGTGACTTCGTTGCCATATAATGAACAAATTTTTGTAAAAGAAACTGAGGAAACAACTCGACAATATATTAATCGTGAAACATTACGTCGCGTGTCAACACCACAAGCCTATAAATTTGAAAAATTAACTTGGGCTTACGAAAAAGCATTCCGTGAGAATATTGGTATTTCTGAATCGTCATACACAAATACTATGATGGTGGATTTAGGCGAAACATTGTATTTTGCTTTAGGCTCAGATAAAAACATTAAGTTAACCACACAAGATGACTTACAGTTATTTAAAGGCTTCTTGAAAATGAAAGAAGAGTAGTGGAGGGATACCATGTTATTTACAGACGATAATTATTTATCAGACGTTGAACGAGTTCTAGAGAAGACACCAGATTGGACGAAAGTAACTAATAAATCTGTTTTTATAACTGGTGCTTCAGGCATGATTGGGACCTTTTTAATTGATGTGCTTATGTACCAAAATAAAACGAGAAATGCGAATATTTCGATCTGGGCGATGGGACGAACATTGTCGCGTTTAGAAGAGCGATTTACTAGTTATCTAGAAGATCCGTTATTCCATATAGTTATCGGAGATGTCACAGAAGAAATTCAGATAGCAGAAGCTTGTGACTATGTGTTGCATTGTGCTAGTAATACACATCCTAAATCATATGCCAGTGATCCAATTGGAACGATTATGACCAATATTGCTGGTACGCAGCATATTTTAGATTATGCGGTCAAAGCGAATAGTGAAAAAGTGTTATTTTTATCAACTGTTGAAATCTATGGAGAAAATCGTGGAGATATTGATAAATTTACGGAAGACTATTGCGGCTATATTGACTGTAACACGCTACGGGCCGGTTATCCCGAAGGAAAAAGAGCAAGTGAATCATTATGTCAAGCCTATATTCAGAAATATGGTATTGATGTTGTTATTCCAAGAATTAGTCGTACTTTCGGGCCTACGATGTTACTTTCGGATAGTAAAGCTTCTTCTCAATTTATTATGAATGCAGTTCATAAAGAAAACATTGTGTTAAAAAGCGCAGGGACCCAACTATACTCTTATGCATACGTTGCAGATATTGTATCTGCTCTTTTATTTTTATTAGTTAAAGGGCAAAAGGGGGAAGCTTACAATGTTTCAAACGAACATTGCGATATTACGTTACGTACTTTTGCGGAAACATTAGCCAATGTGGCTGGAACAAAAGTGATTCATGGTGAAGCCACCGCCCAAGAAAAACAAGGATTTTCTAAAGCAACAAAAGCACTACTAGACAATCAAAAAATCTACGCATTAGGTTGGCGGCCTCTGTACGACAGTATGGAAGAACCATTAAAACATACAATTAAAATTTTAGAAGGTAGCGGAAATTGATATGCCCAAAATTAGTATTATTGTTCCTGTATACAATGTAGAAAAATATTTAGAAAAATGTGTACGCTCTATTTTAGCTCAAACGTTTACTGACTTCGAATTAATTCTGGTGGACGATGGCTCTCCAGACAGTTCTGGAGCAATGTGTGATCAGTTTGCTGAACAAGATCAACGGGTAAAAGTTATCCATAAAGAAAATGGAGGGCTGAGCGATGCTCGTAATGCTGGAATTGAAATAGCGACAGGTGAGTATTTAGGTTTCGTAGACAGTGATGATTACATTGCAGATGATATGTATGAACTATTATATACAAATATCGTAAAAGAAGATGCCGATTTATCAATCTGTGGTATTTATGATGTTTATGAGGGAAAAGAACCTGTAGAAAAACAACAGCAATATATAGTACTAGATAAAGTAGCAGCAATGAAAATGATTTTAGAAGCTAAAGTTGTATCTGTTCATGCTGTGAATAAGTTATATAAAAAAGAAATTTTTGAAGATATCCGATACCCTGTAGGCATGATTACAGAAGACGGTGCAGTTATTTTATCTATCCTAGAGCATACAGAGAAAATTGTTATTGATACGCAACAAAAATATTATTATTTTCACCGTGCCAATAGTATTTCAAGCAATCTTTTTTCTAAGAAAGATTTAGATACAATCAATGTTTGGAAAGAAAATGAAAAATATATCTTAGACTGGTATCCTGAATTATCTAATGTTGTTCATACACGTGTATGTTGGGCAAATTTTATAGTATTAGATAAAATGATGAATAGTAAGTTAAATAATGAAGAAAAAAAAGTTCAAAAAGAAATTGTTACTTTTTTACGAAAAAATTTTAAATTTATAATGAAAAATCAATATTTTACTATGCCTAGAAAAGTCGGAGCAATCGCACTTCAAATCGGAGTACCATATTATAAGATGATTGCTATATTGGAAGAAAAACATAGGAAAACAAAAAATGAATAAATTAGGAGTAGTATTATGTGGGTAAATAACTTTTTGGAAAAAACGAAATTACCGTTTTTAATAATTTTTGAATTTATGCTTTTATTAAGAACAATTAGTCTTTATAGCTTGTTACCAAGTAAGGTAGATACTCTGGTGTTTGGGTTGATATCAATTTGGGCGATGGTTTATATTCTAAATCAGATGTTTTTTATTCTAAAAAATAAAAGATTTAAACAATTTGATCCGATGTTAGTCATTTTTATAGTCATGCTTTTTTTTGTAACACTCATTCATTACCAAACGTATTTTATAGCTAACCTAAAATTAGTTATATGGCAGGCTATTTTTTTATTAGTTATTTATCAAATTGGTAAAGAACAAGATAAAAAAACATTTAAAGTATTAGAAAAAATTCTTTTAATAGTTTGGGGATTGTTAGTAGTTATCGCTATTTGTATGTTTTTTATACAGTATTCATATACAGCGCCTTTGGATAAAATTTATAATGGCTTAAGAATTGGCTTTTTTGAAAATCGTTTATATGGGGTATTTGCCGACCCTAACTTTGCAGCTACCATTTCTGTTGTTTCAATAATTTTATCGGTGTCATTGCTTTTTCAAACTACTTTGAAAAAGTGGAAATGGTTATTGATAATGAATACTTTGATACAATGGATATATATAACTTTATCTGGATCAAGGACGGCTTTTGTAGAGCTAATGGTAATTATTTTTGTGGGTTCGTTTTTTGTGGTGTATCAAAAAACGACTGAAAAAAAATTAGGTTTACAACTTTTATATTCTATTATTACAAGTATTGGTATGGTCTTTTTTGCCTATATAGCAACGAAGCTAATTGAAAGAGGAATGTTAGCTATTTTAGATTTGTGGAATAACGTAGAATACAAATCTACAACGAACGTTTCAAAAAATCGACCAGATGTTTCTTTGGATAGACCAGACGTAGAAAACAAGACAGATATTTCTAATAATCGTTTTGGACTTTGGAAAAGTTCGTTTGAGATATTTCAGTCAAATATCTGGTTTGGTACCTCTCCTAGAAATTTGGTAACATATGCCCAACACTATTTACCTAATACTTTGATTGCGGTTAAACAACAAACTTCGCATAATTTTTTCTTTTATACCTTAGCGACAACGGGGCTGGCAGGGACTATTCCGTTAATTCTGTTTTTAATTAATAAAATCCTAACAACATTGCAAGTTTTATTTTCAAAAAAAATCAATATTTTTAATGATAATTTTTTGAGAAATGTCTTAATTGTACTGACTATTTTAGTTTCGGCAATGTTTCTAACAGAATTAATTTTAGTTAATAAAATTGGTACCTTTTTATTTTGGCTATATTTAGGTTCTGTATCTAGTCAATTAGTAAAAAACAATAATAAATTCTTATTTTGGAGATAAAAATGAAACCATTAACGATTAAAGAAATACAAGAAACGAGCACAGAAATATTAGTATATATTGATAATATATGTCGTCAAAATAATATTGAATATTCTATTTACTACGGTAGTTTAATTGGTGTTGAAAGGCACCAAGGATACATCCCTTGGGATGATGACTTGGATATTGTCTTAACGAGACCTAATTATGATCGTCTAATTAATATATTATCTAAAGATAAAAATTATCTATTATTGAGCTTGGAAACAAGAAAGAACTATCGCTATACGTTTGCAAAATTAGTTGATACTAGAACATGTGTTAAATCGAAGCAATTTTATAATAGTGAGGACCCAGAATTAGGTGTGTTTGTCGATATTTTTCCGATTGATGGTTTTCCAACCACATCTTCTGAACGTTTAGATTTTGGTCGTCAATGCGAGTCATATAGAGAAAATATGTTAGCTACCTTAAATAATTCTTATGCCATTTCTAAATCTCGATGGAAAGCATACTTAAAACGAGTACTTCTATATCCAAGGTACCGAAAATTACTTAAACAGGGAGATTATGATTTTTGGAAACGTAAATTTATGGATAAAGTAACTACTTATCCGATTGAATCATCTATCGAATGTGGTTATATTGAATTTATCAACGAAGAATGGGGTGTTTTTCCAAAAGAATGGTTTGATCATTATGAAGATGTGTTATTTGCTGGCAATAAAGTTCGAGCAATCAAAGACAGAAAACTATTTTTATCATTACGTTATGGAAATTATATGGAATTACCACCTATGTCTGAACAAGTAACGCACCATCCGTATACTTTTTATTGGAAATAAAGTAAAAAAGGTAGGAAAAATAATGGATTATAATCGCATGATGATTATTACTTTAGATGAAAAATCAGTTCTGTTTTCAACTGATGCGCAAAAATTAGGTGTACATGTAGAAAAATATTTTTCTAAACGTCCTTTTATTGTTAAATTATTAAATCAATTAGATAAAAGAATAGACACTACATTTGCAAGATTTTTTTATGGAGAGTGGAAAAATAATCTCTCTGAAATAGATTTTATTTTGTTGAATTCTCATTACTTTTCACGACCGGTAATTAAATATTTAAATCGTAAATATCCGCATATCAGGATTGCTATATGGTATAGTAATCCTGTTGAAAAAGATACACCGGTTTCTTATTACGCTGATTTAAACTGTGAGCTTTGGTCCTTTGATATAGGTGATTGTGAAAAATACCAAATGCATTTTAATAACCAATTTATAGACGAGACAAAGGTTGTTGCTAGTCAGGAAGATCCAAAGTATCAATCTGATGTTTGTTTTATTGGTGTAGATAAACAGCGTCTCTCTTATTTATTAGAGTTAGAAGCGTACTTTGTAGAGTGTAATTTGAATCCTTTTATCTATGTAGTAGATTCTTCGAAAAATTCTTATTCAAACTATGACTATAAGAAGCCTATCTCTTATAGTGAACTCATTAAGTATGAAGCAAATACATCGGCTATTCTAGATGTTGTACAGGAAAATCAACATGGAATATCATTAAGACCTTTAGAGGCATTATTTCTTAATAAAAAGTTAATTACGAATAATCGCACAGTTTTAAACATGGATTTCTATGAAAAAGAAAATATATTCTTACTAAATAAACAAAATATGTCTGAGATATTAACGTTTTTAAAGGTACCTATGAAACCAGTTGCTGAAACTGTTAAAGAGAAGTATTCATTCAAAGGTTGGTTAAATAATTTTTTTATTTAAAGTACGAAAAATGAAAATCTTTGATGAATATTTTTTTGATTTAAACTTATAAAAGAATAAGAGGTACAATAAATGAATGAGAAAGCTAAATCAGTTGTAAAAAATCTATACTATACAGTCGCTGCTAATTTTGCTACCCTGGGGATATCCGTTTTATTAAACTTATTTGTTCCAAAATTGCTGGGGGTTAGAGAATATAGTTATTGGCAATTATATGTTTTCTATGCTTCCTATGTTGGTTTTTTTCACTTAGGCTGGATTGATGGTATCTACTTAAAAATTGGGGGAGAAGAATACGAAAATTTAGATAAAAGAAATCTCGGTTCTCAATTCTGGTATTTAGCGATTTTTGAATGTTGTATTTCTGCTTTTGTCATTCTTTGGGCTTACTTTTTCATGCCGAAAGAATATCAAGGGATTATTTTGATATTGACGGCCATTGTTTCAGTAATTACAATTGCAAAAACGTTTATTCTGTATGTTTTTCAGTCAACAAATCGTATTAAGGAATATGCTCAATTATCCAGAAATGATCGCTATTTATATGTCCTGTTCATTGCAATTTACTTTGCATTAGGAGGACGAGATTTTTATTGGCTAATCATTATGGATATACTTTCTAAACTGATTATTACGGTTTGGGGAATGTTTAGAGTTAAAGACATGTTGCGTGTGAACATGATGAGTTTGAAGGAAGTTACTCCTGAAATAGTTGATAATATTAACATAGGTAGTAAACTAATGCTCAGTAGTATAGCAAGTATGCTAATAATGGGAACCATTCGCTTTTTTGTTCAACAGCGTTGGACTATCGAAACCTTTGGTAAATTGTCCTTTACTTTAAGTTTATCAAATATGTTTTTAACTTTTATTAATGCTGTTGGAATTGTAATGTTTCCGTTGTTAAGACGGACAAATAAAGAGCGATTGCCGTCTTTATTTGTCACATTAAGAGGTGTTTTTGTTCCGTTGACGTATGCAATTCTGCTGTTATATGTACCCGTCAAATTTGTTTTAGGTATGTGGTTACCCGAATATAGCGAGAGTTTGAAATTTATGGGAATTCTATTTCCTATAGTTATTTATGAAGGTCGGATGTCTTTACTAATTAATACGTATTTAAAAACGTTGAGAAAAGAAAAAACAATTTTATTTGTTAACGTATTGACACTTGCCTTGTCGTTAATCCTGTCGCTGTTTGTGATTTTCGTTGTTGGGAACTTGAATTTAACTGTTGGGTTGATATTAGTAAGTTTAGCATTTCGTTGTAATTTAGCGGAAATTTTTCTATGCAAAGATATGAACGTTAAAATAGGTAATAGTACTGTATTGGAAACGTTGGTTACATTATTGTTTATCTTTAGTAATCTTTGGTTTGGCGGTAGTATTTATAGTTTCATTTCTTATGGAATTGTGTACATTATCTATTTCTTATTCATTCATAAGAGTTTTGTGAATAACGCAAAGAATTTAAAATATTTAGTAAAAGGTTGAGAAAGTTATTTTCTCTCCTTTTTTATTGAAAAAAACAAACTGTAGTCTTTGACACCTAAAAATGGTAAAATTAATGTATTATTTTAATTGGAGTGGGAAACTTGAGGAACTTTTTAATCACAGGCGGCGCCGGCTTTATCGGCTCAACCTTAGCAAATTATTATAGTAAAGACAATCAAGTTGTGGTCGTTGATGATTTATCAATGGGCCAAACTGAAAATTTAAACGCATCTGAAAACATCACGTTCATTGAAGGTAGCGTGACTGATCAACAATTAATGGAAAAAGTACTACAAGAGTATCAGTTCGATTACATTTTTCACTTAGCAGCGATTGCTAGTGTAGCAGATTCAGTAGCACGTCCAGTGGAAACACACCAAGTGAATTTTGAGAGTGTGTTACAATTACTGGAATTAATTCGGAAATACCAGAAAGATTTAAAACGTTTGGTGTTTGCTTCTTCTGCAGCGGTTTATGGTGATGAGCCAACTTTACCAAAACAGGAAGAATCAGTAATTCGTCCATTAACGCCTTATGCAGTCGATAAATTTGCTTCTGAAAAATATGTTTTAAACTATTGTCATTTATATGATGTTCCAACAAGCGCTGTTCGCTTCTTTAACGTTTATGGGCCAAACCAAAACCCTAATTCGCCTTATTCTGGCGTTATTTCGATTGTGATGGACTCTTACAAACGCTTATTGGCCAATCAAGAAGTGACATTCAATATCTTTGGCGATGGAAAACAATCCCGTGATTTTGTCTTTGTTGAGGACGTGGTTCAAGCATTGAATCTTGTCGCTCATTCTGACCAATCACTTGGGGAAGTGTATAATGTCGGGACTGGAAAAGCAACCGATTTAAATGAGTTAATTTCTTCTTTAAATGATATTATGAAAGTCACTTTGCCAGTTGCATACAAAGAAGCGCGAGCTGGGGACATCAAAGATTCCTTAGCGGATATATCTAAATTACGTGCCATTGGTTATGAACCGAAATATAGTATTCAATCCGGTTTGGATAAATATGTTAAGTATGAACTAAAAGATTAAGAGAATAAAAGACGGATTTGAGACTAAATTGTTTATAAGACTTAGAGAGTGGGACATCATCAGTCGCTTTGATTGATGTCTTGCTCTTTCTTTTCTTTTTCCTATATTTGAACCCACCTCACTCCAATGGTACAATAAACAAGATTGGAGTGAGAGCATGACAGATATTATTGCACATCGAGGAAGTAAAGGCACCCATCCTGAAAATACGTGTATTGCTTTCAGAGAGGCTGTTCGTGTTGGTGCTGAAGGAATTGAATTAGACGTTCACTTATCTAAAGATGGTTATTTAATCGTTATGCATGATGAAACGGTGGATCGTACGACAGATGGTCATGGTGAAATCCAACAGTTAACATTAAACGAATTAAAACAACTAGATGCTGGAAGCTGGTTTCAGAAAAATCCTTCTGTTCAATGTGTTCCAACATTGGAAGATGTTTTAAATTGTCTTGTAGAAGAACAATTCAATGGTTTTTTGAATATTGAACTTAAAACGGACATTATCCATTATGAAGGAATTGAGAAAAAAGTCGTCCAACAAATGAAGCGAAAAAACTGGCCGTTTCGTTATTTATATTCTAGTTTTTATTTTCCGAGTTTAGTTAAATTAAAAAAAGCTGATCCTAAGACAGAAATTGCCTTTATTTATGAATCTGCAGAGGATTTAAGTCAAGCGGGACCGGCATTCGCGCTTGTCGATAGTTTACATCCAAAAATGTCTTGGGTGTTGGCTCATGAAAAAGAACTTATCACAATTGGCAAACCGCTGCGGCCGTGGACTGTTAATCGGATGGAAGAAACGGAAAATTGTTTTCAGCTAAAATTGGCGGGTGTTCATACGGATTTTCCTGAAGAAGCAAAATTTGCTCGTCAAAATTGGCAAGAAGAAGGAGAAACATAATTGGAGAAAGTATTAGTTATTGTAGGACCCACTGCGGTGGGGAAAACAGCATTAAGTATTGCTTTAGCAAAAAAATTTAATGGTGAAATTATTAGCGGTGACTCCATGCAAGTTTATCGCTCGTTAGACATTGGCACCGCTAAAGTCACAGAAACAGAAAAAGAAGGAATTCCTCACTATTTAATTGATTGCCGTGAAGTCAGCGAAACATATTCTGCCGCTGATTTTCAGAAAGAGGGTCGTCAAAAAATCAAAGAAATTACTGAAAAAGGGAAACTACCAATTATCGTTGGAGGAACAGGTTTGTATATTCAATCACTCCTTTATGATTTTCAACTAGGAAGTCGTGAGATAGATGACTCGCCTGAAATTAGAGAAACGTACAATTTATTTGCGGAAGAAAAAGGGAATCAAGCTTTATGGCAGTTATTACAACAAAAGGATCCTCTAGCGGCTGACAGCATTCATTTTAATAATCGCAAAAAAGTGATTCGTGCGTTAGAGGTCTTTGATAAAACCGGTTATAGTATTTTGACCCCGAAGGAAAAACCAGCTCGTCTCTATGATTATTATTTGTTAGGTTTGGAAACAGACCGCGCTTTATTATATGAACGTATTAATCAGCGGGTGGATCAAATGATGACAGAAGGGCTGTTGGAAGAAGCAAAACAGATGTTTCAGCAACCACATGCACAAGCAGCTCAAGGTATTGGCTATAAAGAATTTTTCCCGTATTTTTCCGGTGAACAATCATTAGAGATGGCGGTTGAAACAGTCAAACAGCAATCGCGGCGATATGCCAAACGTCAATTGACTTGGTTTAGAAATCGAATGGCTGCGCATTGGTGGGACTTGGTTCAGCAGCCAACAGATTTGCCCAAGTTGGAAAAAGAAGTAGCGGAATGGCTACAACAGAAGGAGAGTGAGTAGGCGATGACCACTCATGAAAAAGTGATTCTAGTAGGAGTTGAGACGGAAAAAAATTATCAGACATTTTCTGCATCAATGGAAGAACTGGCGAATTTAACGGAAACCGCTAATGGCGAAGTGGTGTTTGTTTTAACGCAAAAACGACCACAAGTCGATCGACAAACCGTAATCGGTAAGGGGAAATTGGAAGAATTAATTCAATTAACAGATGCCTATGAAGCGGATCTTGTGATTTTTAATCATGAGCTCACACCGCGTCAAAATCAACTGTTATCTGAAGCGTTAGCTGTGCGAGTAATTGATCGTGTACAATTAATTTTGGATATCTTTGCTTTGCGTGCGCGCTCCAAAGAAGGAAAGTTACAAGTTGAATTAGCACAATTGGATTATTTATTGCCTCGCTTGGCTGGTCAAGGAAAACAGTTGTCCCGACTTGGAGGAGGTATTGGGACACGTGGACCTGGTGAAACGAAATTAGAGTCGGACCGCCGACACATTCGGAATAAAATCTTAGGCATCCGTCGTGAGTTAAAAGAAGTCACTGCTCATCGTGAACGAAGCCGCCAAAAAAGACAAAATTCAGAACTATTTCAAATTGGCTTGATTGGTTATACCAATGCTGGCAAATCAACCATTCTCAACATGTTGACGACAGCAGGAACTTATTCAGAGGATCAATTGTTTGCAACGTTAGATCCTTTAACTAAAAAATGGCAATTGCCTCAAGGCATGGAAGTTACGCTGACCGATACGGTTGGCTTCATTCAAGATTTACCAACACAACTGATTGAAGCCTTTCAGTCGACATTGGAAGAAAGTCGGACGATGGATTTACTGCTCCATGTGGTGGATGCAAGTGCGCCAGATCGGTTACAACATGAACGCACAGTTCAAACATTGATTAAAGAATTAGCGTTGGAAAATATTCCGTGCTTGACGGTTTATAATAAAAGAGATCAAGTGGACAGCAAAGAATTTGTCCCAACCTTATTTCCCAATGTATTGATCTCAACTAAAATTTCTGAAGATAAAGAACGACTGGTTCAAGCTATCCGTGCCCAAATGATGGAATTACTCGAGCCTTATCAATTAGAAATTAGCCCAACTGACGGACAACTATTAAGTGAACTTCGCCGGATGACACTAATGATTTCAGAAGAATATGCTGAAAATGAAAATCGGTATATCGTGAAAGGTTTTGCGAAAAAAGAGTCTAAATGGCTGGCTGAATCCGAAAAAGAATAAAAAATGGTAAGTTGATTAGAAATGATTTGTAAAAACAAATCATTTCTATTTTTTTGGTTAGCAGGAGAAAATCAGCCATGAAAAGATGGGAAAGTCCATATTTATCAGGTTTTTTGTTTTATGTTAGAAAATCTAACATAAGTTCTTGACAATTTGTCATTCTATTGTTATTCTAAGAAATAACTAAGAGAGGAGGATGGAGATGAGAGAAAAAGAGTTACGCCGTTCCATGTCAGTTTTTCCAATTGGTACAGTTATGAAACTAACGGATTTGACCGCTCGACAAATTCGCTACTATGAAGAACAGGGATTGATTCATCCAGAACGTAGTGAGGGCAACCGACGCATGTATTCTTTAAATGATATTGATGTTTTGTTAGAAATTAAAGATTATTTATCTGATGGATTGAACATGGCAGGGATTAAGCGTGTGTATGAAATGAAATTAGAGGAACAAAAAAACACCGCCGAGGCGACTCGTCCGTTAACCGATGCAGATGTTCGTCAGATTTTATACGACGAAATCCTTTCGCAAGGAGGACTTACTCAGCAAAATCCGTTCCAATCGAATGTACCAAGGCTTTAACGTTTCAGCAGCCAATAAAAATGAAGGATGGGGATCAGACCGATGACAAGAAAAGCCAAAACGGCAGAAGAGATTAAACATATTGCAGAAGAAGAAAACGTACGTTTTTTACGACTAATGTTTACCGACATTATGGGAACAATTAAAAATGTTGAAGTTCCTGTGAGTCAGCTAGATAAAGTATTAGATAATAAAATGATGTTTGATGGGTCATCCATCGAAGGATTCGTTCGTATCGAAGAAAGTGACATGTATTTATACCCTGATCTATCTACATGGATGATTTTTCCGTGGGAAAGCGACCATGGAAAAGTTGCGCGCTTAATTTGTGATATTTACAATCCTGATGGTTCCCCTTTTGCCGGAGATCCCCGCGGTAATTTAAAACGCGCCTTAGCAGATATGAAAGAATTAGGCTTTACTTCGTTTAACTTAGGACCAGAACCAGAATTTTTCCTATTTAAATTAGATGAGAATGGTGAAATTACCACTGATTTGAATGATAAAGGTGGCTATTTTGATTTTGCGCCAACCGATTTAGGTGAAAATTGTCGCCGTGATATTGTTTTAGAGTTAGAAAGTTTAGGCTTTGAAGTGGAAGCTTCGCATCATGAAGTAGCACCAGGTCAACATGAAATTGACTTTAAATATGCTGATGTAGTTGATGCTTGTGACAATATTCAAACGTTCAAATTAGTTGTGAAAACTATTGCGCGCAAACATGGCTTGCATGCAACATTTATGCCAAAACCTTTGTTTGGAATTAATGGTTCTGGTATGCACTGCAATATGTCATTATTTAATGAAGAAGGTAATGTTTTTTATGACGAGTCAGGAGAGATGGGCTTAAGCCAAACTGCGTATCATTTCTTAGGTGGTTTATTAAAACATGCCCGTGCCTATACTGCGGTATGTAACCCAACAGTGAACTCTTATAAACGCTTGGTACCAGGTTATGAAGCACCTGTTTATGTAGCTTGGAGCGGCAGAAATCGTTCACCACTCATTCGAGTTCCTGAATCTCGTGGTTTATCGACTCGTTTAGAGTTACGTTCTGTCGATCCTTCAGCGAATCCGTATTTAACAATGGCAGTCTTATTACAAGCAGGTTTGGATGGTATTCGTAATGAACTTACGCCACCGCCAGCAGTTGATCGTAACATTTATGTGATGAATGAGGAAGAACGTCAACATGCACAAATTGAAGATTTGCCATCAACCTTACACAATGCCATCAAAGAATTACGTAAAGATCAAGTAATGATTGATGCATTAGGTCGTCACATTTTTGCCAATTTTGTAGAAGCAAAACGAATGGAATGGGCAGCCTTCCGTCAAACCGTTTCTGAATGGGAAAGAGAACAATATTTGGAGTTGTACTAAAAGCTGTTACTTTTAATAATCTTAATGTTTAGAAAGAGGGAGATAAGTCGAAACGCTTATCTCCCTCTTTCATTCTTTAGTTTGTGAACGAATGGATAATTTCTATTTCACAAAATAAAGTAATTTTAATTCAGTTAAATAGTTTGTTTATAGGGGATAAAGTGGTTTTTTCTCAATTTCTCTTTTATTTTTAAGCAAAAAAATTGACAAAATCTTTCATAATTTGTGAAATTCCGCTATAATAAACAAGAATATGCGTGCAACTATTCTATTTTTTAGATATAAAGGATGAGAAAAACATGCGGAAAATGAAAACAATGGATGGGAATGCTGCAGCAGCTTATATTTCCTACGCCTTTACAGAATTAGCAGCCATTTATCCAATAACACCAAGTTCAACAATGGCTGAACTTGTTGATCAGTGGTCGGCCGAAGGTAAGAAAAATATCTTTGGTCAACCTGTGAAAGTAGTCGAAATGCAATCGGAAGCTGGTGCTGCCGGCGTGGTCCATGGCTCTTTAAAAACAGGCGCGCTTACCACGACCTATACGGCTTCACAAGGGTTACTTTTAATGATTCCTAATATGTACAAAATAGCTGGAGAACTATTACCATCTGTTTTTCATGTGGCGAGCCGAGCTTTAACCACGAATGCTTTAAATATTTTTGGTGATCAAGGAGACGTAATGGCCGCACGCCAAACAGGCTTTGCTATGTTGTCAGAAAGCAGTGTGCAAGAAGTGATGGATTTGGCACCAGTGGCTCACTTGGCTTCGATTGAAGCGAGTGTTCCATTTATGAACTTTTTTGATGGCTTTAGAACAAGTCATGAAATTCAAAAAGTGGCAGTTCTTGACTATGAAGAATTAGCACCCTTAGTAAACCAAGAAAAATTAGCCGAATTCCGTCGTCGGAGCATGAATCCGAATCACCCTTCCGTTAGTGGAATGAACCAAAATCCAGATATTCACTTTCAACAACGAGAAACAATAAATCCTTATTATGAAAAATTACCTGGTATTGTTCAAAAATATATGACAGAAATTAACCGGTTACGGGGAACCAATTATGATTTGGTGACGTATTATGGCGCAGAAGATGCAGAAGAAGTGATTGTCACAATGGGTTCAGTTGCACAAACAATTGAACAGACGGTTGATTATTTACAAGAACAAGGAAGAAAAGTTGGTTTTCTTAATGTCCATCTTTATCGGCCATTTCCAGTTGAAACATTTCTTGAAAAAATACCACAATCAGTTAAAGCAATTGCTGTCTTGGATCGGACGAAAGAGCCCGGTGCTGGTGGCGAACCGTTATTATTGGATGTCCAAAGCGCGATGTATGAAGCGGACATTCGCCCAACAATTATTGGTGGGCGCTATGGTTTAGGTTCTAAAGATGTGCTGCCAAATCAAATTGTTGCGGTTTTTGATGAATTAATGAAAGAACGTTCTGCCATGAAGAAGCGTTTTACAATTGGGATTGATGATGATTTAACTTATACTTCATTAGAAGTTGGCAAACCACTTGATTTGACGAATCCGAAAACCTATCAAGCTAAATTTTGGGGCTTTGGTTCTGATGGGACAGTAGGGGCGAACAAGTCAGCAATTAAGATTATCGGTGATCATACAGACAAGTATGCACAAGGATTTTTCTATTATGATTCAAAAAAATCAGGCGGGTTGACCGTTTCTCATTTACGTTTTGGCGAGACGCCTATTCGTTCAACGTACCTCATTGAACATTCTGATTTTGTGGCTTGTCATACAGCCGCTTATTTGCATACTTATGATTTAGTAAAAGGGTTAAAAAAAGGCGGTACTTTCCTCTTAAATACCATTTGGAATGATGAACAACTAGCACGATTTTTACCCAATCAATTAAAACGGTATCTAGCTGAAAATGAGATTCAGTTTTATACAATCAATGCAGTGAAATTAGCTAGTGAAGTCGGACTAGGCGGGCGAATTAATACCGCAATGGAAACAGCTTTCTTCAAATTAGCGCAAATTATGCCTTTTGAGCAAGTGTTACCAATTTTAAAAGAAGAAGCACTGAAAAGTTATGGTCATAAGTCTATGAAAGTTGTCGAAAAAAATATTCAAGCAATCGATAAGACCGTTGAATTGTTGCATCAGGTACCTGTTCCAGCAGAGTGGAGAACGCTTGAAGTTCAACCGCGAAAACGTTCAGAAAATGTTAGTGATTTTGTTCATGAAATTGTTGAACCGATTAATCGTCAAGAAGGCAATGCGTTATCTGTTGCGACACTAGCGAAAAATGGGATGACAGATGGGCGGATGCCTTTGGGAACTGCGGCAGTTGAAAAACGTGGAGTTGCATTAGAAGTACCTGAGTGGATTAGCGATCGATGTACTATGTGTAATGAGTGTGCCTTTGTATGTCCTCATGCGGCGATACGACCATTCTTAGCAGATGAAGAAGAAATGACTGAAGCGCCAGAAGGATTCATTGTGCGTGATCTACGTGGTGCCGACGGCTTGAAGTATCGTATCCAAGTCTCAGTCAAAGATTGTACTGGCTGTGGTCTTTGTGTTGAAGCCTGTCCAGCTAAAGGGAAAGCTTTAGTAATGAAACCTTATGAAGAAGAAAAAGAGCAGGCTATGAACTGGGCGTTTGCTATGACGTTACGTCAAAAGGAAAACCCAGCAAAACCGAATACTGTTTTAGGTTCGCAATTTAATAAACCTTTATTAGAGTTTTCTGGTGCTTGTTCTGGTTGCGGCGAAACGCCTTATGTTAAATTATTGACGCAAATGTTTGGTGACCGAATGCTGATTGCTAATGCAACAGGTTGCTCATCGATTTGGGGTGCTGCAGCGGGTGTGACACCTTACACTACGAATGAACAAGGACAAGGTCCAGCTTGGTCAAATTCTCTTTTAGAGGATAATGCCGAGTTTGGTTACGGCATGTTGTTAGCAACGCAAGCGCGTCGCGAACGTTTAGCTAGTAAAATGACCGAAGCTTTTTCTGTAGCCAGTGATTCTTTACGTTTATTGATGGAAGATTGGATAGCACATCTGTCCGAAAGTGAAGGTACGCAACAACGTGCAGCTAAATTACGTGCAGCTTTGCTTGAAGAAAAAACAAATCAACCTTTATTGGAAGCAATTTATGACGATCAAGATCTTTTTGTCAAACCAAGTCAGTGGATGATTGGTGGGGACGGCTGGGCTTACGATATTGGCTACGGCGGTATTGACCACGTGTTAGCTAGTGGCGCGGATGTAAATATGTTAGTTTTAGATAATGAAGTCTATTCCAATACAGGTGGCCAAACTTCCAAAGCAACTCCTGCATCAGCGATTGCGAAATTTGCTGCCAGTGGGAAATATGCCTCTAAAAAAGATTTAGGGATGATGGCAATGACTTATGAAAATGTCTATGTCGCTCAAATTGCCTCAGGTGCAAACCAAATGCAGACGATTAAAGCTTTTGAAGAAGCGGAAAAATTCCCTGGACCATCGATTATTATTGCTTATACACCATGTATTACACATGGTTTAGCAGGTGGGATGAGTCAAACGTTGAAAGAAGCGAAAGACGCAGTTCATTCAGGTTACTGGTCTTTATATCGCTATAATCCATTATTGCGAGAAAAAGGCAAAGAACCAATGACACTGGATTTCAAAAAACCAGATTTTTCATTAATGAAAGAGTTTATGCGCCAACAAGTTCGCTTTGCGTCCTTAGAATCTAGTCAACCAGATACAGCGGAATTGTTATTTAATAAAACAATTAATGATGCTAAGAGACGGTTCTATAATTATGCTCGTTTAGCTGGTCAAGAAGAAAAAATTCGAGCAAAACTTGAAAAACAAAGTGAACCAGAAATAACTGCGCCAGAGAACGAGAAGCCACGAGTGAAAAAAGAACGCGTAGTTGATCCGGAAGCGGAAGCAAGAAGGGCTGCCCGCCGCGCAGAACGAGCAGCCAAGAGAAAACAACGTGAGCAAGATTAAATAGAAATCAAAAAAACGTGTCTGAGCTTTTTGCTTGGACACGTTTTTTAGTTAGAAATGCGATTTTTTGATGAAAAATTTCAAGTTATTTGAAAAAGTTCCTAAATTTTTTTGATGTTTCCGCTTGCGTTCTGTGATGAAAGAAAATAATGTGGTATACTTGTTAGGAAATCTTGAGAGAGAAGTGAGGGGTATGATGTCGTTTCAATTGAATCAATTATTAGATTTGAATTATTGGCAGCAAGTCATCTCAACGGATTTCTTATCTAAGGATTTTGTTATCAATATCATAGATATCCTAGTCGTATGGTACCTCGTTTACAAATTAATCATGCTTGTTCGTGGAACAAAAGCAGTCCAACTATTAAAAGGTGTCGCTGTTTTTATCATTATCCGCATTCTAAGTGAGATAATTGGTCTACATACATTATCTTGGTTAATGAATCAAGTCATCATGTATGGTGTAATCGCCGCGGTTGTTATTTTTCAACCAGAAGTGCGAAGAGGGCTGGAACATCTAGGGAGAAGTTCGTTTTTCCGCCCGAATAAAGGTGCGCAACAAGAAGATGAGCGTATTATTCAGGCCTTTGACAAAGCCATTCAGTACATGTCAAAACGGAAAATTGGTGCTTTGATAACCATTGAACGCAATACCGGTTTAGATGAATACATTGAGACAGGTATTGATTTGGATGCCGATATTACTGGTGAATTACTGATTAATATTTTCATTCCAAATACACCACTACATGATGGTGCAGTGATTATCAAAAATGAAAAAATTGCTGTTGCTAGCGCGTATTTACCGCTATCAGAGAGCAATTTAATTCCAAAAGAATTTGGAACGCGCCATAGAGCCGCAGTCGGTATCAGTGAAGTCAGTGATGCCATTACGATTGTTGTTTCTGAAGAAACTGGTGACGTTAGTTTGACATTGAACAATGAATTAATTCCTGGTCTAACGCAAGAAGAGTATTTAACAATTTTGCGTAAGGAGTTAATTTCGGAATCATCGGAAGATAAAAAAAGTGCTTTGCAGCATTTTATCGATGATGTAACAAAGGGGGTTAAACGCAAATGAGAAAAGCCTCCCAAAAAAGCTGGTTTAATGGTTTGCTTTCATTGCTGTTTGCATTGTTGTTATTTTTTAATGCCAATGCAACAGGCAATAATCCCTCCAATTCAGGTTCAAGCCAAACGTATAGTGAAACATTGAATAATATTCCGGTCCAAGTCCAATACGATAAAGACAAATATTATGTCTCTGGATTTGAAGAGAGTGTGAATGTTCATTTACGTAGTGCGAACCGCATTCAATTAAACATGGAATCAAATGCTGACACACGAAATTTCCAAGTGGTCGCAGACTTAACCAAATTGCCATTAGGGACTTCGGAAGTGCCTTTGACAGTGCGGGGACTAAGTTCAGCTGTTACAGCTGAAATTGAACCAAAAACAGTGACTGTAACGATTGAAAAGAGAGTAACAAAAAAATTCGATGTAGAAGCACAACTTTCTGATAATATTGAAAAAGAAGGCTACAAAGTAAAAAATATTTCTGTAGATCCAAAAACTGTAGAAGTAACAACTGGAGAAGAAACAGCGAAAGCAATTGACAAAGTGATTGCGCCAGTCTCAAGTGCCAAACAAACAATTGATACGATTAAACAAACGGTAAATGTCCAAGCGCTAGATGCCAAAGGTCAAGTCCTAAGTATCGAAAATCCAGCACCACAAGTCAAAGTAACAGTAGGCTTAACCGCGCCAACGAAAGATGTACCACTGAATGTTAGTATGACAGGTACGCCACCTGCTGGGATCGCTCATTACAATTATAGTTTATCGACGTACCAAGTTAGGGTCAGTGGCCCGCAATCAATTTTAGATACGCTAGAATCAATTGAGGTACCGGTAGATATTTCTGATATTCGCAAAGAAACAAAACAATCAGTGACTATTCCCATTAATGGAGAATACGTAGTTACACCAGATGAGGTTGACGTTTCTTTGAGCCCCGTGTACAATCAACAACAGTCATCAAATACAAATGAAACTTCAGGGGAACCTGCAAGTTCAACAACGGTTGGCTCAGGTAGCCAAGCAGTACAACCAAGTACATCCAGTCAAGTAGAATCAAATACTTCTGAAACAACAAGTGAGGGATCAACAGTAGAAAGTACAACTGCTGGTTCAACTGAAAATACAGAGAATCAAGTGACTAAGGAGAATCAAAATGGGTAAATATTTTGGAACAGATGGTGTAAGAGGAATTGCAAATAAGGAGTTAACACCTGAATTAGCTTTTAAATTAGGGCGTTACGGTGGTTATGTGTTGAGTCAACATGAAGATAGTTCAAGAAAACCTCGTGTTCTCGTAGGGCGCGATACACGTATTTCAGGTGAGATGTTGGAACAAGCATTGATTGCTGGATTATTATCAGTCGGAATTGAAGTTTTCCAATTAGGGGTGATTTCAACACCTGGTGTAGCATATCTTACTCGTTTACAAAAAGCATCTGCTGGCGTAATGATTTCAGCTTCACATAATCCTGCGGAAGACAATGGGATTAAGTTTTTTGGGGCAGATGGCTTCAAATTAGTAGACGATCAGGAAGCAGAAATTGAAGCATTGTTAGATGCAGAAGAAGACACCTTACCAAGACCTTCTGCAGAAGGCTTAGGCTCATTAGATGAATTTCCAGAAGGCTTACTAAAATATTCGCAATTTTTAGTTCAAAGTATTCCTGGCGATTTAGCAGATATGACTGTTTGTTTAGATGCGGCCAACGGAGCAACTGCAACAGCAGTCAATCGTGTCTTCGCGGATTTAGAGACAGATTTCTATACAATGGGAACAAGTCCTAATGGATTGAATATCAATGATGGTGTGGGTTCCACTCATCCTGAAGCTTTGGCAGAAATGGTTGTTGAAAAAGGCGCAGATGCTGGTTTGGCTTTCGATGGCGACGGTGATAGAATTATTGCAGTCGATGAATTAGGACGAATTATCGATGGTGATAAAATTATGTATATTTGTGCTAAATATTTAGCTGAGAAAAAACGTTTAAAAAAAGATACAATTGTTACAACAGTGATGAGTAATCTAGGTTTCCATAAAGCTGTAGAAGAAATTGGCTTAAAAGATGTGGTAACGCAAGTGGGTGACCGCTATGTTGTAGAAGAAATGCGTAAAAATGATTACAATTTTGGTGGCGAACAATCTGGTCACATGATCTTTTTAGATTACAACACAACAGGTGATGGCATGCTTTCAGGGATTCAATTGTTGAATGTTATGAAGCAAACGGGCAAAAAATTATCTGAATTAGCGGATGAAGTGACGATTTATCCACAAAAATTAGTCAATATTCGTGTCACAGATAAAAATGGTGCAATGGAAGTTCCGGCAATCAAAGCAGTTGTCGAACAAGCAGAAGCAGAAATGAATGGCGAAGGTCGTATTTTAGTTCGTCCTTCTGGAACAGAACCATTGTTACGTGTGATGGCCGAAGCGCCAACACAAGAAAAAGTTGATTATTACGTTGATAAAATTGCTGAAGTAGTACGTGCAGAAATCGGCGTTGAATAAGAACCAATTAGAAACCAGACACTTAATGCTAGCTTGCGTTAAGTGTCTGGTTTCTTTGTTGGAAATCAAAAAAAGAAAATAGCTAATAAGCTCCGTCTATCATTGACATAGAGCGGTTAAAAGGGTACTATTTTAGAAGTAAGATGCACCGCGTATCTTCTTTTTTTATTTGATAAAATCAAGAAGGGAGCGGCTGTAAATCAATGGAGTTATAGAATGGAGGAGCGAAATGAAAGAAAAAATGTCCGTCAAGACAATTGTAGCAATTGGAATTGGCTCTGCAGTTTTTGTTATTTTAGGTCGATTCGTTGTGATTCCAACTGGGATTCCTAATACGAACTTAGAAACGTCGTATCCATTTCTTGCTTTAATGTCAGTTGTTTTTGGACCAGTAGCTGGAGGGCTAATTGGTTTGATCGGTCACACATTAAAAGATTTTACCACGTATGGTAGCGCTTGGTGGAGCTGGATTATTTGTTCAGGAATTATTGGTATTATTTTTGGCTTCGCTGGTCGTAAAATGGATCTTCAACATGGTGAATTTACAACAAATGACATGGTGCGTTTCAATATTTTCCAAGCGTTTGGTAATATCGTCGTTTGGGGCTTAATCGCGCCTAGCTTGGATATTTTGATTTATAGTGAACCCGCAAGTAAAGTATTTACACAAGGCGTATTCGCGACTGTTTCAAATATTGTCGCTGTGGGGATTATTGGAACATTGTTGATGAAAGCTTATGCATCAACAAGAACAAAGAAAGGCAGTTTATCGAAAGATTAAGAAACTGTCGAAATAATTTAAATGGTTAAGGGTCTGCCCTAGTAATTACTTTGCTAATGCTCAGACCCTTTCTTTTATGGAGAAACTGGGGTGAGGCCGAATGAAAAAACCAATCATTACTTTTAATAATTTTTCCTTTCAATATCATAGCCAATCTGAACCGACATTAAAGGGGATTCAATTAACCATCTATGAAGGAGAAAAGGTTTTAATCGTTGGGCCTAGTGGTAGTGGTAAATCAACATTGGCGCAATGTATCAACGGGTTAATTCCCAATATTTATGAAGGTGAAATTCAAGGAACAGCTACGGTTGCTGGTAAAAATATCCAAGAAACAAGTCTATTTGATTTGTCTTTTGATGTAGGAACTGTTTTGCAAGATACCGATGGGCAGTTTATTGGCTTAACGGTTGCTGAGGATATTGCTTTTGCTTTAGAAAACGATGCAGTTGAACAAGCAGAAATGAAAAAAGCGGTCCACAAATGGTCTGAGATTGTTGAGCTGAATCAGCTATTACAACACCGTCCACAAGATTTGTCAGGTGGTCAAAAACAACGTGTATCTATGGCGGGCGTTCTAATTAACCAATCAAAAATTTTACTTTTTGATGAACCTTTGGCTAATCTTGACCCACGAGCGGGACAAGAAACAATGACTTTGATTGACACCATTCAACAAGAAACAAAAGCGACTGTTTTAATAATAGAACATCGCTTAGAGGACGTTCTTTGCGAATCAGTTGATCGAATTATTGTCATGAATGAGGGCACAATTATTTCTGATACAACGCCAGATGAATTGTTACGTCAAGATACGTTGACCCAACAAGGGATTCGTGAACCTTTGTACGTTACAGCCATGAAATATGCTGGGATTGATTTAACACAAGTTAGTCATTTAGACAAATTAGCCGAAGTATCAGGCGAAACAGTTTTGCCTAAAATGACACAGTGGTCTGTCCAACCTAGTTCAGTTAGTGCAGTCAAAGGAGCTGAACTATTACGTTTGGAACAAGTGTCCTATCAATATGATCGTCACGGTGAAAAAGTGTTAGATGACTTCTCAGTAACTATTCATCATGGAGAAATGATCAGCATTGTAGGAAAAAATGGTGCCGGGAAGTCTACACTTTCTAAAATAATTTGCGGGTTCATCACGCCTCAATCGGGCAAGATTTTATGGGAAGGACAGGATTTTTCCAATTATTCAATCAAAGAACGTGCAGATAAAATTGGTTATGTGATGCAAAATCCCAATCAAATGATTTCTAAAAAAATGATTTTTGAAGAAGTAGCTTTAGGATTAGTTTTACGAGATGTGCCACAAGCAGAAATTGAGGAACGTGTGACGAATATTTTACATATTTGTGGGCTGTATCCCTTCCGGAACTGGCCGATTTCCGCATTGAGTTTTGGGCAGAAAAAACGGGTAACTATTGCATCGATCTTAGTTTTAGAACCTGAATTATTAATTTTAGATGAACCAACAGCTGGGCAAGATTTTAAACATTATACAGAAATGATGACATTTTTAGAAGAATTGAACCGCTTAGGTGTGACTATTTTAATGATCACTCACGATATGCATTTAATGTTGGAATATACAACACGTGCGTTAGTAGTTTGTGATGGACGTTTACTAGCAGATGCGACTCCAGTTGCTGTTTTAACAGATGAAAAATTAATTCAAGCGGCTTCTTTAAAAGAAACGAGCTTGTTTACCTTTGCTAAAGCGTTAGGCTTGGAAAATCCCTTGCTATTTACGGAAAAATTTGTTGCTTACGATCGTGAGGTGCGTTTTGGATGAGTGAACGACAAATGTTAGGCTATCATCCTGATTCAACCTGGATTCATCGCTTAAACGGCACAAGCAAATTAGTCTTTTTAATCGTTGTCTCTGTGGCTTGTATGACCACGTATGATACTCGTTATCTGTTAGGAATGTCTGTGGTTTCGCTTGTTTTGTTAAAATTATCAAATATTAAATGGCATCAAATATCTTTTGTTATTAAATTTATTGCTATTTTTTCTTTGTTAAATATTTTAACGGTTTACCTTTTTGCACCTGAATATGGGGTTGATTTATATCAATCACGTACCGTGATTTGGGAAGGAATCGGACGGTTTACTTTGACACAAGAAGAATTATTTTATGAATTTAATTTAGTTTTAAAATATTTCTGTACGATTCCGTTGGCATTAATCTTTTTATTAACAACAAATCCTAGTGAATTTGCCTCCAGCTTGAATCGAATTGGTGTGAGTTATCGGATTAGTTATGCAGTAGCGCTGGCTATTCGTTATATTCCCGATATCCAAGAAGATTTTTTTAATATTTCTTTAGCACAACAAGCGCGAGGGTATGAGATGTCTAAAAAGGGACGGTTAGGCCAACGAATCAAAGGCGTAGCACAAATCGTTTTACCCTTAATCCTATCTAGTTTAGATCGAATTGAAACTGTGAGTACCGCTATGGAATTAAGGCGTTTTGGTCAAAAGAAAAATCGAACGTGGTATGCGCAACAACCTTTTCATCTGCGTGATTTTTCGGTAATGATACTTGCCTTATGCTTATTAGGAATCAGTTTCTGGTTATTCCATGTGAATGGTGGTCGTTTTTATAATCCATTCCAATAAATAACAAATTGATAAGGTTCTATAAATAGAACGGATATTTTTTTATTATTAAGAATCTAGTACTTTCTCTTACTATGAGTGTACTAGATTCTTTTTTTACAACTTTAAAGAACTAGACCAATTTTAGTTTTTTAGATTTTTGTTGACAAGTACCTACTTTTAATTGTATTATTGTTTATGTTTCTACGGAATATGTTTACAAAGGAGGTATATAGACCAATATCGGATAGCGCCAGACCTGAACGTTCAGGTGACGAGGAGAGAGCTTATCGAAGATTCGGCGGGTGGCTCTAGGGACTGCACTCTACAGATAACAAAGAAAAACTAATTGTGAAGTTAGAACAAAGCGGTTATCACGCAGGTAGAAACATATAATGGGATTTGCTAGTTAAACAGGAGCTAGTAAATACAGAATTTCAATTGGAAAGTAGGAATTAGCATTATGTGTGGAATTGTCGGAATGATTGGAAAAGAAAATGTCACGGAAAGTTTGATTCAAGGATTAACAAAATTGGAATATAGAGGTTATGATTCTGCTGGGATTTGTGTGAATGATCAAAGCCAACAGCCCCATGTAGTTAAGGCAGTTGGGGGCATTGCCGATTTAGCAGCAAAATTAACGCCAGAAATCGATGGAACAGTTGGTATTGGTCATACTCGTTGGGCCACTCATGGCGAACCAACTGTCGCCAATGCACATCCCCATGTTTCAAGCGATCAACGCTTTGCATTAGTGCATAATGGTGTCATTGAAAACTTTGAAGAATTAAAAGAACAATTTTTAAGTGGTGCTCACTTAATTGGTGATACAGATACTGAAATCGTCGTTCAATTAATTGCTCATTTTGCTGAAAATGGTTTTTCAACAAAAGATGCTTTTAAAGCGGCTTTAGCCGAAATTAAAGGTTCATACGCTTTTGCATTAATGGATAAAATGGACCCCAATACTATCTACGTAGCGAAAAATAAAAGCCCGTTACTTATCGGTCTAGGTGAAGGCTTTAATGTTATTTGTAGTGATGCGATGGCGATGATTAAAGAAACCAATCAATTTGTTGAGATTGTTGATGGTGAAATTGTAACTGTTACAGCGGACAAAGTAGTAATCGAAACGCCAGAAGGACAAGTAATCAACCGAGAACCTTTTGAAGCGCAATTAGATTTAAATGACATTGAAAAAGGAACATATCCGTTTTATATGCTCAAAGAAATTGATGAACAACCTGCAGTGATGCGCAAAATTGTTCAAGCGTATACTCAAGGTGAAAAAGTGACCTTAGATGAGGCGTTACTTGAAAAAATTAATCAATGTGACCGAATTTACATTATTGCTTGTGGAACAAGTTATAATGCAGGTTGGGTCGGAAAATCTTTAATTGAAACGATTGCCAGTATTCCTGTGGAAGTTCATTTATCAAGCGAATTTGGCTACAACATGCCTATTTTATCTGAAAAACCGTTCTTCATTTTCTTAAGTCAAAGTGGTGAAACGGCGGATAGTCGTCAAGTACTGGTACAGGTTAATGAATTAGGGCATTCATCACTTACATTAACAAATGTTGCTGGCTCAACATTATCACGTGAAGCGGACGATACCTTGTTATTACACGCAGGACCAGAAATTGCTGTCGCTTCCACCAAAGCTTATACTGCTCAAATCGCTGTCTTAGCTATTTTAGCAAAAGCAATTGGTGAAGAACGCCAAACATTAGCGGCCGTCTCATTTGATGTGGCTCACGAATTGAGCGTGGTAGCAGCTGTCATGGAAACCTTGATTGATGAAAAACAACAAATGAAAGCCTTGGTGGAAGATTATCTGACGTATACTCGAAATGCCTTCTATATCGGGCGAGGAGTCGACTATTATGTGTCGATGGAAGCGGCCTTGAAGTTGAAAGAAATTTCCTACATTCAAGCAGAAGGCTTTGCGGCAGGTGAATTGAAGCATGGAACGATTGCCTTAATTGAAGAAGGAACACCTGTGATTGGGATTGTGACAGATGCCAAAGTCGCAGCCCATACAAGAGGCAATTTAAAGGAAGTCGAAAGTCGTGGAGCAAGAAATATTGTGATTGCCTTGGAATCCTTGGCAAAACCACAGGACCAACTGATTATTCCAGATGTGCATCCGTTACTTTCTGCCTTAGTTAGCATTGTTCCAGGCCAATTATTAGCGTACTATGCAACCTTACAAAGAGGCTACGATGTTGATAAACCAAGGAACTTAGCCAAAAGTGTAACTGTTGAGTAAATCAAGAACCTGAGAGAAAGATGTTCAACGGGTTTTCATAAGTTTTAATATCTGAGGTCGGGACAGAAGCGTTTAACTCCGAGAAACGCGTAGTGTTGCTTCTGTTCCCGCCGTTTATAAGTTTTTGAGCGTGGAGCAAAAATCCAAAGTGATTTTTGTCCCACGCTCAGATATTTTTTATAAAAGAAAGATATTCAGTCAAAAATGAAAGATTCCAAAGAAATTCTTTTTTTCCGTTGAAAACTGTTTGCATTTTAGCAAAATTAGATATAATTAATAAGAACCGAAAAATAAGAATTAGCCAGTGAGGTAACTTTGTTTGAAAGAAAGCAAAAAGTAGGTTAAGCTGAAAAGTGCTAATTTATTTAACAAAAAAAGATTGTGAGTTGTTTGATATGGATCAGTTTAGTACATTAACTGAACAAGAATTTACTACCTTTGCAATGACACATCCTGCAGGTAACTTTTTAGAAACACCCGAAATGAAACATTTATTGGAACGACGTGGCTGGCATTGTGAATACGTTGGCGTCAAACGAGAAGGCCAACTAATTGCTGCGTGTATCCTAAGCAAGAAAAAAGTCAAAATTGGTTATGCTTTCGACATTGACGGCGGGATTTTGATGGATTATACAGATAAAAAATGTGTAGAAGCCTTTTTCACAGGCTTAAAAAAATATGTGAAAAAAAATGATGGCCTTTATTTAACCTTTACTCCAAATAAACAAATTTGTTTACGTGATTTTAATGGCGGTGAAGTTGAAAAGGTCAATCAAGAAACATTTGACTATTTCACATCAATTGGTTTTGAACACCAAGGATTTGATGTGCACAATTTTGATGGCGCGCCACGTTGGCTGTTTGTCAAAGATATGGCTGGATTAACAGAAGAAGAGCTTTGGAAATCTTATGGAAAAGATGCTAAATATGATATCAAGAAAACATGGGAATACGGAGTAACAACCCGAGAACTTCGTTACGAAGAGCTACCTCTCTTTAAGAAATTAACGGAAGAAACAAGTGCACGGCGTAATTTTGAAGATAAGGATTTAGCTTATTACCAAGCTGTTTATGAAGAGTTTGGCGAACGAGCGAAATTTATGGTGGCGGAACTAAACTTTGCTACTTATTTAGAAAATCTTCATGAGAAATTACGCAAATTACAAGAGACGCTCAACGAAGTCAATGAAGCGTTAATTGCTAATCCTAAAAGCCGTAAAAAAAATAACCAGAAACGTGAATTTGAAGATGAAGTTCGTACCGTGCGCAAACGGATTGACGAGGCTAAAGAAATGAAAACATCAGATGAACCTGAAATTTTAGCAGGCGCCTTATTCATTGTTCATCCACAAGAAGTGGTTTACTTGTTTAGTGGTACGTATGAAAAATATAAACAATACTATGCACCGTATTTAATTCAACATAAAATGTTAACTTACACAGTAGAAAATAACATTCCCAAATATAATTTTTATGGCGTTGACGGTGTCTTTGATGGAAGTGATGGGGTTCTTAAATTCAAACAATCCTTTGGCGGTCATGTCGAAGAATTAATGGGCAATTTCCAATGGAAAGCCAAACCGATGAAATATGCCTTATACCACGCATTAAAAACGATTAAAGAAAAAGTCTAAAATTAAAACCTAATCCTTAAAAGGAATGGACGAAGTGAGGCGTTTAAATGGAAAATCAAGTCGAGGTTATGACGTATGCACAGTTAAAAGAAATTATGCAGGCGTTAGAAGCAAACGAAGCGATTACAGAAGATACAAAGGTCTTTATTGATACAGGCTGGGATAGCGTGCAAGAAGTAGCCCCAGATGCGGTCAGTATTGAAAAAGTTGCTAAATTTACAGTAGCAGATGTTTTAACAAACGAAAGTTTTGCTGGGTATAGTTTAGAAGAAAAGGCGGAGAAGATGAACGCTGAGGGCGACCTAGAAACGGCAATTATTATTCGTAATCTTTACTAAAAAAGTCCGTTTGAATAGTTAAAATCGAGGTCGGGACAGAACCGTTTAGCTCCGAGCAACGCGTAGTGTTGGTTCTGTTCCCGCCGGTTATCAGGTTTTGAGCCTGGAGCAAAAATCCAAAGTGATTTTTGTCCCAGGCTCATCTGCTTTAAATAAGAAATAAAGGAGGTTAGATATGAGTACCATTCATGAATTTCCAAAAAACTATGAACGTTTTATTGCACAAGGAGAAGAAGCACTTGTAGAACATAATCAGATCGCCGCTTTAGAAAATTTTCAACAAGCCTATCAGCTACAACAAACGCCGCCAGTAAACCAAAAAATTGTCCAATTATTGTTGGAAATGGGTGAAGCTGACGAAGCACTAGCATTGGCAGAAGCGTTCCAAGAGTCTTATTTTGAGAACCTTGAAACAGCGGCAATTTATATGCAAATTTATAGTCAAAGTCGTCGCTTTATTGAAGGGTATATTTTATTGAAGCAATTACTTCAAACTAAAAAAATAACGCTAGCACAACAAAAAACGTTAGAACAGCAATTAATGCAAGTGGAAGAGGCGTATCAACAATTAGAAACGCAGCAAATTCAAGCAATTAAAAGGAACTTGTTAGTAAGCGATCAATTGCCCGTTTATCAACAATTAGCGAACATTAAAACCAGTTTATATTTGCCTAAACCAGTATTTGTGGAAGTCGCAAAAGATTTAGTTATGAACCAAGCACTTAGTTATTTTGCTCGGGAATGGTTCATTGAAGAATTAGCACTGTTGCAATTTTCAGAACCACTGACTTTTCTTTGGTATGACAATCAGCCTCAGACAGTCTTACTAGAAGGAAAAACTGGACCGTTAAATACGCCGATCTATTCCGAAATTTATACTGAACTTAGGAATCGTTTAGAAAATGATGATCCAATTATGCTGCAGCATTTGGAAGAAGAAATTCGGTTGCATCTTGCCTATTTGTATCCATTAGCAGAGACGGTTATTTCAGATCCAACTATCTGGGTCTTGGGTTATTTGGCAACCTACTATCCTAAATATATTGAAAAAGAATTGACTGAAGCAAAAGGTCATCAAATCGATGCTGTTCAAAATGTTCAACAGGCGATACGAACGGCATTTACACAAATAATGCTTTAAAAAATGGCACGTCCTAAAAACGAGGACGTGCCATTTTTTCGGTTTCAGAAATTTGCTGAATCTGCTCTAATTGCTTTTCTTGACTGATTATTGCGGATAATAGAAAAAAGCAAGACAGAAATAAGTAAAAAGAATTCCTTGAATCAAGCAAATCACAACGAACAATGGCGTTGCTCCTGGAAAAGAATCAGAAATCCGTGTAATTAAAAATTCAACTAACCATAAAATCATTGAAAATAAAAATAATTTTTTCTGACGAGTTCTCATAGTCCGCAACAACCTTTCTGGTGATTTTCACTTCTCTATCATAACATAGAAAACGAGCTGTTTTTTCTCAAAAATTTTGTTACTTCATAAGAAAAATGGGAAATAAACAAGTTTCAGGAAGTAATAAATGTACCCGAAAAGAATACTTAATCCATCTTAATCAAACCATACAGTCACGTTTATTGCAAAAGAAGTGTTTTTGGATGGAACAAATTATTTCATAAATACAAATATTTCTTTGTTGTTTGTATAAATGTCATAAAAGTGATTACTTACTACTTTTTGATTTTTAGACATATCCGTATCGGTCAGTGGTGCCATCTCTACTCCTAAATTCGATGAAGTATTGAACCAAACGTAATTAGGGAAATATAGACCGTCATTTGGTGGCACGATTTTTGAAAGAATTGGGTAGTTTCGACTTGTATTAGCATAAACAGTTGAATTTTTGAAAAACGTATTTAAATAAACTTTTTTTCGTTCGTTTGTTACAACATTTTTTAAATCATCTGTTAAAACAGCTGCTTGGCGATTGAATGCTTCTTTTTGATAGTTTAATGTGGAAGAATACACCAAAACAAACGATAAAATATAATAAGATAACAAGCTGGCCACAAGTAACGAAGTTAGATAAATTGCTTTCACTTGTCGATTGTTAAATAAACTTAACATGCTGATTGTAACGAAAACAGCAAATCCGTAAATATAGCGAGGCGCATCACCTGCGATATTTCTTGAATAGACAATAAAAATACCAAAACTTAAGAGAGAAGCAAGTCCTAAATACAAGATACAATAAAGGAAACTTAAGCCCAAGTTGATTTTGCTATTTGATAGATGACTAATAAAAAATAAAACAAGCAGTAGGAGCAGTAATAAAAGCCATAAACGATTACTCTGGTTCAATAGCTCTGAAAAATAATGGTAACTATTTTGATAAGCCACACTGGGAATATCGTGGAAACTTGGTAAGGCCTGACTGCCCCCAATGTTGTTTGTTGCGGAAGGTACAAATTTTAACTCGATAAGGTAGCTGACTATAGAAAGTAGATAAGCGATAGCAGCAAGTGCGACTTTTTTACAAAGAGCAATGAAATTTTCTCCAGCAAGTAACTGCTTGAAAGTAAGGAATAAGACGATAACTATATAAATTCCTGACGAGGCTTGGTAAGTATTAAACATAACAAACAGTGAAAAGACAGAAACCAAGAAAAACGTAAAAGAATTACGCTGCCACCAATAAAAAGGAAGAAACGAACAAAAAATACTCAATGCCATATAGGGACTATCAAACCTGAAACTAAGACATTGGAGGAACCAAGGATTGAGGCCAATTAAAGTAGCTACTAAAGAGGAACCCCAGCTAATTTTTTGGTCATTGATGATATAAATTGCCAGTATGCTTGTGAGAGATAAGATAAGACCTGTTAGAATCGGTGTGGTCAAGCCCAGATCTGTCAAATGACGACTTCCTTGAACAAACCATGAGAGAAATTCACTGCCCCAACGTGCGTAAGTCGTACCAAAATCTGTCATTCCAGCGACTTGGCGAGCATTATCATCTAAGTAAGGGAAATTGATAATGCCGATGGATAAAACTGCCACTTGATAAATTAAAATGATCAATAGAAGATAGGCTTTATTTTCAATACACCAATTCTTTAAATCAAATTTTTTTGATTCTGTAGGTAATTGTTTCATGATTGTACTCCACTCCAATAATTATTTAACAATTAAAATATACCATAACGAGTGGAATGAAGAAATTGCTTTTGTTATTTTCTCATCTTGACAGAACACTAAGGGTAGGCAAAACAAAAAAATCCCAACTCTTTATTAAAGAGTTGGGATTTTACCAAAAAGCCACCTGCCGGGCTTGAACCGGCGACCCCCACCTTACCATGGTGGTGCTCTACCAACTGAGCTAAGGCGGCACTTTCAAAGGCTAAACTAACTCGAGGATTGCAACGAAGTGAAACCCATAGAGTTCATTTTCAAAGGCTACACTGCGACGAGTAATCGTCAAAGTTCCTTTTGAAAAATCGTACAAATCTCGTGCACAAGAAATAGAATAACGTATAGACGAAAGTTTGTCAATTGCTCTTTCGTAAAAAAAGAAAAATGATTTTTTTCTAAGAAAAACTGTTGACAATCTCTTTTTTCTCTAGTAAAGTGTAAATCAACATCACAGATAACTATTCATTCGTTGAAGAGAAGAGTAAATTTTGATGACCTTCAAAAGAGAGTCCTGATTGGTGAAAAGGGACAAGGTTCAGAAAAGTTGAAGATGGCCTCTGAGAATAAATTGCTGATAAGTAAGCAATTTCGGCTAAGCACCCGTTACCATGTGCACCAAGTTAATAAAGACTTGGATAAGAGATGAGATATAAAGAATCAGTTATATTTCGAAAAAAGGTGGTACCGCGAATCATTCGCCCTTTACTAGCAAAACGCTAGTGAAGGGCTTTTTGCTGTGAATCACTACGACTGGCGCGAAGCGACAGAGTAGATGCTGTCTGCGATTACTCGACGCAGTATGGCCTTTGTAAGTGATGAACAGTACAAGGTGACCGGAGGGCAGGTTGTATCATTTGCACGAAAATGTTCCTACGATTCTCGCCACAGTCAAATCCTGTTGGGCACTACGACTGATGCAAAGAGAGAGAGCAGCTATTATCTGCGATTACTCGATGCTTGAAGGGGTAGGAACTCTAGTCTGTTTGATTTTGAAAATAAACGAAAATCAGTTTAAAATGAATAGAAATAAAAAAGCAGTGATATAGTAAGTACAAGACTTGATTTGTCTAACAGAGAGCCTAGGTAGCTGAGAATAGGTGACAAAGACGTTTTGGAAAATGGCTATTGAGCAAGCGCTCCGAGTGTTAAACACAAGGCGGCGACGGGTGCTCCCGTTATCGAGCTAGGGTATCGAACATATTGTTCCGTACTTGAAAAGGGAATTTGTGTGAGCAAATTCTGAACATGAGGTGGTAACACGCAAAAAAGCGTCCTCAACGATACAACTCGAGTTGTGTCGTTGAGGATGCTTTTTTCTTTTTTGTGAAAAAATGCAGGTTGGTAAGAATGAAGGGGGATAAAGAATGATTGAACTAAAAAATATCAGTGTGACATTTCAACAAAAAAAACAAGAAATTCAGGCTGTCCAAGATGTTTCTTTGACGATTGATAAAGGGGATATCTACGGAATCGTTGGGTATTCCGGTGCTGGAAAAAGTACGTTAGTACGGGTAATTAATTTATTGCAACGACCAACAGCGGGCACCGTTATTATTAACAAAGAAAATATTTTAACTTTTTCTAAAAAGGAATTACGACAACAACGAAAAAAGATTGGAATGATTTTTCAACATTTTAATTTGATGAAAGAGCGGACCATATTTAGTAATATCGATTTTTCATTAAAATATTCTGGGCTAAGTAAAAGTGAACGGCGTCAAAAAATCAGCCATTTATTAGAGCTAGTTGGACTAAGTGAAAAACGGGACGCTTACCCCAGTCAACTATCAGGAGGGCAAAAACAGCGGGTTGCGATTGCCCGCGCTTTAGCAAATGATCCTGAAATTTTACTTTGTGATGAAGCGACGAGTGCGTTAGATCCAAAAACAACAGGACAGATTTTAGCTTTGTTAAAAAAGTTAAATCAAGAACTGAACTTGACGATTGTCTTAATCACCCATGAAATGCAAGTGGTTAAAGAAATTTGTAATAAAGTCGCGGTGATGGAAAATGGCTGCGTTGTCGAATCAAACGATATTGTTTCGATTTTTAGTCAACCCCAACAACCTTTAACCAAAGATTTTATTCGGACAGCAACTCATATTGACCAAGCATTAACCACGATTCTTGAACATCCTAAATTAGCTGATTTAGATAAAAATCAAGAATTAATTGAATTTTCTTATGTGGGAGATCAAACGAACGAGCCATTAATTGCACAATTGTATAGCCAATATCAGGTGTATACGAATATCCTTTATGGTAATGTCGAAATTGTTCAAAACGTTCCTATTGGTCATTTAATTGTGGTGCTTTCTGGTGATGAGGCCCAGCGTCAACAAGCCCTTACTTATTTAGCGAAACAAGGCGTGCGAACCAATGTTTTGAAAACCTATCAGCAAACGAAGAAAAAGCAGAATTTACAGGTGATTTAAAAAAGGAGTGAACTGAGAATGTATCAATTATTTGAGAAATATTTTCCGAATGTTGTCCAATTAAAACAAGAATTTCTTCAAAGTACATGGGAAACAGTATACATGGTTTTTTGGACAGCATTGATTGCTGGTGTGTTAGGAGTCTTGTTGGGTGTCGTGCTTGTCAGTACTGGCCCCAGTGGTGTTTTGAAAAATCCACCCCTGTATAGTGTCTTAGAAAAAATTATTAATGTTTGCCGCTCTATTCCTTTCATCATTATGCTCGCACTGATTCAACCATTAACACGAATTTTGGCAGGAACGACAATTGGTACAACCGCAGCGTTAGTCCCATTAGTTATTGGCGTAATCCCGTTCTTCGCGCGCCAAATTGAAAATGCGTTATTAGAAGTGGATCCTGGCGTTATCGAAGCGGCAGAAGCTATGGGGACGAGTCCCTTAGGGATTATTTTTCGGGTTTATCTAATTGAAGGGTTACCAAGTATTATTCGTGTTTCAGCGGTGACAATTATTAATTTAATTGGATTAACAGCCATGGCAGGAGCGATTGGGGCTGGTGGTCTGGGCAACTTAGCGATTACTCGAGGCTACAATCGCTTTCAAACCGATGTGACATTTATGGCCACGTTAATTATTTTAATTATGGTATTTATCAGTCAAGCCATTAGTAATCAATTAATCAAAAAAACATCACATTAGAAAAAGGAGAAATGACAAATGAAAAAATTTAGTAAATTAATTGGACTTATTGGAGTATTAGCTTTTACGATTGCAGGTTGTGCATCGGGGACTGCGAAGGATACTAAGACAGAAACTGTTAAACTAGGCGTTGTAGGAACAAAAAACGATGAATGGGAATCGGTCAAAGAGCGTTTGAAAAAGAAAAATATTGATCTACAATTGGTAGAATTTACAGACTATACGCAACCAAACGCAGCATTAGCAGAAAAAGAAATTGATTTAAATGCCTTTCAGCATCAAATCTTTTTAGACAATTACAATAAAGAACATGGGACGAAATTAGTATCAATTGGCAATACAGTCAATGCACCATTGGGAATTTACGCTAATAAATTGAAAGATATCACGAAAATTAAAGACGGCGGAGAAATTGCTATTCCTAATGACCCAACGAATGGTGGGCGGGCGTTAATTTTATTACAAACTGCAGGACTGATAAAAGTTGATCCTGCGAAACAGCAACTACCGACTGTCAGTGATATTACTGAAAATAAACGCCAATTGAAAATAACTGAATTAGATGCTACGCAAACAGCGCGTGCTTTACAAGATGTCGATGCTTCAGTGATTAATAGCGGCATGGCTGTCGATGCTGGGTATACACCAGATAAAGATGCTATTTTCTTAGAACCTGTAAACGAAAAAGCGAAACCTTATGTGAACATTGTCGTGGCCCGAGAAGAAGATCAAGAGAATAAACTTTATCAAAAAGTTGTAGAAGAATATCAACAAGAAGAAACGAAAAAGGTCATTGCAGAAACATCAAAAGGCGCCAATGTTCCAGCCTGGGAAACATTTGGTAAAAAATAAAGGAGGCATTTATAATGAGTACAACAACGATTCAAACAATCCAAGAAGCTATTGCTACAGAAAAGGAATGGATAATCCATTTAAGACGTCATTTTCATCAATACCCTGAAGCAAGTTTAAAAGAATATGAAACGATTAAGCGAATTAAAGAAGAACTACTAGCCTTAGCTATTCCTTTTGTAGAAGTAGGGGAAACGGGTGTTTTAGCAACCATTGAAGGAGGTCTTGGTGCTGGCAAAACGATTTTGTTACGTGCAGATATTGATGCGTTGGAATTGCCAGATGCAACAGGTACTGCCTATGCTTCTAAAAATCCAGGACTCAATCATGCTTGTGGACACGATGGTCATGCGGCAGCATTGCTAGGTGCAGCTAAAGTGCTCAAAAAACATCAGGATACCTTTTCAGGAACGATTAAACTGGCCTTTCAGCCCGCTGAAGAAATTGGTGCAGGCGCGCGACAATTTGTGGAAGGAAATTATTTAGAAGCAATCGACCAAGTGTTTGGGATTCATTTAGATTCTAGTGTGCCGGTCGGAAAATTAGTCGCTACCAAAGGCGCCACCAACGCCTCTTGTGATATTTTTAAAATTGAAGTCAGTGGTCAAAGTAGTCACGTCGCCCAACCACAGAATGGCCGGGATGCTGTTTTAGCAGCGGCCAGTATCGTTGTGGAATTACAAAAAATTGTAGCTCGCGAGATTGATCCTTTAGATTCTGTCGTAGTAGGAATTGGCGTTTTACAAGCAGGAACACGCTATAATATTGTAGCAAACCAGGCAACCATTGAAGGTACTGTTCGAACATTTAGTCAGGAAACGCGCCAATTTGTTTTACAACGAGTCGAAGAAATTGCCCATGAAATTGCCCAGTCTCATCGCACAGAAATTGCTGATTTTTCTGTTTATGCGGCAGCGAATCCATTAATTAATGAAGAACAAGCAACCAACCGTGCACAGCAGGTAGCCAGTGAAATTGTTGGTTTTGAAAATGTTGTGACCGATCATCCTAAAAGTTTAGGGGCGGATGATTTTGCTGATTACTTAGCGGTAATTCCTGGTATCTATGGACGGGTCGGTTCACGAAACCCTGAAAATCCTGCTACCCATTTTGGACACCATCATGAACAATTTGATATTGATGAACGTGCCTTACTTTTAGCAGCAGAGTACCACGTACGCTATGCATTAAACTATTTATCAGAATAATAGGGATAGGGAGCCGACAAAATGATTGTTTGTGGGCTCCTTTCGTTATAAACCAACGTGGCTTGCTTTCTTGTCATTCTATGGTAGAATACAAGCATAAGAAAGGTGATTCACATGTTTTTTGTTTTAACTGATAAATTAACAAGAAAAGTAGCTCCCGATAGTTTAAGAACAGATGAAGCACTGTTGTGGAGCCGAGCAATTAATTTCTTCATCGCTTGATAGGACATTTTTTGACTAGAAAAGCTAGTCTTATTTGAGTGTACGTACAAGCGGTTGTCGGGATTTCTGTCAGGATGGACGACGTGCAGACGTGGTTCTTTTTTTGTTGTCCCAAAATAATCAGTTAACAAGAAAGAAGTGACGAAAATGAGTATTTTAACTATTGAACATTTAACGCATCGGTTTGGCGAAAAGGTCTTGTATGAAGAGGCTTCATTGCAAGTGAATAAAGGGGATCATTTAGGCTTAACTGGCCAAAATGGTGTCGGCAAATCCACCTTAATTAAAATTTTAACGGGGGAAGTATTGCCAGACGAAGGAACGATTCAGTGGCAAAAAAATTGTAAGATTGGGTACTTGGATCAGCATGTTTCTGTAGAACAATCACTAACGATGGTTGATTTTTTGAAACAAGTCTTTCAAGAACTTTTTGATAAAGAAGCGAAACTGACAAAACTTTATGAAGAATACAGTCAAACGGCTTCGGAAAAACTTTTAGAACAAGCAGGCAAGTTACAAACAGATTTAGATGAAAGTAATTTTTACCAAATCGACACGATTATTCAGGATTTAGCCAATGGGTTAGGACTACAAGCAATTGGTTTGGATAAAAAGTTAGGGGAGCTAAGCGGTGGTCAACGTTCAAAAGTGATTTTAGCAAAATTATTGTTAGAGGCCCCTGATGTGTTACTTTTAGATGAACCCACCAACTATTTAGATGATACACATATTCAATGGCTTGTTCGCTATCTGAATAATTTTGAAGGAAGCTTTCTATTAGTCTCCCATGATTATCAATTTTTAAATGAAGTGACGAATTGCATCGCAGACATTGAGTTTGGCAAGTTAACCAAATATACTGGAAATGTAGAAAAATCTTTTGCACAAAAAGAGCAGAATAAACAAACCTATTTGAAACAGTATCAGGCCCAACAAGAAAAAATTGAAAAAATGGAAGCCTATATTCGTAAATACAAAGCTGGAAATCGAGCAACGATGGCTAAAAGTCGACAAAAACAATTGGACCGGTTGGAACGATTGACTCCGCCAGGTTCCTTGACTAAGCCAGCGATTGAATTTCCTTATCAAGGGTTAGTTGCAACGCAAGCACTAACGACCCAGAAGTTAGTTGTCGGCTATCGGGAACCTTTGTTAGAACCGTTAGATTTAATGGTTCATGTCGGTGAAAAAGTCGCATTGAAAGGTTTCAATGGGATTGGCAAATCAACATTAATTAAAACGTTGACGAAAGTGATTCCTTCATTAGATGGAGAATTTCATTATCCGCTGAATACAAAAATTGCTTATTTTACCCAAGACTTAGCGTGGCCTAATGAGCAGTTAACGCCGCTAGACTATTTATCAGATCGTTTTCCAGATACAACGATTAAAGAGCGAAGAAGTCATTTGGCTAGAGCAGGTTTACCAGATAAGTTAGCAATGCAGTCGTTAGCCCTGTTAAGTGGTGGTGAGCAAACAAAAGTAAAACTAGCGGAACTAATGATGCAAACAAGTAATTTGTTATTTTTAGATGAGCCAACCAATCATATTGATGAAGCGGCCAAAAAAAGTTTACAAGAAGCAATTCACGTTTACCCAGGAACGGTTTTTCTGGTTTCCCATGAAGCAGATTTTTATGAAGAAATTGTGGATCGAGTAATTGATATTGAGGAATTAGTTAAATAAAGAAGAAAGAACCAAGTTGAGGGGGAGTCAACTTGGTTCTTTCTTCTTTATTATTTATTTACTCATTAAGCCATCATGGATTTTTGTTAAATTCCAGTTCATCATGCTGTAGTACGTATCGCCTTCTGTTCCTTCTTTGGCAAGAGAGTCTGTGAAAAGTGTATCATAAATTGGTCGTTTCACTTCTTTTGAGACCCGTTCCATACTACGTTTATCGACACTGGTTTCAACAAATAACACAGGTGCTTTTGATTTCTTAATGGTATCAATAATCGTGGTCATTTGTTCAGGTGTTCCTTGACTTTCTGTGTTAATTTCCCAAATATAAGCGGCATTTAAATCATAAGCTTTGGAGAAATATTTAAAGGCACCTTCACTTGTAACTAATAATTTTTTATCATCAGGAATATCAGCAAATTTAGCTTTGGCTTCCTCATGTAGTTTGCTAAGTTTTTCGGTATAATTTTTCGCGTTTTCTGTATAGAAATCTTTATTTTTTGGATCTTTTTCTACTAACACGTCACGAATGTTTTCTACATATTTAATGCCATTTTCAATGTCTAACCAAGCATGCGGATCTTCTGTTTGTTCTTGACCGGCACTTGTTAAATATTGTGGCGTAACATTTTTGCTTGTAGAAAAGTAATCTTTATTCTCAACTTTTTTGGCCGTTTTCATTAATTTGTTAAACCAGCCATTTCCGCCTGTTTCTAAGTTCAAGCCGTTAAAGAATAAAATGTCCGCTTCAGAAGCTTTCGCAATGTCTTCTGGTAACGGTTCATATTCGTGAGGGTCTGTCCCAATTGGCACAATACTATGCAGCTCAATTTTGTCTTGCCCAACATTTTTCACTAAATCAGATAGGATCGAGTTCGTTGTCACAATTGCTAATTTTTCTTTCTTTTCAGCGGCTTGATTCCCGCAAGCAGCTAACGTTAACCCTGCTAAAAGTGTTAAAAAAAATAAACTAAATTTTTTCATTCGTTGATTCCTCCATTTCTTTCTCACGGTTTACAAATACTAGGCCTTTCTTTGGTGAGAAAAAGAAAGCCAATAAAAAGAATAAGGCGGCGGTTAAAACAATCGTCGCACCAGAAGCTAAGTTATAAGAATAACTGAAGAATAGGCCAATCACTGAACTTAAAATCCCAAAAGTAGAGGCTAAGCCAATCATTGTCGGTAAGTGATTTGTTAATAGATAAGCTGTTGCTGCTGGCGTAATCAGCATGGCAATGACTAAAATAGTTCCGACGGTTTGTAAAGAAGAAACAGCGACTAGTGTTAGTAAAAACATCAATGCATAGTGGAGAAATTGAATATTTAAACCATAAGCCTGAGCCATTGTGGGATCAAAAGAAGTGAGTTGCAACTCTTTATAAAACAATGCCACAAAAATCAAAACAATCACGCCGACGACACAAGTAATTAAAATATCGGTATCTGCGACCGCTAATACATTTCCAAACAGAATATGATATAAATCGGTGGAACTTTTTGCAAAAGAGATAAAAATAATCCCTAAAGCAAAAAAAGAACTAAAGACAACACCAATGGCAGTATCATTTTTTAGTGGACTTTTTTGGGTAATAAAGCCGATTGATAATGCAGCTAATAAGCCAAAAATAGAAGCGCCAAAAATATAATTGAAACCAAACATATAAGAAACAGCGACTCCTGGTAAAACGGCATGGGAAATCGCATCACCCATCAAAGACATCCCACGTAAAATAATGAATGAACCAATTACCCCTGAAATGAGTCCGACAATTACAGACGTCAAAAGGGCATTTTGTAAAAATTGATAACGGAATAAACCATCAATAAATGCAGCAATCATTTTGCAACCCCCTGTATTAATAAATCACCTAACAAATCACCGTATGCTTCTTGGAGCGTTTCTGCAGTAAATGTTTGTTCAACAGGACCCGCAGCAATTAGCCGGTTTTTCAAAACGATTAATTCATCAAAATAGTGGGACACTTTGTGCAAATCATGGTGAACAATGATAATCATTTTACCTTGATTTTTTAATGATTTGAGAATATCCATAATCACTTTTTCACTAGACATATCAATGCCGACGAAAGGTTCATCTAAAAAAATCACCTCAGCACCTTGGGCCAAAACACGAGCGATAAACACACGTTGTAATTGGCCACCAGAAAGTTCGCCAATCTGGCGTTGCGCATAGTCTTCTAATTGCACCATTTTTAATGCAGCCATGGCTGCTTGCTTTTCTTTCTTTCCTGGGCGTTTTAATAGTCCCAAGTTTGGATAGGTTCCTAGCAAGACCGTTTCAAAAACGCTAATTGGGAAACTAAGATCCAAGGCGCTACGTTGTTCTACATAGGCAATGGTTGTTTTTTGTTGGTCAATCGCTTGATTATTTAACAAAACATCACGTTCCTTTGTTTTAATCAAGCCTAATAACCCTTTAATAAATGTTGACTTTCCAGCACCATTTGGTCCGATAATTCCAGTAATTTTACCGGAGGGAATAGTAACGTGGATATTATTTAAAGCGGTCCGTCCTTGATATTGAACGGTTAACGCTTGAACAGCTAAGTTAAAGCTTTTTCTCATGAAATTCCTCCTTTTTAGGTTTGCCTTAAAATCAGTATAAGGGATAGTTTAAGAAAATGCAAATAATTTTTAGGCGCACCTAAATACAAGCGCTTTTTTCACAAAGAAAACCGTTTCTTTCAATAAATTAAGGAGGATCCCATGATTTTTATGACAAAAAATGGTAGAATATGAATGAAAACGACTATTATTTTATATTGACGGAGGATATCATGACCGAAAACTATCAAGATGACACCTTACGCATCTTCAGTTTAAATGCAAATCGACCACTTGCTGAAAAAATCGCAGCATCAGTAGGAACAGAATTAGGAAAAAGCACCGTGCGCCAATTTAGTGATGGCGAAATTCAAATTAATATTGAAGAAAGTATTCGTGGCGATCATGTCTACATCATCCAAGCAACGAATGCTCCTGTAAATGATCATTTGATGGAATTGCTTATTTTAATTGATGCATTAAAACGTGCTAGCGCAAAAACAATTAATGTTATTTTGCCTTACTATGGTTATGCTCGCCAAGACCGCACAGCGAAACCAAGAGAACCCATTACTGCGAAATTAGTTGCTAATATGTTGGTAGAGGCAGGCGCAACACGTTTGTTGACATTAGACTTGCATACTGTTCAAGTCCAAGGATTTTTTGATATCCCAGTAGATAATTTATTTACAATGCCTTTGTTTGCTCATTATTATCGTCAACAAGCATTAGTAGGGGAAGAAATTGTGATTGTTTCGCCTAAAAACAGTGGCGTTCAACGCGCACGTAGTTTATCGGAGTACTTAGATGCGACCTTAGCAATTGTCGACCATGAAGAGATTGATGGGGTGCGCCAAGAAGGTTACGTTATTGGGAATGTCGCTGGGAAAAAATGTATTCTTGTTGATGACATTTTGAATACTGGTCAAACGTTAGCCACAGCGGCGGAAGTTTTAATGAAAAATGGTGCGCAAGAAGTGTATGCTTGCGCCTCGCATGGTTTGTTATCAGAAGGCGCAAAAGCAACCTTAGAAAATGCGCCGATTAAGGAAATTAGTATTACTGACTCTGTTTATACGACAGCAGACCGCCAACCAGCAACCTTGAATATTATTTCTTGCGCTGAGTTAATGGGGGAAGCGTTACTTCGTATTCATGAAAATAAACCAATGAGTCCATTATTCCGTTTAGAACCAAAAGGAGAATAAGTGATTCCTTAAACTAGAAATAGGTCTAACAACTTTAATAGTGTTGGGCCTATTTTTCTTATCTCTTTTATAAATAGAAGAGAAAGTATTCTGATTTTGTGTTTTAAGCTTTTTATGCTAGAATAACGCCAGAACATAAGGAAAGGGACGAGTCATTTGGAACCCATTTATTTAGATCATGCGGCAACAACACCGCTTCATCCAACGGTCATTCAAGCGATGACTGAAAATATGCAAACGACTTTTGGCAATCCATCAAGTATTCATCAGTTTGGACGAAAGGCACACGGTCTTCTGGAAGAAGTGCGTCAAACGATTGCCGAGAGCTTACAAGCCAAACCCCACGAAATTATTTTTAATAGTGGTGGCACAGAAGGGGATAACACAGCCATCTTGGCAGTTGCTTTTTCTCGTCAAAAGGAAGGAAAACATATTATTACTACGGCAATTGAACATCCCGCTGTGTTACGAACGATGGAATACTTAGAAACGTTAGGCTTTGAAGTGACTTACTTGCCTGTGAATGAAAATGGTCAGATTTCAATGGATCAATTCAAAAAGTCTTTACGCGAAGAAACGATCTTGGTTTCAATGATGTATGGCAATAATGAAATTGGAAATCGATTACCGATTGCTGAAGTTGGTGCAATTCTTAAAAATCATTCGGCGATTTTTCATACAGATGCCGTCCAAGCTTATGGAAGTGAAGTCATTTTACCTCATGAATTAGGGATCGACTTATTAAGTATTTCCGCTCATAAAATCAATGGTCCAAAAGGCGTAGGTTTTTTATTTAAAAGCGATGCAATCCAATTACCACCTCTTTTACATGGTGGGGAACAAGAAGAAAAACGACGTGCGGGCACGGAAAACTTAGCTGGAATTATTGGCATGGGTACTGCCGTTTCATTACTAACTTCTGCAGAAAAGCAAGCAAGAAAAACAGCCTATCAAAGTTTTCAAACGATTATTTTAAAAGCGTTAGAAGAAGCCAATATTGATTTTTCAATTAATGGTGAACCAACCAATCGTTTAGCGCATGTCTTAAATCTTCATTTAAAAGGAATTCCCAGTGATTTGCTCTTAATGCATTTGGACTTAAGAGGTATTGCGATTTCAACAGGCTCGGCTTGTACAGCGGGAACTGTGGATCCTTCGCACGTGTTGACAGCGATGTATGGAGAAAATTCCTCGGCTATTAAAGAATCAATCCGGATTAGTTTTGGCTATGGGAACACACCAGAAGAAATTGCGACTTTTTCTGAAGTACTAGTTGCAGTGATTCAACAATTGAAAAAATAATCTGATTGCGGCAGCTACAGGTTTTCGCTATAATGAAGATAACAATGAAAATAACGAGGTGGAACCCATGGCATTTACAACAACGGCTGCTGTTGAAGGCTCAACAGTTTTTTACAAAGTACATCCTAGTGCAAAACGCTATACATTAAAAGATAACGGCTTTACTGAAACAAAATCAGGGAACTTTCAATTGATTCGTTCCTTAGATCCAACGCCTCAGAGAAATGAAGGCTTCAAATTGAAAATTACGATCACTGCTGATCTAAAAGAGTTGAAAATGTCCATTACAACGGCAAATGGTTTAAAACCAATGAATATTTTCAAGAATGAACAACATGAAATGAGTAAAGAAAAATACTTTTTCTTAATGGATGGCTTAATTAGCCGTGGTGTATTAGAGAAAGTAGAATAATTTAGAGAAACCTGAAGAAACAAGTGAAAGTAGCTTGTTCCTTCAGGTTTTCTGTTTATTTGAAAGCAATAGCTTGTTGGCTGTGTCTTTGTTCCAAGTATTTTCTCATTATACGCCCGGCTTGCTTTACTTATTTCAAAAAAATAGTATAATGAAAAGCACTGAAAAGTTACGACCTTCAAATCGTGGATGATTTCAGAATCTAATTGAAATGATGGTGATAAAATGGCAGATAACAGCAAAACGCGTGTCGTGGTAGGCATGAGTGGCGGTGTCGATTCATCTGTCACAGCGTTGCTTTTAAAAGAGCAAGGCTATGATGTAATTGGGATCTTTATGAAAAATTGGGACGATACAGACGAAAATGGTGTCTGTACCGCAACTGAGGATTATAAAGATGTCGCAAAAGTAGCGGATCAAATTGGGATTCCGTATTATTCGGTCAATTTTGAAAAAGAATATTGGGACCGTGTGTTTGAATATTTTTTAGCAGAATATCGGTTAGGACGGACACCAAATCCAGATGTCATGTGTAATAAAGAAATTAAATTTAAAGCATTCCTAGATTATGCTATGCAACTAGGCGCTGACTATGTTGCAACTGGCCACTATGCGCAAGTAGAAACAGATGAAAATGGCGTAGTGCATATGTTACGTGGAATTGATAATAATAAAGACCAAACCTATTTTTTAAGCCAATTATCACAAGCCCAATTGGCAAAAACAATGTTTCCATTGGGTGGCATGGAAAAGTCAGAAGTTCGTGCAATTGCTGAACGTGCTGGATTAGCCACAGCCAAGAAAAAAGACTCAACGGGCGTTTGTTTTATTGGTGAAAAGAATTTCAAAGAATTTTTGAGTAATTATTTACCAGCTAAAAAAGGCAACATGGTGACAGAAGATGGCGAAATCAAAGGACAACATGATGGTCTGATGTATTATACTATCGGTCAACGCCAAGGCTTAGGAATTGGTGGCGGCGGTAAAACACAAGAACCATGGTTTGTGATTGGGAAAGATTTAACTACCAATACATTATATGTGGGACAAGGATTTCACCATGAAAAACTATATGCAACACATTTAGAAGCTAGTGAGGTTCATTTTACTGTTGATACGCCAATGCCAAAAGAGTTTGACTGTACGGCTAAATTCCGTTATCGTCAAGCAGATATTCCAGTGCATGTTTCCTTATCTGAAGATGGCACAAAAGCAACCGTTACGTTTAAGGAACCAGCCCGCGCAGTCACTCCAGGTCAAGCTGTTGTTTTTTATGATGGAATGGAATGCTTAGGGGGCGGCTTAATTGATCGCGCCTACCAAGATGAAAAAGAACTACAATACGTCTAAAAAAGTTTCACGAGTTGTGAAACAAAAAGCGTATAGTTAACCAAAAGAAAAGCGGATATGCTGGTCATAAAACCAGTAAATATCCGCTTTTCTTTTTTGTTTTATATGCCTATTTTTTTTGAAATAAGAAAAAGAGAAAAATTAAAAATTCAAATTGTGGATAACTTTTCTGTGTATAACTTAGTCATCATTTTTCTCTTTTTTTAATTCGGCGGTGCTTCGACGAACCCATAGAAGGTTAATGAGAACCAGACAAGAAGTGGAAATAAAGACCCCACGATAACCGAAAGCGGCAGATACGCTTGAACCAATCATAGGACCAATCACATTTCCTGTCGCTTGGAAAGATTGATTGTAACTGAAAATACGACCTGCAGCGTCACTTGGGGAATAACGAGTGATCAACGTTTGAACAGCTGGTAGTAAACAGGCATCGGAAATCCCAACTAAGAAACGAAGCATGGCAAGCTGCCAGACATTTTGAACAAAGGCCATTGGTAGGTAAACGAAAATGGCTAAAATTAAGCCAATTGTCAAGATGCGTTCACTGCCAATACGATCGCCTAACCGGCCGAAACGAGGGGCGGCTATTAACGTTGCAATCCCTGGAATAGAAGCAATGACTCCGCTAATTAAGGTGACATTTCCGTGACCACCCAACAATTGTTGAATATATAAACTGATGATGGGACTAATTGAATTATTGGAAGCTTGAATGATTAATGTCGTAATAAACATTCCAAGAATCACGTGGGGATGTTCTAGTTTTTTTAAAATTTGTTTCCCAGATGCGGCTTGATTTTTTTCAATTGGCACAAACTCTTCATGGACAAAGACGAGACTCAAAACAAAAACGAGTAATAAAATCGTACCAGTAATGAAAAAGGTTGGCCGATAACCGAAAATAGAAGCAGTGACACCGCCCAAAAGAGGACCAAGCAACGTGCCGGTAACAGAACCAGTGGCTAAAGTACCAAGCACTTGACCGCTTTTTTCCTTAGGTGTGCCTGTAGCAACTAACGCAGTCGCATTACTGATATAACCAGAAAAAACACCTTGTAATAAGCGTAAGCCAATCAATTGATAAACACTTGTGACTGCGCCCATTAAACTAATGACGATAGCCATCCCTAATGAAGCGCGTAATAACATTAACTTGCGTCCTTTTCGGTCGGCTAAACGGCCCCACCAAGGTGAAACAATGGTCGTGACTAAAAAAGTGGAGGAGAACGTGATTCCGCTCCAAAAATTCAATTGTTGGTGGGTAAAATTACCTAATGTGTTGATATAAAGAGGCATGAATGGCATCACTAAGCTAAAGCCAATACCAGCCATAAATGTGCCAAACCATAAAACAAGCAGATTTTTTTCCCAAGGTTGTCTTGGACGGAAAATTTTACTTTTAATTAATTCATACATTCTATTTCCTCACTTTCTAGTAAAGAAATTCAAATTTGGCTTTGGCGAGTCGTTGATCATTCAATGCTTGATGCAATTCATTCGCAAAAAAGCCTTCTTTTAAATTTAGTGGATTTTTTGTAGCGTATACATATAACGTATAGGTGTGCACACCAGAGCGAGGACTTAACCCCAGATAACGTTCGGTTAACTCAGGTAACGTTTCAGTGGCAAGCGCTGGAATCATCTGTTTCCCCAAAGGAGAAGCAAGACTATTTTTTCCTTGAATGGTAGGCTTGAGTGCTGTTCGACTAAAGTCTTCAGGAATCTCATTGGTTACAGGAACATTGGCAGCTAACCAATGAATAAAAGGGAAACCGATTAGAGGAATCGTGTCATAATCAATTAATTCCCAGGATAAATAGCGGGCTTCTTTAGGAATGGCCGCTAAAGAAATAGGAAAAGATAAAATAGGACGTTCGTGTAATAAAAATTCTGCACTGGTTCGTTTGCCATAACGATCGGCCAAATGAGAACGGTTGGTAATATGCATGCCAAACAGCCTTCTTTCAAAAATGATGTTTACAAATTATTATTATAAACTATAATTTATAGTTTAAAAAGAGTCAATAGATATGATAAACTAATACTTGTCCAAAATTTAAGAATTGGAGGCGTCAGAAAGATGGCAAAAAAACGGAATTTAACGAAAGCCAAAATCCTTGAAAGTGCCCGCAACCTAGCGGAAGAATTGGGCGTTCACCAATTAACCTTTCAAAATTTAGCCGTTGATTTAGGCATCAAGTATCCTTCACTCTATAATCACTTTAAAAATATTGCTGAAGTAAAAAATGCTCTAGTGGACTTGTTAATTCAAGAATTAAATGATGCATTGCGAAGAGCCTTAGTGGGTAAGAGTGGCGCAGAAGCAATTCGGATATATGCTGAAACGTACCAACAATTTGCTTTTGAAAATTCTGCAGTCTATGAATTACTTATCAGTGTGCCGAAAACGCAAAACCAACAATTAATTGAAGGCATCCATGAAACCAATCAAATTATCTTACAACTTTTAGCTTTTTATCCATTTAATAATGAAGAACGACTGCACAAAAGTCGAGAATTACGTAGTTTAATCCATGGCTATATTACCTTACGTTTTTTAGGTTATTTTCAACGCGAAGAAGCCACGCCGGAAGAAAGTTATCGTCGCATGATTGAAGATTTTATTGCTTCTTTAGAAGTAGCAGGATAAAATAAATTTCAAAAATTTCTCAGTCCGAAACCAAATCCTTGCAACTTTTTCAGAAAGTGACTATGATACCTACAGTAGCAAAAAAAGGAGCGGTTCAATGTATCAAGTAATTACAATGTATGGCGACAATGAACCTTGGTGGTTTTTTGATGATTGGCAAGAGGACATTGTTCAAGAAAAAACCTTCGATAACTTGACCGATGCAGAGACATATTATGTGGAAGTTTGGCAAAAACTTTCTCAGAATTATACATACGTCAACACAAAGCCTAATTATTTAACGGCTTTCTGGAATGATGGGGAAGAACGCTGGTGTGAAGAATGCGATGAAGATTTACAACAATACTTCGGTTTAGCATTACTAGAAAATCATCATGCGGTTACTTTTGAAAATAAAGCTGAGTTTACCACAATATCGAATCATTTTGGCAAAACAAAATTCTGCAAACGGAAAGTTATTTGAAACGCATGAGTTTAAAGAAAAACCTCAGGGAATTTTCTTTAAACTCTTTTTCTATTCTCGGAATTTAGAGAAAATCGAGCTAATATTTGGTATAATACGAAAAGATAGCACTTAAAAAGGAGCGAAACTAGTGGTTGCAAAACAATTAATTATTGCTGAAAAACCTAGCGTAGCAAAAGATTTAAGCCGCGTTTTAGGAGCAAATCAAAAAAATAAGAATTATTATGAAGGACCCAACGTGATTGTCACCTGGGCTTTAGGCCATCTCTTAGGACTAAAAATGCCAGAAGATTTAAACAAAGAATGGCAAACGTGGCAAATGGAAACTTTACCGATGATTCCTAAGAATTTAGGGATTAAACCGTTACCGAAAACGGGACATCAATTAAAAGCGATTAAACAATTAGCTAATCGTAAAGATGTTTCTGAAGCCGTGATTGCCACTGATGCTGGTCGTGAAGGTGAATTAGTGGCCCGCTGGATTTTAGAATATGTCCGTTTTAACAAACCAGTCAAACGCTTATGGATTTCATCTCAAACAGACAAAGCCATTAAAGACGGGTTTAAGAAAATTCGCCCAGCGAAAGACTACGATAATTTGTATTACTCTGCCTTGGCGCGCGCAAAAGCTGACTGGTTAGTTGGGCTAAACGTCACACGGGCCTTGACAGTGAAATATCAAGATAACTTATCCGCAGGTCGTGTTCAAACACCAACTTTAGCAATGGTACGCCAACAAGAAAAAACGATTGAACAATTTAAGCCTCAAACTTATTTTACTATCTCGTTAACTGTTGAATCAGAAAAAGCAAAGATGACCCAAAAAAATCCATACGCTTTAAAAGAACGGCAGGAAGCAGAACAATTAGTCAAAGAACTCTCAAAACAAAAGGGCTTAGTTACCGATATCCAAGAAAAAGTTAAAACAGAAAATGCGCCGTTACCGTATGATTTAACCGAAATCCAGCGTGAAGCCAACCAGCGATTCCAATTTTCTGCAAAGAAAACGTTGTCTCTTGTACAAAGTTTATACGAAACCCATAAAATTGTTTCCTATCCTCGAACTGACAGCAAATATCTAACGACGGATATGAAAGGAACGATGAAAGAGCGCCTTCAAGCTATTGCTGATTTTTCACCAGAAGTGAAAGGCTACCTTAAAAATGGGGCCGTTGTTAAACAACAAAAAGTTTTCCAAAATGCAAAAGTCACGGATCACCATGGGTTGATTCCAACTGAACAACGTCCTCGTTATGAAAAACTAAGCAATGATGAACAAAAAATCTATCAAATGATTGTTCAACGATTCTTAGGTTTGTTTGCTGAGCCAAATCAAACCAAACAAACAAAAGTTACAGTCGCTTTTGGAAAAGAAACATTTGTCTTTCATCAAAATAAAGTAGTTGTTGCTGGTTGGAAAACAACAGCCGAACAGCCGCTATCCACTGTCCAATGGCAAAAAGGCATGACCGTTGCGCCAAACTTTACCATTAACAAAGAATTAACGTCGCCGCCAAAACCATTAACCGAAGGAACGTTGTTAGGAAAAATGGAGAAACACAGTTTAGGCACACCGGCAACGCGAGCTGAAATCATTGAAAAACTGATTAAATCAGAATTGATGGAACGAACCAATAGCGGTTTAAGTGTCTCTGCCAAAGGAAAGCAACTATTAGACTTGGTGAATCCATCACTTGTGACACCTGAACTAACGGAAAAATGGGAAAAGTCGCTCGAAGCAATCGCTTCGGGTCAACAAAAGAGTCAACTTTTCTTAAAGGATATTGAAGAGGATACGAAAAAATTAGTCCGTGAAATTAAACAAAGCGAGAAAAAATATCAAGATTTTTCCATTACGCAAAAAAAATGTCCAGATTGTGGCTCAAACTTACGGGAAAAAAATACGAAAGATGGGAAGATTTACGTTTGTACAAACCAAGAATGTTCTTATCGTCGGCGAAAAGATCCTAAAGTATCCAATCACCGTTGCCCACAATGCCATAAAAAAATGGTTATCATAGAAGGAAAAAATGGTCGTTCTTTCAAATGTAAATTCTGTTCGATTACTGAAAAAATTCCCGATAAAAAAGAACGAAAACAAAAAATGACTAAACATGAAGAACGTCGTTTGATGAAAAAATATTCACAACCAGACGAACCAGAAGAAAGTGCTTTAGCACAGGCTTTAAAAGCCGCTATGAACCAAGAGTAGCAATTTGACGAATGTTGACTCTAAATAATCAAGTCATCCTTGTTGGTCTTTAGTAAACTTTCAAATAGAAAGAGAGGGACACGGATGCTCGCAAATTTAAATCAAGCAATGGATTATATTGAAGAACATTTAACGGAAGAAGTATCCTTCGATGAATTGGCAAAAAAGACAGGGATTTCTGTTTACCATTTTAAACGAACTTTTTCGTTTATTGCGGGGATGAGTCTGGCTGAATATATTAAAAAGAGACGTTTGGCGGAAGCAAATTTAGCATTACTTGCTGGTGAAAAAGTGACAGATGTAGCTTTTAAATATGGTTATCAAAGTATTGAAGGATTCTCAAGAGCCTTTCGCGATTGGTCAGGACAAGCCCCTTCTGAAGTAATGAAAACACAAATCCAAAAAACGTTCCCTAAATTCTCTTTCTATATTGATATTAAAGGAGGACAATCAATGGATGTTAAATTGATTGAAAAACCAGCGTTTCAAATAGTCGGAGTTAGTCAGAAGGTTCCCTTGCAGTATCAAGGGGAAAATCAAGCAATCATGGAATTAGCACAGCGCATTACACCACAACAACGAGCGGAAATGCATACATTTGATGACATATATCCTCATCAAGTAGTAAATGCTTCTTTTGACTTTCAAGAGGGACGAACAACAGAAGGTGGAGAAATGACACACATGATTGGCTTTGCCACTTTGCAAGAAAATATCTATGAAGATTTGGAGCAACTAAGCGTACCTGCTCATACATGGGCGGTTTTTCCAAATGAAGGTCCTTTCCCACAAACATTACAAGAAACCTGGGCAAGGATATTCTCTGAATGGTTGCCTTCATCTGGTTACCAAGTCGTTGCAGCACCAGAAATTTCGTTTACGCAATATCAAGGACCAGCAGAAGCTAAGTACAGTGAAATCTGGCTCGCTGTTACAGCTACTAAATAAAGAAAACCCACCATTGAAAAATGGTGGGTTTTTCCGCCAAGAAGGAGAAAGTTTGGTATAATAAACGTGAAGAAAAAAATCAGACCTTCTAAACTGAAATCTAGCTATGGATAAGTGATGCGAATACGGAATCATGGAGAAAAAATAATTCTCCGAGGTTTTAGAGTCATGTTGTTTAGAATGGTACCAAAACCATCTATATAAGTTAATACCGTAAAAGTAAGTTTTAGAGTCATGTTGTTTAGAATGGTACCAAAACAATGCCAATATCGTTTAGTTCAGGTAAATCGTTTTAGAGTCATGTTGTTTAGAATGGTACCAAAACATGTCAAACTGATTATTATATCGACATTCGGTTTTAGAGTCATGTTGTTTAGAATGGTACCAAAACGCAACTATCTCCCAATATGCACCATAGTGGGTTTTAGAGTCATGTTGTTTAGAATGGTACCAAAACAGATGTTACAACAGAAACAACGCCTGACTAGTTTTAGAGTCATGTTGTTTAGAATGGTACCAAAACTTGGTTCGTTTGATATTCGCGGTCGCATCGGTTTTAGAGTCATGTTGTTTAGAATGGTACCAAAACATTTTTAGGAGTAAACACCACCGGACATAAGTTTTAGAGTCATGTTGTTTAGAATGGTACCAAAACAGGGTTACGATTGGGAAGATGAAAAAGTTTGTTTTAGAGTCATGTTGTTTAGAATGGTACCAAAACTGCTATCATAAATAACCTGTTGCGTGTAGTGTTTTAGAGTCATGTTGTTTAGAATGGTACCAAAACCTAAAGTGGGGACTGCGGGAACCGGTGGATGTTTTAGAGTCATGTTGTTAAAAAGCAAACTATCACTACAAGCAATCCGTAATTTTCATCACAAGATTAGAATTTTTATCATCAAAGACGAGCTGCTTCAATTTTCGGAAACTAATCAAGTGATAAGTCAAAATGTTGATAGATTGAGATTAGTTCTTCCTTTTTTTAGGAAGGGCTTTTTTTATTGATAGAAGAAAGGGAAGAAATCTTGGGAGCACCTAAAAAAATTGTGAGAAATGCTTCTGTATTGTTTGGTTTCTGCCTCAGAAAGTTGTATACTTAGATTGGAATTATTCTATATTACATGCATTTTCACACTTTTTGGAAAAGTTCACTTGAATTTTCTTTTAGTTTCGTAGATAAAAAGAGTCATCGCTAATGGAAATGAACAATTCAGGTAAGCTTGTTTCTTTGTGTGGAAGCAAATCAGGGAGGAAATAATATGTTTGATATTGTAACATTGGCGAGAATCCAATTTGCGATGACAACAGTTTTCCACTTTTTCTTCGTACCGTTTTCAATAGGATTAGCACTTGTTGTAGCAATTATGGAAACAATGTACGTTGTGAAAAAAGAGGAACGTTATCGTAAAATGGCCAAGTTTTGGGGAAATATATTCCTATTAAGCTTCGCTGTTGGGGTTGTAACCGGGATTATTCAAGAATTTCAGTTTGGGATGAACTGGTCTGATTATTCTCGATTCGTCGGAGATATTTTTGGGGCACCGTTGGCGGTAGAAGCGCTCTTAGCTTTCTTCTTAGAGTCAACATTCTTAGGTTTGTGGATCTTTACTTGGGATAAAATGAATCCAAAAGTTCACGTAACGTTTATCTGGTTAGTCGTATTCGGTTCAATGATGTCTGCTTTCTGGATTTTAGTTGCCAATAGTTTTATGCAACATCCAGTAGGTTATGTCATCAATAATGGCCGTGCTGAAATGGTGGACTTTGTAGCTGTCATCAGCAATCCAAAAGTTTGGTATGAATTTTCACACGTTATCATGGGCGCCTTTACATTGGGCGGCATGGCAGTAGCTGGTATGGCTGCTTTCCAATTGTTGAAAAAACGGGATATTTCATTCCACAAAGCATCTATGCGCATTGGCTTATGGGTTACTTTGTTCGGTTCAATCGGCGTTTTATTAGCTGGCGACTTGCAAATGAAAGCTCTAATTGAAGGACAACCAATGAAATTTGCGGCGATGGAGGGGGCCTATGAAGACTCTGATGATCCTGCTGCTTGGACATTGATTGCTTGGGCAGATGAACGAGAACATAAACAAGTTTTTGGTATCGATATTCCATATATGCTAAGTATTTTATCGTATAACAAATTATCAGGTTCGGTTGATGGAATGGATACAGTCAACAAGCGTTTGGTAGAAAAATATGGGGATGATAAAAATTATTATCCACCAGTTAACACTTTATTCTGGAGCTTCCGTATCATGGCTGGTTTTGGTGCCTTAATGTTATTGGTTGCTGCCTTAGGACTATTCTTTACAAGGAAGAAAAAACCATCGCTGTACGAGAAGAAATGGATGCTGTGGATTGTTGCTTTATGTACGTTCGCACCATTCCTTGCCAATACAACAGGTTGGTTAGTCACTGAATTAGGTCGTTATCCGTGGACTGTCTATGGATTATTTACGATTGAACAAAGTGTTTCACCAAATGTATCGGTTGCTTCATTAATTACGTCAAATGTCATTTATTTCTTATTATTTGCTGGTTTAGGTAGTGTCATGGTTTACTTGGTCATTTTAGAATTACGTAAAGGACCAGACTATGAAGCGAAAAAATTAGCGAAAGAAAATGAACCAGCGTTGGATCCATTTGATAAGGGGGTATTTGGCGAATGAGTACACTACAATTATTATGGTTTGTCCTTATCGGCGTCTTGTTCTCAGGTTTCTTCTTCTTAGAAGGATTTGACTTTGGTGTTGGAATGGCCGTTCAAACGTTGGCACACAATGACGACGAAAAAGATCAAGTCGTTGCAACAATTGGACCTGTTTGGGACGGAAACGAAGTTTGGCTATTAACAGCGGGCGGCGCAATGTTTGCCTCTTTCCCATATTGGTATGCTTCATTATTTAGTGGCTACTATTTAATTCTATTTACGATTTTATTTGGCTTAATTATTCGCGGAGTTTCCTTTGAATTCCGCCATAACATGCCGGAAGGTAAACGTCGTCGGATGTGGAACTGGACACTATCAATTGGTAGTTTCCTTGTACCGTTCTTCTTTGGTATTTTGTTTATCAGCTTAGTCCAAGGGATGCCTTTAGATGCAAACGGCAATATGCACGCGCAATTTACGGATTATTTTAATCTGTTTTCAATTGTTGGTGGAGTAGCCTTAACATTACTTTGCTACTTACACGGCATGAACTATATTGCTTTAAAAACAGAAGGCCCAATTCGCGAACGTGCTCGAAATTATGCAGAAATCTTATACGGCGTTTTATATGTCGGTTTAGTTGTTTTTGCAGTGTTGATGTACTTCAAAACGGACTTTTATGAAAAGAACTTTGCGGTCACTTTAATTTTAACGTTAGCAATTGTGGTCTTAACGGTCATTGCTAATGTTGGGGTGTTTAAACGCAAAGAGATGTTAGCTTTTCTAGCGAGTGGTTTAACATTAGTTGTACTAGTTGCTCTCTTGTTCAGTGGCTTGTTCCCACGTGTTATGATTGGTAGTGAAGGTTTTGATTTGTTGATTAAAGATGCAACAAGCACACCATATACACTAAAAATTATGACGTGGATTTCTTTAAGCATTTTACCATTCGTGTTAGCTTATACTGCTTGGTCCTATTATATTTTCAGAAAACGTATTTCACAGACAGCCGTACCAGAGGGGTATTAAATCTATGATTGATAAAGACATCTTACAGATGCCTAAAATCAAAAAAATTCTTGTCTTGCTTGCAGGTTTTTCTTTCCTGCAAGCAGTCTTTATAATTGGGCAAGCTTTTTTTCTTTCAAAAGCCATTGTCGGCCTTTGGAGTGGCGGGCATCTTAACCAACAACTACAGAGTATTTTACTCTTTTTTATTTTTTATCTTGGTCGACATGTTATTACGTATTTTCGTGAGAGAATGCTCGATACATTTAGTTATGAACGCTCGAAAGAATTACGCGAACAATTATTAACCAAAATTTTCCGTTTGGGGCCAAATGTTGTTCAAAAAAATGGAACTGGAAATATGGTTACCATGGCTTTAGAAGGCATCAGTCAAACCGAAAATTATTTACAATTGATTTTGACAAAAATGATGAATATGATGATTATTCCTTGGATTATTTTGGCCTTTGTTTTTACACAAGATATTCGTTCAGGCGTAACATTGCTGATTGTTTTTCCGATTATTATTATTTTTATGATTGTGTTAGGTTATGCAGCACAAAGTAAAGCGGACAAGCAATATGCGGCGTTTCAAATGCTTTCCAATCATTTTATTGATTCCTTGCGAGGAATTGACACGCTGAAACTGTTTGGGTTGAGTAAAAAATATGCTGGGAGTATTTACCATACAAGTGAACGATTCAGAAAAGCGACCATGAGTACGTTGAAAATTGCTATTTTATCAACCTTTGCGTTAGACTTTTTTACGACATTATCGGTAGCTGTTGTGGCAGTTTTCCTTGGATTAAGTTTATTAAACGGCACGATTTTATTATTTCCTGCCTTGGTTACTTTAATTTTAGCACCCGAGTTCTTTTTACCGATTCGTGATTTTTCAAGTGATTATCACGCAACCTTAGATGGAAAAAACTCTTTTCAAGCGATCCAAGCGGTATTAGCATTGCCAGAAGCAGAACAGACCGATGTGCTCACGTTAGATGATTGGCATCAAGAAAGTCAGTTGTCAGTCACAGCGTTAAATTTTTCCTATGAAGATACAACGCAAGAAGCGATTCAATCGTTGCAATTCTCTGTTGATGGTCGCAAAAAGATTGGAATTATCGGGGCGAGTGGTTCTGGTAAGTCAACGTTAATTAATTTATTAAGTGGCTTTTTATTACCAACAGAAGAAACGAGTCAATTGGCGATAAATGGTCAAACGATTCCACATTTTTTACAAAAAGACTGGCAAAAACAAATCCTTTATATTCCGCAAGCACCATATATTTTCCAAGATACTTTGGCAAACAATATTCGCTTTTATACACCTGAAGCGACAGATGAGGCGATTCAGCAAGCGATTCAGTTAGTTGGCTTAGACGAGCTGGTTAAAGACCTTCCCGAAGGAATTCATACCTTGATTGGGGAAAGTGGTCGAATGTTAAGTGGGGGACAAGCGCAACGAGTAGCATTGGCCCGCGCCTTTGTCGATCAAAAACGCCACGTCTTGCTGTTTGATGAGCCGACAGCGCATTTGGATATTGAAACAGAAGTTGAAATGAAAGAGCGCATGTTGCCATTAATGAACAATCATCTTGTCTTCTTTGCGACACATCGTCTGCATTGGATGGAAGAAATGGATTACATTTTAGTGATGGAAAAAGGTCAATTAGTGGAACAAGGAACGCTAGCAGAGTTGATTGAAAAAGATGGCTACTATGTTCAATTAATGAAGCAAATGAGAGGAGGACGCCAATGATGGAAAAACAGCCGACAACGAAAGACGTTTGGAAAAACGATCAATGGGTTCGTCCTTTTTTAAAACGCTATAAAAAAACCTTGTATTTTGCCTTACTTTTAGGCTTCTTGACGTTCTTTAGCGCAGGGGCATTAATGTTTACGTCTGGTTACTTAATCAGTCGTGCGGCTTCCTTACCAGAGAATATTTTATTAATTTATATTCCCATTGTTTTAACAAGAGCATTTGGGATTGGCCGTCCTGTTTTTCGTTATGTGGAGCGTCTAACGAGTCATAACTGGGTGTTAAAAATGACCTCTGATCTGCGCTTGAAACTTTATAATGTGCTAGAAAAAGATGCGATTTTCTTTAAGACAAAATATCGCACTGGGGATATCTTAGGTTTGCTTTCGGAGGATATTAATCATATCCAAAACTTGTATTTACGAACGATTTTCCCAACTGTTATTGCTTGGATTTTGTATATCTTTTTAGTGATTGCGTTAGGTTTCTTTTCTTGGTGGTTTGCTTTATGCATGTTACTGATGTTAGGAGTGGTTGTTTTTCTATTACCACTTGTTTCAGTTCTAGTGAATGGTGCGCGTCAAGAAAAACATAAATATGCCAAAAATGAGTTATATCAAACACTAACCGACAATATTCTAGGTGTGTCTGATTGGGTGTTTAGCCAACGAGGTGCTGAATTCGTTGCTCGTTATGAAACAGATGAAGCAAACGTTCGTGCATTAGATGAAAAAATGAAGCAATTTAACCGTGGCCGAGACTTTGTTTTACAACTTCTGTTCGGTGTGATTGCGATTGCTGTCTTAGCTTGGACTAGTGTGCGGTTTCCAGGTAATCATGGGGGCGCAGCCAATTGGATTGGTGCCTTTGTTTTAACCGTGTTTCCGTTAATTGATGCTTTTGCTCCGCTTCCTGCTGCAGCACAGGAAACAACGATTTATAAGGATTCCATTCGTCGTTTTAATGAGCTTCCTGAAGGGGAAGATGACTCAACAGAAGCGCCTGTTCAGCCAAATGGCACCAGTTTATCGATAGAACATTTGTCTTTTGCATATGAAAATCAAGAGAAAAAGGTATTAAATGACTTATCGTTAACAATTCCTGAAAAACAAAAATTAGCGATTTTAGGGCGCAGTGGTTCCGGAAAGAGTACGTTGGCTTCGCTCATTCGTGGTGATTTACGACCTACTTCGGGAGAAATCCTTTTAGGAAACATCCCAACTGAGGCATTTGGTGAGACGATGACTGAATATATTGGGGTTATGCACCAAGCGCCGTACCTATTTCGAACAACCATTTTAAATAATATTCGGATTGGTAGAGAAGAAGCGAGCGAAGCAGAAGTTTGGGCGGTTTTAGAAAAAGTTGGCTTAAAAGAAATGGTTGCCCAATTACCAGAAGGTTTACAAACAATGGTGGATGAAGCAGGTTTGCGTTTCTCTGGTGGCGAACGACATCGCTTGGCGCTAGCACGGATTCTTTTGCAAGATACACCAATTGTGTTATTAGACGAACCAACTACTGGTTTAGATCCAATTACAGAACAGCAATTGCTGGAAACCTTTTTTGAGGCATTAAAAGATAAAACCGTCATCTGGATTACCCACCATTTGCAAGGCGTAACTTTGATGGATCAAGTGATCTTTATTGAAGATGGCCAATTAGAGATGAGTGGTACACCAGAAGAATTACTTGCAACCAATGCGCATTATCAAAAACTTTACCGAATTGATCGTGGCATTAGTTCTTTCGAGGAATAAAAAAACGACTGGTTGTTGATTAAAGCAAACAATCAGTCGTTTTTCTATTTCAATTAATGGCAATTCTTCCATAAAACGTTTAAAATGAACGATGTAATAAGAGCTCAGTTAAGGAAAGTAAGGTTTCTTTTGCTGTGCCATCAGGCAATTGTTGAATATCAGTGATTGCTTTGTTGGTTACTTTTTTAGCAAAAGCTTGTGCTTCTGTAACGCCATGATAGTCGTTGACTAGCGCCGCAACTTCAGCTGCTTCTTCTAAGGTAATCGCGCGTCCTTTATCCAAATAAGGGCTGAATACGTCAGGTGCTGCTTGGTAAGCGAAGAGAAGGGGTAACGTATAAACACCTTGTGACAAGTCTTCTAAAGCGGGCTTTTTCAAGGTTTCCGTGTCAGCAGTATAATCTAAAATATCGTCATAGACTTGAAAAGCAATGCCAATATGACGGCCAATTCGTTTAGCTAAACGTTGGACTTCTTTTGAACTATGACCGAAATAGGCCCCTTCAAGACAGCTTAGTGAAAAAAGTTCGGCTGTTTTGCCGTTGACACTTCTTAAATAAGCAGGAATCGACATGCGGCGGTCAAATCGATGACTCATTTGATCGAGTTCACCAAGTAATAACCGTTTCATTCCTTGTGCATTGATTTTCATAAATTCAGAGCCATTCATGGCATCTGCAATCAAAGTAAAGAATTCAGTGAATAGTAAATCACCTGTGTAAACAGCCACGTCTTTACCATATTGTGATTGAATAGTCACAGCGCCTCGGCGCAATGGAGAATCGTCAATAATGTCATCGTGAATCAACGTAGCCATATGTAGGATTTCCAAAGATGCAGCTATTTTTAATAGTTGTTGTTTCTCTTGTTTTTCTTCATCACCCAGTTGAGCAAAAAGAAAGAAAAAAGCGGGGCGTAATAATTTGCCGCCAGAACGAGCCAAAGTTACTAAGGCTTCTTCAATGTCTTCGTTGCGTGTATGCAACGTTTGTTCAATTAATTCACATGTTTCCGTTAAAGAACGTTCAACGTCAGGAAACGACTTCCAAAATGTGTTCATAAATATACTACGATCCTTTCAGTGGTTCAATACTATTTGATTGTATACGAATTGGCGACAGAAATACAGTAATTAAGTTTTAAAAGTAACAAAGTTTGTAAAAAAGTAGCGGAGGGATAGTTTGAATCGAGAAATATTTTTTGAATTAGTAGAATTAAAAGCAAAAACAGCGAGTGTTTTGCCATTTTTGTTAGGAATTTGTTTTAGTTGGTACCAATATGGGCGGCTCCATGTTGGTTATGTTTTAATTTTTTTCATTGCGATGTTTATTTTTAATATGGCGGTCGATATTTTAGATAATTATAATGATTACCATCATGCTACAGAAGTTCATGATTATAAGGAAAAAACGAATATTATCGGTCGAGAAAATTTATCTTTGCCATTAATACGCAAAATGATTTTTTGGATGATTCTCGTTTCTGCTTTAATGGGGATTGGGTTGTCATTTATTGTTGGCTGGCCGTTATTAATTATGGGTCTTTATTGTTACTTAATTGGTATTTTTTATTCATCAGGACCGAAACCTTTGTCCAGTCTACCATTAGGGGAAGTTTTCTCAGGATTTACAATGGGGTTCATGATTACCCTTATTTGTGTCTACATTAATACGTTTGAAGTTTTCAATTGGTCAGCAGCTAATTTATGGGGGATTTTCTTAGTCGCTTTACCTAATACTTGTTACATTGCTAACTTAATGTTAGCAAATAATATCTGTGACTTAGAGGAAGATGAAAATAACAAGAGATATACATTAGTTCATTATCTTGGCAAAGCAAGTTCTTTGAAATTATTCGTCGGATTAAATACAATAGCAATGTTAGCCATTTTGTTAGCTGTCGGTTTAGGATTAACCCCGCCAACAATGTTACTCATGCTTTTAACTTTACCTTTTGTACGGAAACAAACCCAAGCCTTATTGAAGGAACAAGTGAAGAGTAAAACATTTGTTTGTGCTGTGAAGATCTTAGCTGTGGGAGCAACTGCACAAGTGCTATTTTTTGCCATAGGTTTGTGGTGGCTGTAAATTTTTTATAGAGTGGAAGGGAATCAAAATGAATAAGAAACATGTTGTTATTTTAGGTGCTGGTTACGCAGGCTTAAAAACATTACGCGAATTACAAAAAGGCGCCAAAGACGTCGAAATTACTTTAGTGGATCGTAATAACTATCACTACGAAGCAACGGACTTGCATGAAGTTGCTGCTGGAACACAACCAGCTGAAAAAATCACATACAATATTATGGATGTTGTCGATGAAAAAATGACCACCTTTATCCAAGGAACAGTTAAAACAATTGATGCTGCAACACAAACAGTTGCTTTAGAAGATGGTCAAACAATCAATTATGATTACTTAGTTGTTTCTCTTGGGTTTGAATCAGAATCATTTGGTATCCCTGGTGTGCAAGAACATGCTCTACAAATGGTAGATGTGAAAACGGCTTTAAACGTGTATGAACATATCCAAGAACAAATGCGTCAATACAAAGCAACTCAAAACGAAGAATTCTTAAAAATTGTTGTCTGCGGAGCAGGCTTTACAGGGATTGAATTATTAGGTTCTCTTGTTGAAAACAAACCAAAATTTGCTGAAATCGCAGGTGTCTCAGCAGATCAAATCCAAATTTATTGTGTCGAAGCAGTTACTCGCCTATTGCCGATGTTTAACGAAAAACTTGCGAACTATGGTGTGCAATTATTAAAAGATTCAGCTATTCATTTATTATTAGGTAAACCGATTAAAGAAATCAAACCAGGCGCAGTTGTTTATCAAGATAACGAAGCAGGCGACTTGGCAGAACTTTCTGCTAAAACAATTATTTGGACAACGGGTGTTAGTGGGAGCCACGTTGTAGGCGATTCTGGCTTTGAAGCTCGTCGTGGTCGTGTCATGGTTCAACCAGATTTAACAGATGCGAACCATAGCAACGTCTATATTATTGGTGACTGCTCAGCAGTTATGGATACAGAAACCAATCGACCTTACCCAACAACAGCACAAATCGCCTTGAAGATGGGCGCTCATGCTGCTAAAAATATTCAAGCACAATTGAAAGGGGAAGCAACTAAACCTTTCAGCTTTAAATCACAAGGTTCTGTTTGTTCTGTCGGAAATACACGTGCTTTAGGAATTGTTGGTAAAACAGACATTAAAGGATACCCAGCTTCATTCATGAAAAAAATTATCATGAACAAAGCGCTCTTTGAAACAGGTGGTACCAAAGAAATGATGGCTAAAGGTCGTTTCGACTTATACCATTAAGAATCAGCAAAATAAGAAATAATGGAACAGTGGTCAAGAGACCATTGTTCCATTTTTCTTAAATGAAAGTTTTAAAAAAATTTCCATGATTTTTCAAGTAAAATGAGGTGGGCACTTTTGTTCGATTCCATTTTTATGTATAATGAGAAGTGATGGAAAGAGGGAAGTTAAATGGCACAAAAAAGAGCAACAAATAAGAAAAAAAGTACGACAAAGAAAAAGACCAAAAAACAACAGCAACAACAAGAACGTTTAAATTATATGTTTCTTGGCCTGATTTTTATTTTATTCGGTGTCTTTGGACTCTTTCGCTTAGGGTTTTTAGGCACGTTATTAGCGAATTGTTTACGCTTAGTTGTAGGTAATACCTTTCCATTTGCAGCGATTTTACTAATCCTGTATGGCTTATTAGTCATGATTTATGGGAAAGATTTTCCGTTAAAAAGAGGGCGCCCTATTTTTGGGGCTGTTCTGATTTATATTAGTGTTTTGTTATTTTTGCATGCCTTTATGTTTCGAAATGTTAGTGGCAGTCAACCTGATATTTTAGGTAACACTTGGGAATTTTTGCAAAGCGATTTAAAAGCCAACCAAGTGACGCAAAACGTAGGGGGCGGTATGATTGGCGCGCTGCTTTATCAAGGAACGTACTTTTTGGTGGCACAATTTGGGAGCTATTTAATTGCCACATTGCTACTGTTAGCGGGTATTTTCTTGATGAGTATGTGGGATTTTCAGCAAATTGTTGATCATTTCCAAAGTATTCAAGATCGCCTAAGTCATGTTTCGGCAAAATCACAGGCGCGACAAGAAGAAAAAGAGGCGAAGCGAGCAGCGAAGAAAGAAGCCAAAGCTGCAGAACGCCAAGCAAAAATTGAAGCCGCTGCCCAACAAAAATTACAAGAGCGGGAACGTATGGAACAAGCGGCAGCCGAGCGCTTAACAAAAACATCAGGTGAAACCCACCAACCAATGGTGGAAGAACCGGTCGCACCAACGCCTGTTCAAATTGATTCGTTTCAACAGCAAAATCAGGCGATGCCTGTACCACCAATCGCAGCAACAAAACCGCAACGAGAGCAGGAAGAAGAGGCGGCAGATGAAGCTGGTGTTCTCGAATTTGAAATTTCTGAAGAAGCGGAAGATCGTGATTATCAACTACCACCAACTGATTTGTTAGATACAATTCAAGCAACGGATCAAAGTGGTGAATATGAAAAAATCGAAAAAAATATTGGCGTCTTAGAACAAACCTTCAAGAGCTTTGGTGTTGATGCTAAAGTAGTCAAAGCTAGTTTAGGACCATCTGTCACAAAATTTGAAGTTCAACCCGCTGTTGGGGTAAAAGTTAGCAAAATTGTTAACTTGACGGATGACATTGCTTTAGCGCTTGCGGCCAAAGATGTTCGTATGGAGGCCCCGATTCCTGGGAAATCACTAATCGGGATTGAAGTTCCTAATAGTGCAATTAGTACAGTATCCTTTAGAGATATTGTTGAGGCACAACCAAGTCATCCAGATAAACTATTAGAAGTACCTTTAGGTCGAGATATTTCAGGGATGGTTCAAACTGCGGATCTATCAAAAATGCCGCATTTATTAATTGCAGGATCGACAGGGAGTGGGAAATCGGTTGCTATCAATGGCATCATCACAGGTATTTTGATGCAAGCGAAACCCCATGAAGTAAAATTAATGATGATTGACCCGAAAATGGTGGAATTGAATGTGTATAACGGGATTCCTCATTTATTAACGCCAGTGGTTACTAATCCGAGAAAAGCAGCACAAGCCCTACAAAAAGTAGTTCAAGAAATGGAATTTCGTTATGAAAAATTTGCAGCAACAGGCGTCCGAAATATCACTGGTTACAATCAACTAATTCAACAGAAAAATGCGGAAGATGGCGAAAATCGTCCGATTCTGCCATTTATTGTTGTCATTGTTGATGAGTTAGCTGATTTAATGATGGTGGCAAGTAACGAAGTAGAAGATGCGATTATCCGCTTAGCCCAAATGGCACGGGCAGCAGGCATTCATATGATTTTAGCGACACAACGGCCAAGTGTGGATGTCATTACAGGAATCATCAAAGCAAATGTCCCTTCTCGAATGGCTTTTGCAGTCTCAAGTGGGACAGACTCGCGTACCATTATTGATACTAACGGGGCCGAGAAACTATTAGGTCGAGGCGATATGCTCTTCTTACCAATGGGAGAAAATAAACCAATTCGTATCCAAGGGGCCTTTATCTCTGATCAAGAAGTCGAACGAGTGGTTGCGTTTGTAACGGACCAACAAGAAGCTGAATATCAAGAAAGCATGATGCCAACGGATGAACCGACCACTTCAGGCGGTGGCGAAGCTCCTCAAGATGAGTTGTTTGAAGAAGCGAAAAACTTGGTAGTTGAAATGCAAACAGCTAGTATTTCATTGCTACAAAGACGTTTTAGAATTGGCTATAATCGTGCGGCTCGCTTAGTGGATGAATTGGAAGCACACGGAGTTATTGGACCATCAGAAGGTAGCAAACCAAGAAAAGTCTTTCTACAAGCGGAATCAGAAGAGGCAGTACCTGAAACGCCAGAACAATAAACAAAAAGAACAAAAATAGATAAATTTATCTATTTTTGTTCTTTTTTTATAATTTCAGCAAAGCATCATGTTATAATCATCATTTTCTGGTAAAATAGAAAGGAATAGTGCGGTTGGGAGGGAGCGTATCATGAGAAGAAAGAGCGTGCTTTATTTAGAAGTAGCAGATCAGATTAAAGAAGATATTTTGAGTGGCAAGTATCCAGTAGGAACGTTTTTACCAACAGAAACAGAATTGGAAGAGATGTTTAATGTTAGTAAAATTACGATTCGGCGGGCAATCGAAATGTTAGCAACAGAAGAATTTGTTGAGAAAAAAAGTGGCCGAGGCACAACTGTGTTAAGCAATCGTCCCTATAATAAACTATCAAAAGCAGGGACATTCACTGAATTTTTGAATGAATCAGGTCAGAAAGTAACTAAAAAAGTTTTACAAGTTGAAAACTTGACGTTGTCAAAAGAGATGCCGGCTTATCAATTTTTAGGAGAAGAAGTGGTTCACCTTTCACGGTTATATCTAATCGATGAACAACCCTATATTTATTTTAATTACTATTTGCCAGCTGCCATGAAAGACGTATCATTGACTGAATACAAAGAAGAATCCTTGTATCGTTTGATGGATCGCCATGCCATTGAAATTTATAAATTTGAAGACCGTTTTGAAGTTGCAACTTTGACAGAAGCAGAGCAAAAGATGTTGCAAACAACTGAAACAACGGGCTTAAAAAGAATTCGGCGTTCGTTAAGCCCAACAGGTCGTTGCGTAGAATATTCAGAAGCTATTTATAATACGAAGATTCATCCTTATGTGATTGAATATGAAGCATAACTTTTAAAAGAATAACAGTGCACTTACAGTAATGTAAGTTCATTGTTATTCTTTTCTATTGTTGTTTTTTTTCGTTTTCGATACACTAAATGAGTGAGAAGAATAGGAGTGGAAAATATGTTAGAAGTACAAAATTTGAAAAAAGTTTACGGAAACGAAATTAAATATGAAGCCTTAAAAGGGATTAATTTAACTGTCCAAGATGGTGAATTTATTGGTATTATGGGACCTTCTGGAAGTGGAAAAAGTACACTTTTAAATTTGTTGGCAACAATCGATAGTCCAACAGACGGTGAAATACTTTTAAATGGAAAAAATCCAAACAATTTGAATCAAGAACAAATTGCTAAATTCCGTCGTACAGAATTAGGATTTGTTTTTCAAAGCTTTAATTTAATGCCAACATTAACTGTTGAAGAAAATATTATTTTGCCATTGACGCTTGATGGAGAAAAAGTCTCTGTAATGAAACGACAATTAGCAGAATTAAGTGAGCGTTTAGGTATCAATCATCTGTTGAAAAAACGAATTGCAGAAATTTCTGGTGGACAAGCACAACGGGTCGCCGTTGCTCGCGCAATGATTCATCATCCACAATTATTATTGGCTGATGAACCAACAGGAAACTTAGATACGAAATCATCTAAGGATGTGATGGGCTTGTTACAACAATTAAACGAAGAAGAAGCGGCGACTATTTTAATGGTGACCCATGATCCGCTAGCCGCAAGTTATTGCAAGCGCATTGTCTTTATTAAAGATGGTGAATTAATTGATGAAATTGTCCAAAATGGCAATCAAAAAGAGTTCTACGATTTAATCATGGTGAAACTGGCTGAGATTGAAGGTGTCGATAATGAATTTTAATCAGTTTGTTATAAGAAACACGATTCGAAATAAGCATTTATACTTGGCTTATTTCCTAAGTACAATGTTTTCTGTGATGATCTTTTTTACGTTCACTGGTTTTGTCTTTCACCCAGCCTTAGCTAATGGTTTAAATCCTAAAGCACAAATGGGAATGACGGCTGCGGCAATTATAATCTATGGTTTCTCTTTCTTATTCGTTTTATACTCGATGGATGTCTTTATCCAATCTCGGAAAAAAGAGTTTGGAACCTTGATGATTCAAGGGATGAGTCCAAAACAGTTAAAGAAAATGATTTTTATTGAAAACTTAGTGATTGGTTTCTTTGCTACAATTTTTGGTAGCATTTTAGGTGTTGGATTTTCACAGTTTATTTTATGGATTAGCAATTTATTGATGCATCTAGGTTTAGGTTTTTATTTGCCAGTGATGCCGTTTATCATTACTGTCATTTCATTTGCGGTCTTGTTCTTAGTAATTTCTTTCTTTATTCAATTCCGCTTGCCAAAAGCGACACTTCAAGAGCTATTAAAAGCAGGGGAAATGGGTAAAGGTAAAATCAAAAGCTCTAAAGTTAAATCTTTCTTAGCCGTGTTGCTTTTAGTTGTCGGTTATGGAATTGCTTTAGTTGCTAAGGGACAGTTAGTTTTAATGGTGATGTTCCCAGTAATTTTCTTAGTTATTTTAGGGACAAAATTTTTATTTGACCAATTGAGTGTTTCTGTCATTGAACGTTTAAAACGGAAACCAAAAATCTTTTGGAAAAAAACCAATATGGTCGTTTTATCAGATTTAGCATTCCGCATGAAAGATAATGCACGTTCGTTCTTCTTGGTTTCGGTGATATCAACGGTTGCTTTTGCTGCCATTGGAACGTTATACGGCGTGAACGAGATGATTTTTAAAGGAATAAGTTCTGTACCGTACGAACTGACATTGTCTGATTCGACCAACCCAGAAAATCAAGAAATGAAACAATTTGCGACAAAAACATTCCAAGAAAAAAATATTCAGTTTGATGAAGTGGAGTATCCACAATTTACAACAAATGAAGGTATCCGCTTAATTCAAGCATCAGAATATAATAAGTTAGCAAAAATGATTGACGAACCAACGATTGATGGGAATAGCGTTGTTAATTTAAAACAAGAAAATGTTCCTTCAGATATGTTTGTGGACGTAAAAACAGTTAGTTTAGCTAACAATCAAACTTTAAAAGTCGATAAAATCTCTAAAACCAATGTTTTGCCAACAGCTGGAGGGATTTTAGTTGTTCCTGATACAACACCGTTAGACGGAGTTAAAAGTGAAATAAATACCATTTGGCAGCCCAAAGCAGGAACTGATCGTGAAGAATTGATAAAAGCAGAAAATATCATTGGTGACAAGTACCCGATGTTACTAGGAACAGCTGCAATGTCGGCAGCCATTACGCAATTTTATACGCCAGTTCTTTTTGTCGGACTATTTATCGGTATCGTGTTCTTTGTTTCGGCGGGTAGTTTCTTATACTTCCGTTTATACAGTGATATGAATACGGATGTTGAAAAATTCAAGATGATTTACAAACTTGGCTTGACGAAAAAAGAATTGAAGAAAATGATTTACCAACAAGTAGGTATTTTATTCTTTACCCCAATTGTTGTTTCATTTATTCATGGAGCTGTTGCTTTGAAAGCAATGTATGCTGTCTTAGATCAGCCAATGCAATTAGCTGGCTGGGAAGTTTTAGGTGTTTTCTTATTGATTCAGGTCGTTTACTATTTAATTGCTAGAACGTTCTACTTCAAAAAAGTTTATCACTTAGTGAAAGATTAATTATAAAAAATCGTTAAGCATGCACGCTTAACGATTTTTTTTTGAGGCTCTTCGTGATATTGCATTCAAAGTGAGAATACGTTATAGTTATGAAGCGAATGTAATAGCAGAAATGAGGAAAAGAAATGCAGAAAGAATCCATTTATGGACTGACGAGAGAACAGCTTGTGGACTGGTTTTTAGCCCATGGCGAGAAGAAATTTCGCGCAACACAAGTGTGGGAATGGTTGTATACAAAACGTGTTGCTTCATTTAGTGAAATGTCGAACATTTCTAAATCGTTGATGACTTTATTAGAAGAAAATTTTTCATTAAATCCATTAAAACAAGTCATTGTGCAAGAAGCACAAGATGGTACCGTAAAATATTTATTTGAATTACCAGATAAAAATATGATTGAAACAGTCTTGATGCGTCAAGAATATGGATTATCTGTTTGTGTGACCACTCAAGTTGGTTGCAATATTGGGTGTACATTTTGTGCTAGTGGGCTATTAAAAAAACAAAGAGATTTAACTGCTGGCGAGATTGTAGCCCAAATTATGTGGGTGCAACATTATTTCGATGAACGTGGGTTGGATGAACGTGTTAGCCATGTCGTTGTGATGGGAATTGGTGAACCATTTGATAATTATGCCAATGTCATGAACTTTTTACGAACGATTAATGATGATAAAGGCTTGGCTATTGGTGCCCGTCATATTACAGTTTCAACAAGTGGTTTAGTGCCAAAAATTCGTGAATTTGCAGACAGTGGACTACAAGTAAACTTAGCAATCTCATTACATGCTCCTAACAACGAAGTCCGTACATCAATTATGCGGATTAATCGTAGTTTTCCAATTGAAAAATTAATGGTAGCAATTGATGAATACATTGAAAAAACCAACCGACGTGTTACATTTGAATATATTATGTTGAGTCAAGTGAACGACCGACCAGAACATGCTCAACAATTAGCAGATTTATTACGGAATAAGAAAAAACTTTCTTATGTTAATCTGATTCCGTATAACCCAGTGAGTGAACACGATCAATATAGCCGAAGCTCTAAAGAAGCGGTTTTAAAATTTTATGATGTACTCAAAAAGAATGGCATCAATTGTGTTATTCGTAAAGAACACGGAACAGATATTGATGCGGCTTGCGGACAATTACGCAGTAAACAAATGAAAAAAGAAAAAGTCAAAAACCAATAACATAGTTAAAATCGGATCAGAAAGGTTTCTTTTTGATTCGATTTTTCGTTTATTTAATAAAAAATCGTCGGTTTTTCAATTCTTTTTTATAAACAAAAGATGAATGCTCTAAAACTTTTATGACAAATTTTCTTTTTGTGGTTTTCAAACTTGAAATTCTAAAAGAAATAGCTATACTGAAAAGAGATCGTCACAGAATTTTTCATGAAAACAGCTATTATTTTCGTTATCTTTTCAAGAAAGTGAAATTTTGTTACGCTTGTTTAGTTTAAATGAAATGAGGGAGTCTATGGAGAAAAAGCAATTAAAAAGAGAGATAACAACGTTTGGTGCGTTATCCACGGTAATGGGTACGGTGATTGGCGCTGGTGTTTTCTTTAAAGCTGCGAGTGTCGTTGGACACGCACAGTCAGCTAGTTTAGCTATCTTTGCTTGGGTGTTAGGTGGTGCCTTAACCATTTGTGCAGGATTAACCAGCGCCGAACTTGCTACAGCAATCCCTGAAACAGGTGGCGCAGTGAAGTATATTGAATATACATATGGTAAATTAGCTGGTTTTCTTTTAGGGTGGGCACAAAGTATCATTTATTATCCTGCCAACATTTCGGCGTTATCCATTATTTTTAGTACACAACTAATCAATTTGTTTCATTTATCGGCAAATTTATTGATTCCAATTGCCATTCTTGCGGGAACCAGTATCACGATAATTAATTTATTAGGAACAAAAATTGCTTCTTTGGTCCAATCAACAACATTGGTGGTAAAACTGATTCCAATTGCCTTGATTTCTTTAGTAGGATTATTTACTCCAGGACAAGTAGCTGTTTCGCTTTTTCCCATTGAAACAACAGCGAATACTGGCTTTTTAGTTGCTTTTAGTGGCGCCTTAGTCGCCACCATGTTTGCTTATGATGGCTGGCTAGGTGTGGGTAACGTGGCTGGTGAAATGAAGCGACCAGAAAGAGACTTGCCTAAAGCCATTATTTTTGGTTTGTTATTGATTACTTTAATTTATGCTTTAATTAATTTTGTATTTCTAAAAACATTACCAATTGAGCAAATCGCTGGGAATTTGAATGCAGCTTCGGATGCTTCTGTGGCTATTTTTGGACCAATTGGCGGCAAAATCGTAACTATTGGGATTTTAATCTCTGTATATGGTGCGTTAAACGGCTACACAATGACAGGGATTCGGATTCCTTATGCCTTAGCCTTAGATAATCTGATGCCTTTTAGTCGTCAGTTTCAAAAGTTGTCTAAACGCTTTGTTGTTCCTTACGTTGCTGGAATTTTCCAGTTAGCTGTAGCCATTATCATGATGTTTTTCGGGACCTTCGATTTATTGACGGATATGTTAGTTTTTGTTATGTGGCTGTTTAATCTATTAATTTTCTTAGCCGTTTTTATTTTAAGAAAACGAGAACCTGAATTAAAACGACCGTATAAAGTTCCTGGCTATCCAATTATTCCAATTATCGCAAGTCTAGGTGGTATCTTCATCTTGGTTACAACGAGTATTACACAGCCTATTCTAGCATTGATTGGTATAGGAATTACGCTTCTAGGAATTCCAGTTTATTTAGTTAATAAACAAAAAACGAAGCCAAAAACGTAAACGATCCAATCGGATTATCATAGTTTTTCTCAAAAATTTTGTGATTCAGAGAAATTTTTGAAAACTAAACGCAAGATTTTTTTAGTATAATACTAAGTGTCTAGGAGTTCCACTATTTTGGGGAAGATAGATGGACAGCGCAAACTTCAAAAAAAGAACCTTCATCTTAATGGTGAAGGTTCTTTTTTTTGCTGAAATCATAAAATAAATGCGTAGTTTATTAGTGAGAGGAGGAAATGAATGACTGAAAATGTAAAAAAATTAGCTCATCAATTAATTGAATGGGGCGTCCTTCATGGGGCGCAAGACGTTTATTTTTTACCCAATGATACCGAAATAGCCATCTCTTTTCGGACAGGGATGCAACGGACACTTTACACACAAGTTTCCGCAGAAATAGGCGAAAAGTTAATTTTCCACTTTAAATTTATCGGCGGCATGGATGTCGGAGAAAGACGAAAAGCACAATTAGGCGCGACAACTTATCTAATTGGCGAGACGAAGCAACGCTTGCGTTTATCATCTGTGGGAGATTTTCAGAATCGAGAGAGCTTGGTAATTCGTTTTTTGCACCGATTTGGTGAACAAGCTGAACATTTTTTCTTTCCCCACCAGCTGAATGAAATTGAAGCATCTTGTCAGAAACGAGGACTTTATTTATTCAGTGGGCCAGTTGGTTCTGGGAAAACAACAACCATGTATCGTGTGGCTAAACAAAGAAGTGGCGAACAACAAGTGATAGCGATTGAGGATCCTGTTGAAATTGAGGAAAAGCAGTTTTTACAGTTGCAAACAAATGAAAAAATTCAGTTAACGTACGAAGCCTTGATCAAAGTTTGCTTGCGCCATCATCCTGATATTTTGATTATTGGTGAAATTCGTGATGGCGAGACGGCTCAAGCAGTTATTCGAGCCGCCTTAACGGGTCATACTATTTTTGCGACAATTCACGCCCGTAACTTATTGGGGGTGCAACGGCGTTTGATAGAATTAGGTGGCCCAGAGCATGAATTGGCTGAATGCTTGCAAGGTATCATTTACCAACAGATTTTGACAACCACGATTAATAAGGAACAAGTAGCGGGAATTCTTTATGATTATTTCTTCTTTAAGGAAGCTGTTATAAAGAGTAGTTGGCAAAAGAATCTAAGAAAGGCGTGGGCGTATGGGTTTATTACAGAAAAAACGTATTTTCAAGCCATCGAATAAACTAACGAAAAAACAACAGCAGCTTTTTCTGAAACTATTAGCGGATTTACTTGCCAATGGTTTTAATATACAAGAAAGTTTTTCCTTCATGAAAAAATCAAACGCATTACCTCAGCACAGTATAACTTTTTTAGTTGAAGGTTTTTCCTCAGGCATTGCCTTACAAGCTTTAGTCGAAGAATTAGGATTTTCAACAATGGTCTCGGCTCAATTATCGTTTGCTACCGCACACGGGGATTTGGTAGGGACACTACAAGCGATTTCCGAACATTTTTTTCAAACGGAAAAATATCGGCAACAGTTCTTTAAAATAATTAGTTATCCGCTGCTCCTGATTGTTTTTTTGATTCTCGTCATTGTTGGTATTCGGCAATTTTTATTGCCCCAATTAATGGAAAATGATGCCAATAGTTATTCTAAAAATATTGGGATTCTTCTGATTGTTTACAGTCCATACATTCTGGTTGCCTTAGTTTTTGTCCTCTCATTTAGTTTCTTCATTTTAAACCGTTATTTGAAGCATCAGTCTGCTATTCAGCGGGCCTTCGTATATCTGAAACTGCCCATTATCCGTGGCCTTTATCGGGAATACGTCAGTGCTTTTTTTGCACTAGAATGGGGGAAGTTGCTTGCGCAAGGATTAGAAATGAAAGAGGTCATCGATTTGATGCGCCATACAACCAATTACCCCTTAATGAAAGAATTAGCTGGAGCGATTAGTGAAGGACTGCTAGTTGGTGAAACCTTACATAGACAATTAGCTGCTTATCCTTTTTTTACAAAAGCATTGGGTTTAATGATTCAACAAGGAGAAGTAAAAGGAAAATTAGGCAAGGAGTTGATGGTTTATAGTAATGTCTGTTTCCAAGGTTTTTTCAAAAAAATTGAACGAGTCATTACTCTCGTTCAACCACTTATTTTTATCATAATTGCTTGTTTAATTATCGGTGTTTATGGGGCAATGTTGCTGCCTATTTATGGCAATATGGAAGGAGTTTTATAATGAAAAAGAAACAAAAATACGCGGGGTTTACATTATTAGAAATGTTGATTGTCTTATTGATTATTTCCGTATTGATTTTACTTTTTGTCCCTAACTTAGCGAAACATAAAGAAACAGTTGACAAAAAAGGCAATGAAGCAATCGTAAAAATTGTAGAATCACAAATCGAGCTCTACACACTAGAAAAAAATAAGACGCCTTCCTTAAATGAATTAGTCAACGAAGGCTACATTACTAAAGAGCAGTTAGATAAATATACAGCAGAAAAGCAATGAACAAGTCAGCAGGATTCACATTAATGGAAACACTTGCTAGTTTAACGATTGTTTGCTTTATGACTATGCTCCCAACACTCGCTATTAACCGCTGGCAAGAAACATTAAAAATTGAACAGTTTCTTGCTACGGTAGAAAAACAACTTCGTTTTGCGCAACAGCAAGCAATTGTTTTAGAGGAAACACAAGAAGTTTGGTTTTTTGAAGAACAACAAAGCTTTTCATTTCCTGATAAATTTAACCAATCAGCTCGAAGGACTTCGCTAGCTGTACCTGAAAAAATGACAGTGAGTGGTCCAAGCAAACTCAGTTTTCTTCATTCGTCAGGGAACAATGGTCGTTTAGTGAAATATATTTTTACTTGGACTGAAAAGAAACAGCAACTTATTTTACAATTTCAGATGGGGAGTGGCAAATATACGAAGAAAATTAACTATTTATAGCGGTTTTATTTTATTAGAGAGTCTCGTTAGTTTTAGTATTGTATGTGTGGTAGCAGGGATATTCTCCCTGACTATTACACAATTAATTCAGCAAAATTATCAACGGGAGCAAGAATTAACGCGCACTCGTCTAGGATACGAAGCAATTTTATTTTTAGAGCAGACGGGTGATTTACGTTTCAAAGAGCGGATATATCAAGGAGAAACTTACCGATTTTCTTTGATGGAGAACGAGGGAAGAAGGATACTAAAAGTCACAGATTCAAGAGGAGCGATTTTGATTGGTCAATAAAAAATATGCGGGTTTTACGATGTTAGAGTGTTTAGTGGCACTAGTCGTTTTAAGTTGTATGTGTCAATTGTTTCAGTTGATGATTCAACAAAGTTTTATCGGAAATCAATATTTGAAAAACAATGATTCGAAATCCTGGCATATTTTTTTAATTCAATTAGAAAAAGAATGTCAAAAGCTCGTTTTCCAAACAGGCTCTGCTCAAGAGATTTCTTTCCTCGACTCAGAAACAAACAAGACTATTTCAATTCAAATCAAAGAAGATAAAATTATTAAGCGAGTCAATGGTAAAGGTTACCAACCGCTGTTAATTGGTATCAAAAATGGACAGTTTAAAAATGAAGGACAATCGTTTACTTTGGAAATTACTTTTACTTCTGGAAAAACATTTGATAGTTTTTTTCCAATAAAGGGAGAATTTTAATGAGGCAAAAATATTCAGGAAACTTATTGTTCACGGCCATGGCCTTTGTTTATTTGATGAGTTTTCTCGCCCTTCTGTTACTAGAAGAACGTCAGTTAACACAAAAATTTACGCAAGCTACCCAGGAATACTATGCAGGGCAAAGTATCCTTCATTTATTTCTTGCAGATGTTAAACAAAATAGACGAAAGTTAAAAACAGAAGAAAGGCTCGTATACGCGCAAGTGACCCTCGATTATACGTACAAAAATGAACAATTAAGAATAACTGTTTTATTAAACAAATCTGGTCGAAAATACCAATATCAAGAGAGAGTTTCTCATCAAAAAAAAGCGGAAACAATACTGGAATAGCGTTGTTTTTCTACAAATTATTAGATTTTAGAAGAAAGACAGTAAAGGCATTGATTATTCTTTCTTTTTTCGTTAAAATAAAACAGGTATGGAAGTTGTTACATTTTGAATAGAATAGAGGTGCTAATTTGTTCCCAGAAAAAATTGAAGAGGCTTTCGAGCCAATGGAACAAGCAATCCAGTTATTGCAACAGTCATTGGATACTTCTTTTTTAGATGCGTATATTGAAAATGGTGAAAATATTTTAGATGATTTTCAAGTACGAGTACTTGACGGAGTACCTAATCCAGAGACAGTGAAACAATTAGAAACGCTGTATCATACGATTAAAAAAATTGATTTAGCTCCTGAAGATGTGCGACGCTTGTCCCAATTACTTTTGTTAAAAGGAACGAGAAAAGAGCAGCTTCAAGCAAATCATCAATTGACGCCAGACGGTATTGGCTTTTTGTTTGTTTATTTAGTAGAACAATTAACAAATAAATCAGAGCCATTAAAAATTTTAGATCCTGCTTCAGGAATGGGAAATTTACTGTTAACGGTTCTGCTGAACCTTGAAACAGCTGGTTACAAAGTTTCTGGTTATGGTGTGGATATCGATGAAACACTTTTGGCAGTATCTTCTGTGAACAATGCTTGGTCACAAGCCAATATTCAGTTGTTCCATCAAGACGGATTGCAAGATTTGTTATTGGATCCAGTTGATTTAGCATTAAGTGACTTACCGATTGGCTATTATCCAAATGATGAGCGAGCAAAGGGATTTGCTGCTGCTGCTGAGGAAGGCCATAGTTATGCGCATCATTTATTAATGGAGCAAGCTATGAAATACGTGAAGCCAGCAGGGTTTGGCTTATTCTTAATCCCGACAAATATTTTAGAGACTGAGCAAAGTGAATTCTTTAAAAATTGGTTGACAAAAAATGTCTATTTACAAGGAATGATACAGTTACCTGATGAATTGTTTAAGTCAGAACAATCACGTAAAAGTATCTTGCTTGTTCAAAACAAGGGTGCAGATGCTGAGCAAGTGAAGGAAGTTTTGTTAGCAAAACTTGCCTCTTTGAAAGATATCAATAAAGTAACGGAGTTCTTTAAACAATTTGAAGCTTGGAAAGCTTCAAATTTAAAATAAAATAGTAACGAAGAGGAGAAAATTATGTCTAAAACAATTGCAATTAATGCAGGTAGTTCAAGTTTAAAATGGCAATTATACCAAATGCCAAATGAAGAAGTGATCGCTAAAGGAATCGTTGAACGTATTGGCTTAAAAGATTCTATCTTCACAATTAAATATGGTGAAGGACAAAAATATGAAGTAATTGTTGATATTGATAACCATGAAGTGGCAGTAAAAATGTTACTAGACCAATTAATCGACTTAAACATTTTAGGTTCTTATGATGAAATTACTGGTGTTGGTCACCGTGTAGTTGCTGGTGGAGAAGAATTTAAAGATTCTGTTGTTATTACAGACGAAGTATTAGAAAAAATTGAAGCTTTATCTGAATTAGCACCTTTACACAACCCAGCGAATGCAATGGGGATTAAAGCATTTAAACATATCTTACCAGAAATCATTAGCGTGGCAGTCTTTGATACGTCGTTCCACACAACAATGCCAGAACACAACTATTTATATAGTGTACCGCGTGAATACTATGAAAAATTTGCTGCTCGTAAATATGGGGCACATGGAACAAGTCATCGTTATGTCTCTCAACGTGCCGCAGAAATGTTAGGTCGTCCAATTGAAGACTTGAAAATTATCACTTGTCACTTAGGAAATGGTGCTTCAATCACTGCAGTTGATGGTGGTAAATCAGTCGATACATCAATGGGCTTCACTCCTCTTGCTGGCGTTACAATGGGGACTCGTTCAGGGGATGTTGATGCGTCACTATTGCCTTATTTAATGACAAAACTTGGCTTGACTGATGTACAAGACATGGTTGATATTTTAAACAAAAAATCTGGTTTATTAGGTTTAACAAATGGTTTATCAAGCGACATGCGCGATATTCAATCAAACCTAGATAAACCTGAAGTTCAAACAGCATACAACATTTTTATCGATCGTATTCGTAAATACATTGGTAGCTATGTCACTGTTATGAATGGCGTTGATGCGATTGTCTTTACTGCTGGAATCGGTGAAAATGCAGTTGGCGTTCGTAAAGATATTATTGATGGCATGACTTGGTTTGGTTGTGAAATCGATGATGACAAAAATAATGTACACGGTGAAGAAGCAGTTATCTCAACTGATGATTCAAAAATCAAGCTTCTATTAGTACCAACTGACGAAGAGTTAATGATTGCCCGTGACGTAGAACGTCTAAAATAATTAAACGAACACACCTTGTGAGACGCTCTCACAAGGTGTGCTTAATAGGTCAATAAAGAGAAGCTGAGCCAACTATCACTTTTGATAGTTGGCTCAGTTTCTTCTTATTTTTTATTTTTCTTCATTTTTTGGTAATTTGTTGTCTAAATCCGTCCGTACAACGAGAACATCGCAACTAGCGTTACGGATAACTGATTCAGAGACAGAGCCAATAAATAAACGCTCAACGGCATTTAATCCAGTTGCTCCTAACATAATTAAATCAATGTTGTATTCTTTTGGTAATTCTTTGGCAATAATGTTCTTAGGAGAACCATAGGCTAGAACGCTAGAGACTTTTGTTTGTCCCATATCCACCGCTTGTTGTTGGTAGGTGTCTAAGGTTTCTTTTGCCATTGACATTGCTTCTTCTGCTAGCGCACCATCAAAAGAGGACACTGATTGGAAAGAGCGCGTATCAACAACATGTGCTAATAGTAATTCAGCATCGTTTCGTTTAGCGACGTTGACCGCTTTTTTAAAGGCTAAGTCTGCTTCGTCAGAACCATCGATTGCTATCATAATTTTTTGATATTGTTGTAACATAATAACCGCTCCTTTCAGCGTAAAAAAAATCATTAATTGTTTCTATAATAATTGTAAAACAAACAAAGAAAAAAAGAAACTGAAACCGCTTCTTTTTTTCTGAATATTGGCATTTTTTTGTAAAAAAAACTTCGTTCAAAAAAATCTTTTTGAACGAAGTTTTAAATTCATCGTCTTTTATGACATTTTTTTTGCAAAAGTTAAACTAAACAACGTTGAAAGTAATAAAACAAAAAAGATAAAACCAATTGACAATAACGGGCGATTAAAAATAGCCGCTAGAACACCTAGAATGGCGATAATCAAGTAATAACGCCCAAAACGTTCGATAAACTGTTGACTTTCTGTTGCAGTTTCTTTTTTTAAGAGTGGTAAAAAAGCTGCACTTTTCTTCATCAAATAATAACTGGCTACGCCTGTGACAACGGCGAGTAATAGTACGAGTATACGAATCATCTTGTCCTCCAAAAAAAAACAACTTGCCAGAGCAAATTGTTTAGAAATCTTCATAAAAATGGTAAAATCCGTCGATGCCGGTAATCGTCCTAGAGTATTGAACCCGCAAGATAAGCAGGTGGGTTCCTCGATCGCAGTATTGAACTACCAAAAGAAAAGGCATGTTACCAACTTTGATACAAGCAGGATCCCTAGATATCAATAAAAATGTTCGGTCAACACAGTGAAAGGACAACGCGTACATCACAGATTTACCATCTTTATAATAGCATACTCTCTCAAAATCGGCAACGAGATTGTTTCTTTTTTTGAAAGCGTATTATTTTGTTATTTTTTCTGTTTCCATTCTTGGATACGCTTGAGTTGCTGATGTAAGGCTTGTTCATATTTACCAATATCAATCGGTTCGTAATAACGTGCCTCTTTTAATTTGTCAGGTAAGTATTGCTGATTGACCCAACCGTTTTCAAAATTATGTGGGTATTGATAACCAATGCCACGGTTTAATTCTTTGGCTCCAGCATAGTGGGCATCACGCAAATGATCAGGAACATCTCCCACAGAGCCTTGTCGAATATCTGCCAAAGCAGCATCAATCGCTGTGACTGCAGAATTTGATTTTGGCGATAAACATAAATCAATGACGACACTGGCTAGAGGAATTCTAGCTTCTGGAAACCCTAGCTTTTCGGCGGCTTGAACAGCGGTGACTGTCCGAGCGGCGGCCGCAGGATTCCCAAGACCGATATCCTCGTAAGCAATGACCATTAAACGACGACAAATAATCGGTAAATCACCTGCTTCAACTAAGCGACCTAAATAATGAAGTGCAGCATCTACATCGCTTCCTCGAATCGACTTTTGGAAAGCGGAAATTACATCATAATGGGCATCGCCATCTTTATCATGGGTTAAGGCTTTTCGTTGCACGCACTCTTCAATAATCGGTAAAGTAATCTTAATTTCGCCTTGTTCATTTTTGGGTGTTGATTTAACAGCTAATTCTAGTCCATTTAGCGCACTACGTAAGTCACCGTTCGTTGCGCGTGTCAAATGTTGTAATGCTTTTTCTTCTAAGTGGACGGGATAATCGCCTAAGCCACGTGTGCTATCGGTTAAGGCTTCTTGAATCGCTTGCTGAATGTCTGTTTCTGTTAAGGGCTTTACTTCAAAAATTTGCGTGCGACTACGAATCGCAGGGTTAATTGTAATATATGGATTTTCGGTAGTTGCTCCAATCATAATAATTCGTCCGTTTTCTAAATGAGGGAGCAAAAAATCTTGTTTTGTTTTATCTAATCGGTGAATTTCATCAAGCAGTAAAATCACTGTGCCACTCATTTTGGCTTCTTCAGCAACGATTTGTAAATCTTTTTTGGTGTCTGTGGCCGCGTTCAACATGCGAAAGGCATAATTTGTTGAACCAGCGATTGCGCTGGCAATACTGGTTTTACCAGTACCAGGCGGCCCATAAAGAATCATCGATGAAAGCATTTTGGCTTCGACCATCCGACGAATAATTTTACCAGGGCCGACTAAATGTTGTTGACCAACTACTTCGTCTAAGTGACGAGGTCGCATTCGATAGGCTAAAGGTTGTTGCATAAAAGGACCTCCTTTTTCATAATCATCTTATTATAACATAAAGAACGTACATTCGCTTTTTGGTGGTTTTTTGGGTTTTAGATGGATATAGCGGAAGGTTTCGTGTATGATAGGGAGTGGTGAAAGAAATGAAAGAAACGATAAATATCTTTAACACAAAAACAACTGAAGAAGTGGCACAATACTTGTTAGGGATGTACTTAGAGCACGAAACAGCAACAGGCGTTTTAGGTGGGTACATTGTGGATGCAGAAGCTTATTTAGGTCCTGATGATGAGGCGGCCCATAGCTTTGGCTTGAGAAAAACGCCACGCTTACAAGCCATGTATGACAAACCAGGCACGATTTATTTATATACTATGCACACGCATTTAATTTTAAATATGGTGACACAAGAACAAGGCAAACCACAAGGGGTGATGATCCGCGCGATTGAACCTGTTGAAGGTGTCGACAAAATGATTGAAAATCGCCAAGGACGTCAAGGCGTGGAATTGACCAATGGACCAGGTAAATTAGTTGCAGCCTTAGGAATTGATAAGCAATTATATGGGCAGTCGATTTTTTCTAGTTCGTTACGGCTCGTGCCAGAAAAACGAAAATTTCCGAAAAAAATTGAGGCACTACCACGAATTGGAATTCCCAATAAAGGTCGTTGGACAGAGTTGCCTTTAAGATACGTCGTGGCTGGCAATCCATATATTTCTAAACAAAAAAGAACAGCAGTAGACCAAATAGATTTTGGCTGGAAGGATGAAGAAAATGAAAAAAGCAACAATGCTCACATACTTAGAGGAACAACTTGAAAAACACTTAGCAGATTACGAAGTAGGCCTTGATTGGGATCGCAAAAACCATACCATCGAAGTCATTGTTCGTTTATATGCAGAAAACAATGAGCAAGTGGCAATTGATGATGTTGATGGTACGCTTTCAGAAGAAGCATTTATTGAATTTGAAGATGGCTTGTTATTTTACAATCCGCAAAAGTCAGTCGTTGATGATGAAGAGTATTTAGTCACAATTCCTTATGAAGGAAAAAAAGGGCTACGCAAAGCAGTTTTAGACGGATTCATTCACTATTTAAAAGTGGTTTTAGATGAAGGGCAAAGTGATTTGTTAGACTTTTTATCAGATGAAACAGCGGAAGTTTTTGAATTGCATTGGGAGCCAGCAGATTTTGAAGCGATGATTAAAAAAGTGGCAGAAACAGAAAAAGAACAATGGATTGCGTATCCAAGTTATTAATTTAGAGGTGAGAACATGAAGTGGACAGAAGTAAAAGTAGAAACGGCTAGCGAAGCAGTTGAAGCAATTTCAAACATTATGATGGAAGCTGGCGCAAGTGGCGTGGCCATTGAAGATGCGTTGGACATTGAAAATTTTGAAAGTGATCTGTATGGGGAAATTTTAGATAAAGAGCAATTCACCCACATTAAAGAAGGGGCGATTGTGATGGCTTATTTTCCTGAAACAACCTTCTTACCAGAAATTTTACCATTTATGAAAGAAAATATTTTACGCTTGCCTGAGTACGGCTTATCCATTGGTAAAAACGAAATGACAATTAGTGAAGTAGCAGAAAGCGACTGGGCAACTGCTTGGAAAAAATATTATCATCCTGTCCGTGTCACACGATTCTTAACGATTGTGCCAAGTTGGGAAGCCTATCATGCACAAGATGAAGCAGAAAAAATTATCACATTGGATCCGGGCATGGCTTTCGGTACAGGCACGCATCCAACGACTCGTTTAACCTTGCAAGCTTTAGAAACTGTTTTACGTGGTGGCGAAACAGTTCTAGATGTAGGGACGGGTTCTGGTGTTTTGAGTATTGCAAGTCGCTATTTAGGGGCTAAAGACGTCTACGCATATGATTTAGATGAAGTAGCAGTTGCAGCGGCAAAAGAAAATATGGATTTAAATCCCATTGCGGCCGATGTTCATGTGTCAGCCAATGATTTACTAAAAGGGATTGACCATTCTGCTGATGTAATCGTCGCAAATATTTTGGCAGATATTATTGTGTTAATGATTGAAGATGCTTGGCGTTTGCTAAAACAAGACGGTACCTTCATTATTTCTGGAATTATTGAAGATAAAAAAGCAATGGTTTTAGAAGCACTAACGAAAGTCGGGTTTGTGGTGGACCAACTCTTTAATCAAGGCGATTGGTATGCGATTATCTTGAAGAAACCAGAGGAAGAGTAAAATGCAACGGTATTTCATGAAAGAAGATTATCAAGAAAAAGATTTGTATAAAGTCGCAGATGAAAACTATCATCATATTGTGCGAGTTATGCGAATGACGCCGAATGATCGTTGTTATTTAGTATTTCAAAATAAAACTGCCATTTTAGCTGAGATTGTGGAAATTGATCCAACGTCTGTTTACTTTAAAGAAATTAGTAAAGAAGAAATGGACAAAGAATTGCCAATTGAAGTGACGATTGCGTGTGGGTTACCAAAAGGGGACAAGTTAGAATGGATTGTTCAAAAAGGCACGGAGCTAGGTGGCAATCAGTTTATCGGCTTTCCTGCGAAAACTTCCGTTGTCAAATGGGACCACAAAAAAAGAGTAGCCAAAGAAAAAAGATTACAAAAAATTGCCACAGAAGCGGCGGAGCAATCGCATCGGCAGCAGACACCAAGTGTTTCTTTGGTGGAAAAAACACAAGAAATCATTGCGCAATTTGACTCATATGACACAGTCTTGGTTGCGTATGAAGAATCAGCAAAACAAGGAGAAAAAAGTCAATTAGCACAAGTATTATCCACTTGCCAGCCAGGCGCACGTTTGTGTGTGCTCTTTGGACCTGAAGGTGGCTTTGCACCGCAAGAAATTGAACAATTTCTGCAGGCTGGGGCGAAACTTTGCGGGTTGGGTCCGAGAATTTTACGAGCAGAAACAGCACCGTTGTATCTTTTAAGTGCGGTTAGCTACCAAATGGAACTTTTAAATTAAACGAAAGCCCGCCTGTAAAATTCTTGTAGGCATTCTCTTTGAATAAACAGAGAGTAAAAAAGCGACAGTGATTGAAATTTAAGGGAAATTTAGTATAATAGAGTTGTTGAAAGTGCTACTGTTTCAAGTGGTACTTTTCTTTTTTATTAAAATAGATAAAACGTGAACGAAGTGTTCTTTATCCAAAGGTCACCTTCATAGAGGAGTGAATACCATGCCAAAAGAAGAAATACTGACAGGCCCAGCGGTCATCAAAATTGTAAGTACCTATATGGGACCAGAACATGTTGAGTTGGTTCAAAAAGCATTAACTTATGCTGAAAAAGCACACGAAGGTCAAGTCCGACAATCAGGTGAACCTTACATCATCCATCCGATTCAAGTGGCAGGCATTCTGGCTGAATTACATATGGATCCCCATACTGTAGCAACAGGATTTTTACATGATGTTGTCGAAGATACGGACGTAACACTGGACGATTTAAAAGAAGAATTTGGCGAAGACATCGCAATGTTAGTCGATGGCGTGACGAAACTAGGAAAAATTAAATATAAATCTCATGAAGAACAATTAGCTGAAAATCATCGGAAAATGTTATTGGCAATGGCGCAAGATTTACGGGTTATTATGGTGAAACTAGCCGATCGTTTGCACAATATGCGCACATTAAAACATTTACGTGAAGATAAGCAACGACGGATTGCACAAGAAACTTTAGAAATTTATGCGCCTTTAGCACATCGCTTAGGGATTAGTCGAATTAAATGGGAATTAGAAGATACGGCCTTACGTTATATTAACCCCAACCAATACTATCGAATTGTTAATTTGATGCAAAGCAAACGCGATGAACGTGAAGCTTATGTGGCAGAAGCAGTCGAAGATATTCGTTTAGCTACGGAAGATTTAGAAATTTACGCAGAAATATATGGTCGACCAAAGCATATTTATTCAATCTATCGTAAAATGAAGGACCAAAAGAAACAATTTAATGAAATCTATGACTTATTAGCCATTCGTGTTATTGTCGATTCCATTAAAGATTGCTATGCCGTGTTAGGGGCGATTCATACGCGTTGGACACCAATGCCAGGTCGTTTTAAAGATTATATTGCTATGCCAAAAGCGAATATGTATCAATCTATCCATACGACAGTTATTGGGCCAAAAGGGAATCCAGTAGAGGTCCAAATTCGGACCCATGAGATGCACCAAATCGCCGAATTTGGGGTGGCGGCTCACTGGGCCTATAAAGAAGGCAAAGCGGAAAAAATTGAAACAGATGAACTGACGAAGCAAGTCGATTGGTTCCATGAAATTATTGAATTACAAGATGAAAGCTACGATGCTTCTGAATTTATGCAAGGTGTGAAAGAAGACATTTTTAGCGACAAAGTCTATGTCTTTACGCCAAGTGGAGATGTAACCGAACTGCCAAAAGGCTCCGGACCACTAGATTTTGCCTACAGCATTCATACTGAAATTGGGAATAAAACAACCGGTGCGAAGGTCAACGGCAAAATGGTACAGTTAGACTATGTCCTAAAAAATGGGGATATTATTGAAGTCCTAACATCACCGAATTCTTTCGGACCTAGTCGCGACTGGCTGAAAATGGTTAAAACAAGTAAAGCCAAAAATAAAATCAAACGTTTCTTTAAAGAACAAGACCGTGAAGATAACATTATTAAAGGGCATGATGCTGTCATTAAATACATGACAGAAATCGGCTTTACACCGAAAGAATTTTTAACGAAGAATAAAATGGCGGAAGTGCTAGATAAATTTAAATTTCAAACGGAAGATGATTTATTTGCGGCAGTAGGTTATGGCGAAGTAAGTGCGCAAGTAGTGTGCAATCGTTTAACAGAAAAAGAACGCCGCGAACAAGAGTTGGAACGTCAACGCCAAGAAGCAGAAGAGTTGTTAAATCAGCCAGCTAAAAAAGAATCAGAAAAAATGAAAGTTCGTCATGAAGGCGGCATCGTGATTCAAGGGGTGGACAACCTATTGATTCGTTTAAGCCGCTGTTGTAATCCAGTGCCTGGTGATGAAATCGTTGGTTACATTACCAAAGGACGGGGCGTTTCAATTCATCGTGCGGACTGTCCTAACGTACAACATCAAGAAGAATTAGCACAACGTCTAATTGAAGTTGAGTGGGAAGATACCGAGCACAGTCGCAAAGAATACGCTGCCGATTTGGAGATTTACGGCTATGATCGTAGTGGCTTACTGAGTGATGTTTTACAAGTCATTAGTTCGATGACAAAAAATTTAGTCGGCGTTGAAGCTCGTCCATCCAAAGATAAGATGGCCCAGATTCATGTCACTGTGAAAATTCAAAACCTTTCTCATTTAAAAACCATCGTTGACAAAATTAAAAGTGTACCAGATGTTTATAGTGTTCGTCGAACCAATGGGTAAGTGTTAAAAGTGAGGCAAAAAAGATGAAAGTAGTTATTCAAAGAGTCAGTCAAGCACAAGTTGCGATAGAAGAGCAGATAGTGGGACAAATCAAACAAGGCTTCATGGTGCTGGTGGGCATTCATCAAGAAGACACGCCAGAAGATGTGGCTTATGTTGTTGGCAAAATCAGTAAATTACGTGTTTTTGAAGATGACGAAGGAAAAATGAATCGCAGTATTCAAGAGATTGAAGGATCAATTTTGAGTATCTCTCAATTTACCCTCTATGCAAAAACTAAAAAAGGCAATCGTCCCAGTTTTATTGAAGCGGCTCGTCCAGATGTGGCGATTCCTTTGTATGAATTATTTAATCAACAATTAGAAGCAGAAGGAATAGCGGTAGCCACAGGAGAATTTGGCGCGGATATGCAAGTGTCGTTGACCAATGATGGTCCAGTGACCATTGTGATCGATACACGAGAAAAATAATTGATTTTCCTGTCGGAACCTCTTGACTTTCTAAGAGAACTTTAGTAGTTTATAGATAATATTAAAAATCTACGAAGGAACGAGTAAGTTTCATCTGTCTGCGAAGAGAGAGTTGCCGTGGCTGAGAGCAACTTCAACAGTGAAAGTGAAAGACATTCTGGAGATGGACGGAAGAAAAGCCGTCCCGTTACGAGCGTTAATCGTTGAGGAAAGAGTAAAATCTTTCAAAACTAGGTGGTACCGTGTAAAAGAGACTTTTACGCCCTTGTATGTTCAACATACAAGGGCCTTTTTCATTTTTAGAAAAAAGAAAATGGCGCACACATTTTTGTGGAATGATAGAAGGAGAGAAAGACAATGAGTTATCAAAAACCAAAAGGAACAAACGATATTTTGCCAGGAACTTCTGAAAAATGGCAATTTGTGGAAGAAACAGCTCGTTTGATTTTTAAAGATTATCAATACCAAGAAATCAGAACCCCGATTTTTGAACATTATGAAGTAATATCTCGCAGTGTTGGCGATACTACAGATATTGTTTCAAAAGAAATGTATGATTTTTATGATAAAGGAGATCGTCACGTGACGCTACGTCCTGAGGGGACAGCGCCAATTGTTCGGGCCTTCGTTGAAAATAAATTATATGGTCCGGAATATACGAAACCGTATAAAACCTATTACATGGGGCCGATGTTCCGCTATGAACGCCCACAAGCTGGTCGTTTGCGTCAATTCCATCAAATTGGTGTGGAAGCATTTGGTAGTGAAAACCCAGCATTGGATGTTGAAATTATGGCTATGGCTTTGGACTTCTTCAAACAATTAGGCATCCAACAAATCAAATTAGTCATTAATTCCTTAGGGGATAAAGAAACACGTGCTACGTACCGTCAAGCATTAATTGATTATTTAGAGCCCCATATGGCAGAATTAAGCGAGGATTCACAACGTCGCTTACACGAAAATCCATTGCGGGTGTTAGACAGCAAAGATAAAAAAGATAAGGTGATTGTCGCAGAAGCGCCCTCCATTTTAGATTATTTAAATGAACCATCTAAAGCACATTTTGAAGCAGTAACTGATATGTTAGATTTACTAGAAATTCCTTATGAAATTGATAGTAATATGGTTCGCGGCCTGGATTATTACACACACACAATTTTTGAAATTATGAGTGAAGCGCCTAAAATGGGTGCGCAATCAACTATTTGTGCAGGGGGCCGATACAATGGTTTAGTTGAAGAATTAGGCGGCCCAGATACACCAGGTTTTGGTTTTGGTATGGGCATTGAACGAGTGTTGCTAACAATGGAAGCTGAAAAAGTTGTGATTCCAGCGTTATCTGAATTAGACGCATATGTGGTTGGGATTGGTTCAGAAACCAACGTCGCAGCTTTGCAACTTGTTCAAAGCATTCGTAACTTTGGTTTCTCAGCTGATCGTGATTACATGAATCGCAAACCAAAAGCGCAATTTAAAACGGCCGATAAATTACAAGCAAAATTAGTTTTAACAATCGGTGAAAATGAATTGAATGAAGGCATTGTCAACGTAAAATCAATGGCAACACGCGAAGAAAAAGCCTTCCCGTTAAGTGCTATTCATGATTCATTTGATGAAGTGTATGACGAAATGATGACAAAAATGATTGAAGAATAAAAAGGAGAGATTGAGAAATGGCAAAACGCACAACCTATTGCGGCAATGTATCTGCCGAATTTATTGAAAAAGAAGTTGTATTAAAAGGATGGGTTCAAAAACGTCGTGACTTAGGAGGCGTTATCTTTATTGATTTACGTGACCGTGAAGGAATCGTCCAAGTGGTCTTTAACCCAGAAAAGTCAAAAGAAGCATGGGAAATTGCTGATAAATGTCGTAGTGAATACGTCATCGAAGTTAAAGGTCAAGTCGTTTATCGTGATAAAGAAGCGATTAATCCAAAAATGAAAACTGGCGAGTTTGAAGTGATGGCGACTGACATTACGATTTTAAATACTGCGAAAACAACGCCATTTACCATTGAAGATGACAATAACGTTAATGACGAATTGCGCATGAAATATCGTTATTTAGATTTACGTCGTCCATCAATGACAAACAACATTAAATTACGTCACCAAGTAACGAAAACAATCCGGCACTATTTAGATAATCATGACTTTTTAGACATTGAAACTCCTTATTTAGGCAAATCAACACCAGAAGGCGCTCGCGATTATTTGGTTCCTTCTCGTGTCCATGCCGGTCATTTTTATGCTTTACCACAATCACCACAACTCTTTAAACAATTATTAATGGGGGCAGGCTTCGATCGCTATTACCAAATCGTTCGTTGTTTCCGTGATGAAGATTTACGAGGCGACCGTCAACCAGAATTTACACAAATCGATATCGAAACGACCTTTTTAACACCAGAAGAAATTCAAACATATACAGAAAATATGTTGGCTGAAGTGATGAAAGAGACAAAAGGAATTGAGATTTCTGTTCCGTTTCCACGAATGAGCTATGACGAAGCGATGGCACGCTATGGTAGCGATAAACCCGACACTCGTTTTGCTATGGAATTAATTGATGTTGCAGATGTAGTGAAAGACGTAGACTTCAAAGTTTTCCAAGCAGCGTTGGAAAATGGTGGACATGTGAAGGCTTTGAATGCAAAAGGCGCCGCAGATAAGTATTCTCGTAAAGATATGGATAACTTAGGTAAGTATGTGAGTCAATTTGGTGCAAAAGGCTTAGCTTGGTTAAAAGTTGAAGAAGATGGCTTAAAAGGACCGATTGCTAAATTCTTAACAGAAGTTAGTGATGAATTAATTGCTGCTACCAATGCAGAAGTCGGTGATATTTTAATGTTTGGTGCCGATAAACCTGAAATCGTAGCCGCTGCTTTAGGTGCGGTACGTACACGTTTAGGTAAAGAATTAGGTTTAATTGATGAATCGAAATTCAATTTCTTGTGGATTGTGGATTGGCCGTTGTTTGAATATGATGAAGAAGCTGGTCGCTATGTTTCTGCTCATCATCCATTTACACAACCAAAAGCAGAGGATGTGGCCCGCTTAGCAACAGACCCAGCCTCTGTGTATGCTGAAGCTTACGATGTTGTCTTAAACGGCTACGAATTAGGCGGTGGCTCATTACGGATCCATACACGAGAATTACAAGAAAAAATGTTTGAAACGTTAGGTTTTACAAAAGAAGAAGCACAAGACCAATTTGGTTTCTTGCTAGACGCATTAGATTACGGCTTCCCGCCACATGGAGGGATTGCTTTAGGGCTAGACCGCTTAGCAATGCTATTGGCTGGGGAAGAAAATATTCGTGAAGTGATTGCCTTCCCTAAAAACGGGAAAGCAATTGACCCAATGAACAACGCACCAAGTTTAGTTTCTCCATTACAATTGTTTGAATTAAACATTGATGTAACAGCCATTGACGAATAAGTGTTAAATCCAAAGAAAGAGTGACTTCATTGACGGATGAGGTCACTCTTTTTTTGGAAAGGAAAAAGATAACGAAAGACTTAAAAAGTGGCTGAGCTAAAAATCTGCCAATTGGCTGTTTTTTCTTTTTAGAAAACTTTGTATGATAACTGAGTGTATAAAGGAGCGAAACAAATGACAAAAATAATTTTAACAATTGGCGGTTCCGATCCTTTTTCAGGTGGCGGGATTCAAACAGATTTAAAAACGTTTGAAAATCATCAAGTCTTTGGCTTATCAACTTTAACTTGCCTTGCTACAGCCCCCAAGAATCATTTTCAGATTCATGACCTTGAGACTTCTTTGGTGAAAGAGCAACTCGCTTCCATACCTACTGGGAGTTTAGACGGCATCAAGATTGGCTTGATTCACAGTGAAGAAAGTATGCTACAAATTGCAACCTTTTTGAAAAAGCACGCAGGTCTGCCGGTGGTGTTGGATCCTGTCTTGGCTTTTAAAGAAACGACTTCAGTTTATGAAAAAAGATACATGCAGTTATTGATTGAAAAACTTTTTCCATTCGCAACGATTATAACGCCTAATTTGAAAGAAGCAGAATTACTCATTGGTAGAAAATTAACAACCGTCGAAGAAGTCCAACAAGCGGCGGAAGAGTTAAACTCTTTAGGAGCGGCAACGGTGGTGATTAAAGGTGGTAATCGTTGGCTTGGCCAAGAAGCACGTGACTTTTTTTATGATGGACAACAACATATTCAATTGGTCAAAGAAAAAGTAATGGCCCACACCATTGATGGCGCTGGTTGTTCCTTTGCCTCTGCAATTGGTGCGAATTTAGTTAAAGGATATCCGTTAATTGAAGCTGTTGATTTAGCAAAAACATACGTTCATGAAGCCATTGTTTCTGGGGTCCAGCTAAATGCAGCTTTTGGAAGTATGTGGCATGAAGGATTACTAGCAGGAGGTGTGGCGGATAATGACAAGAAAAATTAGTCTATATGCAGTAATTACCGCTTTAACAGTGGCTGTGTCAATGGTCTTTATTATCCCCGTCCCAGCAACAAATGGCTTTGTTACATTGGCGGATGCAGGGATTTACATTGCTAGTTTACTTTTTGGTCCGATTGGTGGCTTGACAGTCGGAGCTTTAAGCGGTGGTTTAATTGATTTATTGTCAGGCTATCCACAATGGTTCGTTTTTTCGTTATTGATTCATGGCGGACAAGGTTGGTTAGCAGGTCACTTCTTTAATAAAAGTAAAAAGATGCAAACGCTAGGATTACTTTTAGCCAGTCTCCTTATGATTAGCGGGTATGCTTTAGCGACTAGCTGGCTTTACGGCGTGGGTGCGGGGATTGCCTCTTTACCAGGGAATATCATTCAATCCTTATTTGGGGTGATTGTAGCATTGCCTCTTAGTCAAACATTAAAACGTGTGTTACCAAAAAATGGTCGTTTAGAAGAAAGAAGGATGAACAAATGACTATCGATGAAAAAATGTTAAAAGAACAGTTAGTGACAATTACAGAAGAAGTCATTACAGCAGGGAATTTAAAAAAAGGGGACCTATTTGTTTTAGGTTGTACCACCAGCGAGGTAGTAGGTGGCGTCATTGGTAAAAATTCCAGTGCCGAAGTAGGACAATGGATTGTCTCAACCTTAATTGAACAATTAGATAAAAAAGGCATCTCTTTGGCTGTCCAAGGATGCGAACATATTAATCGCGCTTTAGCGATGGAACGTCGTGTGGCTGAAGAAAAAGGCTTTGAAATTGTCTCGGTAGTACCACAATTACATGCTGGCGGTTCTTGTTCAGTGGCTGCCTTTGAAAAATTTGATGAACCTGTGGAAGTGGAGCATATTGTTGCTCAAGCAGGGATTGACATTGGCGATACATCTATCGGTATGCATGTAAAACATGTGCAAGTTCCTCTTCGCTTGAGCATTCGAACGTTAGGTGCGGCTCATGTTACAGCATTATATTCTCGTCCTAAATATATTGGTGGACCAAGAGCCCATTATGAAACAACCCAAGAACGAAATCGTTAAGATTTCGTTCTTTTTTCATTTCTATAAACATTTGATGAATCTTCCGTAATTATTATAGGAATCTCTTTTTTTCTCTCGGTAAACCACGTATAATATGAAAAGAAATGTAATTTATTGAAAACCTGAAACGAGGCTATTATTTATGAAAAAAATTTATGACGGACTGCCAGTTCATGACTATACAACAAAATTTTCTGTGTCGATTGTCTATGCTATTCTTGCATCAATTGCCATGAACTTTTTCTATCAACCAGGAAATATTTATTCCAGTGGCTTAACAGGCTTGGCACAAATTTTAACAACCCTCTCAACAAAAATTGTCGGTTTTAATGTGCCTGTCTCCATTACATTGTATCTGTTAAATGTGCCGTTATTCTTTATTGCGTGGAAGAAAATAGGTAAGAAGTTTACAATTTTTACTTTCATTACCGTGACTTTAACTTCATTATTTATGCATATTGTTCCGCAAACGGTGATGACTCAAGATCCAATTATCTGTGCTATTTTTGGTGGGGCGATTTCTGGATCAGGAATTGGTTTTGTCTTAAAAAACGGGGTTTCTTCTGGGGGCTTAGATATTCTAAGCATTACCATTCGGAAAAAAACGGGGCGTTCCGTTGGCTCGATTTCAATTTATTTTAACGCACTAATTGTCTTCGTTGCAGGTTATTTATTTGGCTGGCAGTACATGTTCTACAGTGCGTTATCAATTTTTGTAAGTGGGAAGGTCACAGATGCCGTTTATACTAAGCAAAAGAAAATGCAAGTTATGATTGTCACTAAAAACCCAGATCGAGTCGTGGATGAGATTCAAAAGAAAATGCGCCGCGGTATTACAATTATTCATGAAGCGGAAGGGGCGTATCGCCACGATCGCCAAACTGTTTTGCTAACTATTGTGACACGCTTTGAGTTGCCAAGTTTAGAAGCAGCCATGAAAGAAAGTGATCCGAATGCCTTTGTCAGCATCTCAGATAATGTTAAAATTTTAGGACGTTTTTACGAAGAAGATTACAAATAAAAGGATATGAAGCAACGAGAGAATGGCTGTGTCTATTCTTTCGTTGCTTTTTTTGAAAAATAAGTAAAAAAATGCTTTGTGTGAGGACCTGAAATTCCCATTTAAACAAGAAGTTAATTGAAAGACGTTCGTGAATTCCTTTGCTTTTGATTTAATTGGATCTAATTATTCGGAAATAAGTCGCTATTGTTTCCCACAAACGAATGCTTTGTTTGGATTTGAAAGAAAACGATGAAAAAAGAATCATTTTTATTGAAAAGACCCAAAAAAACTGGTACACTAAGTGTGTAATTGATAAGTACTTTTAATACTGTTATGAATAAATAGTAGGAAAAACGAACATCAATTCTATTTTTTTAAAGTTCATAGGTCGTTTTCAGTCTTACTTGGACATATTTCGACCCACAAAAGGAGCGCATCATGTTAAAAGAATTTAAAATGATTGAAGCAGTTGCTCCAGATATGCTCGATGTATTACAAGAAAGATTCCAAATTCTTCGCAATATTTATTGGATGCAACCTATTGGACGTAGAAGTTTATCAGAAACGATGGGAATTACAGAGCGAGTCTTGCGTACAGAAACAGATGTTTTAAAGCAACTCAACCTGATTGAACCTTCAAAAAGCGGGATGACATTAACAGAACGCGGTTTGGAAGTCTACCAAGGTTTAGAATTAGTCATGAATCAATTGCTTGGCATGCACCAAATCGAAAAAGAAATGACACAGTACTTTGGCATTCAACGTTGTATCGTTGTTGCAGGAGATAGTGATATCCAAAAGAAAGTTCTTTCGGACTTTGGAGATGTCTTAACCAATACGCTGAATTTACTCTTACCAAATGGTGAGAATACAATTGCGGTTATGGGTGGGACAACAATGGCCATGGTGGCCGAAAATATGGGATCACTAGAAACTGAAAAACGTCATAATTTGTTTGTTCCAGCCAGAGGAGGGATTGGTGAAGCAGTTTCTGTCCAAGCCAATTCAATTAGTGCTGTAATGGCCAACAAAACGGGTGGTAACTACCGGGCGTTATATGTCCCAGAACAATTGAGTCGTGAAACGTATAATAGTTTATTACAAGAACCCTCGATTCAAGAAGTTCTTACGTTAATTAGTCATGCCAACTGTGTGGTGCACAGTATTGGTCGAGCGTTGCACATGGCGGCACGCCGAAAAATGTCTGATGACGAAATGGTTATGCTCAAACAAAAAAATGCCGTGGCAGAATCGTTCGGTTATTTCTTTGATGAAGAAGGAAAAGTGGTCTATAAAATTCCACGAATTGGTCTTCAATTAAAAAACTTACAAGAAATTCCCTATGTCGTCGCAATTGCGGGCGGCAAAACGAAAGCCAAAGCCATTCGCGCATATATGAAAAATGCACCAAAACAAACGTGGCTCATCACAGATGAAGCTGCTGCAAACGAGATTTTAAAAGGGGTAACCCTTTAAAATAAAAAATTTTTGATTTTCATAAGGAGGAAATCTTTAATGACAGTTAAAGTAGGTATTAATGGATTTGGACGTATCGGACGCTTAGCTTTCCGTCGTATCCAAGATGTAGAAGGAATCGAAGTAGTTGCAATCAACGACTTAACAGATGCTAAAATGTTAGCACACTTGTTAAAATATGACACAACTCAAGGCCGTTTCAACGGTACAGTTGAAGTTCACGAAGGTTCATTCAACGTTAACGGCAAAGAAATCAAAGTTTTAGCTAACCGTAACCCTGAAGAATTACCATGGGGCGAATTAGGCGTAGACATCGTTTTAGAATGTACTGGTTTCTTTACTTCTAAAGAAGCTGCTGAAAAACATTTAACTGCTGGTGCAAAACGTGTAGTTATTTCAGCTCCTGGTGGTAACGATGTACCAACAATCGTTTACAACACAAACCATGAAACATTAACTGGAGAAGAAACTGTAATTTCAGGCGCTTCTTGTACTACAAACTGCTTAGCTCCAATGGCTAAAGCTTTACATGACAACTTTGGTGTTGTTGAAGGTTTAATGACAACTATCCACGCTTACACAGGTGACCAAATGACATTAGACGGACCACATCCTAAAGGCGACTTCCGTCGTGCGCGCGCTGCTGCTGCAAACATCGTACCTAACTCAACTGGTGCTGCTAAAGCAATCGGCTTAGTAATCCCAGAATTGAACGGTAAATTAGATGGCGCTGCTCAACGTGTTCCTGTAGCTACTGGTTCATTAACTGAATTAGTTACTGTATTAGACAAAGAAGTTACTGTTGATGAAGTAAATGCAGTAATGGAAAAAGCTGCTAACGAATCTTATGGTTATAACACAGACGAAATCGTTTCTTCTGATATCGTAGGTATGACTTACGGTTCATTATTCGATGCAACTCAAACAAAAGTTATGACAGTTGGCGACAAACAATTAGTTAAAACTGTTGCTTGGTATGACAACGAAATGTCATACACTGCTCAATTAGTTCGTACTTTAGAATACTTCGCTAACTTATAAGATTCATTCTTATCATTAGTGAAATTTGAACAATTGTGAAATAATAAGCGGGGAAGCAACGCGCTTCTCCGCTTTCTTTTTTTAAAAAAGAAAAATCCTAAAATTGACAATACAGGAGGTCTACTCATGGCTAAAAAGACAATTAAAGATGTAGATTTAAAAGACAAAAAAGTCCTTGTCCGTGTTGACTTTAACGTTCCGTTAAAAGATGGCGTGATCACAAACGATAATCGTATCGTAGCGGCTTTACCAACAATCAAATACGTGATTGAAAATGGTGGAAAAGCAATTCTTTTCTCTCATTTAGGTCGTGTAAAAACAGAAGAAGACAAAGCTGGCAAATCATTAAAACCAGTGGCTGAACGTTTAAGCGAATTACTAGGTCAACCAGTTACTTTTGTTCCAGAAACACGTGGTAAAGAATTAGAAGACGCTGTTAACAATATGAAAGATGGCGACGTTTTAGTATTTGAAAACACTCGTTTTGAAGATGTTGACGGCAAAAAAGAAAGCGGCAATGACGCTGAATTGGGTAAATACTGGGCTTCTTTAGGCGATGTATTTGTCAATGATGCTTTTGGTACTGCACACCGTGCACATGCCTCAAACGTTGGAATTGCTTCAACTGGTATCCCAACAGTTGCTGGTTTCTTAATGGAAAAAGAAATTAAATTCATCGGCGAAGCTGTTGAAAATCCAAAACGTCCATTCGTAGCAATCTTGGGTGGCGCTAAAGTTTCTGACAAAATCGCTGTCATTGAAAACCTAATTGAAAAAGCCGATAAAATTTTAATCGGTGGCGGTATGGCTTACACATTCATGAAAGCACAAGGCTATAGTGTTGGTTTATCTTTACTTGAAGAAGATAAAGTGGACTTAGCGAAAAGCTTAATGGAAAAAGCTGGCGACAAATTAGTTTTACCGGTTGATACAGTTGTCTCTAAAGAGTTCAGCAATGACGCTCCTTTCCACACGGTTCCTTCAACTGAAATCCCAGATGATGAAGAAGGCTTGGATATTGGTGAAAAAACAATTGAATTATTCGCTAACGAATTACAAGGTGCGAAAACAGTTGTTTGGAATGGACCAATGGGCGTATTTGAAATGAGTAACTTTGCCAAAGGAACAATTGGTGTTTGTGAAGCGATTGCTAATTTAGAAGACGCAACAACAATCATCGGTGGCGGGGACTCTGCTGCTGCAGCAATTCAATTAGGCTACGAAAACAAATTCTCTCACATCTCAACAGGTGGCGGAGCAAGTTTAGAATTATTAGAAGGCAAAACTTTACCAGGTTTAGCTTCTATTAACGATAAATAATCAGTTTAAAAGACAATATTTTTAAAAAAAGAAAAGGATGTGCTTTTCATGCGCAAACCAATTATCGCTGGTAACTGGAAAATGAACAAAACTTTAAGCGAAGCACAAAGCTTTGCAGAAGCAGTAAAAAATGCTGTTCCATCAAACGACGTTGTTGACGCTGTGATTGGATCTCCAGCATTATTCTTAGCTCCTTTAGCTTGGAACCTAAAAGATTCTGAAGTGAAATTAGCTGCACAAAACTGCTACTGGGAAAACGCTGGTGCCTTCACTGGTGAAAACTCACCAGCTGCAATTGCAGATTTAGGTGTGAACTATGTGATTATCGGACACTCTGAACGTCGCGAATATTTCCACGAAACAGATGAAGATATCAATAAAAAAGCCAAAGCAATCTTTGCAAATGGTATGACACCAATCTTCTGTTGTGGTGAAACTTTAGAAACGTATGAAGCTGGTAAAACAGCGGAATGGATCGAAGGTCAAATCACTAACGGCTTAGTTGGTTTATCAAACGAACAAGTTGCTTCAATGGTTATCGCTTACGAACCAATCTGGGCAATCGGAACTGGTAAATCTGCAGATGCTAATATTGCAGATGAAATCTGTGGTGTTGTTCGTTCAACAGTTGAAAAATTATACGGCAAAGAAGTTTCTGAAGCTGTTCGTATTCAATACGGTGGTTCTGTTAAACCAGAAAACATCGCTGAATATATGGCAAAAGAAAACGTTGACGGTGCTTTAGTCGGCGGCGCAAGCTTAGAAGCAGATTCATTCCTAGCTTTATTAGATGCTGTAAAATAAGAAATCACTAACGGTAACGTTTTCTCAATGACTTTTGCAAAAAAATGTTTGCATAGTTTGCGAGAATTAACTACAATCATACATGAGGGAATCCCCTTAGTATAAATACAAACTCAAAGGAGAGACAAAACATGTCAATTATTACTGATATTTACGCACGCGAAGTCTTAGACTCACGCGGTAACCCAACAATCGAAGTAGAAGTTTACACTGAAAGCGGAGCTTTCGGCCGTGGAATGGTTCCTTCAGGAGCTTCAACTGGTGAATACGAAGCAGTTGAATTACGTGATGGCGACAAAGCTCGTTACTTAGGTAAAGGTGTTACTAAAGCTGTAGATAACGTAAACAACATCATTGCTGAAGCAATCATCGGTTACGATGTACGCGATCAAATGGCTATCGATAAAGCAATGATCGATTTAGATGGAACTCCTAACAAAGGTAAATTAGGTGCTAACGCTATTCTTGGTGTGTCTATCGCCGTAGCTCGTGCTGCTGCTGATTACCTAGAAGTGCCTTTATATCATTACTTAGGCGGATTCAATACAAAAGTATTACCAACTCCAATGATGAACATCATCAACGGTGGATCACATGCTGACAACAGTATTGACTTCCAAGAATTCATGATCATGCCTGTAGGTGCGCCTACATTCAAAGAAGCTTTACGTATGGGTGCAGAAGTATTCCACGCATTAGCTTCAATCTTAAAAGGTCGCGGCTTAGCTACTTCAGTAGGTGACGAAGGTGGTTTCGCTCCTAACTTAGGTTCAAACGAAGAAGGTTTCGAAGTAATCATCGAAGCTATCGAAAAAGCTGGCTATGTTCCTGGTAAAGACGTTGTTCTTGCTATGGATGCTGCTTCTTCAGAATTCTACGACAAAGAAAAAGGCGTTTACGTTTTAGCTGACTCAGGCGAAGGCGAAAAAACAACTGAAGAAATGATCGCGTTCTACGAAGAATTAGTTTCTAAATACCCAATCATTTCAATCGAAGACGGCTTAGACGAAAACGACTGGGACGGATTCAAAAAATTAACTGAAGTATTAGGCGACAAAGTTCAATTAGTTGGTGACGATTTATTCGTAACAAACACAACTAAATTAGCTGAAGGTATCGAAAAAGGTATCGCTAACTCAATCCTAATCAAAGTTAACCAAATCGGTACTTTAACTGAAACATTCGAAGCAATCGAAATGGCTAAAGAAGCTGGCTACACTGCAGTTGTATCTCACCGTTCTGGTGAAACAGAAGATTCAACAATCTCTGATATCGCTGTTGCAACAAACGCTGGCCAAATCAAAACTGGTTCATTAAGCCGTACTGACCGTATTGCTAAATACAACCAATTATTACGTATTGAAGATCAATTAGGCGATGTAGCTGAATACAAAGGCTTAAAATCTTTCTACAACTTAAAAAACAAATAATTCATTTAATGAATAACGCTTAAAGGGACAATTGGTTAATGAACCAATTCTCCTTATACTCGGACGTAAAAACACGCCTTTCTGCAAAGAAAGGCGTGTTTTTTTATATTTATAAAAATATTGAAAAAAATAGATTAGAAATAACTTCAACCGTACATCGCTCTATAATCACTTGTTTAAAAATAACAAAACATTAACAAAACAACATTATATAAAAATTTAATAAAACAAAATAATTGTTATTTTATAATTTTAGTATTGACTGGTTTCAGATAACGCTGTACGCTTAAAGAAATAGTATAGAATTTCACAAAAAAATGAAAATACAAATTTAACTTGGAGGATGTTGAGTAGTGAGCAACGGGAAAAAGATTTTTATTAGTCATAGTTCAAAGGATCAAGAATATGTGGATGCGTTTATCCAATTGTTGAAAAAGTTTGGGTTTCGAACACAGGATATTTTTTATAGTTCCGCTATTGAAACAGGTGTACAGCCAGGAGAATTAATTTTTGACACGATTAAAAGGGAGCTAACCAATCAACCTGTCATGCTGTATTTTTTATCTGATCATTATTATCAGAGTATTCCATGTTTAAACGAAATGGGTGCTTCTTGGATGCTATCAGATAAACACTATCCAATTGCGTTAAATAATTTTTCTATGAAAGATATGAAAGGTGTTATTAGCAGTGAGCGTTTGGCGATTGCGTTTAATGATAAGACAAGTACTAATGAAATCAACTGCTTATTAAAAAAGTTATCTCATGACACAGATGTACAAGCTGAGCCAGATTTTGAACTAAACGTTGAGAAAAATATTCAGCCATTCCAAAATAAACTGACACAACTGATTCGACAAGCAAGTTATTTAAAACCTGATGAAAAGGGATATTTTGAAACGACTCTTAGCACTCATCGTCCTGTGTATGGCACAGCAAAAGGGGTGTATGACTGTTTTAAATTACCTAGCTTAATTGAGCCTAAAAGTTTAGGTTTAGACACGCTATCAGAGGATGAAAGCCATTGGCTATTCTTTTTTCTTACGTGGGGAACTTTTCAAGAAGGCGAAAAAGTGCGGTTTAAATTGAAAAAGGATAAGGCGTATAACAATCGGGAATTCAGTGATATTGGTAAATGTAAAAATATTTACGTCTCTTATTTAGAGAAGGTAGAGTAATTGGAGGAGGTAATAAATGAAAATGAATTGGCGTCAGTTGGTTGGTACATATCGTATTTCTGATAATGGTAAACAATATCAAAATGACTGGTTAAATAAGCAAGTTGATTTAGCCACAGAACTTCGTAAATCTTTTGATAGTGACTATCGTAGAGTAATTAAAAGTGATGCATTTAGACGTTTACAAGACAAAACACAAGTTTTTCCTTTAGAACGTAATGATTTTGTAAGAACGCGTTTAACGCATAGCTTAGAAGTGGCAATGCATAGCAGGGATATACTTAGATTAGTTATTTCACAGTTGAACGAACGAAACATTGAGGTTATGGAATTATCAGAATGCTATCGGTTGTTAGAAACAGCTGCTTTAATTCATGATATTGGTAATCCCCCCTTTGGACATTTTGGGGAAGAAGCCATTCGTATTTGGTTTGAAAAAAATGGTCCTTTGTATGCTTGTTGGTCTGATTTTTCGGAGCAACAACAAAATGATTTTCTTAACTTTGAAGGCAACGCTCAAACCATCCGACTTTTAACAAAACTGCATCATGATAATGGGACTTCTAAAGCAGGAATGAAACTAACTGCCACGACATTAGATACAGTTATCAAATATACGGCATCTTCAGATCAATTAAATAAGCAACAGCTTTTGTCTAAAAAAGTTGGCTATTTTTACTCGGAAAAACAAGTGTTTAACGCCATTAAATTTGCGACAGGAACACAAAATAAGCGACACCCATTAGTCTTTTTGCTAGAAGCCTCAGATGATATCGCCTATACTTTTTCAGATATCGAAGATGCCTATAATTATGGTTTATACAGCTATCAAGATTTAAAGCAGTTTGTTGATGGGCAAACAGGAACAAAAAAATTTTTAATGTTAGAAAAAGATAAAACAGAAGAAGCTACCTTACAAGAATTTTTGAGAAAGACACAAAGAGCTGTTTGTCAAAGCGTAGCGAAAAATTTTGCTAATCATTATGACTTAATTATGAGAGGTATCTATCATAATGAAATTATCATTGAAGATTGTGATGAAGTGAAATGCTTTCAGGCATTAAAAAACTTTTCTAGAGCCTATGTTTTTCAAACAAAAACAATTTTGGATCAAGAGGTATTGGGCTTCAATATCATCAATCGTTTACTAGATGAATTTGTTCCAGTCGTACTAAAATACGAAAAAGTTTCCATGAATAAGTATGAGGAGCGAATCTTTAATAATATTTCGGAAAGCGCGAAAGCGTTGTATAGAAGAGAAGCAAAGAACGCTACAGAAGCAGAAAAAGACTATTATCGTTTGAAAATGGCGGTGGACTTTGTATGTAATATGACGGATGGATATGCCAAAAAAGTTTATGATACATTATTCACTTAAAATTTGAGAAAAAGCTTCTCAGCGGTTGCCGCCGCTGAAGAAAACTAGTTCATTGCACAGGCTGATCGTTTCAGTAAAAATTTTAAAGATGCTAGTAATTTCACTGAAAATCGGGTACACTAAAATTAGCTAGTGTAACTAGCAAAAAAGGCAGCTGGAATAGATAGGTTGTGCTGTCTATGAAGGGCTTTGTTTGTCAGGTGGTGCTGACATGCAAAGTGCCTTTTTTCTTTTTCTCAACATTTTAAGGACAAAAAACGATTGCAACATGTCACAATCGCTAACCTCGGAGAAAAAGGAATTTTTCTCCAATGGCCATTTCGATAACCTGTTGTGTGTTTCGAAACATTCAGAACGGTGGTGCGTTCTTTCAGTGCCTAATTATCCAATTCGTTTCTTGTTCCTCTATTTACAGTATACTGAATGAAAGCCTATTCTGCAATGATAGAATCAGGTTCCTGTGATTAAATAACATAAAAAATGGGCTCCTTATATAAAGAAAAATAACAAAAGAAATTTTGAATATTGACGTTTTTTTTAGGTACGTTATGATAAATGAGAGGTGATTTTATGTTAAAAATGCAAATTGTTGATTATTTACGCAATCAAACAGCTTTTTTTGAACCATCTTTAGTCAGTGAAATTTTCACAGCAAGCAATATTGCAACGACATTTTCTATCAAACGAAATACAGCTAGTCACTATTTAAATCAGTTAAACGAAGAAGGAATTCTAGTTAAGATCAATACACGACCGGTTTACTTTTTTCATAAAGAAGCGTTTCAGCAACAAAACTATCTTTTAAAAAGAACTGTTTATCAAAGTTTCCAAGAAATGATCGATGAACATCCTGTTTTTGATCGCAAAAGTGATTTTTTTCAGTCGGTCATTGGTTATCGCGGTAGTTTAGCCCAGACCATCGAACAATTAAAAATGGCAGCGCTTTATCCTGGCGGTGGATTGCCTGTCTTAATTACAGGTGAAAGTGGTACGGGTAAAAGTTTTTTAGCATCCTTATATTATCAGTTTTGTCTTTCAAAAGAACTGCTTGACGATTCAGCACCTTTTGTGACAGTTAATTGTGCGCAATATGCCAACAATCCAGAGCTTTTAACTAGTCAATTATTTGGGCATCTTAAAGGCGCTTTTACGGGAGCAGATTCCGATAAAATTGGGGCCTTTCAAAGTGCAGAAGGGGGCGTTTTATTTTTAGATGAAGTTCATCGTTTGAGTCCTGAAGGGCAGGAAAAGTTGTTTACATTTTTAGATCAGGGCATTATTTATCGAATGGGTGAAACCAATCGGCCCATTCCTGTTACGTGTCGGTTGTGCTTTGCCACAACTGAAGAAATTTCTAGCACCTTTTTAACGACATTTTTAAGACGAATTCCTATTCAAATTAAAATCCCAAGTCTTGCTGAACGCACTCAAGCGGAAAGAAAACAATTAATTATGCGAGCATTTTATGAGGAACAGCAAGCTATTCAAAAAGCAGTTACTATCACGCCACAAGTTATCCAACTTTTAGAAAACCACCATTATGTAGGCAATGTAGGTGAATTAAGAAATAATATAAAAATTATTACTGCACGCAGCTTTGCCGCCAATCTTGATAAACGTGTTATTCCAATCACTTTGCACGATCTACCGAAAGAATTTCTGGATCAATCGATCAGACTAGCTCCTGATGAAAATGAATTGCCTATTCGTTTAGATGAGCAAACAAATCTGGTTAGTTTGTTAGAGGAAACAGAGCTTGCGCAAAGAAAAATTATCCAGAGTTATGAACGAATCCTTCGTCTTTATGTCTCTCACCATCATCATCTTTCCACTGCTAATAACGACATCTCGAAAGAAATTGAACGCTTATTCGATGATTTATTATTTGAAAAGAAGCGAGAGAAAAATCACGAAATGTTATTGTTTATTACGCAAAATATCCGTCAATTATTGGAAACGATTGAATCGTCTTATCAAATTCGGTTTAATGGCAGTTTAGTCTATGCATTAAGCACCTATCTGTTTCAACGAAGATGTATTGATTGGTTTCCAGAAAAAGAACCTACAACAGTCATTGACGAACTTTTAACAGAAGTTCAAACTAAATTAGCAACTAGTTATGGCTACGCTGAACAACTGTTAACTTTAGTGAAACGTTCATTAGATATTGAACTATCCCAGATGGATCGAATTATTGTCACCATTTATCTTCACTATTCGGGTTCAGTAAAGGAAAGTCACTATCCGAAAGCGGTGATTGTTGCCCACGGATATGCCACAGCAAGTAGTATTGCAAATGTTGCAAATCGGCTGTTAGATGTGCCAATTTTTCAATCGTTTGACATGCCGTTAGATGTTACTCCCAAAAAAATTTCCGAACACTTAATTCACTATATGGAACGTCAAGAAACGAGGAATGGTTTAGTAATTCTTTTTGATATGGGTTCATTGAAAGAAATTTATCAGTATTTTCCGGCAGAAGAAGAAGGTCCTTTTTTATTAATGAATAATGTGACAACAAGCTTGGCTCTGTCTATAGGAGAAGCCATTAAAGACGAAGTTTCTTTTGAAGAATTGCCCCAAAAAGCGTTAACGGTTCATCCAAATGAATGGGAAATCATATTACCTGAAAATAAAACGGAACGTGTCATTTTAACAACGTGTAGTACCGGAATTGGCACAGCCGTTAAAATTAGAGATTTACTTGAAAAAAGTTTACCTGCGGAAGCACAATTAAAGATTATTCCTTGTGAGTATAATCAATTACGTAATGCAGAGTCGATCAAAGAAAGTTTTCCAGAATATGAGATTGTCGGCATCATCGGTACAAACAACCCGTCTTCAAATGACCTCCCGTATATCTCTTTAGAAGAGTTGATTGCAGGAAAAGGAATTACGACCCTTTTAGAATGGACAAAGAGAGAATTAACTAAAGATATGCTGTCCTATGTAAATCATGAGTTGATTCGTAACTTTTCATTAGATCGGGTCATTCAATCAGTGACGATTTTAGATACAGAAAAAATTATTCTACAAGTAGAAGTCTTTTTAATTCAATTAGAAGAGCGGTGGCAACAAACAATTCAAAATGATCGTAAATTAGCGGTATATGTCCATGTCAGTTGTTTAATTGAACGATTAATCCGGAATGAACCTATTGAAAATTATAATGGCGCCGAACAATTAAAGCAGTGTCAAAGAACGGTCTTGCAAGAGTTAAAAGAGGCGTTTAGTGTCATTGAAAAAGTTTATAGTGTCAATATACCTGAATCGGAGCTTTTTTATGTCTATGATGTGTTGTTTGGAAAAACGGAGTTTAACAACGCAGAAAGCGATTTTTAAAATAAAAAGGAGGGAGTGCCACTTTTTTGGCACTCTTTTTGCTATATAAAGAAGTAAGTGAGGTGAAGAAAATGGAACGTAAAATTATTCTGGCAACACATGGTAATTTCGCTGCAGGGATTCAGACATCATTAGCTTTAATTTGTGGTGAAACAAAGAATGTGGAATGTCTTTGCGCTTATATGGAACAACCTTATGATTTAGCCAAGACGGTCAAAGACATTTTAAAGAACAATCAACAAAATGAATTAATTGTGATTACAGACCTATTTGGCGGAAGCGTGAATAACGAATTCTTTAATTATGTGGGGAAACAAGCAATGCATTTAATTTCAGGATTAAATTTAGCAACATTAATTGAAATATATACCCAAATAAATACTGTTGATTCATTAGTTGATTTAGTAAAACGTGCCGTTGAAAACGGACAAGAAAGTCTTTGTTATTGTAATGAGTTATCTAGTAAAGAAATTTTAGAAGAAGAATTTTAGGAGGAAATGAAATGATTAAATTGTTAAGAGTCGATCATCGATTGTTACATGGTCAAGTGGCTTTTTCATGGACCCAAGGCTTAGGCGCCGATTGTATTTTAATCGCAAATGATGACGTACCTAAAAATGATATTCGAAAAACAACCATTAAGCTAGCTAAGCCAGCAGGAGTAAAACTGGTCATTAAAACGATTGAAGATGCGATTGCCGCACTAAAAAGTGGTGTTACAGAAAAATACAAACTTTTTATTGTAGTTGAAAGTGTGGAAGATGCTTATCGATTGGCTACTGCTTATCCAGAAATAAAAGAAATTAACTTAGGAGGGATGAAAGTAAGGGAAAATACTCGAAACATTTCTAAAGCAATTAATATCACACCGGATGAAGAAAAAATGGTTAAAGAATTGGTCGCAAATGGTTGTGAAGTTGAAATTCGACAAGTCCCAAATGACAAAAAAGTAGCAGCATTAAATGTCTTGTAGAAAGGAGAAATAAAAATGATAGGACAAGCGATTCTTTTAGGTTGCATCGCTTTTATTGCGCAGTCGGAATATGCTTTAGGAACCTCGTTGCTTTCAAGACCAATTGTAACCGGTTTATTTGTCGGAATTGTATTAGGTGATGTCAAAACGGGCGTAATCATGGGCGCGACCTTAGAGTTAGCTTTCATCGGTTCTTTTTCAGTGGGCGCATCAATCCCACCTGATGTAGTGACTGGTGGGATTCTTGGTACAGCGTTTGCTATTACTGCTGGCGCAGGAACAGAAACAGCCTTAGTCTTAGGCTTGCCAATCGCAACGTTAACGTTGATTCTTAAAAATATTTATTTGGGTTTGCTCATCCCAATCATGAGTCAAAAAGCTGATCAGTATGCTGAAGAAGGAGCATATAAAGGGGTGGAGCGCATGCATTTACTTGCAGGCTTTGGCTTATCGTTCATGCTAGCGCTCATTGTAACTATTTCATTTGCCGTGGGCAGCAACACCATTAAAGGTTTACTTGATCTGATCCCTGAATTTATTCAACATGGGTTGTCTGTTGCAACGGGGATTATTCCAGCGCTAGGATTTGCGATGCTTGCACGCTTACTGATTAACAAACAAGTAGCGCCATATTTCTTTTTAGGCTTTGTCTTAATGGCCTACTTTAAGTTACCTGTAACAGGAGTAGCAATTTTGGGTGCCATTACAGCAGTAATTGTTGTGAATATCATGAATTATGCCAAAGGAAAGAATGAAACAATACAAACAACAAGTGGGGAGGTAATTGATGATGACGAAGACTTCTAAAACTAAGACAGAAAACTTAATTACAAAAAAAGAACTTAATCAAGTCTTTTGGCGTTCATTTCAAATGGAATTTTCATGGAATTATGAACGTCAGATGAATATGGCTTATGTCTATGCCATGATCCCTATTTTAAAGAAATTATATCCTCAAAAAGAAGAGATGGCGGCAGCTTTAAAACGGCATCTTGCTTTCTTTAATACTACGCCGCATATCGTGACGTTTATTTTAGGAATTAATGCTGCAATGGAAGAAGAAAATGTTCTGGACGAAAATTTTGAAGTTGGAACAATCGATAGTATTAAAACCTCGTTAATGGGACCTTTAGCTGGTTTAGGTGATTCCTTTTTCTGGGGAACCTTACGCTTGATTGCAACAGGTGTTGGAACTTCGTTAGCTTTACAAGGGAATGTGTTAGGGCCAATTCTATTTTTACTCATTTTTAACGTCCCCCATGTGATTGTTCGTTATTTACTGAATCGTTGGGGCTATAAATTAGGAACTGGTTTTCTCAAAAAAATTCAAGCAAATGGCATGATGGAAAGTCTCACATTAGGCGCTTCAATAATTGGCTTGATGGTGGTAGGTGCTATGACCGCCTCCATGATTGATTTAACTATCCCGATTACAATCAGCGGAAGTGGCAAAAATGCAGTCACGGTTCAAAGTATCTTTGACGATATCATGCCTAAATTATTACCGCTTGCATCCTTTGGTTTTGTTTTTTATTTATTGAAAAAAGAAGTAAAACCTTTAGCGATTTTAGGTGGCATGGCAATTGTCGGAATTCTTGGCTCATTAATTGGTCTATTTTAGGAGGCAAAATATGAAAACGATGCTGGATTATATAAATGAGGAGCAAGCAGCCCTAACTCAGATTCTTAACCAATTTCAATTAACTGATACAGACGTTTCAAAGGTCACGCACTGTCTAATTTTAGCAACTGGCTCGTCACATAATGCTTGTCAGGCGGCTAAAGTTTACCTTGAAGAAGTGGCGCCTATTTATGTGGAAATCCAAGAGCCGTTCAATTTTGCTCATTATGGCAAAGTGGATGATCGGTTTGATCTGGTCGTAGCGGTTTCGCAAAGTGGTAAAAGTGCTTCAACAATTGATGCCATTGCAAAAATTAAAAACCAAACGTCTGTAAAAACAGTGGCCTTGACAAGTGATGTCACCAGCCCGATTACGGAGGTTGTGGATGAAGTCCTGGATTTAAAAATGGGGCTTGAAACAGTTGGTTTTGTCACAAAAGGCTATACGGCAACACTTTTAAATTTATTTCTATTTGGTTTGAAACTGGGCTATCAAAAGCATCAATTAACAAAAGTAGAGGTTGAAGAAGAATTAGCAAAACTTGCCAAAGCAATTCAGGAAATCGATTCGGTGATTTATAAAACCGAACAATTTTGGCAAAAAACGAAAAAAGAATTAACAGAGGGGACACGATTTATCGCAATTGGTTATGGGCCCAATATTGGTACGGCGAAAGAGTTTGAGACGAAGTTTACAGAAACAGTTCGCTTACCTTCCCAAGGATTTGAAGTCGAAGCCTATATGCATGGGCCTTATCTTGAAGCGGATACTACACATCTTTTGTTTTTTATTGAGAATCAAAGTCCTATTCAAGCACGTAGCCAAGCCTTGAAAAATTATCTAGCCAGTTATGTTGGCCAATGTTACACAATTACAACGGGTTCAACGAGAGCATCAAATACGTTAGGTTTAGCAAGTGATGTCGAAGAAAAAATTAGTCCGTTATTATTAGTTATTCCATTTCAATATTTGGCGTATCAAGTAGCTACAAGTAAAGGAATTGATTTATCTCAACGGATTTTTGATGATTTTGATTGTGTCCTAAAAAGTAAAATAGCAAAGAAAGAGGGAAATCAGCCATGTTAAAATTTAATGAAGAACAACAAATCAAAGACATACGAGGTGCCTTAGCCTTGCGTTCAGATGTTGAAAAAGTTGTTGATCAAGTTTGGACGAAAGGATTTGATGCGGTCTATTATTTAGGAATCGGCGGTACTTATGCTTCAGCCATGCAAGCAGTTACTTATGCGAATGGAAAAAGTAATTTACCAATCTATGTTCAACATGCTGCTGAGTATTACACAACAGGCAATAAACGTTTAACAGAAAAATCATTCGTCATCTTGTCTTCCGTTACTGGGACAACACAAGAAGTGGTGCAAGCCGTTCAAGAAATCAAAAAGGTCGGGGCGACGTTATTTGGTTTTATCGATGCAAAAGACAGTCTTTTAGCAGATTTATGTGATTATGTGGTGACTTATCCAGCTCCAGGAACTGAGCAAATCAAGTTCTTTATGGTAGCTGATCGTTTAATGCAAAAAAACAACGAATTTACAGATTACGAAAATTATTACCAAGAATTGGAAGAATATTTGCCTACAGGTTTAGCTGAAGCCGAAAAAAGTGCCGATGCGTTTGGCTTAGCTTTTGCGGAAAAACATCGTCATGATAGCATTCACTATTTTATTGGCGCAGGAAACCAATGGGGAGCGGTCTATTCTTATGCAATGTGCTATTGGGAAGAGCAAAGTTGGCTTCGTTCAAAATCAATTCATGCAGCAGAGTTCTTACATGGAACGCTAGAAATTGTAGATGAAACTACGCCAGTAACGTTGTTTATTGGAGAAGACGAGCAGCGACCGTTGGCAGAACGAGTAGCAAAATTATTGCCGAAAATCTGTGCCAATTATACAATTATTGATTCGAAAGCGTATGAACTTCCAGGAATTAGTGAAAAATATCGTGGCCGAGTTGTTTCATTTCTCCTAATGCATGCGGTAACGCAACGCATTGATGCGCATGTAGAAAAATTAAATTGTCACCCATTAGAGATTCGTCGTTATTATCGTCAATTTGATTACTAAGACAAAATAGCCTCTTTTTCCAGCAAGCCTGTGGTAGACTGAAGAGAGAATACTTCAGAAAGTAGGAAAACCAATGACAAAACCGAAAATCTATACAATGACCTTTGCCAGTGTTTACCCGCTATACATCCAAAAAGCAGAACGTAAAAATCGAACGCAAGCGGAGGTTGACGAAATTATTTACTGGTTAACTGGTTATGATGAAAAAGGCTTGCAACAACAATTGGCTCAAAAAGTAACGATGGAAACATTTTTTGAAGAAGCACCCAATTTTAATGAAAACGCCCAATTGATCAAAGGCGTAATTTGTGGCTATCGCGTGGAAGAAATTGAAGATCCTTTAATGCAAAAAATCCGTTACCTAGATAAGTTAATCGACGAGTTGGCCAAGGGAAAAGCGATGGAAAAAATTTTAAGAACATGAAGAGGTCGGGACAGAAGTGTTTAACTCCGAGAACCAAGTAGGTACTGTTTAACATCTATTTGCTTTGCAAATAGTGTTTCTCAGCAATAAGAAGGAATTTCCGAAAATTGTTCTTTAATTTTTGGAGAATTTCGGCTTATTTCCGAAGGAGTTGCTTCTGTTCCCGCCGTTTATCAGTTTTTGAGCGTGGGACAAAAATTCAAAGTGATTTTTGTCCCACGCTCTTCATGTTTTCTTGTACACGGAATTTAACTATTTCCTGTATTAATGAAAGAGGTAACTCTTGCGTGTAAGGAAATTGAATGGCACCTTTCGAGGTTTTAAAAGGGCGTAATTCTTTGCTGAAACGTTGGATGGCTGATGGCGTAGGATAGAAACCTAAATGTTGCTTGGCCGCCGCAAAATGCACTAAATTGTCATTTAAGTAAAAGGTCGGCATTCCATAAGCGATTTTTTCAGTAGTCTCCTGAGGAACAACCGCTAAAATTGCTTGGTAGATTTCTGTTAACTGTGTTTGATGTTGGGATTGCTGGCGTATATAGTTTGCAATGATGGTCATCTAAAAACACCTCCGTTTGTTTCAGTATACTATGTAAAAAATAAAAGGCGAAGAGGATACAAAAAAACCGTCTAGTATTTTTTCTTTACTAAACGGCTTTTAGCTTAAATAACTACCTAAAGGGTCTTGCATGGAAATGTTTGTCACTCCTTAGTTTAATTGTTTTAAGTGTGCAATTGCTTCTTCAATTGTGTGACCAGTTGCTGTTTTACTTTCATTTTTTGCATCGAAAACAATGAAAATATTTTTGTCTGTGTCTAATTGAATACGGTATTGAATGTTTTTTACTTTGTAAGTCATAGTTATTCTCCTTTCATAAAGTACTCTAAAAAGGCGACGATAACTGATAACGAAATTCCATTGTTACTATACCACTGGAAAATTATTTTTGCAACAAATAACATTTTTTCTTTACCATTCCTTAGACTTCTTTGCTAGCTACTTCTTTACATTCTTTTTCAAGAAGCATAAAATAAATACATTACTAGTTTTTGAATAGGAGATCGATGTGAAAAAGAGAGTTGAGAAATTTAGACGATGGCCCTACCGCTACCTTTTGTATGGAATCGGGTTCATCTTATTAATTATTTTTAGTAATTTATATTTGCAATGGTGTCAGAATAACTTGTCTGTTGATTTAGCCTTCAAGTTTGCTTTTTCGTGGCATACGGAAAAGTTTTTCTTAGGTTGTTTTGTGCTAAGCGTTTTTTTACTTTTTTTATGTAGTTTGGCAGGCTCATTAGGAGTTGGCGCTCTTTTATATAGTGTCATAATAGGTGTTTTAGGATTTGCGGACTATCAAAAGATGTTTTATCGTGTCGAACCTATTTACCCAGACGACTTAAAAATGATCACAGAAGTTAGTTTATTAAAAGAAATGGTTGGTTTATGGCCGTTTATTTTTGTGGTAGCGTTAGGTTGTGTAGCACTTTTTTTCTTAGGAAAAGCCTTTTATAAAAGTTTCTTTTTATCGAAGAAAAAACAAACGATTCGTGTGTTAAGTCTTGTTCTTTCGATTGGTCTATTTTCATATATTGGTGATTTTAACAATCCGCAAAATTTGTTACGTAAAGCCTATAATAAAACCGCGTTATGGATTCCTTACAGCCAAAAAATGAATTACTACAATACAGGATTTATTGGTGGTTTTCTATATAATTTAAAAGTAGAGGCTATGGACCAACCAAAGGGTTATTCAAAAGAAGCTATTTCAGAAATTACTCAGAAATATCAAAAGTTGGCCGAGGCGAAAACAGTGCCGAGCAATGAGCAACCAAATATTGTGTTTGTCATGAGTGAAAGTTTTTCAAATCCAGATCATCTGAAAGGTTTGTCCATTATTGGTAACCCTTTAGCTGATTATCAGCAAATCGCTGATAAAACTTACAGTGGCCAGATGCTTTCACAAAACTACGGGGGCGGAACTGCGAATATTGAATTTGAAGCCCTAACAAGTTTTTCGATGGAATTAATGAATGCCCAAATGACTACACCTTATACAATGATGATTCCTAAGATGACGGAATTGCCTTCCATTGTTTCATTACTTAAGGAACAAAAGTACCAAACAACGGCTATTCATCCGTACAATACATCTATGTATAAACGAAAAGATGTGTATAAAATTTTAGGTTTTGATCAATTTATCAATGAAAAAACAATGAACTATACGGATAAACTAGAAAATAATCCTTACATTTCAGATCAAGCAGCGTATCAGGAAGTGACGACACTGCTTAAAGAAAAAGAGCAACCGCAATTCATTCATTTAGTTACTATGCAAACACATATGCCCTATGAAAATAAATACACAACGTCCAATTATTTTTCTCAAGGAAACGGCAATCAAGTCGCGCTCAATAATTACTTGCAAGATATTGCCTACAGTAGCGAAGCTTTGAAAAATTTCCTACAAGAAATCGAAAAAATGCCCAAACGCACATTAGTCGTTTTTTGGGGAGATCACTTACCAAGTATTTATGATGAAAACATTCAAGCGTTGAATGAAGGGGCAGCACTTCACCAGACAGAATTTCTAATGTATGATACGGCGAACCAGTTAACAGAAAAAAATCAGCATCAAGCAACCATTAGTCCATTTTATTTTGCTCCCTCACTTTTCCAACAAAGTGGCTTACCGCAATCGGGATTTTACGCTATGCTAAATGAGGTACAAGAACAATTGCCTGCTTTTGAAAAGGGGAATTACTATCTCGGTGGGGAATGGAAAAAAACAGTAGAAATGAATAAAAAGCAAGAACAACTATATGAGGAATACCGACTGATTCAATATGACATTGTTTCAGGGAAGCAATATAGTTTAGAAAATCAATTTTTTAGCTAAAAAAAACACACGAATATTTCGTGTGTTTTTTGATTTTTATTTTAAAGTTTTACGATAAACAATGACATAATAGCTGAAAGCTAACAGACAAGCAAAACTTAAAAAGTAAAGCGGTAAGACCCAAATGGTACCATTGTGAAAGTAACTAATCAAATAGGTAAAGAAACTAACAAACAAGTAATAGGCAAAACTAAAAATCCCACTGGCAGTACCAATTACAGATTCATAGCCTTTTAAGGCCATACTTAAGGCATTGGGCAAAGTAATATTAATCCCTAAGAAAAAGAGAAAAATAAACAAAATAAGACCAATGATTGTTTCAAATTGTGTCATTATTAATAAACAGCAAGCCGCAAAGATACTTAGCAGCAAACCAGCAAAGGCAATTTTTTCCGCTGACCAATATCCTAGCAACCAATTGATAAGAACCGCAGCAAGAATACTAGACACAGCTAAAACTAAACCAAGAAAGCCATATTGGACACTGCTAAAGCCAAAGTGATTGATGAAAATAAACGGAGCTTCTGCATAGTAGCTAAACAATAAACCATTAATGCCCCCAATCAATAAGCCGTAGCACCAAACTTTCGAGTCGAAGGAAAGGCGTTTCGCCACGGACCAAAAAGGCGCTTTCGTTAAGGTATTTCCTAAGTGAAAGGTTTCTGGTAAACGATAAAAACTATAGAAAAGTAATAGAACAGCCATGACAATTAAGGTGCTAAAGACATGCTGATAGCCAAAATAGGTTTGAACAAGTCCGCCGACTAAGGGTCCGATGGCAGGAGATAGCGATAGGGCAGCGCTTGTTTGAGCAAAAATTTTCCCTCTTTGAAGATCGTTAAAGCTTTCCCGCATCATCGATTGGGTAATAACAGAACCAACGCTTGCACCAAATGCTTGAATTAAACGGAAGAATAACAGCCAAGGAAACGTCGGACTCAAAAAAAGGCCAATATTTCCAATTAAATAGCATAAAATTCCTAATAACATAGCTGGGCGACGTCCAATCGTATCGGATAGAATTCCCCAGAATAAAACGCCAACGGCAAAGGCAACAAAATAAATACTCATGGTTAATTGTGCCACGCTATCGTGAATGTTAAAAGCAGAACTAAGCGCTGGCAAAATGGGTGTGAAAATCGACTCGCTGATTTGTGGAAATCCCACAAGCAAAATAATAATTAGTAATGATGGGACGGTGTTTCGGGTGTTTTTCATGATTTTTCTCCTTAAAAGTTTAATCTAATCAAAAACACCCATTGTCTTTTACAACCGCCAAATTTAAAATAAGTAAAATAATGTCACCAACTTTCCTTGAAATTTTTTATTATACAAAGTCTAAATGAAGAAGCGCTTCTTCTTGACTAAATTCATAAGTGTAGCGACCAGATAAACCGGCAAGCTCACCTGATGCTTGAAATAGTTCACCTGGGCAGTCTAAAAGACCCTGTGTAAACGTCCCTTTTTCGCAAGCAGTAAAGGTGCCTTTTTTTCCTAAATAAGTTCCTTCGAAATGTAGGAAACCGACCACTTGAGCCACAGCTTCAAGCCCATCAGCCATTGAAGAGCCTTGATAAGTCATTAAATATTCCACAGAAGCTGTCCCAGATAAGGCGCCTGACAATTGATAAGTAGCGCTCGCTTGATTCACTGGGAAATTTTCATTAAGATTGTCAATCGGTTGTTCTTGCCAACTAGATACAGTAAATGATGCTTGCTCCATTGCTGTCCCTTCTTTCTTATTAATAAGAATAGGGTAGCGGGAAGCGCACTATTTGTCAACAATCCACCACTTTAACTCTTCATTTTTTGCACAAAAGAATGTAACGCTAAGCGGTTGATGTGATAAGCAGTTCCTTGTTTTTGAATAAAGCCGCGCTCTCGAAATTGCTTGAAAGTATAAATAAGATGGCGATAACTAACCCCTAAGTATTCGGCAATCTCAGTATGTTTTTCTTTATAAATATCTTCGTGATTAGCGGCAACCAATAGCAATTCCGCTAGCCGATAACTTAGTTCATAGGTCTGATTCGTTGTAAAGTGGTCCACCCGTTGGAGCATTTTTTTCCCTAGATAATGGCTGAGTTGCTGCATAAAAAGTACCTTGTTTTTTAAAACAGTTTCTGCGTAAGCTAAAGGTACAGCCAAACAACAAGTTTCACCTAAGGCGATAACGTCCTTGGTTATCGTTTCCGCTTGAACTAATGTTAAATCGCCAATTAAATCACCTGTCGTTAAAAACTGAACAATGGATTGGCGGCCATTGCGTTCTGTTTTTAAAATTTTCGCTTTTCCTTTGATTAAATAAAAAAGATAATTTAATGGCTCTGCTTGGTGATGAATGAATTCTTGATTTTCAAAATCGATAATAAAACTGTGTTTTAAATCAGTTTCATTAAAAAAAGGCGTATTTTTAGCTAATTCTTGTTTCGGTGATCGTTGGTAGGCTGTTTTAAGCATTTTTTCTCCTTATAATAGGAGATATCTCCTATTTGTTTCTTCTATTGTAGCACATAATAGACGTATCAAGAGTAGAGGAGTTTTTATAATGTGGAAGAAAAAAATTGTGCTATCGTTTCTTTTTTATTTAATTAGTGCATTGGGCATCAGTTTGACAATTCAAGCAGGCATTGGAGTTAGTAGTTTTAATGCATTTAATGTGACCTTTGCAACACTTACTCATTTAAAAGTCGGAACTGTTACCACAGCTATTAATTTCGCTTTTTTAGGCACGTGTTGGTTGTTAGATCAGCAGCGTAAAATTCAGGACTATTTGATTATTTTGGTGGCGTTAATTGGCTTTGGTTTTGTCATTAATTTTTTCTTATATCAATTATTTGGTTCGCTTGTTTTTCAAAATTATTTGGTTAAAATTGTTCTATTTATTTTAGGGACAATCATAGCAGGAATCGGGACAGGACAGGTAGTTGCGCTAGGTGTTTTGCAATTTCCCATTGAAAAATTTTGTACACTTATTTCTGAAAGAACGCGCTATAGTTTTCAGGTTTATCGTTATTTAGTTGATATTTTTTGTGTCAGTTTAGCACTAGGATTGTCCATTAGTTATCATTTGCCGATTTTTGTTCGTGAAGGAACCGTGATTAGTCTTTTCTTACTTTCTTGGGTTATTAGTTGGTCGAGAAAGCGGGGACAACAGCGTATTTTACGAATACAAATCAAGAAACTGGAATCCGAATGAAAGGATTTCAGTTTTTTTCAAATGAGCAGAACTTTTATTTGAAAAAAAGAGTGGAAAACGGTATACTAATTAAGTAATTATTCATAACATTGGTTCTCCAATCAATGTTAAATAGTTTTTTCATGAGGGAGTAACTGACAGTATTTATGCTGTGACAACATCACCAACTCCGAAAGCAATTTCTGGTGTTGTCTTAAACGGTGAGACTTATGTATGTTCGACGAAGTAGCATACACAAGTCTATTTTTTTTCATTTATTTTTGATGAAATGTAAAATAGTACTTGAAGGATGCTGCAAAAAATAGAGGAGGAAGAACATGTCAGAAGAAAAGAAAACACAATTGTCTGAAGCGTTTTACGCACAAGACGACACAGTTGTTTTGGAGAAAATGAACACAACAACTGATGGATTAAGTGCACAGGAGGCTCAAAAGCGTTTAGAAACGTACGGGGAAAATGTGCTAGATGAAGGGAAGAAAAAATCACTTGCCGTGAAATTCTTTGAGCAATTCAAAGATTTTATGATTATTGTTTTATTAGCGGCAGCGGTCATTTCAGCCGTCTTTTCCCATGATGTGGTAGACTCGATTATCATCTTAGTGGTTGTTATCTTGAACGCCATCTTTGGGGTCATCCAAGAAGCTAAAGCGGAACAAGCCATTGAAGCATTAAAAGAAATGTCTTCACCAAATGCGAATGTTCGCCGTGATGGACACGTCATTACTGTTAAAAGTGATGAATTAGTGCCAGGTGACATTGTTTTATTAGAAGCAGGGGATGTCGTTCCAGCCGATTTACGTTTATTGGAAGCGAATAGCTTAAAAATTGAAGAAGCAGCGTTAACCGGTGAATCTGTTCCAGTTGAAAAAGAAGTAACCATCTTAGAGGGAACCGATATTGGTATCGGTGACCGAATCAATATGGCTTATTCCAATAGTAATGTGACGTATGGACGTGGTCTTGGCGTTGTGGTTGGCACAGGAATGAATACAGAAGTCGGTAAAATTGCTGGCATGCTAGCAAGCGAACAAGAAACGGAAACGCCTTTAAAACAAAACTTAAACCAATTGGGTAAAATGTTAACAATTGCCATTTTAGTCATTGCAGCGGTGATGTTTGTGGTAGGAATGATGAATGGTCGTTCATGGATTGACATGTTATTAACGTCAATTTCGTTAGCTGTAGCGGCAATTCCAGAAGGATTACCAGCGATTGTCACGATTATTTTGGCTTTAGGGACCCAAAAAATGGCCAAGAAAAATGCGATTGTCCGTAAGTTACCAGCCGTTGAAACATTAGGAAGTACAGATATTATCTGTTCAGATAAAACAGGTACACTAACCTTAAATCAAATGACCGTTGAAGCGTTGTATACAGATGGTCAAGTTTTATCTGCTTCCACAGAAATCCCTACCGATAATATGGCTTTAAAAATCATGAACTTTACGAATGATACAAAAATCGCTCAAGATGGTTCATTAATTGGTGACCCAACAGAAACTGCCTTAGTACAATTTGGTTTAGATCATGCGTTTAACGTAACCGAAAAAGTAGCAGCTGAACCTCGTGTGGCAGAGATTCCTTTTGACTCTGATCGTAAATTAATGACTACTGTTCATGAATTAAAAACAGGTGGCTTCCTAGTTTCTGTCAAAGGTGCACCAGATGAATTATTGAAACGTTGTACGGAAATCTTATCAAATGGAGAAACAAGTCCATTAGATGAAACAAAACGTCAAGAAATTTTGAAAACCAACACCTCATTAGCGAAACAAGCCTTACGTGTTTTAGGAATGGCTTATAAATATGTTGAGACGATTCCAGCCGAAATGAGTTCTGAACTTGTGGAAAAAGATTTAACATTTGCTGGTTTAGTCGGTATGATTGACCCAGAAAGAAAAGAAGCTGCAGATGCTGTAAAAGTCGCGAAAGAAGCGGGTATTCGTCCAATTATGATTACGGGTGACCACCGTGATACAGCAGAAGCAATTGCGGCACGTTTAGGCATCATCAAAGAAGGCGACGACGATGCAGTCATTACAGGCGCTGAATTAAATGAATTGTCAGATGAAAAATTCGCACAAGTCGTGGGACACTACTCTGTCTATGCTCGTGTTTCACCAGAACACAAGGTTCGGATTGTTAAAGCGTGGCAACAAGAAGGAAAAGTGGTTGCGATGACTGGTGATGGCGTAAATGATGCCCCAGCCTTAAAAGCTGCTGACATCGGCATTGGTATGGGGATTACCGGAACAGAAGTATCAAAAGGTGCTTCAGATATGGTCCTTGCCGATGATAACTTTTCAACAATTATTGTGGCAGTAGAAGAAGGACGTAAAGTTTTCTCAAATATCCAAAAAACGATTCAATATTTACTTTCAGCTAACTTAGGGGAAGTATTAACCTTGTTTATTGCAACAATGCTCAATTGGGATACCTTGTTACCTGTTCACTTATTGTGGATTAACTTAGTAACGGATACTTTCCCAGCGATTGCGTTAGGTGTGGAACCAGCAGAACGTGATGTGATGAGCCATGAACCTCGTGGTAAAAAATCGAACTTCTTCTCTGGCGGCGTTTTAAGCAGTGTTGTTTACCAAGGGATTACGCAAGGGGCATTGACTTTGATTGTGTACAAAATGTCAATTATGTTCCCAGCACATACCGCAGCTAACACAAACTTATCGGCGCAAGCGTTGTATGATTTACAACACGGCGATGCTTTAACCATGGCCTTCGCTACTTTGGGATTAATTCAATTGTTCCATGCCTTTAATGTGAAGTCGATTTATCAATCAATTTTCAAAGTTGGCTTATTCCGCAACAAATCATTTAACTATGGGATTCTTGTTTCGTTCTTGCTATTAGCTGCAACGATTGTTATTCCAGGATTTAATGATTTATTCAGCGTTACACATTTAGATGCATATCAATGGGCAATTGTAGCAGGTACTTCTTTTGCTATCATCCCAATTGTGGAAATTGTGAAGTTCTTCCAACGTAAAGCAGGTAAAGGTGCTTAATAAATAAGAAAAGAAAATTGGCTGGTACTTAAACCAGTCAATTTTTCTTTATGTAAGGAGTGAAAGGGCTTGAAACGGAAAATTATTTTCGAAACACAACGACTTATTGTCAGAGAATGGCAGTCGGAAGATGAAATGGAATTGAAAAAATTTTTGCAAGATGAAAATGTGATGTATGCCTATGAACACGCTTTTTCTGATGAAGAGGTTGCAAACTGGCTAAAGTGGAACTTACAGTCCTATCAAGAATACGGCTACGGCTTATGGGCGTTAGAGAAGAAGCGAACAGGCGAAGTCATCGGCGAGTGTGGACTCACCAATCAATTAGTAAAAGGTAAGAGCTATCCAGAAATTGGTTATCATTTATGTGTGAAAGAATGGCACAAAGGGTATGCGATTGAAGCTGCCGCAGCGACAAAACAGTACGCATTCGATGTATTAAATTTTCCAGAAGTTATTTCAACGATTCGTGATACGAACTTAGCCTCTATGAATGTCGCTATTCGAAACCAGATGCTTGTTAGGGATCGATACATTAAAACATACCGTGGCAAAACGATGCCTCACTATGTTTTCTCTGTTAAGAATCAAAAGAATAAAGACTGAAAAAGTGCCACTTGTCAGATGGAATAGAAAAAGTGTAAAATGGAGTGAAAGAGAAAAGGGAAAAGAGGGATGGTTATGAGACCAAATTTAGGATTTTACGTTCAAACAATTAATGATATCGTTAAAACAACAGAAGATATTGGCGAAGTCATGAATCCATATTACGAAGAAGTTCGTCAAGCGATCGATAAGAATAAAGTGAATGATTTAACAGCCGAACGAATTGCAGAAATTCAAGCAAAATTTAAAGAAGGTACTGAAAAATATGAATTAATGCTCAAAAAAGTCGGAACATTAAAACCAACACCACAAGTACTTGGCATTCACAAAAAATTTCAACATGCTTATACAGAATATGTAGCAGGATGCAATGAAATGATTTTAGCAACAGATCCAGAAACAGGCATTGATGCAGATTTATTTAATGCTTCAGAGGAAAAGCAGGATCAAGCAACGGATGAATTAACCTTTGCCATTACGCGAATGAGCAACATTCTTTTGAAAAAATAAAAAACTAATAAAAATAACTAACGAATTTAATATTTTTTTCATGTCTTTTTTATGGACAAAAGAGAAAGTGTATTGTATTATTAATTCATACCAACAACAACCTTTTTATTTTTCATTTTACTCTTATTGAGTAAATACTCCTTTTCCATCGGCAAAACTGCCGGTGGTTTTTTTGTTATTTTTTTATTTTGAAACATTGGTATTTTTTAGGCAGCATCATTTAAAATATGTTTAATGTTGCGCGCATAAATAAGACTAGTCAAAATCTTTCAAGTATAGTAAAGTGAAATTATCATCGGAGAAAGAGTGAGCAGATATGACAAGAACTAAGTACATGGAAATTTATGAAAGCCTACGTGATAAAATTGATACTGGTATTTATCATGAAATGATGCCTTCTGAAAATACTTTAGTAAAAGAGTATGGAGTCTCACGCAATACAATCCGTCGCGCATTAAAAGAATTAACGAATCAAGGATTAACAGTTAGTATCCCTGGAAAGGGTGTCTCAATTATAAGTACGCCACATTCGTTAGGTGTTTCGCTAGATAAAATAGAAAGTTTTAAACAATTTACTAATCGCACACATCTAGAAATGTCTACGAAGGTATTGTCTTTTTCTGAAGAAGTGATGACGGAAGAATTGACCAAAAAATTACCTTTTCAAGTGGGAGAAACAATTTATCGAATTGTTCGATTAAGAATGCAAAAAAAAGATCCAATCGTTGTGGATGAAAATTATTTTCTAAAAGATGTTGTGCAAAATTTGACTACTGAAATAGCAGAAGATTCCATTTATGAATACTTGGAAAAAACGTTGAATATTCATGTTTCAACATCAAAACGCGTCATTACAGTTGAACTATTAACGAAAGAAGATAAAGAACTATTGCACAGCCATAGCTATGATACTGCAGTGATCATTAGAAATACGGCCTATACACAGTTAGGTAAATTGTTTGAATACACAATTTCTAAACATAGACCGGATAAATATGTATTTACAGAAGTTGTGGTCCATTAAAAAACAAAAGCCAGTTGGCTTTTGTTTTTTTATTATTTAGCAACCTGTTTAAACAAGTTGTTGACTAACTTGTTTAAACAGGTTACAATAATTTTGTAAACGTTTGCGGTTAAATGATGAGTTTCTTGGCCAGTAAACTCATGAAGGAGGAGAAGATAGTGAAATCAAATTATCAAGAATTGGCACAGGCAATTATTGTTGGCGTTGGTGGAGAAGATAATATTGAAAAAGTATTTCATTGCATTACACGTCTGCGATTTACTTTAAAGGACATCGAGAAAGTAAATCAAGAGGAACTGGAAAAGCTTTCAGCACCTAAAGTTCCTTCAGTAAAAGCTTTTTATAACACCAATTTAAATCAGTATCACGTGGTGATTGGTCAAGCGGTTGAAGATGTTTATACTGCTGTAGATAGTCAATTAGCTACAAAAGATTTTAAAAATCAAACAGATAAATCAGCAAAATTACCAAAGAAACAACCACAAGGCTTTAAAGAAATTATTTCTCACTATTTTCAAATAATTATCGGAACAATAACAGGATCCATGATTCCTGTTATTGGTTTATTAGCTGCTGGTGGATTAATTAACGGCTTACTAGCTATTTTCACAAAAGGGAATGGATTAATTAATGTGCTTGATCCACACAGTACAACGTATTTATTAATTTCAACATTATCAATGGTTCCATTTTATTTTTTACCTGTTTTAATCGGTTTTTCTGCCGCCAAACAACTAAAAGCTGATCCATATGTCGTAGCGGCAGTCGGGGCAGCCATGATTGCACCAAACATTCGTAATATTGTTAGTTTGGATCATCCAACAGTAGTCAATTTTACAAAAGGAGCAATCGAGACCGCAAATCAAGCAATTGCGGCAGCTGGCGTAACAACGAATGGAGCAACGGCGATAGCAAATTATGATGTTCATGGTGTTTTAACAGGATGGACAGTAACTGCAGGTAAGTTATTTCAGATGTTTGGAGCAACAGGACCTACATTTAATGCTGATTATTTTGGTATTCCGATTGTGTTGCCTAACTATGCGTACTCTATATTTCCAATCATTGTAGCAGCGGCTATAGCTGCACCTTTAGGAAGGTGGCTCAAAAAAGTTTTACCGATTGCACTTCAGCCAATTTTTAGACCGTTAATTACTTTTTTTGTGACAGCATCAATCATTTTTATTGGCGTTGGTCCTGTTATCTCAATGATTTCATCTGCTTTTGGTTCTGGTGTTGAATTTTTAATTGGTAATGGACAAAATGTTATTCAACTTGGGATAGCCGGTTTAATAATTGGTGGATTCTATCAATGTTTGGTGATTTTTGGTCTCCATTGGTTAGTTGTTCCAATCATTTCATTACAAATTGCTACAACTGGTGAGTCTAGTTTAAATATGTTGGCTAGTTATACAATGCTTGCTCAAGGAGCAGGAACGCTGGCGGTATTCTTAAAAACACGCAAAGCGCCAGTTAAAGGATTAACTTTACCAGCTGCAATTTCTGCCTTTTGCGGTGTAACGGAGCCTGCAATGTATGGTGTAAACTTAAAATATCCACGTGTGTTTATTATGAGTTCCATTGGTGCAGCTGTTGGTGCAGGAGCGGCGGGCTTTCTAAATCTCCATATGTATGGATTTTCTGGTTCGCTAATTGGTTTTCCAAACTTTGCAGCTAAAGGAGTATTGAATCCTACTACACAAGAATGGGTAAACGGAAATCCAAATAATTTTCTGGTTTTTTGGGTGACAACAATTTTGTGTATTACTGTTTCTATGGCACTCGTTTGGTTTTTTGGTTATAAAGATGATGATGTGATGGGAACTGGTATAGAAAAGAAAAATGTTTTTAAAAATGCAGTAAATTAAGGATGGAATAGAAGATGACAAACGAAAATTGGAAATCAGGCACGATTTATCAAATTTATCCACGTTCATTTAAGGATACGAATAATGATGGATTTGGTGATATCAAAGGAATCATTGAAAAATTAGATTATCTGGAAAATTTAGGTGTTTCCTATCTTTGGTTAACTCCTATGTATGTCTCTCCGCAAAGAGATAATGGCTATGATATTGCTGATTACTATAACATTGACTCGAAATTTGGGACAATGGCTGATTTTGAAGAATTATTAAATAAAGCACATGAAAAAAATATCCGAATAATGATGGATTTAGTTGTTAATCATACTTCTTCTGCACACTATTGGTTTCAAGAAGCTTTGAAGGGCAAAGATAATCCTTATCGAAATTATTATATCTGGAAAGACCCTGTCAATGGAAAAGAGCCAAATAATTGGGTATCTAAATTTTCTGGTTCTGCCTGGGAATACGAGCCCAACTCAGGACAATATTATTTACATTTATATGAAAAAACAATGCCCGATCTGAATTGGGAAAATCCTAAATTACGAGAAGAAATAATCACTATGATGAAATGGTGGGCGGAAAAAGGAATTGATGGCTTTCGTTTAGATGTGATTAATAATATTTCTAAAGACCAATCCTTTCCTAACGATACATTAGAGACACCGAAAAATGACGGACGAACGTACTATTCGGATGGACCACGTATTCATGAATTTTTACATTTAATGAATAAAGAAGTTTTTACACCGTATCAATTAGTGACGGTGGGAGAATTATCATCTACTACGCCTGAACAAGTTATTTTATATACGAAACCTGAACGCCAAGAACTTTCAATGGCTTTTAACTTTCACCATATGAAAGTTGATTATCCAAATGGCGAGAAATGGGCAGTAAGTGACTATCAGTTAACTGAACTAAAAAAAATAATGGCGTATTGGCAACAAAAAATGTACAATGAAGGCGGCTGGAATGCTTTGTTCTGGACGAACCATGATCAACCACGTGCGCTGGCACGCTTTTTAGATGATGAGGAATTTCGGATTGAAAGTGCGAAAAATTTAGCAATTACAGAATTTGGCTTACATGGTACAACTTTTGTCTATCAAGGGGAAGAAATTGCCATGAAAGATGCTTATTTTCAAAATATTTCAGAATACGATGACCGTGAATCAATTAATGCCTACAATATGATGATTGCACGGGGTGATTCAAAAGAGTATGCTTTAGCGGCATTACGACAAAAATCACGAGACAACTGTCGAATTCCTATGCAATGGACGGATGAAGAATATTATGGTTTCTCTACTCACAAACCTTGGTTAATGGGTCCTACTCACGATGAGGTAAATGTTGAGCGAGCACTTGCAGATAAAAATTCGGTTTTCTATACGTATCAAAAACTAATTAAATTTCGGAAGGAAATGCCGATTTTTGTTAAAGGAAACTTTGAATTAATTGAAGCAGAAAATAATCAAGTATTTGCTTATAAACGAGTATTCGATGATGAAACCCTTTTGGTTGTATCGAATTTTACAAGTGAAACTATTCGTTTTGATACAGGGATTAATTTAACTGAGGGAAGTCGAATCTTAGTGGCTAACTATCCACGGAAAATAGTGATACAGGAACTAGAATTACAACCTTTTGAAGCTATGATGATTTTAAAAAATAAGTAATTAAAAAGAGAAAAAACTTCGCGTTAAACGAAGTTTTTTCTCTTTTTAATTTTCAACATTTCGCACATAATCATCAAAGTATTGAATTAACTCTTTCTTGATTTGTTGATAATCTGCTTCAGAATAGTTCTTTTCTTCTAGCGTACCATTAAAAAATGGCAAATTTAGTTCTTCTTTTAAACGTTCAATCACTTCTTCTTGCTTCATAAGGACCCCTTCTCAACGAATTGTTCTCTTCTATTATAGAACATTGTAGTCATCCGTCAATTGTTCAAAGGCAATTTTCATTTCCTCTAGACGTTCATTCAATTGATTGGTTTCATCTTCTTCATTGAAAAAATGTTGTTTTAATTCAAAATAAAAATTTTCGAAGGCTTGGAAAAAAGGCTCAGACTTGTTGTTTTCAAGAGCAGGAACACTTGTGTAGAGAACACGAGCGCTATGATAGTAAGTGAAAACCTCGTTAATATTTAATAAAATACGCGCTTCTTCTGGGCGTGGTCGACTTGTAACTAAGTCATGTAAAGATAAACTTTTTGTATGGGTTTCAGATAAATAAAATAAAAATAGTTCCAATTGCTCTTTTGTTGCAGACATGAAAACTCCTCCTCAAACAGTAGTAACATTTATTATAAATGAAAATGAAAGTGCTTGAAAAGCAATGCGCTCAGCAAAAATAATTATTTTAAGGGAAAACTATAGTTGTTGCTTTAGCATTCTTTTTAATCATGATAAACTGAGAGAAGTATAGTAGGTCCTGACAGAGGAGGAAACAAATGAAAATTGTGATTATTGGTGCATCATTCGCAGGTATTTCCGCAGCAATTGCTTCAAGGAAAAAATATCCCCAAGCAGAAATTTCTTTAATTGATAAACAAGCAACAGTGGGGTATTTATCTGGTGGCTTAAGTGCGTATTTTAATCATACCATCAATGAATTACACGAAGCACGTTACATAACGGAAGAGGAATTACGTCGTCAAAAGATTCAGTTGCTTTTAAATAGAGAAGTCGTGGCAATGGATGTTGAGAACCAACTGATTGCTTGGGCGCAAAAGGAAGAACAACAGTGGTATTCTTATGATAAATTGATTTTAGCGACAGGCGCGAGCCAGTTTTCCACGCAAATTCGTGGTAGTCAAACAGAAAAATTACTCAAATATAAATTTTTATCAGGTGCTTTAGCGGCTGTTCCATTACTGGAAAAGAGCCAGACAGTTGCCGTCATTGGTGCAGGACCCATTGGAATGGAAGCTATTGATTTTCTTGTGAAAATGAAGAAAACGGTCCATGTCTTTGAAAGTTTAGAAAATCTATTGCCTAAATATTTTGATAAAGAAATGGTTGCAGATGTTCAAAAATCTTTGGAAAAACAAGCAGTAATTTTCCATTTTGAAGAAACGGTCCTAGGAATTGAAGAAACAGCAAATGGTATTGTTCTTGAAACAAGCGAACAGAAAATTTCTTGTGACAGTGGGATTTTTGCTTTAAACTTACATCCTCAATTAGCCTATTTGGATAAAAAAATTCAACGAAATCTGGATCAGACAATCGCGGTGGATGCTTATTTACAAACTTCAGTGCCAAATGTTTTTGCCATCGGAGATTGCATTTCAGTTATGAATGAACCAGTCGCGGAAACTTTTTATGCTCCGTTAGTGAACAATGCGGTACGAACTGGCTTAGTAGTCGCCAACAATTTAGAAGAAAAAACACACCGATTCATTGGCTCTTTGCGAACAATGGGAACAAAAGTGGGGGACTATTACCTTGCTAGTACAGGTCTAACCGAAACGGAAGGTTTATTTTTTCCGCAAACACTTGCTTCCGTAATTGTTAGACAGCCAGCGCCGCCTCTACAACATGGGACAGAAATTTTAGGCAAATTAATCTATGATAAAGTGACACAACGGGTCCTTGGGGCACAGCTTTGTTCAAAAAACAATTGTTTAGAAAAAATAAATACGTTAGCATTAAGTATCCAAACAGGTCAGACACTGACAGACCTATTACAAAAAGATTATTTTTATCAACCTTCCTTAACCAATATTTATGATATTACAAATTTGATGGGTGCTTCGGCTTATTGGAGAGAGAACGATGAAAGTTGAGACGTTATTGGAAAAGAAAGCGATGCGACAATTATTAACGGTGCAACAAACCATCTTAGCAGGCGGTACCTGCTCAGTCTCTGATTTAACAGCATTTTTAGCGGTCACAAAAGCCTCCTTTGAAAAAGACTTAGAGGATTTACATTATTTTTTGAAACCTTTTGGACAGGATTGTCAGTTTACTTATGATGGCCAACAGCTATCAATCACCTTATCGGATTTTTTTTCGTTGAATCATTTAATTGAAGCATTTGTAAAAGAGTCTCTTAAATTTCAACTTTTAGATTATTTATATCGTAATAAAGAGTTTTCTATTGTTCAATTAACGACTAAATTTATGATTAGTGAGTCTTCTTTATTTCGAAAGATTAAGGAACTCAATCAATTGTTAGCCGCCTTTGATTTGCAAATAAAAAATGGACAACTACAGGGAGAAGAATTGCAGATTCGTTACTTTTACTTTCAGTTGTATTGGTATATTACTCCCTATGAAACACACCAGAAAAAAACGATGTCCCCGTTAAATAAACGGATAATTGAAGGGATTGAAACTGGCTTAGGTTTTACTTTTAATGAACATAATGCGTTAAAAGTTAGCCTTTGGTTGAGTATTACGAAAAAGCGCCTAGCGGTTACTTCAAAAAAATATCAACAATTGAGAAAGAAAATGATTGATTTTAAAGAAGATCCGTTATTTAAGCAAGTTCGACAATTGTTTTTCCGTTTTTCTAGTCGCTATTCATTAGAATTAGACGAAGGAGAAAGCATGATTCATTTTGTTTTTCTAATCACAATGTCGGTCTTACCAGAATCAGCTTTTGATGAATATTCCTTAATTCGGGGACGTCGTTCCGCTGTTTCTTTAGCTGATACGTTTATCTTGGAAAATGTGGTCTTGTATTATCGGCCCCATAAATTTGAACCTACTCTTGAGAAAACCATGGCTTACTATTTTTCACAAATTCATGGAAAACTCTATTTTTTTAAAGGAGAATTGGAAGTTTTTGATCGGGCCCATATCTGGGAAAAAGAACAGCAATTATCTAGTCGGGAATTAGCTTCTTTTTCAACAACGTTATTAGAAAAAGCTTTAGCTTGTTTTGATGAAACGTATCAACCAGGAGATAGTTTGCATGAACTTTCTCTGGTCAAATATTTAAGCGTGTTGGCATTAATTGAATTTAAAATGATTGGTGAAATAAAAATTGGAATTCATTTAGCAATGGATGCTCTTTATCAAGCGGCGTTAACACAAGTATTAATGCTTAGTCTTAAAAATATGAATGGCACGCTGGTGGAGAGGTATCAGCCTGAGCAAACATATGATTTAATTGTAACTAATTATCAGCAAACGAGCTATCAAGGAACACCGGAAGTCTATGTTTTGTCAGAATTAAGTTCGACCTATGATGTGCAACAATTAAAAAAGAAAATACGTACCTTGCGGGAGAAATAAACAAAAGGTTGGTGTGACGGACATTGTCTGATCCTCGCACCAGCCTTTTTACAACTAAAAGTCGAAAATTAGGCTTTTTTAAACAAAAATGTTTCTTTTTATTGAAAAATTAGAGATAATAAAAGTATTATTGAAAGCGTTGTCTTTGTTGGTTTTAGTAGAAATCCTTTCAATTTTTTTAAAATAAAAAAAGTTTTTGACATGTTTAGTTATTCTTTTGTTTGTAAGATAGGGACATAAAGAAAACGATTTCAAAAACGTTTAGGAGGAATTATCATGGCAGAAGAAAAATACATTATGGCGATTGATCAAGGAACGACTAGTTCTCGTGCAATTATTTTTGATAAAAAAGGAAACAAAATTGGTAGTTCACAAAAGGAATTTACTCAATATTTCCCTAATGCAGGTTGGGTGGAACATAATGCCAATGAAATTTGGAATTCTGTTCAATCCGTTATTGCAGGTTCTTTAATTGAGTCAGGAGTGAAACCTACAGATATTGCCGGAATTGGGATTACAAACCAACGGGAAACAACCGTTGTTTGGGACAAAGCAACTGGGTTACCCATTTATAACGCAATTGTTTGGCAATCACGCCAAACGACACCTATTGCCGATCAACTAAAAGAAGATGGCTACAGCGAAATGATTCATGAAAAAACTGGGTTAATCATTGATGCTTATTTCTCAGCAACGAAGGTTCGTTGGATCTTAGATCATGTAGAAGGTGCACAAGAACGTGCAGAAAACGGCGAATTGATGTTTGGAACAATTGACACTTGGCTCGTTTGGAAATTAACGGGAGATACTCATGTCACTGATTATTCAAATGCAAGTCGGACGATGTTGTTTAATATCCATGATTTAGATTGGGATCAAGAAATTTTGGATCTTTTAAATATCCCACGAGTGATGTTACCGAAAGTCGTTTCGAACTCTGAAGTGTATGGACTAACAAAAAATTACCATTTTTACGGAAGTGAAGTTCCTATCGCTGGGATGGCTGGTGACCAACAAGCCGCCTTATTTGGTCAAATGGCCTTTGAACCTGGGATGGTTAAAAATACCTATGGAACAGGCTCATTTATTGTCATGAACACTGGCGAAGAACCTCAACTTTCTAAAAATAATCTGCTTACCACTATTGGCTATGGCATTAACGGCAAAGTATATTATGCCTTGGAAGGAAGTATCTTCGTGGCTGGTTCAGCGATTCAATGGTTACGAGATGGCTTAAAAATGTTGCAAACGGCTGCGGAATCTGAAGCAGTAGCCAAAGCGTCAACAGGGCACAATGAAGTTTATGTGGTTCCTGCATTCACTGGTTTGGGTGCACCATATTGGGATTCACAAGCGCGTGGGGCTGTCTTTGGATTGACACGCGGTACCACGAGAGAAGATTTTGTCAAAGCGACACTTCAAGCAGTTGCGTATCAAGTTCGTGACATTATTGACACGATGAAAGAAGATACAGGCATAGACATTCCTGTCTTAAAAGTAGACGGTGGAGCAGCAAACAATGATTTCTTGATGCAATTCCAAGCAGATATTTTAAACACTGCTGTTCAAAGAGCCCATAACTTAGAAACAACGGCCTTAGGCGCAGCTTTCTTGGCGGGCTTAGCGGTTGGCTTCTGGAAAGACTTAGAAGAAATCAAAGCATTCCAAGAAGAAGGACAACAATTTGAACCCATTATGGCGGAAGAAGAACGAGAAGATTTATATGAAGGTTGGCAACAAGCAGTAGCAGCTACCCAACAATTCAAACGTAAAAATAAGTAAATGGAAAAGGGGAATTTTCTATGACTTTCTCAATAGAAACACGCCGACAATCAATCGACGCTTTAAAAACACAACACTTAGATGTCTTAATTATTGGTGGTGGCATTACTGGCGCAGGCGTTGCCCTGCAAGCCAGTGCCGCTAAAATGAAGACAGGGTTAATTGAAATGCAGGATTTCGCAGAGGGCACCTCTTCACGATCAACCAAATTAGTTCATGGTGGTATCCGCTATTTGAAAACGTTTGACGTGGAGGTGGTAGCAGATACAGTGAAAGAACGAGCCGTCGTTCAATCCATTGCGCCACACATCCCTAAAGCGGATCCCATGTTATTGCCGATTTATGATGAGCCAAATGCAACATTTAATCTATTTTCTGTCAAAATAGCAATGGATTTATATGATCAGTTAGCTGATGTAACAGGTACCAAGTACGCCAACTATCTGTTAACAAAAGACGAGGTTTTGGCACGTGAGCCACAACTAAAAAGTGAAGGTCTACAAGGTGGCGGTGTTTATTTAGATTACCGAAATAATGATGCTCGTTTAGTTATTGAAAATATTAAACAAGCAGTAGCTGACGGGGCACATGCTGTGAGTCGGGTTCAAGCGGTGGGCTTTTTATACAATGATGAAGGTAAAATTACTGGCATTCAAGCAAAGGACCTACTAACTGACGAACAGTTTGAGATTCACGCAGATGTTGTGATTAATACTACTGGTCCTTGGTCAGATAAATTAAGAGGCTTAGACAAAAACGATTCATTTACACCACAAATGCGTCCAACCAAAGGGGTTCATTTAGTTGTCGACAAAAGCCGTTTAAATGTTCCTCAACCAACGTATTTTGATACAGGTAAACAAGATGGCCGCATGGTCTTCGTTGTTCCAAGAGAAGAAAAAACATATTTTGGGACGACGGATACAGATTACCATGGAGACTTTCAACATCCAACAGTAGAACAAAGTGATGTGGATTACCTATTGGAAGTAGTCAATAATCGTTATCCAGAGGTACAATTGACAATTGATGATATTGAAGCCAGCTGGGCTGGCTTACGACCTTTAATTTCTGCTAACGGTGGCTCAGATTATAACGGGGGAAACAATGGCAAACTTTCAGATAAAAGTATTGATGAAGTCATTGATGTCGTTGACAGATACCAAAAAAACCAAACAGATAAACGAGAAATTGAAGAAGTCCTAAACCATCTAGAAGACAGTTTGGTGGAAAATAAAGTCAATCCTTCAGCTGTCTCTCGAGGCAGCTCATTGGAAAGATCAGCGGATGGCTTGCTCACTTTGGCTGGTGGGAAATTAACAGATTATCGTAAAATGGCAGAAGGTGCGATGAAAATGATTCAAACCATCTTAGCAGAAGAATACCAAAAAGAATTCACCTTAATTGATTCTAAAAACTATCCAGTTTCAGGCGGAAAATTGAACCCTGCAACGGTAGACGAAGAATTAGAAGCGTTGGCAAAACATGGCGTGTCTAAAGGGTTAAGTGAAAAGGATGCACTATACTTAGCTCATTTATATGGCTCCAACGTACCAACTGTTTTTGAAATGATTGATGATGCCAAAGTAATTCCTGGTTTAACCTTAACAGAAACTGTCTCTTTAAACTATGCGATGGAAGAAGAAATGGCTTTAACACCCGTCGACTTTTTATTGCGACGGACCAACCACTTATTGTTTATGCGTGATCGTTTGGACCAAGTGAAAGCGGGAGTCATTGAAGAAATGGCACAGCATTATCAATGGACAGCGGAAGAAAGAGCACGACACATTGAAACATTAGAAAAAGCAATTGAAGAATCAGATTTAAAAAATTTGAAAGTAGGGTGAAGAAAAAATGGGAACTTCGATGATGACACAATTATTCGGTGAATTTTTCGGAACGATGATTTTAGTTTTACTAGGGGATGGCGTCTGTGCCGCAGTTAACTTGAAGAAAAGCAAAGCCTTTGCTTCTGGTTGGGTCGTTATTGCTTTAGGTTGGGGCGCTGCTGTTACATTAGCTGTTTACATGTCTGGGTATATGAGTCCAGCGCATTTAAATCCTGCTGTAACAGTTGCGATGGCAATTACTGGAAACTTTGAATGGGGCATGGTTTTACCTTATATCGTAGCTCAAGTCCTAGGCGGTTTTATTGGTGGTTTAGTTGTCTGGTTAGCTTATTTACCCCATTGGAACATTACAGAAGACAAAGGTGCTATTTTAGGAACCTTCGCCACTGGTCCAGCTGTCCGTAACTATCCAGCCAATGTTTTAACAGAAATTATCGGCACATTTGTCTTGGTTTTTGGCTTACTAGCCTTTTCTCAAAACGACTTAGCGGCTGGCATTAACCCAATGCTTGTTGGGATTTTGGTCTTAGGACTAGGTCTATCATTAGGCGGACCTACAGGTTATGCAATTAACCCTGCACGTGATTTAGGACCTCGTTTAGCGCACCAAATTATTCCTGTGAAAACAAAAGGTGATTCTGATTGGGCTTATTCTTGGGTGCCAATTGTGGGACCTATCTTAGGTGCTTCATTAGCTGCAGTAATTTATTTATTCACTATTTAATAAAATGAAATGTAAATAGTTGTTTTAGACAATAAAAAACGCTTGTGAGAAGTAATCAATTCTTGCAAGTGTTTTTTGCTACATATTAAACAAAAAAAGATTTCGTTAGACATTTAGACAATTTGTCCAAATGCGGAACAGAACAATTTTTCTATATGATACAATAAAAGTGCACAAGTAATTGGGGGAGTAACACTTCATACTTATTTGTCAATTTTAAGCTGGACAGTGTGTTATTCAGTAATATATACTAATTTAAAAAGGAGTAAATGATTTGAAAGGGATAATGGTTTTGTTAGTGGGGACTGGGTACATTGGTTGGGTTATTTATAGAAATGGTCGTATGTATTTCCGTTATAAAAAAAATCTAAAAAAATATCAAACGACGCACCATCTAACGGACAGTGACCTAGAGATGTACCAAAGAATTATGGACGAATTAAAAAAACAAATTATTTATTTAAACGAACTAACGAATAAGTCACGAAATTTAAAAAAAATTGAACAAGTAGAACTGGGTGTTGCTTCCGCTAAAGGCATCTTTAAACACTTAGTGAAGTATCCTGAAGCAATTACTCATTTTAGTGATTTTTTATATCATAAGGTACCAGAGATTTTACGAGCATCAGAACGGTTTTTAAGCATTAAAGAAGATAAATTGTCAACAGAAGAAATAACACTTGCAACTAATGGTATCTTAAGTACCATACGAGTGTTGTCGGAAAGTATCACAGATGATTATGAAAGATTAGTCTCCGAAGCATCTGAGGAAATTTCCTTATCAAAAAAATTAGTGGAGAGAAAAAATGGCTAAACAAAAGAATTTTTATGATACATATGATGCACTTTTTCAAAAGCCAAAATGGTCGTTTTTTCCTGTCACAAGAACAGACACAGTAAAGCAACTTCCTAACCCCAATAAAAAAGTGGTAAAACCACAGACGAAAAAAAAGAAAAAACAAAAAAAGAACAAAAAAATTATTTGGATAGGCATTGCTGTAGCAATTGGCTTTATAGTATATATTGATCTTGCGGAGAAAGATGATTATTGGGATTACTCCGCTTCATCAGAAGATGTTTATCCTTTAAAAGAAGCTGGACTTACCACAACTGGACCTGTTGATTTAGAAAAACCACTAAAAGTCACAATAGAACAAAATAAACTTTTATTTAATCAAGGCTATCAAATAGAAATTATCGGCGATGCCGATATTGAAACCAGTGGCGGAAAGAACTTTTTAATTTTACCTTCTACAGAGGAGTATCCAGATACAAAATATCTAGGCAATATCAGTTTTTATGAAAAAAGAGACTATTATACATCGGCAGGTATGTACCTTTCTGGCAATCTTGTCAACAGTCTTTCTGATTATTTGGATACAAGTAAAGAGTTTATCAAAGCATATCCAATTGATAAAATTGCTGATGTACAAACCGGCTATATTTTAAAACGGAATCAAGGATATACAGACATCTCAAAATATTATCTCTTTAAAGATGGAACAGGATTTGAATTAGAAGTCTCTGTTGACCAATTGGAAAAGGTCAAAGATCCCAAAGACTATTCTTCTTTTGTAAAAACATACGCAAAAGAAGTCGCTTTTATAGAAAAAAGTTTTAAATTTGAGTCTACTGATGAGGAATCTCGATAGAGAAAATAGTTTTCAGCTTCAAGTAGCGCCTAGCAATACCTTTGTTGAAAAAATGTAAGAGCCTGAGACAAAAAACACTTTGGATCTTCGTCTCAGGCTTAAAAACTGATCAGCGGTGGAAGCGTAGCACTTTAAGGGCTGAAGTACGACGTGTACCCACTTACTAGATTGTCTTTGAAGGTAACGTAGAAAAGAACAGCAATATACAAGTGACCTACAAACTATTTTCTGTCAGACTAAAACTGGCAGAAGTGGTTTGTAGGTCGCTTGTTTTCATTATGGCTGGTGAGACAGGTTGGCGCTTGATGTTTGTTTTAATATTGCAAATCAAAAATGGCGATACTTATTTTACTGAAAATTAGTTCCCAATCTTCTCGGGTTAATTCTTCTTCTAAAATGTAAATTCGGTCTATTTCTTTTGGTAAATCAAATAAGGGATAGTCAGTAATCACAATATCACAACTAGGAAAATCGGTTCGTTCAAAAATAATATCCTCACTAAATGCTTGCTTGATTTTCATCATAATAAAGCTAGCAATGTAAAAATCGCGAGAATATGCAACACCAATTTTAATTTTTTTGCGGGGACTATAGTGCTTATAAATTCGTAACAACAATTCACATGTCCAAATTGGGTTCTCCTGATCCTTAAATCTTAACTGATAAGGGGAATGCGCTGAAAAGTTTTGATAAAAAGCATAAATTTTTTTCTGTAAATCTTTTTGATAAGTACTATTTTTATTGACTAAAAAATCTAGAATCGCGGTATTTGGTTGCTGTGAAATAAATAATTGGTTATAGATAATATTTTTAAATAAAATAAGTAAGAAGTAATGACGATCAAATTCACGCATTTTTGGAATTTGAAAAACTTCGCAAAAATTGGTTAATAAAGAATCAACGTAGAAATATTCTGGGCAAGAAATTTCATTTAGAGCAGTCAGTAAATCTTTGGCTCGTTTTGCTGAATCAAAATTATCAATGGCAATGGGTGCAATGATATCTACAACCCGCTGTTGATCTTCTGAAAAATTTGATTGGGAACAAAAAATAGTTTGTTTTGAGTCTGAGAAAAGCCTTAAATAAGGATGTTCTTCAAATTCTTTTTGGAGATCATCTTCACAAGTATATGGAAAGCGATATTTTGCGATGTGTAAAAGTAAATTTAATTTTAGTAGAGAAGCGTGTTCCAAGCGTTCAAGAATTTCTGGTTTAATATGTTGCGTCAGTATATCTTCAAAAAAAGTAGAGGTATAACGTGGTAAGGCTAAGGTATTTAAAAAGATGGTCCAGTAGACATCAAGAAAAGCATATAGGACTTGAAATTCAGAACCTGTAATCACTTTACTCGCGGAGGGGGAAAAATGGACGGAAATTCCATACAAACCAAATAGTTTATTAATGTTATTTAACCGTTTGTAAATGTAAGATGAGCTAAAATTAGTTTCTTGACTCACTTTCCAGACAGAATTGTTTTCTTTTTTGATAATTGCTTGAAAAAGAATGAAGTCAGTAGAATGGACACAGTAATAATTAAATAATAAAAAATAGTGGGAAAGAAAATCATTGGAAGTCGTATGTAATGAAATTTTTCCGTGATGGATCTGAATCTCTAAGGTATTTTCAGGAAGGGTTGCTAAGTCTTCTTGAATTTCACGAAGATAAATTGATAAATTTTTAGTAGAAAGATCGAATTTTCGGGCAACACTAGATAAATCAAGGTTCGTTTGTTTTGCTAAGTATAAAAAGACAGCCAATTTTTTTTGTGTTTTCTTTGAAAGTAAAAATGTTTTTATGGCATCTTGTGTTTTGATGAGACTCACTCCTTAGTAATAACTTCTCTTTTATTATAATAGTTCGCCTAATAAATTGTAATAAAAAAGAACAATTCTCATTGGTTTATGAGAAAATAACAAGATATTCAGCAGGAAAACACCTGTGTCAGTCGACACAGGTGTTACGATGAGCAAAAAGAGCGGGTTCTTTTTTTATCAAATAATTTTCCAAAGTGACGTGATCAACTAAAGAATCAATCACCCCTTCTTTAGAAACTGAAAATCCTGCAGCCTGAATTGCTATTTGAATGGCTGCTTCAGTCGGATAACCTTTCGAAAGATAGGAGGCGAGCGCGCTGATAAAGCTGTCACTGGCACCAGTGCTATCCACAGCTATATTTTCTGTTGCAGGGAAATAGTGGCACACTTGGGGTGTTTTTAATAACACGCCTTTTTTTCCTAAAGTAACAATGACATTTTTTACGCCCATTTCTAAGAAGTACGCCGCTTTCTCTTCTAATGTACCAGTATCTGGTTGAAGTTCCAATAATTCATCTTCATTGGGAATGAAAAAATCAACCTTTTCTAGTATATTCACTGGAATATGATGAATAGCAGCTGGTTTTAAAATAATCGGCACCCCTGAATGTTGGGCGATTTCACAAGCTTTTTCTACAGCAGACAAAGGAATTTCTGTTTGAATGAGACAAAAACTGGCATCCATAAATAGGTGTTTTTGCTGTGCGATTTTTTTAGGCGTAAGCGCTGTGTTTGCACCAGGTAAGATTGAAATCATGGAGTCGCCGCTTGTCTCAACATAAATATATGCTTGACCAGTCTCAGTATCTTGAATACGTGTGATACCATCTGTCGTAACGTGGTATTTTTCTAATTCTTTATATAAGTAATTCGCATCTGTGTCTGAGCCTAAACAACCAATTAAGGTGGCTTGATGGCCCAGTTTGGTTAAGCCAACAGCTTGATTTAATCCTTTTCCGCCGGGGAATTTAGCATAGCTAGACAAAAAATTTGTTTTGCCGTTATGTGGTAAATTTGTTGAATACAGATAATTATCAACGTTTAAACTACCTACTACAATCATTTTGCTATGTGGATTAACACTAGACATGCCTAATGTATTTTTGTGATCTAGCACCAATTTTTCAGCGTCATTAATCAAGGCTGTTTTTTCTTTGCGTTTGTTAAGCAATAATAAGGCTAACTGGCTACCAAACGTCTCTGTATCTAATAAGACGGAAGAAATATGATCAGGTAAAAATGAACGATCAATTTTTCGCTTAATTGCGAGTAAAGAGTAATTATCGGGGGTTCGCAAACCGCTCTGCTTTAAAAGCTGTTCCAAAAAAACAGCCTGGGTATAGTCATCAGTAAGGATACCCGTAATCCCATCTGTGATAAGCTGATTACTGAAATCAGCAGGGATAGTAGTTAAAATATTTTCTTTACTAAAGGGTAAATTGACATCAAACAAGGCTTTTTTATAGCCTGCAATAATTGCTTCTTTATATTTTGGGTTAGTGACGAAATAACTAATTTTTTTATGGTTATTCTGTAATAATTCTTGGGTTAAAACATAACTAGCTTCTTCATAAAGCCCCGCTAGAGAAGGTAATTCGTTAGTTGAGTGATTGACGAAATAGTAAGGAATCGTTAATTCTTCTATAAATTTCGCGTATTGTTTACTGTTTTCATTGATTGGGTCCCAAATAATGCCACTGGCTTGTTTTAACGTTGGCGAGGTAATATTTTTCAGTTCTTGTTCTAAACTACCGTGACTATTTAAAATCAAGCAGTTATAGCCATTTTCTTGAGCTTTATCAATAAAGCTCGTAACCCAAGCCTCAAAAGTTTCATGGCTATTTAATAATAACACGAAGGTTTTTGTAGTACTATTTGTGACGAGATTTGCTGAGTAAGGTGTGTAGTTGTAATCTCGAACGATTTTTAAGACACGCTCACGGGTTTCTTTACTAATAGTTTGATCTTTATTATTTATAATTTTGGATACAGTTGAAGCGGAAACGCCAGCTAATTTTGCAATATCTTTAATATTCATCATTTTCGTCCTTTCACTGAACTCTTTTTTATAGTAAGCATTCTAAAAGCAGAAAGTCAAGAAAAAGCCTAATTATTTATTATTTAGAAATTCTGCTTGACTTTTAATGAAAGCGCTGTTAATCTCAAATTAAGAAAACGTTTCCGGAAATGTTTTTCCTAAATGTGAATGGAGGAAGAAAAATGGATACAAAGAAAAGACCGATCATTATTGATACGGACCCAGGAATTGATGATGCTGTAGCTTTAGCGATTGCACTGAATCATCCTAACCTAGAAGTTCGCTTAATAACGACGGTTGCAGGGAATGTAGATGTAGAAAAAACAACAAACAATGCCTTGAAACTTGTCGATTTTTTTGGGAAAAAGGTTCCTGTAGCCAAGGGGTGTAATTGTCCGTTACTTATTCAATTGGAAGATTCTGCTGAGATTCATGGGGAGACTGGCATGGATGGCTTTGAGTTTCCGCAACCTATCTCTACGTGTTTAGATATTCATGCAGTGGAAGCTATGCGAAAAGAAATTCTGTCTAGTGATGTTCCTTTGACCATTGTTCCAATTGCTGCATTAACGAATATTGCTTTGTTACTGACCCTCTATCCAGAAGTCAAAGAAAATATTGCAGAAATCGTCATGATGGGTGGCTCATTAGCAAGGGGAAATACAAATACAAGTGCCGAATTTAATACGTATGTCGATCCACACGCTGCACAAATTGTTTTCCAATCAGGTGTCCCGCTAACAATGGTAGGATTAGATGTTACAAGTCAAGCTGTGTTAACGAATCATGAAGTAACAGCCATCAGAGCGCTTGGTAGAGTTGGGGAAATGTTTTATGGTCTTTTCCGTCATTATAGAGGCGGCAGTTTAACTACAGGTTTGAAAATGCATGATGTCTGTGCGATTGCCTATTTAACTTCACCAGAATTATTTGAGACAACTGAAACGTTCATTGAAGTTGCTTTGGAAGGTCCAGCTGCGGGAGCTACTGTTGCGGATTTAAAAATGAAGTATCATAAAAACACGAATGCTGTTGCCTGTATAGATGTAAATGTTGAAGCTTTTCAAAAATGGGTTGTCGAAAAAATGAAAGCGGTTAATTAACTGAAGGAGGATAAGTATGATTGAAAGTTTATTGGTATTGGTCGTTTTAGTTGTTGTAGCCTATTTGATTGTAAAAAATTATCATCCCGCACTCAGCTTAATTATTGGTGCGCTTGTTCTACTTGCATGTGCATGGATGTTAGGACATCCCATTTATCCTGCAGGAGAAGGAACCGGTTTTGGATTATTTGATATTTTCTTGAAGTTTAAAGATACAATTATTGCACAAGTGAGTTCAGCAGGAATTGTAATTATGATTCTTTTTGGTTATTCAGGCTATATGAATGCAATCGGGGCCAATCAGATGGCTGTCAACTTTTTGGTGAAACCATTAATGAAGATTAAACGTAAATCGTTATTTGTCCCTGTGGTCTTTTTAATTGGAAATTTAATGTCACTAGTAGTTCCTAGTGCATCAAGTTTAGCGATTATTTTAATGTCTATATTATATCCGATGCTAGCCAGCATGGGGATTTCATCATTAACTGCTGCAGGTGTGATTGCAATGACGGCAACTATCATGCCAACACCTTTAGGCGCGGATAACGTAATCGCCGCAAATACCCTTGGTTATGATGTGTTAAATTATGTTGTATGGAATGCCAAAATTTCGCTGCCATCGTTATTAATCATTGCGGTTGCACAGTACTTCTGGCAAAAATACTGCGATAAAAAAGAAGGTGAGGCTGCCTATGTTTCATTAAATGAAGAGGGCTTAAGCAAACAAAAAGAATTTGATGTTCCTAAATTTTATGCAATATTGCCAATATTACCGCTATTATTAATTGTTGGAGTGGGAATCGCAGGAATGTTTATTAAAGGAATAACGATGGATATTTTTGTTCTTACATTTATTTCTTTCTTCATTGCGGTATTGGTTGAGACGCTTCGCTTGAAATCTTTTAAAAAGGTTCAAGATACGGCTGTCGAGATGTTTAAAGGAATGGGGCAAGGGTTTAGTCAAGTTGTGATGCTTGTCGTAGGCGGTTCATTGTTCACGTCTGCGATTCAAACGTTAGGAATTATTGATAGTATTATGGCATCTGTCGAAGCATCAAGTTCAGCAGGAATTGTCACGACCTTAATTTTCAGCGGTGCAACGACCCTTTTTGGAATTTTAAGCGGTGGTGGACTGGCAATGTTTTATGCGGTTATCGAACTAATCCCTGGAATTGCCGAAAAAGCTGGGATTGATGGCATCTTAATTTCCTTGCCAATGCAGATGATCGCGAATTTAACTAGAACGATTTCTCCTGTAGCAGCAGTTGTCATGATTGTCGCATCAACAGTAGGAGTTAGTCCCATCAGAATTTTAAAACGGACGAGTGTACCGACCATCATTGGCATTATTAGTGTGATTGTCTTGTCGATTCTATTGTTACCTTATTAAGAGAATAAACAATGAAAATTAGAGTGGCTGATGAGAAAGAGTTACCGATTATTCTTCAATTTTTAACAGAAGTAAAGGCATACATGGATGTTGTGGGCATTACACAGTGGACAAAGGACTACCCTTCTCAAGAAGATATCCAAGAAGACATTACAAAAAAACGGTTGTATTTGCTAGTGCACGAAGAAATGATTTTTTCAATGGCAACGTTCTGTATGGAGCAGGAACAAGACTTTGTTTGGTTAAAGCGCTTTGCAACTTCGCCTAATTATATTGCCAAGGGTTATGGCAGTTTGTTGTTCCATGAATTGGAGAAACGAGCAGTCTGGGAAGGAAGACGTAAAATGTATGCTCAAACTAATCATACAAACCATAGAATGATTCGATTTTTCGAAAGTAAAGGGTTCACAAAAATTCATGAATCTTTACAAATGAATCGCTTAGACTTTGGCTCTTTTTATTTATACGTTAAAGAATTGGAGAACCAATCCATCGTTTAAAATAAGAAAACAGGGAGCGTGGGACAAAAATCACTTTGGATTTTTGCTCCACGCTCAAAAACTGATAAACGGCGGGAACAAAAGCAACTCCTTCGGAAATAAGCCGAAATTCTCCAAAAATTAAAGAACAATTTTCGGAAATTCCTTCTTATTTCTCGGAGTTAAACACTTCTGTCCCGACCTCCTGTTATTTTCCAAGGAAATAGTCAACTTAATTATACAAATAAAACACAAACACATTCGGGAACAGCAACATCTTTTTGAATCATTTCTAATAAGCCTGTTTCTTGGTTCCGACGATAAAGTGTTAAGTTATCAGAGTCTTGATTAGCGACAACGATGAAATCTTCAGAAGGATCTAAATCAAAATCTCTCGGAATATCGCCTTCTGTTGAAATTAATTGAATTCGTTCAATCGCTTCGCCATTTTCTGAAACAGCATAGACAGCAATTGAGTTATGGCCACGGTTTGAAGCATAAAGGAAACGGCCATCAGAAGAAATACGAATCGCAGCGCCACCATTAAACGCATCATAATCAGCAGGTAAAGTAGAAACTTTTTGTAATTCAGTGAAAGAACCATCTGTTTCATCATATGAAAGAACTGAAACAGTGCTATCTAATTCACCAAATAAGTAAGCCAATGATTTTGTTGGGTGGAACACTAAATGACGTGGACCAGTCCCTGGCTCAGTCACGAATTGAGCGATTTCAGAAAGCTTTCCATCTAAGCTAACATTATACGTATACACACGATCGGTTCCTAGATCACAGACGACTAAGCGTTGATCAGGCGTTAAATCTGTGTAATGAACATGGGCATTGTTTTGGTTTTCATGAGGACCAGTTGGCTCTGTATGAATCACTTTGTCAGCATCTTCCAAAGAACCATCTTCTAAGATACGATACACGTGAACGATACCTTGGTGATAATTTGCTGCATAGACAAGTTGTCGGTTTTCGTCAACAGCTACATAACATGGCGGCGCACCTTCCTCAGTTACTTTATTCAATAAGTTAAAATGGTCCATTTCTGGTTGATAAGCGGCAGTGCCACCTTCACCGTCAACACTAGTGACGCTAAAAAGTTCGCCCTTTTGACTCAGAGCAAGATAGGTAGGACTCGTTTCTTCTAACAAAAGTGTCGCTTCTGTTAAACGACCTTGTGTCGTATCTAATGCAATTTTATAAATGCCTTGGCTGGCTCTTCGAGTATAGGTACCTAGTAAAATTTGTTCTAACATCACAATTCCTCCAATTTGTTTCAACACAATCACTTTTTATGAAAGTGCTTTTATATAATGTAGTATACCATAAGAAGTCTAAGAACAATAAAACTTTCTATCTGAGATGTTCGCATTTTAAAGTGGTTTGTGCTATTATGATGAGAGACTGTGATGACAGTCATTTTTTGATTTTTAGAGGGGTGACGAACATGTACGACAATACGGATAATAACGGGACCGTTCGTTGTTCATTTTGTGGGAAAACACAAGAAGAAGTAAAAAAAATTGTTGCTGGTCCGGGTGTCTATATTTGTAATGAATGTATTGATCTATGTAAAGAGATTATTGATGAAGAATTTTATGATGAAGCAGTCCGAGAATTAACGGATGTGCCAAAACCCCAAGAAATTTTAAATGTTTTAAATGAATATGTTATTGGACAAGAACGTGCAAAACGCACACTTTCTGTTGCTGTTTACAATCACTATAAACGTGTAAATCAATCAGAAACAGCTGCAACTCAAGATGACGTTGAATTGCAAAAAAGTAACATTTGTTTAATTGGACCAACAGGTTCAGGTAAAACTTTCTTGGCTCAAACGTTAGCAAAAACATTAAATGTACCTTTTGCAATCGCTGATGCGACCAGTTTAACAGAAGCAGGTTATGTAGGGGAAGATGTTGAAAACATCCTTTTAAAATTACTACAATCTGCTGACTATAATGTTGAACGCGCGGAAAAGGGCATTATCTATATTGATGAGATTGATAAAATTGCCCGTAAGAGTGAAAATGTTTCGATTACTCGAGATGTTTCAGGTGAGGGTGTTCAACAAGCCTTACTAAAAATTCTTGAAGGAACAGTTGCAAGTGTACCACCACAAGGGGGCCGCAAACATCCACATCAAGAATTTATCCAAATTGACACAACGAATGTTCTCTTCATCGTTGGTGGAGCATTTGATGGAATTGAAACCATTGTTAAAAACCGCTTAGGCGAAAAAACTATTGGTTTTGGTAAAACTAATTCTGCTTTAAATGAAGAAGAAAGCATCATGCAACATATTATTCCAGAAGATTTATTGAAATTTGGTTTAATTCCAGAATTTATTGGACGCTTACCTGTAATGGCTGCGCTTGATAAATTAACGAATGATGATTTGGTTCGAATTTTAACAGAACCGAAGAATGCCTTGGTGAAACAATATCAAAAATTATTGTCTCTTGATGACACTAAATTAGAATTTGAACCAGAAGCATTAAAAGCCATCGCAGCCAAAGCCATTGAACGTAATACTGGCGCACGGGGACTTCGTTCAATCATTGAAGAAATTATGATGGACGTAATGTTTGATGTTCCTTCAGATGAAAGCATTGAAAAAGTTATCATTACTAAAATGGCCGCTGAAGGTACAGGTAAACCAACAATTATTTATAACAAAAAAGATAAAGAAGCTGTATAAGATTGAAGCTGAAAACAGCTCTTTCGGCGGATCTCCGAAAGAGCTGTTTTTGTTAAGCTTTTGAATGAAAGACTGAACAGAAGAACGGAGGAAAACAATGAACGTACATAATGCAGAAATCGTGATTAGTGCGGTATCCCCTAAACAATATCCTGAATCTCAGTTACCGGAGATTGCTTTAGCTGGACGTTCGAACGTTGGGAAATCATCTTTTATTAATACCTTGATTAATCGTAAAAATTTAGCAAGAACTTCAGGCAAACCTGGTAAAACGCAAACGCTAAACTTTTATTTAATTGAGGATGCCTTACACTTTGTGGATGTTCCTGGCTATGGTTATGCCAAAGTTTCTAAAACAGAACGTGCGAAGTGGGGAAAAATGATTGAAACGTATATCACTCAACGTGAGCAGTTACGTGCAGTCGTTTCTTTAATTGATTTACGTCATCCGCCGACCCAAGATGATATCCAAATGTATGAATTTTTGAAATACTATGATTTGCCAGTTATTATTGTGGCAACTAAGGCAGACAAAATTCCGCGGGGCAAATGGAACAAACACGAGAGTGTCATCAAAAAAGCCTTGAATTTTGATAAACAAGATGACTTTATTATTTTCTCTTCTGAAACAAAAGAAGGAAAAGAAGCAGCTTGGACAGCAATTGAAAAGTTTCTATAGAAAAAAACAAGCAAAATTACTCTTTTGCTTGTTTTTTTGCTTCTTCTTTTTTTGCTTCTTGTCGTTGTTTTGCCAGTTCTTCAAGAGGTACTTCTTTCTTTAATGGATCAACGGCGAAAGAATCGAAGAGTTTATCTAAGTCATTGGAACGTTCAAATTTTAATCCCATTTACTAAGCCTCCATTCCTTTTTTTATAGTGTAGCACGTTTTTTTTCATTTGGATAGCAACAGAAATGTAAGAATTTGTCATAGGTGCACCTGGTGTAATTTCTTGTAACTAAGACTTGCCAAACATGAAAAAACAAGCTATTCTTTAGTAAGAATTAGTTAGAAAGAAGGCACTTTATGAAAAATCCGTTAATCGGCGGTGTTCGTTTTTATCAACGATTTATTTCTCCAGGATTGCCTGCACGTTGTCGCTATTACCCAACGTGTTCACAATATATGATTGATGCAATTCATACACATGGAAGTGTCAAAGGAACAACGATGGGGGTAGCACGGATTTTACGATGTCATCCTTTTGTTAAAGGCGGCATTGACTATGTTCCGTTGAAATTTCGCTTGACGAAAAATCCTGATGAGACCTATCATGGACCGTATACGTATCGAAGAAATAAGAAAACAGAAGTAGAAAAGGATGGATAAATATGGCAATTTTAGCATTTGATCTTGGCGGTTCTTCCGTGAAATACGGCGTTTGGACAGGCAAAGAATTAACAAATCAAGGGAGCTTTCCAACACCTGGCTCTTGGGAAGAAATGAAAGCGCATTTATATTCGGTTTATGCAGACAAAAGAAATGAGTCGATTAGTGGTGTTGCTTTTAGTTCACCTGGAGTAGTTGACGAAAAAAGTCAACAGATTTTAGGGATTTCCGCCATTCCATATATTCATCATTTTAACATTTATGAAGAATTAGAAGCGTTGTTTGGCTTACCAGTGACTATCGAAAATGATGCGAATTGTGCTGGTTTAGCTGAGATATATGAAGGCGCGGCGAAAGGGAAAAAAGAAGTGCTTTTTGTCGTTATTGGGACAGGAATTGGCGGAGCAATTTTTCGCAATGGTGAATTGTACAAAGGCGCTCATTTATATGGAGGCGAGTTTGGACTGAACTTTTTAAGTAATGGCCAAACATTCAGTGAAATTGGCACAGCTGTCAAAATGGCTCAGCGCTATTGTGAACGAATTGGAGTCGAAAAACAGGCGGTGACAGGAGAAGAAGTTTTTGAACTGGCACAACGAGGGGATGAGGTTGCTCGCGAAGAAGTCAATAATTTTTATGATTATTTAACACAAGGATTATTCGGCTTACAGTTTTCTTATGATCCTGAAATGATTGTACTTGGAGGCGGTGTTTCTGCTAAAGAAGGCTTATTAGCAGAGATTAATCGCCGGATGCTAACGCATTTACAGACCTTTGAATTAAAAGATTTTGTTCCAGAAATCGTGACCTGCCATTATCAAAATGATGCCAACTTGATTGGCGCAGCCGCCAACTTTCAAGCAAAAACGAATTGGGAACTATAAAGAAACAGCCGATTGTTATTCTCTTCAATCGGCTGTTTCTTTATTTATTTGCCTTGTCGTCAGTGCTTTCTTCTGCGTCAATCCGCGCTTGAACTTGTTGGCGTAAAGCTTCTAGTTCTTTTTCTTTCTTTTCTAATTCAGCTAAATCTTCAGAAATTTCATGGGCTTCTTCTGCTGGCTTAGGTTGTAAAAAGACGTTTAAACCAATCGCTATAAAGGTCCCAATGAATGTATCCAACACACGTTCCATTGCATATTGAAAGGAATCGCTTTGCGGAATACTTAAAGAAATCATTAAAAGTGTCGCAGTTGCAGAAATGATTCCAGCATTGTTATTAATCCCATCAGAAACAACGATGACGATAATGACTAAAAGTGGTAGTAGCAGTAATTCTACTAAGTGTTGATTAGGAAAATAATCTTGTGCTAATACATAAAGCAAAGCTAAAAAGCCACCCAATGTGTTTCCAATAATGCGCGATTTTCCAAAAGACAAACTGGTATTTAAATCTTGTCTTAGCGAAAAAACAGCTGCTAAACAGGCAATCATAGGTGAGCCACGATGGAAAAATTGAAATAAAAGAATACACAGCATGACAGCAATTGCTGTTTTTAACGTTCGCATGCCTAAACGAAATCGACCCACTATCATAAATATTCGCTCCTAAATAACTTTTCTCTTTAATGATAACCGAAATAGAGGTAAAATTACTAGAGAAAAGTGAAGAATTATTATTTTTTAAGGGGAGTATGCATGAAAATTGGTTTACGAACAGTCAAGACAGCCATTAGCGCTGCATTAGCAATGATTATTGCGGAAAAACTGGGATTGCTTTATGCCCCTTCGGCAGGGATTATTTCAGTTTTAAGTGTTACTAGCACGAAAAAAACATCTGTCATGACAGGAATTTATCGTTTGTTATCCTTAGGTTTAGCAACTATTTTAGCGTATATTTGTTTTACTTTTTTAGGTTTTACAGCGATTGCTTTTGGTATTTTTTTGTTATTGTTTATTCCAGCAGCTGTGTATTTTCAATTATCTGATGGGATTGTTGTGAGTTCCGTTTTGGTAACTCATTATTTAGTCGAAAAAAATCTTTCTTGGGCGATTATTGGAAATGAGTTTTTATTAATGAGTATTGGTGTGGGACTAGCGTTATTAGCTAATTCCTATATGCCTGATACAGAAAAACGTTTAAGAGAAGACCAAGAAGTCATTGAAACAATGTTTCGTAAAATTTTAAGGGAAATGGCGCTACATTTAAACAACGCTGCAGGAGAGCGAAATTTGGTCATGCATTGTGCAGATTTAAAAACCTTTATTCGCACAGGCGAGACGTGGGCCAAAAATCATGCCGAGAATCAATTGCTGTCTACCAATACGTATTATTTAGAGTACTTTGCGATGAGAAAAATGCAAAGTAATATTCTAAAAAACATGTTGGAATTATTAGAAGATATTACTGTTGATGCGCAACAAGTTCGCTATATTCAACAATTATTGGAATATACGGCAGAAACATTTGCAGAGAATAATGATGGACAAGAAATTATGAATCGAATTAAGACCGTTTATGAAACCTATCGCACAAAACCATTGCCGCAAACAAGAAGTGAATTTGAAAATCGGGCGCGACTCTTTCAGTTTTTACAATTGTTTCAGTCATTCATTCAAGTCAAAGCGGACTTTGCCAAATTACAACTAGATAAATAAACAAAAAAGAAACCTTTTTAAACGGAGGTTTCTTTTTTTGTTCTCTTAAAAATTCAGGCAAGTTCTTTAGTATTCATTGAGAATGTGTTAAACTAATGAGAAAGAAAAATAAAAGGAATGACCGCAATGGATAATGCTCAAGTGAAGAGAAAACATTTCCGTTTTCCAGCATATGATGATGAACAGGGCGTAAAATTACCAACAGATAATGAACGTAACTTATTTCAAGATGATCTGATTGGTAAAGCAATGTCTGGTAGCAGAAGAACTGCAACATCTGCCGAAGATACTAGACAAAGCACACCATCCGTCCAACAACCAACAACGAATCAATCAACTACAAATAAACAAACACAACAATTAACGGCAGCACAACAAGAGCAATTAGCACGTCATCGTTCTAATTTGCCAGACTACACAAAACATGCTAGTAAAGCAACGAAAAATAAACAAGCAACGAAAAAAAATAATAGCCTTTTTGGGACGCCAAAAGGAAATGGCTGGACACAAACGTATAAAAAAAAAGAAGTCGTAGCGAAACCAAGTAGACCTGCCGCATCACCATTAGTGCAGAAAACGACACCTTCTTATTTTGTTCCTAAATATATCCCGGCTTCTGTGATTCCTGAGGAACAGGAACCTAGTTTTACTGAAGAAGAGTTGCTAAAAGCAATGAAAAAAGATCGGCGTTCATATGTCATTCTTGATGATGAACCAACGGCTTTTCAAGTGAAAGATACGGAAGAAGATCCAACGGTGCGGAAGTTTAATATTCCAACCTCAGAACCTGAGATTCCTTTAACTAGACGACAATATCAACAAATCAAACCAGACTTAGAACGTTTTGGCGAAGATGCGTTGGATTTACGTTCGCGTTCCCGTTTGAATGCCGCAAAGAAAAATGCTAAAAGTCAAACTGCTTATGGGAAAAAATTAGCTAAAGCGAATGCTCAAGTGGAGCCGGAAGCACCTGTGACAGAAGAGAAGAAAAAGGGCATCTTGGATAAACCATTAAGTGGGATGCTAGAAGATTCAAGTTCTGTATTAGAAAACAGTAAATATTTTAGTTAAGAGATGAAACTTGCATGTGGAATTGAAACATGTAAGTTTTTTATTCTGTTTTAATAGTTGATTATTTTTTTGTTTTATACGATAATGAATCTCGTATGATTGAAATTTTTTTAAAAAAGGTATGTTTTATATAGTGACAGAGAAGAGGATTATAATGGGAAATCAAGAGAACAAATTATACCATTTTGTCGGAATTAAAGGTTCTGGCATGAGCTCATTAGCGTTGGTCTTACACCAAAAAGGCTACAACGTTCAAGGATCAGACGTAGAAGAGTATTTCTTTACACAACGGGATCTTGAAAAATCAGGTGTCCCTATTTTACCATTTAATGCAGATAATATTGATAAAGACATGATTGTTATTGCTGGAAATGCTTTTCCAGATACCCATGAGGAAATCGCCCGCGCCATCGAATTAGGCGCAGAAGTAATTCGTTACCACGATTTCATTGCTCGTTTTATCGAACCCTATACAAGCATTGCTGTAACAGGGTCACATGGGAAAACAAGTACGACTGGTTTGCTAGCACATGTATTAAGTGGTATCAATCCAACTAGTTATTTAATAGGTGATGGCACTGGCCACGGCGAACCAGATGCTGATTTCTTTGCATTTGAAGCGTGTGAGTATCGCCGTCATTTCTTGGCCTATTCACCAGATTATGCGATTATGACGAATATCGATTTTGATCATCCAGATTACTACAAGAGCATTGAGGACGTTTTTTCAGCGTTCCAAACAATGGCTCATCAAGTCAAAAAAGGAATTTTTGCTTATGGTGATGATAAGTATCTTCGCCAGTTAGAATCAGAAGTGCCAGTTTATTATTATGGTGTCAGCGAAGAGGATGATATCCAAGCACGAAATATTCAACGAACAACGGAAGGCTCATCTTTTGATGTTTATCACAAGGATGATTTTGTAGGTCATTTTGTCTTACCAGCATTTGGCCATCACAATATCATGAATGCGCTAGGTGTGATTGCTGTGGCTTATTTTGAAAAACTTGATATGCAAAAAGTCGCAGAAGAAATGCTAAGTTTTAAAGGTGTAAAACGTCGTTTTAGCGAGAAAAAAGTCAGTGACATGATTATTGTTGATGATTATGCGCACCATCCAGCCGAAATTAAAGCAACGATTGATGGCGCTCGTCAAAAATATCCTGACAAAGAAATTATTGCTGTCTTCCAGCCACATACATTTACACGAACAATTGCCTTAATGGATGAATTTGCTGAAGCACTGGATTTAGCAGATGAAGTATTCTTATGTAATATTTTTGGCTCTGCGCGTGAAACACAAGGCGAGGTACGCATTGAAGATTTAGGTGAAAAAATTCAAAAAGGTGGACAAGTAATTACCGAAGATAATGTGTCGCCTTTACTAGATTTTGAAAATGCAGTGGTGGTCTTTATGGGCGCTGGCGACGTTCAGAAATTTGAACAAGCCTACGAAACATTACTAAGTAACACAACTAGAAACGTTTTATAAGAGAACATAAACAAAATCGGGACAGGGGTATCTGGCTTCAAAAAATAAGAAGCTGCTCCTGTTCCGTTGTTTGTTTTTAAAATCTAGCATGGCAGATAAGTTGGTTTTGTTTAAACATCCTTTAAGGACTACTTTTTAGCTTGCCTTTTAAGTACATTTTGGTACAATTATCTTATCAATAACGGAGGTGTACTAATTTGAATATCGGAAAACCGAGAAAATTAGGCAAAACCATCGAAGATATCGAAGAGGGAGATTCGTTGTCCTTGACAGAGTCAATTGAAGACAAGGACTTATTACTTTACTTGGGCTTGACCAATGATGCGAATCCTTTATATATCCAACATGATTATGCCCAAAAAACAGAATATGAAAAACCAATCGTACCATCAATTATGCTGATGGGAATTATCACTAGTGCGATTTCAAAACATTTACCAGGACCAGGTTCACATGTTGTGAATTTCTCTGTGAACTTTGTGGAACCCGTTTTTCATTACGAAACATTGACTTTCCAATTAGAAGTAATCAAAGTCGACAAAATGAAAGATGTGATTACCATTTCAGTTGAGGCTGTTAATGAGCAAGAAAATCGCGTGTTAGATGCAGTGGTGATGGTTCAACCACCCCAAGTGACGATTGATGAACTAACAGAGAAAGAAGGGACTTTAACTTATGAATAATCAAGAGTATATCCAAACTGGCACAGGTTTGAATAAATTTTATGCCAAAATTTACGGATTTTTAGCGTTAGGAATTGGTATTAGCGCAATCATGGCTTATGCAATGACAACTGTCTTTTTACCCGTTCTAGCTACTTTATTCCAATCAAGCTTAGCTTTTTGGATGATTTGGCTTGTTGAAATTGGCTTAGTTTTATATCTAGGCGCAAAAGCACAGAAGAATCCAACCATTGCGATTGCAGGATTTGTTGCGTATGCATTATTAAATGGTGTCACTTTATCCGTGACGTTATTAATGTATACTGGTGGAACAGTGGCCGGCGCATTTTTAAGTGCAGCAGCTACCTTTGGCGCGATGTCATTAGTAGGTGTCTTTACGAAGAAAGACCTATCAGCAGTTGGTCATGCCGCTTATAGTGCCTTAATCGGAATCATCATTGCGATGTTGCTAAATATGTTCCTTTTACACAGTAATGCTGTAGAATTCTTTATTTCCATTTTAATGGTCCTAATTTTCTCAGGGATTACTGCTTATGATAACCAACGTATACGCCAAGTCTATGCGCAAACAGGTGATCAAGCAGGTACTGGGATGGCCGTTTTCTTCGCATTACAATTATATCTTGACTTCATCAACTTATTCTTAGCTTTCTTAAGAATTTTTGGTAAAAACAACTAACATGAACGTAAAAGAGCCAATCTGCTCAGCAGATTGGCTCTTTTTTTAACCCATTCCAATAGCGAAATTCAACAGTTTATCGGAGTATGTTGGATTTTCTAAATCGGTTTTCATTGTTTCGTTCAGTAGACTTAGCTGATCGGTAATGATGCCATCGACGCCATAAAAAATCATTCGTGTCATAACATCTTCATCATTTGCTGTCCAAGCATAAACCTTTTTCCCATCATGATGAGCGGCATTTACAAAGTTACGATTCATTGTACTGTATTCCATAGTAAAAAAGTCAACTGGCATTTTAGGCGGTCCCACAATGTTGAAAGGAATAACGTAGCCTACATAAAAGCGTGGTTCTTCTTTCTTTAAGGCCATCGCCGTATCATAGGTTAAGGTATGAAGGATATGACCGTTTTCTAAAATATTTTCGCGGTATTGTTTGACAAAACGCTGTACTAAATCAGGGCTATCTTGAGGCGTGGTTTTGATTTCAATTAATAAACGTTGTTTTAATTGATTGGCTTTGGCTAAATAATCATCGAAAGAAACCATTTTAGCAGTTTGACCATTTTCTGTGACATTCATATTCGTTAATTCTTTAAGTGTTAATTGATTCGGTCGTTTATTAACGCCCGTTAACGCCCGTAAATTAAAATCGTGCATGACAATAAATTGATGGTCTTTGGTTTCTTGAATATCCATTTCAACATAATCAGGTTTTGCCTTATTGGTCTCGATTAAAGAGTCTAAGGTGTTTTGAACGCCATTGTTACCATTGACACCACGATGGGAGATGGTAACCGGTTTTCGGTCAGGTGTATGACTTAGGTAATTCGTATTATAGGTGCCTACACCAATTCCGAAGATGATTGCAATCAAACAAAAAAGAACGACTCTGAAGGTGGTCCATTCTACCCGAACCTCTGATTTCGGGGTGAACCATTCTGGCGTGTCAGGCAAAATCCCTTCATCTTCCATATCATCAACAATAATGTAAAAAATAGCAACACTAGACAACACCAAGTTTAAGAGCATCATAACCTGAAGGAGTGTCATAGCGATGACAGCGCTAGGTAAAGACCACTCAGGTTTAAACGTTTCGACGGCGGTTTGACCTAAAAATATCAAGAAATAGCCAGCCGTAAAAATCCCTAAAACAGTTCCACCAATGATAATAAATTGTCCTAAAATCTGGAAAAAGCGTCGCTTTGTAATTTGCCAACTACGTTTTAAAGACTCACGAAAACCAACATCACGTAAAATCAACTCTGGAAGGGCAAAAGCAAGTCGAATCGCTAAATATAAGATAATCAGTTCTAACAATACGAAACCAATAATAATAATGACGCGATTTGCAAAAATAAAATCTAAGATAAAGGCTGGAATCTTAACTCTTGTTAATAAATAAGAGCGGAAGGTTAACCCACTTAATGGTAAAATCAAAAAGAAATATGCTAGGAAAAACAGAAAGGTAATTCCTCGAACTTTTTTGATCTGAAGCAAGGTGCCGTGCAATAATTGCGTTAGAGTAATTGGTTGCTTTTTCTTAATAAAATAAACACTAAGCAATAAAAAGGTAAATTCAAAAAAGAGCGCCAGTAAAATTAACAGCCCAATTAGTAGAAAAGTCAAAAGGACATAGGGATGTTGCGTAGCAATTGCCCCTAAGTTATCGTAGGAAATATAATCAATCCCACCTTCTTTGAGTACCAATTTGGACAAACTTGTCAATAAAGGCAATAGAACGAATAACATAAATCCGTGCATCAAGAGCACATCGCGAAAATACGCCGTTGTCCCTTTAAGAAAATCTAGCGTATTCACAATACTATTTTTAAAATAACTAAACATCAAAAGTCCCCCAGTTTCTACCAAAATTCCATAATAAAAGGACTAAATCAAACTGACACAGGCAGAGTTTTGATTTAGTCCGTTCGCTTTTTTATTTATTTTACATTCCCAGTAAGCTAGTTAAAAATGTACCGCCATAAATTAACGCAAGACTATATAAATAGATAGAAGCAGGTTTTGCTAATAAAATAATCAGAGTAAATTTTTTCACAGACATTTTTGTTAAACCGGCCATTAAACAAAGCGCATCATCCGGTGCAATTGGGAAGAAAATTGCTAAAGCAAACAATCGTTCAAAACGTTTTTCATTGTCTAACCAACCGATATACTTGTTATATGTTTTATCACTGACAAGGCTCATAATGAATGGTTTCCCATAATTACGACCTAATAAGAAAATGATAATAGAGCCAAGTGCAATACCAACGTAATTATAGACGAAGCCCATTGTTGGCCCGAAAATCAAGACCCCTGCAGCACAGCTAACACCACCAGGAATAATCGGAATAACCACTTGAATAATCTGAATTAACATGAAAATAATCGGACCGAGAATGACAGATTGCCCTACTAGTCCTCTTAGTGCATTGATGTCCTTGAAGACACCTAATCGGATAAAATAGATGGTTGCAATTATGGTTGCAACAATGCCCAAAATGGAAATAATATTAACAATTTTTCTAGATAGGGTAACACTCACATTTCTCATCTCCTTTAGTTATACTCATCGTACTTTTAGTATATAACTTTTTATCAATAAAAAACATCGTTTGTTCTTTCTGCAAACGAACAAAGTTGTAAGATACGCATCATTTGATAAGTTTATTATACAAAAAAAGAGACAGAAAAGACATCCTACTTAAGACCCATTCTGCACTGATCTTTCGAAAGAGAGTAAAAGAAACGAAAGTGGCGCATTTTTTAGTAATATTATAGAGGGGCAAAGAGTGAAATTAAATTTGCATCCACGTCTTTAATGATTGCGTATCGTTGGCCCCAAGGTGCATTCCAAGGTTCTTTAAAAACAATGTAACCAGCTTGGCTCATTTTTTTCACGGTGTTATCAACTTCTGCGGCCGTTTCACAAAGAAAAGCAAGTTCAATTTTATCGCCTTGTTGGCTAGGCGCAAACCCATAGACACCAGTAATCATTTGTAGTGAATTTAAAGAAATCCTGACGCCATTGTTTTGTAATTCTGTGTAATCAGGCGAAGCTTCTCCCAGCACGTTAAAACCTAGCGTTTGGTAAAAAGAGAGTGCTTGTGTCATATCGTTGACGATAATACCGACCATATCTAACTTCATCCTCATAACCTCCGATCTATGATAAAATAAGTGTAAGGGATTTTTTTGTAAAAACCAAACGATTTATAGCGAAAGTGCTTAAAAAATTAAAATGTAACAGTTTACAACGAAGAATAAGAAGACTATAATTATGTTAACTAGTTTTAGGTGTACCTAAAAGTGAATGTGTGAACAAGATAGATTGAGGGATGTTGGATGAAAGAAAAGAAAACGGAAAAAATGCTTAATTATGCAAATGGACCTAGTTTAGAAGAGATAAATAATACCGTTGAGGTACCTAAAAACGCAAGCTTTTGGCGAACTTTGTTAGCCTATAGCGGACCTGGCGCTTTAGTGGCTGTTGGTTATATGGATCCAGGAAATTGGATTACGTCAATTGCTGGCGGAGCGGAATATAAGTACACGTTACTTAGTGTGATTTTGCTTTCTAGTTTAGTTGCCATGTTACTACAAAGTATGGCTGCGCGCTTAGGAATCGTGACAGGAATGGATTTAGCCCAAGCGACTAGAGAGCATACAAGTAAACGAACGGGCGTTGCCTTGTGGGTGGTGACGGAGTTAGCCATAATGGCAACAGATATCGCTGAGGTAATTGGTGGTGCCGTTGCTTTGCAATTATTATTTGGTTTTCCATTATTAATTGGTGTGTTGATAACAACGTTTGATGTTTTATTACTGTTGCTACTGACAAAGTTAGGCTTTCGCAAAATCGAAGCAATTGTTTCTTGTTTAATTGCAGTTATCTTTTTTGTTTTTGCTTATGAAGTGGCATTAGCAGATCCAAATGTTGGTGAAGTATTACGAGGTTTTATTCCAGACACAAAAATAGCGACAGATAAATCCATGTTATTTTTAGCCTTGGGGATCGTTGGAGCGACAGTCATGCCTCATAACTTATATTTGCATTCTTCCATTGCGCAAGCACGGAAATTTGATCGTAACGATGATGCTGAGAAAGCCAAAGCAATTCGTTTCACTACTTGGGATTCAAATATTCAATTAACTGTTGCTTTCGTCGTAAATTGTTTGTTGTTAATTTTAGGAGGAGCATTATTTTATGGAACCAACAGTGAATTAGGTAAATTTGTTGATTTATTTGATGCTCTGAAAAATCCAGATATTGTTGGTAATATTGCTAGCCCAGTGTTAAGTATTCTTTTTGCAATTGCTTTACTGGCTTCGGGTCAAAATTCAACGATTACAGGTACGCTGTCAGGACAAATTGTAATGGAAGGCTTTATCCATTTAAAAATGCCGTTGTGGGCAAGACGAGTGTTAACTCGTTTGTTAGCAATTGTGCCAGTCATTATCTGTGTCATTATTTATGGCGGTAGCGAAACGGCTGTTGAAGACTTGTTGCTTTATACGCAAGTTTTCCTAAGTATTGCTTTGCCAGTGTCGATTATTCCTTTAACGATGTATACAAGTGATAAAAAATTAATGGGCCAATTTGCGAATCCAGCGTGGGTGAAATTTTTAGCTTGGATTATTGCAATTGCCTTGACGTTATTGAATTTATTTTTAATTTATGGCACATTAACTGGTTTAACGAATTAATAAAAACAAAGGCTGACTGGAAAAGTTGGCCTTTGTTTTTTCATAGAATTTGCGCGTAAGAAATGGTAGAATAGGAAAGATGAAATACAAGGAAGAGAGGCTTTCACGTGACAGATTATTTAAATGTAGGAAAAATTGTGAACACACAAGGAATCAAAGGAGAAGTTCGGGTCATTTCGAAAACGGATTTTCCAGAAGAACGTTATCAAAAAGGGGCAACGTTACTGCTATTTCAAGAGAAAAAAGCACCAATTGAATTGGTCGTGAAGTCCCACCGCAAGCATAAGAATTTTGACATTTTAAGCTTTGAAGGACATCCAAATATTAACGATGTTGAAAAATATCGTGACGGTATTCTAAAAGTTGCAAAAGACAATCTCGCTGAGTTGGCAGAGGACGAATTTTATTATCACCAAATCATTGGTGCCACTGTTTATGATGAAACTGGTAGTGAACTGGGAAAAATTAAAGAAATTTTATCTCCTGGTGCGAATGATGTGTGGGTCGTCCAACGACCAAAGAAAAAAGATTTGCTTTTACCGTATATTGAAGGCGTTGTTACAAAAGTCGATGTCGAAAATCAACGGATTGATGTGGACATTCCAGAAGGATTGATTGACGATGAGAATTGATGTATTAACTCTTTTTCCTAGAATGTTTGAAGGACCAATGGGGGAATCAATTATTGGGAAAGCTCGGGAGAAGCAGTTATTAGAATTGAATGTCTCTAATTTTCGCGATTTTTCAGATAACAAACACCAAACGGTCGATGATTATCCGTATGGCGGTGGCGCAGGGATGCTTTTAAAAGTACAACCGATCTATGATAACCTAAAAGCAATTGAAGAAGAGACAAACCAGCAACCAAAACGGGTCATCTTATTAGATCCAGCAGGAAAACCGTTTAATCAAAAAATGGCCGAGGAATTTTCACAAGAAGAACATTTAGTTTTTATTTGTGGACATTATGAAGGCTATGATGAGCGAATTCGCACGATGGTCACAGATGAAGTTTCATTGGGGGATTACGTTTTAACAGGGGGCGAATTAGGCGCAATGGTCATGATTGATGCGACAGTCCGTTTATTACCTGATGTCTTAGGTAACAATCTTTCTGCACAGACGGATTCACATTCCACTGGCCTATTAGAGCATCCACAATATACCAGACCTGCTATTTTCAATGATATGGAAGTCCCTGCCGTGCTAACGAATGGGAACCATAAATTAATTGCAGAATGGCAACTAAAAGAATCATTACGACGGACCTTTTTGCGTCGACCTGACATGTTGGAATCAGTAGAAATGACGCCTGAAATGTTGAAGTTATTAGAAGAAATTAAACAAGAAGAACAAAAATAAGGGAACTTTCAAGAAAATTCTCTTTACAGCTTATTTTGTCTGTGGTAAACTAATTTGGTGAGTGCAATGCGCTCTAACTATTACAATATTCCGCTGTGGCAGAAGTGACCATAAGAATATTTGGGAATAAGGAGAAGGATAAAATGAATCCATTAATTCAAGAATTAACACAAGAACAATTACGTACGGATATTCCTGCGTTCCGCCCTGGTGACACTGTTCGCGTTCATGCGAAAGTAGTCGAAGGTACTCGTGAACGTATCCAGTTATTCGAAGGTGTTGTAATTAAACGCCGTGGTGCTGGAATCAGCGAAACTTATACAGTACGTAAAGTTTCAAATGGTGTTGGTGTGGAACGTACATTCCCATTACACACACCACGTGTTGCTCAAATTGAAGTGGTTCGCTACGGTAAAGTACGTCGTGCAAAACTTTACTACTTACGCGCATTACACGGAAAAGCAGCTCGTATCAAAGAAATCCGTCGTTAATCTTTACTATTCGACAAACGAACACCCTCTTGCTCAGCAAGAGGGTGTTTTTGTGTGTAATTAAGTGGAAAATCACTTTGACTTTTTTTTGAAGTCACATAAGTGTGAAAATTAGGTTTTTGGACAATGATTCAGAAATCTTTTGAAAATTGAAGGTGTGAGGAAATTTAGAAAGATAAAAAGAGGGAGTACTGAAAACCAAAATTTCAGTTAAGTGCTTGGATCAAGAAACAAAAACTACGTTAGTTTGTCAATATCAGTTGAAATTGGAGAAGAAACAGAATGGGGTGATAGTATTGGCAAATCAATTATTCAGGGCCATAGTTACAGGATTTTTGTTTTTTATATTCAATCAAAAAGAAATAAATACAAAGAGCACAGATAAGTATTTTAGCAAGTAACCAATAAATAGCAGGACTGTTGGTGCTATAAGAATACAAGAAAATAGTAGTAAACTTAATTAAGAATCGTTTGCTATTTAAATAGTGTTCTTTTCCTTTTAAAATATATACGATAAAATAAGTATATTAATTGTAAAAGGACATGATAATTATGGAAGAATTAGAATGGAATAATTTTTATGTTTGCTATAGTTTTGAGGGTAGTGATTCTTTTAATAACTGTCAAGATAGTAGATTACTTTGCGAATACTCCTGAAGTACAAATACAGAGAAAACTTCCTGAGTTTGAAAAAGTGCCACCTTATGATCCAAGAGATAATTCATTTCTGATACAAATTATTCTTTAAGTAGGACAACGACTAAGTTTATTTACCAAACCATTACAATAAGAAAAGGTGCAAGTATACCTAATGACTATTGGTATGATGATGGTCAATTTAGAGGAAATCTAAAACTTCAACGTTGGCAAGACTACGGAGAAGATCCAAACATAAGAGGATATATCTGTACTTATGGAGGCTACGTTACCAATGGTTCAAGCCCGGCGCAAAGAATTGTCGATATTAATGAACAATAGCTATTCTAACTTTATGTAATAGGAGGGAGTAATCATGAAAAAAATCGGGTATTTTAGTTGTATTATTTTTTTCATGTTTTTGGTAGGTTGTAGTAATAACAAAAAAGAAAACGGCAATCTTTTGAATGCCAGTTCGTTTCCTTTAATACTCACCACGATTATTGAAAAGGAAGAAGACCTAACGAAAGGTTCAATTTTTTTCAACAAGGATAAAACCATGACGCTTGAAAAAGAATATTTAGTTAATCCCAATAATGAAGATACAAAAAAAAAACAAGTAGAACAGAAAAAAAGGTATATAAAAATATTAAAATACAAGAAAATAAAGAGAGCTATGAAATTACAGGTCAATTGGACAAAAAAACGAAAAAAATAGAGTTTAAAAAAGTTGATGAAGGTAAACGTATATCTGATGCAGAAGGTAATGTGTATGGTGATTTTGGTGGTAAATAGGATAGTTAAGTCATAAAAAAGAAGGCTAAAAATTTTTATTTTTTTCGTCTCTATACTTTCTGATGTTAGTTTTTTTACCAACATCAGAAAGTATAGAGACGTTTTTGTGTAATTAAACAAAAAATCAACATTGACTAAGACCAGAAATGCTTTCTTTAGTTGTTCCGAGTTGCTCTAATATAACACGCCAAATTGATAACCATTTGCTTGATAAAACTCTATTAATTGTGGCAATGCTTGTTTTGTTAATTCCTTATCTACTGAATCATGCATTAAGACTACTCTAATATTATAATCTGGATAAACCTCAAGTGAATGTTGATGGAAAGCAAGCATTTCTATGACTGTAGTAGGCTGTCTGTCTAACGGCTCCGCATCTCCAACCATCGCATTCCAGTCAATCCAATGGATGCCAAGTTGTTTGAATAATTCATCAGATTTTTCTGTACCTCCCCATGACATATGACCTCCTGGGTATCGCCAGAGAGTTGTTTGAAATGTTTCGCCCAATATTTTTTTAAGAGAGTTCTTCATGGTTGCTATTTCCGCTTGTATTTCTTCAGTGTTGACAATCCCGTTTGGATATAACGTTGCATAATCATGAGTTGAACTATGAAAGCCTATTGAATGTCCTTCTGCAACTTCGCGTTTCACTATCTTTTGATTTTCGGAAGTTAGGGTATTTCCTACAAGAAAAAAAGTTGCGTGGACGTTATACTTTTTTAATATATCTAGGACTTGTGGGGTTATTTGATTATTAACGCCATCATCAAAGGTTAAGAATACTAATTTTTCACCTTTGTAAGGTTCTTCTCCAGTTATATATTTTCTGATTTTGTCTGCTGAATAAGCATATTTTTTTGATGAAATAGTCATGTGTGTTGATTCCTTCTCTAACTTGGTCGGGGAATCTTTTTTTGCAGTTGAATTTTTAGTCGATGTCTGCGTAGTATCATCATTTTTACTTGTTATCTTGGGTTGAGTTAATAGGAACGTTTGAATGAAAACAAGAACAATGAGGATTAACGCACTAAATAATACATACTCGTTTATTTTGAATTTTCTTTTCTTATGTCGCATACTTTCACTCCTCTTTGGTTAATGAAAAAGTTAAAAAATACACCTCCACGTTATACAAAATTGAACGTCCTATTAGTTATAGACGAATTTGAAGACCAAAAAGTTTCAATTTTTTCAATTTAGTTAGTTGTTTATTTAATAAAAAATAAAAGGTTGCTAGAGGATGTGAACTGACCCAATAAACTGAGACAAAATAAAAAAGCACCTCTTGTTGAATTCACGTTAAAATGAATTTAACTAGGAGGTGCTTTTTCAATGGGAAATCGAGTGTCTTATCCGATTCACATCAAAGAAATGGCTATACAGATGAAAAAAGAGAATATTCCTGTAAAAATGATTATGGAAGAATTAGGCATTAAAAACAAAACACAAATTGAAACATGGTGGCGTTGGTACCGTAATGGCGAGAATCATCGTCTGGTTCAACCCGTTGGAAAACAATATGCTTATGGAAAAGGTCCAGAAATTCTATCAAATGAACAACAGCTTAGAAATGAAAATAACTATTTAAAAATGCATATTGAGGTGCTAAAAAAGTACAAAGAATTGGAAAGGACGTGGAGCCAGAAATATTTGTAGAATTAGTTAAAAAAATGAAAGGAAAAATAACCATTACTGTATTGTGTCAACTTTTCGGCGTTTCGCGAGCTACTTATTATCGTTGGACTCATCGAAAAGACTTGGGAAAGTTAACACCTCTTGAAGAAGCCGTTCGTCGACTTTGCTTCCAGCATAAGTTTCGATATGGCTATCGAAAGATTACTGCGTTGATTAATCAGGAATACAAAGTAAACAAAAACACCGTACAAAAGATTATGCAGAAATATCATTGGAATTGTCGCGTGAAAATGAAGAAACGCAGTAAAGTGGGACAACCTTACACGGTTGTCGAGAACAAGCTAAATAGACAATTTTCTTCAGACGCTCCTTTAAAGAAATTGGTAACAGATATTACTTATCTGCCTTTTGGTCAAAAGCAATTGTATTTGTCTTCAATTATGGATTTATACAATGGTGAAATTATCGCCTATACCATCGGTGATAAGCAAGATACGGCTTTTGTTCTGGATACACTTGATCAATTGCCCCAAACAACGGATTGTCTATTGCATAGTGATCAGGGCTCTGTTTATACTTCTTTTGACTACCAGAATCAAATAAAAACAAAAGGCATTACCATGAGTATGTCCCGCAAAGGGACACCTTCAGATAATGCCTGCATCGAATCGTTTCATGCCTCACTAAAGTCTGAAACGTTCTACTTAGATGGGCTCACAAATGAACCTACATCTATTGTAATAGAAATTGTAAAAAAATACATTACTTATTATAATGAAAGTCGAATTCAACAAAAACTAGACTACCAATCGCCGATAGATTATCGGAAATCAGCAGTCTAGGAAAATGCTTTTTTATTCCTGTCTCACAATCTTAGGTCAGTTCCGATGAAAGGAGTATAATTTATTTATCTAGAAGAGTAATCGGAATGAGAAAGGGCTGTGGAAATGGATCATCAACAGATGTTGAAAAATGAAATTAAACAATATTTAGTGAGTAAAAACTGTGAGAAGACGTATTATCATTGTATGGAAGTTGGAGAGTATGCCTATCAACTTGGTGAAAAATATTTAACTTGTCCAGAAAAAGTAAGTATTGCAGGATATTTACACGATATCTCTGCGATTTATCCAAATAATCAGAGAATTAGTGTCGCACAAAAATATGGGATTGAATTAAACGAAGCAGAAATGGCCTTTCCAATGATAATTCATCAAAAAATTTCTAAGTCTATTGCGAAAATGGATTTTGGTATTGAAGACAATGAAATTTTATCAGCTATTGAATGCCATACAACATTGAAGAAAAACTATTCGGACATAGATTTAGTTTTGTTTGTCGCTGATAAAATAAAGTGGGATCAAGAAGGTAAACCACCATACTTAGATGGTTTATTACAAGCTTTAAATTGTTCTTTAGAAAATGCCGCATATTTCTATATCGATTATATTTTGAAACACGATATTAAAGTCGTGCATCCTTGGTTATGGGATGCTTACAATCAACTTAATTTGATAATTAAATAACAAATAAACATAGTCGTTTTTAATCGAGTTTTGCTGGTGAGAAAAGTGGAAAAGTAGTACAGTATTCTTGTCAGAAAGAAGGGATTCCCAATGAAAAAAATAATCTTGATAGGTCTTTTATTGAGTATTTTATCAGGATGTTCTTCCAACAAAAGTGGTGATAGCACTGCAAGCAAGCCGATAGCAACATCAGAAATGAAAGCACCTGTTACCGTTAACAACAGCCAAGCAAGTCAAATGAGCACGGAGTCAAAATCTAGTACGACTCAAAGTAATTCTTCTGCTTCTAGTAAAGCTGAAAATCAGTTGTGGTCTGCGCAAAAAAAGGCACAGCTACAACAATTTATGGCTGATTGGGGGCAACGGATGAACCAAACGTATAAAGAATATACACCAGGAAATTCAATCAATTTCAATGGCGTCCAAGCGCCTGATGGTCTAGTAGGAAATGCTACTATGCAACCAGCGATTGATCAGCATCCCATTTATTTAGAATGGTCTGAAAATGGACAAGTGAAGGATGGATATGCGTTAGTTGCTGTTTACTCTGATGCAGAAACGCAACCAGAAATGCAAAAGCATTTGTATTTATTCACCATCGTTAACAATCATCCCTTAGTTTTAGTGACGATGCAAAATCAAGGAGATCCTTATGGCTATCTGTATTTTGGAGCAACAGATAATGCAGAGTTGAGGGCTGGGTTTGAAAAAATTGTAGGTGCCCCGTCAATTACTAAAGAACAAATCCCAAATATTTCAGTCAATCCGTGGTCTTCAAAAGAGGAAGCGATTGATTTTTACGAAGGAATGTATAAAAACACGGCAAACGAAATTTCAACTCAAATTGACTGGCATAACTATCAGCGGGCAAATTGGCGCGAGGTAGAAACAAAAGGCGACACTTTGACATTACATTTTGCCAACGTGGGCGGTGCTGGGGGCTCATACACACAATTCACGAAAGTTGGTACGAATACTGTTGTTGTATCATTTGATGGTAATGCCGCTTATCCCGATAACCCAAGTAGCGTTTTACTCGTGAAAAACAGTGATTATAAAGTTTTAAGGACTTTGAATCAGTAATAGGGGAAATACATCGTTTACTTAAACATAGGCAAAGGCGGGTTGCTTACCTTTTTATAAGTAACCTGTCTTTGCCTATGTGCTATTTTTTTGGATAGAGGTGCTCAGAGTAGGGGATGTTTTTCTGGGAAGTTTTTATGCTAGATCTCTATTTGACTAGGCTCAAATAGATCTGAATCAATCGTTGAAGTGATATCTGTTTATATAAAGATAGGCTAAATCGTCAATTTTTTAAAAATCGTCGTTCATGTTAAAATAAATGGAGAAATGTTTTAGTATTCATAGTAAGTATTTTATCGTAGAATAAAAGATATACTAACAATGGAGCGATGAAAATGCTAAAAGAAGAAAGATTAAATGCGATAGTCTCTCTAGTAGATCAAAAAGGGGCAATCAAAGTTACTGAAATTATGGAACGATTAAATGTTTCGGATATGACTGTTCGTAGAGATTTGACAGAATTAGAAGCAGCGGGGCGTTTAAAACGAGTACATGGAGGAGCTAGCAGTTTAAATACATATCGTCCACATGAATTGTCTCATGCTGATAAACAAATTATTAATAGTGTTGAAAAAAAAGAAATTGTCCAAAAAGCATTAAGTTTAATTCACGAAGAAGAAACTATCTTCCTAGGACCAGGAACAACTATTGAACTTTTGGCCGAGGCAATGGAATTTAAACATTTAAGAGTAGTAACAAACTGTTTGCCTGTGTTTGAAACGTTAAGTAAAAAAAAGAATGCGTTGACCATTTATTTGGTTGGTGGAGAAATGCGACTTTTAACTAAATCTTTTTTTGGTGAAATCGCTAATAAAGCATTAGAAGAAATGCATTTCCATAAAGCATTTTTTAGTTGCAATGCGTTAAAAGATAATAAAATTATGACAGCCACTATTGAAGAAGGACAAACACAAGCAATTGCATTAGATAACTCAATAGAAAAATATTTATTAATGGATACTTCTAAAGTAGAGAAACAGGATTTTTATTCTTTTTATCAATTAGAAGAAGTGACAGCGGTAGTTACAAATAAAGATAAATTTGACACATCTAAAGTATTGGAAAAAGTTGTCAGGGTGATCTACTAAAAAGAAGAGGTGCAGATGCACCTCTTCTTTTTAGTTCCCCTTATTGAGCTTTTTGAGCATAAATAATATTTCGCTTCTTCATTTGTTTTGCATACCAAATGAAAATCAGTAGATAGGCGACTAGCGCCAGACATGCGTATAAAATAAATTCGAGTTGACCTTGTGATGCATTGCCGACTAAGTATCCTAAGAATTTTTCCATTGGCCCTTCCATGGTAGTATGTGAAATTAAAGTATTATTATTTAGACCCGCTGGGAAAGCGCCAACTTTTTTTGCGGTTTCGGTAACGAACGGTGCAATTAGGGTACCAGACCATAAGAACAAAGGTAATTCGATTGCTCCAATGATAATCATTCGGATGAGTTTACCTCTTGTTACTACTAGTAGAGCAGGGGTTACACCCATTGCAATAATTCCGCCAAGTGGTAAAAGTTTGTTGCCAGGTAGGACAATGGCTTCTAATAGCATAATTGGAGCCAATACGTTAGCTGCTGCCCAGATTTCAGCACGACCAGCTAAGAAAGGCCAATCTAAACCAATATTAAGTGTACGTCCTTTTAATTTATTCGAAGCAAAATCAGTGATACCTTGTGATAAAGGCTCAACTGCAGCGATAAACCAAGTTCCAATTAAAGAGAATAGTTCCAAACAGACTGCAGCCGTAAAGGATAGAGAAAAAATTTGCGTGGGTGTTTGGCCAGCTAAAAGACCCACAAAAATCCCTAAGTAAATCCCGATGGCAAATTTTGATCCCCAAAAGCCAATTTTACTATTCAATTTGGCAGCGTCAAAATCGTATTTATCTAACCAAGGGAAAAGCTTATCAAAAATTTTATCAAAAACCATAATGATTGGGTTCATCATATAGTTCATATGCGTGGTAGTCATAGGATTGGTATCTGGGGCGTTAAGTAAATCGTTAAACGTTGGTTTCATTAAGTCAGAATTGATAATTTTTAAAACACCTATGAAAATAACTAAGATTGTTGCAATTATTAAGTTTGCGCCACAAAAAATAGCAAATAAACCAACAATCGATAGATGCCAAATGTCGAAAATATCCACATCTAATGTGTTCGTTTTATTTAGAATTAACATAATGACATTGACAATCACCATAATTAAAAGAAAGTAAAGGGTGTAAGGAGATCCCCAAGTGATGGTGGCCAAAGGTGCCCAACCAACATCGGTAATATTTAAAGAAATTCCTGTACGTTCTACGAAAGAGGCCATTGCATCTGAGAAAGCAGTAGTTAAAATTCCTATAATAGCACTGATACCAGTTAAAGCAATTCCTAGTTTAAGACCACCTTCTAATGCGCGAGTGGGTTTTACCTTAAAACAAAGGGCAATCAGTGTTAAAACAATAGTCATTAAAGGAGCAGCACCTAAATCAATTAAAGGTTTAAAAATTGTATTTGCTAGGTCAATAATCGTATTCATTTATTTTCTCCTTCATAAGCTAAGATAACAAAATTTTTATCTTAGTTTTGTTATTGTTGACAATGAAGCGTAAGTAATTAGTCTAAAAAGGAAATCATTTGTTTAAAGAGTGAATGATACTTTCCATTTGTTGATAAACAGGTTCAGCCATTGCTGGAATTCGATAAAGAATTGCGCCTGCATCAACTACAGGAATCGTGATTGGGAAACCTAAATCTGTTTTGGCGATTTGGGCGAAAATATCATAATGGGATAGCATCTCTTGATTGATATCTTTAATCATTACGGCATCGCAAGAAACTTGGTAGCCTCTTTTAGATAATTCTGTTTCTAATGCAGATTTGATTTGATGGCTAGAGTTTACCCCAGCCCCACATGCAGCTAAAATTTTAATCATGTTAAATCTCTCCTTTAAAATTTTTTTGTAAAAAACGATAAACTTCTTCTTTATCTTCACATTGAAAAAAAGCCAATAGTGATGAACGGTCTGTCGTGTTAATAAAATCCATGATAGTCGCTAAAAGACCCGTTTGTTCAATACCGTTTTCATTTAAAATCATGAAAAGAAAGGAAACAGAGAGCGTTTCATCTGGGATAATCATGTTATGAAATGATAAGGATTGTTTCAATTTAATCGGGATAATTCTTGTCGTCCGTACAAAGGTACTTTCGCTATGCGGAATGGCGATATTCGGTAGTGCAGGATCAATCGGTGTTAAACTTAAACCAGTCGGATAGTTATGTTCTCGTTCCAATAAATTAGTTAGAAAATCAGGTGTAACTAATTTCTTTTTTAACAAGTCTAAATAAACTTCTTCAAAAACTTCTTCTTGTGTTTTTTTGTTTGAAATATAGGTAGTATCTAATGAAAAAATCGATGTTTTAATAACCATAGAACCCCTCGTTTCTTTAATATATTATTATTTATTTACAAGTATAATATAAAACGCTTTCAAAAAGATGTCAACACAATATTAAACAATAATAAACAAAAAAGAAAATAAATGTTGAATAAAGTTCGATATTGTTTTATTATGTTTTCGAGAAGGGGATTTGAGTTTAAAGAAAGGGACAGAATTTTAATAGTAGATACACGAGGTAAGGAGGAAAACAAAATGCGTGTCATACTTGGTTCAGATTTAGATGGAATAAAATTAAAAGCAGAAATGAAACAATACTTATTGCAAGAAAAAGTTGAGGTAATCGATAAAAGTGAAAGTGCTTCGGAAGACTTTATAGAAGCAACGCTTGCTGTTGCTCATGAAGTTTTAAAGGATACTGAAAGTTTAGGAATCGTTTTTGATGGTTATGGGGCAGGTAGTTTTATGACTGCTGCTAAAATTAAAGGAATGATTGTCGCTGAATTGTCAGATGAGCGTTCTGCATATATGGCGCGAGAACACAACAATGCTCGGATGATCACGGTGGGCGCAAAAATTGTTGGAACGGAACTAGCCAAAAACATAATAAAAGAATTCTTAACAGGTCATTATGCAGGCGGGCGTCATCAAATACGTGTAGATATGTTAAATAAAATGGCTTAACAAATAATAGAAAGGAAGCGTTTTTATGAGAATTGCCATTGGTTGTGATCATATTGTGACGGATACCAAAATAGCAGTTTCTGATTTTTTGAAAGCAAAGGGATATGAAATTTTAGATGTAGGCACGTATGATTTTACTCGAACTCACTATCCTATTTTCGGAAAAAAAGTGGGAGAAGCCGTAATGAGCAATCAGGCTGATTTGGGTATATGTATTTGCGGAACAGGCGTTGGAATTAACAATGCGGTTAACAAAGTGCCGGGTATCCGTTCTGCTTTAGTTCGCGATATGACTACAGCGTTGTATGCGAAAGAGGAATTGAACGCAAATGTTATTGGTTTCGGTGGGAAAATAACAGGAGAATTCTTGATCTGTGATATCGCTGCTGCCTTTATTGAAGCACACTATCATCCAACAGAAGACAACGAACAACTAATTGAAAAAATTAATCAAGTTGAAAAACAACATCCAGAACAACAAGATGCGCACTTTTTCGATGAATTTTTAGATAAATGGCAACGAGGAGTCTATCACGATTAGTACGTAATCAATGAGGGTTATTTGAGAAAGCGGTCTTAAATAATAATCATTGGTATTTGAGTTAAATTCCCCTTCATTAATTTTTATTGCTGTTTTAATGTGGCACTGTAAAGAGCATTATTAAGAAAAAGAAGTAACAAAGGAACAAATTGAAGGCTATACAGGTAACCATAAAAAGTACACGAGTTCTTTTCTCGTGTACTTTTTATGGTTTTACTGCTTGTTTTATTTTAGTAATTATTTTTCTATAAAAATAGTCCCAGAATTATTAAAATAATGCCGATAACTAAACTGCCGATGCCAGAAGCCGTACCATATTTTTTACCTAAATTTATATCAGTAGTATTTTTAGGAATCAAGTTTGAGAAAAAATAAAATTTTTTTACCAAGATTAGATATGCAACAAGTAAAAGTAATAATCCTAAGAGAAGATAACTAAGATTTTCAGCTAATAAATCTAGATGAGCTAATAACAATATCCCTAAAAAGAGGCCTACCAATCCATATTTCATCGTTTTTTCTTTTGCTGACATATAAATATCCCTACTTTACTTTTTAATTTATCAAGAGCATAAAACCATAGATTCGATATAAGTTCATTTTGTTGTATCCAAAAGAGGATGACCTGGAATGACCTATATAATTAGAAAATTGGAGTGATATATAGTTATTTTACCATAGCTTAAATGAGTTGATTAACTCCGAATAATGTACAACTATGTACACCTATTGTGGGTGGAATGTGTGTTGGGACTTTGCTAACCTAATAGTTGAAAAAATGAATCAATAAATTTAGAAAAGGGACTATTCAAACGTAAATTTTTTTGGAAATTGCTATATTATTTATTTTTTTAAGCGTAATCAACTAAATGTTTTTATGGATAAAGAAAGTCATTGTTCCTTGTCATCAAGCTACAACAGCCAAATTCATTAGAACTTTTTTAGTGAATGACTTTAATTTTAGAAAGGTACTGTTGTTAAACATTCATGCTATCAAAGGAGTGTGAGGCGAACGAAGCAAATATTTTCATTTTATAAAAGTTGTATTATGGACTCTTAAAAAGAGGTGATTTAAAAAATTTTGAAGTAGAAATGTTAAGAAAGGAGAGAGGAAATGACTTATTTAGTTCTGGTCAGTCATGGCGATTTTGCTAGAGGGTTAAAAAATTCATTAGGGATGTTTGCTAGCGAGGAGATAGAGACAGTCAGAGTGTTTGGCTTACAACCTGGTGAATCTACCGATAATTTTGGTAAGCGGTTTCTTTGTGAGGTTGAAAAATTACCGCAGGAAACGAGGCTAATCGTTTTGGCTGATATTGTAGGCGGAAGTCCACTTGCTACTATTTGTAAAGTATTAGATAAGCAAAAAATGCTAGAAAATTCTCTGATTGTTGGAGGAGTGAATTTTCCAATGGCTTTAAATGCGCTTCTATTGAAAGAAACTAGTGAATTATCTGATTTGAAAAAAATGATAGTAGCAGATGCTTGTCATGGTATTAGAGAGTTAACTGTAACTGAAGACGATGTAACTGAAGAGGATATCTAAAGGAGAAGATGAACATGTCAATTTCTTTTGTTCGAATCGATGATCGAATGATTCATGGCTTAATTACTTTACGTTGGACTAAAGAAATGCCTTGTGATGGCATTATAGCTGTGAATGACAAAGCAGCAAGTAACCCTATTTTAAAGGAAGCATATAAAGCAGCTGCACAAGATAAAAAAACCTTTATTTGGACAATGGCGCATTTTTTTGATGTAAAGGATAAAGTATTAGCGTCTAAGTCAAAATACTTTTTGATTACAAAGAGCCCTTTGGATATGAAAAAAATTTTGGTAGATTGGCATTTTGTTCCAAGTGAAGTAAAAATGATTAATGTTGGACCGGGGAATGATCGCGAAGGGACAATTAAATTAGGGGATAACCAATCCTTTACAGCAGAAGAAGCAGCGGCTTTTGAAGAAATTGAAAAGGCTGGTTACAAAGTGGATTTTGCCTTGTTACCTGATCAACGAATTGGTTCTTGGGCGCATTTTAAAGCTAAATTTGGTTACTGATTCTAGAAGTTTTGAAAAGAGGAGAGTAGTATTATGACAATCAACTGGATACAAGCGGCTATTTTAGGCCTATTTGCTTGTCTGTGTTCAAATTCTTGTATGGCTGGACAAGCGGTGGGAAATTATACGATTGGGCGTCCTTTAGTCGGCGGATTAGTTTGTGGCATTATTTTAGGAGATTTAAAATTAGGAATCGCTTGTGGCGTAGCAATGCAATTAGTTTACATTGCTTTGGTCACACCTGGAGGCACAGTGTCTGCTGATGTGCGGGCAATTTCATATATCGGGATTCCTTTGGCGATGGTGGCGATTTCGACCAAAGGGTTAGATCCACTTGGCGGCTCTGCAGCCGACCTGGCTAAATCGGTCGGCACATTAGTTGGAACGATCGGAACGGTATTATTTTATTCTGTTGCTGCGTTAAATTTAGTTTGGCAATCGTTTGGTTGGAAAGATATAAAAAAAGGCAAGCTTGATCATTTATATGCCATTAATTTTGGTTGGCCGTGGATTTCTCATCTACTTTTTTCCTTTTTGCCAACCGTGATTTTAACCTATTTTGGGGCTACGGCTGTTACAGCAATGAGAGATGCATTACCTATGGATGGTCTTGCAATGAAAACGCTTTTTACTGTAGGTGGCATGCTTCCGTGTGTGGGAATTGCAATTTTGTTACGTCAAATTGTTAATAAGAACATTGATTTTGTCCTTTTTTTTGTAGGGTTCACATTAGCTGCTTCATTAAAACTTAATTTAGTCTCAATAACGATTATTGCGCTTCTTTTTGCTGTAATTTTTTATAAAATTGCTTTGATTAAAAACAATACTAAACTGGTTGATTCAACAGGAAATCTAACGAATGATGACGAAGAGGAGGACATATGAGATGGAAGAGTTGAAAGCAAATAAATTAGACCAAAAAACGTTAAAGCATTCTTTTCATTTATGGTTTTGGGGAGCGTTAACTTGTTTTTCACAACAGCATATGCAAACCTTCGGCTATCTTTCTTCAATGCTTCCTATTATCAAAAAACTTTATCCAAAACATGAAGACCAAGTGAAAGCCATTCAAGCATATACAGCTTTTTTTAACACAAATCCAATGCTTGGAACGGTCATTGTTGGTGTGACTGCTAGTATGGAAGAGGCTAGAGCAAGTAAGAATGAAATTGATGGAGAAACCATTAATGATATGAGGGCAGGATTAATGGGGCCAATTGCAGGGATTGGTGATTCATTAGTTGATGGTACCTTGATTCCTATCTTGTTAGGAATTTCCTTAGGAATGTCCACGGGCGGTTCGCCAATTGGTGCCATATTTTATATTATTGTTTGGACGTTAATTTCCTATTTCGGCCAACGCTTTTTGTATTTTAGAGGCTATCATTTTGGCGATAAAGCAGTAAGTTTCTTAGTTGGGAAAGAAGGAGCCGCCGTTAGAGTTGCTATCGGAGTTATTGGTAGTATGGTTGTCGGTGGGGTCCTTGCATCTTGGGTAAATGTGACTACTTCTTTTAAATTAATAGGTGCTGACGGAAAAGTTTTCCTTAAACTGCAAGATAAAATTGACAGTATTTATCCAGGATTATTAACGATACTTGTTACCTTGTTTTGTTGGTGGTTAATGTCAAAAAAACATGTTTCCGCTATTTGGACGATGCTTATTTTAGTTGTTATTTCTCTCGTTGGCGTTTTATTAGGTGTTTTCAATCCAGGATTAACTTACTGAACAATCACCAAAAAGGACTCTAAGTGTTATAGTGAACTGGCTTTTGCAGAAAATCGATGACGAAAAAGCTAATAAATTAAATTCTTACTCTCTAAGACACAGAAAAAATCTTGTGATTAAAATAAAAATATATAAAATAGAAGAAATTTAGAGACTAGCTTCTATTTTATATATTTTTTTGTTTTAGAAATTTAGTGATTTATTAGAATTTTAAGAAAAATTTTACGAAAAGTGTCGCAAAAATGGCTCCTAAAAACGGTGCAGTTCCGGGAACAATCAACCCATATTGCCAATCATTATTGGTTTTATTTTTGATTGGTAAAAGTTGATAGGCGATACGAGGACCTAAATCACGTGCTTGATTCATTGCGAATCCTGTAGTACCACCTAGCCCCATGCCGATTGCCCAAACAAGCAAGCCAACAGCAATGGGTAGTTGTGTTTCGTAGGAATGTGCAATCGCTAAAATAGATGTTAAAAAAATGAATGTTGCAAAAGTTTCAACAAAATAGTTTCTTGGTAAATTTCGTTGGTTCGGATTTGTAGAAAAAATATTACGAATGGCGATCGGATCGACACTATCGGCGGATAGCTTGAAATGATCAGCATACATAATATAAACAATGACGGCGCCACAAATGCCGCCTAACATTTCAGCGATGACATAGGGAATGAAGTAAGACCATGGAATCATTCCTAAAATAGCTTGAGCGAGGGCCATTGCTGGATTAATACAGACTCCGCCAAAGACGAACAGAACAACAGAGATTCCAAAAGCCCAAGTAGTGATTGCAAACATGTGACCAGAACCAGCGTATTTTGTTCGTTTTAGGACATCGTCGCAGTGAACACCTACCCCAAATACGATCATTAATGCAGTTCCCATAAATTCTGATAAGATATGATGAAACATAAGATAAAGCTCCTTTAATCAATAGTTTTATTATTTAATGTTTGGACGAGGCGATAGACTTCCTCAATTGTAAAATTATATTGTTTAGCAATTCGTTCACAATCTTGGTATTCAATAGACTCTTTCAATAGGCCATGATAATGATTTTTTTTAATATGGACCTTACCAAAAGGTGTTTCCAAGATTTTGAAAGAACGGTCCATCACACTACGTTCCATTGTTTGAAAACGCATACCAATTGTAGAAGTATGTTTAAAGAGTAGTTCTGTAAAATATTCTTTTTCCTCTGTTGTTGTTAAAACCGTTAATAGAATGGCACTTCGGTTTTTTTTCATATGAATGGGCGTGAAAAAAACATCTAGAGCACCATGCTCCAATAATAGATCCATTGCGTAACCTAACTGTTCAGGTGTTTGATTGTCTATATTTGTTTCAATTTTTAAAACTTGGTCATGGTGTTCTGTCCTCTTTTTTTTACTATGTGTTTCAGTAAAGATCGATCCTCTGAGGGCATTGAACTTGCCTGTTTCCCGTTTGCCGAATCCGTAACCTATTTTTTCAATTAATCGTTGTTCTGGTGCGACAAATAGAGGACTAAGTTCTTTAAAAATAGCTAAGCCAGTCGGTGTGACAAGTTCAGTTTTTATCTCAAAGTCTTGTTGAATGATTAAATTCGTTTCTTTACGTAATTCCATCACCGCGGGAACTGGTATTGGCATGACTCCATGGGCAATTGTGATAGTACCACTTCCATCTGTAATTGGCGTTGAATAGACTTGTTCAATCTCTAACTGTTCCCATAGGATAAAAAAGCCAACGATGTCAACAATTGAATCAATTGCTCCGACTTCATGAAAATGAATAGTGTCAATTGTTTGTTGATGAACAGCAGCTTCAGCTTTTGCAATGTCATAGAAAACATTTTTACTATGTTTTTTTACAAAATTGGACAAGTCGCTTTTTTCAATTAATGTATAAATATCTTTTAAATTTCTAGAATGGCTATGATGATGTGCATGTTCTTTCATTTCATGATGTTCATTTTCGTGGTGAGGAGAGAGACTGTGTTTTATACCGTAATCCTTTTTTCCATGTTGTAGGAGAACATCGAAATCTGTTCCGTAAATACAACTTTTAGCAATTCGTTGGGCTTGAATGGTGAACCCATCGATGGGAAGTTTTTTTAATTCGATTAACAGTTTGTTTAAATCCCCGCCTAAGTCAAGCAACAATCCATTTAACATATCACCACTAAGACCAGAAAATGGTTCTAAAAATAAGCTTTTCATAGTGAAGACTCCTTTATTTGATTAATCATACTTGCATTATAAGCGGCACCAAACCCGTTATCTATGTTGACTACACTAACGCCAGAGGAACAACTATTTAGCATTCCTAAAAGAGCAGTCAGCCCTTGGAAATTGCTGCCGTAGCCTATGCTAGTAGGGACGGCAATCACTGGCACGCTAACTAGTCCGCCTAACACGGACACCAGTGCGCCTTCCATGCCTGCAATCACAATAACCGCCGAAGCCTGTTGAATCTCATCTAGGTGAGCGAACAAACGATGAATGCCAGAAACGCCTACATCATAGATACGTTTTATTTGATTCCCGAAAGTTTCTGCAGTGATTGCTGCTTCTTCAGCAACGGACATGTCTGACGTTCCAGCAGTAACTATCGCAATATAGTTTTTTGTTGTAGTCTCCATTTGGTTGATAACGAAACAACGTGCAAGTTCATAGTAGGTTCCATGAGGAAAGTTCGACTCTAAAGGTTGGGCTTTTTGTTGTGAAACGCGAGTAACTAAGATTGTATTGTTTTCTTTTCTTAAGCTATTGATAATTTTGATGAGTTGCTCAATTGTTTTCCCTTCCCCATAAACGACTTCTGGATAACCAGTTCTTTCTTTACGCTGCGTATCAATTTTTGCAAAGTCTAATTCGCAAAAGCCATTTAATTTGTTTGTTGCTTCTTCTAAAGATAATTTTCCCTCTTTAAAAGCTCCTAAAATTTCTTTCGGTTGCATAATACAACGCTCCTTATTCCTGATTTCTCAAGGATCATTATTCTACAATGACAGACAAGCCATCTCGAATCACAGTCACTTTTGCATTTAGACCTTCTCTTTCAAATGCTCGCTCTAATGCTTCATCAAACGTTTTTGCTATTTCCATATGCATTGAAGTGATAAGCTCAGGATCAACAAGATCTGAAACAAAAATTATATGATGATGAACTAAAATTCGCGCTAAAATTTGCGAAGTCCATTGATCTGGCACGGTTTCTAATCGTGGTGTATGGATGGCTGCTTCTAAAAATTCGTTTGGATTTTTAACATTGGCAATATTTTCATAAAAACCTTCACCACCGTGACCATCACGACACCCAGCGACCATAATAATGACACCGCCGTCTTTATTGGTTGCTTCTGCAGCGGTCATCCCTTTAACTGCTTGATAAATGTTTTGATCAAGTGGAAATCCGCCGTTCGTTGAAACCGCAATGTCGCAAGGTATTTTTTTGACACGGGCAATTTCTTTTACAAAGTTACAACCAACTTTATGCGCTTCAACCATATCGCCTGCGAAGGAACCAATAATTTTTTTGTCACCATCTAAAACGACATTAACAATAAAAGCTAGATTCGCTTTAGCGGCAGCGTAGACCATATCATTATGAATCGGATTATCCGTTAGATTTCCTGTCCGTGAGTTGGAGGAATCAATAAATTCTCCAGAATGGTTTGCCATGATGGTTTTATAAGAAGCAATTCCAGGTAAAACAGATTTACGTCCACCAGAAAATCCTGCAAAAAAGTGTGATTCAATAAACCCTTCGGCCAGCAGTAAATCTGCTTCTGCTGCAATGCGATTAATGATACAATCGCCCCCTGAAGGTAGTTGACCGATTTTGACCATTGAGGAATCATCAGTAGAGATATGCATAACGATTTCTTCATTCTCTACGATTGCTTTACCATATTTGCTAATCAGTTCTTCTCGTGTAGAAGGGCGATGAAAGCCTGTAGCAACTAAAATCCGGATTCTAGCTGTTTTGTTCACTGAACGAATTCTACGCAAAATAATTGGGGTGATAATATGTGAAGGAACGGGACGTGTGTGATCGGAACTAATGAGGACAATGTCTTTTTTGCCCTTAGCTAATTCTTCTAATGGAAGGCTTCCAATAGGCTTGTCCAGCGATTTTTCGACTGTTTCTTTCTCAGTATATGGATTTGAAAAATGTTCAGCTTTTGATTCGAGAAGCCCAATAAAATTTTTATCGGGAATTCTTGCAGTAATCATTTTCTTGTCATAAGGTAGGTTAATTTCTACCATAGCAATCATCTCCTAAGTAATATTTTACGAGACTAAGTATAATGAAATTTAGAAATCACACAGTCCTTATTGTGGGTAACATTTGCTAACAAAAGGTTGGTGAGAGTGTTTATAATAGTTAACGAATCAAACAGAAACTTAGTCAAAGGAGTGACAATTATGGAGTCAGATTATCTTACAGCTTTCTTAGATAGAAAGAAGACGCCGATTATCAAAAAAAAACGCCATACTTATCTCGCTTATCATGGATTGGAGGAAGCGTACACCTATGTATTAAAGAAAGGGGTCGTTAAGACGAGTATTATTTTAAAGGATGGACGAGAATTTAATCTGTCGTATATTGTGTCTCCTGACATTATTTCATTGTTACGTGATGAAGTATCAAATTATACATCTGCTCCTTTTAATATCCGCATTGAGTCGGAAGAGGCTAGCTTTTATCGGATACCAAGGACTGTATTTTGGGAATATGTTAGAGAAGATGCTGTTCTTCAAGATTATGTACGGGATTACTACCGAGCAAAATTATCGGAGAGTATTAGTTCCTTACAGAATATGACAATGAATGGTAAGAAAGGGGCTGTTTGTACTTTTATTTACCAATTAATTGATTTGTTTGGTGTACAGACAGAGGAAGGAATATTAATTGATTTTCAAGTAACTAATGAGGATATTGCGGGGTTTTGCGGGATTTCAACGAGAAATAGCGTAAACCGAATTATCCATGATTTAAAAGAGGAAAAAGTCATCGATATCAAAAAACAAAAAATTGTGATTTACGATCAAAGTTATTTAGCTGATTATATTGATCGATAAGATAGGAGTCTGACGAACATGCATATTCCAGAAAATTATTTAAGCCCACAAACTTGCGCAGTGATGGGCGCGATTATGGTACCTGTCTGGTACCGCGCGGTAAAAAAAGTTGACGTTCAAATTAAATTAAAAAAAGATACAGGGACCATGTTAGGGATTTCCTCCTCCTTGTCATTTTTAATAATGATGTTTAATTTGCCAGTACCTGGTGGAACAACTGCGCACGCTGTTGGGGCTGTTCTCATCGCATTATTGATGGGACCTTGGGCCGCGACGCTGTCTGTTTCGGTGGCTTTACTATTACAGGCTTGTTTATTTGGTGATGGTGGTATATTAGCTTTTGGTGCAAACGCCTTTTCTATGGCGTTTGTGATGCCATTCGTGGGATATGGAGTTTATAAGCTAGTTACGCGTGTAAAAAAATTTGAAACAATGGGTCTTTTCTTAGCTGGGTATCTTGGTGTAAATGTTGCGGCATTTTCTACTTCTGTATTATTAGGTATCCAACCCTTATTATTCCATGAAGCGAATGGTACGCCACTTTATAACCCATATGGTCTTTCTATAACTATACCAGCAATGATGAGTGTCCATCTGTTAGTAATAGGAATTGTTGAAGGTCTCTTCACCGTGTGTGTCTATAATTTTGTAAAAAGTGTGTCAAAAGATGCAATTTTTATCGAAGAAAAGAAGAAAAGGACTCCGTTGTTGCGATTAAAGAGACTGTTATTGGTTATGGTAATTTTATGTCCATTAGGTTTGATTGATCATGCCACCGCTTGGGGTGAATGGGATTTATCTGAATTAGTCAAGAATTTAAAACAGAATCATTTGCCTGCGGTACAACCAAAAGGTATGGTGAATGGTTTTTCATTTCATGCACTTTTCAGTGATTACTTTATTCCAGGACTACCATTAGCACTCGGGTATATTTTAAGTGGCGTAACAGCCATAATCGTTTTTTTACTCATTTTTCGTTTATTTAATGGAAGAAGGAAAAGTTGATGCCTGAATGGATGAAAGAATCTTCCACGTCCTTTGAACCTAATAAAAAAGAAACCTTTATGCTTAAAAATCGAAAAGGAATCCTTTTTTTATTAAATAAATTTCAGGTGAGCGGGAAACGCAATAAGACTATTCTCAGTGATATACACCCAGCAATTCAACTGATCAGTACTTTTTTACTAATTGTTTTAATCAGTACTACACAAAAAGTTCTTGTTTTGTGGCTCTTAGGCATCTACCTAGGCATGTTACTTTTAGTTGAAAAACCAACTATTCTACGAAACATTGTCAAAAAAGCTACTATCCTCATTTTGATGCCGCTGATTATCTATTTACCGATCTTTTTTTTAGGTCAATTTAGTTTATTATTTATTGTTCATTTGTTTTTTTTAGCCATAGCGATTAGTCAATATATGGAAACAACCAACATGAATCAATTTATAGCAGCATTAAAAATCTTTCATTTTCCGAATATAATACTTTTACAATTAGATATTACGATTAAATATATCTTTTTCTTTGGAAATCTCTTAATCCAACTGCTTGCCGCTGTAGAAGCTAGAGCAGTTGGTGGAAATATCCAGTTGAGTACGGGTAGTAATTTAATCAGTCTAATTTCTTTAAAATCTTTTACGTATGGGAAAAAGTTGGATATGGTGATGGAAGCAAGAGGATATACTGGTCAATATTATCGAGTAAAGCAACCATTAAAAACGAAAGATTTTTTGGTTAGTATTGTCTATCTTTTATTTTTCGGGGGGTTGCTTTATTTAGGGAGGAACTAATATGTATCGAGTAAATCATTTGGTTTATCGCTATCAAACGAAGCCTGTTTTTTCGCCTTGTAATTTGGAAATAGCCAGAGGAGAATATCTGGTTTTGATGGGAGATAACGGCAGTGGAAAATCCACTTTTTTAAATTTGCTCGCAGGTTTTTTAAAACCTTCCGAGGGAACGATTTATTTTATGGAACAATCATTAACGGACTGGAAAAAAGACCCTATTCATAAAAAGAAGTATTATGCTCATTTGGGTATATTATTTCAAGAGACGGACACACAATTATTTAATGCGACAGTTTATGACGAATTGGCATTTGGCCCTAGACAGCTCCAACTATCCGAGCATGAAACAGCAAAAAGAATTAATGATTGTTTGAATTTATTAAAAATTACCCATTTAAGCAATCAAGTGCCTTATCAATTATCGGGAGGAGAAAAGAAAAAAGTGGCTTTTGCTAGTCTGTTAGTAATGAATCCAGACGTGTATTTATTAGATGAGCCGTTTACTGGGTTGACAAAAGAATCGGAAAAATTATTTAAAAAGATAATAAAAAATCTGCATCAACTTGGTAAAACAATTATCCTTTCCGCCCATGACTATTTGAGTATTTGCGAGGAAGCTGATTCCATTATATTGTTTGATTCGGCTGTTACAAGGTACTCAAAGGAAGAGATAGAAGCCAATGCTAACTTGTTACAACATTTAAAACGGTATTAAGTGTACAAATATTGACAATAATTGATACTATGAATCGTGATTTTTTCTATTGTGGAGATGTCTATAATTAATTATGTAAAAGAAAATCAATAGGAGATGGTTTAAATGTCTGTCATGAAAACGAAAGAACAAAATTTAGTTCGCGAATTACAAAAAATGGATAAGTTGGCTGTTGCATATTCAGGTGGAATTGATAGCTCTTACTTGCTAAAAAAAGCTTTGGACACTTTAGGTGCTGAAAATGTACTTGCGGTTGTTGTAAATTCAGAATTATTTTCTGATGATGAGTTTGATAAAGCGGTTGATTTAGCTAATGGGTTGGGAGCAAATGTGTTAGGCCTTGAAATGAGCGAATTAGCGGATGATAGAATTGTTGCAAATAACCCTAATAGCTGGTTCTACAGTAAAAAATTATTATATAAAACTATTCGTTCGGCTATTCAGAAAGAGGGATTTGATGTTCTGGCCGATGGGATGATTATGGATGATAATACTGACTTTCGTCCTGGATTAAGAGCAAGAGATCAAGAAGGGGTCATCAGTCCGCTACAACAAGCTAAATTATATAAAATTGAAATACGTCAACTTGCTAAAGACGCAGGTATTTCCAATTGGAGTAAAGTTGCCTCATGTAGCATTGCTTCAAGAATTCCTTATGGCATTAAGTTAACACGCTCAGCTATTGATCAAGTATTTGCTAGTGAAAAATATTTACGGGAAATAGGTTTTCCAATTGTCCGTGTCAGAGCACATCATGATTTAGCACGGATTGAAATTCCAGAAGACAAACTTTCTCTGTTATTAGAAAACAGAGAAAAAATTGCAGATTATCTTAAAAAACAAGGATTTAATTATGTAACTTTTGACTTAGAAGGATTTAAATCTGGCCGAATGAATGATATCCTCACTGAAACTGAAAAAAAAGTTTTTTGTGAATGTTAGACAGATAAGTTTATAAAATTGAGTCGGTGTAACGGAGTCAGGACAGGGGTATTCCGTTACAAAAACCAAATTTTCTGCTCGATTAGGTCGGTTGTTTTCATTGATTACTCTGCCAGTAGATTATCAACTTTTAAGCCTAGGAAAAATTCCCTTTGGATTTTTCCTAGGCTTTTTGTCTATTTAATCATTTGATATTTGCTAAAAAGAAATTAGCTGTAGAATTTTTTAAGATTACCAGTGATTGTTCAATTTGAGGAAAATAAATGGATTGTTCGGACTGGTTGATTAGTCGATTATTTTTGGGATTCGTGAGTGAAAGTATTTGCTGTGAATAGTTAAATAACTCAGTGTTTAGTGTGTCCGGCCTAACTGGCGTTAATTTTTTTAAGTAGTATTGTGTTTTCATAAGTTCTAAAAGAAGCTCTTCCATAGCAGTTTGCATTTTCAACAGTTGATCATTTAGTTGTTTTTGTTGCATTAAGCTTTCAGCAGAGGCATCGTTACTATAAATAGGAGATTCAAGAACAATTTCTTGAATAGAATAGTTTACTCTACGTTGTACTCGATAAGCTAGTACCCAAGCATCACTTGGTAACGTGGTCTCTTCATTGATTAACGCTAGCAAAATAGAGCTGATCGTTTTTGACCAACTGTTGATATTTTTACGTAATACTTGACTATGCCATGTTGGGAAAATAAAAAACATAACAAAAGCAATCAGCGCACCAATAATTACATCAAAAACTCTTGTATAGCCTGCAGAACTACCACCTAATGTGAAAGTTAACCAAGTGGTCACACTTAGCATTAGAAATGCTTGACTTAATTTACGGACGGTTTCATACAATATAACTAGCAAACAAGACAATAGCATTGGCCATAAAGGATTTAGGTTTGTTAAGTTAGCAATTAATTGAGACAAAAAAATGCCTAAACAACCACCTAAAATAGAACCAATAGTTCTTGAAGTGATTTTACCGAGTGTACCATGATAACCTGGCATAACCATTAAACAACCAGAAATAACTACCCAGAATTCGTGATTAGCTAAAGGCAAAGGGTACATGTAATTAAGTATAAGCGAACAAAAATGACACACTAAACCTGTTAAAGCTAAACGAATTGCGAATCTAGCAGAGCTGCCTTTATAAGAATGAAGGATCTCTTTGGCTTCTGCAAGTCCTTCTTTTGTGGGTAAGAAAGATTTAAATGAGATTTTTTTAGAGGTTTGTTTGTTTTGTATCAAAAGGATTGCTGATTTTATTTCGGTGTTTGCTGAAGCAAATTCTTGAAGAGGTAGGGTTAATTGTTCTCCTTTTAAAAAGAGTTGAATTGCTTTTAAAGCAGGAAGATTTTCAGCTGCATTGGTTGAATCTAACGAGCCTGCAATTGCATCTGCTTGTGAAACCAAGGGATAAATCCATGGTGTTTTTTGATGATTGACCCATGGCATCGTTTCAACAGATTCGCGTACTTTTATTCTGAAATGGACATAGCGTGCGGGTTTTCCTTGTGCTAATAAATATAATTGTTCATATAAATCGGCTACTAATTTTCGTGCTTCATTATTTTGCGGCTTAGAATAAAGACAATAGATTAAACAAAGGATGGACATACCTAAAATTATTGCACCCAGACCTTCAAAAGTTTGACCAATAGACAAATTGCCTTTTAATTGCGCACCAGCTAGTAAAGAAATGGTCCCAAAGAGACATCGAATATACAGACCAATACTAAAGTTTCTTACAATCCCCGAAAAATACAAACCAAGGACGAATAATAAAATAATGAATATACTTGACGACTGTAAAAGTATCCCCAGACTGGCACCAAGAAAAATCATTAAAATACCATCTATGGCACTTCTTTGTGGAGAGCTATGTCGTGGTAAGACACAAATTACAGTGCCCAAAAAGCTACCAACATTTACTAAAACAAAAGCGAAAGGAAAGACTATTGTTAGAACAGCACCAACAGCATTTGCAATAATGATACTAAGAACAAGGGCAAACCAGTTCTGTCTTGTATCAAAAGTTAGTATAGGGCGACTATACGCCCAAGACGATTCTAAGAAGACCTCAAAAAAATTTTTGATAGATAATTTCACAAAACATTCCTTCTTTAAAAATTTATTAAAAGCTAAAAAATTATTCCTCTGCTAGTATACACCTCTAAATTTTTTTTTCAAATTTGCTCTTTTTAAGAAAACTCACAATTATAGTCCAACATTAAGTTTAGCCATATATTTTTGTTGAATAAATTCTGTAAGCTCATGCCAACTTTCTTCATTTTCAATGGAATCTAAGTAGAAAATATCTTGATTAGAAGTAGCTTTTTCGAAGGAATCTGTGATGATGATATCCGCATTTGTGAAGTCTTCGGTAATAGAGATTGCGTTTGTATTATATAAGGAGGATAACCGTGTTTTAATAAAATAACTTGCATAAAAATCTTTGATAATTTGTAAATAGATTCTCACTTGTACTTTTTTTTCGGACACAGACAATGTGTAAAGCAGTTGACTGAGTAACTCTAAATGCGTTTCTTGGTGAACTAATTTTGCCACCGTTCGTTTTATTCGATTAAAGTATGCCACATCTGACGGAGTACAAATTTCTGGCTGCGGTAAATAAAGTGTTAAAAAAGTATAATAATTGCCCTCCGTTAAAAAGTACCAAGCATTAAAAATAGAAAGATAGTAAACGTATTGATAATCATGCTGATTTGTCAGTAAGTAGGCTACTTGCTTAAATAATTTTTTTGATAAGACACAATAAGGATGGTTAGATTCTATAAATAATTTTTCTATTTGTTTCGTTTGCTTTTCCGAAAAGATATAAGGGATAAAAATGCGAGATAAAAAATTAAAGTATAAAATTTCAGTTTTTCTTGTTTCGCATTGAATGTCAGCGAAAGAGTGTTCAAGAAAAAATAAAGTCACATGACTGTATTGATTGATCAGAATAAAAAAAGAATGCAGGTTTTTAGAGTGCGGCATCTTTAAGAAGTTTTGTGCACTTGTTCTAGTTTTAAATATCGCATATAAAATATAAAACGCTCTTTTCTTCATTCGGACATTTTTATAGGATCGTTCAAGAAGTTCATCGGGTAGACTTTTTTTTATTTCTTCAAGACTTATTTTAGAAAAAGGCCAAGCCAATTCTTGAAAGGAATCTTGTAGGAAAATGAAAGAAAACACTCGAATCGATAATTCATTGCCAGTTAATTGATAAATACCCTTAATACTAACGATTACTATATCAAAAATTTTAAAAAAGTTATTCAGTTGTTTCGTGATTTTTACCAGATAATGTTCAGAAATATATAAAACTTTAATTAATTCGTTTTTATCAATGGAAGAATGTGTGACCAATTGTACGCAATAATTAAATTGTACATTGTTTTTTAAAAGATTAAGTTTTAACGTGTAGGCGTATTCGACCGCGCTTTTTCGGTACGCTGGATTTACACAAACAATGCCATTATTGTTAGAGACAATAAAATGTTGGATTTGATAAGTATCCTCGAATTCTTGATTTATTTTTATCAGATTTTCCTTGACCGTTCTTTTTGAAATTTTTAAATTGGAAGAAATTTCATTTAATGACGTATGAGCTCGCTTGACTATATAAAATAAAATTTCTAGCTCATTCGTTAGGTAGGATGGAAACATGTTATGGACCTCCAAAAGTAAAATTTAGGTTCATTGTAGTCTACTTTCTTTAAATTTTTGTATTGATATGTTAACACAAGCGCAATAAGAAGCGGCCATCACAATTAATGTACAGCCTTATACATTAATTGTGTGTGGCAAAGCAATTTCAATGTTGATAAGCTAGCAGTAGTTAGAATAATTATTATTTAGTTTCTAATTCCAAAAAAGGTCAAGGTGAGTAAGCAATGAAAAAAATCAACGAACAATTAAAAATGAAAATGCCAACCTACAAAAGAAAAAAAGCATTGCTTATTTCTTTTACTCTTGTCTACTATTGGTATCGATTTCTTGTTTTTTGAGCGTGCATTTTCAAGAATGCGAGGCAGCTTCGCTCTATCAAGCGGGAGGGATAGCCATTGATTTGAGAACTGATTTACCTTATGGAATGGAGATAAGCCATGACGGTGGTGGTGGTCCTGATGGATCATTTGGAGGAAAATTACACGTAAAATTATACGGAACAGTGGACACTTCTCATACAGAAGCATTGAAGTTTCTTTCTTTTGGTACTGTAGGAATGCAATATGGACTGATGTTTCATTTGCCAGAAAATATAAGTGCAGATAATTTTAAAGCGGCTTATGACAAGGCTTTTGCGGATAATCCAGAAAATTTTTATTCAATTAGTGGACAAAAAAACACACAAATACCAATTGTTAACACAAAAGGAATGCGGACGTTTAACGGTTCTTCAGAAGATGGTTCACCGGGATGGGGTGATCCTGATCAAGATTATAGCGGAATTGATACTGAGCATCAGGTGATGTTTTGTGAACGGGGGGACACTATTAATTTTTCTTTTACTAAACTTTATGAAATTTGGCGACATGAACCTGACAAATCGGCCATAAAATTTGAACTTCATTTTGATTTAGATGTTGCTACTTTAATGAAGGATGGCGATTCAAAGGATTATTCCCTCAATAAAAATTTAACGAAACATCGCTTACCAGTATCAAATGTTTTGTCAGATGGTACTGAAAGTGATCAATTTTCGTTGTCGGCAGATTTTTTTGGTCGAACTTACGAATCAGATACAACGAATACGGTTAATCATAATTGGCTATTGTTTAGTTCGGATATGTGGTTACGTGCGACAAGTTTAGCGGCAGCAGCAAAGCAAGATCCAAATAATTTGAATCATCAAATTATCACTGGAATCACTGGGAAAGTGGCTACTTGGTCTTCTTATATCTCGCCATGGGACAGCGGCGATAAAGACAATCCATTATCCAATTACAATACCCAAGATGCCTCTAAATATCCTGAAATACCTGAAAGCAAAACGATGTTACCAGGGGATTTTTTATCACCAAAGTTTACGATGAACCAAAGACAAGACAATCCGCTTAATTGGACAGATGGGTATGTTGCTCAACGGTTTGCGCGTGTAGTTAATTTTCATACTCACACAGTTGATCCTAAGGCCAATGTGAATGTCTCTTCACAACAACAAAACGGGTTAACAACCTATTTATTTAGTGGCAAAGATGGTTGTGGGCTGCCGTTAGTCAATCCGCCAGGAACGGATTCTTCAGAGCCCACAGATAAAACATATATGCGCGTCACAACAGATCCATACCAAGTGCCAAGTTTAGAAAGGGCAGCTTTTGTTAAAGGTCAAACAACATTTCACCCGCAACAAAAGATACCAGTAGAACTAACCGTTAAGGCTCCGACAACTAGAAAAGTTCAGATTGAAGAAAAAGTTTCAGGTGCTGCCCAAACTGATTTTCATAAAATTGGGGAGCAAGATTTAAAAAATTTACCAGTCACAGATGATTGCGTTAGTTTTAACTGTTTAGCAGATGCTTTACCAACTTCAGGAGATTACACATTAACATTTAGAATTCTTGATGTTGATGATACATCTAAAAGCTACTCAAATGAGAAAAGTTTAGCTGTACACATTGATCAAGCGCAAATTAAAGTTAAATCTCAAGATACGGTTTATCAATATACTCAATGGCAACCAGAAAGTGAAGTGACTAGCCTACAAACACCAGATGGTAAAAAAGGTGATTTTCGAGACGTAAGTGTCACCATATATAAACTGGACGGAGAGCAAAAGGTCCCAGTAGATGCGGTGGATACAAAAGTGGTTGGTAAATATGAAATTGATTATAACTACCTAGGATTAGAGGCGCAGACTGCACTAGAAGTCATTCCCTCTTCAGCTCATATTGGTGCACATAACGGCAGCTTTTCTGTAGGGACGCCCTTCGATCCAAAACGTCTTTTTGATAGTGCAACAGATAATGATGGACAGTCCATTCCTTATAGTAAGATAACGATTCGCTATACGCCTAAGCAGGTAAACGATGAAGTAGCGGGCATCTATAGAATTACTTATGATATCTCTAAAATAGTAGGTTTTAGTAAAAGTGTTACTGTTGATTGGACCTACTATTACTCTAATCGTCTAGACTTTTATCACTTATCTGAACAACTAATGCCTTTTGAGAACGTAAAATTTAATGGCCAAGATCAAACACAGACATTAAAAAGTTGTGAGATGAACATTGAAGATACGGGGGATCCTAATCGGACAACTGGCTGGCAGCTTGAAGTAGCCTATAATTTAAATGATCAGAAAACACAAGCGTGGAAAGACGCAGGGCTTGATCTCACGCTAAATCCAAAGTCAGTCGATTATGTAACAACTGAGCAAAATATTATGGTTAACGATGAGCAACAATTAGTAGCGGATGTAAGTAACCAATCTATCAAAAATAAAAAAGTTTTGACGAAATTACAATTATTGCCCACATTAACTATTTCAAAAGTCACACCTGCTGATAAATATGAAGCTCAGTTAATTTGGAACTTAGAAGCAACACCGTAAGGGAAGAGGGAATAGCTGTGAAATGGTTTATCTATGATTTATTGTTTGTTGCCTTTATTCTTGGTTTGCCAATTCAAGCACAAGCTGAAGACAAGACAACTGACGCACAAGCTGGCACAAAAGTCATGGTAATAGTGAAAGAGAGTGAGGATATTGTTCCACATCCCAATGAGCTTATACCGCAGACTAACGATATGCCAACTTCACGAGGACAACCTAATTTTTTACCAAAAACAAACGAGATTACGTCTCAAGAGACGCTTTTAGGGATCGTGGTACTCGGAGGTACATTAATCGTCGGACTTTATAAAGAAAAGAGGAAAAATAATGAATAAAAAAATAATTGGTTTAACTGTCACTTTAGGAACGGGGATTTTTTTAATTGGACAACAAACTGTGAATGCGGCTGATAATACCAATACCACAGCGAATGTGTCGGTTTTGGGTGGCGGATTAACCATTACACCATTAGCACAAATTAACTTTGGGACGGTGACAAAAGACGGCCAAGATCATACGCAACCAGATCAAAGCAAGTCACAACTTATCATTAATGATAATCGTGGGACAACGAATACAGGTTGGTATCTGACAGCGAATTTAGAAGATAAAGGAAAAGGTGTCACTGGCTTAGACGGAATGACACTTCATTTAGACACTAAAAAACCTGACGGATCTTCTGAAAAAGGTACCTTTACGGGCGTTGATTTAACCACAGATGCTTCAACCATTATTTCGCTAGATAAAAGTGATATCCGTTTATCAGACACTGTCACGACAGCCGATTTAAATGCAACGTTAAATATACCTAAAAGTATTGCTGCAAATACCTACTCTGGGACCATCGTCTGGAATGCCATCGATGGAGCACCCGCCTAAGAATTTAACATAAAACGATGTAAGAAAACGAGGCAGATAAATTGAAAAGAATTTTAAAGATACTTTTTATATTGACTATTCTCTGTTTAGGTGGAGCGATGCGTGCCTGGGCAGAGCCGTCTAATACCAATAGTTCAGCAACAATTGACAATGCGAATGCGTATACAGTCACACCCGTTTTCGGAGCAACTCAAAATAACAAAACCAGTAATTTTTTTGATATGACATTAACTCCGAAACAAAAAGATACATTCAAATTAACGATAACCAATACTACGCCGAACCCTCAAAAATTTAAAGTTCAGGTAAATACAGCAACAACAAATAGTAATGGGATAGTTGACTATACAAAAAGTAGCTTTGAAAAAGATCCATCGATGAGTTTGGTACTTAGTGATTTGATTAGTCCTAATAGGAAGGATATTAGTGTTCCTGGTAAACAATCACAAACGATTGATTTTCAAATAACGATGCCAGAAAAGTTATTCTCAGGAATTTTATTAGGTGGAGTGACGATTCGACCTGTAGAGATAGCTGGGGACCAAAGCAAGGGTGGGATTCAAAATGTTTATATGCATACGATTGCTATTCGGGTGAATGAAACAGCAGAGACCATACCTGCAAAATTAGAAAGTGGTTCTGTTAAAATTGGGCAAATTAACCGCCACAATACTGTTTCGATGGAAATTAAAAATCCACAGCGGAAGTTATTGTCAAAAGTCGAAGGAGATTTTTTTGTTAAAGAAAAAGGAACAAACAAAACGATCATTCACGAAAAGAAAAATAATCTGAGTTTTGCACCAAACACAAGGTTTGACCTGCCTATTTTACTGAAAGATTCGTTTAAACCTGGAGACTATACCTATACCATTAAGTTGAAAAACCATGAGGGGAGCTGGACGTTCTCAAAAGATTTCACGATAAACAAAAAGCAAGCTGATCAGTATAATAAGCGTTCTGTTGATCATAAAGTCAAAAACCTTCACTGGCTTAAGTACCTCATGGCCTTTTTAATTCTAGTTATTTTAGGTACCGTCTGCTATATCTTGGGAAAAAAGAAGGGAAAAATGAGGTTGTAAAACCTGCCTTTAAAATAGTTGACAATTATGCAGAAAAAATCATGCCAGTATGAATTATCTATGATATAAGGGAAGAAGGGCTGTCTAGCAAGGATAAACTGTCAAATTAGCGTTAATTTACGCAAGTCATTGGTGTTCCTTATTTTGGAAAGTAGTATTATATTATTATTGTTCAATGATTCACAATAGAAACAAGGAGGAAAGAACCATGTATAAAGCAATTGTCGCAGCAAAAGGAAAAACAACAAAAATTGTTGAAAAAGAATCGCGTCCATTGAAAGATAATGAAGCGCGGTTGAAAATGGAAGTCTGTGGTGTCTGTCATACGGATTTACACGTTAAGAATGCAGATTTTGGCGATGTTAGCGGTTGTACCTTAGGTCACGAAGGAATTGGGATTGTGACGGAGGTTGGAAAAGACGTTACTAGTTTAAAAATTGGTGATCGTGCATCTGTTGCATGGTTTTATGAAGGCTGCGGGCATTGCGAATATTGTACTTCTGGTCGAGAAACGCTTTGTCGTTCAGTAAAAAATGCTGGATATACAGTTGATGGTGCCATGGCCGAAGAATGCATCGTCACAGACGGTTATGCAGTGAAAGTGCCAGAAAATTTAGCATCAGAGCCAGCTTCCTCTATTACTTGTGCAGGGGTAACAACCTACAAAGCGATAAAAGAATCTGGGATTCGTCCAGGTCAATGGCTAATGATTTCAGGATTAGGTGGGCTAGGTAATCTAGCTTTACAATATGCCAAGCATGTCTTTAATGCCAAAGTGGTAGCTGTTGATGTGAATGATGATCAGTTAGCTTTTGCGAAAGAAATGGGTGCGGATCTTTTAATTAGTCCAGTTAAAGATCCTGATTTTGCTGCACAACTTCAAAAAGAAATTGGCGGTGTCCATGCAGCAGTAGTCACTGCGGTAGCTAAATCAGCATTTAATGGCGCAGTCGATGCAGTCCGTGCGGGGGGAACGGTTGTCGCCGTTGGATTGCCTGTTGAGACAATGGATTTATCTATTCCACGTCTTGTTCTTGATGGCATTCACGTAGTCGGATCGTTAGTTGGAACCCGTCAAGATTTAAGAGAAGCTTTCCAATTCGGTGCAGAAGGAAAAGTTGTTCCTGTTTGTCAAACACGCCAACCAGAAGAAATTAATGCTATTTTTGAAGAAATGGAACAAGGAAAAATTCGCGGGCGAATGGTCATTGATTTTCGCAGTTAATTTAGTTTTTTAGTGATTCGTTGATTTAATCTGAAAACCATGAAAGGATGGATGGAATGTTTGCGAATCTTACTCTCCGTGAGAGACGACTGCTTAAGCAAGCACAAGTGGGAGCCACAATTAGCTTTATTCTTTTGTTTGTACCAATTCTGACAATCAGTCTTTTGCATACTAGTGACTTATTAGCAAAATGGCTAGGTATAGTTGGGGTAATTATGGTTTTACCATTGTTGTATTTTGCGTGGCAGATTTTAAAGATAGCCTATAAAGATCAAAAAGATAATCCAAGGCCTCCTTTATGGGTTCCGAAAGTTTATGGAATTGGGCTTTCGATCAATCCCTATCACCGGTTTGGAAAGTTAATTTTTATATTGCTAGCGGTACTGATAGTTGGCATCATCATTAGTTTGCTTTTCACACCAGCAAGTCAAATCAATCACTAAAAAACGAGTAATCAACACCCTCTTGCTGAGCAGGAGGGTGTTTAATATTTTTAAATAGACTAAATTTGAGCAACAGGTATTAGATTTTTGAAAAAAGTCTTTCTTTTTCTGATGTGGATATTTTCGCAATAAAATCATCATTATAAGTGAATTAACAGGTTTATCAAGGGTTAATACTTGTTAATGGTGGCTGCTATAATTAACCGTTGACAAACACAAAAAAACCATCATACGATAATTATGTTATTAAAAAAGTGAAAAATTGGTAGTCAATAAATGAAAACGCATTCATCAGGGAATTGTGATTCTGTACTAAAATTTTTATATAAGATGAAAATAGATTGTTTTCATTTAATAATTTATTGAAAGGATGTGTTTATGGAGGGGTTACTGAAACTGACTTTCTAACAGTCTCAGTAAACTAAGAAAATCGTTATGACTTTTCATCTGGATAAAACTTTGTTGGGTTTTGGATTTTGTGAGTAATTGTGTCGGAACTATTCTATGGGGAGCAATTTTAAGGAGGAAAAAATGAACAAAGAGTATCAGGGTAAAAAAATTTACGGTAAAAAGCACTGGTTGACATTTTTATTAGTGAGTTCGTCTGTATTGGCGTTCCATTCGTTTGTTACGATGGATTCTCAAGTGGTTGATGCGCAAGAGCAAACAGCAAAAGAAGACGTAGCTGATTCAGCAACGTCAGTCGGAGCAATTGTGTCGATTGAAAAAGCGGAGAAAAACTTTGTCATTACGTATGCTTCTGGAAAAAAAGCACAAATTAGTATTTTAAACGACCATCTTTTTCGCTATCATCTAGATCCAACTGGTAAATTTGAAGAATATCCAACGCCAAATGATCCAAAGCATGTTGCGAAAATTACGGCTAAAACAATGGCCGACTATGGTACACAAGCCTTTGAGCAAACGAACGTCACAGATTCAGGAAACCAATTTATTCTAGAAAATAATGGTTTAAAAATTATATTCGAAAAAGAAAGCGCTTTAATGAAGGTTCTAGACAAGAAAAAGAATCAAGTCATTTTAGAAGAAACCGCTCCGCTATCCTTTAAAAATGATAAAGCTACACAAACGTTAAAACAAAGTAGTCAAGAAAATTATTTTGGCGGAGGAACTCAAAATGGTCGATTTACGCACAAAGGAACAGCTATCCAGATTGTCAATACGAACAATTGGGTAGATGGCGGAGTAGCATCGCCTAACCCATTTTATTGGTCAACTGCAGGGTATGGCGTTGTTCGAAATACATGGAAACCTGGCAACTATGATTTTGGCAGTCATGATCCACAAACAACCACAACAACGCACGAAGGAACAGATTTTGATGCTTTTTATTTCTTTAATGATTCCTCAGCAGGTATTTTAAAAGATTACTATGAATTAACTGGGAAACCAGCTTTGATGCCAGAATACGGGTTCTATGAAGCACATTTAAACGCGTATAATCGGGACTATTGGGTGAAAGTAGCAGAAGGAACCGCGGGAGCAGTTAAGTTTGAAGATGGTAATTTTTACAAAGAATACCAACCAGGCGATTTAGGAAACTTAAATGGCACGTTAGAATCTTTAAATGGAGAAAAAGAGAATTATCAATTTTCTGCACGCGCAGTTATTGATCGATATAAGAAAAACGATATGCCGTTAGGGTGGTTCTTGCCAAATGACGGCTACGGTGCTGGCTATGGTCAAACAGATTCATTGGATGGCGATGTACAAAACTTAAAAGAATTTACTGATTATGCTCAAGCAAATGGTGTTGAAGTGGGGCTATGGACTCAATCTAATCTCCATCCAGCTGATCCTAAAAATCCTAAAAAAGGAGAACGGGATATTGCGAAAGAAGTTAGTGTCGCTGGTGTTAAAGCCCTCAAAACTGACGTGGCGTGGGTCGGGTATGGGTATTCCTTTGGCTTAAATGGTGTAGAAGATGCCGCGAATGTTTTTGTAAAAGAAACAGACGGCGCAGTTCGTCCGATGATTGTTTCATTAGATGGTTGGGCCGGAACCCAACGGCACGCTGGTATTTGGACAGGCGATCAAACGGGTGGTCAATGGGAATATATTCGCTTCCATATCCCAACATATATCGGGACTTCGTTGTCTGGACAACCAAATGTCGGTTCAGATATGGATGGAATTTTTGGTGGAAAAAATAAAGAGGTCAACATACGTGATTTCCAATGGAAAACTTTTACACCAGTGCAGCTAAATATGGACGGCTGGGGCTCCAATCCAAAAACGCCATTTGCTTTTGATCAAGAAGCCACAGATTTGAACCGAGCGTATCTAAAATTAAAATCAATGATGATGCCTTATAACTACAGTATTGCCAAGGAATCAGTTGATGGACTACCAATGGTACGGGCCATGGCTTTAGAATTTCCTAATGAAGGAACAGCATATACAAAAGATTCTCAATACCAATATATGTGGGGACCCAATTTACTCGTTGCCCCAATTTATAATGGCAATCAAGATGAGGCAGGAAATTCAATCCGTGATGGAATCTATTTACCAGATGAAAAACAAGTCTGGGTTGACTTATTTACAGGCGAAAAATATCAAGGTGGCCGTGTCTTAAATGGAGTAAAAACACCGCTGTGGAAGGTGCCTGTTTTCGTCAAAGATGGCAGTATTATCCCAATGACGAATCCAAACAACAATCCAAAGGAAATCCAACGGGGTCAACGATCTTTCTTGATTTATCCAAATGGCGCCACTTCTTTTAATATGTATGAAGATGACGGAATTTCAACTAGTTATGAAGCTGGGCAATCAGCTACGACTAAAATAAATAGTCAAGGCCCTAAATCAAACGAAAAAGGGGATCTGACCGTTACTATCGAACCGACAAAAGGAAGTTACAAAGGCTTTGTTGATGAACGAAGCACCACGCTTGATTTGCTAGCTTCAGAAGCGCCCGAAAGCGTAACAGCAATGGTGGGGGGAACAGAAGTAACCTTGAAACAAGCAGCTAATAAAGAAGAATTTTTAGCTGGCACAAATCTATATTATTTTGATAAAGAATTCCAAGTGAATCAGTATCTTTCTGAAGCTTCAGGAGAAAAACTGAACCAATCAGCGTTATCAGTAAAACTAGCGAAACAATCTGTGACCGCCAAAGATGTTCAAATAACTGTCAAAGGTTTCATTAATAAAGGAACGGTTGACGGAGGAAATACAACGGTCGATGACCAGTTAACTATTCCGGCAAATGTCGCAATCAATGAAGAAAAAACAACGCCATCTTCTTTGACTCTTCAATGGGATCAAATAACTGAGGCAACAAGCTATGAAGTAGAGCGTGACGGGACTGTTTTCGGAAATATTCAAACGAATACAGCAACATTTGATGGATTTTCCTTCCTAAGCGAACATACTTTTCGAGTTCGAGCTGTTGGAAAAAACGGGGTCTCTGAATGGAGTGAACCGATTAAAGGAAAAACACAAGATGATCCCTATAAAGAAACAATTAATCAAGTCAAAGCAACAAGTAATTTACCAGAACAACCAGGCGCAGAATTGAAGAAATTAACAGATAAAGATTTGAGTACAGGTTGGCATACGAACTGGTCAACCGGCATCGCTAATCCAAGTGATGGAAATTTCTTGTCTTTAAAATTTGATCTTGGTGCGGAGTATCAAATGGATAAAATTGAATACTTGCCAAGAGACAATGCCGGCAACGGAAATATTTTGCAACTCCAGTATCGGACGTCGAAAGATGGAGCTAATTGGACAGAGTTTTCAGAACCTATTAACTGGAAGCAAGATGCTTTGACAAAAACCATTGAAACGAAGGACCAAGCGTATCGTTTTGTTGAAATGAAGGTATTAAAATCGGTGGGTAATTTTGGCTCTGGTCGTGAGATGCTCTTTTACAAACAACCAGGAACAGAAGGAATCTTACATGGAGACATTACTAACGATGGAACGATTGATGAAAATGATGCAACGAGTTATCGAAACTATACAGGCTTAGAATCGGTGGACAGTGACTTTAATGGCTATGTTGAAAAAGGTGATTTAAATAAAAATGGGGTAATTGATGCTTATGATATCAGTTATGTTTTACGACAATTAGATGGCGGAATTGAGATACCTGATGTCGAAGAAATTGCGGGCGGTTTATCCCTTGCTGTGGTTAATGAAAATGGCAAGGATACCTATCTTCCTGGCGATACATTAACCTTTACACTTAAAGGTCAAGACTTAAAAAACATTAATGCGTTAAGCACAAAAATGTCCTTTGATTCTAGCAAATTTGAACTTGTCGGTCAGCCTGCAACCACGAATAATACAAAACAAATGGAAAATTATTCTAAATATCGGAAACATTCAAATGATGTGGAGAATCTGTATTTAGTTCTTAGTAATCAAGGAAATAAACAATTGTTAAATGGTTCAATGGACTTAGTTACCTTTAAAGTTAAAGTAAAAGAAACAACTCGCGTAAAACGTGCGACAACTGTTGAGCAGCCATTACAATTTGATATGAGTCAAGGCTTATTAGTAGGCCAAGGATTCCAACAAGCCACACTTTCAGATTTTTCTGTAACAGTGAAGCCCACAGAGCTAGTAGATAAAGAGTTATTACAAGCGCTAATTACGCTAAATCAAGCACGTGTCGAAAAAGAATATACGCCTGAAACTTGGGCAATTTTTAAACCAGTCTTAGATGAGGCAGTAGCTGTTCTAGCCAATGAACAAGCCACACAGACAGACGTTTCTGCTGCTGTGGAAAACCTAAAAAAGGCTGTAGAACAGTTGGAAAAAATGCCTGATGTAGCGAATAAAGCTGATTTAGAAAAAGCAATTCAAGAGGGGCTAACGAAGAAACCAAGTGATGGGCAAGAATTCACCGAAGAAACTAAAAAAGTTCTCGCAGAGTCATTAGCAGCAGCTCAAAAAGTATTTGCTCAAGAAAAAGTTACCCAAGAAGAAATAGACCAAGCGACTAAAACATTGCGTGAAGCAATTGCACAATTAAAAGAACAACCCGTCGCCGTTGATAAGGAAACCTTAAAAGAAAAAATCGCTCAAGCCCGAGGAAGAAAGCCGGAAGAAGGATACCAATTTACAAAAGAAACAGAAAAACAATTGCAAGAAGCAATTCAAGCGGCTGAAGCAATCGTAGCGAAAGAAACGGCGACAAAAGAAGAAGTCTCTGAGGCTCTAAACGCATTGGAAACTGCAATGGCTCAATTAAAAGAAGTACCACTTGTAAATAAAGACCAATTACAAGAAGTTGTCAAACGAGCGCAGCAAGTCACTCCAAGTGAAGGGCACCAATTTACTGCCTCCTCGTTACAAGATTTACAAAAAGCGCTTTTAGCAGCTAAAAACACATTGAAAAACCCAGCAGCTAATCAAAAAATGATTGAGGAAGCGGTTGCTGAATTAACTAGTGCCATTGATGGGTTACAAGAAGAAGCGTTAGTTACAGATAAAAAAGCCTTAGAGGCAATGATAGCCAAAGCAAAAGCAATCAAACCATCTGCCGGAAAAGAATTTACCAGCGAGTCTAAAGCGCGCTTAACTGAAGCAATTGACCAAGCGGAAGGGATTTTAGCTGATAAAAATGCTCGGCAAGAACAAATTGATACTGCTGAAAAAAATGTAAAAACTGCTTTGGATAGTTTAGAGGAACAAGTCCTTCAAGCGGATAAAACAAAGTTGAGAGAACTGCTTCAAAAAGCAGAAACCTTGAAACCTAAAGCAGGAAAACAATTTACAAAAGCATCGCAAGAAGCTTTAGCTGAAGCAATTAAACAAGCAAAAGCACTTGTTGAGGACCCAAGTGCGACGCAAGAAGCTGTGGACAAATGTTTAAATGTTTTAGCACAAGCCATTGAAGCAATGGCAGAAGAGCCAATCAGTAGCAACTCTACAGGCAACAATGGAAATCATGGCACGGTTAGCGGGACTGGTGGCGTAAACAGTCCAGGAAAGGGCACGGCAACAGGTGGAACGACAACGAAAACCATCACTTCTGGTACTTTACCAAAAGCAAATGAAGTTGTTTCGCCAATCTGGTCAATCAGTGGTTTTCTATTGATAGTAAGTATTGGTTTAGGAAAATTATTCTTCAAAAATAAAAAAGACCAAAATTAGCGTATCATTAACTTACAAGGCGCATTTGTACAAAAACAGTGTGCAAATGCGCAAGTAAGTAATAGGAGAGGATTTTTACGAATGAAAAGAAAGAAAATCAAGAATCAACTACTTGTTTTAACAAGTATTCTCGTTCTTCTGAGTTTGGAAGTCGCTCCAGTTGTTACGTTGGCTGCAGAATTACCAAGTAGCTCGCTACAAACAGCTCTGTCCTCGGAAACGACAATTACTTCGGAAGAAAAAGTAACCGAAACAACTGTTGCTACATCGACAACGTCCACTAGTAGTTCGTCATCTGAATCAAGTAGTTTTACCGATACGACTACCGAATCAACGAGTCATTCAACGACAGAAACGACAACCACAAATACTAATTCTGAAACAAAAAAAGGACCTACAGAGCCAACGGTATCATCAGAAATCACGCAGCCTGTTGAACAATCGCAACCACCACAAGTTCCTGTGACCAAGCAAGAACCTGAAGAACCTATTCAAGTTCCTGAAGCCACCAATAACGTTGTTGAAGAAAATCAGGCTGTATCGTTAAATCCGTCCCTCAAAGTAGATGAAATCGCTTCCTCAAATTTAAAAGGCTACGAACTTCCACTGTTGTCGTCTTTTGGCGAAAAGAAACGGGCAGTTGTGGTGGCTGAAGCATTAAGACACGTTGGGAAAACAAAAAAAGAATTTAATTTGACGGAGCAAGCATTGACCAGTAGTTTCCTTGCCCAAAAAATTTACCAACAATTATTTAAAATAGACATTGGCAGTACGCCGCAAGAACAAATGACATTTGGTAAAGCTCGTTCTATAGAGGAGGCAGAACCTGGTGATCTGATTTTTTGGCAAACAGCTGAAGGAAAAACGCTTCAAAATGGTGTTTATCTTGGCCAAGGAAAATATTTAATTGCCGCAGCGGAAGCGGATTCTAAAGAGGAACCAGAAGTAATTGGTCAGTTAGAGAATATCTATACTGCCAAACAACAACCAGACTCAAAAGAGGAAAAACGCTTGGTAGTGACTAATCCTTTTAAGGAGTTCACATTAACGGAGTATGGTAAAGAAGTTTTAGCAACATATGGTGCGTCATTTGAAATGCAGAAGTCAGAACAAACCACAGCGTTTATTAAAAAAATTGGTGAGACAGCCAGAGAACTTGGCGAAAAATACGATGTTTTTGCATCAGTGATGATAGCTCAGGCTATTTTAGAAAGTGGCTCTGGCGAAAGTCAACTAGCCAAAGAACCTTATTATAATCTCTTTGGCGTGAAAGGTTCGTTCCAAGGAAATAGTGTTAGCTTTTCAACAAAAGAGGCTGATCAGAGGGGCCAACTTTATACAATTTCCGCTGGGTTTCGTGATTACGGTGGCTATAATGACTCACTGCAAGATTATGTTCAATTACTCCGACAAGGGATTGACGGAAATCAAGATTTTTATAAACCAGCGTGGCGTTCGGAAGCCAAAAACTACCTTCAAGCAACACGTTTTTTAACAGGTAAATATGCAACAGACAAGCAATACGATAATAAATTAAATTCGTTAATTGCGGTTTATAACTTAACCCAATTTGATTTACCAAAAACAGTGGACGGTTTGATTATCCAATCTAAAAATGAGCTGTCGGAAGCGGAACAGCAACAAATGCATTTTCCAGTCTATGATGGGATCAATTATAATCGAAGTGGTAGCTATCCCGTGGGCCAATGTACGTGGTATGTCTATAATCGTTTCAAACAGTTGGGCACTTCTTTGGATGAATTTATGGGAAATGGCAGTGACTGGGGAAGAAAAGGACGTGCATTAGGCTATCAAGTTAGTTCATTGCCTAAAGCTGGTCGTGCGATTAGTTTCCAACCAGGAGTTGCTGGCGCAGATAATCAATATGGACATGTTGCTTTTGTTGAAGCGGTCACTTCTGATGGAATCATTATTTCTGAAAGCAATGTCATCAATGATCAAACGATTTCGTATCGTGTCTTACCTAATGCAATTGCTTATAGTAGTGGCGTGACCTACATTGGCGCTTAAGCGACTCATTCAACAGGAAGAAGTGTGGATTTTTAAGTAAAAAATTAGCACAATGATCCATGTGTGAACTAACAAATTAAAATAACCAGAATCGACCAATGAATTGATTTTGTCATGTATAAAATGACAAGAACAGTTTGGCGGTTGATTCTTTGTTTTTCATCAACGAAGAGACAATAGTCCTCATGATTCGTTAGCAAAAGATGAATAGTCCAAAGTACTCTTTCTTGATGCTTTGTTATTTTATGTTTTTGTTTGCAGGAAACTACTGAAATCGCTATACTAAATTTATGTGAATATACTAACAGACAATCAATTTTTTATCTCTTTTATTGGTGTATAAATTGATTGAACATTATAATCATTTGTCTTTTGTTGTGTAATTTTATATCTTCTTGAGAAAGGGATGAGTGAACAAATGGCTATTTATATATTAGAAGACCAAATTATTCAAGCAAAAGCGTTAGAAGCATTGTTAACAAATATCCTACATGCAAGAAATATTTATAATGAAACAATCCATTTATTTTCACGTTCAGATGAATTATTACAAGTGGCACACCAGGACGCCCAACTAAATATCTTTTTCCTAGATATTCAAATGAACAATCATATCCAGGCAGGATTTGAGGTTGCTAAAGAAATCAGAAAAACAGACAGTGAAAGTCTGATTGTATTTATTTCTACTCACACAGAATTAGTTTTAACTTCCTACAAATATATGGTTTCAGCTCTTCAATTTATTCAAAAGAACGTGGATTTTCTAGATTTCCAAAAAGAAGTTGAAACATGTGTCGATGCATATATTCAACAAAAAGAAAATATAAAGACAAAAAGTGAATATATTATCATTAACTTAAAAGCGTCTTCTATAAAAATGGATATTAATGATATTTATTTCTTTCAAACGGAATACGATCATCGTGTGTCAATGGTTGGTAAAAATTTTAAAAGAGAATTTTATGGAACGTTATCAAAAATTGAACAACTGCATCCAGATTTGATTAGAGTCCATCAATCAATCATCATCAATAAAAAATATGCGTCAAAATTAAATTATAAAACGCATCTTTTAACTATGAGAGACGGAACGGAAGTACCAGTCTCAAGAAGATATTATACTCAGGTCAAGGCACTATTTCTTACTTAGGGAGGGATAATGACTAATTAAGGAATTATCTATCTATTAGTCGCTATATTCGTTATAATTTAGTGCAATACTTGAAGAGGAGGGCGATATGCTAATCGATTGGATTCTAAAAAATATTATGGATATGGATCAGGAAGATCAATCAGGAAAAACACAATGGACAAAGTATTATCTAACCGTTTATTTTTCTGGCTTATTTAATTTTCTGATGATTCTGATTTTATCAGTTTTATTTGGGACGTTAAGCGAAACCTTTATTGTATACGTCGTACTGATTTTTTTACGGCCTGTCGCAGGTGGATGGCATGCAAAAACTAAATGGCTCTGTCGTCTAGAAAGCATTGTTATCTATGTCGCCATACCATTTGTATTGAAAAATTCTTCTGTGAGCTTACCGTTTATTTATAAAATTCTATTGATTTGCCTCTTAGTTGTATTATTTTATTGGTATGCGCCACAAGGAACAGCAATTGAACCTGTTCAACCATCTGATTTAAACGTGCTCAAAAAGCAAAGCCTTATAAGGGTGTGTTTACTTATTTTATGTAGTCTGTTTGTCAAAGAAAAGATTGCTTCAGTAATACTCTACGGTCTCGTCATCCAAGGTCTGATGATACTCCCTGTAACAAAAAATTTAATTGAAGGAAGTGTTTTTATGAAATTTGGTAAAAAAATAATTAAAAATGTTATTGAAAAAAGAGTTGCAAAAGTCAGTGATGGTGTGGGAACTAAGCCTAGATTAAATCAAAATTCGCCCAATATATTTGGACAATGGATGGGACAAACTGAAAAACCTAAAAAGAATATTGAAAAATGATTTTGTCGTTATTAGCTACTAATGTTTTGCTTGTATCTAGCTTTATCGTTTTTGTCTTTTTACGAGTAACATTGATCAAGATTGAATGTAAAATACCGTTACTTTCATTGCTTATTGTCATTAATCTTTGTTCGTTTGCGGCATTAATGTTGGGCTACTCTTGGTTGATTTATGCGCTGACAGTCGTTATTTTTACAGGATTTTTACTCATTCACAAAAAGAGGTTCTCAATTTTTAAAGCGATATTTTTATCCGTTTTTACATTGCTTATGGTTTCGTTTATCAATTACACGGAGCAAACGATTTTAAGTGTTTTTTTTCAACAGATTTATCAAAATAAATTATTATGGATTGCCTCAAATGTTCTTCTGTTGCTTATAAATATCTGGATTGCTTTAAAAATTCCCAATAGTGTTTTTTTAAGATTAAATCGTGTGTTAGAAAATAGCCGAATTTTTTTTGGTTGTTTACTTTTATTGTTGATTCTGTTGTTACTTTTTGTGTTTTTGATTTCGCCAGAGATTTCACCTGACTTTATGCGAGGATTTGTCACGGTAAATAGTTCTAAATTGGAGTTATTAATAAGTGTAGGTTTATTTTTAATTCTGATTGGCTTAGTCATTGAAGCTTATTTGGAAGAACAACGTATCAACACTCAATTATTGAATAATTTAACGATTTATACTGAAAAAATAGAATCCATTAACGAAGAGCTAGCGATGTTTCGTCATGATTATAAAAATTTATTGTATAGTTTACAAATTGCTATTTCATACGAAGATATTTTGGAAATCAAAAGAATTTATGAAGAAACGATTGCACCAACCAAAAAAATTATTGATAATGAAGAATTTGAACTTATGAAGTTAAATCGTTTGAAAAATATGGAACTTAAGGCACTCATAAGTATGAAAATTAATACCGCAAAGCAAGCAAAACTAAAAGTGATTGTTGATGTGCCAGAAGTATTTATTCTTGATACATCAATCGACTTAATGGTTGTGATTCGTTTGTTGGCTATTCTATTAGATAACGCGATTGAAAACAGTGCAAAATCAGAATTGAAAATGTTCGCTATCTCAATTTTCAATAAAAATGAAACACAAGAGTTTGTGATAACAAATAGTGTCCAAGCCGAATTTGATTTTAAGGTTATGAAGAAAACCAAATTTAGTTCTAAAAGTAACCCAGAAGAGCACGGTTGGGGATTGTTATATGTAAAAGAAATTGTTGATTTTTCAGATCAATTTGATTTGCAAACGTCCTTCAATGAAGGAGCGGTCACTCAACATTTAATTATTGAAAAAAATCATAACAGTAAAAAAGTTGTTAACGAATGAATTTGTTAACAACTTTTTTGCTATGGTATTGAGTTATGAGGGGCAATACAGGGAAAAATGTCGGCTGATTAAGGAATTTAGATAGTGCCGGTTAGGTAGTTGTCTATAATGAAAATAGCAACAAATATTTACGCAGGGAAAGGGGCGGTCGTTTAACGGGAAAAATTAGGGAGGATAAAGCAATACTTTTGTTGGGAAAAGAAATAAAAGGAAACTGGGGAAGGAGTTAATTGTTTGATGAAGGGAAATAAAATTTTATACATTTTAGGTACAGGCATCTTTGTTGGAAGTTCATGTCTATTTTCTTCACTTTTTGTAGCCGCAGAAGAACAAGTTTATTCAGAAAGTGAAGTTTCAACAGTTTTATCGAAGTTGGAAAAGGAGGCAATTTCTGAGGCAGCTGCTGAACAATATACGGTTGTAGATCGAAAAGAAGACGCGTGGGGGATGAAGCATCTTAAGTTAGAAAAGCAAACGGAAGGCGTTACTGTTGATTCAGATAATGTGATTATTCATTTAGATAAAAACGGTGCAGTAACAAGTGTTACAGGAAATCCAGTTGATCAAGTTGTGAAAATTCAATCGGTTGATGCAATCGGTGAAGAAGGAGTTAAAAAAATTGTTGCTTCTGATAATCCAGAAACTAAAGATCTTGTCTTTTTAGCTATTGACAAACGTGTAAATAATGAAGGGCAATTATTTTATAAAGTCAGAGTAACTTCTTCACCAACTGGTGACCCCGTATCATTGGTTTATAAAGTGAACGCTACAGATGGAACAATTATGGAAAAACAAGATTTAACGGAACATGTCGGTAGTGAAGTAACGTTAAAAAACTCTTTTCAAGTAACGTTTAATGTACCAGTTGAAAAAAGCAATACGGGAATTGCTTTACACGGAACGGATAACACAGGGGTTTACCATGCAGTAGTTGATGGCAAAAATAATTATTCTATTATTCAAGCGCCATCACTAGCGACATTAAATCAGAATGCTATTGACGCCTATACGCATGGAAAATTTGTGAAAACATATTATGAAGATCATTTCCAACGACACAGTATTGATGATCGAGGGATGCCCATCTTGTCAGTTGTTGATGAACAACATCCAGATGCTTATGACAATGCTTTTTGGGATGGAAAAGCAATGCGTTATGGTGAAACAAGTACACCAACAGGAAAAACGTATGCTTCCTCTTTAGATGTAGTTGGTCATGAAATGACACATGGTGTGACGGAACATACTGCCGGTTTAGAATATTTAGGACAATCAGGTGCGTTGAATGAATCTTATTCTGATTTGATGGGTTATATTATTTCGGGTGCATCTAATCCAGAAATTGGTGCGGATACTCAGAGTGTTGACCGAAAAACAGGTATTCGAAATTTACAAACGCCAAGTAAACACGGACAACCAGAAACCATGGCTCAATACGACGATCGAGCACGGTATAAAGGAACGCCTTATTATGATCAAGGCGGTGTTCATTATAACAGTGGAATTATTAATCGGATTGGTTACACCATTATCCAGAACTTAGGCATTGAAAAAGCACAGACTATTTTCTACAGCTCGTTAGTAAATTACTTAACACCTAAAGCACAATTCAGTGATGCTCGTGATGCGATGCTTGCTGCTGCAAAAGTTCAATATGGCGATGAAGCAGCTTCAGTGGTGTCAGCAGCCTTTAACTCTGCTGGAATCGGAGCTAAAGAAGACATTCAGGTAAACCAACCAAGTGAATCTGTTCTGGTCAATGAATGAAAAAAATTCCTCAATTAAATAAAAATGGATAAGGAGTGGCATAATCTTATGAAAAAGTTCTCCATACGAAAAATTAGTGCTGGTTTTTTGTTTCTGATTTTAGTAACTTTGATAGCCGGTTTTAGCCTCTCTGCAAATGCAGAAGAGTATATCGTTCCTGCCGAAAGTCATTCACGACAAAAAAGATCGTTACTGGACCCTGAAGACAGAAGGCAAGAAGTGGCAGATACAACCGAAGCGCCTTTTGCGTCAATCGGAAGAATCATTTCCCCTGCCAGTAAACCAGGCTATATTTCTTTAGGAACAGGCTTTGTTGTTGGAACTAATACAATTGTCACCAATAATCATGTGGCTGAAAGTTTTAAGAATGCCAAAGTATTAAATCCGAATGCCAAAGATGATGCTTGGTTTTATCCAGGTCGAGATGGCAGTGCGACACCATTTGGCAAATTCAAAGTGATTGATGTAGCTTTTTCCCCGAATGCGGATATTGCGGTCGTGACTGTCGGCAAACAAAACGATCGTCCAGATGGCCCAGAGTTGGGAGAAATTTTAACGCCATTTGTTTTGAAAAAGTTTGAATCTTCAGATACCCATGTCACAATATCAGGCTATCCAGGTGAGAAAAACCACACGCAATGGTCTCATGAAAATGATTTGTTTACATCTAACTTTACAGACTTAGAAAATCCATTACTATTTTATGATATCGATACAACCGGTGGTCAATCTGGTTCACCAATCTATAATGCTCAGTTTGAAGTAGTTGGTGTTCATTCCAATGGCGGCATTAAGCAAACAGGAAACCATGGTCAAAGACTAAATGAAGTGAATTATAACTTTATTGTCAATCGAGTGAATGAAGAAGAAAATAAACGTTTATCCGCTGTGCCAGCAGCGTAAAGAACCATAAAAATACTCGGAATTTCCAGAATCACAGGAAATTTCGAGTATTTTTGTTTTTTAAGATAGTGTAAGTTACGATAAAAGTACCTTGTAATTATCGGTTAAAAGCATATAATAGTGCTGAAAAGAAGGCAAATAATCCGATTAAGTTAGTATTTCTAAACCATCATAACTCGTAATGATTTCATGCTTTTGAGATAAAGCCGCCATCTCCGCATAAGACAAGCCGCCATTGTGAGAAAAATGGTTGGCAACGTAAATCGTTTTATCTGTGACGAGTTTTCTTTCTTTTAATTCTGCAATTAATTTTAAATTTTCTTCCCAATTCATATGACTATTGCCAGTTTCGTTTGTTTGACTAGTACAATCTAAAGAAACAATACTAAGAAGTAAGTGGCTCTTTTCAAGATATTCAAACATTTCTGACGTAAAGTAACCTGTATCATGGGTGGATAAAAAAGCATCTTTACCATCGTCTATAACGAAAATAAAACAATCTTCACTGAAATTTCCATGTTGTGCAGGAAGGGGATAAATCGTATAGTTCGCAATAGTAAAACATTTGTAGGGCTGAATAACCTGATACTGTAATCGGGTATCGTCTTGGCGACCTTCTAAATCAAAGGCGCGCTGATAAAACGTCTTAACTGCTTCATTTCCGTAAACAGTTAAACGATTGGGAATATCTAATGCATAACCAGACATTCGATAAGCCAAATCCTCGCCGTAAAAATGATCGGAATGCCAATGAGAGATTAGTAAAGAGTCAAAGTCTGCAAAACACAAGTCATACTGCAACAAGTGTAAATAAGAATCCCCTGGAAAATCAATCAGCAGGACATCATCAATAATTAATTGAGTTTGTGTACGAATTTCTCGTCCTTTTTTCTCTCGAGCGTACTTACATAATTTACAATTACAAAAAATTCCTGGAATCCGTTCTGCTGCACCCGTACCTAAATAGTTGATTTTCATTGGGAGTACCTAACCTTTCTTTGACATTCTTCATACTTAGCAGATAACGCTGAACCTTAAAGTAAATGGGCATGGAAACTGAAGCATTTGTTGTGTCCATCTTACCTTTTTTAGAGAAGAATTGAAATGGAATTTCTTAAGTAAATTTGCGTAAAATAGAAAAAGCTAGACGCCTTTTTTAATAAGCTGAATTTGTTGCGAATGTTCATGCTATTTCCGAGAAAAAGTTTTACCAAAGGCACTTTCATATTCATCTACTATTAGTTATAGAAAAATAACAAGATGGACATAGCTTATTAGAGCAAAAATAACTACGCTATTGATAAAGAGTGAGGCGTGTTTTGAACAGGTTGCGTGGGCAAATGAATTTGAATAAAAGGGATGACAAAAGATGACTATTGAAAAATTAGAATATTTTTATACCATTGCAAAATATAATAGTATTTCCAAAGCAGCCTCTGAACTCCATGTTAGTAAATCAACCTTAAGTGCGTCATTAAAAGATTTGGAAAGTGAATTGGGCCATTTACTTTTTGACCGTAACGGGAATTCTTTGACGTTAAATTCCTATGGTGATAAAATCGTCCAATCTGTATATATCATTTTAAACGAGGCCAAGAAAATGAAACTTAATTTGCATGAAATGATTGAGAATCCAGTGATGCGTTTAGGTTTTGGAAATACGTCCTTGATGTATAAAGTGACAGAAAATGGGGATCAACTGAATCGTTTTTGGGAATGTTACCATGGTTCATCGTTTGAGTTATTGAATAAATTGGAGAATCATGAGTTGGATTTTGTGATTACTTCTGCAGATGTGAATAGTCCAGTTTTAAAGAAAGAACAATTAATTGAACTAAAAATGTATCTTTGTGTTTCAAGAGAAATTAAACAAGAAATTGAGGAAGAAGGCTTCAGCTGTTTGACCAACTATCCATTTCTATTTTTGCCTCATCACTTAGATCATTTAGAAGCTACCAAGAGTGTGCTAGAAATGTTGCAATTAACAAGTCCGCTTGTTTGTTGCTACGATACGTTGATGCTTACTCGTCTCATTGAAAAAAGTAAAGGAGTTTATGCGGTAATCTCTCTTCGGAAAGAACAACTGCAGGAAATTGATTCTAAACTCTTCTTTTTACCGATTGAACGAAAACAAAAATTTTATTTATACCGAAATGTTTCCAGTTCGGTTTTTGTCCAACCTGGTCAAATCAAGGCAACTTTACAAAAGTTGCTAGAGACTTAGCCATTAAAATTACTTTGGAATAGTTATCAAAAATAGCTTTATTCGCTTAGATTTACTTCTGCTGCGGATAAGGCTATTTTTGTTGTTCATTGTTTAAAAGAGATGCTCAATTATGGGGCTGTTCGATATTTCTGAACAGAATGTTCAATTATTTAATAACTTAAGAATCGATAAATCGTATCTATTACGGTTCAATTTAAAGGGGTTCTGGTGTATAGTTTGGCTATCTAAAGATTTACTTTTTTAAATATAAAATAACTAAATGGCAAGGAATATAAAGAACTGTTGATACGTGAGTACTTGCGATAACTGTGTCGTTAGAAGTTTAAGTGTCATTGTTGCTTTTCCTGTTTTATGTAGTTGCTAGAAAGGACTGTTTTTATGATCGATAGAAAAAAAGTTATTTTGTATACTTGTTGCATGAGTTTGTTTGTAGTGACCATGGATGTTACGGTTGTCAATGTGGCGTTACCATCCATTCAAAGTGATTTTCACACGAATCTGTCTACATTACAGTGGGTAACAGATGGCTACACTTTAATGGTAGCATCCTTATTATTGTTGTCTGGGTCTACAGCAGATCGAATTGGCCGTAAACGAGTCCTTCAATTGGGCTTAGCCTGTTTTGGTTTAGCGTCTTTCCTATGTGGGATTTCGCAAACCCCAGGGCAATTGATCGCGTTTCGCATGTTGCAAGGGATTGGCGGTTCTATGTTAAATCCGGTAGCAATGTCTATTATTACACAGGTATTTACCGAAAAGTTAGAAAGAGCGAAAGCAATTGGCTTGTGGGGCTCTGTTACAGGGATTTCCTTAGGCATGGGCCCGATTATTGGCGGACTAATTGTTTCTTATTTTAGCTGGCGGTATGTCTTTTTTGTAAATGTACCGATCATTGCTGCGGCAATTATCCTTACACAAAAGTTTGTACCTGAGTCAAAAGTAGAGAAAACGGCGAAAAATGATTTTGTTGGTCAAGCATTGATGATTCTTTTTCTATTTAGTTCTATCTATTCCATTATCGGACTACCTAGAAAAGGGCTTTTCGCGCCAGATATTTTAAGTACTGGGATAATCGGCTGTTTAGCCATTGTCATTTTCTTTATTTATGAATATAACATTGACAATCCGTTAATCAACCCGCGTTTCTTTTTATCTATTCCATTTACATCGGCTTCTTTTTTAGCTATTTTTGGCTTCATCATATATAACGGCTATTTATTTTTAAACACGCTATATTTGCAAGAAATGAGAGGCTTCAGCCCGTTGGAAGCTGGCTTATCAACCATTCCTTTGGCTTTTGTTAGTTTTCTTGTTGCACCGAGAGCCGGCGAAATGGTAGGGAGAATAGGGACGAAACGTCCTATTATGCTTTGTGGTATTTCAATGTTGGCTGTTAGCTTTTTACAATTATTTGTAACTAAAACAACGCCTATGATTATTTTATTTATTATTTATATCTTTTTAGGCATTGGGTTTGGGATGTTAAATTCACCGATTACCATTACAGCGATTGAAGGAATGCCACTTTCTCAGTCAGGAACGGCAGCAGCCATTGCGGTGACATGTAAGCAAATTGGCAATTCTTTAGGGGTTGCGCTACCAAGTCTTTTAATTACAAAGCCTATTACTAGTTCGCTTACTCGAACACCTTTTACAAACGTATGGCTTTTATTTGGATGTTGCGCCATTGCGATTATCTTTTTAAGTTATTTATCCAATTCTCCGCTAGCGAAAAAGTCATTGCGCAGAGTTAGGTTTTATTTTTAACAAATCAAGATTTTTTTGAAGGGAAAGGAAGACAAACTTAGATGAAAAAAATAAATAACCGATTAGGACTCTTTTTATTTTTTGTTTTACTCTTTTGGGCAAAAACGATTCTGGCGTATTACCTAGATTTCTCATTGGGCGTTAAGGGCAGTCTCCAGCGAGAAATTTTATGGTTCAATCCAGTTGCTACTACGCTGTTATTATTTGGTTTTAGTTTGTATTTTAAAAAGCATAAAACATTTATGCTTAGCTTAACTCTTTTAAATGTTTTAAATACATTAATTTTATATTTGAATATTATTTTTTATCGTGAATTCACTGACTTTATTACCATCCAATCTGTTTTTGGCTTTTCAAAAGTTTCAGAAGGGATTTCTGGTGATTTACTTGCTTTAATGAGAGTCCACGATGTCTTTTATTGGCTAGATACTTTAGTGCTGCTCGTTTTGGTATTTTACTCTTTTAAACAGCGACGGAATCATCAAGTCTTTGTGACCAAACCTATCAACAGAAGATTGGCGATCTCAATTAGTTGTTTAAGTGTCTTGCTCTTTTCGGTTAACTTATTTTTAAGCGAAACCGATCGTCCTCAATTGCTTCAAAGAATTTTTGATCGTAATTATATTGTAAAATATCTTGGCTTGGATGCATTCACAGCCATCGATGGTGTCAAAACAGCCATGTCAAATGAGGTAAGAGCAGAAGCTAGTTCAAACGAATTACCTGAAATCATGAAATTTACCAAGCAAAACAATTTACCGCTTAATCCGCAGTATGCCGGGATTGCCAAAGGAAAAAATGTATTTGTGATTCATTTAGAAAGTTTTCAACAATTTTTGATTAATATGAAAGTCCAAGGCCAAGAGGTTACACCGTTTTTAAATCAGCTCTATCAAAACAAAGCGACAATCAGTTTTGATAATTTCTTTCATGAAGTAGGGCAAGGAAAAACGAGTGATGCGGAGAACATGTTAGAAACAGGAACATTCGGGCTCCCGCAAGGCTCTCTTTTTACACAATTAGGATCAGACAATACTTTCGAAGCGGCTCCCGCTGTTTTAGGACAAAAAGGCTATACAACCGCTGTTTTCCATGGAAATGTGGGGAGTTTTTGGAATCGAGACCATGTGTATAAAAACTTAGGTTATCAATACTTTTTTGATCGGTCATATTTTTCAAAAGATGACAAAATGCTAGGTTACGGTATTTTAGATAAACAATTGTTGCGTGAATCAGCTAGTGAGCTTGAACATTTACAGCAGCCATTCTATGCGAAGTTTTTAACTGTGACCAATCATACCCCTTATTATACGGATGACCAAAACTTCCCGTTTCCTAAATTGAACACAGGCAATTCGATTGTGGATGATTATGTTCGAACAGCGCACTATTTGGATCAATCGCTAGAACAATTTTTCCATTACTTGCAAACAACAAGTTTATACAATCATTCTATTTTTGTTATTTATGGTGACCACTTCGGTATTTCAGATGCAAACAACAAGGACTTATGTAAAGCTTTCAACCGCGATCCAAAAACGTGGACAAACTATGACAATGCGCAATTGCAAAGAGTACCTTTGATGTTTTACATGCCAGGCTATACGCAAGGGAAAATCATGCACGAATATGGTGGGGAAATTGACGTTTTACCGACACTGTACCATCTTTTAGGTGTCGATGATAAAAATTATATCCATTTTGGCACGGACCTTTTATCTCCTCAATATAAACAAGTGGTTCCTTTTAGAAATGGCGATTTTGTAACGCCTCAATTTTCTTATCTAGGTGGGGAAATCTACAATAATCAAGGGAAAAAATTAGACCAAGTTCCAGCAGATTTAAAAGCAGAAGTCACGAAAGATAACGATTGGGTGAAAAAATCGTTAAGTTTATCTGACAAATTAAATCAGGAAAACCTTTTACGTTTTTATAAACCACAAGGATTCCAAGAAGTGCAACCAAAGGACTACAACTATGATGTGGCTTTTGAAAAAAACAAAGTCTTAGAAGTAGAAAAACAAAAAAATGCACAATCAACTAGCTTGTTTAGTCAAAATGGCAATCAAACGACAGTCCAAAATTATCCGACTACGCCATAGATCATTTAAGAAGGATAATTTTTGGAAGGGAAAGAGAATCATATATGAAGTGAAGGAGGTCAGGACAGAACCGTTTATTTTCGAAGGAATTGGTTCTGTTCTCGCCATTTATCAGGTTTTGAGCCTGGAACAAAAATCCAAAGTGATTTTTGTCCCAGGCTTTTTCGCTCTTTTATTGAGTAAGAAGTCAGTTTAGAATTTATATTAAGTTTCGCTGTACATTTTAAAATTATCATCAACAGAAAATACAACAGGCGGATTTTTAGATAAAAAAATTAGTAAAACAAGTATTAAATAAATAGTATTTTTGAGGATAAAGTAAGAGAAATGTTGTTTTTTTTATAGTTGTTAACGGAAAACAAAATTATTTTATAGCCATAAAATATATTTTTATTATAATTATATTATAAAACAATGAGCATATGATTTGCAGATAAGTTTTTCAGGGCCTATTCTGAATAGGAACTTAGCTATAAAAATAAAAGAGGAGAGTGGTTTTGATGAGAAAAAATCAGAAGATTGTGCCAATTGTGACAGCTTCAGACGAAAATTATGCTCCTTATTTGAATGTAATGATGACAACTGTTTTAGAAAATTGTCATGCGGAGAGATCTGTTCATTTTTATGTGATTGATGATGGGCTGTCGCTATCTAGCAAAAAAGCACTCCGAGAAACGGTTAGTAGTAACTCACAAAATGCAACTGTTGAATTTCTAACAGCAGACAAAGAAGTGTATCAAAATTTTTTAGTGAGTGATCATATTACAACGACCGCATACTTACGCATTTCTTTACCGTCACTTTTACAAAAATATAGCTATAAAAAGGTTCTTTATTTAGATGCAGATACGCTTGTTTTAGATGATATTGTCCAGTTGTATGATACGCCATTAGTGAACCAAACGATTGGCGCGGTTATTGATCCTGGTCAAGCATATGCCTTGAAACGTTTGGGCATCGATTCCTCCGATTATTATTTTAATTCAGGAGTTATGATTATTGATATTGACCGATGGAACGAGAAAGCAATCACGCAAAAAACAATTCAGTATCTAGAAGAAAATGGGGACCGCATAGTTTATCATGATCAAGATGCTTTAAACGCTGTTCTTTATGAAGATTGGCTAGCTCTAGAACCAAGATGGAATATGCAGACGTCTTTAGTTTTTAATCGTCATGAAGCGCCTAATGAAGCCTATCAAAAATTATATACAGCGGGAAATCAAGAGCCAGCGATTATTCATTTTACTGGACACGATAAACCTTGGAATACGTTAGAAAATCATCCTTATACAGCTCTTTATCTAAACAAGTTAAAGAAAGTAGGTGCAAGAAATGGAAAATAGAAAAGAATTAGCGATTGTCTCCTGTTGCAATACCAACTTTGTACCGCATCTTGCTGCTATGTTTGTTTCAATTTTAGAAAATAGTCCTTCAGCGGCAGCTGTTCATTTTTATGTAATTGATGACAATATCAATTTTGAAAGCAAGCAACTATTGTACTTTACGATTAAACATACCCAACTCAATGCAGAGTTAACATTTTTAAAAATCAACCCCCATTTTTTCAAAAATGTTGTAACCAGTGAACGAATTCCCAAAACAGCTTACTACAGGATTGCTATTCCAGAGTTGTTTAGAGGAAGCCAGATCGAACGGCTGTTGTATATGGATTGTGACATGATTGCCTTAGATGATGTCGCAAAATTATGGACAGTTGATTTAGGTGAAAATATCATCGCCGCTGTTGAAGATGCAGGGTTCCATCAACGTTTGGAAAAAATGGCGATTCCTGCAGAATCTATGTGTTATTTTAACTCAGGCTTGTTGCTAATCGATGTTAAAAAATGGTTGAATTTAGATGTAACCACTAAAGTCTTAAGATTTATTGAAGAAAATCCAGATAAATTACGTTTCCATGATCAAGATGCATTGAATGCGGTTTTACACGACCGTTGGACCTTGTTGCATCCTAAGTGGAACGCCCAAGGCTATATTCTGTCAAAAGCGAAAAAACATCCAACTATTTATGGAGAAAGACAATATGACGAAACGAGAAGAGCACCATCCATTATCCACTTTACTGGTCATGTCAAACCTTGGACGAAAGAATTTCAGTGGTATACCAAGCGTTATTATGATCAATATGCGAATAGGACGGCCTTTCGTTGTGTCAACACATTCAATCAATATTTATCTTATACGAAAATTAGCAGAAGGATTGAATATGCTCAATAATGAATATTGTCATGGATTTCGTAAAATCAGTTACTTGTTAGTTGTTGCCAGAACCAAACAATAGAAAGGAAGAAGTCGGGATAGAACTGTTTTTCAGATTTTGAGTATGAGACAAAAATCTAAAGTGATTTTTGTCTCATACTCTTTTTTGTCTATTTAAAATAAAACCATCAACTGGTATCATATTTAAGGATGGTTTTTTATAAAAAAATGATTTCTTGAGGAAAAAAATATTACAATAAAGAAAAATAAAAAAATGTAAACGTTATCATTTCAAGGTTATAGCGGTATGAAGATATTTATTAATACTTTTTATTGACAAAATAAAAAAAACCACCGTACTATTGGTTTGTGGTTATAACCAGTTAGGGTAAAGGAGAAAGTTATGGAAAATGCCTTTAAAAACAAAGCTTTGTATCATCAACTTGTTGATTTGCTGCAGGAACGAATCGAAACATGCATGATTCCTCATGACAAGTTGCCCTCTGAACGTGAATTGACTGCACAATATGGAGTGAGTCGGACGACGGTCCGGTTAGCGCTACAAGAACTAGAAAATAGAGGTTCCATCTATCGTCGTCATGGCAAAGGAACATTTGTTTCAGATATAAAAAAAGAGGCCGCTGATTTAGCTGGCGCATATAGTTTTACAGAACAAATGAAAGGGCTGGGTCGAAAACCACATACCCGTATATTATCCTTCGAAAAATTGGAAGCGGATAAATTTATTTGTCAGCATTTGAATCTTTCGTTAGGAGAGGCAGTTTTTAAATTAAGTCGGTTGCGGATTGCTGATAACGAGCCATTAATGGTTGAAGACACATACTTGCCTGTGAAATTTTTCTTATCACTCACGGATCAATTACTACGTAGCAAGCCATTATATGATCTATTTTCGGAAGATTTTAAGCAAACCGTTCGTTTAGCTGATGAAGAATTATACGCTAGCATTGCGTCAAAAGAAGATGCCAAATTATTGATGATTCCAGAAGGAGCGCCAGTCCTTCATTTAGCACGGCAGACATATAACATGAAAAATGAAATTATTGAATTTACGTTGAGTGTGGCACGAGCAGACCAATTTCATTATCAGATACGCCATATTCGGAATAGTTAGGAGAGTTAAGTATGTTTACAGCAGAAAAAGAAGAACTAGAACAACTAGGAGCGGAAATCACAACACGTGAAATTCGTCAGCAACCTGAGCTTTGGCAAGAAACCGTGACACTTTATTATGAAAATCAAACAGCTTTGGAAAACTTTTTAAAAGAAGTCCAAGCCAAAGCGCAAGGAAAACGCACAAGAGTAATTTTTACAGGAGCAGGGACTTCACAATATGTCGGTGATACGGTTGTACCTTATCTCCGAGCACACGGCGACACACAAGCCTTTTCATTCGAAAGTATTGGGACAACGGATATTGTGGCCAAACCAGAAGATTATCTGATTAAAGACGAACCAACATTGTTAGTTTCGTTTGCAAGAAGTGGAAATAGTCCTGAAAGTTTAGCGGCAGTTGAAGTAGCTAATCAAGTGGTTGAAACAATTCATCATTTAGCGATTACTTGTGCCGAAGAAGGACAACTGGCACAAATAAGCCAAAAAGAAGAAAACAGCTTTTTATTCTTAATGCCAACACGTTCCAATGATGGTGGTTTTGCGATGACTGGTAGCTTTTCTTGCATGACCTTGGGTACATTACTACTCTTTGATCAAACAGCTTTTGAGCAAAAACAAGATTATGTAACCGCTCTAATTAAATTAGGTGAAGAAGTGCTATCCCGTGAAGAAGAATTAAATGAAATTGTTAACCTTGATTTTGAACGAATTGTTTATGTTGGTTCTGGAAGTTTAGCTGGTTTGACAAGAGAAGCGCAATTAAAAATCTTAGAACTAACAGCCGGTAAAGTTGCCACAATTTTTGACTCTTCTATGGGCTTCCGTCATGGACCAAAATCATTTATTAATGAAAAAACAATAATGTTTGGTTTTGTTAATAATACACCATACACAAGAGATTATGACTTGGATATCTTAGAAGAAGTTCACGGTGACGAAATTGCGGCGGGTGTTTTTGCGATTGCTCAACCTGGCAAACGTAATTTCTCAGGTTCAACTATTGAATATTCCGCAGAAACTGCTCTATTACCTGATGGCTATTTAGCATTAGCAGATATCATGGTAGCCCAAACAGTCGCACTTTTAACATCTATTAAAGTTGGAAATAAACCGGATACCCCTTCACCGACAGGTACAGTGAATCGTGTGGTTAAAGGTGTAACGATTTATGACTATAAATAATACAACATTTGGAGGAGGAACTATGCTTACGTTAACAGCTGGAAAAAAAGCGGCAATGGATCGTTTGTCAACCCAAGAAGGAATCATTAGCGCATTAGCCATTGATCAACGAGGTGCCTTGAAAAAAATGATCAAAGCGCTAGATGTAGAGCCAACTGATGCCCAAATTGAAACGTTTAAAGAATTAGTCTCGAAAGAATTGACACCTTATGCGTCCGCCATTTTATTGGATCCAGAATATGGATTGCCTGCTGCAAAAGCACGCGATACCGAGGCTGGATTGTTACTCGCTTATGAAAAAACGGGCTATGATGCAACAACTCCGGGACGATTGCCTGATTTACTAGCAGATTGGTCTGTTTTACGCTTGAAAGAAGAAGGCGCAGATGCGATTAAATTTTTACTCTACTATGATGTGGATGAGGATCCAGAAATCAATCATCAAAAACATGTATTTATTGAACGCTTAGGGAGTGAATGTGCAGAAGAAGACCTACCATTTTACTTAGAATTAGTTTCTTATGATGCACAAATAGCAGATGCAACTTCTTTAGAATATGCAAAAGTTAAACCGCATAAAGTGAATGAAATGATGAAAGAATTTTCTAAACCCCAATATAAAGTAGATGTATTGAAAGTGGAAGTTCCAGTTAATATGAATTTTGTAGAAGGTTTTGCGCCGGCTGAAACAGCGTATACAAAAGAGGAAGCGGCGAATTATTTCTTAGAACAAAGTCAAGCCACTGATTTACCATTTATCTTTTTAAGTGCCGGTGTCTCAACAGAGCTATTCCAAGAAACACTACGTTTCGCTAAAGAAGCTGGTTCAACATTTAATGGTGTTTTATGTGGCCGTGCTACGTGGAAAAATGGCGTGAAACCTTTCGTTGAAGCAGGAGAAACTGCGGCTTGTGATTGGTTAAAAACAGAAGGCCGAGAAAACATTGAAAGTTTAAATGAAGTCATCGCAGCAACCGCCAGCTCTTGGCATGCGAAAGTTCAAGTAAACGAAGGGTAATTGGGAGGCATAGCTGTGATAGTAACAGTAACAATGAATCCGTCAATTGATATCTCCTACCTATTAGATCATCTAAAGCTTGATACCGTTAATCGGACCAGTCAGGTGACCAAAACCCCTGGTGGCAAAGGACTAAATGTCACTCGCGTTATTCATGATTTAGGTGGAGATGTTATAGCTACCGGCGTTCTTGGTGGTTTTCATGGGGCGTTTATTGCAAACGAGTTAAAGAAAGCAAACATCCCCCAAGCATTTACGTCAATCAAAGAAGAAACACGTGATTCGATTGCGATTTTGCACGAAGGGAATCAAACTGAAATTTTAGAAGCTGGACCGACTGTTTCCCCAGAAGAAATCAGTAACTTCCTTGAAAATTTCGATCAATTAATTAAGCAAGCAGAAATTGTCACAATTTCTGGCAGTTTAGCGAAAGGATTACCATCAAATTTTTATCAAGAATTAGTTCAAAAAGCTCACGCACAAGAGGTTAAAGTACTACTAGATACTTCTGGTGATAGTTTAAGGCAAGTTCTTCAAGGATCATGGAAACCGTATTTAATTAAACCTAATTTAGAGGAACTAGAAGGATTGCTAGAGCAAGATTTTTCAGAAAATCCATTAACAGCTGTACAAACAGCTTTAACAAAACCAATGTTTGCGGGAATTGAATGGATTGTCATATCTTTAGGAAAAGATGGTGCAATTGCCAAACATCACGATCAATTCTATCGTGTAAAAATTCCAACGATTCAAGCTAAAAATCCTGTTGGTTCAGGAGATGCAACCATTGCTGGTCTTGCATATGGACTAGCCAAGGATGCCCCAGCTGCCGAACTGCTAAAATGGGGCATGGCGGCTGGAATGGCTAATGCCCAAGAAAGAATGACTGGGCATGTAGACGTAGAGAACGTGAAGAAACATCTTATGAACATCCAAGTAGTTGAAATTGCTAAATAAAGAGCTTTCTTTATTTAGCAATTATCCAGTAATTGAAAGCGTTTACTAGAAAGGGTGGCAATGTGGACAGATTTGAAATTAAAGAGGAGTTTCTTTTAAATGGTCAACCATTTAAAATTTTATCAGGCGCCATTCATTATTTTCGTGTAGATCCCTCAGATTGGTATCATTCACTTTATAACTTGAAAGCTTTAGGCTTCAATACAGTTGAGACCTATGTGCCATGGAATTTACATGAACCGCAAAAAGGAACATTTCATTTTGAGGGAATATTAGATTTGGAGCGCTTTTTAAAATTAGCACAAGAACTTGGACTATATGCGATTGTGCGGCCGTCTCCTTATATTTGTGCAGAATGGGAGTTTGGCGGTTTTCCAGCCTGGCTATTAAATGAACCAGGACGGATGCGTTCGAATAATCCAACCTATCTAAAGCATGTTGCGGAATATTATGATGTTTTAATGGAAAAAATTGTTCCGCATCAACTTGCTAACGGTGGCAATATTTTAATGATTCAAATCGAAAACGAATATGGTTCATTTGGCGAAGAAAAAGCGTATTTACGGGCGATTCGCGATTTGATGATTGCACGCGGCGTGACAGCACCATTTTTTACTTCTGACGGGCCATGGCGCGCAACATTGCGGGCAGGCAGCATGATTGAAGATGATATTTTAGTAACTGGGAATTTTGGCTCAAAAGCCAAAGAAAATTTCGGTATGATGCAAGCCTTTTTTGAAGAACATGGTAAAAAATGGCCGTTAATGTGTATGGAATTTTGGGATGGCTGGTTTAATCGTTGGAAAGAGCCAATTATTAAACGAGATCCGCAAGAATTGGCTGAATCAGTTAGAGAAGCATTAGCATTAGGCAGTATCAACTTATATATGTTTCATGGCGGCACCAATTTTGGGTTTATGAATGGCTGCTCCGCACGAGGAACCATTGATTTACCACAAATCACTTCCTATGATTATGATGCGCCACTTGATGAACAAGGGAACCCAACCGAAAAGTATTTTGCGTTACAAAAAATGCTTCACGAAGAGTACCCTGCGTTACCACAAGCTGAACCATTAGTAAAAGAATCTTTTGCGCAAACAGCAATTCCTTTAACCAACAAAGTGAGTTTGTTTGCGACTTTAGAAACGATTAGTCAGCCAGTGGTCAGCGTTTATCCGCAAACCATGGAACAATTAGGACAAAATACAGGCTATCTTCTTTACCGAACAAGCATTGAAAAAGATGCTGCAGAAGAAAAGCTAAGAGTGATTGACGGTCGTGATCGTCTGCAATTATTTGTCAATCAGGTACATCAAGCAACGCAATATCAAACGGAAATTGGTGAAGATATTTACGTTACACTGCCGCAAGAGAATAATCAAATCGATGTTTTAATGGAAAATATGGGTCGTGTCAATTACGGGCATAAACTATTTGCAGATACTCAGAAAAAAGGGATTCGAACGGGTGTCATGGCAGATTTACATTTTATGACGCAATGGCAACAATATTGTTTACCTATGACAAGCTGTGAACAGGTAGACTATTCAAGAGAATGGCAACCTGATCAACCAAGCTTTTACCAGTATCATGTGGAGTTAGCAGAAGTGAAAGATACATTTATTGATGTTTCTAAATTCGGCAAAGGAATTGTTTTTGTTAACCAAACCAATCTTGGTCGTTTCTGGAATGTTGGTCCCACGCTTTCCTTATATATTCCCAAAGGATTATTAAAAGAAGGGCAAAATGAGATCGTCATTTTTGAAACGGAAGGAACGTACCAACCAGAAATTCAGTTAGTAAAAGAACCACTATATAAAGAAATGAAAGAGGGATTACAATGAGTATTATTGGCGTAAGAATTGATGGACGTTTGATTCATGGACAAGTGGCAAATTTATGGGCGACAAAATTGAATATTTCCAGAATTATGGTCGTTGATGATGAAGTTGCAGGGAATGCCATTGAAAAAAGTGGCTTGAAATTAGCAACACCAGCTGGCGTGAAACTAAGCGTGTTACCAGTTGAAAAAGCTGCTCAAAATATTTTAGCAGGAAAATACGACTCACAACGTTTACTAATTGTGGTACGGAAACCAGATCGTTTATTAAAACTAGTAGAACTTGGGGTGCCGATTAAAGAAATCAATGTTGGGAACATGTCTCAAACAAACGAAACACGGTCGATTACTAAGTCAATCAATGTGGTCGATCAAGATATTGAGGTTTTTAAAGAGTTAAATGCTAAAGGTGTCCATCTGATTGCTCAAATGGTGCCAAGTGACAAAGCGGAAGACTTTATGAGTTTGATAACAAAATAGGAGGGAACAAAAAATGAATATCTTATGGTGGCAGATCTTATTATTAACATTATACGCAGGATACCAAATTTTAGATGAATTACAAATTTATTCTTCATTAAGTGCGCCAGTGTTTGCAGGTCTTTTTGCAGGATTAGTGATGGGGGATATTAAAGCAGGACTTATTATTGGTGGAAGCATGCAATTAACTGTATTAGGAGTTGGGACTTTCGGGGGTGCCTCCAAAATTGATGCTAACTCAGGTACGATTCTTGCCACAGCATTTTCTGTATCTTTAGGAATGAACCCTGAACAAGCAATCGCTGCTATTGCAGTACCAGTTGCTAGTTTAATGATTCAATTAGACATTTTGGCTCGTTTTGCGAATACCTACTTTGCACATCGGATTGATAAAATGGTCGAAGATATGAACTACAAAGGAATTGAACGTAACTTCTTAATGGGTGCCTTACCTTGGTCTCTTTCTCGAATGATTCCAGTCTTCTTAGCACTTGCTTTTGGTGGTGGTTTAGTACAAAAAGTTGTATCTGTCCTAAATGGCGATTTGAAATGGTTAGGTGATGGCTTGTCTGTTGCTGGGGCGGTCTTACCAGCGGTCGGTTTTGCAATTTTACTACGTTACTTACCAGTGAAAAAACATTTCCCTTATTTAATTCTTGGTTTCACTGTAACTGCTTTACTAGGAACAATCTTTACAAACATACAACTTTTAGGAACATCTGTTGCGAGCGTTGTGAAAGACTTCAGTGGTGTATTTAACGCACTACCAATGTTAGCAGTCGCTTTAATTGGTTTCGCTTTAGCCGCAATTAGCTACAAAAATGGTCAAATGATTCCGAGTGGGCCAGCAGCAAAAAAAGAACATGCAGCGAATGATTCAGACGAAGGAGAGATTGAAGATGACGAAATCTAATTATAAATTGACGAAAGAAGATTTTAAACAAATTAATCGCAGAAGCTTGTTTACTTTCCAATTAGGGTGGAACTACGAAAGAATGCAAGGATCAGGTTACTTGTATACGATTTTGCCACAATTGCGTAAAATTTATGGGGATGATACGCCTGAATTAAAAGAAGTGATGAAAACACACACGCAATTTTTCAATACTTCAAACTTCTTTAATACGATTATTACAGGGATCGATTTGGCCATTGAAGAAAAAGAAGGCATTGCTGGAAAACAAACAGTTTCAGGTTTGAAAACTGGTTTAATGGGACCGTTTGCAGCAATTGGGGATTCAATTTTCGCAGCTTTAATTCCAACTATTTTTGGGGCGCTAGCTGCTAACATGGCGATTAATGGTAACCCAACTGGTATCTTTATCTGGATTGTTGCTCAAATTGCCGTGATGGTCTTCCGTTGGAAACAATTGGAATTTGCGTATCGCGAAGGAATTTCTTTGGTAACAACTATGCAACACCGCTTAACTGCCTTAACAGATGCTGCAACTTTACTAGGGGTCTTCATGGTTGGCGCTTTAGTGGCAACAATGGTTAATGTCAAACTATCATGGGCACCAAGTATTGGGGATGTAACACTTAACATGCAAAATAACTTGGATATGATTTTACCACGTCTACTTCCTGCAGGAATTGTCGGTGGCGTTTATTGGATGCTAGGTAAAAAGAATATGACGTCTACTAAAGCCATTTTTATCGTATTAATTGTCTGTGTCGCATTGTCTGCGTTAGGTGTTATTTCAAAATAAGTAAGACAGGAGAAAATCGATGAGTGAACATTTAGTTTTAGTAAGTCATGGCCGTTTTTGCGAGGAATTGAAAAAAAGTGCGGAGATGATTATGGGACCGCAAGAAACAATTTCCACTGTTGCTTTATTACCAGAAGAAGGTGAAGCTGACTTTTTAGAAAAATTTGAAGCGATTACGGAATCGTTAGAAGATTTTGTTGTCTTTGCTGATCTATTAGGGGGGACACCTTGTAATATTTTATCTAAAAAAATTATGCAAGGTGCTTCGTTTGACTTATATACTGGGATGAATTTACCGATGGTTATCAGCTATGTAAATGCAAGTTTATTAGCGATCGAAGGTGACTATGTTAATGAATCAGCAGAAAGTATTGTGAAAGTCAACGAATTGCTGCTAAATGTTGCAGTAGATGACGAGGATGAATAATTCTGACTTGTTGTCGTAAGTAATCAAAGTTTTTAAGAGAATGATTTAGAGATGGACGTTCCAAAAATAAAAGAATTTATTTTTGGAACGCCCCTTTAATTGCTAATAATGAAAGCGTGTTCAAAAAATGTTAGGGGGCTGATTTATCAGATGAAACATGGGAAAATAAAACGATTTAGTACATTGACACTATTGGCAAGCGCAACGATTTTAGTACCATTAAGTACGTCTGCAGAAGAAACAACAAACAGCAGCACTGAAACAAGCTCATCAATGGTGGAACCTACCGCAACAGAGGAAAAATTGTGGCAATCTGATTTTCCAGGAGGGAAAATTGGTGAGTGGCAAGATGTGATTGGTAAAACAAATCGAGAATTAGCAGGAGAGTCATTGGCGATTTCACGAGATGCAGCAGCAGGTAATAATGCCGTATCTTTAAATTTAGATTCCCCTAAATTAGCTGATGGTGAAGTAGAAACAAAGTTTAAATACACTGCTGGAAGCGGTCGAACGGGTGTGATTATACGTGGTAATACCAAAGATAGCTGGGTTTTTGTAGGCTATAACGCGAATGGCAAATGGTTAGTTGAAAGCCCTAATTCGTGGAATGATTCGATTTCTGGGCCAACGTTAAATGAAGATACGAATTATTTGTTGAAAGTACGTTATGTTGGTGAAAAAATTACTATCTGGCTTAACACCACGTTGATTTACGAAGGAGAACCTGTTTTGGCCAACGGAGACAAAATTCCAACAGAAGCCGGACATGTGGGTGTCCGTTTGTGGTACGACAAAAAAATTGTCAATTATGACTATTTTAAAAATGGCCCCGTAGATAGCATTCCAGAAATTGTGCCAGAAGTGACACAAATTGCGCCAGTCAAAGTTTTTACAAAAATTGGTGTCGCACCAAAATTACCGAAACAAGTAAAAGTGACCTATAATACTGGTAAAGAAGCCAATGAAGCAGTCCGTTGGGATGAAATCGATCCTGATGCATACAAAGAACCAGGGACTTTTGAAGTCGACGGTACTTTGGAAAATACAAACATCAAAGCAAAAGCCAGCGTTGTTGTTGCTAAAGCCAATGAAGCTGAAAAAGGCGACAAAATCTCTTCTGCAGATTTAACAGCCGTGGTTGATCCACAATTTCCACGAATTATTCGCTACGAAGACCCTCAGAGTAATCAAGTGATTTTTAATGGCCAACACGAGAAAATTGACCAAGTAATGATTGATGGCAAAGCATATAAAGCAACTGCTGAAAAACAGAAGAGTGAAGCAAATCAAGCCGTTTATAACGTAGCTGTCCCAGAAATTGGTCTGCGTTTCACAACGACATTGACTGTTTCAGAAGGCCAAGAATTAGCTATGAAACTCTCAGATATTCGTGAAGAAGGAACCAAAATACACACAATTTCAATTCCAAATCAAGGCTTGATTTCTGTCAATAGTACAGATGAAGGGGCGACTTTTTCTGGCGTTGTGATGAATACTGGGACAAATGCAAATAACGGAAATAAAAATGGTGATACTATCCAAGATTTAACTACAACTAGTCAAGAAGAAACGAAAAAATATATGTACGGTTTCTTAAATACAGCAAATTATGCTGCAAGTTTTTGGACGAACGCCTATGGAGACGGCTCTGTCGATGGTAGTGACAACAATCGAATCCATAAACAAACAAAAGAAGCGGCGACTGGTTTTGTAACAACCTTGTCAAGTGGGGCATGGACCTATCGACCATTTGATGCACCGGAAGATTACACAACTGGGGAAACGCCAGAAGTGAAAGTTAAATTCTCAAAAGATAGCAATGACGACAAGCGGGTGGATTGGCAAGATGCGGCAATTGGGTTCCGTTCAATTATGAATAACCCAATGGGCGCGGAAAAAGTCCCTGAATTAGTCAACCAACGGATTCCTTTTAACTTTGCTAGTCAGGCGACAAACCCATTCTTAGTGACGTTAGACGAATCAAAACGCATTTACAATTTAACAGATGGATTAGGACAAATGAATTTACTAAAAGGGTATCAAAATGAAGGACATGATTCTGCGCATCCAGATTATGGTGCTATTGGTCAGCGACCTGGTGGGGAACAAGCGTTGAATCAATTAATTGATGAAGGCCATAAATTAAATGCCGTTTTCGGTGTGCATATTAATGACACCGAGTCTTACCCAGAAGCAAAAGGATTTAATGAGGAATTAGTTGATCCAACGAAGCGTGGCTGGGATTGGTTAGATCCGTCTTATTTTATTAAACAAAGACCCGATGCATTTAGTGGTCGTCGCTATGAGCGCTTTAAAGAATTAAAACAAAAAGCACCGAATCTAGATTATATTTATGTTGATGTTTGGGGCAACCAAGGCGAATCAGGTTGGGCAAGTCGTCAACTAAGTAAAGAAATTAATTCACTCGGTTGGTTTACAACCAATGAATTTCCGAATGCTTTAGAGTATGATTCGGTTTGGAACCATTGGTCTGCAGAAAAAGATTACGGCGGTACAACAACGAAAGGCTTTAACAGTACAATCGTTCGTTTTATTCGGAATCACCAAAAAGACACTTGGATTATTTCCGACAACCCTTTGTTAGGTGGAGCTGAATTTGAAGCCTATGAAGGTTGGGTGGGTAAAACCAATTTTAATACCTATCGCCAAAAAACTTTTGCCATTAATGTCCCAACTAAGTTCTTACAGCATTACCAAATTACAAACTGGGAAACTACAACAGCAGAAGATGGTCAAATCTATGGCACGATTAAATTAGCGAACGGTGCTGAAAAAGTGACCGTTACTCAAGCAGATGCTAATTCGCCAAGAAGCATTACGTTAAATGAGACAGAAGTTCTAAAAGGTGATGCGTATCTACTGCCTTGGAATGTCAATGGTCAAGACAAACTATATCACTGGAATCCAAAAGGCGGTACCAGCACTTGGTCATTGGATAAGAAAATGCAAGGAAAAACGAATTTACATTTATATGAATTAACAGATCAAGGGCGTATTGACAAAGGCACAATTGCCACTACAAATAACCAAGTGACCATCCAATCCGAGGCTAATACACCGTATGTCATTGCTGAACCTGACAGTATTGAACCGATGACATTTGGAACAGGAACACCATTTAAAGATCCTGGATTTAATGAAGCCAATACCTTGAAAAATAACTGGAAAGTTTTCCGAGGTGATGGAGAGGTTAAAAAAGATGCTAACGGTGATTATGTCTTTAGTTCAGAAAAAGAAAGAACCGAAATCAAACAAGACATCAATCTTCCTAAACCAGGAAAATATAGTTTGTATCTAAACACAGAAACACATGATCGTAAAGCCACAGTAACTGTTAAAATTGGTGGTAAAAAATATACGCGGACAGTGAATAATTCGGTTGCCCAAAACTATATTCAGGCAGATATTAACCATACAAGCAGGAAAAATCCGCAGTATATGCAAAATATGCGAATTGATTTTGAAATCCCAGATAATGCAAAAAAAGGCTCGGTGACGTTAGCGGTTGATAAAGGCAATTCCGTTACAAAATTTGATGATTTACGAATTGTTGAGCGTCAAACGGATATCATGAACCCAGACAAACAAACAGTTATTAAGCAAGATTTTGAAGACACACAAGCAGTTGGATTATATCCGTTTGTTAAAGGCTCAGCTGGTGGTGTAGAAGATCCACGGATTCATTTATCAGAAAGAAATGAACCTTACACACAATATGGTTGGAATGGAAACCTTGTTTCAGATGTATTAGAAGGCAACTGGTCCTTGAAAGCCCATAAACAAGGAGCAGGTTTGATGCTTCAAACAATTCCGCAAAATATTAAATTTGAACCGAACAAGAAATATACGGTCCAATTTGATTATCAAACTGATGGTGAAAATGTCTTTACTGCTGGGACCATTAATGGGGAGTTGAAAAATAACAATGACTTTAAGCCAGTCGGTGAGTTGACTTCGACAGCAGCAGATGGTCAAACCAAGCATTATGAAGCAGAAATAATTGGGGATGCTTCAGGAAATACTACGTTTGGTATTTTTACAACAGGTGCCGATAAAGATTTCATTATGGATAACTTTACGGTCACAGTGGAATCGAAAAAATAAATTTAGTCTATCTAAGCAACTTGGGCTACAAGTTAAACGTACTTGTAGCCCAAGTTGCTTCTTTTATGAAAAGAAGCAAGGTCTAGTGCCTCATTTTTATACTGCAGAATAAACAGACACATTTTTTAAAGTGTCAGGCTTCTTTGTGTATTTCATCAAGAACGAATGGACAAACTTGCCTTTTGCCACAAATCGTTTACAATTACAATGATAGGCATAATTTATTTAGAGGTGAAGTGATTGAAGAAATACAATGTTGATTGGAATTACTGGGTTGTCCGCTTTTTATTTGTAATGGCGCTGATCGTTGGCTATTTATTAATCACGAATTATCAGCACTTTGTCCATAGTGTTTCGGGTTTGTTAGGCATCTTATCCCCATTCATTACTGGGTTCGTGATTGCTTATTTATTGAGTGGAAGTCAGAAAAAAATCGAGGTATTACTAGAAAGAGTACCTTTACCAGTCGTTAAAAAAGCGAAACATGGCTTGAGTGTACTCCTTTTGTACCTGATTATTTTGTTTATTTTTGTCTTGACATTAAACTATATCGTTCCGCTACTCATTAGTAATTTAGTAGATTTAGCAAACTCTTTACCCACTTTTTATGATCACATGGTTCAGTTTGTGATGAGTTTAGAAGATAAAGGGATTTTAAAAACAGCCGCGATTGAAAAATATTTAAATAGTGTCCTTAAAGATTTGTCGCCGGAACGTTTTTTAAATCAATGGACACAAGCGTTATTTTCATTAGGAACGTTGACTAAAAATGTTTCCTCATTCTTTTTAAATGCATTTTTAACGTTGATTATCTCAATATATGCGCTGGTATTTAAGCAATCTATTTTGACATTTGTTGAAAAGGCCGCCCACAAATTGCTGTCTGAAAAAGTGTACAAGCAAACACAAACCTGGTTAAATACAACGAATAAAATTTTCTATAAATTTATCAGTTGCCAATTTCTTGATGCTTGTATAATTGGCGTTTCATCAACGATTTTGTTAAGTATTTTGAATGTGAAATTTGCTGTGACTTTGGGGATTTTATTAGGTATTTGTAATATGATTCCTTATTTTGGTTCGATTTTTGCGTCAATTGTTGCTGGTGTGATTACGCTTTTCACAGGTGGTGTTACTCAAGCCATTACGGTGTTACTAGTTTTATTAATTTTACAACAAATTGACGGCAATATTATTGGTCCTCGAATTATGGGAGATGCCCTAAATGTCAATCCGATTTTAATTATTGTTTCAATCACGATTGGGGGAGCGTACTTCGGCGTCTTAGGGATGTTTTTAGCAGTTCCTGTTGCTGCAATCATTAAAATTATTGTCTCGGAGTGGCTAAATGAATCAAAAGAAAATGATAAGATTGTAGATTCTATTGAATCCTAAAGTAAAACTTTTCGTCTCGCGTTGACGAAAAGTTTTTTAGTGAGAAAGAAAGTTTCATTATTTGGAATTTTTGATATGCTATACTTGAAGTAAATAGAAAATCAAAATTGAGGTGAATAGATGCAGTTTTTAAAAAAATATGGCGGCTATTTTTTAGTTTTAGGGGTCTTACTTGATTTTTTTACACCTTATTATGTCGGATTCAAAGATCAAGGTTACAATCAATTGACAGAAGTAATTAGCTTATTAGGTGATGTGAATAGTCCAGTTAGGGAAACCTTTAATCGGTTAACTATCATTGCGGGAATGTTGATGTTAGCAAGTTTACCTAGGATTTATGCTATTTTTTCCAGAAAAACGAAAAAAGGTGCTTGGTTAGTAGTGGCAATGATTGGCGCTTATGGTTTATTTGATTGTATTTTCAGTGGTCTCTTCAGCGTAAACACTTCAAGTGCTGGCACAGTTGCTGCCGCGCTTCATAACGGAGGATCAGCAGTCGGTTATACAGGCTTTTTGTTATTATCGGGCGTCTTAACCATTATCTATAGTAAAGACGGTTCGCAAAAAAATAAAAACCTTTTTGGCTTTTTGTTTATTTTATGTATGCTTGCAGCCGGCTTATATGGCTTAGCAAGGATTCCACAGTTGCAACAGGTAAAACCATTTAATTATTTAGGCTTATGGCAAAGAGTGAGTTCATTTTGTAATTATCTACCAATGCTGGCACTGTGTTTACAAACTAAAACCAATGACAAATTTGATTGAACATTTGTCATTGGTTTTTTACTAGTTAAAATTGTCTGGTAATAACTTAATTATTGGCTACGGTGACTTCACCAGTAACAGTGGCACCATCTTTTTCTAAGTCAGCAGAATCTTTGTATTCTTGTTTATCAAAAGTAATATTGCCATTAACTTTGGTACCATTTAAAGTAAAGCCATTTGCTTTCACCTCAATATCACCTTTGACAGTCCCGTGAACGATGTTGAAATTTTCAGAAGAAACGATTAGCTTAGGAACCGTGATTTCATATTCAGCAGTTACTTTTTTATTATCATCTTGAGAATAAAGCGCTAATTTACGATAGACATCGTTGGAATCTTTCCCCTTATCATGGAAAGTACCAGCAACTGTTACCTCTTTATCAAAAGTGACATTGTCAGTAGCTGCGACAATCCAATTTCCTTTATCACTTAACGCCATTTCGAGCTCTTCAGGCTTGGCACTAATTGAAGCACCAGAGACTACTTCTGTACTTGAATTAGCTGTTTCTTTGCTACTAGAACTACTATCTGTTTTTTTATCAGATGAACAAGCACTAAGCAGCACAAGAGCAGCAGTTGCCGTCAAAACAGTGGTGAGTACTTTAGACATTTTCATGAAAATCCCTCCAAAAAATTTATTTATTTCTTCCTTTATCATAACTGATTCAAAGGGAAATGAGTAATCATACACTCAAAGATTGAGAAGTTTGGCTAATGGGAAATTAGGCTTATTCTCTCAAGAAGGTTCAGGAAATATTCAAAGTAATCATTTCTTTTTCAAATGTTCCTTTTCTGTAGTAAGCTATTAATAGACAGAATTTTAGGAGGAGATTTTGATGCCTTGGAATATGAATGATTATCCTACATCAATGAAAAATTTAGCACCTTTGATTCGGAAAAAAGCGATAGATATTGGCAATGCGTTGCTTGCGGATGGCTACCCTGATGATCGCGCCATTCCAATTGCGATTAGTCAAGCGGAGAAATGGTATCAAGAGGCAAGTGCAGCAGACAAAAAGGCCTTCGAACAAGAAGCAAATCCTACGAAACAAGATTCGCATAAACAGGATAAACATGCGGGGAAATTATTAACGGCGGCTGTCAACGTTAAATATAAAGACGACCAATGGTTGGTGATTTCAGACAGCGCTGAAAAAGCAAGTAATACATTTACCCACAAACAAGAGGCGATTGAACGAGCTCAAGAAATTGCTCGGAATAAGCAAACAAAGCTGAAAATCTATAAGCAAGATGGTACGTTACAAGAAACCAAAGAGTATACTGAATAATTTTTCGAAACCTTGATATTCCGTTGCAATTCAAGAAACGGCTATCAAGGTTTTTTGGTGAGGGAGAAATGGACAAGTAAGAAAAAATAACAAAAGTTAAGAATGAGAATAAGGCTTGCTTTTCTAGTTTTTGGTGGGTACAATTACACTAATTAAGATAAAAAATCAAAATAATTGAGGTGCTACGACAATGGAAAAAGCCAATCTTGATTGGAATAATTTAGGATTTTCTTACATTAAAACGCCCTTTCGTTATATTAGTTATTGGCGAGATGGCAAGTGGGAAGAAGGCACGCTAACAGATAACAATCAGTTAACGATTAGTGAAGGTTCGCCTGCTCTACATTATGGCCAACAATGTTTTGAAGGATTAAAAGCGTATCAATGTGCAGATGGTTCTGTCAATTTGTTTCGTCCAGATGAAAATGCCAAACGGCTACAAAAAAGTTGTGCGCGTCTACTGATGCCACAAGTACCAGTAGAAACCTTTGTTTCTGCATGCCAAGAAGTGGTGAAAGCCAACCTTGCTTATTTACCGCCATATGGAACGGGCGGTACGTTGTATCTTCGCCCTTATATGATTGGTGTCGGCGATAATATTGGCGTAGCACCTGCCAAAGAATACATTTTTTCTATTTTTTGCGTGCCGGTTGGTTCGTATTTTAAAAATGGTTTAGCACCCACCAACTTTATCGTTTCTGAATATGATCGAGCAGCGGGTCGAGGAACTGGGGCCGCTAAAGTGGGGGGCAATTATGCAGCTAGTCTTTTACCAGGTGCAGAAGCACATGAGAAAGAATTTAGTGATTGCATTTATTTAGATCCGTATACGCATACGAAAATTGAAGAAGTTGGTGCAGCTAATTTCTTTGGCATAACCAAAGAGGGTACTTTTATTACGCCGAAATCAGCGTCTATTTTACCAAGTATTACTAAATATTCATTATTGACGCTAGCAAAAGAACGTTTAGGGATGACGGCGCTTGAAGGAGACGTTTACATTGATCGATTAGCGGACTTCTCCGAAGCGGGTGCTTGTGGCACAGCGGCGATTATTTCTCCTATTGGTGGGATTCAAAACGGCACAGATTTCCATGTATTTTATAGTGAAACGGAAGTTGGACCAGTGACTAAGCAACTATATGATGAACTGGTTGGCATACAGTTTGGTGACAAAGAAGCGCCAGAAGGCTGGATTGTAAAAGTTTAAAGAGACAAAAGAGAGAGAATTCATGCTCTCTTTTTTTGTGTAGAATATTCAGAATTTTCTATAAAAAGATTGACTTTGATTCTATTTAAAGGAATAATGGAAGATACAAGATTTAAAAAAGGAGGGGAAGCTATTGCTTATTAAATCAGCAGAATCAGAAGAAATGACGATTTTTTTTGATAAAGAAAACCAACCAAATGCACAAGTTCAAATGGGCATTATTACATTACAACCTGGTGAAAAACGGCCTTTAGCTGGATATGCTCGCCATGAACAGGATGAATATTCTTATGTGATTTCTGGCGAAGCACATACGATTTTAGAAGATGGTCAAGACTTAGTTGGAAAAGCTGGACAAGCCCAATTAATTGAAGCTGGTGAGGGGCACATTAATTATAATGATGGGTTGGAGCCAGCGGTCGTTGTCTGGATGCTTGTGGAAAGGACAAAATAAAAGGGGAGCTGTCTTTCTGTAAGTAAGAGCATAAAAAAATGAAGAGTTATAGGAGAAAGAAGATGAAAAAGTATTTAAAAATCACAATGGTTTGTATTTTATTGGTAGGATTTTTAGCTGGGTGTACCAATAAAAATGAAAATAAAAAGAAACAGAAAAATACCAAAGAAGCCGTTCAACTGATGTCACCTTCAGAATTAACAACGCTCAACACCTCTGTATTATTGGATTTTCCAGATGCTATTGTCCAAACAGCAGCGTTTGAAGGGTTATATAGTTTAGATGAACAAGACCAATTGGTACCAGCCGTAGCAAAAGCATTGCCGACGATTTCAGAAGATGGAAAAACCTACACGATTTCTTTGAGAAAAGAAGCGGTTTGGAGTAACGATGATCCTGTCACAGCGCATGATTTTGAATATGCTTGGAAAAAAATGATTGATCCTAAAAATGGCTTTGTTTATAGCTTCCTCATCGTTGAAACAATTCAAAATGGTGCAGAAATCTCAGCTGGGAAATTAGCACCCAATGAACTTGGTGTCACAGCTGTGGATGATTATACATTAAAAGTGACGCTCAAAGAGCCAAAACCGTACTTTACGTCCTTATTAGCTTTTCCTACATTTTTCCCGCAAAATCAAAAAGTAGTCGAACAATTTGGTGCGGACTATGGAACTGCTAGTGATAAAGTCGTCTATAATGGTCCGTTTGTGGTAAAAGATTGGCAACAAACAAAGATGGACTGGCAACTAGCAAAAAATAATCGCTATTGGGATCGTCAGAACGTGCGCTCAGACATTATCAATTATACGGTTATCAAAGAAACATCTACTGCATTGAATCTTTTTGAAGATGGACAATTAGATGTGGCTACACTAAGTGGTGAACTGGCGCAACAGAATAAAAATAATACGTTGTATCATTCGTATCCAACAGCGACAATGAACTATTTGCGCTTAAATCAAAAACGGAAAGGGCAAGCAACGCCGCTTGCAAACGAAAACCTGCGTAAAGCGTTGGCTTTAGGCATAGATAAAGAAAATCTAGTCAATAATATTATTGCAGATGGTTCTAAAGCGCTACATGGTGCAATCACGGAAGGCTTTGTGGCGAATCCCACAACGGGCCTCGATTTTCGTCAAGAAGCAGGTGATTTAATGGTTTATAACAAAGAAAAAGCGCAAAGTTATTGGAAAAAAGCACAAGCAGAATTAGGAGAAAAGGTTAACGTTGAATTGATGGTAACAGATGATGGTTCTTACAAAAAAATTGGTGAAAGTTTGCAAGGCTCGCTACAAGAACTGTTTCCTGGTTTGACAATAGAGCTAACCGTATTGCCAACGGAAGCTGCATTGAACTTTGGGCGAGAAAGCGACTATGATTTATTCTTAATTTATTGGACACCAGACTATCAAGATCCTATTTCTACCCTGATGACTTTATACAAGGGCAATGATCGCAATTATCAGAACCCTGTCTATGACAAATTATTAGATGAAGCAGCCACAACCTATGCCTTAGAGCCAGAAAAAAGATGGGCGACACTGATTGCGGCTGAAAAAGAAGTGATTGAAACGACTGCTGGCATGATTCCACTTAGCCAAAATGAACAAACAGTCCTGCAAAATGATAAAGTCAAAGGCTTGAATTTTCATACCTTTGGCGCTCCATTAACGTTAAAAAATGTTTATAAGGAAAAATAAAAAGAGAGCCTGGGCTGAAAATCGCTTTTGATTTTCGGCCCAGGCTTAAATCCTGCTTTTTAACCCAAAATTTGTCACCATTTAGCCTTTTCGGGTTTTATCTCGAACGCTTCTGTTCTAATAGTTCAGAATCAGGTGCAGTGTGGGGCTGGGCATATTTTTTCATATATGTCGGCAAGGCTTGACTAATCTTCGTTGGTAAAACAACATAGTCAGTTTTGGCCAAATCATCTCCAATGAGACTGTGTAAGTAGACGGCGCCAGCAATGGTTTCAATTGTCGGCTTAAACTGAGCTAAAAAACCAGCAATGATGCCAGCCAAGGTATCCCCAGTTCCGCCAGTAGCCATCCCAGGGTTGCCACCTGTATTTTGAAAAGGTTCTCCTGCGTGGAAAACTGTGGTGCGATGACTTTTTAAAACAATCGTATTGCCTAATTTTGCTTGTTGGCGCTGGTTATTTGCCAGTGTTTGTTGCTCGATAGGTAAGTGACTCAAACGGTGCCATTCCATTTGATGAGGTGTGAAAACAACTTTTTCAGGATAGGTAAGGGAAAAATTGCCTTGGCTAAACAGGGTAATCGCTGAGCCATCGATAATTAACCATTGTTGTTTTTGATGTTGGGCGAGTACCATCTTTAATATTTGTTGTGCAGTAGCATCTAAGCCTAAACCTGGACCAATTAAAATAACCTCCGCTTGCTCTACGACGTTCGTCAGAAGGACTGTTTCTTCAAAGCCCACGACCATCGCTTCTGGGCATCTTGCATGTAAAGGCCCGTGATTTTTAACATCAGTAATCACAGTGGTGAGACCAGCGCCACTATTGATACACGCTTCGGTACTCATGATGATGGCTCCGCCATATTGTCGGTTTCCTCCGATTAATACAACACGCCCAAAATTACTTTTATAAGAGTCGGAGGGGCGTTGAGTGATGACTTCCTCTAAAATATCCTTGCTTAAATAGCGCATTCTATCACTCCTTTTCTTGGGATTTCTTTGTTCTCAGTATACTACAAGAGCCCCGAAAAAATCAGTTTATTTAATGTTAAAAGTTACTCTATTGAAGGCAATGAGGTGTATAATAAGGACCAGATAAATGAGTTAGGAGAGTGAAACAGATGGAAGAGAAAAAAACATTTTATATGAGTGGTTACGTAGGAATTGCGAGCTTATTAGTTATTTTAATTGCGGGAATTGGTTTATTTATTTATGGAGCGAGTCATACCAATGGAGTTCTTGTAGTTTTAGGTATTATTTTGTTAATTGGGGCTATTTTATTTTTAAGTTCTTTAACCATTGTTAGTCCCAATCAGGCGAAAGCTATTTTATTTTTTGGTCGCTACTTAGGTACGATTAAAGAAAATGGGTTGTTTATTACCATTCCATTTACGCAAAAAATGAACATTTCTTTGAAAGTACGAAATTTCAATAGTTCTCTATTAAAAGTCAATGACTCTGACGGGAATCCAATCGAAATCTCTGCGGTCATCGTTTTTCGGGTAGTCGATACAGCTAAGGCGTTATTTAATGTCGATTATTATCAAGACTTTGTGGAAATTCAAAGCGAAACGGCAATCCGGCATGTAGCAACACAATATCCTTATGACACTTTTTCAGATAATGATGTAACTCTGCGAGGAAATACCGAACAAATTTCCGAGGAGTTAACCAAAGAATTGCAAGAACGCTTAGCAGTGGCTGGTGTAGAGGTTATCGAAACACGGTTGAATCATTTAGCTTATGCAACTGAAATAGCTAGCTCCATGTTGCAAAGACAGCAAGCAAAAGCAATCTTAGCGGCTCGACAAACAATTGTTGAAGGTGCGGTAAGCATGACACAAATGGCCTTAGAACAGATCGAAGAAGGGCAAGAAATTAATTTTACCGATGAACGAAAAGTACAACTTATTAATAATTTACTAGTCTCAATCATTACTGATAAGGGCACACAACCAGTTATTAATACAGGCGATGTTTCTTCTTAAAGAGGAAGCAACGCTAAAAATAGCAAAAAAGAGTCATCTTTCCGATGGCTCTTTTTTTGGTAAACACGAACATTATATAATCTTAATATATAATATTTCGGTTTTTCTTTGACATCTCTTTTTCTCATTGTTAGAATAACAGTGAAAAAAGGCGGAAGGAGTTATTACATTCATGAAACCATTAGTCGCTGTGATTATGGGAAGTACCTCAGACTGGGCAACGATGAAAGCTGCTTGTCTTGTGTTGGAAGAGTTGAAAATTCCTTATGAAAAACGAGTGATATCAGCACATAGGACCCCTGACTTGATGTTTCGTTTTGCAGAGGAATCACGAACAAAAGGATTGAAGGTTATTATCGCTGGCGCTGGTGGAGCGGCCCATTTACCAGGGATGGTAGCTGCAAAGACAACCTTACCTGTCATTGGTGTTCCAGTTAAAACACGAACATTAAACGGTATTGATTCACTGTTGTCTATTGTGCAGATGCCAGGGGGAGTTCCTGTAGCAACAACTGCGATTGGCTCAGCAGGTGCTACCAATGCTGGGTTATTAGCTGCAGAAATACTAAGTATTGATGATTTACAGTTAGCAGAAAGAATCCAAGCAAGACGACAATCATTGGAAAAAGCGGTTATGGAAAGTGGGGAACAACTTGAATAAACCCTTAAAAGTCGGAGCAACTATTGGCATTATAGGTGGGGGACAATTAGGGCGAATGCTAGTCATGAGTGGTAAAAAAATGGGTTTCCAAATGATTGTGTTGGACCCAACGCTCAATAGTCCAGCTGGTCAAGTAGCTGACCGTCAAATTGTGGCAGCCTTTGATCAGATATCTGCTTTAACTGAACTAGCAGAGTTATGCGATGTGATCACCTATGAATTTGAAAATATTGAAGTGGCCTCCCTAGAAAAGGCCATTCCACTAGAAAAGTTGCCACAAGGAACAGAATTGTTAAAAATTACTCAAAATCGATTGCTTGAAAAAACGTTTCTTCAATCGATTGGCTGTAAGATTGCCCCTTTTGCGGAAGTGAAAAGTCAGAAAGAGCTGCCACAAGCAACAGAAAAGATTGGTTTTCCATGTGTCTTAAAAACTATTCAAGGTGGATACGATGGAAAAGGACAGGTCGTCTTAAAATGCGAAGAGGATTTCTCCCAAGCGACTGAATTATTAGCTAACGCTACTTGTGAATTAGAAAAGTGGGTGCCTTTCACTAAAGAACTTTCAATCATCGTTGTAGGGAATAAGCATGGTTACCAAAGCTTTCCTGCATCTGAAAACATTCATCGAAAGAATATCTTGCATGAATCAATTGTGCCAGCTCGAATTTCTGAGAATGTGCAACAAAAAGCAGCGGAATTGGCGCAACACATTGCTGAGGAATTAAATTTATCTGGGGTTTTAGCTATCGAACTGTTTTTAACGGATTCAGAAGAGTTGTACGTCAATGAATTAGCGCCACGGCCTCATAACTCAGGTCATTACTCTATTGAAGCTTGCTCATTTAGTCAATTTGATGCGCATATTCGAGGGATTAGCAATTGGGGCATTGGGTTACCCCAGTTACTTCAACCAGTGGTTATGGTGAATCTCTTAGGTGAACACTTAGAAAAAAGCTACCAGTTATGCACGTCAAAACCCACTTGGCAAGTCCATTACTATGGAAAAGCCGAATCAAAAGTTGGCAGAAAAATGGGCCACGTCACCATTACAACACCTTGCTTATCAGAAACGTTAAAGGAAATTGAGACTGTTGGTATTTGGAACGTAACTTAATAAATGCTTGCTCCAAGCAAGTTTTTTATTTTTACATTCGACAAACACGAACGATTATTGTTTTTTTATAACTAATGTAAGTTTTTAACTGATGTAAATCAGCTGAGTTAGAAAGAATAGGGTTCATGAAGCTAACGAGAAGAGGGAAAGAATGGAAAAGAAAGCACTTGTGTATACAGGAAAAGCGAAGAAGTTGTATCAAACAGAAAATGCAACGGTTCTTTTTGTGGAATATCTTGATCAAGCAACAGCTTTAAACGGTCAAAAAAAAGACAAAGTTCTTGGGAAAGGCGCTTTAAATAATCAAATCACTAGTCTAATTTTTGAACATTTACAGCAACAAAAGATTCCCAATCATTTTATCAAAAAAGTATCTGAACACGAACAATTAATTCAGGCCGTAGAAATGATTCCTTTGGAAGTTGTCGTACGTAATTATGCGGCAGGAAGTTTTTCAAAGCGTTTAGCGATTGAAGAGGGCACTAAATTAGTGACGCCCATTATCGAATTTTATTACAAAGAAGATCGTCTGGATGATCCTTTTATTAACGAAGACCATATTCAATTTCTAAAAGTAGCCACTCCTGCTGAAATTGTGGAGATTAAAGCATTGGCTTTACAAATTAATCAGGCGCTTAGTCAACTCTTTCAACGCCTCAATATTTGTTTGATCGATTTTAAAATCGAGATTGGTCGGACGAAGGCCAATCAATTGTTACTGGCAGATGAAATTTCTCCAGACACCTGTCGTTTATGGGATTTAAACACAAACGAACATCTGGATAAAGATGTTTATCGCCGTGAATTAGGAGAAATAGTTCCTGTATATGAAGAAGTTTTACAACGTTTACTAACAGCTAATTGAGGAGGAAGCGCGTATGTATTTTGTCAAAGTCTATGTTACGTATAAAGAATCAATTTTGGATCCCCAAGGTGAAGCGGTTAAGGAAGCAGTCCATCGGCTTGGTTTTACAGAAGTAGCCGAAATCCGTGTCGGTAAGTATTTTGAAATGCACGTCCAGCAGACAGAAGCAATTGAAGAGAAAATTGAACAAATTTGTGATCAACTATTAGCCAATGTAAATATGGAATCCTATCGTTTTGAAATTTTATCTTTGGAGGAAATTTAAATGAAATTGGCAGTGATTGTTTTTCCAGGATCTAATTGTGATGCAGACTTATTGTGGGCTGTCAAAGAGGTGATGGGCGTCGATGCAGAATTTGTCCGACACGATGCCACTTCTTTAGCAAAATTTGATGGCGTGTTATTGCCGGGCGGTTTTTCTTATGGCGATTACTTACGTTGTGGTGCAATTGCTCGGTTTTCGCCAATTATCAATGAGGTGATTCGCTTTGCTACAGAAGGCAAAATGGTTTTTGGTACTTGTAATGGCTTTCAAATTTTAACAGAAATTGGCTTGCTTCCTGGTACGTTGTTAAGAAATGATTCGCTTCGTTTTATTTGTAAAAGTGTCCCATTGAAAGTGAATACGCACACAAAGTTTACAAGCGAGTATCCTGAAAATGTTTCGATACATTTACCAGTAGCGCATGGCGAAGGGAATTACTATTGTGATGAAAAAACGTTGAAAGAGCTGAAAGAAAAGAACCAAATTGTTTTTACGTATCAAGAAAAGGTGAACGGTAGTCTTGCGAATATTGCTGGTATTTGTAATGAACGGGGCAATGTTCTAGGAATGATGCCTCATCCGGAACGAGCGATGGAAGAATTGTTAGGTTCAACAGATGGACGCAGCTTTTTTGCTTCAATCATTAAAAACTTTGGAAAGGAATTAAGCCAATGATGAATGAACCAACACCAAAAGAAATCAAGGAGACACGGTTGTATACAGAATGGGGACTAACAGATGAAGAATATCATCAGATTGAGACCATTTTGCAAAGAGAACCTAATTATACAGAAACTGGCTTATTCTCCGTGATGTGGAGTGAACATTGCTCTTACAAAAATTCCAAGCCCGTTTTAAAAAAGTTTCCGACGGAAGGGCCACAAGTGCTTCAAGGCCCTGGTGAAGGAGCTGGGATTGTCGATATTGGTGACGGATTAGCTGTTGTTTTTAAAGCAGAGAGCCATAATCATCCTTCTGCAGTAGAACCTTACGAAGGAGCAGCTACAGGCGTTGGTGGAATTATTCGCGATATTTTCAGTATGGGGGCGCGGCCGATTGCTTTACTGGATTCGCTAAGATTTGGCGAACTGACGGATGCACGAACACGTTATTTGTTTCAAGAAGTTGTGGCGGGGATTAGCGGTTATGGAAATTGTATTGGTATTCCAACCGTTGGCGGTGAAATTGCTTTTGAGCCATGTTATCAAGGAAACCCACTTGTTAATGCTATGTGTGTGGGATTGATTCGTCATGATGAGATTCAAAAAGGCCAAGCAAAAGGAGTCGGAAATAGCATTCTTTACGTAGGTGCAAAAACAGGACGAGATGGAATTCATGGTGCGACCTTTGCTTCAGAAGAATTTAGTGAAGGTGAAGAACAGCAACGATCTGCGGTACAAGTAGGTGATCCGTTTATGGAAAAATTATTATTGGAAGCTTGTCTTGATTTAATCAAAAATCATCAAGATATTTTAATCGGTATCCAAGATATGGGGGCGGCTGGCTTGGTTTCTTCAAGTGCTGAAATGGCATCAAAAGCAGGTTCAGGCTTGATTCTAGAGCTAGATAAAGTTCCGCAGAGAGAGACGCAGATGAGCCCCTATGAAATGCTCTTGTCTGAGTCCCAAGAACGGATGTTAATCTGTGTGGAAAAAGGAGCAGAACAGCAAGTTTGTGAATTGTTTCAAACGTATGACTTAGAAGCGGTAGCGATTGGCTCCGTAACAGATGATGGACAGTATCGTGTCTTTCACGGTGGCAAAATAGTCGCAGATGTACCAGTAGATGCTTTGGCAGAAGAAGCACCTGTTTACCAGAAAGCCTATCAAGAACCAGAACGGATGCGTGCTTTTAAAAAATTAGCGCCCTTCATTCCAGAAATTACGAATAGCACGGAATTATTAAAACGCCTATTGCAACAGCCAACGATTGCATCGAAAAAATCAGTTTACGAAACCTATGATAGTCAAGTACAAACGAATACAGTGGTGCAACCAGGAAGTGATGCAGCTGTTTTAAGAGTGCGGGGCACCAATAAAGCCTTAGCGATGACGACAGATTGTAATAGCCGTTATTTGTATTTAAATCCTGAAATTGGTGGGCAAATTGCGGTTGCAGAAGCAGCCCGTAATATTGTAGCAAGTGGAGCACAACCTTTGGCTATCACTGATTGCTTGAATTATGGTTCCCCAGATAAACCAGAAAGTTTTTGGGAATTATGGACGTCGGCGGATGGAATCGCCGCAGCCTGCCGTCAGCTAGGAACACCCGTGATTTCAGGGAACGTCTCTCTTTACAATGAAACAGATGGTCAAGCCATTTATCCAACGCCAATGATCGGCATGGTGGGCGTGATTGAAGATGTTTCACAAATTACCACACAAGCGTTTAAACAAGTGGATGACTTAATTTATCTCATCGGTGAAACCCACGCAGATTTTAACGGCTCAGAAATTCAAAAAATGCAACTGGGTCGAATTGAAGGGCAATTACGCTCATTTGATTTAAAAGAGGAAAAAGCAAACCAAGAATTAGTTTTAAAAGCAATTCAAGCAGGCCTAGTTGCTAGCGCGCATGATTGCGCTGAAGGCGGTGTTGCCGTTGCTTTAGCCGAGTCGGCTTTTGCCAACGAACTGGGGCTACAAGTGACACTGCCATTAAAAAAAGAATATCTATTTGCGGAGACGCAATCCCGTTTTATTCTTTCAGTTAGTCCCCAGCATCAAGAAGCATTTGAAGCACTTATCGGAAAAAAAGCAAAACATATTGGGAAAGTGACTGAAACTGGTTTGGTCATCCATGCGTTAGATGATGTGATCAATTGTTCAACAAAAGAAGCCAAAGCCTTATGGGAGGATGCGATTCCATGTCTTATGAAGCAAAAAGCTTAAATGAAGAGTGTGGTATTTTTGGTATTTGGGGTCATCCTGATGCGGCACACGTGACCTATTTTGGCTTACACAGCTTGCAGCATCGAGGCCAAGAAGGCGCGGGAATTGTGGCGAACAATTCTGGGGAATTAGATGGCCACCGTGATTTAGGTTTATTAGCAGAAGTATTCCAAAAGCAAGAACAACTGAATGCGTTAGAAGGAACGGCGGCTATTGGTCATGTACGCTATGCAACCGCTGGTACGGGTAGCGTGGATAATATTCAGCCATTTTTATTTAAATTTTATGATAGTCAAATTGGGTTAGCACACAATGGCAATTTGACAAATGCCAAGCGTTTACGAAAACAACTAGAAAGAGAAGGCGCTATTTTTCATTCCAATTCAGACACTGAAATTTTAATGCACTTGATTCGAAAAAGCACTGCTGCCTCGTTTCTCGATAAATTAAAAGAGAGCTTGAATTTGGTTAAGGGTGGCTTTGCTTATCTTTTATTAACAGAAACGATGATGATTGCTGCACTGGATCCCAACGGCTTTCGCCCTCTCTCCATCGGACAAATGAACAATGGGGCGTACGTTGTGGCATCCGAAACGTGTGCATTAGAAACAGTTGGGGCTCGCTTTATTCAAGATGTGGCGCCTGGTGAAGTAGTCATCATTTCTGATGAAGGCTTGAAAATAGAGGTTTTCACTACGGAAGTCCAACCGGCGATTTGCGCAATGGAATATATTTATTTTGCACGACCAGATTCAAATATTGCTGGAGTTAATGTGCATACAGCTCGTAAAAGAATGGGAAAGAACTTGGCAATCGAAAGTCCAGTCGCAGCTGATATGGTAATTGGGGTACCGAACTCGTCATTGTCTGCAGCTAGCGGCTATGCAGAAGAAGCACAGATACCTTACGAACTAGGTTTAGTAAAAAATCAATATGTCGCTCGAACGTTCATCCAGCCGACACAAGAATTAAGAGAACAAGGTGTCCGAATGAAACTATCGGCAGTTCGTGGCGTGGTCAAAGGAAAAAAAGTCGTTTTAGTAGATGATTCGATTGTTCGCGGGACCACTATTCGGCGCATTATTCATTTATTAAAAGAAGCAGAAGCGCAAGAAGTTCATGTCAGAATTGCTTCACCACCATTAAAATATCCGTGTTTTTATGGCATTGATATACAGACGCGGGACGAACTAATTGCGGCAAACTATTCAATTGAAGAGATCAAAGAGCAGATTGGCGCAGATTCGCTGGCTTTTTTGAGTGAAGCAGGGCTGATTGATGGGATTCAATTAAATTATGATGCTCCTTATTCTGGGCTGTGTATGGCTTACTTTAATGGAGACTATCCAACGCCTTTGTATGATTATGAAGAACAATATCAAGCATCCTTGAAAAAAGAAACTAGGAGGAATTGACATGGAAAATGCCTATTCAAAAGCTGGCGTAAATGTTGAGGCAGGATACGAAGTAGTGGAACGAATTCAAAAGCATAGCCAAAAGACACAACGGACGGGAACGTTGGGCATGCTTGGTGGTTTTGGTGGTTGTTTTGATTTAAGTAGTTACAAGCTTAAAGAACCAGTTTTGGTATCAGGAACGGATGGCGTAGGCACAAAGTTACTCTTGGCAATTGAAGAACAGAGACACGAGACAATCGGAATTGATTGTGTAGCAATGTGTGTCAATGATGTCGTCGCACAAGGCGCCGAACCGTTATATTTTTTAGATTATTTAGCGTTAGGGACCGTTAATCCAGCTAAAGTTGAAGCAATTGTTGCGGGTGTTGCGACTGGCTGTTGTGAGGCGAATGCAGCCTTAATTGGGGGCGAAACAGCTGAAATGCCTGATATGTATGAAGCAGATGCTTATGACGTGGCTGGTTTTGCCGTGGGTATTGCTGAGAAAAGTCAACTCTTGACTCCAAGTAACGTAAAAGAAGGCGATTTCTTGATTGGTCTTCCTTCAAGTGGTCTTCATTCTAATGGTTACTCTTTAGTAAGAAATGTTTTTTTTAAGAAACATTTGTTTAAAACAACGGACGAGCTTCCAGAATTGGCACCCAAAACGTTAGGGGAAGAATTATTAACACCAACAAAAATTTATGTGAAGGAATTATTGCCATTGTTAAAAGCAGGACTCGTGCATGGGGCTGCGCATATTACTGGCGGCGGGTTTTTAGAAAATCTACCAAGAATGTTTTCTTCCTCACTAGCTGCAGAGATTCAATTAAATAGTTGGCCAGTGCTACCAATTTTTAAATTGATTCAAAAATATGGTGAAATTCCATCTGAAGAAATGTATGAAATTTTCAATATGGGCTTAGGGATGATTTTAGCGGTGAGTCCAGAGCATGTTGAAAAAGTTCAGGAGCTTTTGCCAGAAGCTTTTGAAATTGGTCGTTTGGTACCTAGGAAAACGAAAGCCGTTATTTTTAAGGAAGCCTTATGAAGATAGCTGTTTTTGCATCTGGCAATGGTAGCAATTTTGAGGCGATTGCTGCAGCTTTTTCCCAGAAAAAAATTGCAGGGCAGTTGAGCTTAGTCTTTTGTGACCAGCCTGAAGCCTATGTATTGACCCGTGCCCAAAAGCGCAAGATTCCCGTTGTTTGCTTTTCGCCATCTGATTTTCCATCTCGTGGGCAGTATGAAGAACAAGTATTGAAACATTTAAAAGAGCATCAGATCGATTTAATCGTGTTAGCTGGTTATTTGAGAATTATCGGCAAGACTTTACTGGAGGCTTATCCAAAGAGAATCGTCAATATTCATCCTTCTCTGTTACCTAGTTTTCCAGGTCTTCACGGAATTGAAGAGGCATTTCATTATGGAGTGAAAATAACAGGAATCACTATCCATTATGTTGACTCTGGGGTTGATACAGGACCGATTATTTTTCAAACAACCACCAAGATTGATACCGAAGATACAGTGGACACATTAGCAGAGAAAATTCATGCTCTTGAGCACGAATGGTACCCAAAAATAATTTCACAAATTGTAAAGGAGACAATGAAATGACCAAAAGAGCATTGATTAGCGTTTCAGACAAAACAGGAGTGACAACATTTGCAGCAGGCTTAGTTGCAAATGGTTTTGAAATTATCTCCACTGGGGGTACAAGGAGTGTCTTAGAAGAAGCGGGGGTACCGACACTTGCTATTGACGACATCACTGGCTTTCCAGAAATGTTAGATGGCCGTGTCAAAACGTTACATCCGAATATCCATGGCGGACTTTTGGCAAAAAGGGGAAACCAAGCGCATCAAAAAGCACTGACTGAACAAGGCATTCAATTTATTGACCTTGTAGTAGTGAATCTTTATCCATTTAAAGAAACAATTTTAAAACCAGCGATCTCTGAAGCAGAAGCGATTGAAATGATTGATATTGGCGGTCCTAGCATGTTACGTTCAGCGGCAAAAAATTATCAAGACGTAACAGCAGTGGTTGATCCTAGTGATTATGAACAGGTATTAAGTGAAATTAGCAGCACTGGAACTAGCCAGTTAGCCACTAGAAAAAGATTAGCAGCAAAAGTCTTTCGTCATACCGCTGCTTATGACGCGCTTATCGCTGACTATTTAACGACGCAAGTGGGTGAAACTGAACCAGAGAAACAGACGCTTACTTATGAACGCAAGCAAACATTGCGCTATGGTGAAAATAGCCATCAACAGGCCACCTTTTATCAATCCGTTGTACCTGTATCACTATCCATTGCTTCCGCTCGACAACTTCATGGCAAAGAACTGTCATATAACAATATTCGAGATGCTGATGCAGCACTCCGGATTGCTAGCGAGTTTACAGAACCTACGGTTGTCGCTGTTAAACATATGAACCCATGTGGAATTGGAACAGGAAAAACGATTTTGGCAGCCTATCGTCAGGCATTTGAAGCAGATCCAGTTTCAATTTTTGGTGGCATTGTTGTTTTGAATCGTCCAGTGGACCAAGCGACTGCGGCTGAAATGCATCAAATCTTTTTAGAGATAATTATTGCGCCTAGTTTTGAGGAAGAAGCTCTGGCACTGTTATCTCAGAAAAAGAATCTTCGTTTGTTAACGTTAGATTTTCATGCTCAAGAAAAAAAAGCGATGGAATTAGTTTCTGTTATGGGTGGGTTATTAATTCAAGAACAGGATACAGTTGTTGAAAATGACCAAGCATGGCAAGTTGTTACAGAGCGCCAACCCACACCAGCTGAAAGAGACGCATTGAACTTTGCTTGGAAAGCAGTCAAGCATGTAAAATCAAATGCTATTGTTTTAGCCAATGAAAGCCAAACGGTGGGGATTGGCGCTGGTCAAATGAATCGAATTGGGTCAGTAAAAATTGCAGTTGATCAAGCCCAAGCAGCTGGAAAATTACAAGGGGCCGTCTTAGCAAGTGATGCCTTTTTCCCCATGGCAGATAGCGTGGAATATGCTGCACAACATGGCATTCAAGCAATTATTCAGCCAGGCGGGAGCATTAAAGATCAAGCATCAATTGATCTAGCGAATCATTATGGTATTGCGATGATTTTTACTGGGACTCGTCATTTCAAACATTAATTTTTAAAGGAGAAACCGATGAATATATTAGTGATTGGGCGTGGTGGTCGTGAACATGCAATCGCCAAAAAATTACAGCGAGAAGACAAAGTCAAGACTGTTTATTGTGCACCAGGTAATCCTGGTATGAGTGGTGATAATATTCGGACCGTACCTATCAGTGAAGAGCAGCAAACGGAACTAATTCAATTTGCGAAGGATAATCAGATTGATTGGACATTCGTCGGACCAGAAACGCCATTAATTGAAGGGATTGTAGACGCCTTTCAAGCAGCGGGATTACTGATTTTTGGCCCGACAAAAGCAGCTGCAATTATTGAAGGTTCAAAAAGTTTTGCGAAAGATTTTATGCAAAAATACCAGATTCCAACGGCGGAATATCGGGTCTTTCGACGTTTGGCACCTGCCTTAGAATATATTGAACAGCAAGGAGTACCAATTGTTATTAAGGCGGATGGTTTGGCAGCTGGAAAAGGAGTAGTAGTTGCCGAAACAAAAGCAGCCGCAAAACGGGCGCTAGTTGCGATGATGGAGGATCAACAATTTGGAGTAAGCGGTCAAACGGTTGTAATCGAAGAATTTTTGCAAGGAGAAGAATTTTCCTTAATGGCTTTTGTTTCTAATGAGAAGGTATATCCGATGGTGATTGCTCAAGATCATAAGCGGATTTTCGATGGGGATGCTGGTCCGAATACAGGGGGGATGGGTGCTTACACACCAGTGCCTCAGATCCCAGAAGAAGCGGTTCAGCAAGCCATTAGCCAAGTACTGAAACCGACTGCTAAAGGAATGGTGGCTGAAAAACGTCCGTTTCAAGGGATTTTATATGCTGGTTTAATCCAAACAGCAACTGGCCCCAAGGTTATTGAATTTAATGCTCGATTTGGGGATCCAGAAACACAAGTTGTGTTGGCCCGTTTAGAGAGTCCCCTTTCAGAAATAATTTCTTCATTGCTGGCGAAAGAGCAACCAACGATTGTATGGAATGAGTTAGCGAGTGTTGGTGTTGTTGTAGCAGCAGAAGGCTATCCTAATCAATACAAGACAAATCTACCATTGCCCGAAATGTCTGGTGAAACCATCTATTATGCAGGGGTAACTCGTTCAGAACCGGCTCTGGTTTCGGCTGGCGGACGAATCTTTTTAGCAGAAGCAACTGCTTCGACTCTTGAAGAAGCCCGCAAAAAAGTTTATCAAACATTGGATAATTACTCATTTCCTGGAATGTACTACCGAAAAGATATAGGTGTGAAAGGCTTGATTTAGGATTTTCAAAAACAGAGGCAAGGACATTTAATCGAATGTTTCCTTGTCTTTTTTTTATTGCAAATTCAGATAGGGAGGCATAAACTGAAAGTATATCCATCATTAAACTAGAGGAGAAAGCTAAATTAATGAGAGAGAAGCAGATTGAAAAAGTTAGTCAGGGGTTATTTATTGTTACAAGTGTCTTGGCAGTTAGTTTACTGTTATTAAGTGCGGTGTTTTATCCTGATTTACCAGCTCATGTGCCCATTCATGTGAATTTTTGGGGCGAGGGTAATTCGTTTGGTCCAAGATCTAGTATATTTATGTGGCCAGCGGTCCTGTTTGGCTTGAGTATTTATCAACGAAGTTATCAATCAGTACAACCATATGGCAGATGGCTGAAGGTATTATTAATCATTGTTAATCTTGGCGCTTTGTTTAGTATTCTGCGTCTATTTATTCATTTGTTGGTTTGAAGGGGTCGAAAGGTGAGAAAATGAGAAAGTTAATTTTGGTTTTTGTGGGTTGTGCCATGGCCTTTTGTTTATGGCCTAATCAAGCAGCGGCTGTAGCTGGTGGCTACGGCGGTGGACGTGTAGAAAGTCCTAGCGGGGGTAATCCCTCGAATGGTTTTTCGCCAAGCGGTGATGGATCAAGAAGTTATGTTCATCATAACGAGACTGGGACCAGCAACACAACGCCACTGGAAGGCTTAATTTCAACAGTGTTTTTTGTTCTTTTTGGGGGCGCGATGATTTGGCAAAGACGCCGCAGAAATCAACCAGTCGATGAAGGCGCTTTTCAAGAAATGTGGGCAGCATTACCTGGAACATCAAAAGAAAAAAAGGCACTCTTAAAAGAAATACAACAAACGTTTTTAGAAATACAACAAGCGTGGGATCAAGAAAACTTGTCTGTAGTCAAAGATAACTATACAGAAAAACTTTATCAAAAACATCTTGCAGTATTACAAGAAAATCAACAAGCGGGCATCAGAAATCATGTAAAAAAAGTGAAAGTAGCGCCAGCTTCGAATTATCATCCTATTAGTGAAAACAGTTTTTCACTGATGCTTCATTTTTCTTGTATTGACTACGAGGAAGATACTCAAAGCGGTTGTGTTTTATCGGGATACAAGCATCAAAAACAATATTTTTCACAACTTTGGTATTTTGATTACAATCCATCTCTTGGAAAATGGCAAGCAGACTTCATTCAACCTAAAGGATAGTGCTAAAAAGCGCTTGGGGTTTAAATCCCAAGCGCTTGTTTATTCTTCGATGCGTTTTACAAGCTGTATTTTTTTATTTAATACGTAAATCAGGATACCGCCGACGGTCATTGAAAGAAGTTCACCAAGTCCAACGGTCAACCATGTGTACCAAAAAGGTAACTGATAAAAGAACGTTAAGGGTCCGGCGACAGTGAACATGGACAAAGCAAAAAGAATGGCCGTCAGCATTAGTTTAATCAATAAATTTTGCTGATTTTTTGTCGCAAAATAGGCAATCCATAAGACTGCACACGTTCCAGCGCTACCGATGACTATATCGATGATACCAAGAGGCGAAGCGGTGTTGGCAATCGCAACCCCTAACGTAATGGACCAGATATATCGCTTGTTAAAAACGCCTAAATAATTAAATAATTCGGCAAGACGAAGCTGTATCGGACCAAAACTAAGCGGAGCGAGAAGTACAGTGACAACAACATACAAAGCGGTAACCAGCGCCATTTTAGCCAACGCCGTAGCTGACCACGTACTGGTTTGTGGATTTGATGAATGATTCATTTAAGATTCTCCTTTATAAAACAACGACGTGTTTTAGTGATAACCATAACCAAAGGAAGGGCAATAAAGCCAACTGAAGTGTTATGGTGTGAGTTGTCTCACTGTGTTACATGTTACTGAAGAACAGACACTCTGTAAAGTCTTTTTATTTCATGGTCCAACCACCATCAATGGTCATAACTGTGCCATGGATATAATCAGCGTCATCACTAGCTAGAAATAATGAAAGTTTTGCTACTTCCTGTGGCTGCGCCCAACGGCCCGCGGGTGTTTCACGTGCTACCCAAGTAGCCATTTCACCTTCTCCTACAAAATCAGCTGCGTTCATGGGTGTTTGGATGGCACCTGGCGCAATCGCATTTGCTCGAATGCCTAATTTGGCATAATCGTAGGAAAGTTGTTTTGTATACCCGATGATTGCGTGTTTGGAGGCAGTGTACGCTGCGCCGCCGCCCCCAGCTACTAAGCCGGCGATAGATGCCATATTAACGATTACTCCTTTTTTTTGTTGGAGGAAATAAGGTAATAGAGCATTGGTCACTAAAAAGACACTTTTTAAATTGGTTGCTAAAATTTGATCCCATAAAGCTTCCGAAGTTTCTAGAGAAGGACGATAATCATCTAAAATACCTGCCGTATTTAATAAAATATCAATTTGGCCGTTGTCTTTCACAATTTGTTTCATCGTGGCTTGCACAAATGAGGGAGAAGACACATCACCGACAAAATAAGTAAATGGCTTAGTAGAATCTGGATTAACCAGTGCGGCTGTCTGTTTTAACCCCGTTTCGTTTAGGTCGATGCCAATAACCTCAGCACCTTGCTCAGCAAAGGCAATTGCTTGTGCTTGGCCAATCCCTGAAGCTGCACCAGTAACAAGCACCCGTTTTGTTTCAAATTCTTTTGGCATAAGAAAAACTCCTTTAAACATTTAAAAATTAAGGTCTGGAAGAACGAGCAATCGCCGTAATCTGCCAGACCTTATGTGTGTAGTTATGCTTCAACAATCACCCAATCTTCTGCTAAGACATCACAAGGTGTTGGTGAAAACATGCTGTAGCCTTCATCAGAAGTTTTGATTAAAAAATACGGGGTAACTTGTAAAAATTCACCTTCGGAGGTGCCAATTTCATCACGTAATTCAATAAAAAGTTCGAAACCGCTCCAGCCTTTACGTACGGCTTTTTTTCCTGCTTTAATCTGTGGCAATACTTCTTCAAATGTCATTTGCTTGTGCTCCTTTTTCGTTAAATGGTAGTTCGTGATAGCTTGTTGCGCCTTTTTCAATTGTCAACTGACCGTTAAGTAAATCCGTCATTTCAGCTATAAATGTTTCTGTTGCTTGTTCATCTACTAAACAAATTAACTGAATAGACTCTGTGTAAATAGTTTCTTTAAGCGTGTAGGGACTATGTTCTAAAAAGGCTTGGGCTTTTCCTAATAAAGGATAGGCGATCGTAATCAATAGTTCTTGTTGCAATTTGCCAATGACTAAACCAATTTCATCTAAAGTGTGGGAAAGAGCATGACTATATGCTCGGATTAAACCACCAGCGCCTAATTTTATTCCGCCAAAATAACGAGTGACAACAGCCACTACGTTGATTAACTCTTTTTTCTTTAAGACTTCCAGCATTGGAACACCAGCAGTGCCACTAGGTTCGCCGTCATCGCTGCTCCTCTGAATGTCATTTTTTTCGCCGATAACAAAAGCACTACAATTATGATTGGCTTTCCAATGTTCTTTTTTTATTGCGGCGATAAAGGCTTTTGCTTCTTCTTCTGATGTTACGCGCTTTACAGAACAGATAAACCGCGATTTCTTGATTTCAATCTCGCTGAAACCATCTTGTTTGACTGTAATATAGCTTTCTAACATATGGGCATCCTTTTCTCTCGTAATAAAGTCAGTATAAAAAAGAATCAACTGAATAGCAACTTTTTCTCTCATCTTTTTTGTGAGATTTTTGGAAAAAAACGTTATAATAAGGTATGATAGAGAAAAGGGAGGCGCTGGAAAATGGTACATACACGACAGAAAAAATATGATACAATTACTCATTATTTGAAAACGAATGGCGGTTCCCAAGTTACTTTGACCTTTACTCAGTTTGATGAATTGTTATTCCCTCATTCTGGTTTACCAAAAACTGCTAAGACAGATGTCGATTGGTGGGCGAACGATTATAAGCATCCAGAAAAGGGCGCTTATGGTTGGTTGAATGCGAGTTACCAAGTAGTTCAAGTGAATTTGGAAAAAGAATATGTGGTATTTAATAAATTGCTGAAGTCAGCATGGTACGTTTAAACCAAGATTGTATCCGCTTTAAAAAACAAGAATGATTGACAAAAATTAACTTTACACTATAATATTTTTAATAGATAATGTTGAAAATTGAAAAAGGCAATGGTAAAAGGGGCTGTTAAAATGTCAAAAAAAACAATTATGTTAGTTTGCTCCGCAGGAATGAGTACTAGTTTACTTGTTACAAAAATGCAAAAAGCAGCATTTAATCAAGGCTTAGATGCCCATATATTTGCGGCTTCTGCATCGGAAGCAGACACAAATTTAGAAAATAATCCAGTCGATGTGTTATTGTTAGGTCCACAAGTTCGTTATATGAAGAGTGATTTTGAAAAGCGTCTATCACCAAAAGGTATCCCAACAGATGTCATTAGCATGTCTGATTACGGCTTAATGAACGGGGAAAAAGTGCTGGAACAAGCCTTGGGTTTGTTAGCACAAGCAGATAAAAAAGAGTAAAAACAAGTTGTTTTTTCGAGAATCTTCGAAAAAGCAACTTGTCTTTTTTTATGACTTTAGTTAATTGGAATTGAGCTGAAACAGTCATTCTGGTTTATCAGTTCCATAAATTATAGAGCCGAAATTAGTCCTGTGAGCTAGAGAAAGACAACTGTCTTTAATTTTTTACTTTAATCTAGATACTAAAAAAACATACTTAACAATCTATTTTCTGAATAATGAACGCCTTTTTCCGTAGTCTGAAAGTAGTAATTCAAAGAATGATTAACAATATTATTATATACGAGTCATTATAGTATGGCATAAGCATTTCGAATAACAGACTTATTCAGCAAATAAATGAGAGAGAATTCTGTTTTTGTTGTTTAAAAATAATGAGGTTATTTCATAAGGCATACTTTCTTCATACGTGATTTCTAAAGGACTATCTTTATCAAAAGAAATAATTTGTGAGTCAGGCATTGCAAGTAATATAGGTGAATGAGAGACAATAATAAACTGAGACCCCTCATCAATTAGTTTTTTTATAGATATCATTAAGGCTAGTTGGCGTTGAGGTGAGAGAGCCGCTTCAGGTTCATCTAACAGGTACAGACCATTTCCTCTAAACCGATGGTTCACCAGATTCAAAAAACTTTCGCCGTGTGATTGATGATGTAGGGATTTATCGCCATATTCAGAAAAATCTAAGTCTATATTTTCTGCATATGTAGCAACATTGTAGAAACTTTCAGCTCTTAAAAAGAAGCCATCCGTAGCACGCTTTACACTTTTTGCAACAGTTAAATAATTATGTAAATCCAAGTGAGTATCGTTTGTAGAGAAATTAAAATTAATACTACCGCCTTCAGGATTAAATCCCCAATTGACTGCGATTGCTTCTAATAAAGTGGATTTTCCAGTTCCATTTTCACCTGAAAAAAAAGTAATAGGTTTTTTAAAATTTAGTGAATTAAATTTATTCAGCCCTTCAATTTTTGAAAAAACAGAATCTTCTTCAAAAGCTTTGAATTCTAGTCTTTTTAAAAAAATATTTTCCATGATAAAGCTTGCTCCTGTCTAGTCTTTTCAAATTAAAGCTTGGATTACTAGATATACTTTAACATTAATTTTTCTTTAAAGGTAGATAAATTTGTTATAAAAAATCTGCATATAGGTAAGTCGAAAGTGGAAGATTCGTGTAAACAATAAAGCGTATCAAGAGTTTGTTTAGTAGGTAACGACTAGATAAGAATAGAAAGATAACGGTGGGAGATTTCCTTTTTCGTAAAAAAGCTAGAGAAATGCGTATTTTATAATTGAGGTGGTTAACATGGAAGATTTGCATGGACGTAAAATAATTATTGAAGAAACAGAACCTTCAATACAGACAAAACTGGTTTATTTACCAACAATGTTAGAGCGTTCCCCCCTAACAATTCAATGTCAGCGGTGCGGGGAAGTCGTATCCAAAAAAGAAAACAGACTGGCGACAAATGTATACTACTGTCATGCGTGCATTCAATTAGGCCGTGTGACTTCTTGTCAAAAATTTTGTCATTTACCAGAAAGGCCCAATAGCCCAAGAACTGTCTTTTTTGAGTGGTCTGGACAATTAACAAAGGGACAGCAAGCGATCTCGGTTGAACTTTGTGAGACAGCAAAAGCAAGAGAGAATCGCTTAGTGTGGGCAGTTACAGGTGCAGGCAAAACAGAAATGTTATTTGCTGTTTTACACCAAACCTTACAAGAAGGGGGGCGGATTGCGCTGGCTTCGCCGCGTGTCGATGTTTGCTTAGAACTGTTTCCCAGAATCCAAGCGGTTTTTCCTCATGAAGCAATTGCTTTACTTCATGGAAACAGTCAAGAACCATATCGCTACACGAAACTAGTGATTTGCACCACGCATCAATTATTGAAATTCCATCAAGCGTTTGATTTACTTATCGTTGATGAAGTCGACTCTTTTCCTTTTGTTAATAACGAACATCTTTATTATGGAGTGCGTAACGCACGAAAAAAAAGAAGTAGTTTGGTGTACTTAACAGCAACGCCTACGAAAGAATTGCGGAAGCTTTTACAGCAAAAAAAGTTAGCAGCCAGTATTTTGCCAGCAAGATATCACCGTAGGCCATTACCTGTGCCACGCCGATTTTGGGTTCAGTCGTGGCAACGTCTTTCTAGCAAAAATATTAAAATCATTGCACATCATTTGAAACGTTTATTGGTGCGTAATTCAGTTTTACTATTTTGCCCAAGCATTTCATTAATTCACCAATTGCATGCATTAATAGCTGAGCGATTTTCCGACAAAGAAGTTGTCGCCGTTTATGGTAGTGATGAGCTTCGCCTAGAAAAAGTTCAAGCAATGCGTCAGCAGAAAACGGATATTTTGATCACTACAACCATTTTAGAACGTGGTGTGACTTTTGATGCAGTCTCAGTTATTGTTTATGGTGCTAATCATCGAGTCTTCACTTCTTCAACACTTGTCCAAATTGCGGGCCGAGTCGATCGAAGACAAGAATTCAATTACGGCGAAGTTTTATTTTTACATGATGGGGAAACAAGAGATATGAAAGAGGCGATTCGGCAAATAAAGCAAATGAATCGCTTGGCTAGCAAACGAGGGATGTTAGATGGATTGTAAAAATTGCGCAGAGCCCATTCGTTTGGAGATAACATTAAAAATGCTCTTACGTTTTAAAAAATGGGCGAGGCCTTCACTTTGCCAGCACTGCCAAGCAAAGTTCCAGAAACTGCCAATGATAGGCACTTGTTTTGGCTGTAGTCGAGTCAGCCAAGAACGCTATTGTTTTGATTGTCGAAGGTGGCAGCTGCTTTATCCAGAGTATTCTTTTCATAATGCAGCGTTGTTTCATTATGATGAAGGAATGCAAGAGTGGATGGAACGCTATAAATTTCAAGGAGACTATCGCTTAAGAATGTGTTTTAACGAGGAAATCAACTTTTACTTTCAGCAACAATCTGCGGACTATATTATTCCGGTGCCCTTATCCGAAAAGCGAATGCAAGAACGAGGCTTCAACCAAGTAATTGGCTTACTAGAAGCGGCTGATGTTCCGTACAGCCCTTTTTTAATTAGAAAAGAGGAAAATGTTCCGCAATCTAAGAAAACTAGAAAGGAAAGGATGCAGTTGCAACAACCATTTGCCATCCAAAAAGAAAACCAAAAAAAATTAAAAAATTGTTCTATTATTTTGGTGGATGACATCTATACCACTGGACGAACTCTTTTCCACGCAGCTGCTGTTATCAATAACTGTTATCCTAAAAGTTTGAATACGTTTACTCTCGCGCGGTAAAAAGAAAAGAATTCATAAATTTGATGACTATTTTGTTGGCAAAACCCAGATTATTCGATATAATGAAATTAAGAAGAAGGGAATTAAAGAGTGGTCCTTTAATCTTTTCTTTACTGGTAGATGAAAGGGGTAATTGTTATGTTTAGATATAATGTACGTGGAGAAAATATCGAGGTAACCGAAGCGATTCGAGACTATGTTGAGAAAAAAGTCGGTAAATTAGAAAGATATTTCAGCGATTCACCTGAAGCAACGGTTCACGTGAATTTGAAAGTGTACACTGAAAAAACAGCCAAAGTCGAGGTTACTATTCCTCTTCCTTATCTAGTTTTACGAGCTGAAGAAACGTCACCTGATTTATACGCAAGTATTGATTTGGTTGTCGATAAATTAGAACGACAAATTCGTAAATTTAAAACAAAAATCAACAGAAAATCTCGTGAAACAGGACGTAACAATACAAAAGCCGCTGTCTTCTTAGTTGGTGAAGAAACAGAAGAAACACCTTCAGAATTAGACATCGTTCGTACAAAACGTCTATCATTAAAACCGATGGACAGTGAAGAAGCTGTTTTACAAATGAACATGTTAGGACATAACTTCTTTATTTTTGAAGATGCTGAAACAAATGGAACAAGCATTGTTTACCGTCGTAAAGATGGCAAATATGGCTTGATTGAAACAGACTAAAGCTTAAAATAAGAGCTGAAATGCTTTCGTGCATTTCAGCTCTTTAAACATCTTTAAAGCACGGAGTAAAGAAAAAATAAAGAAATACATAAAATAACTTTAAAAGTTCCTCTTTTAAAGGAAAATGTCTGCAAAATAGAGAGAAATGGTTTTCTTTCTCGTCAAGTAATGATAAAATAAAACGGATAGATTGTGCTTCTTGTACAAAAAGGATACAAAAATAAAAAGAGGTAATTGAAAGGAACACAGATACCAATGGCAAATTTTTTGAAAAAAATGATCGAAAACGATAAAAAAGAATTAAGACGATTAGAAAAAATCGCCGATAAAATTGATGCACATGCAAGTGCAATGGAACAACTAAGCGATGAACAATTACGTGAAAAAACAGATGAATTTAAAGCCCGTTATCAAAAAGGGGAAACCTTAGACGAACTATTACCAGAAGCGTTTGCGGTTGTCCGTGAAGCTGCTAAACGAGTACTAGGTTTATTCCCATACCGTGTCCAATTAATGGGTGGGATTGTGCTTCATGACGGGAACATTCCTGAAATGAGAACAGGTGAAGGGAAAACCTTGACTGCCACAATGCCTGTATACTTGAATGCACTATCTGGCGAAGGAGTACACGTTGTTACAGTTAATGAATACTTAGCAACCCGTGACTCTAACGAAATGGGAGAATTATATAATTTCTTAGGCTTAAGCGTTGGCTTAAACATTAACTCTAAATCTTCTGATGAAAAACGTGAAGCATATAACTGTGATATCACTTATAGTACAAATAACGAATTAGGATTTGACTATTTGCGTGATAACATGGTTGTTTATCGCAGCCAAATGGTTCAACGTCCATTAAACTATGCAATTGTCGATGAAGTGGATTCAATCTTAATTGATGAAGCAAGAACCCCATTAATTATTTCTGGACAAGCTGAAAAATCGACAGCACTCTATACACGTGCCGATAATTTTGTCAAACGCTTAAAAGAAGACGAAGATTACAAAATTGATATTCAGTCTAAAACAATTGGTTTAACAGAAGCAGGTATTGAAAAAGCTGAACAAACTTTTGGATTGGATAACCTTTACGATATTGAAAATACAGCATTAACGCACCATTTAGATCAAGCGTTACGGGCAAACTATATCATGTTATTAGACATTGATTACGTGGTTCAAGACAATAAAGTCTTAATTGTTGACCAATTTACTGGTCGTATCATGGATGGTCGTCGTTATTCTGATGGCTTACATCAAGCGATTGAAGCAAAAGAAGGCGTCGAAATTGAAGATGAAACAAAAACAATGGCGACGATTACGTTCCAAAACTACTTCCGGATGTACAAAAAACTAGCCGGGATGACTGGTACTGCTAAAACAGAAGAAGAAGAATTCCGTGAAATTTACAATATTCAAGTCATTCAAATTCCAACCAATCGTCCAATTATCCGTGACGATCGTCCAGATTTACTTTATCCAACCTTAGAAAGTAAATTTAATGCAGTGGTGGAAGATATTAAAGAACGTTACCACAAAGGACAACCAGTGTTGGTGGGGACTGTTGCGGTAGAAACGTCAGAATTACTTTCGGATAAATTAAACGCAGCTAAAATTCCTCATGAAGTATTAAATGCGAAAAATCACTTTAAAGAAGCCGAAATCATTATGAATGCCGGTCAAAAAGGCGCAGTTACAATTGCAACAAATATGGCTGGTCGTGGAACGGATATTAAACTTGGTTTAGGTGTACTTGAACTAGGTGGTCTAGCGGTTATCGGGACAGAACGTCATGAGTCACGTCGTATTGATAATCAGTTGCGTGGACGTGCAGGACGTCAAGGGGATCCAGGGGTTTCACAATTTTATTTATCTTTAGAAGATGACTTAATGAAACGCTTTGGTTCAGAACGAATTAAAACATTCTTAGAACGAATGAATGTGCAAGAAGAAGATGCAGTTATTCAAAGTAAAATGTTTACTCGCCAAGTAGAGTCTGCTCAAAAACGTGTGGAAGGAAATAACTATGACACACGTAAAAATGTCTTACAATACGATGACGTGATGCGCGAGCAACGTGAAGTTATTTATGCGCAACGACAAGAAGTAATTATGGAAGAAAATGACTTGTCTGATGTATTGATGGGCATGGTAAAACGGACGATTGGCCGAGTGGTGGATAGCCATACACAATTAGAAAAAGAAGAATGGAATTTAGATGGGATTGTCGATTTTGCAGCCTCAACACTTGTCCATGAAGATACGATTTCTAAAAAAGATTTAGAAAATAAATCAGCTGAAGAAATCAAAGACTACTTAGTGGCACGTGCGCAAGAAGTATTTGAAGAAAAATCTCAACAATTGAATGGCCAAGAACAATTGCTAGAATTTGAAAAAGTAGTCATCTTGCGTGTTGTCGATACTAAATGGACAGATCACATTGATGCAATGGATCAATTACGCCAATCTGTCGGCTTACGTGCGTACGGTCAAAACAACCCATTAGTAGAATATCAAACAGAAGGTTATTCTATGTATAACAATATGGTGGGTTCAATCGAATATGAAGTAACACGTTTATTCATGAAATCGGAAATTCGCCAAAATGTCCAACGTGAGCAAGTAGCTCAAGGACAAGCGGAACATCCAGAAACAGAACAAGATGCAGCTGCACAAAGCAACACAAGTGCGAAGCGTCAACCTGTGCGTGTAGATAAAAAAGTGGGCCGTAATGATTTATGCCCATGCGGAAGTGGCAAAAAATTCAAAAATTGTCATGGAAGAAACGCTTAATTAAAGAAAAAACGCAGGGTGGGGCAATTTGTCCCGCCTTTGCTCTTTTTACCATAAAGAGAAAGAAGGAATCATTTTGGAAAACCCAGAAATTCGTACATTATTAGACGAAATGACACAAAAAATTACTAGCTTCAGGAGGTCTCTTTGACTTAGACCAGTTAGAAGAAGACATTGCCGAGGCGGAAAATCGGATGGGAGAACCTGGTTTTTGGGACAACACAGAAACGGCTCAAAAGCTAATTAACGAAACCAATAGTTTGAAAGAAAAATATCAACAATTTCATCAGCTCTCTGAGGAACTGGACGAATTAACGGTGATGTTTGAATTACAACAAGAAGAATATGATGCAGAGATTCAAGAAGAATTGGAAGAAAGAATTCATCTCTTGCAAGAACGTTTAACAACGTATGAGCTATCCTTACTACTAAATGAGCCATATGATCATAATAACGCCCTAATTGAATTACACCCTGGTGCCGGTGGTACTGAATCACAAGATTGGGGAAGTATGCTTTTACGAATGTATACACGTTGGGCAGAAAGTCACGGTTTCCAAGTTGAAACGTTGGATTACCAAGCTGGAGATGAAGCAGGGATTAAAAGTGTCACCTTATTAATCAAAGGTTACAATGCTTATGGTTACCTAAAATCTGAAAAAGGTGTCCATCGTCTTGTGCGGATTTCGCCCTTTGATTCCGCTAAACGCCGTCATACTTCGTTTTGTTCAGTTGATGTAATGCCTGAATTAGACGATACAATAGAGATTGCAATCAATCCAGATGACTTAAAAATTGATACCTATCGAGCAAGTGGTGCCGGTGGTCAGCATATTAATAAAACAGAATCGGCTGTTCGAATCACACATATTCCAACAGGTACCGTTGTCGCAAGCCAAGCACAACGTTCTCAATTAAAAAACCGTGAGCAAGCAATGAGTATGTTAAAAGCCAAATTATATCAATTGGAAATGGAAAAGAAAGCCCAAGAAGCAGCAAGTTTACGTGGTGAACAAATGGAAATTGGCTGGGGCTCACAAATCCGTTCTTACGTGTTCCATCCGTATTCAATGGTCAAAGACCATCGGACAAATTACGAAACCGGCAATGTACAAGCTGTGATGGATGGGGACCTTGATGATTTCATTGATGCCTACTTAAAACAGCGCTTAAGTTAAGCTCTTCATTAAATTGAAATAAAAATGTAACTTAATGCAAGAAGTTTGCAATATTGACATGTTATAATGAGTAGGATTGAAGAAAAAAGAGATGGAGAGAACGCCATGATTGAAATGAAAGATGTAATGAAGAAATATTCGAATGGTACAACAGCGATTCGAAATATTTCAGTAGAGATTGACCAAGGCGAGTTCGTCTATGTGGTTGGTCCCTCAGGTGCAGGGAAATCAACCTTTATTAGATTAATGTATCGTGAAGAAAAAGCAACAAAAGGTAATTTGACAGTTGCAGGTCATGATTTAATGAAAATAAAAAATAAAGAAGTTCCTTATTTACGTCGTGAAATCGGCATCGTTTTCCAAGACTATAAACTATTACCAAAGAAAACTGTGTATGAGAATGTGGCCTATGCGATGCAAGTTATCGGACGACGTCCTCGCGAAATCAAAAAACGCGTGATGGAAGTTTTAGATTTAGTCGGTCTAAAACATAAGGTACGTGTTTTTCCAAGCGAACTTTCTGGTGGGGAACAGCAACGGGTATCCATTGCACGAGCAATCGTAAATACACCGAAAGTTTTAATTGCCGATGAACCAACTGGAAACTTAGATCCAGAGAATTCATGGGAAATCATGAAATTGTTGGACCGGATTAACGCACAAGGAACAACAGTCGTGATGGCAACGCATAATAGTACAATTGTAAATACGATTCGTCACCGTGTTATTGCCATTGAAAATGGTCGCATTATCCGTGACCAAGTGGAAGGAGAATACGGCTACGATGATTAGAACATTCTTTTCTCATTTATTTGAAAGTATCAAAAGTTTAAAACGGAACGGTTGGATGACTGTTGCCTCAGCAAGTGCGGTTACAATTACATTAGTTTTAGTTGGTATTTTTATGGGCGTTATTTTTAATGCAACGAAACTTGCTGATGATGTCGAAAAAAACGTGACAGTGTCAGTTTTTGTCGATATTGGTACAAAACAAAATGAAATGAAAACATTAGAAAAACAACTTAAAGGATTAGACAATGTTGAAGATATTTCTTATTCAAACAAAGATCAACAATTGAAAAAAATCCAAGAACAAATGGGGGATGCCTGGAATCTTTTCGAAGGCGATAGTAACCCATTATACGATGTGTATTATGTCCGTGCGAAAACACCAGAAGACACGAAAGATATTGCGAAACAAGCAGCTAAATTCCCAAGTGTTTTTAAAGCCGATTACGGTGGTGTAAACTCAGACAAAATCTTTAAAATCGCTCAAACCGTTCGAACTTGGGGCTTAGCAGCTGCTGCATTACTTTTATTCGTTGCAGTGTTCTTAATTTCCAACACCATTCGGATTACGATTTTATCTCGTCAAAAAGAAATCCAAATTATGCGTCTTGTAGGAGCGAAAAACAGTTTCATTCGTTGGCCGTTCTTCTTAGAAGGTGCTTGGATTGGGTTGATTGGCGCAATCGTGCCAGTCATCATTATGACGTTAGGCTACCATCAAGTTTATAACATGTTTAACCCGCAGTTATTGCGTTCGAATTATTCATTAATTCGTCCAGAAGATTTTATCTGGAAAGTTAATCTATTAATGATTGCAACAGGAATGATTATTGGATCACTAGGTTCAGTTATTTCAATGCGTCGTTTCTTGAAAATTTAAACGAAAAAAAGCTCTCCATTTTGGAGAGTTTTTTTTGTTTTAGTTTTAAAATACTTGTTATTTAATTTAAGAGTTTTCTCAGTTGTACCAACAAATTGATAACTTATAATTTTCAAGTCCTACATATAATGGTAAAATAGAATAGATTGAAATTAATTGGAGGAATAATGAATCGATGAAAAAAAGATTGCTATTATTTATTGGTTTGGCAAGTATACTTACTTTAACAGGATGTGCAAAATGGATTGATCGTGGTGAATCCATCACAGCGGTAGGCTCATCAGCTTTACAACCATTAGTAGAGACAGCGAGTGAGGAATATCAAAGCCAAAATCCGGGAAGATTTATTAATGTCCAAGGTGGCGGAAGCGGAACAGGTCTGAGTCAAGTCCAATCTGGCGCGGTAGACATTGGTAATTCTGATTTATTTGCAGAAGAGAAAAAGGGCATCAAAGCGGAAGACTTAATTGATCATAAAGTTGCTGTCGTTGGGATTACACCAATCGTTAACAAAAATGTCGGTGTCAAAGATATCTCAATGGAAAATTTAAAGAAAATCTTTTTAGGTGAAGTAACAAACTGGAAAGAACTTGGCGGGAAAGACCAAAAAATTGTTATTTTGAACAGAGCGGCCGGTAGTGGTACGCGCGCTACTTATGAAAAGTGGGTCTTGGGAGATAAAACAGCCATTCGTGCGCAAGAACAAGATTCCAGCGGCATGGTTCGTTCCATTGTTTCTGATACACCAGGAGCGATTAGTTATACCGCATTTTCATATGTTACTGATGAAGTAGCTACGTTAAGTATTGATGGTGTTCAGCCAACAGATGAAAATGTAATGAACAATAAATGGATTATTTGGTCTTATGAACACATGTACACTCGTAAAAATCCAAGTGATTTAACCAAAGAGTTTTTAGACTTTATGTTGTCAGATGATATCCAAGAACGTGTGATTGGTCAATTAGGGTATATTCCTGTTTCGAAAATGGAAATTGAACGGGATTGGCAAGGAAATGTCATTAAATAATTCTCTTAACACAAAATTTACAAACTTAACATAAAATTTACATGTTATTAAAAACAAATTGATGTAAAAAAGGTACACTATTTTTATCTGTAAAAGTTGGATTGTTTGAGGAGGAAATATTCTTGGAAGATGTACAGAAAAAATTATTAACAAAATCGAAAAGAGCCAAGATGGAGCAACGAGGGAAATTTATTAGTTTCCTATGTATTGCCTTAATTGTAGCAGTGGTTGTTTCAATTTTCTATTTTGTTGCAAGTAAAGGACTTGCTACATTCTTTAAAGATAAGATTAACGTGTTTGATTTCTTATTTGGAACAAACTGGAACCCAAGTGATATCGGCGCAGACGGTAAACCCATGGTTGGGGCTTTACCGATGATTGCGGGTTCCTTTATTGTAACGTTTTTGTCAGCGATTGTTGCGACGCCATTTGCGATTGGAGCGGCTGTTTTTATGACAGAAATTTCACCAAAAAAAGGAGCGAAATTTTTACAACCAGTTATTGAATTACTTGTAGGGATTCCCTCTGTTGTTTATGGATTTATTGGTTTATCTGTCATTGTTCCTTTTGTCCGTTCAATCTTTGGCGGAACTGGCTTCGGTATTTTAGCTGGTACGTTTGTGCTATTTGTCATGATTTTACCAACGGTTACTACGATGACCGTAGATGCATTAAAAGCTGTACCTCGACATTATCGTGAAGCGTCGTTGGCGCTTGGTGCTACGCGTTGGCAAACGATTTATAAAGTTGTCTTGCGGGCAGCTGTGCCTGGTATTTTAACTGCGGTTGTCTTTGGTATGGCTCGTGCGTTTGGTGAAGCCTTAGCAATCCAAATGGTAATCGGAAATGCAGCTGTGATGCCAACTAGTTTGACAACACCAGCTTCGACACTAACAAGTATTTTGACAATGGGGATTGGGAATACGATTATGGGAACAGTTGAAAACAACGTTCTTTGGTCTTTAGCCTTGATTCTATTGTTGATGTCTTTACTATTCAACATTGTTATCCGAATTATCGGTAAGAGAGGAGCCTTAAAATAATGAATGCAAAAAAAGCAGATAAAATCGCAACAGGTATCTTATATGCCGTATCTGGCGTCATTGTTTTAATTTTGGCGGCCTTACTGATTTACATTTTAGCTAGAGGAATTCCACATATTTCGTGGGAATTTTTAACACAACCATCCAGAGCCTATCAAGTTGGTGGTGGGATTGGTATTCAGCTTTTTAACTCACTATATTTACTATTGATTACAATGATTATTAGTATTCCAATTTCATTGGGTGCTGGAATTTACTTATCGGAATATGCGAAAAAGAATTGGTTAACTGATTTAATTCGTACCTCGATTGAAATTTTAAGTTCATTGCCTTCCGTTGTTGTGGGGCTGTTCGGCTTCTTGATTTTCGTTGTACAAATCGGATATGGATTTTCAATCTTATCAGGTGCGTTAGCATTAACATTTTTTAACTTACCATTATTGACTAGAAATGTTGAGGAATCTTTGAAAGCCATTCATTATACACAGCGTGAAGCGGGGTTAGCCTTAGGTCTTTCACGTTGGGAAACAGTTAAAAAAGTTATTTTGCCAGAAGCGTTACCAGGAATTTTGACAGGTGTTATTTTGAGTTCTGGTCGGATTTTCGGTGAAGCCGCTGCGCTAATTTATACAGCAGGACAAAGCGCACCTGCCTTAGATTTCAGTAATTGGAATCCATTGAGCGTTTCAAGTCCAATTAGTATTTTCCGTCAAGCGGAAACGTTGGCTGTGCATATTTGGAAAATTAATACCGAAGGAACGATGCCAGATGGCGCTGCGGTCTCAGCAGGTGCCTCCGCTGTGTTAATTTTAGTAGTTTTACTTTTCAATTTCGGCGCTCGCTTTATCGGCAACCGTCTTTATAAGAGAATGACATCAGCTTAATGTTAGGGGAATTAGCATGAAAGAATACAATTTAAATGATACCCATTTACTTCAACTAGATAGCCAAAAAGACCCGATTGCGTTACACACGGAAGACTTACATGTCTTTTACGGGGACAATGAAGCTATCAAAGGTGTTGATTTACAATTTGAAAAGAACAAAATAACCGCCTTAATTGGACCTTCTGGTTGCGGTAAATCCACGTATTTACGTTCGCTAAATCGTATGAACGATGGCATTGCCAATTCACGTGTTACTGGAAAAATCATGTATAAAGATGTCGATGTCAATACGAAAGAAGTTGACGTCTACGAAATGAGAAAACGCATTGGCATGGTTTTTCAGCGGCCCAATCCATTTAGTAAATCTATCTATGAAAATATCACATTCGCATTGAAACAGCATGGTGAAAAGGATAAGAAAAAATTAGATGAAATCGTTGAAACAAGTTTGAAGCAAGCCGCACTTTGGGATCAAGTGAAAGATAACTTAAACAAAAGCGCCTTAGCTCTGTCTGGTGGGCAACAACAACGTTTGTGTATCGCTCGGGCAATTGCGATGAAACCAGATATTTTATTGTTAGATGAACCGGCAAGCGCGTTAGATCCGATTTCAACAGGAACGGTTGAAGAAACGTTAGTGAATTTAAAAGATGATTACACGATCATCATTGTGACACATAACATGCAACAAGCGGCGCGGATTAGTGACTATACAGCTTTCTTCTATATGGGCAAAGTCATTGAATACGACCATACAAGAAAAATCTTTACACGACCAAAAATTCAAGCAACGGAAGACTACGTTTCAGGACATTTTGGTTAGGAGGAGCAAGATGGGCAAAGAAATTATTTCATCAAAAGATTTACATTTATATTACGGGAAAAAAGAAGCATTGAAAGGCATTGATTTAACTTTTAATCAAGGAGAATTAACTGCCATGATTGGTCCTTCTGGTTGCGGGAAATCAACGTATTTACGTTGCTTGAATCGTATGAATGATTTAATTCCAGATGTAACTATTACTGGAAGTGTTGTCTATAAAGGAAAAGATATTTATGGACCGAAAACAGATAACGTTGAATTACGTAAAGAAATTGGGATGGTTTTCCAACAACCTAATCCATTTCCATTTTCGGTTTATGAAAATGTGATTTATGGCTTGCGCCTAAAAGGAGTCAAAGACAAGCAAGTCTTAGATGAAGCAGTTGAAACCAGTTTGAAAGCAGCTGCCGTTTGGGAGGATGTCAAAGATAAACTTCACAAAAGTGCACTTTCACTTTCTGGTGGACAACAACAGCGGGTTTGTATCGCTCGTGTTTTAGCTGTGGAACCAGATATTATTTTATTAGATGAACCAACTAGCGCCTTGGACCCAGTTTCTAGTGGTAAAATTGAAAACATGCTGTTAACATTAAAAGAGAAATATACCATGATTATGGTGACACATAATATGTCACAAGCATCACGGATCTCTGATAAAACGGCCTTCTTTTTACAAGGTGATTTAATTGAATTTAATGACACGAAAAAAGTATTTTTAAATCCAAAAGAAAAACAAACAGAAGATTACATTTCTGGTAAATTTGGTTAAAAGGGGGAAAAAGAATGTTACGGACACAATTTGAAGAAGAACTATTAAATCTGCACAATCAATTTTATGAAATGGGTATGATGGTTAGTAGTGCCGTCCATAAATCCGTGAAGGCATATATTAATCATGATAAAAAATTGGCTCAAGAAGTGATTGATCGCGATATTGAAATTAATGATATGGAAGTCAAACTTGAGAAAAAGAGTTTTGAAATGATTGCGTTACAACAACCAGTTACAACAGACTTACGTATGATTATCACTGTTATGAAAGCTAGTTCGGATTTAGAAAGAATGGCGGACCATGCCGTTTCAATTGCTAAATCAACGATTCGCTTAAAAGGAGAAACACGTATTCCTGAAATCGAAAAAGAAATTTCAGATATGTCTGATTATGTGAAAAAAATGGTGGATAATGTTTTAATCGCCTATGTTAAAACGGATCAAAAAGATGCACGAATGATTGCACAAATGGATGATCGTACTAATGAATATTTCGATAGTATTTACAAACATGCCGTAGAAGCAATGAAAGCTAATCCAGAAACGGTCATTAGCGGAACTGATTATCTACATGTGGCACAATACTTGGAAAGAATTGGCGACTATGTCACAAATATTTGTGAGTGGATTGTTTACTTGGCAACTGGTAAAATTACCGAATTGAATAGTAATCGTGACGAACAATTTTAAGATAAACAAATAAAAAAAACTAGGAGACGGCCTTTTTTAGACCAATTCCTAGTTTTTTTAACGTAAAATGAACTGATTTTATAAAACTAGTCCTTACTAATGAGAAGAAATCGTTCTTAAGTCCTATGACAAATGATCAAAAACAAGGCATAATAATGCATGTAAGGAAAACACTATTGAGTGAAAAATTTGCTAAGGAGGCAATATCCATGAAAGAAAGAGAACGCGTATTAGAATTAGTGAAAAAAGGTATTCTAACGTCAGAAGAAGCGTTAATTTTATTAGAAAATATGGCAACTGAAAAAGATGAAAAACAAATCGAAAAAGCTGCTGAAAAAGTTGATACACAAAATATTGGAACAACAAATAAAGAAGATCAAGTCGCAGATTTAATGGATGCATTAGAAAAAGGCGAATCAGAAGGACCTACTGTTGATTCGTTTGAAGAAAATACACAGGACAGTGCAGAAAAAGATCGTGAAAACTTAGAAAGAATTCTTGATGAGTTAGCAACAAAAGCCAATCGTGCTTCGGCTGAATTGGACGAAGTCAACGCAGAAATTGCCGGCATCAAAGAAGAAATTAAAGAAGTCGCAGAAGAAATTGGAACATTAGATACAAAAGAAGAATTAGATGCATTAACAGAAGATGAACAAGTTCAACGAAAAGACTTGCACGTTTTACTTGCACAATTAGAAGAAAAATTAGCGACTCAAAGTACTGAAAAAACAGCACTGGAAGAAGAACTAAAAAACATTCGTAAAGAACAATGGAAAGGTCAATGGAATGATACAAAAGAAAAAGTTTCTTCTCAATTCTCTGAAGAGTGGAAAGATCAAGCCACAGACACCTTTAACCAAGTCGGCGGCAAAGTTGCCGAAGTTGGCGGCCAAGTGGGAGAATTCTTGAAAAAAACATTTAATTCTTTCAGTGATACCATGAATGATAATGTGGAATGGAAAGACATTAAAATGAAAGTTCCTGGTGTGGCAACAACTAAGTTTGAACATGAGTTTAACTATCCAAATCCACAAGCAAGTTTAATTGATGTCAAGGTAGCAAATGGTACCGTAGTTTTCAAAACTTGGGATCAAGAAGATGTGAAAGTCGAAGCAAAAATCAAATTATATGGTAAAATGGCAGGAGATTCACCAATGGAAGCTTTCTTAGAACGAAGTGACATTGATGTGGATGATGAAACAATTTCTTTCCAAGTGCCAAACAAACGGGTGAAAGCAGATTTAACGTTCTATTTACCAAAACGCACTTACGATCATGTATCTGTTAAATTATTAAACGGAAATGTCTTAGTAGAAGAGTTAACAGCGAAAGATGTTTACACAAAATCAACGAATGGGACGATTACGTTTAAAAAAATTGATGCAACTATGTTAGAAATTGAAGGCGTGAATGGTGAAATTAAAGTCCTAGAAGGAACGATTTTAGATAACATTATTGAAACAGTCAATGGTGATGTGTCTATTTCCGCGGCACCAGAAAGTCTAAGTGTTTCTCTGATTAATGGAGATATCCGCATTACAGCTAAAGAAAAAACGCTTCGCCGTGTTGAAGCAAGCTCTGCAAATGGGAATATCAAGTTGGCCTTGCCAAATGACTTAGGCGTTGAAGGGCAAGTGAAAACGAATTTAGGTAGTATTAACAGCCGTTTAACAGATATTGAAGTTGTTCGTGAAAAGAAAGATCGCGGCAATCAACAATTACATTTTAGACGTGTACTGGAAGAATCAATGGCTCAAATTAATGCTTCTACAACAACGGGAAGTATTTTCCTAAAAGATACGGATAAATAATTAATAATTTTAAGCTAGATGGGCTGACGAATCAGCCTTTCTAGTGTAAAATTTAGTAGACGAGGTGAAAACATATGAAAAGAAAACTAACAAAATCTCCGAATAACGTGGTTTTAACAGGAAGCTTAGCTGGGATTGCTGATTGGCTAGGAATTGACCCAACAATTATTCGTGTCGTTTATGTCTTGCTCAGCTTTTTCTCAGCAGGATTTCCAGGCATTCTCTTATACATTGCCTTAGCAGTCTTGATCCCTTCTGGAAGAACAGGAAGCGATCGCGGCTACGGCCATCAAAATCCTTATAATAGAAATGTTCGCAATGAAAATCCTTATGCTGCCAATAAAAAGCAACGTAAAGAAGCGGAAAAAATTGATGATGACGAATGGAGTGACTTTTAATGACATATTTTCAGCGATTGGTTGTTAATACACTGACATTCATTTCTTTATCAGTTGTTTTTCCTGGCATGATTCATGTGAGAGGCATAATGCCTGCAATTATTGCCGCCTTTGTTCTCTCAATCCTAAATATGTTGGTGAAACCAGTCTTAACAATCTTGTCGCTCCCATTTACTTTATTAACGTTTGGTCTATTTAGCTTTGTCGTCAATGCAGCGATTTTACAAATGACCTCGTTTTTTGTGGGGGAAATGAACTTTGGCTTCTCAAGTTTTTGGGCAGCGGTGCTAATGGCTGTAATTATGTCAATTGTCAATACGATCGTTACGGATCACAATTTATCTAAATATGAATAAAAAAGCCTGAAGAACGTAGCATAAAATGCGTTCTTCAGGCTTTTTCGATGGTTAAATTTTCTAGGTGACATTCTGGATGGCGGCTGATATAGCCATATAAAATGTTTAAAAAATCAACTTGTTGCTTCGAATAATGTTCGATTGTTTTCGGTGGTTTTTTGGGCATGATTTTTTTTGCTAGTTCAAGCGGTGAATATTTTTGAAACGTTTGTTTAGTTACAACACGTGTTGCTACCACCAAGCCTTGGTAAATTAAATAGTATTTGATTTTTTTCTGACAAGGTAACCACATCAGTTGCCAATCTCGTTGGTTAGCTTGACTAATTCGTTGATTTTGGTTTGCAAAGCGCGTCAGAAAGAGCCAATCTTCTTTGAGTTTTGCCGCTTTTTCGAAGGCTTGTTTTTCAGCAGCTTCTTGCATTTGTTGAGCAATTCGTTTGATTGGTTCTCGTCCTTGATTATGGAAAAAGTCGAACAATTCTTGTTGAAATAGTTCGGTCGGAATGGCACTCTCTTTTTGAAAGGTTTGATGCCAATAGTTGGTTGGGACGAGATCGTAGATACTATCCAAAATTATTTTTAAACGGTTTAATTTTCGGCGAATCGAATAAGGACCAAAACAGTTCTCTTTAGTGGGAATATTTAAGAGTTTAATCTCTAATTGCCGCTCATTAACGGCTACCGATACATAAGAATATTGTTCATAAGCATTCATTTGGCGATTGTAGCGCGGCCGATACTGTTGAATCAGTTGACATTCTAGGAGGAGTGCATCCAATTCTGTGTCAGTATGGAGAACATCGAAGTCTATAATTTGTTTGACTAAACGCATCGTCTTTCGAGAATGTTGATTACTATTAATAAAATAGCTCGACACGCGATTTTTTAATTTTTTGGCTTTACCCACATAAATAATTGTGTCGGTTGCGTCTTTCATTAAATAAACACCCGGTGTTAACGGTAATTGATGGGCTTTTTCCTTTAAATATTCTTTCATAAGTTTCCTCTTTTCTTAAAAGGATCGGCTTCAAGTATACAAAGTTTTCTGAAATAGTCAAGTAACAGAAATAGCATAGGTAATTTCACTGAAAAATAGTTTCATTTTTTTGAAATATGATAATTCTAGGAATTATCTAGTGAATAGCTAGAAACTTGTATTTTTAAATGATAAAATATAACAAGTAGCAGAAAGGACTGACATTCGATATGACAGAAGTGGTAAAGATTTATCAACTGGTAGAAAATCTTTCTTTAGAAGTAGTATACGGAGATGAAGAAAGCTTAAATAGAACAATTAAAACTGGTGAAATTTCCCGGCCAGGTTTAGAATTAACTGGGTATTTTAATTATTATTCCCATGACCGTTTACAATTATTTGGGAGCAAAGAAATTACCTTTGCGGAACGAATGATGCCTGAAGAGCGTTTATTAGTGATGCGCCGTTTATGTGCGAAAGATACTCCAGCCTTTATAGTATCCAGAGGACTAGAAATCCCCGAAGAATTAATTACAGCAGCAAAAGAAAATGGGGTTTCTGTATTACGTTCACCGATTTCAACTTCCCGTTTACTAGGGGAACTATCCAGTTATTTAGATGGCCGTTTAGCTGTTCGGACAAGTGTCCATGGGGTTTTAGTTGATGTTTATGGACTTGGTGTTTTGATCCAAGGAGATAGCGGTATTGGTAAAAGTGAAACAGCTTTAGAGCTTATTAAACGTGGACATCGGCTAATCGCAGACGATCGTGTCGATGTTTATCAGCAAGATGAATTAACCGTGGTTGGAGAGCCACCAAAAATTTTGCAGCATTTAATTGAAATTCGTGGTATCGGAATTATTGACGTCATGAACCTGTTTGGAGCTAGTGCGGTCCGCGGCTTTATGCAAGTTCAATTGGTCGTTTATTTAGAGGCATGGGAAAAAGACAAGAAATATGATCGTCTTGGTAGTGATGATGCAATGGTTGAAATAGCTAACGTTGATGTCCCTCAGATTCGTATTCCTGTTAAGACCGGCCGAAATGTGGCCATTATCATTGAAGTAGCAGCAATGAACTTCCGCGCGAAAACAATGGGCTATGATGCAACAAAAACGTTCGAAGAGCGCTTAACCCGTTTGATTGAAGAAAATTCAGGAGAATAGAAGGAGAAGATGTGATGATGTTAGCTCAAGTAAATTCAATTGCATTTCGCCTTTTCGGTATTCCCGTCTATTGGTATGCAATTATTATTGTTTCAGGGATTGCTTTAGCTGTTTGGCTAAGTAGTCGTGAAGCCGTTCGTGTTGGTTTAAAAGAAGATGATGTCTTTGACTTTATGCTCTGGGGATTACCTGCAGCAATTGTTGGCGCGCGCTTGTATTACGTCGCTTTTCAATGGCAAGATTATGTAGACAATCCGATTGAAATTTTCTTTACTCGAAATGGTGGCTTAGCGATTTATGGTGGTCTTATTGGTGGGGGACTGGCGCTGTTTTTCTTTACGCGTCATCGTTTCATTTCTACATGGACTTTTTTAGATATTGCCGCACCAAGTGTGATTTTAGCGCAAGCAATTGGTCGCTGGGGCAACTTTATGAATCATGAAGCCTATGGGCCAGCGACCACCAGACAATTTTTAGAAAATCTTCATTTACCATCGTTTATCATTGATAACATGAATATCAACGGAACGTATCATCAACCAACATTTTTATATGAATCTGTCTGGAATGTTTTAGGCTTTATCGTTTTAGTGTTATTACGCAAAAAGCCACACTTTTTAAAAGAAGGCGAAGTCTTTTTAGGTTATATAATATGGTATTCTTTCGGCCGCTTCTTCATCGAAGGGTTACGGATGGACAGTTTGTATGCGTTTAGTAATATTCGTGTCTCACAATTGTTGTCTTTAGTGATGTTCGTGGCAGCAATTGTTATTGTGATCGTTCGTAGAAGAAATCCCAATTTGAAATTTTACAATCGGGAGAAACAAAAGAAAAAAATAACAACTTCTTAATCCAACTTGATCGAAGAATATGGTAAACTAGAGAAGCAACGTTGTTTAGCGAAAGGAGAGTTTCACCGATGAAACAAAAAGTCGCTGTTTTAGGACCAGGTTCCTGGGGGACAGCTTTAGCTCAAGTATTAGCCGAAAATGGACACGAGGTCTGTATTTGGGGAAATAAACCAGAGCAAATCGATGAAATAAATACAAAACATACCAACAAACATTATTTACCAGAATTAATCTTACCTACTTCAATTCAGGCAACCACTGATTTAGCCACTGCTTTAGTAGATGTGGATGCGGTACTGTTTGTGGTACCAACTAAAGCCATTCGTTCAGTAGCACAAGAAGTGGCCCAATATTTAAAAACAAAACCAATTATTATTCATGCAAGTAAAGGGCTCGAACAAGGTACACATAAGCGGATTTCAGAAGTGATAGCGGAAGAGATTCTAGCAGAAAAACGGCAAGGGATTGTGGTTTTATCTGGTCCAAGCCATGCAGAAGAAGTCGCTGTTCATGACATTACAACCATTACAGCAGCAAGCGAAAATTTAGCAGACGCTGTGTATGTGCAAGAGTTGTTTATGAATGATTACTTTAGAATTTATACGAATGATGATGTGATTGGTGTAGAAACAGGGGCGGCCTTAAAAAATATTATTGCTTTGGGCGCCGGAGCGATTCATGGCTTAGGCTTTGGTGATAATGCCAAAGCGGCAATTATGACTCGTGGTTTAGCAGAAATTAGTCGTTTAGGGGTTGCGATGGGAGCAAACCCATTAACATTTATTGGTTTAAGTGGTGTTGGGGATTTAATTGTTACTTGTACAAGTGTCCATTCTCGAAATTGGCGTGCGGGTAATTTATTAGGAAAAGGCCATAAGTTAGATGAAGTCTTAGAAAACATGGGCATGATTGTGGAAGGTGTTTCAACAACTAAAGCAGCCTATGAATTGGCACAACAACTAGAAGTCGAAATGCCAATCACAGAAACAATCTACAATGTCTTGTACAATGACGAAGATGTACAACAAGCAGCAAAAGAAATCATGTTGCGCGATGGCAAAACCGAAAACGAATTTACACTTGATTTTTAGGAGGAAAAAAGATGAAAGTTAAAAAGGCAGTTATTCCAGCAGCTGGGTTAGGAACACGTTTCTTGCCGGCTACCAAAGCGATGGCAAAAGAAATGTTACCGATTGTTGATAAACCAACGATTCAATTTATCGTAGAAGAAGCACTAGCTTCAGGAATCGAAGATATTTTAATTGTGACAGGCAAAGCCAAACGTCCGATTGAAGATCATTTCGATTCAAATGTTGAACTAGAAAATAACTTAAAAGAAAAAAATAAAACCGATTTATTGAAATTAGTCGAAGAAACAACGGATGTTAATTTACATTTTATTCGTCAATCCCATCCGAAAGGCTTAGGACACGCTGTTTTACAAGCGAAAGCATTTGTTGGCAATGAACCTTTTGTCGTGATGTTAGGCGACGATTTAATGGAAGATAAAGTACCATTAACGAAACAATTAATGGATGATTACGAACAAACACATGCTTCGACAATTGCGGTAATGAAAGTACCCCATGAAGATACTTCAAAATATGGTATTATCAACCCAGAAAAAGAAATCGAAAAAGGACTATACAATGTCGAGAATTTTGTTGAAAAACCAAAACCCGAGGAAGCACCAAGTGATTTAGCGATTATCGGCCGTTATTTATTAACCCCTGAAATTTTTGATGTACTTGAAAATCAAAAACCAGGCGCTGGTAACGAAATTCAGTTAACAGATGCGATTGACACTTTAAATAAAACACAACGCGTTTTTGCTCGTGAGTTTAAAGGAGAACGTTACGACGTTGGCGATAAATTTGGGTTTATGAAAACAAGCATTGAATATGGTTTGACTCATCCAGAAGTAAAAGATAATTTACGAGAATACATTATTAATTTAGGTGCTCAATTAGCGAAAAAAGAGCAACCAAAAGAAAAATAAATAAAAATAAGCGTAAAATTTCAATTCGTTAGAAGGAAATTTTACGCTTTTTTTCTTAAAGAAAAGGGCATGAGAATTTTATAAAATAAATTGTCATTCTTAGCTTTATGAGTTGTGAAAAATATAAGTTGGTGTTATCCTAAGATTATAAATAAAATTTCAGAGGGGAGTAATGATATGTCAGGTGGGGAAATTGCTGCCTTAATTGCAGCGGTAGCATTTGTTGTTTTAGTCATCTTTTTAGTACTTGTGTTATATAAAGTTTCTCAAGTTGTTTCAAAAATTGAAGATACAATTGATGAAACAAATACAACAATCAAAGTCGTGACTAGCGATGTGAATGTATTGAGTCGCCAAGTGGAAGGCTTGCTTGTTAAAAGTAATGAACTATTAACAGATGTGAATCAAAAAGTGGCAACGATTGATCCGTTGTTTACGGCCGTTGCTGATTTAAGCGAAAGTGTCTCTGAATTGAACACCTCAAGTAAACATTTGATTACGAAGGTAGGAACCGTAGGGAAAGGCACAGCGAAAGCTGGTTTAGTGAGTAAAGTAGGCGGTTCTGCTTTTAGAGCAATGCGTTCAAAAAATAAAAAAACAAATAACTAATTGGAGGAGATTTTTATGGCTAAAAAAGGCGGATTTTTCTTAGGAGCAGTAATTGGTGGAACAGCAGCAGCCGTTGCCGCATTATTACTTGCACCAAAATCAGGTAAAGAATTACGTGATGATTTATCAAATCAAACAGATGATTTAAAAAACAAAGCGCAAGATTACACAGATTATGCTGTTCAAAAAGGAACAGAATTAACAGAAATCGCAAAACAAAAAGCCGGCGTTTTATCAGATCAAGCCTCTGATTTGGCAGGTTCTGTCAAAGAAAAAACAAAAGATTCATTGGATAAAGCACAAGGTGTTTCTGGCGACATGCTTGATAACTTTAAAAAACAAACAGGTGATTTATCTGATCAATTTAAAAAAGCAGCTGACGATGCTCAAGATCACGCAGAAGATTTAGGTGAAATTGCCGAAGATGCAGCAGAAGATATCTATATTGACGTTAAAGATTCTGCGGCAGCAGCCAAAGAAACTGTTTCTGCTGGTGTCGATGAAGCAAAAGAAACCACCAAAGATGTTCCTGAAAAAGCTGCAGAAGCAAAAGAAGATGTTAAAGATGCAGCGAAAGACGTAAAAAAAGAATTTAAAGGGTAACAAGCGTTTAGCTTATGAAAGTTAGCAACGGATCGTGTTGCTTTTGTTCAGCGGCTTACCTTAAAATTTAGAAATGAGGCCATCAGTCCGGTTGACTGATGGCCTCATTTTATTTTTATGCTATTGAATAATTTGCAATTCTTTGGTTGTCTTAGTGAATGGTTCGGAGCCTGTTTTCGTTACGTGTAAACAATCTTCAATACGAACGCCTACTTTTCCAGGAATGTAAATACCGGGCTCAATAGAGAAACACATACCTTCTTCAATGACTAAATCATTGCCATGAACCAGCGATGGGTATTCATGGACAGTGGTTCCAATGCCATGGCCTAAGCGATGGTTAAAATATTCACCATAACCAGCTTTTGTGATTACACCTCGAGCAATATCATCTAATTCGCCTGCTGTAACACCAGGTTTCACCGCTTCAGTTGCTGCTAATTGTGCTTCTAAAACAATTCCATAAATTTCTTTTTGGAAATCAGAAGGTTCCAAGTAGCTGACTGTTCGTGTGGCATCACTACAATAGCCATTATGAACGACACCTAAATCAAATAGCACTAAGTCATGGGGCTCAATTTTTGTTTCGCCAGGTACCCCGTGAGGACTAGCTCCGTTTTTTCCTGTTAAGACTAACGTATCAAAACTCATTGAGCGAATACCTTGACGTTTTAATTGATACTCGATTTCTGCAACAATTTCTTGTTCCGCAACGCCTGCTTGAATTGCTTTGAAGCCAATCTCAAAAGCGACATCCGCCCAACTACCAGCTTCTAGTAAACGTTGAATTTCAGGTTCTGTTTTAATTAATTGAAGTTTTTCAATTAAAGGCGTAACATCATGCGAAAAATCGCTAGCTGGGAAATAGGTTTTCAATTGATCGAAACGAGCTAAAGAAAGAGCTTGTTTTTCTAAAGCAAAGCGTGGTGTGCCTTGTGTCCGTTTATTTAATAAAGCCGCAATTTTTTCCCAAGGATTTTCGCTATCTAAATAACCATAAACGGGATAAGTCCAACTACTCTTTTCGGCATCTTTGACTTCTAATGCAGGTGTAAATAAAAATGATTGGTCGTCCGCAGCGATAAACAAAGCTAACACGCGCTCATGAGGTTCGCTTTCGTAACCGGAAAAGTAAGCGATATGACCAGGATCACTAATATAAGTGAAGTCAATCTTTTCTTGGTGCATCCAATTTTTTAAATCGGTAATTTTTTCTTGATTCATAAAACATCCTTCTTTCTTTTATTCTGAAGTGAATCACAGTACTATCATAACATGAAATGACAAAAAGTTCCTTTTGAAATGGAAAGTAAATTTTCATGAAAAAACGATAAAACGGTTGCAAAAATAGAAGAATTTTGATATTCTAGGCTAGGAAAGAAATGTAAACAGTGTTTTCAGAAAATGAGAACAAATTCATATTTATAGGAGAAGAAACATGGAAAAACAAACAATTACAATTTATGATGTTGCTAGAGAGGCAAATGTATCTATGGCTACTGTTTCTCGTGTTGTCAATGGTAATCCCAATGTAAAACCAGCAACGCGTAAAAAAGTCTTAGAAGTGATTGATCGCTTAGATTACCGTCCTAACGCAGTCGCACGTGGTTTAGCAAGCAAAAAAACGACAACAGTGGGTGTCATTATTCCAGATGTTAGTAATGCATTTTTTGCTTCATTAGCACGTGGCATTGACGACGTGGCTACAATGTATAAATACAATATCATTTTAGCTAATTCAGATGGAGACGATCAAAAAGAAGTTACTGTATTAAACAATTTACTTGCCAAGCAAGTAGATGGGATTATCTTTATGGGTCATCGCATTACAGATGATATTCGTGGTGAATTTTCACGTTCAAAAACACCTGTTGTCTTAGCAGGTTCAATTGATCCAGATGAACAAGTCGGTAGCGTTAATATTGATTACACAGAAGCAACGAAAGATGCAACAGCGACTTTAGCGAAAAATGGGAACAAAAAAATTGCTTTTGTTAGTGGTGCATTAATCGATCCAATTAATGGTCAAAACCGGATGAAAGGCTACAAAGAAGCTTTAGCGGAAAATGGCTTGTCTTATAATGAAGGCTTAGTTTTTGAATCTGAATATAAATTTAAAGCAGGCATTAATTTGGCTGAGCGTGTCCGTAATAGTGGGGCAACTGCTGCCTTTGTTACAGATGATGAGCTAGCGATTGGTTTATTAGATGGGATGCTAGATGCTGGTGTGAAAGTTCCAGAAGAATTTGAAATCATTACAAGCAATAACTCATTGCTTACAGAAGTCTCTCGTCCACGTCTATCAAGTATTACACAACCTTTATATGATATCGGTGCCGTGTCAATGCGCTTATTAACAAAACTAATGAACAAAGAAGAAATTGAAGAAAAAACAGTTGTTTTACCTTATGGAATTGATCAAAAAGGTTCAACAAAATAAATTGAATTAAACGGCTAAACAAAGAGCGGTAACTCTTAGTTTAGCCTTTTTTTGATACCTAAAAATGAGCCAGAAAAATACGTTTTCTGGCTCATTTTAGCGAGTTAATTATTATTCTTTTTATTATCGTTGTTTTTATTGTTATTGTTGTTGTTATTATTTGTAGTGGCACGTGGAGCAAGATTTCCCCAGTAAGAAGCGTAATTGCTGTCTGTTCCACCGATCCCAAATTTATAGGTACTTTGTGGTGCACCATCTTTGGCATAGTATGAAGTCGTTGTTTTGCCAGGTGTGTTGAACTTGGCACCATTATAGGTAATTGAGCCAGGTTTTTCACCAGTAAATTCAGAAACTTTTGATTTAATGACACTTGGGTCTAATTCAAATTTTTGACCAATGCCAAACAATTCTGGATTCGCATAGTACAGCGCGTTAGCTAAGTTCGCCATATAATTCCCGTTATTGTCGCCGCTGGTCGTCGTCATTGGCGCTGGTAGATCATGTCCTGACCAAGAACTTAGTGTCACAGTCGGGGTAGAGACAATCAGCCATGAATCTTTATAGTCATTAGTTGTCCCAGTTTTTCCGACCCAATCAGCACTGGCTAAATGAGGATTCAAGCCAGCTAATGTTGGTTTGAATTTTGTCGTATTCGCAGAATCCACCACTGAGCGCAACAAGTCATTCATAATAGAAGCGGTCGCCGGTGAATAAACTTGCGTTCCTTCATCTTTGTGTTCGTAGACCACATGCCCGCTATTGTCTGTGATTTTTTCAATCATGTAGGCTTTTTGATATTTACCTTTGTTAGCAAGCGCTTGGAAGCCGTTTGTTTGTGTTACAACATTTGTTTCTACTGAACCCAATGGCGCAGATTCGTAAGCCCAAGCATCTGAAGCTGGATAGTTCATTTTACTTAAGTAGTGATTGTAAGAGAAATTATCATCACCCATTTTTTTCCTTAGCTCATTATTAACATGAACGACAGGGATATTGAAAGACCAATTCAAGGCATTTCGAACAGTCACGAATTGATTTAAATCCACATTTGTGGAATTAACAAATTCTGTACCATCAGCATAAGTCGTTGGGTAGTTGGCCAGACGACTTTCAGAACCAATGAGTCCTTGATCAATCGCAGGGCCATAGACAGAAATTGGTTTAATCGTAGAACCAACTTGACGATCGGCATTAAAGGCATGGTTGTTTTGATTAATATCGAAGTTTCTGCCGCCGATAAAACCGAGGATACGACCAGTAGCGTTATCCATTAAAATATTGCCAGTTTCAATCATTGTATTCCCATTGACATCTGCAGTGCCATCATCAAGCAAATAACCATAATTTGCGACAGCGGTTTGCATCGTGTTGTAAATATTCTGATCAATGGTCGATTGGATTGTATAGCCTTGCGACTGGATTTCGCGACGTGCTTGTTCTTCATATTGATCTAAACCAACTTGATCTAAATCATCACGATTAACTTTAGCTTTTTTCATATCTAAATCCATGACAATCTCAACTGCTTTATCTAACACCGTGTAGTATAGATAGCCTTCTGTATTGACATTGGCCTGTTCAGTTGGTAAAAAGTCTTTTTTCAAGTCGTAAGCTTTGGCTTCTTCATATTCCTTTTGCGAAATAGCTTTTTCTCGGTACATACTGAAAAGAACAAAATCTTTTCTCTTCATTCCTAAAGACAAATCGTCTTTCAAGGCACCAGTGTTAGTATAGGGCGTGTAAACAATGGGACTTTGGGGAAGTCCTGCGATAAAGGCCGCTTGAGGGAGATTCAAGTCCTTGGCACTTTTACCAAAGAGTCCTTTGGCTGCTTCTTCCACGCCTGCAATATTTTCACCTTTGTTATTACGACCAAAAGGGGAGACATTTAGATAAGTTGTCACGATTTCGTCCTTAGAAAAGTATTTTTCAATACGTAAAGCTAATAAAATTTCGTTGGCTTTCCGTTTAAAAGTCGTTTCGTCAGTTAAAATCTGTTGCTTGACCAATTGCTGAGTCAATGTTGAACCACCCGAAGAACCGCCGATACCTGTCGCATCAGAAATCAACGCTCGAACTAGCGCTTTTGGTACCACCCCATGATGTTCTTCAAAATATTCATCTTCTGTTGAAATAATGGCTTTTTTTAGCAATGGAGACATTTGATCGCCATTAATTCGTGTCCGAATTAAATCTGATTTGATGTTAGCAATCGGGGTACCGTCTGCGTAAGTCATTTTTGACACTTCGGTAATATCACTGATTTCTTTTTGCAATTCTTCCTTCGTTGGGGGCTGTGTATCTTCAACTAGAAAAGCAAAATAGCCCATTCCGATACCTAAGCCAAGAGAGCCACCTAAGACAATCAGAATAACCCCAAAAACCACTAATGACTGAAAAACGCGAATAATGACATTTAAAATAAGTAAAAAGACATTGCCGCCAGAAGAGGTCGTTGGTTTTTGCTTATTGTTACTTGAATTATTTTTCAAAAGCTTCACCTCAATAAAATGATACATTCTGTGTTATTATAGCAAAAAAAAGCTTCTATGAATAGTTTCTACACCAATTGCCATTTTTTGTTGAAAAAACTTAAGAGAAAATAGGGAAATCTCATTTTTTGACTTTTCAAGTGTGACAGAATCGGTTACTATGAATAGGGGAATTTGATCTATTATTATGTTTTACTATAGGAGGAAAATCATGAATTCAGCTTTTTTTGAAGAATTAAAAGCCCGTGGGTTGGTCTACCAAGTCACAGATGAAGAAGCCTTACAAAAACAATTAAATGAAGAATCTGTTAAATTATATATCGGCTTTGATCCAACGGCAGACAGTTTACACATCGGGCATCTACTGCCAATTCTTATGTTACGTCGTTTCCAACAAAATGGCCATGTGCCCATTGCTTTAGTTGGTGGCGGAACTGGCATGATTGGTGATCCATCATTCAAAGATGCAGAACGTAGTTTAAACACACTTGATACAGTGAAAGCTTGGTCTGAAAGTATTAAAGGCCAGTTGTCACGTTTTATCGATTTTGAAGATGAAAAAAATCCAGCGATTCTAGCAAATAACTATGATTGGCTTGGAGAGCTTTCGTTAATTGATTTCTTACGTGATGTGGGAAAAAACTTTACAATTAACTATATGATGAGTAAAGAAAGCGTGAAACGCCGAATCGAAACAGGAATTTCTTATACTGAATTTGCGTATCAATTATTACAAGCGTATGATTTCTTGAAATTGTACGAAACAGAAGGTTGTTTATTGCAATTAGGCGGCAGTGATCAATGGGGAAACATTACTTCAGGGATTGAATTATTACGCCGAGAACAAGAAGTTCAAGGATTTGGCTTAACTATGCCTTTAATTACAAAAGCAGATGGTACCAAATTTGGTAAAACAGAAGGAAACGCAGTTTGGCTAGATGCGGAAAAAACTTCGCCATATGAATTTTATCAATTCTGGATTAACACAGATGATCGTGATGTCGTGAAATTCTTGAAATACTTTACTTTCTTAACATTGGATGAAATTACAACAATTGAAGAAGAATTTACAGCGAACCCAGGTCAACGTGCTGCGCAAAAAGCGTTAGCCAAAGAAGTGACTACTTTAGTCCACGGTGAAGCAGCCTATCATCAAGCGGTTAAAATTTCAGAAGCGTTGTTCAGCGGAGATATCCAAAGCTTAACAGCAGAAGAAATTAAACAAGGCTTTAAAGATGTACCAACGTACGAGGTGCAACCAGAGGATCAATTAAGTTTAGTCGACTTATTAGTTACCTCAAAAATAGAACCATCCAAACGTCAAGCCCGTGAAGATGTTCAAAATGGAGCGATTTACGTCAATGGAGAACGTAGACAAGATTTAGCAGCTGAATTGACAGAAACTGATAAAATTGAAGGACAATTTACTGTGATTCGTCGCGGTAAGAAAAAATATTTCTTGTTAAAATACTAAAACACTGTGAACTTCAATCTTATACGGTTTATAAATTAAAAATAATAGTTAACAGTTAATACTAGCTTAATATTTTGCTTTAGGAAGACTTGTTTACCTTAATGTAAGCAAGTCTTTTTATAAAGTTTTGCTTATAGTACTAGAATCAATAGTCACCAACATTATCTTGAACGGTTTATTATATAAAAATACCGACCAAGTTTCTCTGGTCGGTATTCTGTCTAATTTTTAAGTCTCACTACAGATAGCCAATCCTTACTTGTATAATATTACTGTATGGAAACCTTCCATAGATCCTGACAGACCTTGATTTTGTAGTGAATCAATTTTTATATCAACAATTTCATAACCATCTAACTGCATAGAAGATATTATTTCATCAATTTGCGTAGTGTATTTGTCCTCACAGCCAAAATTTTGATTAATCCATTTACTAAAACTATTTACCATAACTAGATGAGTTAAACCATCTTTAGGTTTTAAAAATTTTTTTATTTCTTTTTGATAAATAGATTCTGCAGCACTTTTTTGTCCTTTTGTAAACATTCCCACTCTATTTCACCACCTTTCCAGTAAAATTATTATTGCTAATATATTTATTGCTTCAAGCTTTTTGTGAATGTCCAAAGTGTTAATCACTAATAAAGTTAGACTATTATTCCTCTCTATGGTGATTCATTAAGGAAAAGTATTGGTTAAAGCATATAGACGATAAAGATAGTATATCAATGTTCACAAAAGTCTACAATAAAAATTCAAATTTGTTATAGACTATATTAAAAAAGTAATGGGTGGGTATTGTTGTATCAACAATAAGGAGGACTGTAAGAAAAGTCCTTTGTCAAGATAGTATTGAAATAAAAAGCTGAAAATCAAAAGGACAAATGTTACAAAAAACTCTTTTTTACTATTGGGCATATTCAATTACAGATAACTTGTGCTATGCTAGAATAAAAAGTGCAGTCGCTATAAGGAGTAGGTTATGAAATCAATTGTCGAAAAGTTAAACTTAACGAAGTATCAGCACCCAGTTATTTTAAATAGACCACAGGCAGAGTATCTATCTGAATTTGCTTCAGCCGCGCAGCAATTACCCTCAGGACCAGTTGAGCTGATTTTTGCATTCGTGAAAACGATGGCGGAATTTCAAGAGATTGTTTCAATGGTGATCGAAGGTCAACATTTAGTAGAAAATGGGTTGTTATATGTGGCTTATCCGAAAAAAGGCAATAAAATGTATCCAACCTTTGTCCACCGAGATGAAATTTTTCCAACATTACAAGTAAACGAGACAGATGGGTATATTAAAGGCTCAACCTTAAAATTTAATCGCATGGTTAGTTTAGATGAGACTTTTACGGTTGTCGGCATGAAGAATGTTCTTAAAAAGCCAGCGAAGAATCAGACCAGTTCTGCTGTTGGGGATTATGTTCAATATTTACCAGAAATTGAAGCGTTGGTACAAACAGAACCAGCTGCTGCAGCGACATTCGCTGCATTAACGCCTGGTTATCAAAAAGAGTGGGCGCGGTATGTATTTAGTGCAAAGCGAGCGGAGACACGGAAAAAGCGGCAAACTGAAATGTTAGTCATTTTAAAAGAAGGCTATAAAACCAAAGCGCTTTATCAGCAAAGGAAGAAATAATGGCGCAGTCAATTGAAACAGTTACAGCATACATCGAAACAGTTGAACCAAACTGGCGAATTGCTTATCAGCAAGTATTAGATGTCGTTTCGCAAAATTTGCCAGCAGGATTTGAATTAACAATGCAATATGGCATGCCAACCTTTGTTGTGCCGCTTTCAGTATTTCCAGAAGGCTATCTTAACCGTGGTGATGAACCGTTACCATTTATCAGCTTAGGCGCTACTAAAAGGCAAGTAGCTTTATATCACATGGGATTAATAGGAAATGAAGCCGTCCGAAGTTGGTTTCAAGAAGCCTATCAGGAACAAGTGTCAACAAATCTAAACATGGGGAAAAGTTGTCTTCGCTTCACTAATCCTAAGCGAATACCCTATGAACTAATTGGCGAATTAGTAACAAAAATCACGCTTGAAGAATGGCTGCAACAGTATCAACACTACCAAAAGAAAAAGAAGAATTATTAGGAGGAACCACATGTTATTAGGATCACACGTTAGTATGAGTGGCAAGAAAATGCTATTAGGCTCTGCCGAGGAAGCGGCTAGTTATGGCTCAACAACCTTTATGATTTATACAGGTGCGCCACAAAACACGCGCCGGAAACCGATTGAAGAAATGAATATTGAAGCTGGGCAAGCTTTTATGAAGGAACACAATTTAAGTAATATCGTCGTTCATGCCCCGTATATTATTAATTTAGGTAATACAATTAAAACGGAAAATTTCGGTTTTGCCGTAGACTTTTTGCGTCAAGAAATTGAGCGAGCACAAGCGTTGGGAGCAACGCAAATCACGTTACATCCAGGTGCGCATGTTGGTGCAGGTCCAGAAGCCGGCATTAAACAAATTGTTAAAGGTCTAAACGAAGTCTTGTGGAAAGAGCAAACCCCTCAAATCGCTTTAGAAACAATGGCTGGTAAAGGAACCGAAATTGGCCGTACGTTTGATGAACTAGCTGCGATTATTGACGGAGTTACGCTAAATGATAAACTTTCTGTCACTCTGGATACTTGCCACATTAATGATGCAGGTTATAATGTAAAAGATGATTTTGATGGCGTATTAGTTGAATTTGATAAAATTATCGGATTGGATCGTTTAAAAGTTATTCATGTGAATGATTCTAAAAATCCTATGGGCTCACATAAAGATCGTCATGCCAATATTGGCTTTGGCACTATTGGTTTTGAAGCTTTAAACGGTGTGGTTCACCATGAAAAATTAGCTGCTTTACCAAAAATTTTAGAAACACCTTATGTCGGAGAAGACAAAAAAAATAAAAAGGCCCCTTACGGCTTTGAAATTGCGATGTTAAAAAATCAAACATTTGATCCAGAATTATTAGAAAAAATTCAAGGACAAAACTAAAGCAACAATCGCTCTTAAAGGTCCTATTGACATTTAAGAGCGTATATTTTTGACTTTTAATCACTATTTTGCAAAAAAATCAGACTTTTTTCATTATTTAAGAGAAATCCCGCAAAAAGAACTTTTCTTTTTTTGCTATTTCTAGTAAAATAATTCATTGAGAGCAAAACTATACGGAGAGGAGAGAGTTTCAATGGCAACAGGTTGGGTAGTATTAATCGCAGTAATCGCTTTATTAGTAGGCGCTGCAGGGGGCTTTTTCCTTGCACGCAAATATATGCAAGATTATTTCAAAAAAAATCCTCCCGTTAATGAGGATATGTTACGCATGATGATGGCATCAATGGGTCAAAAACCGTCAGAGAAAAAGGTTAGACAAATGATGCAACAAATGAAAAACCAAGGAAAATAGTAAAGGTTATTCAGGTAATCATGAATAAGTGTAAAAACGGGCTGATTTTCAGTCCGTTTTTTTGTTGTTTTGCGGGAGAATAGGATAATCTAGGAGGAAAAGAGCGAAACGTTTAATCAAAAACAACAATAACGAAGAAACCTTCTAGCTCGAAAGTAGTCTTCGTAGAACAACAAAGTAAAAGGAGGGACAACTGAATGTCCATATTCAAAAAATTAGGCTGGTTTTTTAAGCAAGAGAAAAAAAGTTATATTATTGGGGTTTTCTCATTAATGATGGTCGCTCTTGTTCAATTAGTCCCGCCCAAAGTTATTGGCGTCGTTGTAGATGAAATCGTTAACAAAGAAATTCGCTTAACGAAAATTATCGTGTGGGTTGCACTCTTGATTGGTGCTGGGCTTGCCCAATATCTTTTTCGCTATATTTGGCGGATGCATATTTGGGGGAGTGCGGCTCGTTTGGAAAAAGAGCTACGGACTCAATTATTTCATCATTTCACAAAAATGGATAGCATCTTTTATCAGAAATATCGGACAGGTGACTTGATGGCGCATGCAACCAATGATTTAAATGCCATCCAAAATGTTGCTGGAGCTGGGATTTTAACGTTTGCCGACTCTGTGATTACGGGAGGAACAACGATTATCGCAATGGTTCTATTTGTCGATTGGCGCTTAACATTAATTGCTTTATTACCGCTGCCTTTATTAGCCGTCACTTCACGAGTTCTAGGTTCTAAGTTGCATGATGCCTTTCGAGATTCACAAGCTGCTTTTTCAGCGATTAATGATAAAACACAAGAAAGTATCACTGGAATTAAAGTCATTAAAACATTTGGGCAAGAAAAAGAAGATCTTGCTGATTTTACAGAGAAAATTGATGATGCTATCGTCAAAAATAAACGAACGAACTTTTTAGATGCACTGTTTGATCCTTTTATTACGCTGATTATTGGTGTTTCTTATGTTTTGACAATTATTATTGGTGGTCGTTTCATCATGGAAGGAACGATTAGTTTAGGTCAGTTGGTCTCTTTCATTGCCTATATTGGGATGCTAGTTTGGCCAATGTTTGCGATTGGGCGCTTATTTAATGTGTTGGAACGTGGGAATGCTAGTTACGATCGTGTGAACGAATTATTGCATGAAAAAACGCATATTATCGAACGAAAAGATGCCATCAAAACAATGGCGCAAGGGACAATTTCAATGAAGATTGATTCTTTTTCTTATCCAAAAGAAGAGACGGTGGCGTTGGAAAATATCCAATTTTCGTTGCAAGAAGGAGAAACCTTGGGGATTGTTGGCAAAACAGGCGCTGGTAAAACCACTATTTTGAAATTGTTGATGCGTGAATATGACCAATACCAAGGAACGATTTCCTTTGGAAAACATAACATTAAAAATTACACATTAGATGCATTGATGGGTGCAATGGGGTACGTGCCACAGGACCATTTTCTCTTTTCCATGACGGTACGAGATAACATTCGTTTTGCTAAACCAGACTTGGAACAAGCAGCAGTTGAACAAGCGGCAGCATTAGCATTTATTAACCAAGAAATTAAAGCATTCCCTGAAGGCTATGACACAATGGTTGGGGAACGTGGCGTTTCGCTTTCTGGAGGACAAAAACAACGGATTTCTATTGCACGGGCCTTGATTGTTGAACCAGAATTGTTAATTTTAGACGATGCCTTATCTGCAGTCGATGCGAAGACTGAAGAGGCGATTTTATCAAATCTAAAAGAAACGCGCCAAGAAAAAACCACTATCATTACAGCGCATCGTTTAAGTAGTGTCATGCATGCCAAAGAAATCTTAGTGTTGGATGAAGGGAAAATTATTGAACGGGGGACGCATCAAGAGTTACTGGCTCAGAATGGTTGGTATCAGCGGATGTGGGAAAAACAGCAATTAGAAGCGAAAATTGAAGGGAGTGAGAGTTAATGGAAGAAAAGTATCAATCCGAATGGTCCAGAGAGTTACCGATGAAAGAACAATTAACGATTGTTCAGCGTTTGTTTTGTTTTGCCAAACCATTTCGACGCATGTTTTACACAGCTATTCTCTTTGCGTTTGGCTTATCAATTATCAATATTCTTTTGCCTAGAGTCATTCAAGTTTTTATGGATAATTATTTAACGCCTAAAACTGCTACAATGCAGGTGATTCTAACTTTTGCTGCTATTTATTTTTTTGGTGTCATTGTCAAAAGTATTGTTTGGTTTTTCCAATGGTATTTGTATTCGATGGCTTCTTTAAAAACGTATCAATATATACGAGTGAAATTATTTGAAAAATTACACACTTTAGGTATGCGTTATTTTGATCAAACACCAGCGGGTTCGACGGTGTCTCGTGTTACAAATGACACAGAAACATTGTTTGAATTCTGGTATGTATTCTTAATGGTGATTACAGGAATTTTTGCCGTAATCTCGTCATTTTTTGCAATGTTTCAACTCAGTCCAGAAATTTCATTTTATTGTCTAATTTTCTTGCCAATTTTATTAGTTGTAATTTGGTATTACCAAAAATTTAGTTCAAAATTATATCGCAGTATGCGGGAAAAATTAAGTCAATTAAACACCAAACTAAATGAATACATCTCTGGTATGCAAATCATTCAACAATTTCGCCAAGAAAAGCGTTTGGAAAAAGAATTTGAAGAAACCAATGATGACTATTTAAAAACACGAGTAGCAATGATTCGTATGAATTCGTTATTATTAAGTCCCATCATTAATTTGTTGTATACGTTGGCGATTGCATTGGCCTTAACTATGTTTGGCATCGATGCTTTACATTCACCTGTTGAAGCGGGGATGATTTATGCTTTTGTAACGTATGTCCAAGCTTTTTTTAATCCGATGACACAAATGATGGACTTCCTAAGTATCTTTACAGATGGGATTGTCGCAGGTAGCCGTATTTTAAAAATTATGGATACGGAAGAATTAACGCCGCAACAATCAGTAGGTGCGAATGGGGAAATTATCCGCGGGAAAATTGAATTTCGCAATGTTACTTTTTCTTATGACGGCAAAAACGAAGTATTGAAAAATATTAGCTTTGTCGCAAATCCCGGGGAAACCGTCGCTTTAGTCGGTCATACAGGAAGTGGTAAAAGTTCAATTATTAATGTACTCATGCGTTTCTATGAATTTTATGAAGGGCAGATTTTAATTGATGATCGAGACATTCGTGATTTTCCCATGACAGAATTACGGGAAAAGATGGGCTTGGTATTACAGGATGCTTTCATGTTTTATGGAGATATTGCTGGAAATATCCGTTTACTGAATCCCAATATTACAGATGAACAAATTAAACAGGCTGCGGAATTTGTTCAGGCAGATAAATTTATTCACACGTTACCCAATACCTATCATGCGAAAGTCATTGAACGAGGAGCGAGTTATTCTAGCGGGCAACGTCAATTAATTTCGTTTGCACGAACGATTGTGACTGATCCCAAAATTTTAGTTTTAGATGAAGCAACCGCTAATATTGATACAGAAACAGAAGGATTGATTCAAGAAGGATTAGCCAAAATGCGTCAAGGGAGAACGACAATTGCGATTGCGCATCGCCTTTCGACGATTCGTGATGCAAACTTGATTTTAGTTTTAGACAAAGGGCAGATTGTAGAACGAGGAACGCACGAAACGTTACTGGCAGAAGGTGGCCTTTATGCGGATATGTATCAGTTACAAAGTACGGAAGTTTAACGTAACAACAGAAAGAGTTAAATAACCCAAACAAAGGCATTTAGTGTTAGGAAATTCCTAATTCTAGGTGTCTTTGTAGCTCTTTAAATTGCAAAAAAGAATAGAAATGGTATGATATGAAGAGAGAAAAACAAACGAGGAAGTTAGGTGGAACTGTGAAGCCAGTTATAGTCAAAAATGTGCGAATAGGTGAAGGGAATCCCAAAATTGTGGTGCCCATTGTTGCTCCAACAGCCGAGGATATTTTGGCCGAAGCAACGGCGAGCCAAACACTAGATTGTGATTTGGTGGAATGGCGTTTAGACTATTATGAAAATGTCGCTGATTTTTCCGATGTATGTAATCTTTCACAACAAGTAATGGAACGGTTGGGGCAAAAACCGTTATTGTTAACTTTTCGTACACAAAAAGAAGGCGGCGAAATGGCTTTTTCTGAGGAAAATTATTTTGCTTTGTATCATGAATTAGTGAAAAAGGGTGCGTTGGATTTATTAGATATTGAATTATTTGCGAATCCGCTGGCGGCAGATACGTTAATTCACGAAGCTAAAAAGGCGGGGATTAAAATTGTTCTCTGTAATCACGACTTTCAGAAAACACCGTCGCAAGAGGAGATTGTCGCGCGGTTACGCCAAATGCAAATGCGTCAGGCGGATATTTGTAAAATAGCTGTGATGCCACGAGATGCGACAGATGTACTTACGTTACTTTCAGCAACCAATGAAATGTACACCCATTATGCATCCGTCCCAATCGTTACTATGTCAATGGGACAGTTAGGGATGATTAGTCGCGTAACAGGTCAACTGTTCGGGTCGGCACTAACTTTTGGCTCAGCCCAGCAAGCGTCTGCACCAGGCCAACTATCCGTACAAGTATTAAGAAATTATTTAAAGACATTCGAACAAAACAAGTGATTCAGAAGGTGAAAAAAGTGGCAAAGAAAAAAACACAACAAAAAACGAATGCGATGCGCATGGTGGAACAACATAAAGTACCATATAAAGAATATGAATTCGCTTGGAGTGAAGATCATTTAAGTGCAGAAAGTGTCGCTGAAAGTTTAGGTATTGAAAAAGGACGAATTTTTAAAACCTTGGTTACAGTAGGTAATAAAACAGGTCCAGTCGTGGCTGTCATTCCTGGTAATCAAGAATTAGATTTGAAAAAATTAGCGAAAGCTAGTGGCAACAAAAAGGTAGAAATGCTTCACTTAAAAGATTTAGAAGCAACCACAGGCTATATTCGTGGGGGCTGTTCACCAATTGGGATGAAAAAACAATTTCCCACCTATTTGGCTGAAGAAGCTCAACAATATTCTGCAATTATTGTTTCTGCAGGCAAACGTGGCATGCAAATTGAATTAGCTCCTGAAGCAATCCTTTCGCTAACCAATGGACAATTTGCGGAAATAACGACAAAAGAATAAGTGGCTATAAGAAGAAGTCGAGACAGAACCGTTTATCTGTTTTTAAACGTGGAGCAAAAATCACTAGGGATTTTTGCTCCACGTGTTTAATTATCAAATTAATAAAGGAAAAGCATTAAGTAGACAGTGCTACTTTTTATTGGGATAAAATTTTTGTAATGCTTGCCGTGCGAGCATATCGGCCGCTTTGTTTTGACTTTCAGGTAGCCATTTGATTAAGAGCAAAGGAAAATTCTTTTCTAGTTGTTGATATTCTGCTAAATAAGGCTGGTACTTTTCATTTTTAGCATAGTTTTTTTCAATTGTTTGGACAACAATTTTACTATCTGAGTGGAGAAGAACGGTTTGTTGATTGTCTTCATTGGCAATCGCTTGTTTTAAAGCTTCAATCAGCACTTTAAATTCGGCTTCGTGATTACTAACAATGCCTAAAGGCACATGCAATTGTTGCCGCGATTGGTCGGTGAGGTAAACGATACCGCCGCCAGATTCACCTGGATTGCCTTTTGTTGCCGCATCTACATAAATTCTTAACATAAAATTACTCCTAATTTCTTTTTGTTCTTAAAAAAAGTATGTTACTATTATAACATATTTAAATTTAGCGGCGTTGATCCAGAAGTAGTGAGGGCACTTTATGAAAAAACAGAAATTTTATTGGCAGCCAGAATTAGCATCAACAATTATTTACTGGTCTTGCACATTTTGTATATTATTTATTAGTTTAATTTTAGCATTGGAAAATAATGGTCCTTACTTGATTAGTAATCTGGTGATGGTTCCATTTTTTGTGTTTGCTTATCTAGGAATTGCGCGGTCTTTTAATATGACAGAAACATCTTTAATTGTCAGAGATGTTTTGTGGTTTCGCAAAAAAGCACTTCCGCTTTCTCAGATAGAAAAAGTAACCTACAATGAAAAAAGCATCGAAATTTTTTCCTCAGAATTTAAGGAAGGCTCAAAAGTCTTTTTAATGAAAAAGAAAACGATTCCGTTATTTCTTGAGGCACTTAAGGTAAAAAAGCCTGAATTGAAGGTAGCAGAAGATCATTCTTTGGGCCTTCATAAAAAAGAAGAAAAAAACAAGAGTGAGTCATAAGTCGAAACGACTGGTGACCCACTCTCAAAATCTTAAAATAATCAGCTGAAACAAACGCTACGTTTACTTACTTTTTGGAGCAAAGCGTTGTTGGTTCAGCTTTTTTAGTTATCTATTTTTTTGACATGTGCTGCTTGTAGCCCACGATTGCCTTCCATTATCTCGAACTCTACAGATTGATTCTCATCAAGTGATTTGAATCCGTCACCTTCTATAGCAGTGAAGTGGACAAAAATCTCATCTTCTTCGTTGTAAACGATAAAACCATAACCTTTTCTGTTATCGAACCATTTGACAATTCCTTTTTGCATCCAATTCACGCTCCTTTTAGATTTGTAAAGACACTTTCATTATACGAGAAAAGGCTACCAAACGTCAATGGTTGGGTTGTTTAAAAAAGGTTATTCTAGCCATTCTATTCAATACAAGCTATAATTTAAAAGAAACAATGTGTCACAAAGACGATAAAGAATTGAAAAGGGGTCCGTTATGAAGACAGATATTAACATTGCACAAGCAGCAACATTAAAACCTATTCAAGAGATTGCCGAAACAATCGGTCTTTCAGAAGATTCGCTCGAACTTTATGGGAAATACAAAGCGAAAATAGATTTTCCAACGCTTCAATCCTTAGAAGCGAAACCAGAAGGTAAATTAATCCTCGTTACGTCGATTAATCCAACGCCAGCAGGAGAAGGAAAATCAACCGTGACCATTGGTTTAGGAGATGCATTAAATCAAATCAATAAAAAAACAGTTATTGCCCTAAGAGAACCATCATTAGGTCCTGTGATGGGGATTAAAGGTGGCGCAACAGGTGGCGGTTACGCACAAGTATTACCAATGGAAGAAATCAATTTGCATTTTACTGGTGATATGCATGCGATTACGACAGCCAATAATGCCTTAGCTGCGTTACTAGATAATCATTTACAGCAAGGAAATGAATTAAAGATTGATTCTCGGCGGGTGATTTGGAAACGGGCAGTGGATCTAAATGATCGTGCGCTCAGACAGGTCGTTGTTGGTTTAGGCGGTCCTTTCCAAGGTGTACCAAGAGAAGACGGTTTCGATATTACTGTGGCGAGCGAAATTATGGCGATTCTTTGTTTAGCACAAAATTTAACGGACTTAAAAGAACGCTTAAGTCGGATTATTGTCGCCTATAATGACCAAAGAGAGCCGGTGACGGTTAAAGATTTAAACGTGGCAGGTGCGCTGACTTTATTATTAAAAGACGCCTTAAAACCTAATTTAGTTCAAACGATTGAAGGAACTCCAGCTTTTGTTCACGGTGGTCCTTTTGCCAATATCGCTCATGGATGTAACAGTATTTTAGCGACAAAAACGGCTTTGCATCTAGGGGATTATGTCGTAACAGAAGCGGGTTTTGGTGGTGACTTAGGTGGCGAAAAATTTTTAGATATTAAAGTACCTTCTTTAGGAAAAGCACCCGATGCCGTTGTGATTGTGGCAACGATTCGCGCGTTGAAAATGCATGGCGGTTTAGCGAAAGATCAGTTAGCAGAAGAAAATTTACCAGCGTTACAAAAAGGCTTTGCCAACTTAGAAAAACATATTCAAAACATGCGACGTTATGATATACCAGTAGTTGTTGCAATTAATGAATTTACACAGGATACAGAGAAGGAAATTCAACTGTTGAAAGAAGCCTGCCAAACGTTAGGCGTGCCCGTCGAGTTAACAAGTGTTTGGGCGCAAGGTGGCGCAGGTGGCACGAATCTAGCGAAAACAGTAGTAGCAGAGATTGAAGCCAATACAAAACAGTTTCAACCTTTATATAACCCTCGCCAAACAATTGAAGAAAAAATTCAAGCCATTGTACAAACGATTTACGGCGGGGAACAGGCGATTTTTTCTCCGAAAGCACAAAAGCAAATTGCAGACTTTACAAAAAATGGTTGGGATCAATTACCAATCTGCATGGCGAAGACACAGTATTCACTTTCTGACGATCCTCAAAAATTAGGACGGCCAGAAGGATTTACGATTACGATTCGTGAGCTAGTTCCAAAAATCGGTGCAGGGTTTATCGTGGCGTTAACGGGTGACATTTTAACGATGCCTGGCTTGCCGAAAGTTCCTGCTGCGTTAAATATGGATGTGGACGAAACGGGTCAAGCGAGCGGTCTCTTTTAAAGCCACTCTTTCCTGAGACCTATTTTTAGTATATACTTGAAAGTAGCTCAATAAAAAATAATGACGGAAATTTATTGCGTAGTTTATTATAAGGAGCAACGACTATGGGGGAACGAGCAGATACATTTTTAGCACACTTTAATCGCATTGAAAAGTGGATGAGAGAGAGACTGAACAATCCTGTCAATATGGGATTCAGTGAAATGACAAGACGTCTTTCCCGAAAAGAAAAAGGACAGATTGCTCAATTTGAAGAGGATTTGCTTCAAATGGCTCAGTTAAGAAATGCCATCGTTCATGAGCGAATTGCTGATGATTTTGTAATTGCAGAGCCAAACGAATGGGCAGTTCAACGAATTGAAACGATTGAACAAGCTTTAACAAAACCAGAAAAAGTAGTGCCTAAATTTGCGAAACGTGTTACAGCTTTTGAAATCACCACTTCTTTAGAAACGTTATTAACGATTATTGCAAAAAAACAATATTCTCAATTTCCGATTTATGAAAAAGGTGTATTTAAAGGATTAATCACGGTTCGAGGGATTGGTGTATGGTTTGCCATTGAGAGCACCAAAGGCGAAGTTCACATTGCCAACCGAACGGTGCGAGAATTGTTGGCATCAAATTATAAACGCAGCAACTATCAATTTGTTTCAATTGAAGCAACCGTTTTTGAAGTTGAACAAATGTTTCGGGAGCAGCCACGCTTAGAAGCTGTGCTTATTAGTAAAAGTGGCCATCCTAATGGTGAGTTAGTAGGCATTGTTCGACCAAGAGATTTAGCAAGTATTCATAGAGAAAAGGAATGACGCGATTGTTAGTAGTATATTTTTTAATCAGTGCTTTATTAGTAGGGCTTGACCAATGGAGCAAATATTTGACGGTCCAAAACATTTCTTTGGGTGAAACAAAAGAATTCATTCCTGGATTTTTGTCGCTGACCCATTTAAGAAATACCGGAGCTGCTTGGAGCTTATTAGAAGGAAAGATGATATTCTTTTATGTCATCACAGTAATTGTTAGTGTCGTGATTATTTATTTATTAATTAAGAATTATAAAAAAAGTATCTGGTATTCTGTAGGTTTATCTTTTGTCTTAGCAGGTGCCATTGGGAATTTTATTGATCGTGTACGTTTAGGCTACGTGGTGGACATGCTCCAAACGGATTTTATGAATTTTCCTATTTTTAATGTTGCAGATAGTACGTTAGTGGTCGGCGTTATTTGTATATTTATTTATTTGATTTTAGATGAAAAAGCAGCAAAGGAAGGCAAAAATGGAACAAATTAACGTAACGATTCAAACAGAAAAAGGCCGGATTGACAAAGTATTAAGTGAACATTTACCCAATCATTCTCGCTCGCAAATTCAACAATGGTTAAAAGAAAAACACGTAACAGTTAACGGTGAAACGGTCCGCGCAAATTACAAAGTTACAGCAGGCGATGAAATTGTGGTAACAATTCCTGAACCAGAAGTTCTAGATATGGTAGCAGAGGATATTCCTTTGACCATTGTTTATGAAGACAATGATGTGATTGTCGTCAACAAACCTCAAGGCATGGTTGTTCATCCTTCGGCAGGGCATCCCAATGGTACATTAGTGAACGCGTTACTTCATCATGCGGATCACTTATCGGCGATTAATGATGTGGTGCGACCGGGAATTGTTCATCGAATTGATAAAGATACTTCGGGGCTATTGATGGTGGCTAAAAATGATCAAGCCCATGAATCATTAGCGAAACAGCTAAAAGAAAAAACATCGTTACGTAAATACGTTGCCTTGGTCCACGGTGTTATTCCTCACGATAAGGGAGAGATAAATGCGCCTATTGGTCGTTCCAAGGTTGACCGCAAAATGCAAGCGGTCATTGAAGGCGGTAAAGAAGCAGTCACGCATTTTACTGTTTTAGAGCGTTTTGATGCATTTACCTTAGTTGAATTACAACTAGAAACAGGCCGGACACATCAAATCCGTGTTCACATGAAATATATCGGTTATCCATTAGCTGGAGATCCGTTATATGGACCGAAAAAAACATTGCCTGGCAATGGACAATTTTTACATGCGAAGTTATTAGGCTTTACACATCCTACTACAGGTGAACAATTAGTCTTTGAAGCACCTTTACCAGAAGTTTTTGAAAAAACTTTACACCAATTAAGAAATAATCATTGATTTTTTTCTGAAGAAGAGGTAAACTCTTTTTTAAGAAGAAAAATAACTAAATAACTGTAACCTTTAAGTTTAGTCCCGTGAGGCTAAGAAGGAATCATGCAAAAGAACACTAGGTGCGCTTAGTTAGTAAGTTGTGTGGGCTACATGGTACCCTTGTACCTTTTTAAACTGTAACCAACATCCTCCTATCCTCATACGGGTAGGAGGATTTTTTGTTGGAAAAAATAACAGGACAATTTCAATAAAAATCCACTTATTTTTCAGCTGCTCAATTGAAGGAAGAATCGCTGACCCCAAGACAGCGAGGACGTAGATAAAAAAGAAATGAGGAGGAAATTATTATGCCAAAGAAAGAAGTTGTTGACGCAGTCACAATGAAACGAGCGCTTACTCGAATCTCGTATGAAATTATTGAAAGAAACAAAGGAATTCAAGACATTGTTTTAGTAGGAATTAAAACGCGTGGGATATACATTGCACAACGTCTAGCCGAACGCTTAAAACAATTAGAAGATATTGACGTGCCAGTTGGTGAATTAGATATTACTTTGTATCGTGATGATGTGAAAGATATGGAGGAACCTGAATTACATTCTTCTGACGTACCAGTCTCAATTGAAGGTAAAGAAGTTATTTTAGTAGATGATGTCTTGTACACGGGCCGGACCATTCGTGCTGCGATGGACGCTGTTATGGATTTAGGTCGTCCGAGAAAAATCTCTTTAGCAGTCTTAGTAGATCGTGGGCATCGGGAATTACCGATTCGTGCCGATTATGTAGGAAAAAATATTCCAACATCAAAAACTGAGGAAATTATTGTGGAAATGGAAGAGCGTGACGGCGCAGATCGTATTATGATCAGTAAAGGAAACGAATAAAAAGGAGTGAACAACGTTGTCAGAAAAAGAATTTCGAAATGAGGATGCAGTCTTAGATATTAAAGACAGACCGCAAGCTTTTCACTGGGTTGGCCTAAGTTTACAACATTTATTTACGATGTTTGGTGCAACGGTTTTAGTACCAATCTTAGTGGGAATTGACCCAGGGATTGCGTTAGTCAGTTCAGGATTAGGAACAATGGTCTATCTGATTACTACAAAAGGAAAAATCCCCGCCTATCTTGGCAGTAGCTTTGCTTTTATTGCAGCGATGCAGATGTTAATGAAGAGTGATGGTTATCCAGCCATTGCCCAAGGTGCTATGACAACCGGCTTGGTATACCTAATCGTTTCATTAATCATTAAAAAAATTGGTTCCGACTGGTTGGATAAAATTTTACCGCCTATCGTTGTAGGACCTGTCGTGATGGTTATCGGTTTAGGCTTGGCAGCTAATGCCGCAAATAACGCAATGTATAACAACAACGTTTATGATTTTAAATATATTGCCGTAGCCTTGATTACTTTAGGCTTAACCATTTTTTACAACATGTTTTTCAAAGGCTTCTTAGGATTAATTCCAATTCTTTTGGGAATTGTCAGTGGGTACCTAGTCGCTTTAGCTTTCGGAATTATTGACTTAACCCCTATAAAAGAAGCTGCTTGGTTTGCTTTACCGAATTTTGAAGTACCTTTTGTTCAGTATGAACCGAAATTGTATTTAAATGCCATTACAACAATGGCACCAATTGCTTTTGTAACAATGACAGAACATATTGGTCATTTAATGGTCTTGAATAAATTAACCAAGCGCAACTTTTTCCAAGACCCAGGCTTATCTAAAACTTTAATGGGAGATGGCTTAGCGCAAATTGTAGCAGGTTTTGTTGGTGGACCGCCAGTTACAAGTTATGGTGAAAATATCGGCGTGCTGGCAATTACAAGAGTACACAGTGTCTTCGTGATTGGTGGAGCCGCGGTGTTCGCTGTAGCTTTAGGATTTGTTGGAAAATTAAGTGCCTTGATTCTAAGTATCCCAGGACCAGTTATTTCAGGAATTAGTTTCGTCTTGTTCGGTGTGATTGCCGCAAGTGGTTTGAAAATCTTAATCGATAATAAGATTAATTTTGATAAGAAAAAGAATTTATTGATTGCTTCAGTAATTTTAGTCATCGGCATTGGTGGCTTAGTCTTCAAAGTAGGAACCTTTGAATTGTCTTCAATGGCATTAGCAACCGTCTTAGGAATTGTTTTGAATTTAATTTTACCGGAAAACGCACGTAGCGAAGAACAGTAGGAGGACTGGACGAATGATTATTACATCTGAACGAATTAGTTTAAAACATCTTTTAACTGCTGAGGCTTTAACCGACCGTGAAGTCATGGGGTTAATCCGTCGCGCAGGAGAATTTAAACAGGGGGCAAAATGGCACCCAGAAGAACGTCAATATTTTGCAACAAACTTGTTTTTTGAAAATAGTACTCGAACACATAAAAGTTTTGAGGTAGCTGAGAAAAAATTAGGCTTAGAAGTGATTGAGTTTGAAGCAAGTAGAAGTTCTGTTCAAAAAGGAGAAACGTTATACGATACAGTACTAACGATGTCGGCAATTGGTGTAGATGTAGCAGTCATTCGTCATGGTAAAGAAAATTATTACGATGAATTGATTCAAAGTAAAACGATTCAATGTTCTATTATTAACGGTGGGGACGGGAGTGGACAACACCCTACACAATGTTTATTGGATCTGATGACTATTTATGAAGAATTTGGTGGATTTGAAGGCTTGAAAGTGGCGATTGTGGGAGATATTACACATTCTCGCGTTGCTAAATCAAATATGCAGTTATTAAACCGTTTAGGCGCTGAAATTTATTTTTCAGGTCCAGAAGAGTGGTACGATCATCAGTTTGATGTCTATGGACAATATGTGCCATTAGATGAAATTGTTGAAAAAGTCGATGTGATGATGTTGCTGCGCGTGCAGCACGAACGTCATGATGGTAAGGAAAGTTTTTCAAAAGAAGGCTATCATTTGGAATATGGTTTAACCAACGAACGGGCAACTCGTTTACAGAAACACGCAATTATTATGCATCCAGCGCCAGTCAATCGGGATGTTGAACTGGCAGATGAATTAGTGGAAAGTCTGCAATCAAGAATCGTCGCGCAAATGAGTAACGGAGTCTTTATGCGCATGGCAATTTTAGAAGCAATTTTACATGGAAAGGCCTAGGTGGAGAAATGAAGACGTTAATTAAGAATGGAAAAATCATCAAAAAAGAGAATCAATTGATTGAGGCAGCACTTTGGCTAGAAAATGGTGTGATTCACGCAATCGGGGAATCGTTTGACGAAGCAGATTTTGAGCAAGTGTTTGATGCGAACGGGCAACTAATCACGCCAGGCTTGGTCGATGTGCATGTTCACTTTAGAGAACCAGGCTTTACGTATAAAGAAACGATTAAAACGGGTAGTAAAGCTGCTGCTCGCGGTGGTTTTACTACGGTTTGCGCAATGCCCAATTTGAATCCAGTACCAGATACGGCTGAAAAATTAAGTGAGGTTTACGACTTAATTCAAAAAGATGCAGTCGTGAAAGTTTTACAATATGCCCCCATTACAGAAGAGCTACGGAGTGAAGTTTTAACCAATCAGAAGGCCTTAAAAGAAGCGGGCGCCTTTGCATTTACGAATGATGGTGTTGGTGTCCAAACGGCAGGAACGATGTACTTAGCCATGAAAGAAGCGGCTGCATTAGATATGGCACTTGTTGCGCACACGGAAGATGAATCTTTATTATTTGGTGGTGTGATGCATGAAGGAGAAGTTTCTAAGAAATTAGGCCTACCAGGGATTTTAAGTGCAACGGAAGCTTCACAAATTGCTCGGGATATTACTTTAGCAAAAGAAACAGGCGTTCATTATCATGTTTGTCATGTTTCAACAGAAGAAAGCGTGCGCGTTATTCGGGATGCTAAAAAAGCAGGGATTCACGTAACAGCCGAAGTTTCGCCACACCATTTAATTTTAGTCGATGAGGATATTCCTGGTGACGAAGGGTTTTGGAAAATGAACCCGCCATTACGTGGTTTAGCAGATCGACAAGCATTGATTGACGGTTTGTTAGATGGCACGATTGATTGTATTGCTACCGACCATGCGCCCCATGGTTTAGAAGAAAAACAACAATCATTTTTAAACGCACCTTTTGGTATTGTCGGTAGTGAAACGGCCTTCCAATTGATTTATACGAACTTTGTCGAAACAGGCATTTTCACATTAGAACAAGTGATTGATTGGATGGCAGAGAAACCGGCAGAAATTTTTGGATTAAACGCAGGAACACTAACAATTGGTGCACCAGCAGATATTGCAGTTTTTGACTTAGCAACAGCTGCACCAATTGATGCAGAAGCATTTGAATCAATGGCTGTCAATACACCATTTACAGGGTGGACAGTCAAAGGAAAGACACTTATGACATTTGTTGACGGAGCATTAGCTTGGTCGGAGGAGGCGCAGTAGGTTTGAAAAGGTTATTGATTTTAGAAGACGGAACAGTATTTGAAGGAAAAGCGTTTGGTGCAGAAGGCAATGTAGTAGGAGAAGTTGTTTTTACTACTGGCATGACAGGTTACCAAGAAGCAATTACTGACCAAAGTTTTAATGGACAAATGATTACTTTTACGTATCCATTAGTTGGAAATTACGGGGTCAACCGAGATGATTATGAATCCATTGCACCAACCTGTAAAGGTGTCATTGTTAAAGAGCATGCGCGGGTTGCTTCAAATTGGCGTCAACAAATGACCTTGGATGAATTTTTAAAGCGCAAAGGGATTCCGGGAATTTCAGGAATTGATACGCGTGCACTGACTCGTAAATTACGATCAGCTGGAACAATGAAAGGGAGCATCATTGATGCCGTGGATGATTTGCCGCATGCGTTTGATCAATTAAAAGCGACAGTCATGCCGAAAAATCAAGTGGCACAAGTCTCCACCACTAAGCCTTATCCGAGTCCAGGTATTGGGCGTAATGTAGTCGTCGTTGATTTCGGGTTGAAACATAGTATTTTGCGAGAATTATCAAAACGGCAATGCAACTTAACTGTGTTGCCTTATAATACAACGGCCGAAGAGATTTTAGAATTAAGTCCCGATGGTGTCATGTTGACAAATGGGCCTGGAGATCCCAAAGATGTACCTGAAGCTATTGAAATGATTCAAACAATCCAAGGAAAAGTTCCAATTTTCGGCATCTGCTTAGGTCATCAGTTATTTTCATTAGCGAATGGTGCGGATACGTATAAGATGAAGTTTGGACATCGCGGTTTGAATCATCCTGTACGAGAAATTGCAACAGGACGCATTGATTTCACTTCACAAAATCACGGATATGCCGTGGATGAAGCAACAATTGATCCAGAAAAATTACTTGTGACCCACGTGGAAGTCAATGATGGAACGGTTGAAGGCGTGCGTCATCGAGATTATCCTGCTTTTACTGTGCAATATCACCCAGATGCGGCTCCAGGACCGCACGATGGTCTTCATTTATTTGACGAATTTATGGAATTAATGGATGCATGGAAGGAGCAAAACTAATGCCAAAACGAACGGACATTAAGAAAATCATGGTGATTGGTTCAGGACCAATCATTATTGGACAAGCAGCAGAATTTGACTATGCAGGCACACAAGCCTGTTTAGCGCTAAAAGAAGAAGGGTATGAAGTTGTTTTAGTAAACTCAAATCCAGCGACCATCATGACCGATAAAGAAATCGCGGATCATGTTTATATTGAACCGATTACTTTAGAATTTGTTTCAAGAATTTTGCGAAAAGAACGTCCTGATGCTCTTCTACCAACATTAGGTGGTCAAACTGGATTAAATATGGCGATGGAATTATCGGAATCAGGAATTTTAGATGAGCTAAATGTAGAATTGCTAGGAACAAAGCTCAGTGCGATTGACCAAGCGGAAGACCGTGATTTATTTAAACAATTGATGGAAGAATTAGAACAACCGATTCCAGAAAGTGAAATTGTCAATACGGTGGAACAAGCCGTGGCTTTTGCCAAACGAATTGGCTATCCAATTATCGTTCGTCCCGCATTTACTTTAGGTGGAACAGGCGGCGGCATGTGTGATACGGAAGAAGAACTCCGCCAAATTGCTGAAAACGGTCTGAAATTATCACCAGTTACACAATGTTTAATTGAAAAAAGTATTGCTGGTTTTAAAGAAATTGAATATGAAGTGATGCGTGATTCGGCTGATAATGCGATTGTGGTTTGTAACATGGAAAACTTTGATCCTGTCGGCATTCACACTGGGGATTCGATTGTTTTTGCTCCGAGTCAAACCTTATCAGATTATGAATACCAAATGTTGCGAGATGCGTCTTTGAAAATTATTCGTGCATTAAAAATTGAAGGTGGCTGTAATGTTCAATTAGCTTTGGATCCGCATAGCTTTAATTATTATGTGATAGAAGTGAATCCTCGTGTTTCTCGCTCATCTGCACTTGCTAGTAAAGCCACAGGGTATCCCATTGCGAAGTTAGCCGCAAAAATTGCTGTTGGTTTAACATTAGATGAAATGAAAAATCCAGTTACTGGAACCACTTATGCCGAATTTGAACCGGCTTTGGACTATGTTGTTTCCAAAATTCCTCGTTGGCCTTTTGACAAATTTGAAAAAGGTGCTCGAGAACTAGGAACGCAAATGAAAGCAACCGGGGAAGTCATGGCAATTGGCCGCAATATTGAAGAATCCTTATTAAAAGCAGTGCGTTCTTTAGAAATTGGTGCTTATCACAACGAATTAGCAGAACTAAGTCATGTCAGTGATCTGGAATTAACGAAGAAAATAGTCCATGCGCAAGATGATCGATTGTTCTACTTATCAGAAGCCATTCGCAGAGGATATAGCATCGAAGAATTACAAAGTTTAACGAAAATTGATTTATTCTTCTTGGATAAACTTTTACACATTATCGAAATTGAAACAGCCCTTGAAAGTCACGTGGACAACGTAGCTGTCTTGAAAGAAGCCAAACAAAATGGTTTTTCTGATCGGAAAATTGCGGCACTTTGGGGACAAACAGAACAAGCTATCGCTGACTTCCGCAGAGCCAATCAAATTGTGCCCGTCTATAAAATGGTGGATACGTGTGCTGCAGAGTTTGAATCACACACGCCTTATTTTTATAGCACGTATGAAGTGGAAAACGAAAGCAATGTTTCGAAAAAGCCTTCTGTACTAGTATTAGGTTCTGGTCCCATTCGCATTGGTCAAGGGGTCGAGTTTGATTATGCAACGGTTCATTCTGTCAAAGCGATCCAAGCGGCTGGTTATGAAGCAATTATTATGAATAGTAATCCTGAAACAGTTTCAACAGATTTCTCTGTTTCTGATAAATTATACTTTGAGCCATTAACTTTAGAAGACGTCATGAATGTGATTGATTTAGAAAATCCGATTGGCGTGATCGTCCAATTTGGTGGACAAACAGCGATTAATTTAGCTGAGCCGCTCACAAAACAAGGCGTTAAAATTCTTGGAACAACGATTGAAGATTTAGATCGTGCGGAAAATCGTGATTTATTTGAACAAGCTTTGCAAGAGTTAGCGATTCCTCAACCACCAGGAGATACGGCCACAAGTGCAGAAGAAGCAGTCGTGATTGCTGATCGTATCGGCTATCCCGTTTTAGTGCGTCCAAGTTATGTTTTAGGTGGTCGTGCAATGGAAATTGTCGAAAATCAAAAGGATTTGGAAGATTATATGCGACATGCAGTCAAAGCTTCTCCAGAACATCCTGTCTTGGTTGATAGCTATTTATTGGGACAGGAATGTGAAGTTGATGCCATTTGTGATGGTGAAACAGTACTAATTCCAGGGATTATGGAACATATTGAACGAGCTGGCGTGCATTCTGGTGATTCAATGGCGGTTTATCCACCGCAGTATCTTTCTCAAGAAATTCAAGCAACGATTGCCGATTATACAAAAAAACTGGCACTTGGTTTAAACTGTGTAGGCATGATGAATATTCAATTTGTTATTCATGAAAATCGTGTTTATGTGATTGAAGTGAATCCTCGTGCGAGTCGAACAGTTCCTTTCTTAAGTAAAATCACAGGGATTCCGATGGCCCAAGTTGCTACAAAAGCGATTCTTGGTGAGAAATTGACTGACCTAGGATATCAAGATGGATTATATCCTGAAAGTAAACAAGTTCATGTGAAAGCCCCTGTATTCTCCTTTACGAAACTACAAAAAGTAGATACGTACTTAGGGCCTGAAATGAAATCAACTGGGGAAGTTATGGGTAGTGATTATTATTTAGAAAAAGCCTTGTATAAAGCCTTTGAAGCATCTGGCTTGCATTTGCCAAGTTATGGAGCTGTACTTTTCACCATTGCTGATGAAACAAAAGAAGAGGCGTTAGAAATTGCTAAGCGTTTTTCAGCAATTGGCTATAGTTTAGCCGCAACGGAAGGAACCGCTGACTTTTTAGCGAAGCATCAGTTGCCTGTTAAGAAAGTGACGAAAATTTCTAATCCTGAAGGGGAAACCGTGCTGGATGTCATTCGTAATGGGAATGCACAAGTGGTAATCAATACTATGGATAAAAATCGTTCCAGTGCCAACCAAGATGGTTTTTCAATCCGTCGGGAAGCAGTCGAACATGGGATTCCATTGTTTACCTCACTTGACACAGCGAATGCGATTTTAAAAGTTTTAGAATCAAGAGCCTTTACGACAGAAGCCATTTAAGCAAAAATCTGGAACAATCGTCTGAGGAGGACTGTTCCAGATTCTTTTACGAAGAAATAGAAAATCATTTATAGGGGAATCAGAGAATAAAGGAGTGAAGGATACTGATGCAGAGAAAGCAAGAAATGATGACCATTGTAGCTCAAAAACAGTTAGCGCCACGGATTTATCAGTTAGACTTACAAGGCGAGTTAGTGAAAGAGATGACACGACCTGGACAGTTTGTGCATATCAAGGTTCCGCGTGCAGATTTACTTTTGCGGCGACCGATTAGCATCAACCAAATTGATCATTCGAATGAAACCTGTCGTTTGATTTATCGAGTCGAAAGCGCTGGAACGGAAGTGTTTGCCACCATGAAGGCTGGTGAACAATTAGATATTTTAGGTCCTTTAGGAAACGGCTTTGATATAACTACCGTAGCAGCTGGTCAAACTGCTTTTATCGTTGGCGGAGGAATCGGGATTCCCCCATTGTATGAATTATCAAAACAACTCAATGAAAAAGGCGTGAAAGTGATTCATTTTCTTGGTTATGCATCAAAAGAGGTTGCTTATTACCAACAAGAATTTATGGCATTAGGAGAAACACATTTTGCCACAGATGACGGCTCGTTTGGCGCTCATGGCAACGTGGGCCGTTTATTGTCAGAAGCGTTAGCAAAAGGACGGATCCCTGATGCAGTGTATGCTTGCGGTGCGAATGGTATGTTAAAAGCAATTGATTCTTTATTTCCAACACATCCACACGTTTACCTTTCTTTAGAAGAACGGATGGCCTGTGGAATTGGGGCTTGCTATGCCTGCGTTTGCCATAAAAAAGGAGACACTACTGGAGAAAAAAGTGTCAAGGTCTGTGATGAAGGTCCGATTTTTAAAGCAAGTGAGGTTATCTTATGATGAAAAATCCTTTAGCCGTTTCAATTCCAGGTTTAACATTAAAAAATCCAATTATTCCCGCCAGTGGTTGCTTTGGGTTCGGGGAAGAATATGCTAACTATTATGACCTTGATCAATTAGGTTCAATTATGATTAAGGCAACAACGCCCCAAGCACGATATGGAAATCCCACACCACGTGTAGCTGAAACACTCAGTGGTATGCTAAATGCCATTGGATTGCAAAATCCAGGTTTAGAAGTGGTAATGCAAGAAAAATTACCGAAATTAGAAAAATACCCTAACTTACCGATTATCGCAAATGTTGCAGGTGCTTGCGAAGAGGACTATGTGGCTGTTTGCGCAAAAATTGGGCAAGCGCCTAACGTCAAAGCAATTGAACTGAATATTTCCTGTCCCAATGTGAAACATGGCGGCATAGCTTTTGGTACAGATCCAGAGGTTGCTTTTCAATTAACACAAGCAGTCAAAAAAGTCGCCTCTGTTCCGATTTATGTTAAACTATCACCAAACGTAACGGACATTGTGCCGATCGCCCAAGCAATTGAAGCAGGGGGCGCAGACGGTTTTTCTATGATTAATACATTGCTAGGGATGCGCATTGATTTAAAAACGAGAAAACCTATTTTAGCCAATCAAACTGGTGGACTATCTGGACCAGCCATTAAACCTGTTGCTATTCGCTTAATCCGACAAGTCGCCAGTGTTTCTCAGTTGCCAATTATTGGAATGGGCGGTGTTCAAACAGTGGACGATGTCTTGGAAATGTTCATGGCAGGTGCTAGCGCTGTCGGGGTTGGTACGGCCAACTTTACAGATCCATACATTTGTCCGAAGTTGATTGACGGATTACCTAAGCGAATGGAAGAGTTAGGTATTGAATCGTTGGAACAATTAATTAAAGAAGTGAGAGAGGAGCAGCAAAATGCACGATAGACCAATTATTGCGTTAGATTTTCCCACGCAAAAAGAAGTGGCTGTTTTTTTAGAAAAATTCCCTAAGGAAGAAGCCTTGTTTGTTAAAGTGGGGATGGAACTTTTTTACGCAGAAGGACCAGCGATTGTTCGCTGGCTTAAAGAACAAGGGCACGATGTTTTCTTGGATTTAAAATTACATGATATTCCGAATACTGTGGAAAAAGCGATGACAAATTTAGCAAAATTAGGCGTTGCCATTACCAATGTCCATGCAGCAGGGGGCGTTCGAATGATGCAAGCAGCTAAGGAAGGTCTAATCAAAGGGACTCAGCCAGGCGCTAAGGTTCCTGAGTTAATTGCTGTAACCCAGTTGACTTCTACTAGTGAAGAAGAGATGCACCATGATCAATTAATCAACGTTTCTTTAGAGACAAGTGTCATTCATTATGCTAAATGTGCGGAAAAAGCGGGTCTGGATGGCGTGGTTTGTTCAGCATTAGAAGCACGTGGTATTCAAGAAGCAACCAAGCAGACGTTTATTTGTTTAACACCTGGTATTCGTCCAGCAGGAAGTGCAGTAGGTGACCAACAACGGGTCGTTACGCCGCAACATGCTCGCGAAATCGGGTCCACATATATCGTTGTTGGCCGACCTATTACCCAAGCAGAAAATCCTTATGAAGCCTATCAAGAAATCAAAAAAGACTGGAGCGGAAAGTAACATGACAAAAGTAGCAAAAAAAATTGCCAAAGATTTATTAGATATTGAAGCGGTATTTTTAAACCCTAATGAGCCGTTTACTTGGGCTAGTGGCATAAAAAGCCCGATTTATTGTGATAACCGTATCACGATGAGTTATCCTGCTGTGCGTAAAGAAATTGCAGAAGGCTTAGCGGCAAAAATTAAAGAGACTTTCCCAGAAGTCGAAGTGATTGCTGGGACAGCTACCGCAGGGATTCCACATGCGGCATGGGTAGCCGATATTTTAGGATTACCAATGGTTTATATCCGCAGTAAAGCCAAAGATCACGGCAAAGGGAATCAAATTGAAGGCCGAATTTCTGAAGGACAAAAAATGGTAGTTATCGAGGATTTAATTTCAACAGGCGGTAGCGTGTTAGAAGCGGCAGAAGCGGCGGAACGTGAAGGAGCAACGGTTTTAGGCGTTGCGGCAATCTTCACTTATGAGTTACCCAAAGGAACGGCAAATTTTGCAGATAAACAGATGACGTTACTAACGTTAACCAATTATTCAACTTTAATTGATGCTGCATTAGAAGCAAACTATATCGAAGAAAAAGATGTTACCTTATTACAAGAATGGAAAAAAGATCCTGAAAACTGGGGCAAATAACCGTTGAACTAAAGATAGTTCTTGTCGTCTGATTTTTAGTGTCATTTTAAGTAACCAGATTTAACGGTAGGAGAACTTAGGTCATTTGCCGAGGAGCGTAATGATCTAAGTTCTTTTGTTTGACGTAGAAAAGATGTTAGGATAGAGTTTTAACATGAGTTTTACCTGATTACTATGTGGAAATGAAGGAAGAGTGTATGAAAAAAATAAAAAATATGGACGTTGAATGGAGCTATACAGGCAACGATGGACCAGAACATTGGCATACGCTATGTGACTGGTTTGCAGAAGGTGCTAAGTTTGCTTATCAATCGCCAATTGCTTTAGAAAAAGAAAGTGCTGAGACAATAAATTCTCAGATTACGTTTCATTATAAAAAAGAAGAATTCACTGAAAAGGAATTCAAAAATACGTTTCATTTTGTACCACCAAATACGGAAAGTTACGTAATGTTTGAAAATGTTGCGTATCATTTAACCGATATCCATTTTCATATGCCTAGCGAACATTTGCTATCGGGAAAGCAGTATCCGCTAGAATTCCATTTGGTTCATATGAACGATGCTGGCGAAAATTTAGTTGTCGGTTGCCTGTTTACCATCACAGAGGAAGAAAATCGTTTTTCAGAAGCGAATCATCCGATGGACTGGGAAAACGGCACGCACCAACAATGGTTTAATCCGTCAATCTTTTTACCAGAGGAGCGTCTACACTACCATTATGTAGGCTCGTTAACAACACCGCCAACTAAGGGTCCAGTGAAATGGTTTGTATTTGATACCATTCAAAAAATGGATCAAGCCTTTTTAAATAAGATCAAGGAAGGAATGTTGGCCTTTAACAATCGGCCCCTTCAGCCGTTGAATGGGCGTAAGATTTATTTTTCAAATGATTAGTGTGTGGAGGAAAAAGTGTTGAATATTCAACAAATGAAGTATGTTGCTGCCATAGCTAACAATGGGAGTTTTCGGGAAGCAGCCAAAAAACTATTTATTACACAACCTAGCTTGTCAAATAGTATTCGGGAATTAGAAGAAGAACTAGGGATTTCCCTCTTTTTACGTACCAATAAGGGCGCTTTTTTAACAGAAGAAGGAATGGTTTTTTTAGAACAAGCAGAGAAAGTCTTAGTTCAAATGGAGTTATTGGAAAATCGCTATCGCGAGACAGTGACCAGCGAACGATTCTCCATCTCTTCGCAACATTACGATTTTTTAGGTGAGGTAATTGCCAAAGTTCTTAAAAAGTATGGGGATCAATATAAAGATTTTCGTGTCTTTGAAACCACGACCTTAAAAGTAATTGAAGACGTCAAAGGATTTCACAGTGAGTTGGGGATTATTTATTTAAATGAACAAAATAGTGTCAGTATTGAACGGTATTTAGAACAAGCTAATCTAGCCTACGAGGTAATTAGTACTTTTAATACACACATTTTTTTAGGAAATCATCATCCTTTAGCCAAGCAAAAAGAAATTCATTTAGAGGAATTAGTTCCCTATCCACAAGTCCGCTTTAATCAAGAAGGAAGCAATTTTTCCTATTTTTCTGAAGATTTAGTTGAAATTCCTGAACAGGAATCGGTCATTCATACTACGGATCGTGGAACTTTAATGAATTTGTTGGTAGAAACCAATGCTTATGCTTCTGGTTCAGGTGTCGTAACGGGTTTTACGAAGAAAGAAATTCGGTTAGTACCATTGGCGCCAGCCTTGGAAAATCGTATTTGTTTACTCTTTCCCAAAAATCGGGAAATCAGTCCAATTGGTCGCTACTTTATCAAAGAACTAAAAGCGTTGTTTAAAAAAGAGGTAGATACCAAAACATTTAGCACTAAGGAATAAAAAGAAGAGGTCGGGACAGAAGTGTTTAACTCCGAGAAATAAGAAGGAATTTCGGCTTATTTCCGAAGGAGTTGCTTCTGTACCCGCCGTTTATTAGTTTTTGAGCGTGGAGCAAAAATCCAAAGTGATTTTTGTCCCACGCTCTTCTTTTTTGGCTCATTTTGAAACAGTAGAAATGGTTTCTCTTTCAATTAATGTGACAGGCACTTGAATGTCTTCTATGATTTGAAGATCTTGTTGCATCGTTTGTAATAACACTTCGCCAGCTAGTTTTCCCATTTCTTTAAAGTCTTGCGCCATGGTTGTTAATGGCGGTTCGACAAATGCTGCTGCTTGAATATCGTCAAAACCAATAATCGATAATTCTTTTGGCACATGAATACCTATGTTTTTACAGTTTCGTAAACAATGTAACGCGCTGAAGTCATTATCGCAGACCACGGCTGTGAGTTGGTGCGCCTCAAAATACTGTTTAAAGTTGTGTTCATCTAAGAGATTGGTTTCCGTGATTGCTGTATGAAACGCCAGATTGGCTTCTTTTAAAGCTTGGAGATAACCTAAATAACGTTGCCGAACGGATTGTAGGGCCGGACTTCCTGAAAGGATATATCCAATTTTTGTATGTCCTAAGCCAATTAAGCGTTCGGTTGCTGTTTTACCACCAGCAAAGTTGTCTGATTGAATGGTTGCAAAAGGCAAATCATGGATCTTTTTATCCAAGACAACGACTGGAAAATTCATCAAAGCCAACTCGAACAGTAAGTCGAGGTAGTCATTACTAGTAGCAGCATAATAGACAAGCCCGGCAAACTCATTCACAATGTCCGCAGCATTTTTCTCTCTCAAAAAATTAGGCGAGGTCATAAAGACTTCTAAACCAGCTGCTTGAATAGTAGGGGCCAAACCGCTATAGAAATTTCCTACTGATAAATCGTCTGCAAATGGCAATAAAAAAAGAACTTTATTTAAAGAGGTATGAAGAGGATGCTTTGGTGCTTGAACAAAACTTCCTTTTCCTTGGTGACGTTGGATTACGCCTTGCGTTTCCAACTCAGTTAGCGCTCGTTTGGACGTAATTCTACTGACGTTAAACTGAGCCGATAATTCTTTTTCGGTAGGCACTTGCGCTCCAACAGGCAATCGCCCTGAATCAATTTCATTTTGTAAATAATCAATAATTTGTTGATATAATGGTTGCTTCATTCATTTCACCTCACAATAAGATATATCTTATTTATAGTTTACCATAAATTAATTGGTTTTAAAATGAAAAAAATGATCGAAATCACTAGACAAAGTGAAATGTAAACGCTATAATTCAATTGTGAAATGATATATCAAATTTAAGAGGTGACGAGAATGGTTTATACAGAAGTTCCAAAATCCGTAGCAACATTTATGGAGACAATTACAGAAAAATGCGGTGAAGCACATCAAGATTGGGCAAAAAACTTTCAGGCGGCCTTTGCCAATACTTTACTAACAACAGTGAAACGTCAAGAAGATGGTACTACCTTTTTATTAACAGGCGATATTCCAGCAATGTGGTTGAGAGACTCAACAGCACAAGTTCGTCCCTATTTAGTGATTGCGAAAGAAGACGAAGACCTTGCTCAAATGATTGCTGGTTTGGTTAAACGCCAGTTTCGTTATATTTGCATTGATCCTTATGCCAATGCGTTTAATGAAACAGATAATCATGCAGGCCATCAAACTGATAAGACCGAAATGAATGGCTGGATTTGGGAACGGAAATATGAAATTGATTCATTATGTTACCCGGTCCAATTAGCCTATTTACTTTATAAAAATACTGGGATGACCGAACAATTTAATTCAGATTTTGTGGAAGGCGTCAAAAAAATTCTCAACGTTTTCACAACAGAACAAGATCACGCACAGTCACCTTATTTATTTGAACGAGATACGTGGCGTCAAGAAGATACGTTGGTTGAAGCAGGGAAAGGAACGCCAGTTGGCAAAACAGGGATGACATGGTCAGGCTTCCGTCCTAGTGATGATGCCTGCCAATATGGTTACTTAGTTCCTTCTAATATGTTTGCAGTCGTAATTTTAGGCTATATTCAAGAAATTTTCTCTGATGTTTTAGAAGATGCTACGATTGTGGCGATTGCTAAAAAATTACAAGAAGAGATTGAAGAAGGCATTCAAACATTTGGACGAACAAAAAATCAAAATAACGAAACGATTTATGCGTATGAAGTGGATGGCTTAGGCAATGCAAGCGTGATGGATGACAGTAATGTTCCCAATTTAGTAGCAGCCCCTTATCTGGGTTATTGTTCAACAGAGGATGAACAATATTTAACAACGCGTCAAACCTTATTAAGTAAAGAAAATCCTTACTTCTATGAAGGCAAATACGCGAAAGGGATTGGTAGCTCGCATACACCAGAAAATTACGTGTGGCCGATTGCTTTAGCAATGGAAGGAATGACAACCAAAGATAAAGCAGAAAAAGAACGAATTTTAGATTTATTAGTTGCCACAGATGCGGGGACTCATTTGATGCATGAAGGTTTTGACGTAGATAATCCTGAAAATTATACAAGAGAATGGTTTTCATGGGCTAATATGATGTTTTGTGAATTAGTTATGGATTATTTTGACATCCGAGTGGAAAAATAGGAGGAAAAGTGATGACAAAGAAAAAAGTCTATATTGTTTCCCATAGTCATTGGGATCGTGAATGGTATCTTCCTTATGAAGAACATCATATGCGCTTAATTGAATTAGTGGATAATGTATTAGATTTAATTGAAAATGATCCAGAGTTTAACAGTTTCCATTTAGATGGACAAACGATTATCTTAGACGACTATTTACAAGTTCGCCCAGAGAAAAAAGAAGCTGTAAAAAAAGCTGTCCAAGCAGGCAAACTAAAAATCGGACCATTTTATATTTTACAAGATGACTTTTTAATTAGCTCTGAATCCAATGTTCGAAACATGCTGATTGGGCATTTAGAAAGTCAAAAATGGGGAGCACCAGTTCAATTAGGTTACTTCCCGGATACATTTGGGAATATGGGTCAAACGCCTCAAATGATGCAATTAGCAAATCTGCCTGCGGCTGCCTTTGGACGCGGGGTGAAACCGATTGGCTTTGATAATCAAGTCTTAGAAAGCGACTATAGCTCACAATATTCTGAAATGTGGTGGGAAGGTCCGGACCAAACCAAAATTTTCGGCTTGCTTTTTGCAAACTGGTATAGTAACGGGAACGAAATTCCTTCAGAAAAAGAAGCGGCAATCGCTTTTTGGAAACAAAAATTGGCTGATGTGGAACGTTACGCTTCCACAAACCATTTATTGATGATGAATGGGGTCGACCACCAACCGGTACAAAGAGATATTACTAAGGCCATCGCTTTAGCCAATGAACTATTCCCAGAATATGAATTTATTCATTCCAATTTCGATGACTATTTGAAAGCTGTTCAAGAGGAGTTACCAGAAGATTTAGGAACAGTAACAGGCGAATTAACGAGTCAAGAAACGGACGGCTGGTACACATTAGCCAATACTTCTTCTGCTCGCGTCTATTTAAAACAGTGGAACACAAAAGTCCAACGCCAATTAGAAAATATCGCAGAACCTTTAGCAGCGATGGCTTACGAAGTAACTGGCGACTACCCACATGACCAATTTGATTATGCTTGGAAAACATTGCTTCAAAACCATCCGCACGATAGTATTTGTGGCTGTTCTGTCGACGAGGTTCACCGAGGCATGATGACTCGCTTTGAAAATGCCAATGATGTCGGGCATTTCTTAGCAGATGAAGCAACACGACAATTAACAGAAGCAATTGATACAAGTGTTTTCCCAGAAAAAGCGCACCCGTTTGTTTTATTTAATACTAGTGGCTATCAGAAAACGGAGGTTGTCACTGTGGAAGTGGAGATTGAACGATTGCCATTTTATACAGGAAAACCTGAAGATCTTTATCATGAATTAAAACAAAAAGCCACCCCAGATTATCAAGTGATTGATCCAACTGGAAAAGCCGTTGCAAGCCGTATTGTCAAAGAAGATGTTCGTTTTGGTTACGATTTACCTAAAGATGCTTTCCGTCAACCGTACATGGCTAAATACTTAACGGTCGAATTATCTGTCAAAGAAATGGCGCCATTCTCTTGGGATAGCTTTGCATTGATTCAAGGAAAAACGAAAGCTTTTGAAGGAAGTCTTTTGGCTCAACCAGCAACAAATGAAATGGAAAACGAATTTATTCAAGTGAAAATTGAAAACAATGGTAGCTTAACCATTGCTGACAAAAAAACAGGAGAAACATTTTCAAAATTGTTAACATTTGAAGATACTGGCGACATTGGGAATGAATATATCTTTTTCAAACCGACCGAAGACCAAGGAATTACAACTGAAAATGTAACGGCTGAAATCACGAATAAAGAAAATTCCCCTGTAAAAGCAAGTTATCAAATTAAACAAACCGTCATGTTACCAGTTGCAGCAGAGGAACGATTAGAAGAAGAACAAAAGGCTGTTCGTGAGTTTAGAGAACGCCAAGCACAACGTTCAACGACGCTTCGCCCGTTCGAAATAACGACAGTGGTTACAATGATCAAAGAAAGTAACCAATTGTTCTTTGAAACAACCATTAATAATCAAATCAAAGATCATCGTTTACGCGTGCTTTTCCCAACTGGCATGGTCACAGAAACACATGAAGCGGATAGTATTTATGAAGTCGTGACACGACCAAATCAAGTAAGCGACACATGGGAAAATCCAACAAACCCGCAGCACCAACAAGCGTTTGTGAATGTTCATGACCAAAACAAAGGCGTGACTATCTTCAATGAAGGCTTAAATGAGTATGAAGTCTTAGCAGATGGAACCATTGCGGTCACATTAATTCGTTGTGTTGGCGAACTAGGTGATTGGGGCTATTTTGCGACACCAGAAGCACAATGCCAAGGAGAATATACCTTTAAATATGGTTTGTCATTGCATGGAAAACCAGAAGAACGCTTTGCTACGTATCAACAAGCCTATAGTGCACAAATTCCTTTTACTGCAGCTACTACTGCGCGTCATGAAGGTAAACTAGCACCGAACCATGTCTATTTGACAACGGCAGAAGGACCAATTGGTTGGACAGCCGTTAAACGTCAAGAGCAAACAAATCATTTAGTCGTTCGTGGCTTTAATCTAACAGCGCAAAATATTCCTTGTGAACTTCACAAAGAGACACAACCAGCGACTTGTTTAACAAATGTATTAGAAGAACCGTTGACACCAGCGATAGAAGTTGATGCACCATTACGTCCGTTTGAAATTCGGACATGGCGTTTCGAAAAATAAATAAATAGGAGAACTTTGTTGAAAAGGACAAAGTTCTCCTATTTTCTTCTCTGTCGTTTTTTTGAGATATTTATAATAAAAATCTAGCGAAACAATGAGAAAATCATTCATTTTACGGTCAATTTGTGCTACTATAACGTCAACTGAAGGAGTGAAGCTAAATGGATTTAACCAATCGTTTTAATCGTCAAGTAAATAAAATTGCTGTTTCTTTAATTCGTCAATTTGACGAACAAGTCTCAGGAATTGAAGGTATTTTAAAATTAACGCTAGGAGAGCCAGATTTTAACACACCTGAGCATGTCAAAAAAGCAGCCAAAGAAGCAATTGATGCGAATTTTTCTCATTATACAGGGATGTCTGGTTTATTAGATGTCCGTGAAGCAGCCGCTTATTTTATGAAAGAAAAGTATCATTTGACTTACCAGCCTGCGACAGAAATTTTAGTAACAGTTGGAGCAACAGAAGCGATTTCAGCTTCGTTATTAGCAATTTTAGAACAAGGTGACAAAGTGCTTTTGCCAGCACCTATTTACCCAGGGTATGAACCAATTATTACATTGGCGGGGGCGGAGCCGGTATATTTGGATACACGAGACAACGATTTTGTCTTGACCCCTGAAATGATTGAAGCGGCAATGGCCGAGCATGGGGAACAAGTCAAAGCAATTATTTTAAATTATCCTAGCAACCCAACTGGTGTCACCTATAACCGCCAAGAGTTGCAAGCAATTGCTGATGTTCTAAAAAAATACGACATTTTTGTGATCAGCGATGAAATTTATAGTGAGTTAACTTATGATGAGAGTCATGTTTCGATTGCTGAAATGTTACGTGACCAAACGATTTTAATTAACGGTTTGTCGAAATCACATGCCATGACAGGCTGGCGGATTGGCTTTATTTTTGCACCAGCGATTTTAACAGCGGAGATCATTAAAGTTCATCAGTATTTAGTTACTGCGGCTGCAACAGTGTCTCAAAAAGCGGCTGTTCGTGCCTTAATCGAAGGAATGCATGATGCTGAAATTATGAAAGAAGAGTATCGGAAACGGCGCGATTTTGTTTATGAACAGATGACTCAATTGGGGTTTGAGGTTGCGCGTCCAAATGGCGCCTTTTATATTTTTGCTAAGATTCCTACTGGTTATGAACAAGATTCTATGAAATTTTGTATTGATTTAGCGCAAAAAGAAGCAGTAGCGTTGATTCCAGGTATTTCTTTTGGTCCAGAAGCAGAAGGATACGTCCGAATTAGTTATGCGTCCGATATGGATAAATTAACAACGGCCATGGAACGAATTGCACATTACATGGCGACACAACGCGTAACGCACTAGCCTTTATAGATTCTTTACACACCTTTACCTTTTATTTACATTTAATTGAAACAGAATTAACAGAGTCTTGGTAGACTAAACTTGTAACTAATTGAAAAGGAAGTGCAAAGATGAAAAAACGTGTAATTGCAGCAACTATGCTGAGTCTAGGGTTATTATTAACTGGGTGCGGAGCTCAAGGAGGCACAACTGAAAAATCCAGCGAAGCGGATAGTAACAAACCAGTTAAAATTGTCGCTGTTGGTTCCACCGCTTTACAACCGTTAGTAGATGCTGCGAAAGATCAATTTACACAAGAACATCCTAATTATACAGTTTCTGTCCAAGGTGGCGGCAGCGGAACAGGACTTTCGCAAGTTGCAGATGGCGCAGTGACCATTGGAAATTCCGATGTGTTTGCCGAAGAGAAAGATGGCGTGGATGCTTCTAAATTAGTCGATCATCGGGTGGCCGTGGTTGGTATGGGACCAGTGGTCAACAAAGAAGTCGGCGTGAAGAATTTAACGAAGCAACAATTGATTGATGTCTTTACTGGCAAAGTCAAAAACTGGAAAGAAGTGGGCGGCAAAGATCAAGAAATCGTCGTAATAAACCGCGCAAACGGAAGTGGCACCCGAGCAACATTTGAAAAATGGGGCTTAGATGGAGCTAAACCAGTTCAATCACAAGAACAAGATTCTTCGGGAACAGTTCGTAAAATTGTTGAACAAACACCAGGAGCAATCAGCTATTTAGCTTTTTCTTATATGGATGATTCCACTGTTGCCTTAAGCATTGATGGTGTTGAACCAAAAGAAGAACACGTGAAAGACAATTCATGGAAAATCTGGTCTTATGAACATATGTATACAAAAGGGGAGCCTAATAAAGAAGTAAAAGCCTTCTTAGACTATATGGTCACCGATGATGTTCAAAAAACAATTGTCAAAGACTTAGGTTATTTAGCCATCACAGACATGCAAGTAGAACGTGATGTAAATGGAAAAGTAACTGAAAAATAAACAAAAAAACTCAGCCAATAAACAGGATTGGCTGAGTTTTTTTAGGCTTCTTTTTTTGTTAAAGGCAAGGTGATTGTAAAAGTGGTCCCTAAGCCTAGGTGACTATCAATGGCGATTTTACCGCCTAATAATTCTGTGTAATTTTGGACAATAGCTAGACCTAGACCGGTGCCACCAGAATGACGGCTACGTGCTTTATCGACACGATAGAACCGTTCAAAGATCCGTTCTTGGTCTTTTTGACTAATGCCAATGCCAGTATCTTGAACAGATAAACGTAATTGCTGATTTTCTATAGCATAAGAAATAGTAATCTGACCATTTTCTTGGGAATACTGAATGGCATTTTCAATTAGATTCTTCACGATTGGATAAAACAATTCGTATTTGGTGAAAAACTGGCTCTCTGGCAGACCATGAACGACTGTTTTCAGCTGTTTTGCTACCAATTGTTGCTGATAAGAGCCGAGAATTTCTGTAATAAATTTTTCTAAAGTAATTTCTTGTTCTGCATAAGGAATTGTTGCGCTGCCCCGAGAAAGTTCTAAAATTTCTTGAATTAATTGTTGCAGACGCTGGGCATCTTTTTGCATGATGTGCAAAAATTGATCAAGGACTTCCGGATCTTCTTTGGCACCGTCTATGAGTGTCTCGGTAAAGCCCAAAAGAGAAGTGACAGGCGTTTTTAATTCATGAGACACGTTTGATACAAAATCTTTTTGCATTTTTTCTAGTTGGCGAACGCGCGTTAAATCATAGGCAATTCCTAATACTTGATAATCATTGGCGCTTTGATCATCCAAGTAACGAAGAGAAAGATCTAAGCGTAAAGGTGTTGGTCCTTGTGTCACAGTGATTTCTTGATGTAAGCTGTTTTTTTCAGCGACGACTTGATGGATTAAATGAATCAAATCGGCGTCTTGAATCACTTCAAGATAATTGCTTTGCATATTTTTAGCAGAGAGTCCTAACATTTCCTGCATTTTAGGGTTCAACAGACGAAGCCGTCCTTGCGTATCAATGATAAAGACACCAATCATCAACTCATCTAAAAGTTCGTGAAATTGCTCATCCGCAGACGTATACGCTTTATACGTTTGACTTACTTGTTGACTCAGTAAGTTAATAGTTTCGTAAAGTTCATTCCATTCAGAAGATTGCTGGATAATGGATCGATTTTCATCTGGATGTTTAAGCATTCGTTTCAGAATCGGTAAGACGGTCACTAGCGGTTGATTTTTTTGCCGTAACAATAAAAAGATAAACAAGGTAATTAGTAGGAACAAGATGCCAAATGTAAAGATAATATAGCGACGAAAAGATTGGATATTTTTAGAAAATAGCGCAGTTTGTTCCGAAATCCGAATAATACCAACGATTTCTCCTGATTTTAAAACAGGCGTGGCAACGTACAGAAGTTCTTTATTTAACGTTTTACTCTTTCGTAAAGCTGAACCATAGGCAGCTCCTGATAGAACCGCAGCGATTTCAGGTCGTTTTTTGTGCGACTCTAGCGGTTCATTTTGGCTGCTGTCAAAAAAGACGGTACCATTTTTTTGCAACAAAGTTACCCGTTCTTCTGCATCATCTAACGCATGGGTGACAAGGAGTTGTTGTTGGTTTGTCAGTTGCCCTTTTTCGAAAACGGAAGGGGGCAACTGGTCTGTTAAAAGGGTATTTTTTCTTCTTAAATAGGTTTCTTGCTGAGCAACCATTTCTTTTTGAAAGAAAAAATTGGTCGCTGCAATACTCCCGACAAATAATAAAAGCATGACTGCCGCAACTAAAAAATATTCAATCCGCAGTCTCTTTTTCATCGTTTTGGCTCCTGAAAACGGTAGCCAAAGCCACGGACAGTTACTAAGTAAACGGGCCGTTTGGGATCGGGCTCGATTTTATCACGTAAATGACTAATGTGGACATCGACGATGCGACTTTGTCCAGCGAAGTCATATTGCCAAATTCGTTCCAACAAGGTTTCCCGATTAATGACCCGATCTTTGCGTTTCATAAAGTAAACGAGTAATTCAAATTCTTTCGGTGTTAGTTCAATGGGCTGATTGCGCACAAAAACTTCATAATTTTGTTCATCCACACGAATCTCGCCAATCACAAGCGGAGCTTTAGGTGTGTCCTCTTGAAGCGGTTCGGTCGTGGTAGGTTTTAAACGACGAAAAATAGCTTTCATGCGTGCTAGGACTTCTCTGGGACTAAAAGGTTTTGTTAAATAATCATCTGCCCCAATTTCCAAGCCGATGATTTTATCTACTTGTTCATCTTTGGCAGTTAAAATCAAAATAGGCGTGTCAATTTTTTCTCGACGAAGTGCTTTGGTAATTTCTAAGCCATCCATACCAGGAAGCATTACATCTAAAATTATAAAATCATATTGATTAGACAAAGCTAATTCGAAGCCGTTTTTACCATCTTCGGAAGTAGTCACCTGATAGCCTTCTTTTTCCAAATTAAAGGTTAACAAAGTTAAAATCGATGGTTCATCATCGACGACAAGAACTTTTTTCATTTACATAACTCCTTCAAGAAATTTCTGAAAATAAGTGTATATTTCACTATTATTAGTTTAACATATTTTTAGAGGAAGAACGTACTTTAAAGTAAGCGAGAATGCTACTTTTGAGAAAAGTCAACTCATGGTATAATAGAGAAATGAAATGAGGAGAAGCGAATGATTGGTATTAGTAGTTGCTTAGGTGGGATTTGTTGCCGTTATGATGGAAAATCTCAAGAACAAGAAGCGTTAAAACAACTTGTAACTAATGGAAAAGCAATAATGATTTGTCCCGAAGTTTTAGGAGAGTTGCCTATTCCACGTCCGCCAGCAGAAATCATTGGCGGGGATGGCTTTGATGTTTGGGCGAATACTGCGTATGTATATACGGATAACGGGGAAGACGTCACTGAGGCGTTTAAAGCAGGGGCACAACGCGCGTATCAAAAATTAAAAACTCAACAAATTACAACCTTGATTTTGAAAGAAAAAAGTCCTAGCTGTGGCAGCCAGCTGATTTATGATGGACAATTTTCTGGCATTAAAAAAGCTGGAGTTGGAGTCGCAACTGCTTATTTTATTCAACAAGGAATGACCGTTTATTCTGAAGAAACATGGCAACTTGCGGACATTTCTTTTTAAAAGGTAAAAACTTAGTAAAAAAAGATTGACTATTCCCTATGAAATCGGTAACCTATAAGGGATTGAAGATGGGAGCACGGCTCATGGAAATGGAAAAAACAAACCGCATGAATGCGTTATTTGAATTTTATTCGACATTATTAACGGAAAAGCAGATGAATTATATGGAGCTTTACTATGCTGATGACTTTTCTTTAGGAGAAATTGCGGAAGAATATGAGGTTAGTCGCCAAGCGGTTTATGATAACATTAAACGAACCGAAAAAATTTTAGAAGAATATGAAAAAAAGTTACATCTTTATTCAAACTATGTTGTACGGAAAGAATATCTTGAACAACTACAGCAGTATGTTCAAGAAACTTATCCCAAAGATAGTGAAATCAAAAAATATATTGAACAAATTCAAGAAATAGAGGAATGAAACTATGGCTTTTGAGAGTTTAACAAACCGCCTACAACAGGCAATGAGTAAAATCCGTCGTAAGGGAAAAGTTTCCGAAGCCGACGTAAAAGAAATGATGCGAGAAATCCGTTTGGCTTTATTAGAAGCCGACGTTAATTTACAAGTGGTCAAAGATTTCACAAAACGCGTCAGAGAACGGGCAGTAGGAGTCGAAGTATTAGAAAGCTTATCACCAGCCCAACAAATTGTAAAAATTGTTGATGAAGAATTAACGAAAACGTTAGGTTCAGAAACGGTTGAACTGAATAAATCTCCAAAAATCCCGACAGTGATTATGATGACAGGGTTACAAGGGGCTGGTAAAACAACTTTTACTGGTAAATTAGCAAAACACTTAATGAAAACTGAAAACGCTCGTCCGCTTTTAATCGCTGGTGACGTTTATCGTCCAGCAGCGATTGATCAGTTGAAGGTTTTAGGTCAACAATTAGAAGTTCCCGTTTTTGATATGGGAACAGATGCTAATCCAGTGGAAATTGTTCGTCAAGGGTTAGCGTTAGCAAAAGAAAAGAAAAATGATTATGTCTTAATTGATACGGCCGGCCGTTTACACATTGATGAAGCTTTAATGGACGAATTGAAACAAATTAAAGAGTTGGCTAATCCCAATGAAATTCTGTTAGTTGTTGATGCGATGACGGGGCAAGATGCTGTCAACGTTGCAGATAGTTTTAATGAACAGCTTGGAATTACTGGGGTTGTTATTACCAAAATGGACGGCGATACTCGTGGGGGGGCCGCACTGTCAATTCGGGCAGTAACGGGCGCTCCGATTAAATTTGTCGGTTCTGGTGAAAAATTAACCGATTTAGAAATTTTCCATCCCGATCGTATGTCGAGTCGTATCCTAGGTATGGGGGACATGTTGACGCTAATTGAAAAAGCGCAACAAGATTACGATGAGAAAAAAGCAGAAGAACTTGCTCAAAAAATGAAAGAAAACAGTTTTGACTTTAACGATTTCATTGAGCAATTGGATCAAGTTATGGGCATGGGACCGATTGAAGACTTATTAAAAATGATCCCTGGAATGAGTAACATGCCTGGTATTGAAAATGTCAAAGTCGATCCAAAAGATGTGGCACGGAAACGGGCGATGGTCTTATCAATGACCCCTGCAGAACGTGAAAATCCTGATCTATTAAATCCTAGTCGCCGCCGCAGAATTGCAGCTGGTTCAGGAAATAGTGTGGTTGAAGTCAATCGTATGATTAAACAATTTAAAGAATCCAAAAAAATGATGCAACAAATGTCCAAAGGGGATATGAACATTCCTGGTATGGATCAAATGTTAGGTGGCGGCGTTAAAGGCAAGCTAGGTAAAATGGCCATGAATCGTATGATGAAGAAAAACAAAAAGAAGAAAAAGAAAAAAAGATAAACAGGCTTTAGTTAATTATTGGAAGAAACAGAAAGTGCGCCATCAGTCGAAGAGACTAATGGCGCACTTTCTGTTTAAGCGTAGTTTTGGATAATTGCGTTTAATGCTTCGGCAAAACCAGCACCGTGTTGTTCATAATATGACGTAAATCGTTCATCGCCAACATACATAAGGCCTAACCCTTTGTGTGCTTCTGGCGAATAGCTTGACCAAGAGTACATTAACCAATCTTTGTGTAATTGGAAAATTTCTTGCGCAAGTTGACTAGTCAACTTGGGTGATTTTTGATACATGGCTAACTTAGAAAATAAATCTTTTTCCACGTTCTGCATTACTTGCATGTCTTTTTCCGTCAAGTTTAAATATTTTTTGTTGGCTTGTTCAATCGTTTCGTTGCCATATTTTTCCCGAATCTCTTTACCATATTTTTCTTCGTTTTCTTGAACTCGTTGTTGTTTGAATGCTTCGAATTTTTGCTGATCTGACATGTTTATCTCTCCTTTGTAATGGTGTAAGGTTTGTTGAACAGAGGCTAAAAGACGATCAATTTCATTGCGCTTTTCCAATAGTTTTTGCTGATGCTCGTATAAAGCCTGTTCAACATTAAAGTCAGGTTGCTCCAAAATTTCTTTAATTTCATCTAGTTTCAGATCCAATTCACGGTAAAAAAGAATTTGTTGCAAACGATTCACCTCGGCTTGCCCGTAAATTCGATAACCAGAAGAATTAATTCTGGCTGGTTGAAGAAGACCAATTTCATCATAATATCGTAACGTCCGTGCACTGACGCCAGATAGTGAAGCCATTTTTTTAATTGTATATTCCATCATTCATTCCTCCTGACAAAATCTATCATAAACCTTTACGTAACGAGAAGGTCAAGCAAAAAAATAAAAGAAGTGAGACAACCTGTAAAAAGTTGCCTCACTTTTTCTCGATTGATTCAATTAGGCAGTTAAGCGATTAAAGAAATCCACGTAAGCATCTACAATTGATTGTAAGAAGCCAACAGTGCCATCAATAATTTTACCATCTTCACCAATTAAGTTCGTAATACCGCCAATATAGGCTTCAGGTTGTTGTAAAGTTGGAACATTTAAGAAGACTAATGATTGTCTTAAATGATGGTTCGCACCAAATCCGCTAATTGCACCTGGTGAAACACTCACCACAAGTCCTGGTTTTTTATCCCAAACGCTTTCGCCATACGGACGTGAACCGACATCCAATGCATTTTTTAAAACAGCTGGTACTGAACGGTTATATTCTGGTGTTACAAACATTACGCCATCTACTTGTTTAACTTCTTCACGGAATGTTGTCCAAGCTTCGGTGGGGGTTCCTTCATCATCCAAATCTTGATTGTATAATTCTAAATCACCAATGTTAATAAAAACAGGTTCGAAATCAGCTGGAAATAAGTCCGCCATTGTTTTTGCTACCAATTTGTTAAATGAATCTTTTCTTAAACTCCCTACAAAAATACCAATTTTTTTTGTCATGTAAATCCCTCCATTTTTCTTTTACTTACTTTATGATAGTACTTTTTCAAAAAAAGCGCAAACGTTTTATCCTTGTACATTGTTGAACTTCGTAACTTCACGTATAATAGCTAGTAAAAGGATGAGTAAAGGAGCAACTGCTTGAATAAAAAAATAAATTGGCGCCGACAGTTAACACCGTTGGAGAAACAAACATTGACTGAATTAAGAAACAAGGAAATGATTAAACAAGGAACTTTTTATAAATTGGAACAAACCATACAAGCGTATATCGTAGGGTATTGTTTTGATGGGGAAACCTTGGAAGCGACGATTGTTGCGCCAAATGTAGGACCATTTTTTGAAGAACTTGTTCAAGAACTCGAAAAGCAAGCAGCTTTGTGGGGAATGAAAGAAGTCTTTCTCGTGATGGACGACAAGCAATCTGTTGGCCTGAATTATTTTAATAGACAAGGAATTGTGCCAGCTTTTTCAGAACAGTATCTGGTTTTTCAAAGAGAAACTTACTCACAGGCGTTGGCGAAGCTGACACTTCTCCGACCACAAGTGGCTGATTTGGATTCCTTGGCTAGGTTACTCGAAGGTACGCCTTTGCCGGAGGACCTTCAACGAACACTTATTTATAAAGAAAACAATCAACTTTTAGCCACGCTACGTTTGGATCATTTTGAAAACGAATGGGGGATTTATGGCTTTGTTGTGACAAAAACGCAACGAGGTCGCGGTCTTGGCCGTCAAGTGTTACAGTCTGCGCTCCGAATGATTTTAGAAAAGTCAGCCTCAGCGACTATTTTTTTAGAAGTTGAAACAGAAAATCAAGCAGCGCTTCATCTCTATCAAACAGAAGGCTTTCAAGTGAGAAACCAGTACAACTATTATCAAATTTTGTAAAAATTCTTCATTATTTCGTTTGTTTTCCTGCAAATTGGCTAAAAAAATTGAAAAAAAGTAAAGGTGTCAAGAAAAAACTCTTTACAGGTTGTTGTTAATCTGTTAAACTAACTCTTGTGATTAAGTTAATGGAGGTGTATTTAATAATGGCAGTTAAAATTCGTTTAAAACGTATGGGTTCTAAAAAGAGTCCTTTTTACCGTATTGTAGTAGCTGATTCTCGTTCTCCTCGTGATGGACGTTTCATCGAAACTGTAGGTACTTACAACCCTTTGAAAGACCCTGCAGAAGTAGTTTTAAAAGAAGATTTAGTTTTAGATTGGTTATCTAAAGGTGCGCAACCTTCTGATACAGTTCGTAACATCCTTTCAAAAGAAGGCGTTATGAAAAAACATCATGAAGCTAAAAACGTTAAGAAATAAGGTGATTGAATATGGCAGATGTGAAAGAGTTAATTTTAACTATTGTCCGTCCGTTAGTCAGTCAACCTGAAGCAGTCTCATTAGAAATTGAGGAATCAACTGATTTCCTCGAGTATAATTTGACTGTGGCCAAAGAAGATATTGGACGTATCATTGGTAAACAAGGGCGTGTTGCAAAAGCAATTCGGACAATTGTTTATAGTGTACGTATCGATGGTCCGAAAAAGGTCCGTTTAAATATTCTTGATGGTAAATAAGCATTAACAAGGAGGTAGCCTAGCTATCTTCTTTTTTTATACATAACCAAAAAGTTTTCATTGCTAGAGACAGGCCTTTCTTGCTAAAATAGATGTATCCAGAATAAAGGAGCGATTTGTATGGCAAAACGAATTATCATTATGAACTTTGATATTGAAAGTAAATCGTACCAAGCATTTTCCGAAATAAAAAAGATGCAGGCAGAAAGACAGCTTAAAGGTGAGCAAATGGCGGTTGTTACGCATGTTAATGATGGCCAGCATCAATTTAAAATCAATGATTTTATCGATTTTACAGGCAACAATCATACATCAAAAGATAGCATGATTGGGATGCTAGTAGGCATATTAGGTGGTCCTCTGGGCATTCTTTTTGGCTGGTTTGCTGGAAGTATGTATGGTGCAAGCAAAGACGCCAAAGAAATTCAAGAAGCACAAACGGTTTTTGAACATGTGATTCAAAAGATTGATGAAGGACAAACGGGATTGTTATTAATTGCAGAAGAAGAAGACAACCGTCCGCTCAACCAATTGGTTATGTTTGACTTAGGTGGCGAAATCACGCGGCTTGATTTAGAGGAAGTCCAACAAGAAATTAACGATGCGAACGAAGTTGCAAATGAAGCGAAACAATCGTGGCAAGCAAAAAAAGAACAACATAAAGAAGCGACATCGAAAGAAGAATAAGGATCAAAGACTGTTTTCTGAATAAAGGGAAACAGTCTTTTAAAATACTAAGAAATCACGGTTTTTTATGGTAGTTTGCTAATTTTTTGTTATTTTATCGTAAAATACGGTAAACTAAGAAGAAAACTTTGAGAAAATAGATAAATTATTATTTGCTAAAGGAGCAAACTTCTTCTAAAATAAAAAGGAAGTTTAAAAGAAAGTATGGTAGCAGATGGAAATACAATTTTTAGGAACAGGCGCTGGTGTACCAGCAAAACATCGCAATGTCACAGGAATTGCGTTGAAATTATTAGATGAACGAAATGCAGTTTGGCTCTTCGATTGTGGGGAAGGGACTCAATTGCAAATTTTAAAAAGTAGTATTCGCCCAAGAAAAATTGAAAAGATTTTTATTACACATTTACATGGGGATCATATTTTTGGTTTACCTGGTTTGTTAAGTAGTCGTTCTTTTCAGGGCGGGACAGAACCTTTAGAAATCTATGGACCAGTTGGGATTGCTGACTTTGTCAAGACTTCTTTACGGGTCTCGCAATCGCGGTTGTCCTATCCACTGAAATTTATTGAATTAACGAAAGAGAATGACGTTATTTTTAAAGATAAACAATTCACTGTTCGCTGTAATATCTTGGACCATGGCATCACGAGCTTTGGCTATCGAATTGAGGAAGCAGCGCATGAAGGAGAATTACAAGTAGAGAAACTTCAAGCTTTAGGGATTCCTTCTGGGCCATTGTATGGCAAACTCAAACGTGGTGAAACGATTGTTTTTGATGGACAGGAAATTAATGGACAAGCGTTTGTGGGAGAGCGTAAACCTGGACGAATCGTGACGATTTTAGGAGACACTCGCAAAACTAAAAATAGTGTAACCTTAGCACGACGAGCGGATGTTTTAGTCCATGAAAGTACGTTTAATAAACACGAAGCAAAAATGGCAAAAGCCTACTTCCACTCAACCAGTCAACAAGCAGCTGAAGTTGCAAAAGAAGCGCAAGTAAAACAACTTATCTTAACGCATATTAGTGCCCGTTATTTAACCAAAGAGGCCTATCAGCTTCAAGAAGAAGCCCAAGAAATTTTCCCCAATACAAAAATCGTGAAAGATATGGATATCATTGAGATTCCATTTGCCAATGAAGGAGGAGCTTAGATGGATTTAACAAATAAAGTCGTTGTCGTAACTGGAGGTTCAGCTGGTTTAGGTGAACAAATTTGTTATGAAGCAGCTAAACAAGGAGCGGTCGTCGTTGTCTGCGCCCGCAGAATTAATTTGATTGGTAAAGTTCGCGAGCAGTGTGCCACTTTAAGCGGACGAGAAGCATTTTCTTATCAATTAGATATTGCCGATCCAGAAAGTGTTGAACGTGTGGTTGAAGCTATTTCAGCAGAAGTTGGTCCTATAGATGTTTTAGTCAACAATGCTGGTTTTGGCTTGTTTGAAAATTTTGTTGAAATTGACTTGGCTGTTGCACGCCAAATGTTTGATGTCAACGTTCTAGGAATGATGACGTTTACTCAAAAAGTAGCTATTAAAATGATTGAAGCTGGGCAAGGACATATTATCAACGTTGCTTCAATGGCTGGGAAGATGGCTACAGCTAAATCAACCGTTTATTCTGCAACGAAATTTGCTGTGTTAGGTTTTTCAAATGCTTTACGTTTAGAATTGAAACCGTTGGGTGTAGCAGTAACGACTGTCAATCCAGGACCAATCCAAACAGAATTCTTTGATAAGGCGGACCCGACAGGCACTTATCTAGCTGCGGTGGATAAAATTGTTTTAGACCCTACGAAATTAGCGAAAGAAGTGGTTGGGAGTATGGGGACTTCTCGACGTGAGATTAATCGTCCATTTGTCATGGAAGCGGCTGCCCGCTTTTATACATTATTTCCACATTTAGGAGATTTCATAGCGGGAAATATTTTAAATAAAAAATAAAGGAGTCGATCAAGTCATGAAAAATCAATGGCGTGTTATTTTGGGCCTTGTGTTGGTCTTAATTGTTGTTATTTTTGCTGTTTTAAATAATCAAGCTGTTCCAGTAAACTTTGGTTTTACTAAAATTAGTGGACCGTTAATCTTAATTATTTTAGGTTCTGCAATTATTGGCGCACTAGTTGGGTTACTAACCTCCACAACCACTATTTGGAACCAACGTAAAGAATTAAAAGCTGTACAAAAAGAGTTGGATATTTATAAAAATGATATGGATAAATTAGTCAAAGAAGAAACGGAAAAAGTTCAACGTTCATTTGATAATCAATTGGCTGATTTGCAAGCCAAACAAGCGGCAGCACCACAAGTCGCAGAACCAGTGGTCAACGAACAAACATCAAACACAGAAGTAGATGCCACGCCTGTGTCAGGTAGTCGTATTGATCGTTATGTGAAACCTCGTGTGAATGAAGAGGAACAAAAATAAGGAAGAGACTTTATCACTAAGTTTCTTTTAAAATAAAACTGTGATATCTGCTATTTATCTAACAGATATCACAGTTTTTTTCTCAGATTTAAAAAAATGCTTTCTTTAGTTTTTGGAAAAATTTTGCTATAATTACTTGGTTAGGAGTGACGTCGTGAAAAAATCAAACTATCAATGGCAGTTACAGACAAAGACAGAATTACCTGTAGAATTTATAGAACAATTAAAAAAAGAAGAAATTAATCCATTAATTGGCCAACTTTTATGGCACCGCAATATCCGGACAGAAGAAGCATTACGTAAGTTTCTACATCCGACTATCGAAGATATTTATGATCCGTTCTTAATGCATGATATGGAGAAAGCGGTAGCCCGTATCCAGCAAGCCGTCGAAGCGGGTGAACAAATCCTTGTCTATGGGGATTATGATGCAGATGGCATCACTAGTACCACGGTTATGAAAGAAGCAATCGAATTAGTCGGTGGCATGGTTCAGTACTTTCTACCGAATCGTTTTGTTCATGGATATGGACCTAATAAAGACGTATTTGCTGAACAAATTGAACAAGGAGTCCAATTAATTGTAACCGTTGATAATGGTGTAGCCGGACATGAAGCAATTAGCTACGCTATGGCTCAAGGGGTAGATGTAATCGTTACTGACCATCATGAATTGCCTGAACAATTACCAGAAGCCTTTGCGATTGTCCACCCTAGACATCCGCAAGGTGACTATCCTTTTGGAGATTTAGCTGGTGTTGGTGTGGCTTTCAAAGTCGCTACTGCGTTACTTGGTGAATTGCCAATTGAGTTATTAGATTTGGTAGCAATTGGGACAATTGCTGACTTGGTTTCATTAACCGATGAAAATAGAACGTTTGTCAAAATGGGCCTTCAAATGATTCAAACTGGTGATCGAATTGGTTTAGACGTTTTATTACAAGAAGCGGGTGTGAAAAAGGAAGCTGTTTCAGAAGAATCAATTGGCTTTACCATTGGACCTCGTTTAAACGCATTAGGTCGATTAGGGGAAGCCGCACCAGGTGTTGAATTGATGACTACATTTGATGAAGAACAAGCGCTGGAAATCGCTAAATATATCGATCAACAAAACAATGAACGAAAAGACATTGTAACGACGATTGCCAAAGAAGCGCTGGATTTAATCGACCCGAATGCGCCGGTCCATATTTTAGCGAAACAAGGCTGGCATGAAGGCGTCTTAGGGATTGTCGCGGGCCGCATTATGCAAGAAACGGGGAAACCAACCATTATTTTAGCAATAGATGAATCTGGTACGACCGCTAAAGGCTCTGGACGTAGCATTAGCGCATTGAATCTCTATGAGGCGTTGAACGAAGTGCGTGAGCAATTCACTCATTTTGGTGGGCATCATATGGCAGCGGGAATGACTTTACCTGTTGAAAATATTCCTTTTGTTCAAGAACATTTGGCACACTTTATTGAAAAAAATCAAATTGATATGGCTAATGGACAAGAGTTACTTATTAGTGAGAGCTTAGCGGTTTCGCAGGCAACGACTGCTTTTATTGATCAATTGCGTATTTTGGCGCCTTTTGGGACTGATAATACTGTGCCAACTTTTGTATTTAAGGAAATCACGCCTACGCAAATTCGGCAAATTGGTGCAGATAATACACATCTGAAATTTCAAATGAATCAAGAAGGGGCACAATTGGATGCAATTGCTTTTCAAATGGGGCCTCAAGCGGATGAACTAGCACAAGGAACCGCCGATGTGGCAGGCCAACTTTCCATCAATGAATGGAATGGTCGTAAGAAACCACAATTAATGGTGACTGATTTTGCTGTATCTGGAAGACAATTATTTGATTTTCGTGGCAAAAATAATCAAACGAAACCAATTCCTTCAGAAGCAACAGCTTATCTTTTGTTTGATGAAAAAAATCAAAAATTCATTTCAGATCCAACCGCTAATATTATTGTTTGGTCAAACCAAGAAGAATTGGTGGAAGCTGTTTCTCAAAATCAAATCGAACAACTGGTTTTTGTCGACTGTCCTGTGGAATCAATCACGGTTAAAGAAATTGTTGAAGCAACTGAGATACAACGTATATACATGATGTTTATTTCACCAGAAGAAGCTTATTTAAACGGTATGGCTTCACGTGAACAATTTGCAACATTGTATAAATTTATTTTGCAGCAAAAAGAAGTAAATCTACGTTCCCAGCTATCGAAGGTGGCAAATTACTTAAATATCCAAGAAAAATTATTAATTTTCATGATACAGGTGTTTTTTGACTTAGGATTTGTTACAATAGAAAGCGGTGTTTTAAACAGTATTGAGAAACCCGACAATCGACCATTGACTGAAAGTCAAGTGTACCAACAACGATTGAAAAAAATAAAAACAGAAGAATTTCTACTTTACAGTGATTGTCAAACAATACAACAATGGCTGTGGAATGAGGAGGACAAATAAAAATGGATTTAAGAGATTACATTGCAAGCATTCCAGATTATCCTGAGAAAGGGATCGTGTTCCGTGACATTTCTCCATTAATGGCTAATGGGGATGCCTACCGTGAAGCAACGAAACAAATCGTGGATTACGCGAAAGAAAAAAGAATTGATATGGTTGTAGGACCGGAAGCTCGTGGCTTTATTGTCGGCTGTCCAGTGGCTTATGAACTAGGGGTTGGCTTTGCTCCGGTTCGTAAAAAAGGAAAACTTCCTCGTGAAACCATCGAAGTGACTTATGACTTAGAATATGGTTCAGATACATTAACGTTGCACAAAGATGCCATCACACCAGGTCAACGTGTTTTGATTTGTGATGACTTGCTAGCAACTGGTGGTACAATTAAAGCAACCATCGAATTAGTCGAACAATTAGGTGGTATTGTGGTTGGTTGTGCGTTCCTAATTGAATTAATGGATTTACATGGCCGCGATAAAATTGATGGCTACGATATTGTTACCTTAATGGAATACTAATCTAATTTAATTAGAAAGAGCGAAGGAATTTAATCCTTCGCTCTTTCTTTGACATATTTATAAAAACGGAGCATAGCTTGGGGGGAACACACCGTTTTATTATTTATTAAGGGAACTTACGATAAACGTATCTTGCTTGCTGTTGTTTACGTGTACGTGTATAACGCTTCTCATCCCATGACATAAACCAAAGAATAAATAACGGCGTCACGATCATAAAAGCAAGACGTAATCCTAATGTTCCCAAAAAAATACCTATAACCAATACAAAAAATAAAAATCCAACACGACGAATTGCTTCCATGTGTATCACCTCTTCATTTGATTCGAACTAGTGTTCGTATTGCTATTATACGAATGTATGTTTGTTTTGTAAAGTCTTTTCTACTAATTTATGTTAAAATAATTCGAAAAGAAGAATAATCCTTTATAATAAAGAGATTTAGGGCAATAAAAGAACACGATGCTTTGAGCATCGTGTTCTTATTGTGCTGTGATTACGTATAAAAGAGAACAGAAAAATACATGAGGATCGCTGCAAGCATGACGAACAAGTGCCAAACTACATGCATAAACCGCACATTTTTCAATGAATAGAAGGCGGCACCTAATGTGTAAGACACGCCCCCTGCGACCAATAACGCTGTTCCTGTAAACCCAAGAGATTCATATAACGGACGAGCAGCGATGATACAGAGCCAACCTAAAACAATATAAATAATCGTTGAAATGTTTTTCACTGTTTCTTGTTTATGCAACGTGAGGGATTTATAGACAATACCGACGATGGCGATTAACCAGACTAAACTAAACAAGGTCCAACCTAACCAACCGCCAATACTAATTAAGCAAAACGGCGTATAGCTGCCAGCAATCAATAAGAAAATAGAACTATGATCGAAGACCTGAAAGACCTTTTTGGCTCTTGTAAAAATTAAACTATGAAATAACGTTGAAGATAAAAAAAGTAGAATCAACATGGAGCCATAAATAGCATAAGATACCACGTGAATTGGTGAGCCTAAACGAGCCCCTTTAACAAGTAAAATGACTAAGCCAGCAATACTTAAACCTGCGCCTATGCCATGTGTAACTGCATTTAAGACTTCGTTCACGATTAGGTATTTTTTTGAGAAATGCGTTTTTTCCAATAAATTCACTTCCTTTATTTTAATTTGATGAAAAATTCGGCAGTGTCTGTTATACTATAACTAGATAATTAACCGTTTAATGGTATTCTACCATGAAAACAGGTTCCTTTTAAAGAAAGAGTGATAAATTTATGACAAACGTTAAAATCGTAACGGATTCTTCATGTACGATGGAAAAAAGTCTTAGAGATGAATTAAATATCCATATGATGCCTTTATCAATTATGGTTGATGGCGTTGTTTATCCAGATGATGATCATTTGCCAGGCGAAAAATTTATGGACATGATGGCTAATGCGAAGGCCTTACCCAAAACCAGTCAACCACCAATTGGTGAATTTGTAGAATTATATGATCGCTTAGGTGAAGATGGCAGTGAAGTAATTTCGATTCACATGACAAAAGGCTTAAGTGGAACGGTTGAAGCGGCCCGTCAAGCTAGCAACTTATCATCAAGTAAAGTAACGGTGATTGATAGCGATTTTACAGACCAAGGTTTGTCTTTCCAAGTCATTCAAGCAGCAAAATTGGCACAAGCGGGAGCGGGTGTTCCAGAAATTTTAGCTGAAATTGAACGCGTCAAACAAAATACTAAATTATACATTGGCATTTCAACATTGGATAATTTGGTTAAAGGTGGACGAATCAGCCGTACAACAGGATTATTATCAAACATTTTTAATATGAAAGTTGTCATGGACTTTGAAAATACGGAATTGATCCCTGTAGCGAAAGGCCGCGGCGTTAAAACGTTTAATAAATGGTTTGACGAATTGAAATCAGAATTAAGTAAGATTCCAAATGTTCGACAAATTGGCATTTCTCATGCGGATGGGCTAGAACTAGCAAATGGATTCAAAGAAGGATTACAAGCAATCTTTAAAGACATGGATATTCCCGTATTACATACGAATCCAGTCATTGCAACACATACAGGAAAAAATGCCTTTGCTATTATGTACTATACAGACTAAGAAATAACGAGGTTGGGTCTCGCTCTTAAATGAGTAGACGCAACCTCTTTCTAACAAGAAAAGGAAAATTTCTTGTTGGTTTATTTAAAAGGAAGTGACGAAGATGAAAAAACAAACACAGCATATTTTGCTGACCGTCTTAACACCTATCCTCATTGCGCTAGGTGTTTTTACATTGTTAAGTGTGGCCATCCCCAAAGCAAAGCCACTATTAAAGCAAGAGAAAGTGGCCACAACTGCTCAAAAAAATCAAAAAGAAGTCATTCATTATACAGCTATCGGTGATTCTTTAACTGAAGGAATTGGCGATTTGACGAATAGTGGAGGTTTTGTTCCTATTGTGGCAGATGATTTAAAAGAACACTACAACTTGAACGGTGTTCAAACAGACAATTTCGGGAAAAATGGGGATCGTAGTGATCAAATTTTAAAACGAATCAAAGAGAAACCTGAAATTCAAAAGGGCCTTGCCTCTGCGGACGTGATTACGCTAACGGTTGGTGGAAATGACTTAATGAAAGTAATTAGTAGTAATATTTTCGACTTGAAAGTCAGCTCGTTCAATCGTCCACAAAAAGCCTATCAACGCCGAGTAAGACGATTACTTGAAGAAATCCGAGAGTACAACGAGAAGGCCCCTATTTATGTCTTAGGAATTTACAATCCCTTCTACTTAAACTTTTCCGAAATTACAGAAATGCAAGAAATCGTTGATAATTGGAATCAAGCAACCGAAGAAATGGTTCAAGAACAAAAACGAGCCTATTTCATTCCTATCAATGATTTACTCTATAAAGGTCGTGGCGATGAAGTTGGCGTAACTGGTGGTGACTCAGAAACTACAGGAAGTAGTGCTAGCAAAGAGGATTTAAACAATTTGTTATATGAAGAAGATCGCTTCCATCCGAATAATCTTGGCTACCAAATTATGGCCGGAGCTGTCCGGGATGAAATGGTCAAGACAGAGAAAGAATGGATAACCAAATCAGAAGGTAGTGAATAAAATGAATGAAGAAAAGCCAAAAACAAGTAAATCAATTAAAAAGACACAACCAACCAATCTTAAACGAAATCCCTGGAAAATCGCTTTTCTTGTTCTAGTGGGTTTAATCATTGGTAGTGTAGCTTTCGTGACATTTCGAGCAACACAAGTTCGCGAACCAGATTTAAAGAAAATACCAGCAATTGTTGAAAAAGAAAGCGAGCCAGTCGTCACCATTCAGTCAAAAAAACAACAAGTGAACAAACTGATTGACTTTTATTTAGCCGACTTTCAAAAAGGTTCGGAGATCAAATATAAATTTTATTTAGAAAATGATGCTTTATTAAATGGAACATTTCAGGTGTTAGGGCATGACATTCCTTTTTACTTATATTTTGATCCTTACGTGATGGCGAATGGTAATGTACAATTAAAAGCAAAAAGTTTATCTATAGGAACGTTAGGCTTGCCAATTAAAGAAGTATTGAAATTTGCTAAACGTTCTTACAAACTACCTAAATGGGTTGAAATCAATCCAGATGATCAAACTGTTTTATTACGTTTAGATCAGTTTAGAATGCAAAATGGTCTATTTGTTCGAGCAGAAAAGATTAATTTAGTTGACGATGACATTCGGATGAATATATACTTGCCAAAAGAGAAATAAAAAAGGAGTGTTAGAGATGGAAGAAAAAGCAATTTTTGCAGGCGGCTGTTTCTGGTGTATGGTGCAGCCTTTTGATACACAACCAGGGATTATCTCAGTTGTTTCGGGTTATACAGGTGGGCACGTGCCTAATCCAACATATGAACAGGTTCTAACACACACAACAGGCCATACGGAAGCAGTAGAAATCACTTTTGATCCAGCGATTATTTCTTACGAACAATTAGTGGATATTTATTGGCAACAAACAGATCCTACTGATGCTTTCGGTCAGTTTCAAGACCGCGGCGATAATTATCGGCCAGTTATTTTTTATCGTTCCCAAGAACAAAAAGAAATTGCTGAGAAAAGTAAAGAACGTCTAGCTAATAGTGGCCGTTTTACAGAACCAATTGTTACCACCATCGAGCCAGCAGCACCATTTTATCCTGCTGAAGAATACCATCAAGACTTTTATAAAAAAGACGCTTTGCGTTATGGATTGTCCCATCAACGTAGAAGTGAATTTATTGAAGAAAAATGGAGTGACTAATTTACATGAGACGAAGCTTTTACCATTACTTAATGACATTAAAAGGTCCGGCTAAAGATTCTGAAACTGATTTTGCCAATGAAGCGGCCAAAGATATTCAGTTTCCAAAACAAACCGAGGATTATCATGAACTTTCTTCTTATTTAGAAATGAATGCTGACTATTTAAGCAACATGGACATCTTTGATGAGTTATGGGAAAAGTACCTTGAAAACAATAAATAAATCCAGAGGAAAAGCAAACAAAGCTTTTCCTCTTTTTTCATTCATGTTATAGTAAACAAAAGTAGTGACGAATTTGTTAGAAATGAGATGAAATCTATGAAGAACAAACGAACTGTTCCTTTTTATCAATATATTATTTCGCTCCTCTGTGTCGCATTTTTAGCTGGAGGAAGTAGTTATATTTATTTTGATCATCGTGTTAAAAAGATGAGTCAAGAAGGGGCAATTACCAATGCTGATTTAAGCAAAGTGCAGGATTTATATAATGAAATTAGTACCAATTATGTAGGTGAAGTAGATAAAAATGAATTAGTTGAAGGCGCCTTAAAAGGCATGTCTGAAGCCATTGGAGATCCATACTCAACTTATCTAAATGAATCTGCTGCCAATGATTTAAACGAAAGCTTATCTGGCGATTTTGAAGGAATTGGTGCCACTATGACAATGAAAGATGGCGAACCAGTTGTAGCAGAGGCCCCTGTAGCAGATTCCCCAGCTGAAAAAGCGGGAATCAAAGAAGGCGATATTATTGAAAAAGTTGATGGTACAGCTACAAAAGGGATGAAACTAGCAGAAGTCGTCTCAAAAGTCCGAGGTAAAAAAGGAACTTCCGTTGAATTGACTATCCAAAGAGAGGGAGAAACTAAAAATATCTCAATCAAACGTGGGAAAATTCCCGTTAAAACAGTGACAGGTGAGTTAGACAAAAAAGATGCACAAATTGGCTCGATTAAAATTACGTCCTTTGGTAAAAAAACATATCAGGAATTGAAAGAAACAATCACGAATTTACGAGACAAAGGAGCTAAATCCTTTGTAATTGATGTACGCCAAAATCCTGGTGGACTGCTAGATCAAGCAGAGCGAATGGCCAGTATGTTTTTAAAAAATGGCGAAATAATTGTTCAATTTGAAGACAAAAAAGGACGTACGATGAAAGAAGTTGCTTCCAAAGAATTAGACGACGGCTTTAAAGTAAAAGAACCTGTTGCAGTTATCATTGATGGCAATAGTGCCAGTGCATCCGAAATTTTTGCTGCAGCACTGCATGAATCTGCGAATGTCCCATTAATTGGAACGAAAACATTTGGCAAAGGAACGGTCCAAACGGTGAAGGATTTAAATGACCAAACCGAAATAAAATTGACTGTTTTAAAATGGTTAACACCAAAAGGCGAATGGATCAACGAAAAAGGAATTGAACCAACCATCAAAGCTGATTACCCCGAGTATGCCTATTTAAAATTGATTCCTCGCGATAAAACGCTAAAAGAAGGAGATCAATCTGAAGATATTCAGAACTTAAATGCTATTTTAGCTGTATTAGCGTATCCTGTTGATGAAAACAATGCAAACTACACCGCAGAAACAAAAGCAGCGGTTAGCGATCTTCAACAGAAAAATGGCTTGCCTATAACTGGAGAAATCGACAATGAAACAGCCACAAAAATTGAAGCCACTTTAGGTAAATTAATTCTTGAAAATGACGCTGCTTACGATACAGCAGTCAAGGAAATTCAAAAAAACTAGAAAAAAGGTGGCACGAAGTTGAAGAAGAAACGTGATTATGTTGGGTATTTAATGTACTTTCTGAAAATCTTAGTACCAGCAATCGTAGCCGTTTTTATTTTAAGAGGATTTTTCCTGATTCCTGTTCGGGTGGATGGCCATTCCATGCAAAAAACCTTGAATCAAGGAGATATGATTGTGATGGAAAAATTCTCCGCCATTAAACGGTTTGATGTGGTGGTCTTTAAAACAGACACAGGATCGATTCTGATTAAACGTGTGATTGGTTTACCAGGAGAAGCTGTGCGTTACGAAAACGATCAATTATATGTCAATAATCAGCCAATCGCTGAACCCTATTTAATTAAAAACAGAAAAAAAGATCATGAAACGATGCCTTACACTACGAATTTTGATTCAAAAGAATTGTTAATGCAAGAAAAATTACCTAAAGATAGCTATTTTGTACTTGGTGATAATCGCCGTATGTCCAAAGACAGCCGTTCTTTTGGTGCAATACATGCAGATCAAATCTTAGGGAAAGCACAATTTGTTTATTACCCACTCACTCATATGAAGATCATTCCTAAATAAGTAAGACCACTAGTTCGTTTATTTAAATAACGACTAGTGGTCTTTTCTAATCTGAAAAATTGTTCTCTTAGCTGAAAAATGTTAAGGTTAAAGTAATGATAGATGTAGGAGGTCATGCAAATGATTAGAAAAACTATTTTAGCAAGCTCTATCTTAGGCGTTGGGTTGCTAATTGGTGCATGTGGGAATCAAACCCAAACCCAAATGAATTCAACCAATACCAGTGAATCATCACAGCCTAAAGTAACCGAATCAAGTCGCAAGCCATCTGAAAGTGCGTCTAATAACGAAGGTGTATCAAGCGATTCTAGTAAATCCACAAGTTCCACTACAGAATCAGAAATCTTAAAAGGTCTGGCGGAAGAAAAAACGCTAAAAGAAAAAATTCCGTCCTTGAATCAAACAACGATTAAGAAAGTCACTGATAATGAGTATAAACGCATTCTTGTGATGGAAGAAAAGGCTACAGGAACGACCTATAAAAGTATTTTGATAAAAAAACAAAATCGCTTAAAAATTGTCAACGAAACAACCGATGAATTGTTATACAATGGAACCCTATAAGAACGAAACCATTCAATAAACTCAAAAGTATCGCCATTGTTTTCAAAGAAAAATTTCTTTGGAAACAATGGTTTTTTTGTTGACAAAAGAATTTCTAAGATATATAGTTAGTTACATAAGTAGTTAACCGTTTAAGCGAGGTGTAAAAATGGAATTTAATTTTTCGGGGGAAAAGCCTTTATTTCAGCAAGTAGCCGATCAGATTGCCGAAGGAATTTTTAATGGCGCTTACTTAGAAGGCGAACAAATTCCCTCAACCACAGAAATATCAAAAAGTTACCAAATCAATCCAGCCACCGTTTTAAAAGGAATGAATTTATTAGTAGAACGACAGTTGATTGAAAAGAAACGGGGGATTGGCATGTTTGTCTTACCAGGCGCTCAAGAGAGAGTAAGAAGTGCACGGAAAGAAGAATTTTTAAATAAAGAAGTCTTAGAAGTTGTCGCCGAAGCCAAAAAATTAGGGATCACAGCTGAACAATTAAAACAACTAATTGAAAGAGGGTATGACGCATGAGTTTGCGGGTGGAATCAGTAAGTAAAAAATATCATCAAAAAAAAGCACTAGATAATATTTCAATTACTTTTGAAAAAGAAACGATTTATGGGCTCTTAGGCAGAAACGGGGCTGGTAAAAGTACGTTATTAAATATCATAAATAATCGAAGTTTTGCCACTTCAGGTTCCGTTAAATTGGCGGGAGAAACAGTGACCGATAATGAGGCTGCTTTGAATCATATTTACTTAATGAGTGAAGATAATTTATTTCCTCCTCAGTTAAAAATTAAAGATATTTTTAAAACGACTGAAGGTTTTTATGGATCCTTTGACTGGTCTTTAGCCGAACAAATGTTAAGCGATTTTGATTTAGATGGCAAAAAGACATTCAAAAAATTATCAACTGGTTATCGGAGTATTGCTAAACTAATAGTGGCGCTATCCGTCCCCTGTGAGTATATTTTTTTAGATGAGCCAGTCTTAGGTTTAGACGCCAATCATCGGGAATTATTTTATACTTATTTAATTGAGACATACCAAGAACGTCCCCGTACGTTTGTGATTTCCACCCATTTGATTGAAGAAATTGCGAATTTATTAGAAGATATTATCATCATTGATCAAGGAAAATTGATTCGCGCAGAATCTATTGAAACAATTTTGAAAAACGGTCGCATTGTTTCTGGGCCGAAAGAACAAGTAGAGCGCTATACTCAGTCATTGGAAATCTTAGGCATGGACACTTTAGGTGGAGCAGTTACGGCTTACGTGTACGGCGACTTGCCGACTGAAAAAGCAGAGGTTCAAATTGCGCCGCTAAATTTACAAACATATTTTGTACAATTAACCAATAGAAAGAAGGAAAAGTAAAATGAAATTTAAAACAGCTTTGCAGTATCGTGTTATTTATCAAGTCCGTTCTTTAGCAATTTATTTTGGCTTTTATGCTTTGTTCGGCATTCTTTTTCCTCTTATTGGCTTGCTCTTTTCTAACGACGTAAATACTGTCAGCTCTGATGCAGTAATTCCTTGTCTGGTTTTTATGGGGATACTATCATTTTTAGGGGTAAACACAGATTTTAAACTGTTTATTCAAAACGGGCTTTCCCGCTGGACGATTTTTTTGGTGAATTTTGTAAGTAATGCTATTTTATCTTTGGTTGGATCCTTGGCTGTACTTGTACTGATTAAAGTATTTAGCGGCAATTTCATTTCTCATTTTCAATTATCAATGAAATTAATTGATGTCTATGCGCAAGGAAACTTTTTCATGTCGTGGTTGCTCTTTTTTATCTTACTAATGCTTAGCGGCTCACTTGGCTTGTTAGCAGGTGTCTTTAATGATCGGATAGATGGCGTAAAAAAACTCATTGTTTTATTGCTGTTATTAATGATTCCTATTTTACTGGGCACGATTGCACAATTAGGGGGGGCACCAATGCGCCTGAGAATGCTCCATGTCTTGCAAGCAATGGTTGGTTATCAATCCACTGGTTTTACTGTCCTACCACTTCTTCTGACAATCAGTTGCTTTGTTGGCATTAATCTTGGTTTGGCCTATTTATTGAATAAACATCGTGAAATTAAACGCGTAAATGCATAACTAATTAAATTAAAACAGATCGAGATTAATAATGAATACACTTTCTCTCAATTTAACTAAAGCATATTCTTATATAAAAAGAAGGCAATAGGCGTATACTAAAAGTGTGAAAAATGAAACAAATGAGAGGAAGTTGGTTTATGAAAGCTGTTGTGATTAATCAGTACGGAAGTAAAGAGGTACTTGAAGAAGCAGAAGTAACACTGCCAGAATTATCGGAACATCAAGTGTTGGTAAAAGAATACGCGACATCAATTAATCCGATTGATTGGAAATTGCGTGAAGGATATTTAAAACAGATGTTTGATTGGTCCTTTCCGATTATTCTTGGTTGGGATGTCGCTGGTGTGATTACAGAGGTGGGGAGTCAAGTAACGGATTGGCAAGTTGGCGATAAAGTTTTTGCTCGTCCTGAAACCACTCGTTTTGGTACCTATGCAGAAGTAACGATTGTGGATGATCATTTATTAGCAAAAATCCCTGAAACAATTAGCTTTGAAGAAGCGGCTGCCGTTCCGTTGGCTGGTTTAACCGCTTGGCAAGCATTGTTTGATCATGGTCACCTTAAAGAAGGAGAAACTGTTTTAATTCATGCTGGTGCAGGTGGGGTCGGTACTTATGCGATTCAACTAGCAAAAGAAGCGGGCGCACATGTCATCACGACCGCTAGCGCAAAAAATCATGCCTTACTGAAAAAAATTGGTGCAGATGAAGTGATTGATTATCATACAACGAATTTTGCAGAGGTATTAGCTGATGTTGATTTGGTCTTTGATACAATGGGTGGTGAGGTTCAAAAAAATAGTTTTGACGTCTTAAAACCAAACACAGGTCGTCTTGTTTCAATTGTGGGCATTGAAGATAAACAATTGGCAGCCGAAAAAAATATTTCTGCTGAAAGTATTTGGCTTCAACCAAATGGAGAACAATTACAAAAAATTGCTGATTTGATGGCAGCTGGAAAAGTGAAATCAATTATTGGTGAAGTTTTCCCTTTTTCTAGACAAGGGATTTATGATGCACATGCACTCAGTGAAACGCACCATGCAGTTGGTAAAATAGTTGTTCAAATGGCAGAATAAAAAGAAGCTCAGACAGTGAATTATCTTAAAATAGAAAAAGTGAGCCTGGGACAAAAATCCAAAGAGATTTTTGTCCCAGGCTCAAAACCTGATAAACGGCGGGAACAGAACTAACTCCTTCGGAAATAAGCCGAAATTCTCCAAAAATTAAAGAGCAATTTTCGGAAATTTCTTCTTATTTCTCGGAGCTAAACGGTTCTGTCCCGACCTCACTTTTTTGTTAAGAGGACAGATGTGCCAACCAAGTTTGTGTTTCCTTAATTTCTTGATAAGTTAATTGATGACTTTGTGTCCAAACCTCTTGTACGGTTGCTCCATGATTCTGAAATAATTGAATCACACGCATACTCTCAGGAAGTGGGACAATCGGGTCATGCTCTCCTAGAGATAATAAAACAGAAGTGTCGGTCAAGTCTGGTTGATTGGTCAATTCAACAGGAAACATGGGATGATAGAGGACAGCTTGATGGTAGCTGTCGGGATGAGTAAGCAATAATTGAATAGCGATATTGGCCCCATTTGAATAGCCAATAAAAATAATTTTATCCAATGAAAATTGATGCTCGTTAGCGGCTTGTTGAATAAACTTATGAAGCGCCTCGCCGCGTTTTTCTAGATCTTCTAAGTCATAATGACCTTCCGCTAGGCGCTTAAAATAACGATTCATTCCATTTTCTGAAACATCACCACGAATACTTAGCACAGTAGCTTGTTTATTTAGTTCTTGGGCAATTGGTAGGAGAGATGTTTCATCACCACCTGTACCGTGAAGTAGCACAAAGACAGGTGCTTCAGGATGTCCTTTTTTAAAAATTGAATGCATGTTTTTTCCTCCTTAGGCTCGTTTTGTATTGAAAGGCTTGATAACACTCTCAATATACTCACGACGGTTTTCTAAAAATGGCGCAAGAGATAACTTTTCTCCTAATGTTTCGTAAGGTTCATCCCCCATAAATCCTGGTTCATCGGTGGCTAATTCGACTAAAATATGCCCAATACGAACATACAATGATTCAAAGTAATAACGATCGACATAGCCAGAGTTTTGTAAGCCTAAATGATCAAAGAGCGCTTGCCAAGTCCCAAGTGATTTACGATCCGCTAGGCGGAATGCAACGTGATGTACTTCACCATATCCTTGTTGCGCTTGTGAGCTAGTATCATCGTCTACCAAAATGACTTGGGCACCATTGCCACCTTGGCCAACTTCTAGTAAATAGCGATTGCCTTCTTGTGCCACTACGTGAAAGCCTAGAATTTCTTCAAAGACTTCTTTGAATTCATGAAAATAGGAAATAGCTATTTCGACAGGTCCTAAGCCATAAATCGCAAATTCTGTAGGGACAGGTCCTTTTTTCCAAGGGGTGCCCGCTGCAACGCCCTGATTTAATTCATCAGAGATTAATTGATACGCTTGATCATCAAAATCCCAGAAGCGAAGGACTTTTTTGCCAAATTCTTCAGAAATACCTGTGTGTTTGACAGCAAATTCATTGAAGCGATTTTCATAATAAGTCAAAGCTGCATCTGAAGGAACCCGGAACCCTGTTCTTGAAATTGTATTGGTTCCTTTTAATCCTTTAGGGTTATTGGGAAAATCGAAAAAGGTCATGGTTGTACCTGGTGTACCCAAATCATCGGCAAAATAGGTGTGGTAAGTATAGATATCATCTTGATTCACTGTTTTTTTGACTAAACGCATCCCTAAAACGTCCGTAAAGAAGTGATAGTTTTTTTCTGCATCACTTGTCATAGCTGTAACGTGGTGGATTCCTAATAATTGATCTTCTTTTTTCATCATTATTTCCTCATTTCGTTTCATTTGTTATTTTTCGTAAAGTTTTTTGAAGAAGTGTTAATTCTTCGGAAGAGAGTTGTTCAAATGCTTCTGCAATTCGCTTTGCATGCGTCGGGAAAATTTCTTTAATTAATGTTTTTCCAGCTTCTGTTAATTCAACGTAAGTAATGCGTCGGTCTTTTTCACTGGGGGTGCGCGTTACATAGCCTTTTTTATGTAATTGGTCAATAACATAAGTGGTGCTACTGCTAGCAATTAAAATTTTCTCCTTAATTTTTTGGATGGTCTGAGGACCTTTATGGAGTAACAGCTCTAACACTGAAAATTCTGTAATGTTTAAGTCATAACAAGTGACATCTTGCTTGGCAAGTTGCTCTAGTTGATGGCTGGTTCTTAATAAACCGATATAGGCTTTTAAAGCTTCTTGCTGTTGGGTCATTGTTTCACCTCTTTTTATTTCGAATTCGAGATAAATATAACTTACTTTTGGTAAGTAATCAATTAATATGCTTAAAAAGACAGCCAGCAAAAAATGTGAATTTTTGCTGGCTGTCTTTTTTGTTTAATTTAGAAGATCGTTGGAACTAAGCCGCCATCGATTCTTAAGGCTTCGCCTGAGAATGAAGAAGAATCCGGGCTGGCCACAAAGGTAACAAAACGACCAATTTCTTCTGGTCGAATGAGCCGTTGGATTTGTGAACGAGAACGATGATTTTTCATGAAATCTTTTTCCCAATCCTCTTTGGGAATGTCTGAATCAGCGTACATATCTTCCAACATTTTTTCTACACCTTCGGTAAGGGTTGAGCCAGGCATAACCGTGTTAACGGTGACATGTGTGCCGACAGTTAAGTTGGATAAACTTTTAGCTAAGGAAAGATTCATCGTTTTTGTCATGCTATATTGGGGCATTTCGCCAGAAGGCATCACCGCTTCTTCGCTAGCGATGAAAATAATGCGACCAAAATCTTGTGCAAGCATTTTAGGTAGATAAGCTTTTGCTAATGCATTGCCTGACAACACATTCACAGTAAAAAATTTTTCCCAAGTGGCGTCATCGATGTCCCAGTATTCCATTGGCTCAAAAATCCCCATATTGTTCACTAAAATGTCGACTTTAGGGAATTTTTCAAGTAAAGTAGTTCGTTGACTTTCAATGGAAATATCGGCAGTTCCTGCTTGAGGATGAGTGTCTGGAAACATTGTTTGTATTTCTTCAACAACTTTGATTACTTCGGCTTCATTGCGCCCATTGATAATGACATCGGTCCCTTCACGAGCCATTTCAATCGCAATTGCTTTGCCAATTCCTTTGGTTGAACCAGTAATTAATGCTAATTTATTCGTTAAGTGTAAATCCATTTAAATCCCTCCAACGTTTGTCTATCTCTAGTGTAGGTCTTTTTCTGGACTTTTAAAAGGAAAAAGTTTTTTCGGCCCGCGAGAAACAAGCCCCAATAATTACTTAACAGCTGAGTTTTCACTTTTTGGGCGTAAAACGAGTAATTATTGTCAGTAAAAAAGCGTCACTTTTTTGATAGAATAACTAGAGACGAAATTGGCTAAGACCAATTTTGTAAAATTGTACATAAAAAAGAAGAGTGGGAATGCTATGAAGAAACAATATTACTGGAATATACCCGATAACTTATTAAACTCGTTAAAACAGCGGAAAAAGTTATACAGCTTTTATAAAAATGAACAAAATAAGGCAAGAGAATTAGTAGAGAATTGTCAGTCGGTTCTTTTTCCTGAATTAGTCGCTTCGCTGAATAAAATAGATGAGCGGATTAAATTATTGATATTCTATCAAAATTTAGAAGATTGTGAGCTTTCAGAAGAAGAAATTATTACTGTGATTGAGCGAGAATATTTTGTGACTTTTTATGAAACAATTGAAGAACCGACCACTGAAATTATTAGTAGTCATTCTATGTATTATTTATTGCAACAGCCGACTAAAGAAATACTTTGGGATTTAGACTTTAGTAACATGTTAAAACAAGGTCAGTTAGTTGATTTAATGGATTATCAAAAATTGACCAAATGTTATCAAAAGCTGCAGAATCAAGCTAAAAATTTGATTGAAAAATTAAATAAAGAAACATTTTACACATTCTATAGTCAACTTTTATTGATTGACTGCCAATGCAAATTATTAATAGAAGAGGCGCTTCTGAAAGAAGAATCATTGATGACGGTCGATGAATGCTTAATAGCCATTAAGCAAGAAATTCGAAAAATTCATTTTGAACAATTTAAATACCAACATTATTTATTTGAAGACTTATCTTTGCGGTACCAAGTTTAACGGAAGTGACAAAAAGAATGGTTGAATCTAACAAGAATGTTCGTTGTTTTCTGTTATATAAAAAGATATGATAGTTTCTGTAGAAAAAATAAAGGAGACGATTCATGAACGCAAATCGCTTAAAGTTATTGATGATGGGGTTAATGGTTCTTGACCATATTAGTTATTTTGTTCCGCCAGAATGGGCACTGATTTTTCATGTAATTACTCGTTGTGTCGGTGTATTTTTTGGTTACATGGCTGTAGAAGGGTTCAACTATACACGGAATGTTTATCGTTACAATGGTCGTTTGTATATTTGGGCAGCAATCATGTTTGTTGGAAATACGCTTCTAAATCATTTAGTGAATAATCCAGCTGTTGCTGTTCACAACAATATTTTCTTCACCTTAGCCCTTGGTGTCAGTATGTTAATTGTGACAAAAGCGATGCTAGAGATGCCAAAAATCAGTTTAAAAATTGTTTTATTGATTAGTATATTAGCAATTTTAGGAATAGGAGCAATGTTTGCTGAAGGTGGCATTGTGATGTTACCTTTTATGTTGATTACGTATTTAGCCAGAAAGAGACTTGTCTTACGGAACTGTTTATATGGTGCATTAGCGCTCTTTTTCTTAGTTACAAGTTTTCAATGGTTGGGAGATTGGCCAACGACAATTGAAATGTTAGCTTATAATTCTGATTTTATGTTTATCACTGTGTTACCATTTATATCGCTTTACAATGGTGAGAGAGGAAGCAAAGCACCATTTTTCAAATATTTATTTTACGGATTCTATCCGCTTCATTTATGGCTGATTGCATTGATAGCCAATTACGTTCATTAAACCTTTTTATATTAAAAGAATAAAAACAGCGACTCACAAAAATGTGAGTCGCTGTTTTTTTAGATGGGTAAGATACTGATTCCTAAAAGAAGAGTGACAAGTAGAAAAACAAAAAGCACAATTCGCTTATCATGAACCAGTAAGGCAATGTATTCTCGGATTAGAGCAGTTGGTAAAAAATATAAGGCAGTTGGCGCCCCGACACCTTCAGCTTTTAAGCCGACACGATGGGCATACATAGCTCCTCGTAAGACATGATAGTTATTTGTTGAAAAAATAACAGAGGGTTGTTTAGAATCAGACGGCATCTTTTGCCAATCTGCCTGAATTATTGCTTTAGAAAACAACATATTTTCATAAGTGGTTGTGGATTGGTCCTCCATCAAAATTGCTTCTGCAGGAATATTTTGTGAAAGCAAATATTTTTTCATTGCGAAAGCTTCGGCCACAGGTTCGTCAGGACCTTGACCCCCGCTGACTACAATTTTAGCGGTGGGGTTTTTTTCATAATATTCAATCCCTTTATCTAACCGACTCTTCAAAAGTGGAGGTACTTCCTCGCTACGAATTCCCGAACCTAAAACAATGATATAATCAACCGCTTTTTTTAAAGGAATCATTTGGTACATCCATGAATACAAGACGTAAGCAGCAAATAGAAAGGTCAGCAAAAGATCCATTAACAATAGAAAAAGTAAGAACAGAAAAAGCACATAAGGTATTTGCGCTGTGCCAACTGATAATAAATATAGAAAGGCGGGTAAAGCAATTAATAAGTTCAGCCCTAGGCCAGCAGACAATTTAGCCGTGACACTTTTGCCTTCTTTCGTTTGCATCGTACGTGAGTTAAAAATAAAGTAAAGGCAAATGCCGATAAACACAGCGGGAATTAATAGATAAGCAATGGCCAAAGTAATTAGGTCGCCATTCTTAAAATGTAAATAAATTTTGTCTAGTCCGATAAATAGTAAGGTGACTAATGACAATAAGGTGCCAGAAGCCAGAGTGATACCGCCGAGGATACTGCGGTTATTAATTTTTAATATACCAAATCCTAGTAGGGCGATAAACAAAAAGAATAGTAGTAGTGCCATTTAATTCCTCCTAAAAATAAGTATCTAAAGTATAACATGCTTTAGGATCTGACATAAATAAACAGCTGTGCCGAAGCATAAGTTTTCCTTTCATTCTTAGAAAAGAAGTTTTTTCATGAAAAGTAAATTAGATAACAATTGTTTAGAGAAAGAAAAGCTTGATTTACTAAGCTTTTCCTTCTCTATAAAAAATATTAATAAGGACATAAAAATTAACAATTTGTATGCGCTTACATACTGAGGTAGATTTAAAGTGTAAAGAAGAAAAAATGAGGTGAGAAAATGATCACTGTTTCAATTGCAGGAGGTTCACAACCAGAGATTTTACAGCTAGTTAAAAAAGCACTAAAAGAAGCCGAGCAACCATTGCAGTTTATTGTATTTGATACAAATGAAAATCTTGATACTGAAAATCTCTGGAAATATGTTCATTGCTCAGATGAGGCCACGGTAGCACAGGAAGCTGTCAGTTTAGTTGCAACTGGTCAAGCACAAATTTTATTGAAAGGAATTATTCAGACCCACACATTACTAAAAGAAATGTTGAAAAGTGAGCATCAATTAAAAAATAAACCGATTCTTTCCCATGTAGCAATGGTGGAGCTGCCTGCAGGAAAAACCTTCTTGTTAACCGATTGTGCGATGAATATCGCTCCCACTCAAGCAACCCTCATTGAAATTGTTGAAAATGCTAAAGAAGTCGCCCAAAAATTGGGATTGCATCACCCGAAAATTGCTTTGTTAAGCGCAGCGGAAAATTTCAATCCTAAAATGCCTTCGTCTGTTTTAGCAAAAGAAGTCACGGCACATTTTAATGGTCAACAAGAGGCTACGGTTTTTGGGCCACTTTCGCTTGATTTAGCGACCTCTGAAGAAGCGGTTGCGCATAAACGTTACAGCGGTCCTATCATGGGGGATGCAGATATTTTAGTGGTCCCAACTATTGATGTTGGAAATTGTTTATACAAATCATTAACCTTGTTTGGGCACGCCAAAGTGGGAGGAACGATTGTTGGCACAAAAGTCCCAGTCGTTTTAACATCTAGAAGCGATTCAACAGAAAGCAAATTCCATTCATTAAGATTTGCCATGAGACAAGTTTAAAAAAAGGAGCAGAAAAAAATGGAAACAGTATTGGTTATTAATCCTGGCTCGACCTCCACGAAGTTAGCGCTTTTTGCTAATCATGATTGCTTGGCGGAAGAAACTCTTAGACATAGCGTCCAAGAATTGGCACCTTTTGAAAATGTTGTCAGTCAAACACCATTTCGAAAACAAATGATCGCGGAATTTTTAGAAACACATAACATCACACAATTAGCCGCTGTCGTGGGGCGTGGTGGTTTGCTTAAGCCTATTCCTGGCGGTACGTATCTTGTCGATCAACAAATGCTAGAAGACTTGCGGACAGAACGCTTTAATACCCATGCTTCAAATTTAGGGGCGATTTTAGCTAATGAGTTTGCAGAAAAATATCACGTGCCAGCCTTTATTGTCGATCCTGTTGTTGTAGATGAGCTACAGCCATTAGCCAGGATTTCCGGATTAAAAGGCATTCACCGGCGTAGCGTTGGTCACGCCTTAAATCAAAAAGCGGTCGCTCGAAAAATCGCTGAGGATTTAGGGAAAACATATGAGCAAAGCAATTTTATCGTTGTTCATTTAGGTGGGGGCATTAGCTTGGGGGCGCATCAAAAAGGCCGCATGGTGGATGTGGTAAATGGGCTTGATGGTGAAGGTCCTTATACGCCAGAACGCAGTGGTGCCTTACCGCTCGTTGAATTTGCGCAATGGATACTTGAACAGGAGTTAACGATTAGCCAAGTGAAAAAGCTAATTGCGGGTAATAGCGGCCTTAAATCATACCTAGGTGAAACAGATTTACGGCATATCCAAGCACAAATAGCTGCAGGTGATCAAACAGCAAATTACTATTTAAAAGGAATGTGTTACCAAATCGCAAAAAGTATTGGCGAGATGGCCGTGGTTCTTGAAGGCACAATTGATGCAATTATTTTAACAGGGGGCGCAGCCTATTCGCAAACCGTTGTTCAAGAAATTAGTCAAAAAGTCACTTGGATTGCACCAATTAAGGTTTACCCAGGTGAAATGGAGATGGCTGCTTTATATGAAGGCGTCAATCGAGTATTAACAGGGGAAGAACAAGCTTTAAATTATAGTGAAGCAAAAATTGAGCAGGAGTGATCAAAATGGCGGAACAAACAGATTTACTGATTTTAGGTGGCGGAACAGGAGGCTATGTAGCAGCAATTCGAGCCGCACAAAAAGGGCTAAATGTCACAATTGTTGAAAAATACAAATTAGGTGGCACTTGTTTGCACAAAGGCTGTATCCCTACAAAAGCTTTATTAAGAAGCGCAGAGGTTTTTGATACCTTAAAACAAGCGGCTTCTTTTGGGATTGAAACAGAGGCAGCGTCCATTGATTTTTCTAAAATACAACAACGAAAAGAAGGAATTGTTGAGCAGTTGCACAAAGGTGTTGAAGGCTTATGCAAGAAAAATAAAATCAAAATTTTAGCAGGCGAAGGTGCGATTTTAGGTCCCTCCATTTTTTCACCAGTCTCTGGCGCAGTGGCAGTTACGTTTAATGATCCAACACGAGAAGAAGAAATTATCGTTCCTAAAAATGTCATTATTGCGACAGGCTCTAGTCCTAAAACGTTACCTAATTTGCCACTGGATGAAGAATTTATCTTATCTTCTGATGGGATGCTTGAATTAGAAGAGCTACCAGAATCAATTGCAATTATTGGTGGTGGCGTTATTGGTGTCGAGTGGGCTTCTTTATTAAATAGTTTAGGTGTCAACGTAACTATCATTGAATTTTTGGATCGGTTACTTATAAATGAAAGTGCAACAATTTCTAAAGAATTAAAGAAACGTTTAGAGCAACGAGGAATTAACATTTTATTAGGTAGCAAAGTCCAAGAAGCGAAAGTTACTGGACAAAAGGTTCAAGTAGAAGTTGCAGGACAAGAAAGCCTCACTGTTGACAAAGTCATGGTAGCAATTGGTCGTCAACCCAATATCAATAAGTTAGGGTTACAGAATACCTCAGTGAAATATACTGACAAAGGCATTGAAGTAAATGAATTTTATCAAACCACAGAAGGACATATTTATGCGATTGGTGATTGTATCGATACACTTCAACTAGCCCATGTGGCTATGAAAGAAGGAGAGTTAGCTGTTCAGCATCTTTTAGGCGAGACAGTGGAACCTTTAAATTATACAAACGTGCCTCGAGGTGTTTATACAAATCCTGAAATAGCAAGTGTCGGCTATACTAGAGAAACTTTACCAGAAGATAAAGAAGTAGTGATTGGCACCTTTAATTTTAATGGTAATGGTAAATCACTTGTTTATGGAGAAACAGATGGCTTTATAGAAGTAATTCGTGACAAGAAGACCGATGATTTATTAGGGGTTTCTATGATTGGGCCACATGTCACGGATTTAATTGCCGAAGCAAGTACTGCCATGTATTTAGATGCCTCGCCCATTGAAATTGGTGAAGCAATCCACGCGCATCCAACAATGACAGAAGTATTGCAAGAAGCAGCTTTAGATACTTATGGCTTAGCGATTCACAAATAGAGAAAGGTTGATGAAAATGAAAACGCTTAAAAAATCGGGTTTATCAAAAGAAGAATTGATTCAGGCATATCGTCAAGTACTACGAGGACGTCGTTTAGACGAACGGTTGTGGCAATTAACAAGGATTGGTAAGACCTCTTTCAATATTTCTGGTCAAGGGGCAGAAGTTGCACAAGTAGCGATGGCGATGGCTTTTGATCCTCAAAAAGATTATTTTTTACCATATTATCGTGATATGACCGCGTGCTTGGTTTGGGGCATGACCTCCAAAGATATTTTAATGGGTTCTTTTGGAAAAGAAGCGGATCCTTCTTCCCATGGTCGTCAAATGCCGAATCATTATGGTTCAAAAGAGCATAATATTGTTTCCTTCTCTTCAACAGTAAGTACACAAATGCCATTAGCGACAGGTGTTGGTTATGCAGCGCAACTTCAAAAAGCTGATTTTGTTGCATTGACCACCACTGGGGAAGGCTCTGCCAATCAAGGAGAAGTCCAAGAAGCTATGAACTTTGCAGGCGTAAAAAAATTACCAGTCATTTTTGTGGTTGAAAATAATGAATATGCGATTTCTGTCCCAATTGAAGAACAGTATGCCAATAAACGAATGGCCGATCGCGCGAAAGCTTATGGCTTTGAAGGTGTAACCGTTGATGGTAGTGATTTTACTGAAGTCTATCTAGCATTTAAAGAAGCAGTAAAAGCGGCTCGCGAGAAAAAAGGACCAAAATTGATTGAATTAATGGTTTCTCGCTTGACTTCTCATTCCGCTGACGATGATCAATCTGTTTATCGTTCAAAAGAAGAAATTGAAGAGATGAAAAAGAACGATGCAGTGAAGCTTTTTGAAAAACAATTATTAGAAGAGGGCTATTTAACAGACGAAGACATTTCCAAAATTGATGAAGAAATTCGTGCAGAAATCAATCAAGCAACGGATGAAGCAGAAGCAATGCCAGATCCTGTACCGACATCAATTTTAGAAGAAGTGTATGCAAAATAAGAGAAGAGGAGAAGAAATATAATGGCTGAGATGACTTATTTAGAAGCAATTAACTTAGGAATTTCTGAAGAAATGGCTCGTGATGAAAAAGTAGTTATTTTTGGAGAAGATGTCGGCGGCGACAAAGGCGGCGTGTTCGGTGTAACAAAGGGCTTGGCTGCTAAATACGGTGACGAGCGTTGTTTTAATACACCGTTAACAGAAGGCTTAATTGGTGGTTTAGCTGTCGGCTTAGGTTTAATGGGCTATCGCGCAATTGGTGAATTTCAATTTGCGGATTACATTTTGCCTGCAACCAATCAATTGTTATCAGAGGCTCGGACAATGCGCTATAGAACAAAAGGCGATTGGACTGCGCCAATCGTTTATCGGACACCTTATGGCGGCGGTGTTCGTGGTGGGCTGTATCATTCTCAGTCTACAGAAAAAGTTTTTTGTGGACAACCAGGATTAAGAGTGGTGACCCCCTCTAATCCTTATGATGCAAAAGGGATGATTAAAGCAGCGATTCGTTCCGATGATCCAGTCATTTTTTACGAACATAAGCGTTTATATCGTTTACTAAAAGATGAAGTGCCTGCAGATGATTATATCGTACCAATTGACAAAGCCAATGTCGTTAGAACGGGTAGTGATTTAACCGTGATTAGTTACGGCATGACCTTGCAATTAGCTTTAGCTGCGGCGGAAAAACTAGCCGCTGAAGGAATTGATGCCGAAATCGTCGATGTTCGCTCATTATATCCTTTAGATCGCGAAACATTAGTAGCTGCAGCTAAGAAAACAGGGAAGGTCTTACTCGTAACAGAAGACAATAAAGAAGGCAGCGTGATGAGTGAAATTGCGGCAATGATTTCAGAAGATGCTCTCTTTGATTTAGATGCACCGATTCAACGACTTGCAGGACCTGATTGTCCAAGCATGCCTTATGCATTACCTTTAGAAAGAGAATTTTTAATCAATGAAGAGCAAGTATTAGCAGCAATGAAAGAATTAGCAGAATTTTAATTGAAGCAAGGAGGAAAAAATAAATGGCCACAAAAGAAATCAAAATGCCTCATCTAGGCGAAAGTGTCACAGAGGCAGCCATTGTCCAATGGTTAGTTAAACCAGGAGATTCAGTGAAACGTTATGATCCCTTAATGGAAGTCGTTTCTGATAAAGTCACCACGGAAGTCCCATCAGATTTTGATGGTGTAGTAAAAGAATTTCTGATTTCTCTAGATACAGATGTGCCCATCGGAACAGCGGTGATGACGTTAGAGACAGAAGAAACAACCGAAAAAACAGAAGAAGCTACTTTAGCACCAGTGAAAGAAGCAAGTGCGGAACAAGCACAAGAACATGAAACGGTTGAAACAACAAGCACTGCGACGTCCCATCAAAAAAATAATGGTCGTTATTCCCCAGCAGTCCTTAAAATTGCCCAAGAAAAAAAGATTGATTTAACACAAGTTACAGGGACAGGTCGTGATGGTCGGATTACTAGAAAAGATGTCACAAACTTTACACCAACACAGGCAAGAACACCTGAGAAAACAGTGAGTCCAGGAACTAGCCCTTCAATTTCAGAGGAGCCAGTTGCTTCGCAAAATGAAAGCGCCGCAACAGCTAGTCCAACTGAAACAGCCACAGATAAAATTGTCTCTGCAGATCCTGTACGTAAAGCAATTGCTAAAAAAATGGTCCAAAGTGTCAACGAAATCCCTCACGCTTGGTTAATGGTGGAAGCGGATGTGACCAACTTAGTCCAACTTAGAAATTCATTAAAAGATGAATTTAAACAACAAGAAGGCCTGTCTCTAAGCTTCTTCCCATTTTTTGCCAAAGCAGTCATTCAAGCGTTAAAGAAAAATCCAAAAATCAATACATCTTGGGATGATGGCTCAATTATTTATCATAAAGATGTTAATTTATCCATAGCTGTAACGACAGACGAGCATCTTTACGTGCCAGTGATTCAACAAGCGGATAACTATTCGATTGCAGGGCTAGCTAAAGAAATCAATCGCTTGGCACAAGAAGTCCGACAAGGAACGCTAGCAAGCAAAGAAATGCAAGGAGGGACCTTTACTCTTAATAATACTGGAACACTAGGTTCCGTCCAATCGATGGGAATTATTAACCATCCACAAGCTGCGATATTACAAGTAGAGTCAATTAATAAACGCCTTGTGCCAACCGCAGATGGAGGCTTTAAAGTGGCAGATATGGTTAATTTATGTCTTTCTATTGATCATCGAATTTTAGATGGACAACAAGCAGGTAAGTTCTTGCGAGATGTTAAAGATAATTTAGCGAAATATAATGCGGATACGGATGTATATTAAAAATCGTTCCTTGCTTTAGTTAAATAAAAAGCGCCTCAAAGAAATAAGCGCTCTTCTTTGAGGCTGCTCTTTATCTAATAGAAAGTTCAATCATTCTCAAACTTGTTTAAAAAAAACAAAAATAATCAATAGGAGTGTTGAAAATGCCCACTGATAAACTGGATGCTCAATTAACCCCAAGAATATTTTTTAACAAAGTGTTAGCTGGAACAGCTTCCGGCACCATTATCGCCTTAATTCCCAATGCTGTATTAGGAGCCATTTTAAAATATTTTGCAGAATACAAGATTATCGAAATGATTATTCATGCGGCGCAAATTTTCCAACTAGCCACCCCTTTAATTATTGGTGGACTGATTGCTTTTCAATTTGGCTTAACGCCACAGAAAATGATGATTGCTGGCGGTGCAGCATTTGCTGGCTCTGGCGTGATTAAATTTAATTCAGAAGTGAAAGGCTTTATTGGTGCAGGCACTGGTGACATCATTAATATTATGATTACCGCTTCTGTTGCAGTCTTACTTTTATTAGTCATCGATAAAAAATTCGGTTCAGTGGAAATCATTGCTTTACCGATCGTTGTTGGAGTAGGTGCAGGCTTGTTTGGCATGTTGATTTACCCATATGTGACACAGATCACGGTCGCCATTGGTAAAGTGATTAACAATTTTACTGATTTCCAGCCAATTATCATGAGTATTTTAATTGCTTGTTCATTTGCTGCACTGATTATTTCACCAATCACTACTGTGGCAATCGGTTTGGCGATTCAGTTGAATGGCTTGTCTGCAGGTGCTGCCGCAATGGGAATTGCAGCCACAACTGTTGTTCTTGTGATTAATTCTTGGAATGTCAACCAATCGGGAGTGACACTGGCTGTCTCTTTGGGCGGTATGAAAATGATGATGCCTAACTTATTTAAATACCCAATTATTTTAATTCCTTGTTTATTTACAGCGACTATTTCAGCAATTCCTGTGGTTCTATTCAACATTTCAGGAACCCCACAATCGGCTGGATTTGGCTTGGTTGGACTCGTGGGGCCACTTGCTTCATTGGATGCGGGCTTAGGGATCTTACCTTTACTCTTTTCTTGGTTTGTTGTTCCAATTGTCGCGGGTTTATTCTCAAAATTCTTATTTGAAAAAGTGTTGAAACTTTATGATAGTAAAGTCGTCTTTGCTTATCAAGGCTAGGCTATCCATTAATTTTCTTTAATGATTTGGATAAAATCTCTAACATCTTCTGTCATACTAAAATCGCGGCGCAAAGCAATGCCGATGGGGAAATAGTCAAACTTATCTTTTAAAGGAATCCATTTCAGTCCCTGACTTTTTCCCACTTCATAATATTCAATCGGTAGCAAACAAATCGAATTATTTTTTTGTAAACTATAAAGAAGTACTTGTAAATCATCGTTATGCAAAATGATATTCGGCTCATAACCGAAGCTCCGAGTCCGATCTAGTAGTAGGCGACCAATCATAAAATTATCACTTAACGATGAAAATCGTTGATCTTTCAAATCTTTAAAAGTTAATTTTTCATGTTGAGAGAGAGGATTTGATTCTGGTACCACGACATAAACATGGTAGCCTTTGGTAGTCGTTTCTAAAGGTTCAATATGAATAATTTCAGGTAAGGTATTTGGGAAAGAAATTAGCCCCATATCAATTTCTTTATTTGCTAACATCGTTTGTAATTTTGGCGAGCCATCTTGCTGTAATATTAAATTCACATGTGGATGGGTTGTTAAAAATCGTGAAATTTCTTTCATAAATTGTACAGCAAATAAAGTAGTTAAGCCTAAACGCAATTGCTTTTTAACTGGTTTCTGGTTCATTTCACGAATATCTGTTACCAATTGATCGAATTGAAAAACAACTTCTTGGCCATGTTCATATAAATAAAGACCTGTATCGGTTAATTGAAACGGTTGATCAGAATGATCAAACAACGCTGTGCCTAACTCAGATTCCATTTTTTTCAATGCTAAAGAAAGTGTTGGTTGGGTGACAAATAAATTGCGAGCGGCCGCCGATAAACTGCGGGTATTAACAATTTCAATGAAGTACTTTAAAAGCTGAATATTCATCAGAAACTCCCTTTCTTTTTAAAAGCGCTTACACAAATGTGCTTGGATAAAAAATAACAAATAGATCACTTATAATATAACATATGTTTTGCCTTTTTATTGCTATAAAAGTAAGAGATAGAGATTTTCTTAGCAGATTTTTACCTAAAAATAAAAAATTGAACGGAGGAAAAGAAATGAAGATTATTATCGCAGGTGCTGGCGCTATGGGCAGTCGTTTTGGACTAATGTTACATCAAGCAGGAAATGACGTTATTTTTGTTGATGGTTGGCCAGAACATATTGAAGCAATAAGAAAAAACGGGTTAGTTGCTGATTTTAATGGCGAAGTGGTGACCGCTAAAATTCCTATCTATCCTCAGACAGAAGTAGCAAGCATCGATTTTACAGCAGACTTAGTTATTCTATTTACAAAAGCAATGCAACTGGAAGGAATGCTTGAAGCATTAGAACATTTCCTTAATAAAAATACGAAAGTTTTATGCTTGTTAAATGGAATTGGGCACGAAGATATTATCAAAAAATACGTGCCATACGAAAATATTTTATTAGGAAACACAATGTGGACCGCTGGGTTAGAAGGACCGGGCAAAGTAAAATTATTTGGCAATGGTTCTATTGATTTACAAAATTTAGGAGCGCAAAGTGAACAAGCAGCAGAAGCAGTCATTAAGGTATTAAATAACGCTGGCTTAAATGCACGTTATTCTGAGAATATTTTATCATCCATTTATAAGAAGGCCTGTGTAAATGGAACAATGAATGGTTTATGTACTTTGTTGGATTGTAATATGGCAGACTTTGGCGAAACAGAGCAAGCAGATCAAATTGTTCAACAAATAGTTAATGAATTTTTAGCAGTCGCTGAAGCGGAACAAGTTACGTTAGATAAACAAGCAGTTCTTCAACAAATCCGCTCGTGTTATAATCGAGAAACAATTGGTTTGCACCATCCATCGATGTATCAGGACTTAATAACCAATCATCGTTTAACCGAAATTGATTATATCAATGGAGCAATTGTTCGCAAAGGGAAAGCTTATGGGATTGCTACACCGTACTGTCAGTTTTTAACAGAGTTAATTCATTGTAAAGAAAATTTACTTCATGCGAAATAACGAGTAAAAACAGAAATATTCTTGAGTCAGGCTTGAGAAGAGCTTGACCTACTTCTTTCTATACTTTGCCAGTGTATAAGTCTGAGACAAAATCCAAAGTGAGTTTGTCTCAGCCTTTTTGTTTTTTAAAGAACACTGCAGAAAATAAATCAAATCCGTGAAAAATATGTTAAACTAGAGAAGGTGTTTTTTCGCAAGAATCTACGCGGAACACAGGACTCGTTGAAGAATTGAATCAAAGAAACAATGTGTTAAAGAAGGGATTTGAACAGATTATGACCATTCAATGGTTTCCCGGCCATATGGCCAAAGCAAGAAGAGAAGTTTCTGAAAAAATCAAATATGTCGATATTGTATTTGAACTAGTTGATGCGCGGTTACCGCTTTCTTCCCGTAACCCAATGATGGACCAAATTGTCCAACAAAAACCAAGATTAGTCCTTTTAAATAAAGGGGACTTAGCAGATAACGACCAAAATAAAAAATGGCAACATTACTTTCAAAAGAAAGGATACCAAACCCTAGTCATCAATGCCCAACAAAATAAAGGAATCAATAAAATTGTGCCAGCAGCCAAGGAAGCGTTAAAAGAAAAATTGGCTCGTGAACAGGCGAAAGGCTTGAAACCGCGTGCGATTCGCGCAATGTGTATTGGGATTCCCAACGTTGGTAAGTCAACTTTAATGAATCGTTTAGTCGGAAAAAAAATTGCGCAAACTGGGAACAAGCCAGGCGTGACAAAAGGCCAACAATGGTTACGCTCTGGTTCCCAATTGGAATTACTGGATACACCAGGAATTCTCTGGCCAAAATTTGAAGATGAAGAAATTGGGAAAAAATTAGCTTTAACTGGCGCTATAAAAGATCAATTATTGCATTTAGATGATTTGGCGATTTATGGATTAGAATTTTTTGCACGTTTTTATCCACAACGTTTAACGGAACGATATGGTTTAACAGAGGAAGAGCTATTTTTACCTGCCCCAGAACAGTTGATGTTAATTAGCCAAAAACGTGGTTTTAGAGATGATTATAATCGAGCCAGCGAAATGATTATTTTAGAAATTCGCAGTGGAAAATTAGGTACGTATACTTTGGACCGCTGGGAAGAACTAGGAGACGAATAACATGGCAAAAGAGTCGATTCAGGTAATCAAAGAAGCGCTGTTAACGGTCACTGATGCAACCGATGAACGATTAGCAAGCTGGCGAGAAGATGAACGTTCAGGAGTGCAACAAGCGATCAAACAATGGGAACGTCGCCAGTTAGCCAAAGAAAAAGAGTGGCAACTTTTTAAAGAAATGAGTCAATTTGAGGAAGCGGCCTATAAAAAAGGCCATCGTTTAATTGCGGGAATTGATGAAGTAGGCCGCGGACCATTAGCTGGTCCTGTTGTGACAGCTGCAGTTATTTTACCGAAGGATTGTCAATTATTAGGCTTAAATGATTCAAAAAAGCTATCTGCTAAAAAACGGGAAACGTTATATAACCAGATTCAAGAACAGGCTGTCGCTATCGGGTTAGGTATCGCTGATCAAGGAGTCATTGATCAAATTAATATTTATCAAGCAACTAAACAAGCGATGAAAATGGCAATTGACGATTTAGCTTTTGCACCAGATTATTTGTTAATTGATGCAATGCAGTTAGACGTTCCCCAACCACAAGAAAGTTTGATTAAAGGGGATGCACGCTCCATTTCGATTGCAGCAGCCAGTATTATTGCAAAAGTAACAAGAGATCGATTAATGGAAGAATATGATGAATTATATCCTGGATATGGATTTAAAAACAATGCAGGCTATGGAACAAAAGAACATCTTCTCGGGTTAGAAAAATACGGTGTAACTCCCATTCATCGACGTACGTTTGCGCCAATAAAAGATATGATTTAAAAATAAAACACTTTTTTTACGTATTCTTATTTTAAGAAGATGTGAAAGAGGTGTTTTTTGTTGGAAATTTTACAACGACAATTATTATTTAAATTAGCGGTATGCCAAGGAATTGGCAATTTAGGTATCTTAAAAGTGTTACAAGAAGCTATCGCACAAAAGCGTGTTGATTTTTCCAGTACAGAAATTATTAGAATCGCTGAAATCAAGAAATATCGTGAATTATTTGAACAATCTTGGTTACACCATACGATTCATAGTGAAGCGTTATATATACGACAATGCCAACACCAATTTATGACAATTTTAGATGCCGTCTATCCTAAATTATTACGAGAAATTTATAATCCACCAGCAATTCTTTTTTATAGAGGAAATTTACAATTGTTAAGCAGAAGGAAAATTGGCATCGTCGGCGCTCGCTATGCCACTTCATATGGGTTAAGAGTGACTGAAGCTCTGGTTCCTAAAATAGTCAAAGAAGGATTCACAATCGTCAGCGGTCTTGCCAAAGGTATCGATAGTCGTAGCCATGAGATGGCCATCCAGAGCGGGGGTCAGACAATTGGAATTTTAGGCACTGGATTAGATGTATATTATCCGTATGAAAAGAAAGAATTACAGCAAACTATGAAGCAGAATCAGCTTGTTTTAACAGAATATGTGAATGGGAGTGGACCGAAAAAATATCATTTTCCTGCACGTAATCGCATTATTGCTGGATTATCTTTAGGGGTCTGCGTGATGGAAGCTCGTAAGAATAGTGGCTCTTTAATTACTGCACAAGCGGCGATGGATTACGGGCGCGAGGTATTTGCCGTACCGGGAAGTATTTTCCAGTCTTTTTCAACAGGCTGCCATGAATTAATTCAGGACGGCGCTAAATGTGTTCAGACAATTGATGATATTTGTGAAGAATTGTGACTTTTACTAATTGTGAATTGACAACCTACGTTCACTTCGGTACTATTTAATCAGATTTTAATCTTTTGGTTGGTAGTTAGGAGTGTCTAAATGGAAACGGTTGTTAGAAAAAGATGGTTGTTTGGTATGCAGCTACTGGGCTTTTTGATTTTGGATCAAATTCCTTTGATGATGGTCTCACTTGTTCAATTTTCTACAGAAAATTTTTGGTTTCGCTTTGTTAGTGGATTAGTGGCTGTTGGACTTGGTGCCTATTTCGTCTATCTATTTGTTGCTTTTTTGAAAAAGAAAAAGCTCATAACTTGGACTTTTTTAGGAATCAAAGAAACCTTGCCAGTGGTCTTGTTAGGTTTGGTGATAATCTTTTGTGTGGGAATACTTGGTGATTTCTTATTACGTCTGGAAGGACTAGAGACGACCTCTAACCAACAAAGTGTTGAAGAAATTGTCCAAGCCATTCCTAAAGGGCTTATACTTATTTTTGCAGGTGTGATTGGGCCAATTTTCGAAGAGGGAATTTTTCGTGTCGGGATTCAAGCGTTTTTCAAGCCAGCTTCAAAAATAGGCATACTCGTTTCTTCTATTTTATTTGCACTTGTGCACACGCCCACAGATATAGGTAGTTTTATTATTTATTGGGGCATGGGTTTAGCGTTAAGTTGGGTCTATCTACGCACGGGTCGCTTTGAAGCTGCTGTCTTGACTCATTTTATTTGGAATGTTTTGGGTATTTTAATGCTTTAGGATAAAATCTATAAATCATAGGCATTTTTTATTTATAAATTCGGACAGTCAAACAGAAATGACAGAAATGTTAGAAAGCCTAGTCTTGACAAACCTATTCTATATAGCATATGATGTATTACGATTTGTGCGTTTTTTACATATATTATATAGTAGGAAAGCGAACACGAAAGGAGCTAATTGAATGGCCTATAAATATCTCGTGATTGTAGAATCACCTGCCAAAGCCAAAACAATTGAAAAATATCTAGGAAGAAACTACAAGGTGGTTGCCAGTGTTGGTCACATTCGCGATTTACCAAAAAGTAAAATGGGGATTGATATTGAAAATAATTATGAACCTCATTATATTTCGATTCGCGGAAAAGGCGATGTCATCAAAAGTTTAAAAGCGGCTGCAAAAAAAGCTGAAAAAGTCTATCTCGCAGCCGATCCGGACCGAGAAGGTGAAGCAATTGCTTGGCATTTAGCTTATCTTCTTGGCCTTGATTTAAAAGATAAAAACCGTGTGGTATTCAATGAGATCACTAAAGAAGCAGTAAAAGCGGCATTTAAAGAACCTAGAACCATCAACGTTGATTTAGTTGATGCACAACAAGCACGGCGCATTTTAGACCGTTTAGTTGGATACTCGATTAGTCCTATTTTATGGCGTAAAGTCAAAAAAGGTTTGAGTGCTGGTCGTGTGCAATCTGTTGCTTTAAAAATGATTATTGATCGAGAAAATGAAATTCGAGAATTTAAACCTGAAGAATATTGGAGCATTGATGGGAATTTCCAAAAAGGTCGCAAGAAATTCAAAGCAAATTTCTGGGGCGTAGATGGTAAAAAGAAAAAATTACCAAATGCAGAAGCGGTGAAAGAAATCACTTCTCGAATTGACGGTAAAGATTACGATGTTACAAAAGTTGAGAAAAAAGAACGGAAACGTAATCCTGCATTACCTTTTACAACCAGTAGTTTACAACAAGAAGCGGCACGTAAATTAAATTTCCGTACCCGTAAAACCATGATGGTTGCGCAACAATTGTATGAGGGAATTGCTTTAGGGAAACAAGGCACTGTGGGGCTGATTACCTACATGCGTACAGACTCAACCAGAATTGCCGATTCCGCCAAAGCAGAAGCTGCTGAATTCATTGAAAAGACCTACGGAGATGAGTTCTCAGCACATGGCGGCCGCAAAGCAAAAAATACGCAAGGTGCACAAGATGCCCATGAAGCGGTTCGTCCGTCAAGCGTTTTAAGAACACCTGATGAAATGAAGAAGTATTTAGATAAAGATCAATTAAAATTATATACTCTTATTTGGTCGCGCTTTGTTGCTAGTCAAATGACACCAGCGATTTTAGATACCATGAAGGTCACGCTTCAACAAAACGGCGTAACGTTTATTGCCAATGGCTCTAAAGTGAAATTTAAAGGGTTTATGCAAGTATATGTTGAAGGACGCGATGATGGTAAAGAAGACAAGGAAAATATTTTACCTGAATTAGTGGAAGGTGACGTTGTTAAATCGGTCGATATCGAACCGAAACAACACTTTACTCAACCACCGGCTCGTTTTAGTGAAGCCACGTTAATCCGGACTTTAGAAGAAAATGGTGTGGGCCGACCATCAACATATGCGCCAACATTAGAAACCATTCAACGGCGTTATTACGTGAAGCTAACCAATAAACGGTTTGAACCAACGGAATTAGGTGAAATTGTGAATTCCCTAGTTTCAGAGTTTTTCCCACAAATTGTCGATACACATTTTACAGCGACAATGGAAACGGACCTAGATAAAGTCGGTGAAGGCCAAGAAAAATGGGTTGAAGTTGTCGATCGCTTCTACAAGCCCTTCGAAAAAGAATTAACAAATGCCGAAGAAAAAATTGAAAAAATCCAAATTAAAGATGAACCAGCAGGCTTTGACTGCGAACTATGTGGACATCCAATGGTGATTAAACTGGGTCGCTACGGGAAATTTTATGCATGTAGTAATTTCCCAGATTGTCGGAATACAAAAGCGATTGTCAAAGAAATTGGCGTGACGTGTCCTGTGTGTCACGAAGGACAAGTTATCGAACGCAAATCAAAGAAAAATCGAATTTTCTATGGCTGTAGTCGGTACCCAGAGTGTGACTTCACTTCTTGGGACAAACCAGTAGGCCGGCCATGTCCAAAATGTGGGCAATATTTAGTAGAGAAAAAAGTTAAAGGCGGCAAACAAGTCGTTTGTATCAATGGCGATTATGAAGAAAACGTCCAAAAATAAGAAAAATTGAGACCGAAGAATTTACTTCGGTCTTCTCTTTTAGTAAAATGAATTGAGTTTGTAAGAGACAGCTCTTAACTTCTTGACATAGAAAGGAATTTTTATACATGACAAAAAAAGTCACAATTATTGGTGCCGGTTTAGCCGGAAGTGAAGCGGCATGGCAAGTGGCCAATGCTGGCGTACCAGTTGATTTATATGAAATGCGCCCTGTCAAAAAGACACCAGCGCATCAAACAGAAAATTTTGCAGAGTTAGTTTGTTCTAATTCATTACGTGGAAATAGTTTAACCAATGCGGTAGGTGTTTTGAAAGAAGAAATGCGCCGTTTAAATTCAATCATTATTGGTAGTGCAGATCAAACCGCTGTACCAGCTGGCGGCGCCTTAGCAGTTGACCGTGATTCTTTTTCTGAAACAATCACTGAAAAAATTAAAAGTCATCCATTAATTACAATCAAAAATGAAGAGATCACTGATATTCCGGAAGGGATTGTAATTATTGCAACGGGGCCCTTAACCTCTGAAAGCTTATCTCAAAAAATTCAAGAATTTAATGGTTCTGAAGGCTTTTATTTTTACGATGCAGCAGCACCAATTATTGATAAATCAACAATTGACATGGATAAAGTTTATTTAAAATCTCGTTATAACAAGGGCGAAGCGGCTTACTTAAACTGTCCGATGACTGAAGAAGAATTCAATGCTTTTCATGAAGCACTAGTCAATGCAGAAGTGGTTCCTTTACGCACGTTTGAAAAAGAGAAGTTTTTCGAAGGCTGTATGCCCATCGAAGTAATGGCGCAACGTGGCATTAAAACCATGTTGTTTGGCCCAATGAAACCTGTCGGACTAGAAGACCCTAAAACAGGTAAACGCCCTTATGCTGTAATTCAATTACGTCAAGACAATGCTGCAGCTTCTTTATACAATATTGTTGGTTTCCAAACGCATTTAAAATGGGGTGAACAAAAACGAGTATTCCGTATGATTCCGGGATTAGAAAATGCTGAATTTGTTCGCTATGGCGTCATGCACCGTAATAGTTTTATGAATTCTCCAGAGTTGCTAAAACCAACCTACCAATCAAAAAAACGTGACGATCTGTTTTTTGCTGGACAAATGACTGGTGTTGAAGGATATGTTGAAAGCGCGGCAAGTGGTTTACTTGCAGGTATTAACGCAGCTCGTCTTGCCAAAGGGGAAGAGCCGATTGAATTCCCTCGCGAAACGACTTTAGGAAGTATGGCTTATTATATTACACATGCAGAAGGCAAACATTTCCAACCAATGAATGCAAACTTTGGGCTTTTCCCAGAGTTACCTGAACGAATTCGTGACAAAAAAGAACGCTATGAAGCAATTGCTAATCGGGCCTTAGATGTCCAAGCTCAAGTTATCCAATCTTTAGACTAAATTAGAAAAAATATGAGAAAAGACCGAGCATCATTGCTAAGAAATGCGATGATACTCAGTCTTTTAATTTTTAGAAAAAAATAACAAAAGCTAAAGAATAGTTAAAATTGTGAACATATTTAGAAATATTGATTAAATTCTGACAACTTAATTGTCTTTTGAAAAAGGTTATGCTAAAGTTACTTTGTAATCGAATGAGGAGGGCTATCACATGGAAGAAAAGAATTGGCCTGAGTTATTTGCTCGTTATCTTATTGTCGAAAGAGGCTATTCAGAAAAAACAAAAAAAGCATATCAAGAAGATATACAACATTTTTTTTCGTTTTTAAAGACTTCAGGTAATGACAATTATTTGACTGTGGAACATTTGGATGTTCGGGCTTATTTGAGCGAATTGTACGATCAGGAATATAGCCGTAATTCGATTAGTCGAAAAATTGCCAGTTTGCGTTCTTTTTATCAATTCTTATTAAAAAATGAAGCAATCCAAGAGAATCCTTTTTCCTATGTTCATATGAAAAAGAAACAGTTACGGTTGCCCCGTTTTTTTTATGAAAAAGAAATGGATGCATTATTTGAGAGCGCACAAGGGGAGCAACCTCTTGATTTGAGAAATCAAGCGTTGCTAGAAGTTCTTTATGGGACTGGCATTCGGGTCAGTGAATGTGCGAACTTAACGGTGGACGCAGTTGACTTTCAAGCTTCTGTTTTATTGGTTCACGGAAAAGGAAATAAAGATCGCTATGTGCCTTTTGGTTCATTTGCACAAGACGCCTTAAAGGATTACTTAGAGAATGGCCGCGCGCTATTAATGACAAAATATCAAAAAAAGCATCCGTATGTCTTTGTTAATCATCATGGTGAACAAATCACGCCAACAGGGATTGAATATGTCTTAAACCAACTAATTAAAAAAAGTTCATTAAATGCGGAAATTCATCCCCACATGTTACGCCATACATTTGCGACACACTTATTAAATAATGGCGCCGATATGCGGACAGTTCAAGAATTATTAGGACATGCTAATTTATCAACAACTCAGATATATGCGCATGTGACAAAAGAAAGTTTACAAAAAAATTATCGAACGTTTCATCCTCGTGCATAATGGAGGTAAACGTCTAGGAGGAACAATAATGGTTGAATCACAATTTCACTCTACAACAATTTGTGCAGTCGAAAAAGATGGAAAATTTGCAATGGCTGGTGACGGCCAAGTAACAATGGGCGAATCTGTCGTTATGAAAGGTACAGCCAAAAAAGTGCGCCGTATTTACAATGATGAAGTCGTTGTCGGTTTTGCAGGAAGTGTGGCAGATGCCTTTACATTAGAAGAAAAGTTTGAAAGAAAATTAAATGAATACAACGGAAACTTAACGAGAGCTGCGGTTGAGTTAGCCCAAGAGTGGCGGACACAACAGTCTATGCAAAAATTAGAAGCTATGCTGATTGTGATGAATAAGGAAGAAATGCTCTTAGTTTCAGGAACTGGGGAAGTCATCACACCAGACGATGGTATTTTAGCAATTGGTTCTGGCGGTAATTTTGCTTTGTCCGCTGCAAGAGCCATGAAAAACTTTGGTGATAAAGAAATGCCAGCGAAAGAGATTGCTAAAAATGCCTTAAATATTGCTGCAGATATCTGTGTATTTACGAATCATAATATCATTGTAGAAGAATTATAAGCGAGGGAAAATCCATGAATGAATTAAACAAAACACCAAAAGAAATAGTCAAAGAACTAGATCAATATATTGTTGGACAGCAAGCTGCCAAAAAATCAGTGGCGGTAGCTTTACGTAACCGCTATCGTCGCTTGCAATTAGAAGAAAATATGCAACAAGATATTACGCCTAAAAACTTACTAATGATTGGACCAACAGGTGTTGGTAAAACTGAGATTGCTCGTCGTCTCGCAAAAATTGTCAATGCGCCTTTTGTAAAAGTTGAAGCAACCAAATTTACAGAAGTAGGCTATGTCGGTCGGGATGTCGAATCAATGGTTCGGGATTTAGTAGAAAATGCGATTCAAATTGTTGAAAAACAACAATACAGTCGCGTGTATGCGCAAGCGTTGAAAAAGGCCAATCAACGTTTAGTCAAAGTATTAGTGCCTGGAATTAAAAAAGAACAAAAACAGGCTGGCGGTAATCAATTTGAACAAATGATGAACATGTTTAACATGGCTCAGCAACAGCAAGAAGCACAAGAAGAAGTAACGGAAGATATTCGAGCGAATCGCCGAACAATTTTGGAACAGCTGGAAAAAGGTCTATTAGATAATCGTGAAGTAACAATTGAAATTGAAGAACCGAAGAAAACGATGCCAGCTATGAACAATGGCCTAGAACAAATGGGCATCGACTTAAATGAAACGTTAGGCGCTCTGTCACCGAAGAAAAAAATCGAACGTACTGTAACGGTGAAAGAAGCACAAGACTTATTAGTGAAAGAAGAATCAGCAAAAATTGTCAATGATGCTGATATTCATAGTGAAGCGATTCGTTTAGCTGAATCAAGCGGAATTATTTTTATCGATGAGATTGATAAAATCACCTCTAAAAGCCAACAAAATTCGGGCGAAGTCTCTCGTGAAGGAGTACAAAGAGACATTTTGCCGATTGTTGAAGGCTCCCAAGTTAACACGAAGTATGGTCCTTTACAAACAGATCACATTTTATTTATCGCTTCAGGTGCTTTCCACTTGTCAAAACCAAGTGACTTGATTCCAGAATTACAAGGTCGCTTCCCAATTCGAGTTGAATTAGATGATTTAACGGCGGATGACTTCGTAAGTATCTTAACCGAGCCAAACAATGCTTTAATTAAACAATATGTAGCATTAATTGGCACAGAAAATGTTTCAGTCATCTTTACAAAAGAAGCAATTGAACGGTTAGCACACATCGCTTATGATGTAAACCGTGATACAGATAATATTGGGGCGCGTCGTTTACACACAATTTTAGAACGTTTATTAGAAGATTTATTATATGAAGCACCAGATATGCAAATGGGTGAAATTACGATTACCGAAGCATATGTCAATGAAAAATTGAATGACATTGTTCAAAATGAAGATTTAAGTCGTTACATCTTATAAAAAAGGCTGGAGGAGAAAAGATGGCTACATTATTAGAAAAAACACGTCAAGTGAACGAGCTTTTGCAAAAAAATAATTTGTTTGACGTACAAGCAGAACTTCCGTACAACAAAATGGCAATGATTTTAGGGGATATTTTAGAAAGTAATGCGTATATTATTAGCAGTTCAGGGGATTTGTTGGGGTATACTGAAAAATTAGATGTTAATAATGCCCGTATCAAAAATATGTTTAAAGAGAAAAAATTTCCTCAAGGATACACCGAGGCCGTGGATATGCTCAAAGTAACCGAAGCCAATATTCCAATAGATAGTGATTTAACTGCATTTCCTTTTGAATCACGAGAGCTGTATCCGTTTGGGTTAACCACTATTGTGCCTTTGTACGGTGCTGGCAAACGCTTGGGTACGATTATTTTAGCGCGTGTTGAAAAATCCTTTAACGAGGATGATTTAGTGTTAGCTGAATATAGTGCGACCGTTGTCGGCATGCAAATTTTGTATCATCAATCCAGAACAATTGAAGCAGAAGTTCGCAGTGCGACTGCCGTGCAAATGGCCATCAACACTCTTTCCTATAGTGAATTAAAAGCCGTCCATGCCATTTTTGAAGCCTTAGATGGCGAAGAAGGTCGTTTAACTGCTTCAAGTATTGCAGATGAAATAGGCATTACTCGTTCCGTAATTGTGAATGCCTTAAGAAAATTAGAATCAGCTGGAATTATTGAATCACGTTCTCTTGGTATGAAAGGGACTTATTTAAAAGTGTTAAATCAACAATTTATTAAAGAATTGGAAAAATAAGCAATTGCTCGTATCAACTAGGAGGACAACGCAATGACTGTACAAATTGAAAATGAATTTCTAATCGCAACATTTGCTGAAGAAGGAGCAGAATTAGTAAGTTTACAATCAAAAGAAACCGGCATTGAATATATTTGGCAAGGAAATCCTGAATTTTGGGCCCGCCATGCGCCCGTACTTTTTCCGATTGTCGGTCGTCTAAAAGAAGATACGTATATGTACCAAAATCAAGCGTATCATTTAACTCAACATGGTTTTGCTCGTGATCAAGTATTTGATGTGATTGAAAAAGGTGGAGAAGAAGTTTCTTTTTCACTAAAATCAACAAAAGAAACCAAGAAGAAGTATCCTTTTGATTTTGAACTAGTGATTACTTATACATTAGAACACCAAGAATTGACTGTAAACTACCAAGTAGAAAATACAGGGAAAGAAGAGATGTATTTTGGGATTGGTGGTCATCCAGCCTTTAATGTACCTTTAGAATCTTCACTAACGTTTGAAGATTATTATCTAAGTTTTTCACCTAAAAAATCACGGACACAAATTCCCTTAGCAGGCCCGTTTATTGATTTAGCGAATAAAACGCTAGCCCAAACGAATACCAGCTTTGACTTAACGCATCAATTATTTGAAAATGATGCAATGATTTTTGAAACAAAAGGTCAAACAGCAATTACGATTGCCACAGACGAAAGTGACCATCAAGTCACTTTGAGTTATCCAGAAATGCCTTTTGTGGGGATTTGGTCACCGACACCGAAAGAAGCGCCTTTTGTCTGTATCGAACCTTGGTGCGGGATTGCTGATGCTGTCGACGCAACTGGCCAACTTGCTGAAAAATTTGGCATCAATAAGTTACCAGCTAACGAACTATTTAAAACACAGTATATGATTAGTGTAAAATAAAGAAAAAGGCTGTGAACATTATTTGTTCACAGCCTTTTTCTTTATTTTTTTGCACGTAAGCCAAAAGAGAGGCGACTTTCTGTTCCATTTTTAATTCGCTGAATGTTTTCACGATGACGGACAAAGATAAAAGTAGTCAAAGCAATCGCAATCACGGTTAATAACCAGTTAAATGTTGGTAAAATAGCTGGGACAGTGAAAGGCAAAATAATAGTAGAAAGTGTAATTAGTACAGCGCTAATCATACTTGTTAAACTCACCATACTGGTTAGATACAGACAAATCACAAAAATAAGAGCAGAATAAATAAAAAATGTGGGGCTGTATGCTAATAACATGCCAGCGCTAGTGGCTACGGCTTTACCACCTTTGAAATTGGCAAAAATAGGGAAGGTATGCCCTAAAACAGCTGCTACCCCAAAGAAGAGTGGGTTCACGCCTTGTAAACCAAACAAATAGGGTAATGAAGTGGCTAACGTTCCTTTCAAGATATCCATTAATAATACCGTAATTCCGGCAGGTTTCCCTAAGACACGAAATGTATTGGTTGTTCCTGTATTCCCACTCCCAAATTGGCGTATATCTTTTTTAAAGAAAAGTTTACCAATCCAAACACCTGAGGGAATCGAACCTAATAAATAGGCAACAAGTAACAAAATGACGATTTTCATCAAGTTAACCTCTTTCTTATTCAAACTAGGATTTATTTTATCATGAATAGAAAAACGGAACAACGTCTAATAACTAAAACAAGAAAAGTTTTTCTTTTGCTTGAGGAAGCGTTGACAAATGGTTGATAACCGTTATAATAAATGTGTGTCATTAGACAAAGACGTCTAATCACTGGTTTGAAAATTAGTTATCAACGAAGATACAATATATATGTACTTATGAAGTGTCAGGGAAAGAGGTGCGAATCCTCTACAGACCTACCTACTGTATGGTGGATGAAACCAATAAGACCACAGATTATTCTGGAAGGATTGGGAGTAAGAAGAAGCTAAGTCAGGATACCGGCTTGATAAGTCTAATCATTCTTTTGTAGGAAAAAGAAGGGGCTTTGAAGATAACTGGCTGAGTATATCATTAGCATAGTTAAGTGACTGCTTTTTTTCTATTGGAGAAAAAAGTGGTTTTTTTGTATTGTTTTGACGTTGAGACAAAGGAGGTTCATTTCAGAAAATTTTCCCCAAAATAAAATAGACGAATGCGAGGATGAAAAAATGAAAAAATTTACTTTAACAATGATGACTTTAGGTTTAGTAGCAACACTTGGCTTAGCAGGATGTGGTAAACAGGAAAAGAAAGCAACTACCTCTTCTGAAAAAACAGAAGTAACGTTACCAACCAAAGACCGTAGCGGCAAAGAAATTACTTTACCCAAAGAAGCAACCAAAATTATTTCCCTAGTACCATCAACAACAGAAGTGATTGAAGACTTAGGTAAAACCGACCAATTAATCGCAGTTGATACTCAAAGTAGTACAATGATGACTGATTTAAAAAAATTACCACAAATGGATATGATGGCTGTCGATGCCGAAAAATTGATTGCCTTGAAACCACAAATTGTTTATGTGAATGACATCAATTTAGCTAGCTCAGAAAGTGTTTGGAAACAAGTGGAAGATGCTGGAATTACAGTCGTTAATATCCCCACTAGTACAAGTATCAAAGCAATCAAAGAAGACGTCCAATTCATCGCGGATAGCTTATCTGAACATGAAAAAGGACAAAAGTTAATCAAAACAATGGATCAAGAAATCGACGAAGTAGCGAAAATTGGGAAAACTATTAAAAAACCAAAAACTGTTTTGTTTGAAGTGGCTGCCTTACCAGACATTTATAGTTTTGGTAATGGGACATTTTTAAATGAAATGATTGAAACAATTGGGGCAAAAAATGTTTTGGCAAATGAAAAAGGCTGGTTACCAGTGACAGAAGAAGCGGCCATTGCTGCAAAACCAGAAGTCATTTTAACCAATGTTAACTATATGAAAGATCCCGCCAAAGAAATTTTAGCTCGTAAAAACTGGGAAAACGTTCCTGCAGTTCAAAACAAAGAAGTTTTCGAAATCGATAACATGTCTAGCTCTTTACCAAATAACCACATTACCAAAGCATTAAAACAAATGGCAAAAGCTGTTTATCCAGAGGAATACAAGGATTTAAAAGATGAGTAAAAAAACGTGTCTCATACTGATGCTCTTGATCAGTATGAGCATGCTCTTTTTGGGTATTAAAATTGGAAGTGTTCAGATTTCGTTAACGGATTTGCTTCAAATTTTAGTGAAAAAGACGGTTTCAGAAGACGGGATTTTAGAGGGAATCATCTGGAATGTACGGTTACCGCGTGTCGTGATGGCCTATCTCGTGGGCGCAGGCTTAGCAGTAAGTGGCACGGTGATGCAATCACTCTTAGGTAATCCTTTAGCTTCTTCATATACTTTGGGCGTATCAGCGGGAGCATCCTTAGGCGCTGCGTTAATCATGGTAACTGGAGTAACTGCTTCGATTTTAGGGGCATTTTTATTGCCTTTAACTGGTTTTATCTTTGGCTTAGCAACGGTCTTTTTAGTTTTGTTATTTACGCAAACAATGGATAGTCAAATGTCTAATCAAACAGTTGTTTTAGTGGGGATGATTATGACCTTGTTTGTCGGTGCTATTTTGACGTTGATTACAGCACTTTTCCAAGATTATTTGAAACAATTAGTCTTTTGGCAAATGGGTAGTTTTTCTGGCAGTAATTGGCAAAAAATTGCTATTTATTGTCCAATCTTGCTTGTCAGCAGTTTGTTTCTTTGGTTTGATGCCAACGCATTGGATGTTCTTGGCTTAGGAGAAGAACATGCGATGTTAGCGGGAGTAGAAGTCAAAACAGCAAAACTACGCATTATTCTTTTGGCTAGTTTACTAGCAGGAAGTGCGGTTTCATTTGTCGGTGTGATTGGTTTTGTTGATTTAATAGCGCCACATATTGTCCGTCGCTATCTAGGGGCGACTCATCGCTGGCTGATTCCCGGTTCAGCAATCTTAGGTGGGACCATCATGGTACTAGGGGACACAATTGCCCGCACGATTTTATCACCAAGAGAAATTCCCATCGGGGCCGTAACAGCCTTGATTGGAGCGCCATTCTTCTTGTATATTTACTTTAAAAAAAGGGGCGTTGCTGCATGATTGAATTAAAAAAAACAGCTGTAACACTCCAACAAACCCCCATTTTAAAAGATATTTCCCTCGTTTTTCCGACAGGTAGTAAAACTTGTATTTTAGGTCCAAATGGTTGCGGTAAAACGACACTTTTAAAAACGATTGCCGGACTTGTCCCTTATAGTGGTTCTGTTTTAATTGATGGTCAAGAAGTTCATGGACAAAAGCGGAAGGAATTGGCAACGAAAGTAGCGATGATGAGTCAATTCACGACAGTTGCTTTTGATTATACGGTCTACGAAACAGTTTTGATGGGGGCGTATCGACAACAAGCAAAACGTTTTTTACCTATTGTTTCTAAACAAGAAAAAGAACGAGTCCTTTATTATATAGAACGCACGGGTTTATTGCCTTTAAAAGATAAAGTTGTCAATCAGCTTTCAGGAGGACAACAACAACGAGTATTTTTGGCTAAATTATTTGTACAAGATCCAGAAATTATTTTATTGGATGAACCCAATAATCATTTGGATATTCGGTATCAACAAGAATTGATTCAGCAGTTAAATGAGTGGAGTGCGCAAGAAGGGAAAACGTTAATCGGGGTGTTTCATGATATCCGTTTAGCGTTAACGCTAAGTGAAAAAATTGTGTTTATGAAGCAAGGGAAAGTGGCCGCGCAAGGTGATTTTCAAACGTTGGCTTCCAAAGAATTTTTACAAACAATTTTTGAAACAGATATTGTCTCCTATTTTCAGAAACAACATAAAGTTTGGGAAACTATTCAATAATTTTGACAAGTTTTTTGGAAACAGGTAAGATAAAGGCAAAGAATCAGAAACACAATGGCGTGTTTTAACAAATCGGCAAAGGAGCCCAAGACTAAGTACGTGATGGTACTTGCTTTGGGCTCCTTTTTTATGGAGGTAGCGATGAAACGAATCATTTTAATGGGAGCTATCGGTTGTGGCAAAACCACGTTATGTCAAGCTCTGCAAGGCAAAGAATTAATTTATGATAAAACACAGGCGGTGGAATTTCATACAGAAATGATTGATACACCGGGCGAGTTTATTTTGCATCGACAATATTATAATGCGTTAAACGTCACAGCGGCAGAAGCAGATGTGATTGGTTTGGTTCAAAGTGCTGTAGAAACACAACAAGTTTTTTCACCAGGATTTGGTAGTATTTTCCCGAAAGAAATCATTGGTATTTTAACCAAGATTGATTTAGCACAAGATTCTCAGCAGTTAGAGATTGTTCGGCAACAATTAAAAAGTGCGGGTGCAACAAGAATTTTTGAAATTTCTTCTGTTGAAAAAATTGGCTTGCAAGAATTAGTAGATTATTTAGAGGAGGATGAAGCAGAATGAAAATTTATACAAAAACTGGCGATAAGGGAATGACGAAATTAGTCGGCAGCTCAACCGTCGCTAAGGATTCTGATCGAGTTGAAAGTTATGGAACGATTGATGAATTGAATTCTTGGGTCGGCTATATTATCAGCCAACTTCCACAAGAAAATCAAGAAATTAAAGGAGAACTAGAAGCTTTACAACATTTACTTTTTGATGCGGGAACAGATTTGTCAACACCGATTGAAGCACAACGACCATTTAAATTACAAAAGGAAAGTGTGCATTGGCTAGAACAGCGGATTGATTTCTACACTGCACAATCACCAGATATTGATCGTTTTATTTTACCTGGCGGAACCCCAGCAGCCAGTATGGTTCATGTGGCTCGGACGATTGCACGGCGCGCAGAACGCATCATTGTTCGTTTAAATTGGACAGCCAAAATTAACGAAGAGGTATTGATTTTTACCAATCGTTTATCAGATTATTTTTATGCGTTGGCTCGCTATTTAAATGTTCAAGCACAACGACCTGATGTTTTTTATGAACGAAGCGAAAAAGTTTTCCACAAAATTAAAGAAGATGGATTGTAAACAGTTGCTTTTCTAAAAAACTTATGGTAAATTTCAGATAGATTAAACGAATATTTTATGAAAAATATGAATGGAAGCCAGTGAGAATCTGGCACGGTCCCGCCACTGTGAAGAAGCAAGGTTGCTTTTAAGTCAGGTCTTTTCATTTTTTCATTATTGGGCATGCTGTTTCGAGGCAAAACAGGATGTTTCTTAACAACGCTTGTGTTGAAAATCCAGCCCAAGATATTTGTATTAATCCAATTAATGGCACGAGGAAGTGCTTTTGGGAATTTTGGGCTGGTCTTTCAATGTTGAAGGAGATTTCAGGTACAATGACGTACTGCTATATTCCCTTTTTTTATTGACAATTAATTAAAGGCGTTGTACTCTATGGATAAGGTTTCGTGTACAATGGCGTATACATAAGGAAGCAAAGACGCTTCAGACAGATGATTTTTCGTTTGTTTGAAGTGTCTTTTTGTATTTTATTAAGGAGGAATTGAGATGAAAACAATTCATTTCCCTACCGAACTATGGGTAGGAGAAGGCGCATTAGCCAATTTGGAAACACTTCATGATAGACGTGTTTTCATTGTCACAGATCCATTCATGGTTGACTCTGGATTTGTGAATGAAGTGACAAAGCATTTAACAAAAAGTGAATGGCAAATTTTTAGTGACATCATCCCCGATCCACCAATTGATAAGATTGCTGCGGGAATTAAGCAGTTAGCGGCATTTCAAGGAGATACGATATTAGCTTTAGGTGGGGGATCCGCTATTGATGCGGCCAAAGCAATGAAATTTTTTGGCAAACGTACTTTGCAAACTCAGATTGCTGAGTTTATTGCGGTTCCTACAACTAGTGGAACTGGTTCAGAAGTTACGAATTTTTCAGTGATTACGGTTGCAGAAACTGGCACCAAAATCCCGCTTGTAACGGATGAAATTCAACCAGAAATTGCGATTTTAGATACAAATTTAGTGATGAGTGTGCCACCAAAAATCACAGCGGATACAGGAATGGACGTCTTAACGCATGTTATTGAAGCGTATGTTTCAACAGAAGCAAATCCGATTTCAGATGCGTTGTGCGAAAAAGTCGTTCGCCTGGTATTCGACAATTTAGAAATAGCCTTTAATGAGGGTAGCAACCAACAAGCTCGTGAAAATATGCATTTAGCTTCATGTATGGCAGGGATGGCGTTTAATGTTACTTCGTTAGGCTTGAATCACGGCATTGCTCATGCGGCAGGTGCGCGTTTACATGTGCCACATGGACGAATGAATGCAATGCTCTTACCTGAAGTCATTGCATATAACAGTGGCTTAGCGAATGGCAAAGTCACCAACGAACCAACAGCTAAACGTTATGCGCAGTTAGCAAATTGTCTAAATGATACACAGACAACTAATGCACGGATTGGTGTTCAACAATTTATTCGACAAATCAAGCAACTCCGTCAAAAATTAAACATGCCTGCCACTTTTAGTGACTATGGTTTACCAAAAGAAGAAGTCCAAGCTGCGATCCCAAAAATAGCTGAAGGCGCATTGATGGATGGCTGCACCAAAACAAATCCTGTCCAACCAACAGCAGCAGAAGTGACAAAAATTTTAAATTCTATCTTATAAGCGATTGACAGGATGAAATCGATAACATATAATGTGGGTAGCACAACGGCGTGCTTCAAAATTTAAGAGCAAAGAAGCTCCTTAGTAGAAAGCGAAAGTGGAACCTTTACGTTTTTTATTGAGGATTTTTTATTTGCTAAATTAAAGGAGCGAGTCTGGTTGGAAGAAAAACAACGAATGATTCAAGAATATGTTCCTGGGAAACAAGTAACGTTAGCGCACATCATTGCTAGTCCTAATAAAGAAATTTATACAAAATTAGGATTGCCAGAAGGCACCAGCAATGCACTAGGTATTTTGACAATCACTCCGAGCGAAGCGGCAATTATCGCTGTTGATATTGCGACTAAAAGCGGAGATATCCAAATCGGTTTTATTGATCGTTTTTCTGGATCGGTAGTCATTTCTGGTGACGTAAGCTCAGTGGAAGCAGCCTTACAAGCGGTGATTGAAGGTTTACAACAGATTTTAAACTTTTCTGTAACTTGTAAAATTACCAGAACATAGCGTTGAAAGGACAAGGGCGTGAAGAAAATGGATGGACGAATTGTAATAGTCGATGATGAACCTATTACGAGACTCGATATTCGTGATATTGTGATAGAAGCAGGGTACGAAGTAGTCGGTGAAGCAGCTGATGGTTTTGAAGCAATTGAAGTATGTAAAAAAACACAACCTGACCTAGTATTAATGGACATTCAAATGCCAATTTTAGATGGTCTAAAAGCAGGTAAAAAAATTGTTCAAGACCAACTAGCCAGTAGTATTGTCTTTTTATCTGCATACAGTGACGTACAAAATACGGACAAGGCTAAAAAATTAGGTGCACTGGGTTATTTAGTTAAACCTCTAGACGAAAAATCATTAATACCTACAATTGAAATGAGCATTGAACGAGGCAAACAAACGCAGCTGTTACTAAATCAAATCGATAAATTAAGTTTAAAATTAGAAGAACGTAAAATTATCGAAAAAGCCAAAGGTATTCTTGTAAAAGAAAATCATATATCGGAAGAAGAAGCCTACCAAATGTTGCGTACGTTAAGTATGAACAAACGCGCACGTATGAGTGAAATTGCAGAATTGATTGTAATGGATGATGAATAAATGAAACGATTAGAGCAATTATGTCACCAATATACCAATCTTTCAGAATCAGACATTAAAGAATTACAACGTACAGCACGTTATCTTTCTTCGACGACACTCTATCAAAGTGCAGATGTTTTTATTGATGTGTATAAGGAAATGTCACAGCAAGCACTAGTCGTTTATCATAAGCCGCCTGCGAAGACAACTTCTTTATATAGCGGAGATGTCGTCGGGATGGAAGCTTTATTAAAAAATGAACCTGGTGTTCTGCGTACCATGCAGACTAGCTTAAATAGCATTGGTTTGTTAGCAGTGACTCAGGAAAATCGTTTGATTAAGCAAAATATCTATCCCATTCGCAATGAACATCGAACGATTGGTGTCATCATTGTCGAGATTGCGGCAGATGAAGAGATTCAAGCGGACTTACAAAAAGAGGAGCTAAATAACTGCCAGTTAGCAAAAGTAGCGAAATCAACTAGTCAAGTCGACGCATTATTTATTGATCAATTGGCAGAAGCCGTTTTAATTTTTGATGCGGCGGGTCACTTATTAATTACCAATCACAATGCACAAGAGCTTTATCGCAAACTTGGTTATCGGGACAATATCATTGGAATGAGCTATGACAATTTGTCCATCGATTATACAACTTTTGAATATGTGTTGTATCAAATGAAATATAAAATGAGTAATCAACCAATTGAAAGCAAAACGACTTACCTTAATTATTATTTTAAGGTTCGGAAAGTGTGGTTGGCATCAGAAGAACAACTGATTATGATTATTCAAGACAATACAGAATTTAAAGAAAAAGAAGCGGAAATTATTTCCAAATCTGTTGCGATTCGTGAAATTCATCATCGTGTTAAAAATAACTTGCAATCGGTGGTTTCCTTATTGCGTATTCAAGAACGGCGAACGCAAAGCCCCGAAGCAAAGAAAGTCCTTCATGAAAGTGTCAATCGAATTATGGCGATTGCAGCCACCCATGAATTGCTGTCAAAACAAGTCAAAGATGACGTTGCTTTACGGCAAACATTGGAAGCAGTGATGTATAATTTTAGACATCTTTTTCAAGGCGCACAACCCATTGAGATGATGATGGATGTTGATCCAGCCATTATGGTTTCTAGCGAACAAATGGTCACCATTTCCCTTGTTGTCAACGAACTATTACAAAACATTTTTGATCATGCATTTGAGCCACAAACAAGTGGCGTTGTTAAACTTAGTGGAACATTAGATAATAAAATGATTACCATTACTGTTACAGATAATGGTAAAGGCTATGACGTTCATCAAAGTAACGAGACCAGTTTAGGTTTGATGATTGTCAAAAGCTACGTAAAAGATAAATTAAAAGGAAAAATTACAATTGAATCCAATAAACAGGGAACTAAAACCTGTTTCTATTTCGAACAGAACACCAGTGATGTTGTTCATTGATTAAGCAAAGGCGCTTAAAGAAAAGTAGAAAGAAATTTTCTAACGATTCTTTAAGTGCCTTTTTGTATGCAAAAGGAGGCGAGTCAGGCGATGTCGAAAGAAACACTTTTAACCGTGGGGATTGATTTAGGGACGTCTACAACCCAATTAGTCTTGTCAGAATTAACTGTTGAAAATTTTGCCTCTGCGTTTACAGTACCACGTATCAGCATTTCTGATAAAAAAGTCATTTACCGAAGTGACATTATCTTTACACCCTTACTTAACCAATCAGAAATTGATGCTGAACCTATCAAAGCGTTTGTAGCGGAGCAATATCGCCAAGCAGACATTCATAAACAAGATATTCAAATGGGTGCGGTAATTATCACAGGTGAAACTGCTCGAAAAAGCAATGCCAACAATGTGCTACGAGCACTTAGTGGCTATGCAGGTGATTTTGTCGTTGCTACGGCTGGACCTGATTTAGAAAGTATCATTGCCGGGAAAGGCGCTGGTGCTCAAACTTATTCTGAAACGAAACGCAAACCAGTGGTTAATTTAGACATTGGTGGTGGAACGACAAATTTAGCTGTCTTTAAAGATGGTGAAGTGATTGACACGGCTTGTTTTGACATTGGCGGACGCTTAATTAAATTAGATCAACAAAAAAAAATCACCTATATAGCTCCGAAGATTCAAGAAATTATAAATAAAAAAGGGCTAACCTTGCACCTTGGTGACCAAGCCACCGAACAAAACTTACTGCCAATTATTTCGGAATTAGTTGCCGTGTTAGAAAATAGCATTGGCTTGGGGACACAAAGTCCGTTCTACCAGTTATTAGTAACCAACCATCCACTACGAAAAGGTGAGGAATTACCAATTGTAACATTTTCTGGTGGTGTGGCTGATTGCTTAAATACGACAAGTACGAATCTCTTTAAATATGGGGACATCGGCTTACTTTTAGGGAAATACTTGAGAAAGTCACTGATTTTTTCGGAAAAAGAAGTCTTAGAAAGCGCAGAAACAATCCGAGCGACGGTCGTCGGAGCAGGTTCACATACTGCTGAAATTAGCGGAAGCACGATCGCTTATCGTGAGCAAATTTTGCCGATAAAAAATATCCCAATTCTAAAATTAGCGCAAGAGGATGAAACCCTTACTGTGACAGAATTAGGCCAGCGAATCCAAGAAAAACTCAATTGGCATCGTATTGAAGAAACACCCCAGATTGCCCTAGCAATTAGAGGCATGAGCAATCCAACATTTGCTGATATTCAACGCTATGGTCAAGGGATTGTGGAAGGATTAGCTAGTTTAGTTGCTGAACAAATTCCCATTATTGTTATGGTGGATGAAGACATGGCGAAAGCTTTAGGGCATGCCTTAAGTGCCCATCTGCCAAAAGACTATCCGTTTATCTGTCTTGATTCGGTCAAAGTAGAAAACGGTGATTATGTAGATATCGGTTTACCAGTGGCAGAAGGAGCCGTCCTTCCAGTCATTGTTAAGACCTTAGTATTTAATTAAAAAGGAGCGACACAAAGATGATTTTAAAAACCAAACTATTTGGCAAAGTCTATCAATTTACATCCGTTAAAGAAGTCTTAGCCAAAGCCAATGAAGAAAAGTCTGGCGACAAGTTAGCTGGCGTAGCTGCTAATTCAGCCGAAGAACGCGTGGCAGCGAAAGTCGTTTTATCGGAATTGTCCTTAAATGACTTGTTTAACAATCCCGTTGTTGATTATGACGAAGACGAAGTGACACGCATTATTATTGACCAAGTCAATATGCGAATTTTTGAAAGTATTAAACATTGGACAGTTGCAGAATTACGCGAATTTATCTTATCTTCGGAAACAACCGATTTTGATATCAAACGAATTTCCCGTGGACTCACTTCTGAAATGATTGCTGCTGTCTGTAAATTAATGTCCAACATGGATCTAATTGTTGGCGCAAAAAAAATCAATATTGAAAAAACCGCCAACACAACAATTGGCCGTCCCGGAACTTTTTCAAATCGTTTACAGCCGAACCATCCAACCGATAATGTCGATGGCATTATGGCATCAGTTATGGAAGGTCTTTCTTATGGCGCCGGTGATGCCTTAATTGGTTTGAATCCTGTTGATGATTCTACAGAAAGTGTTAAACGGATCTTAAACAAATTTGAAGAGTTCCGCAGTGAATGGGAAATTCCAACACAAACTTGCGTGCTTGCTCACGTAACGACACAAATGGAAGCCATGCGACAAGGCGCGCCAACTGGCTTAGTCTTTCAATCCATCGCTGGTTCAGAAAAAGGGAACACAGCATTTGGTTTAAATGCAGAAATTTTAGCTGAAGCACAAGATTTAGCGCTTCACAGTGGTCAAGCAGCTGGTCCTAATGTGATGTATTTTGAAACAGGTCAAGGCTCAGAACTTTCTTCTGAAGCGAACTTTGGCGCAGACCAAGTGACAATGGAAGCGCGTTGTTATGGCTTAGCCAAAAAATTTGATCCGTATATTGTAAATACCGTTGTCGGCTTTATTGGACCAGAATATCTTTACGATTCAAAACAAGTCATCCGCGCTGGTTTAGAAGATCATTTCATGGGCAAATTAACTGGAATTTCAATGGGCTGTGATGTCTGCTACACCAACCATATGAAAGCTGATCAAAATGATATGGAAAACTTAGCAATGTTATTAGCAACAGCTGGTTGTACGTATATCATGGGGATTCCTCATGGCGATGATGTCATGTTAAATTATCAAACAACTGGGTTCCATGAAACTGCGACGATTCGTGAAACATTAGGCTTACGTCCAATTAAAGAATTTGAAGAATGGATGGAAAAAATGGGCTTAATGGAAAACGGAAAATTAACAAGTCGCGCTGGCGATGCATCTGTATTTATTAAATAAACGAGGTGAGAATACAAATGAACGAAAAAGAATTAAAAGAAATGATTGCCGGAATTTTAACAGAAATGGTCGCTGACAATCAAGCGGTTTCGACTGCCACTGTGACTGCTGAAGAAAAACCAGTCACAACACACGTCACTGAAACGACAGAAATTGAAGAAGGCCTAATTCCTGACATTACTGAAGTAGATTTACGTAAACAATTACTATTGAAAAATGCCGTAGATCCTGAAGCACTATTAAAAATGAAAGCTTTCTCGCCAGCTCGTTTAGGCGTTGGTCGTGCAGGGACGCGTTATATGACTAGTTCAACATTACGTTTCCGAGCAGACCATGCGGCAGCACAAGATGCGGTCTTTTCAGACGTAAGTGAAGACTTGGTAAAAGAAATGAATTTTATTTCTACAAAAACAATCTGTAACAGTAAAGATGAATATTTAACACGTCCAGATTATGGTCGTCAATTTGATGAAGAAAATAGTGAAATCATTCGGAAAAATACGACACCAAAAGCCAAAATCCAAATGGTCGTAGGGGATGGCCTTAGTTCAGCTGCTATCGAAGCGAATATTAAAGAAGTCCTGCCAGCAATTAAACAAGGATTAAACATGTACAACTTAGATTTCGACAATGTAGTTTTTGTTAAATATTGTCGCGTGCCAGCAATGGATAAAATTGGTGAAATCACTGACGCTGATGTTGTTTGCTTGCTAGTTGGCGAACGTCCTGGTTTAGTAACAGCTGAATCTATGAGTGCCTACATTGCTTACAAACCAACTGTCGGTATGCCAGAAGCACGGCGGACAGTTATTTCAAATATTCACAAAGGTGGGACACCGGCTGTTGAAGCAGGGGCCTACATTGCCGAAATTATCAAAAAAATGTTAGACAAGAAAAAATCTGGTATTGATTTAAAAGAAGCTGAATAAAGGAGGATTTCTCATGAAAAATGATCGTCTAGGCGCAAATGTCCTAAGTATGAAAGTCATTCCCAATGTCGATCCGGCATTAGCAAAAGAATTATCATTGAAACCAGAACATCGCTCATTAGGAATTGTTACTTCCGATTGTGATGATGTCACTTATGTTGCATTAGATGAAGCAACCAAAGCCGCCGATGTTACTGTAGTTTACGGTAAAAGTATGTATGCTGGCGCAGCAAATGCTTCAACCAAATTAGCCGGTGAAGTGATTGGCATTATTGCTGGTCCGAGTCCTGCTGAAGTCAATAGTGGCTTGAGTGTCATTACGCAAGTCATTGAAGAAGAAGCCAGCTTCTATAGTGCTAACGAAGATGACAGTATTGTTTATTTTGCACATGTAGTATCAAGAACGGGTAGCTTTTTATCTGAACAAGCGAATATTCCTGAAGGTGAAGCGATTGCTTATCTGATTGCACCACCGCTAGAAGCAATGGTTGGCTTAGATGCAGCAATGAAAGCTGCCGATGTTCAAATGGGTGTCTTTTATGGCCCACCTTCTGAAACGAACTTTGGCGGTGCCTTATTGACAGGTAGTCAATCTGCATGTAAAGCTGCTTGCAGTGCGTTTGAACAAGTCATTCAAAATATCGCTGACAATCCGTTGAGTTATTAAGGATGTGACCTGAATGAAAGCATTAGGAATGGTCGAAGTCAAAGGATTTTTAGGTGCCATTAGTGTGGCCGATGCGGCATTGAAAGCCGCCGACGTTACTTTGTTAAAAGCTGAAATTATTAATGGCGGTTTAACAACTGTGGAACTGATTGGTGACGTTGCCGCGGTTCAAGCTGCCGTTGAAGTAGGAACGGAAGTAGCTAAAGAATTAAATTGTTTAATTGCTCATCATGTGATCTCACGGGTTGATGCTCAAACGGAAGTGATTTTATCAGATCCAGAACCCAAGTCAGCACCTGAACCGATGGAACAAGTAGAAGTAATTGAAGAAGAGATTGAAACACCAGATTCGGAAGAACACACTGGCATACGCCAAAAATTAGAAACACAACGCGTGGTTGATTTACGCAAACAAGCCTACAAAATGAACCTAAGTAGTTTAAAGAAAAGTGAGATTAAATTTGCCAATAAAGAAGCTTTAATTCAAGCAATCATGGCGGAAATAGAAAGAAGTGAAGACGAGTGGAATTAGTAGATAAAGACTTACGTTCCATCCAAGAAACAAGAAATTTAATCAGAAAAGCCAAAGAGGCACAGCAAGTATTAGCAACATTTTCGCAAAAACAAATCGATGCGATTGTCCAAGCAGTTTCAGAGGCTACGTTTAACCAACGAGAAAAGTTAGCGAAAATGGCCAATGAAGAAACAGGATTTGGTATCTATGAAGATAAAATCATCAAAAATGCTTTCGCTTCAAAAGTAGTATATGACGAAATGAAGGACAAAGCTACAGTTGGTGTGATCCATGATGATGCTGCCAAAAAAGTCACTGAAATTGCTGTCCCAGTTGGTGTAATTGCAGGATTAATTCCTTCTACCAACCCGACATCAACAGTCATTTACAAAGCATTAATTTCATTAAAAGCTGCCAACAGCATTGTTTTTTCACCACATCCCAATGCGTTGAAATCGATTATTGAAACAGTAGAAATTATCCAAAAAGCGGCTATTGCTGCAGGGGCACCAGAAGGTTGTGTCTCGGTCATCAAAACGCCAACCATGCAAGCGACCAGCGAATTAATGAAAAATAAAGAAACAAATTTAATTTTAGCTACTGGTGGAAACGCAATGGTTAAAGCAGCGTACTCTTCTGGAACACCAGCAATCGGTGTTGGGCCTGGTAATGGACCAGCCTACATCGAACGAAGCGCAAATGTTCCTCATGCAGTGAAACAAATAATGGATTCAAAAACTTTCGATAACGGTACAATTTGTGCATCGGAACAATCAATTATTGTTGAAACTGTCAACCGTGAAGCGGTCAAAGAAGAGTTAATTAAGCAGGGCGCGTATTTCTTAAGTCCAGCCGAAGCCGACAAATTAGCTAAGTTTATTTTACGACCAAACGGTACAATGAACCCGCAAATCGTGGGTCGTTCCGTTCAACATATTGCTTCATTAGTTGGTTTATCTATTCCAAAAGATCGCCGCTTAATTGTTGCCGAGGAAACACATGTAGGCTTGAAATATCCATTTTCAAGAGAAAAATTGGCACCGATTATTGCTTTCTATACAGTTGAAAACTGGGAAGCAGCTTGCGCGTTATCAATTGAAATTTTGAAAGGTGAAGGTGCGGGTCATACGATGGGTATTCACACAGAAAACAAAGAAGTCATTCGTGAATTTGGCTTAAGAAAACCCGTCTCTCGTTTGCTTGTTAACACCTCTGGTACACTTGGCGGCATTGGTGCTTCAACTAACTTAGTGCCAGCATTAACACTTGGCTGTGGCGCAGTTGGTGGCAGCTCAACTTCTGATAATATTGGGGTTGAAAATCTGTTCAATTTACGTCGTGTTGCATATGGCGTGCGTGATTTAGAAGAGATTCGTCAAGAATTTGGTCAAACATCAACCACATCTGTGGCTACTTCTTGCGAAACAACCAATCAAGAAGAACTAGTAAATGCCGTGGTGGCTCAAGTTTTAGCTCGCTTAAACTAACAAGAAACGAGCGAGTAAGAGTAAAACAAATGAATTATTGGATTTAGGGTTTGGGACCTAAGTCAAATTGCTAATTGTCCCAAATTTTTAAAAATAAAACATACATCTTAGGAGGAAATTATAATGTCAAGTACAAATGCTTTAGGAATGATCGAAACTCGTGGTTTAGTAGGTGCTGTTGAAGCAGCCGATGCAATGGTGAAAGCGGCAAACGTTACTTTAATTGGAAAAGAACAAGTCGGTGGCGGTTTAGTTACAGTAATGGTTCGCGGTGACGTTGGTGCCGTGAAAGCAGCAACAGATGCTGGTGCTGCCGCAGCAGAACGTGTTGGCGAATTATTATCTGTCCATGTAATTCCACGTCCACATACAGAAGTAGACGCTATTTTACCACACGCAACAACTGAATTATAATTTTGATTTTTTGGGGCAGAGGTAGGTTCATTACTTCTGTCCTAAACTTTCATTGAGGAGGGGTGTTATGACAGTTATTACAGAAGATATGCTTCGCATCAAAAGGCTAAAAAAAGAACTAGAAGATGGCACGGATTTTGTGTTTCCTGTAGGCAGTTTTCTGACGCCAGCCGCCAAAAGCTATCTACGCGAGCATCGGATTAATAGCAGCTTCTCTTCAACAATCCCATTGCTTTCTGAGGTTCATTCAGTGAAGGCCTCCTCACAAAAACAAAAACAAGAACATTTATCAAAAGAAACAATTTATGAGATTCGGCACTTAAGCCATCTATTGTATTTGCCTTTCTTAACGAATGAAGCGTTATCAACAGAAGGTTGGTTATATTTCGAACAACAACAACTGTGGTTAGAGAAATTTATTTTAGAACAGTCGCTTGTAATGGAACCAGTCATTTTGGAATCAAAGGTAACTATTCTAACTAACCAACAGAGACAATGGCGCTATTCCTCAAAAGAAATTCAATTACAACTAGATAAAATTATTCTCCAGTTAAAAGGAGAATCACAACTGTTCGGCCTTTTTCAATCTTGGGCTACAGAATTAATTAGCACCATGGCTGAAATATCACGAAACTAGGAGATGAACAAATTGGATTCAATGAATGAAATTGTTGAAGAAGTTGTTAAACGAATTCAGCAACAACAACAAAATACTTTTGAAGTTGAAGCTTCTGGCCGACATGTTCATTTGTCTCGTCAAGAGATTGATGCATTATTTGGACCAGGATATCAACTAACAAAAGTGAAAGATTTATCACAACCTGGACAGTTCGTTTGTAAAGAACGAATTACGGTTGCTGGACCTAAAGGACTTTTTCAAAATGTGGTTATTTTAGGCCCTGAACGTAGCGAATCACAAGTTGAAGTTTCTATGACGGATACACGTATTTTAGGAATTAACGCCCCAGTTAGAGAGAGTGGCAAGACAGAAGGGACACCAGGTGTCACGCTGATGAACGGATCAGCAGTTGTGACATTAAGTCACGGCTTAATTGTTGCCAAACGTCATATTCACATGACACCCGAAGACGCCTTGAAAAATAAAGTAAGCAATAGCCAAATTGTGCAAGTCAAAGTGGAAGGCACACGTCCGTTAATCTTTGATGATGTAGTTGTGCGAATCAGTCCGCGATTTGCAACGTACATGCATATTGACTACGATGAAGCCAACGCTTGCGGCTTAACCAAAGGAGCTCGTGGCTATATTCTTAAGTAAAAGGAGGAAGGACAATGAACGTTTCTGAAATGGAAAATTTGATTCAACAGATTACTGATCGAATTTGCCAACAATTGCTGTCGTCGTCTTATTCAGTGGCTTTAGCAGAAGCAAAAGAAGCATTTCCTGAAGAAATGTTTGTTCGTTTTCCTGATGTAAATTGGGTAACCAAGGAGCAGAAGCTAGCACGAGGTTTGGTTGTAAAGAGGCTAACGATTTCCCAAGTAAACGCGATTGCGCATTTACAGGAAACGGATGAATTAGTCAAAAACATCTTAGCATTCTTATTTGAAGGTAAGCCGGTATTGGTTTTAACCCCAATACCTTCAGTGACTAAAAATTCCCGATTGAAGTATCGTTTGAAACAAACGATTCAGGAAAACGTGGACATGTGCCAACAGTTTGGGCTGATTTTTTATCATGATTCAGAAAATTACGCTGTGTTTCAGGCGGCCTGTCAAAAACAACTTCGTTCTTTGGCGGAGACCAAACGAACCTACATTACTGAAAAACAATTGATAAGAATGACAGAAGCAGGTGTTTCTTTAAGTAAAAATGCCTATTTAACCCCGTTAGCGACAGATTATGCTCGGAAACATCAATTGCTGACGTAAGGAGGAAAAACGATGCTTTTAGGAAAAGTGACTGGTAGCCTTTGGTCAACAAGAAAAGATGAAAAATTAAATGGCTGGAAATTTATGATGGTTGATATTTTGAATCAAGAGGACGAAAAGCAAGGATTTCTAATTGCTGCTGACAACGCTGGAGCTGGTGTCGGGGACAAAGTGTTAATTAGTCAAGGCAATGCTGCCCGTATTTCGGCAGAAGATTCAAATGTCCCAATTGATGCAATGATTGTTGGTGTCATTGATTCTACAGAGGAAGAATAGGGAGGACGAGACATGAGCATTAATGAAATTATTATGTATATTATGGTTCTTTTCATGATTATTGGAGGAATCGATAAATGTATTGGCAACAAACTAGGTTTAGGGGAGCAATTTGAGGAAGGGATTATGGCTATGGGTTCTCTAGCGCTTTCTATGGTAGGGATTATCACTTTAGCGCCTGTCTTAGCCAATCTTTTAAGTCCGATTGTCGTTCCTGTCTATGAATTACTAGGGGCTGATCCAGCAATGTTTGCCACAACCTTATTGGCTAATGATATGGGTGGCTTTGCGTTAGCGCAACAATTAGCCAATGATCCACAAGCTGGTTTATTTGCGGGGGCAATCTTAGGCGCAATGATGGGGCCAACGTTAGTCTTTACAATTCCAGTAGCGCTTGGCATTATCCAAAAAGACGACCAACAATTCTTAGCAACAGGTGTTTTGAGCGGGATTATTACAATTCCTTTTGGTTTATTAGCAGGTGGTTTAACAGCTGGCATGCCATTGTCATTGATTATTCCTAACTTAATTCCAATTATTATTGTTGCCGCTTTAATTATTTTAGGTTTATGGTTAGCGCCAAAAGGCATGATTAAAGGCTTCCAAATTTTTGGTCAAGGCGTAGTGATTGTCGCTATCTTTGGTTTAGTTGTCGGGGCGATTCAACTATTATTAGGAATTACAGTGATTCCTGGCATTGCACCAGTTACTGAAGGAATTGAAGTCGTTGGCGGGATTGCTTTAACTTTAGCTGGCGCTTTCTGTTTAGTAGCTGTGATTACGAAAGTCTTTAATAAACCATTGATGAAACTAGGAAAAGTTTTAGGAATGAATGAAGTAGCGGCTGCAGGAATGGTTGCTACATTAGCTAACAATATTCCCATGTTCCAAATGTTAAAAGACATGGATAATCGAGGAAAAATTATTAATATCGCTTTTGCTGTTTCGGCTTCTTTCGTTTTAGGTGACCACCTTGGTTTTACTGCAGGCGTAGCAAAAGAAATGATTTTTCCAATGATTGTTGGAAAATTAGTTGGAGGGATTACCGCCATTTTTGTGGCTATCTTTATGGCAAACCGAATGCTAGGAAAACCCGAAACAGAAGTGAATAATGAGGTGTAAATATGACAGAATTAAATCGTGAAATGATTGAAACGCTTGTTCGACAAATTGTCACAGAAAAATTAATGCCGACTAAACAAGTGGATCCAAGTGGAATTATGTCCATCAAATTACCCGAAATTGACGTAACAGAAGACGATCGTTTAGATACAGGCAACCCAGCGGACATTGTTTACACAAAAGATCTGTTTTCTTTAGAAGAAAGCCCGCGCCTTGGTTGCGGTTTAATGGTGATGAAAGATACTACCTTCGACTGGACATTGGAATACGATGAAATTGATTATATTATTTCAGGACAACTAGATATACTGATTGACGGACGTAAAATTTCTGCAACAGCCGGCGAAATTATTTTAATCCCGAAAAGTAGCAAAATTCAATTTTCAGTGACGGGTGATGCCCGCTTTGTCTACGTGACTTATCCAGCAGATTGGCAAAGCCAATAATTATTTTACCGGCAGTCAGAGAATAATTTTGCCAAAACCCTTTACTCAGCGTTATAATAAATAAGAACGAAAAAAGGGGTTGAGTGAATGACATTTGAGAATCCAAGTCAAAATCAAATTTTTGATATTTTAAAACAAGCAAAAAATATTGCGGTGGTTGGTTTGAGTAACAAGCCCGACCGCACGAGTTACAAAATTGCGGAAATTTTACAGCAACATGGCTATCGTGTATTACCTGTCAATCCAGTTTTAAAAGGTGAAACGGTGCTTGGCGAAACGGTTTATGGGACATTAACAGAGATTCCTGAAAAGATTGATATTGTTGACGTCTTTCGGCGGAGTGAATTTTTGCCAGAAGTGGCCGCAGAAACATTGAAAACAGAAGCGCCTGTCTTTTGGGCCCAACTAGGTTTGGAAAACGAAGAGGCAGCGAACTTGTTATTAAATGAAGGTCGTCAAGTTATTATGGACCGTTGTATTAAAATTGAATTGGCAAAAATGGCAGATGCTGAATAAACACGTGTAATTTTATAAAGAAAGAGCGTCCTGAACGGAAAGCTCTTTTTTTTTTGACCCAGATAGAGTATTATTGTAATGATGGTTTTAGAAGGAGCGAACGGAAAACGCAAGAAACCCGCTCACTCTTCTTCTAATTCTTTAAGAAATAGTTAATGTACGCTTATTAACTAAACGAGAATCTAAGTATAAGGAGTTTTTTCTTTGGCTAAAAAAATTAACAATGAGTACAATGATGCCTCTATCCAAGTCCTAGAAGGATTGGAAGCAGTGAGGAAAAGACCTGGTATGTATATCGGTTCAACCGATAGCCGTGGACTCCATCACTTAGTCTATGAAATTGTCGATAACGCAGTCGATGAAGCGTTATCTGGCTACGGGAATGAAATCAACGTAACTATCCAAAAAGATAATAGTATTTGTGTTGCAGACTCTGGCCGCGGAATGCCAACAGGGATGCATGCTTCTGGTATCCCAACAGTAGAAGTAATTTTTACTGTCTTACATGCGGGTGGTAAGTTTGGCCAAGGTGGCTATAAAACTTCAGGCGGACTCCATGGGGTGGGTGCCAGTGTTGTTAATGCCTTATCTAAGTGGTTAGAAGTTCATATTGTTCGTGATGGCGTAGAATACATGGAACGATTTGAGGACGGCGGTAAACCACTTGGTACCTTAAAAAAAATCGGCAAAACAAAAAAACGCAACGGCACCTCCGTTACTTTTTTACCTGACGACACCATTTTCTCTACGACAAATTTTTCTTACGAAATTTTAGCAGAACGTTTGAGAGAATCAGCTTTCTTATTAAAAGGCGTCAAAATTACTTTAACGGATGAACGTGGGGAAGAACCCAAAGAAGAAGTCTTCCACTACGAAGAAGGCATTAAAGAATTTGTTGCCTATCTAAATGAAGAAAAAGATACATTAACACCCGTTGTTTATTTTTCAGGAGCCAAAGAAGGTATTGAAGTTGAATTAGCTTACCAATACAACGATGGCTATTCTGAAAATGTTTTATCTTTCGTTAACAATGTCCGCACAAAAGATGGCGGTACCCACGAAGTCGGTATGAAAACGTCAATGACGAAGGCGTACAATGAATATGCACGTAAAGTAGGACTATTAAAAGAAAAAGATAAAAATTTAGAAGGTAGCGACTTCCGTGAAGGCTTAGCAGCTGTCCTTTCAATTCGAGTACCAGAAAACTTACTACAGTTCGAGGGTCAAACCAAAGGGAAATTAGGCACACCTTTAGCAAGAACCGTTGTCGATAACGTCGTAGGCGAACAAATGGGCTTCTATTTACAAGAAAACAGTGAAATGAGTCAATCATTAATTCGGAAAGCGATTAAAGCCCGTGAAGCCCGCGAAGCGGCTCGCAAAGCTCGTGAAGAAAGCCGGAACGGTAAAAAACGGAAAAAAGGCGAATCGTTACTTTCTGGAAAATTAACCCCGGCTCAATCCAGAAATCCTAAGAAAAATGAATTATATCTTGTCGAAGGAGACTCGGCCGGTGGTTCAGCAAAACAAGGACGCGACCGGAAATTTCAAGCCATTTTACCGCTACGAGGAAAAGTCATTAATACGGAAAAAGCGAAAATGCAAGACATCTTGAAAAATGAAGAAATCAATACTATGATCTATACGATTGGCGCAGGCGTTGGTCCTGAATTTTCAATTGAAGATTGTAATTATGATAAAATCATCATCATGACCGATGCGGATACCGATGGTGCCCATATTCAAGTGTTGCTATTAACGTTCTTCTATCGTTATATGAAACCATTAATTGAAGTCGGCAAAGTCTATATTGCCTTACCACCTCTTTATAAAGTTTCTAAAGGAACTGGAAAAAAATCAGTCATTGAGTATGCTTGGACCGATGGTGAATTGGCAGAAGTGATTGATAAAGTTGGTAAAGGCTATATGCTCCAACGCTATAAAGGTCTGGGGGAAATGAATGCAGAACAACTTTGGGAAACAACGATGGATCCTGAAACTAGAACCTTAATTCGTGTTCGGATTGATGATGCAGCTCAAGCAGAACGCCGTGTGACCACATTAATGGGCGACAAAGTCGAACCTCGTCGAAAATGGATTGAGCAACATGTTCAATTTACGTTGGAAGAAGATGGCAGTATTTTAGATCGTTCAGAAGAAGACACTTCTGCACCAACAGGAGAAAGTCTTTTAGATGCGGAAAAAACAAAAGAAGCAGAACAAACCGATGACACTGAAATCAGTTTGTTTGACATAGAGTAGGGAGTGACAATTTTGGAAAAACGCCAAGAAGTTCAAGAATTAACCCTTGAAGAAGTAATGGGCGATCGTTTTGGAAGATATTCCAAATACATCATTCAAGAACGGGCCCTACCAGATATTCGAGATGGGCTAAAACCAGTACAACGCCGCATTCTCTTTTCAATGAATAAAGATGGCAATACCTTTGATAAAGGCTTTCGTAAATCAGCAAAATCTGTCGGAAACATTATGGGGAATTATCATCCCCATGGCGACAGCAGTATTTATGAAGCGATGGTGCGTCTAAGTCAAGACTGGAAATTACGGGAAGTACTAATTGAAATGCATGGAAACAACGGAAGTATGGATGGCGACCCACCAGCGGCGATGCGTTATACAGAAGCTCGTTTATCACAGTTAAGTGGTGAGTTGTTAAAAGATATCGACAAAAGTACCGTCGATTTCGTCTGGAATTTTGACGATACAGAAAAAGAACCCACTGTTTTACCAGCCAAATATCCTAATTTATTGGTAAATGGCTCAACGGGGATTTCAGCAGGCTATGCAACAGAAATTCCTACGCATAATTTAGCGGAAATCATTGATGGAACTGTGTATTTAATTGATCATCCTAATGCAAGTTTAGAGAAATTAATGGAATACATTCCAGGACCAGATTTCCCAACAGGTGGGATCCTACAAGGAAAAGCAGAAATTAAAAAAGCCTACGAAACCGGCCGTGGTAAAGTAATTTTACGTGCGAAGACAAAGATTGAGCCCTTAAAAGGCGGCAAACAACAAATTGTCATTTCTGAAATTCCTTATGAAGTCAACAAAGCAACGCTAGTGAAGAAGATGGATGAAATCCGTTTAAATAAAAAAGTAGATGGCATTGCCGAAGTTCGTGACGAAAGTGACAGAACTGGCTTGCAAATTGTTGTTGAACTAAAAAAAGATGTCAATGCAGAAGGTATTTTAAATTATCTATTTAAAAACACTGAATTGCAAATCAATTACAACTTTAACATGGTAGCCATCGACAACATGACCCCGCAACAAGTGGGACTAAAACGGATTTTAGAAAGTTACATTACGCATCGCAAATCAGTTATCATTAACCGTTGTCAATTTGAGTTGGACAAAGCTCGCAAACGTGAGCATATTGTTGCTGGTTTAATTAAAGCATTGTCTATCTTAGATAAAGTGATTGCAACAATCCGTGGCAGTAAAGATAAAAAAGATGCGAAGAAGAACTTAGTATCCGACTATGCGTTTACTGAAGAACAAGCTGAAGCAATCGTTACTTTACAGCTATACCGTTTAACCAATACGGATATTACTGATTTACAAGAAGAAGCGAAAACTTTAGAACAACAAATTGCTGAGTTATTGAACATTTTAAACAATGAAAAAGAACTATTCTCAGTCATGAAAAAAGAACTTCGCGAAGTTAAAAAGCAATATGGTAATCCACGCTTAACTCAAATTGAAGAGGAAATCCAAGAAATCAAGATTGAAACAGCCGTGTTAGTTGCGCAGGAAGACGTGGTCGTAACCGTGACGCACGAAGGCTATATCAAGCGGAGTAGTATTCGTTCTTATACAGCATCAAAACCAGAAGAAATCGGCATGAAAGAAGGCGACTTTTTACTATATGCTGGCGAAGTCAATACATTAGATCATCTTTTACTAGTAACAAATAAAGGGAATATGATCTATCGCCCCGTCCATGAGTTGCCAGATTTACGCTGGAAAGAAATTGGCGAACATATTTCTCAAACCATTTTAAATCTTGCTATCGATGAATCGATTATTGCTGTATATCCTTATAAAGAGTTAAGTCCGACAAAAACCTTTGTTTTCATTACAAAAGCTGGCATGATTAAACAAACCAAAATGGCTGATTTTGAGCCTTGGCGCACTTATAAGAGCCGCCCGACATCTTGTATGAAATTAAAATCAGACCAAGATGAAATTACCAATGTTTATTTAACAAATGATCAAGACTTATTGGATGTTTTCCTCGTTAGCAATCGCGGTTTTGGCTTACGTTATCCATTATATGAAGTACCAGTCGTGGGTAGTAAAGCGGCTGGAGTTAAATCAATGAACCTCAAAGAAGACGATTATGTCGTTAATGGTTTGCTGGTTCATTCTGAAGGGGATACACCGATTGTCATCGTTACCCAACGTGGCGGTGTTAAACGCATGTTAGCCCAAGAATTAACACAATTAGGACGAGCAAAACGTGGATTAATGGTCTTACGGGAATTGAAGAAAAATCCACATCGTGTTGTCTTTATGTCTGAAAGTACCGATTTAGATTTATTAGTTACTACGCAAAAAGGCACACAAGAAGTTATTCAGTCGAAAAACTATCCAATCAGTGAACGAACATCCAACGGTTCCTTTGTCATCGATGAACAAAAAGATGGCCAAGTAATGGAAGTCCACGAGATGCATTCTGCAGTGATTGAAGAAGAACAAACAAACTAAACTGTGTTATAAATAACTCCACAGCAGCCATCTGTATTAATACAGATGGCTGCTGTTTTTAATACAGAAGTACATTTTTCACAAGTGATAACAACTATAAATCGTTCTTATTTTCACAAGTATAAATGTTTATATATCAGCATTTAGAATCTTTTCTCCCCATTTATTTATTAAGAAAGTGCAATAAATAATAAAAAAACGCTTGCATCTAAAAGGTTATGTGTTATACTAATCACATAAAGCTGTTACATACAATCAAGTAGCAGTTAACTAAGGAGGCAAACACTTCATGAAACAATGGGAAGGCTTTAAAGGCGACAAATGGAGAACAAGCGTTGACACTCGTGATTTTATTCAAAACAACTACACAGAGTACAAAGGCGACGACAGTTTCTTAGAACCAATCGCTCCGAGCACTGACAAATTATGGACAAAACTACAAGAATTATTTGAAATCCAACATGAAAAAAATGGCGTTTATGACATGGATAGCGATATCCCAGCAACTATTACGTCACATGAACCTGGTTACTTAATCAAAGAAGAAGAAAAAATTGTCGGTTTACAAACAGATGTACCATTAAAACAAGCATTTATGCCATTCGGTGGTATTAAAATGGCGAACAATGCCTTAGTTTCAAATGGTTATGAAACTGACGAAGAAATGACAAAAATCTTCACAGAATACAGAAAAACACATAACCAAGGTGTTTTTGATGCCTACACAGCTGAAATGCGTTTAGCACGTAAAAACAAAATCATTACTGGTCTTCCAGATGCTTATGGCCGTGGCCGTATTATCGGTGACTATCGTCGTATCGCATTATACGGTATCGACTACTTAATGGAACAAAAGAAAAAAGATCATGATAACACTGGTAACAAAGAAATGACAGACGATGTTATTCGCTTACGTGAAGAAATTTCTGAACAATACCGTGCGTTAAATGACTTAAAACAAATGGCTGCTTCTTATGGTTTCGATATTTCTCGTCCTGCTGCAAATGCGCAAGAAGCAATCCAATGGTTATACTTTGGTTACCTAGGTGCCATTAAATCTCAAAATGGTGCGGCAATGTCAATTGGTCGTATCTCAGCATTCTTAGATATCTATATCCAACGTGACTTAGAAGCAGGTTTAATCACTGAATTTGAAGCACAAGAAATGATTGACCATTTAATCATGAAATTACGTATGGTTAAATTTGCACGGACACCAGAATACAACCAATTATTCTCTGGTTATCCAATTTGGGCAACATTATCTATTGCTGGTATGGGTATTGACGGTCGTTCATTAGTTACCAAAAATGACTTCCGTATCTTACACACCTTAACAAACATGGGACCATCTCCAGAACCTAACTTAACTGTATTATATTCTTCTCACTTACCAGAAGGCTTCAGAACATATGCAGCTAAAATCGCGAAAGAAAGCTCATCTATCCAATTTGAAAACGATGACTTATTACGTGAAAACTGGGGTTCTGACGACTGCGCAATCGCATGTTGTGTTTCTGCAACAGTTATGGGTAAAGATATGCAATTCTTCGGCGCTCGTGCGAACTTAGCGAAAGCTGTTCTTTATGCAATTAACGGCGGGGTCGATGAAAAAACTAAAATGCAAGTAGCACCAAAATATCGTCCAATGACTGGTGACAAATTAGATTACCACGAATTCATGGAACGCTATAAAGACATCTTAGACTGGTTAGCTGAATTGTACGTTAACACATTAAACATTATTCATTACATGCATGATAAATATGCATATGAAGCACCACAATTAGCTTTAATGGATACTGATTTACAACGGACATTCGCAACTGGTATTGCCGGAATCTCTCATGCGACTGATAGTATCATGGCAATTAAACACGGTGAAGTAGAAGTAATCCGTGACGAAGATGGTATGGCAATTGATTATGTACCAACAAAAGAATTCCCAACATACGGAAATGATAACGAAGAAGCCGATGCAATGGCTAACTGGATTTTAGATTACTTTATGACACAAATTAAACGTCAACACACATACCGTAACTCTAAACCAACGACTTCATTATTAACAATCACTTCAAACGTTGTTTATGGTAAAGCAACAGGGAACACGCCTGACGGACGTCGTGCCGGCAAACCTCTTGCACCAGGTGCGAACCCAAGTTATCAAGACGGTAAATTCTTAGGTGAGAAAAATGGCTTGTTAGCTTCATTAAACTCAACAGCTCGTTTAGAATATACAATCGCTTTAGATGGTATTTCTAATACACAAACCATCAACCCTAATGGTTTAGGTAAAGACGACGACACAAGAATTAACAACTTACGTAACGTATTAGATGGCTACTTCGATAAAGGTGGTTACCACTTAAACGTAAACGTATTTACAAACGAATTATTATTAGATGCACAAGCACATCCAGAAAAATATCCAAACTTAACTATCCGTGTATCTGGATATGCCGTGAAATTCCGTGACTTAACTCCTGAACAACAAGCAGACGTTATTTCAAGAACTTCACACGACAGACTATAAAAAACATTTACATTATTTAACTGAAAGGGTGACATTTAACGTGTCATCCTTTTCGTTTGAAAGAAGAGGGATCATTATGACAACACCAGTTACAGGTAGAATTCATTCAACAGAAAATTTTGGTACCGTTGATGGCCCAGGTGTCCGTTTTATCGTATTTACACAAGGGTGTCGCATGAGATGTCAATTCTGTCATAATCCAGATACTTGGAAAATTGGTTCCGGTGGTCGTGTGGTGACGACTGACGAAGTATTAGAGGAAGCATTACGTTTTCGCTCTTATTGGGGCGAAAAGGGTGGTATCACTGTCAGTGGTGGTGAGCCGCTATTGCAAATGGACTTTTTAATCGATTTATTTAAAAAAGCCAAAGCACAAGGCATTCATACCACCTTAGATACGTGTGGCAAACCTTTTACTCGGGAAGAACCCTTCATTAGTCAATTTGATGAATTGATGAAGTACACAGATTTACTCTTATTCGACATCAAACATATTGATAACGAGCAGCATAAACTGTTAACAACGCAATCAAATGATAATATTTTAGAGATGGCTACCTATTTATCTGAAATTGACAAACCTGTTTGGATTCGCCACGTATTGGTGCCTCAACGTAGTGATTACGACGAATATTTAATCCGTCTGGATGCCTTCATAAAAACATTAAACAATGTAGATAAAGTTGAAGTGCTTCCTTACCATACGATGGGCAAGTACAAATGGGAAGAACTAGGTATTCCTTATCCATTAGAAGGAATTGAGCCTCCTAAAAATGACCGTGTTGAAAATGCGAAAAAACTACTACATGTCGAGGACTATCAAGGTTATCTAGCACGTTAACAAACGAAAAAATAGAAAAGAAGACAATTTTTTTGTTGTTTCTTTTCTATTTTTTGTTATCATTAAGAGTGAATCAAAACCAAGGAGTGTGTATTATGTCAAAAATTTTAGTTTTTGGACACCAAAATCCTGATACAGATGCTATCGGAGCAGCAATTAGTTTTGCTTACTTACAAAAAGAATTAGGAAAAGAGACAGAAGCTGTCGCTTTAGGAACACCAAGTGAAGAAACTCAATATGCCTTAGATTACTTCAATATTGAAGCACCACGTGTTGTCACTGAAGCAGCTAGCGAAACAAACCAAGTCATGTTAGTGGATCATAACGAATTCCAACAAAGCATTTCAGATATCGCTGAAGTAAACATTTTAGCAGTAGTGGATCATCACCGGATTGCCAACTTCGAAACAGCAGATCCATTGTATTATCGTGCAGAACCAGTAGGGTGTACCAGTACAATCATCTATAAAATGTTTAAAGAAAATAACGTGACAATTCCAGCTCAAATTGCTGGTATGATGGTCTCAGCGATTATTTCTGATACATTATTATTTAAATCACCAACTTGCACACAAGAAGACATCGATGCAGCGCACGCCCTAGCTGATATTGCTGAAATCAATTTAGAAGGCTATGGTCTTGACTTATTAAAAGCAGGAACAAACTTAAGCGATAAATCAGCTGAAGTTCTTTTAGATTTAGATGCTAAGAGCTTCCCAATGAACGGCAAAACAGTTCGCGTTGCCCAAGTAAATACCGTCGACTTAGCAGAAGTTTTAGATCGTCAAGCTGAATTAGAAGCAGCTATGGCCGCAGAAAATGCAGCCAATAATTATGACTTGTTTGTCTTAATTATTACGAATATCCTAGACAGTGATTCTGAATTATTAGCGATTGGTGCGGAACAAGCCAAAATTGAAGCAGCGTTCAATGTAACATTAGTTAACAATCGTGCGTTCTTACCCGGCGTTGTTTCTCGTAAAAAACAAGTAGTACCACAATTAACAGAAGTCTTTAACTAAAACCGTAAGCGCCTAAGCAACGCGATAAATTCCTTGTTGCTTAGGCGCTTCACTAGTAAAGGGGCGTTAACATGAATGATTTAGCAATTTACTATCATTCTCCGCAACAAACGAAACAATACAATCATTTGCTCAACCAATCACTTTTTTTCCCTCTTGTTACTTTTATGTATGAACATCGGGAAGAAAGAATCATTTTAAGACAATTAAAAGCGGCCTTTGCAACAGAAGCCAAGTTAGAACAATTTTTATCAGAAATGATTGATTGTCAGTTAATCATTCGGGAAAATCGTCAATATCGTTTGAATTTTCCTATTTATACGGCAGCTGAAGTTGCGAGTTTGACCTTGGCTGAAGACGAACTTCCTAAGTTTAAAGGAACTGTAACAGAGCAATTATTTTGGCTAGCTGAATCTTTTTGGCCACAAGTGTTTCCAGAAGAGGAAGACTATTTTTTTGGCGTGAGCGGTGGCCCCTCATTTTATCAAAAACAAAGATTGGCCTCGGCACAACTATCTATAATTACGCTTGAAAAAGAAAAGACAGAGGTTCCAACAATGCCTCGTTATTTTGATTACTTGGGCAAAGAGCAATCCTTGCCAGAAGCCTTCAGCGCTTTATATGACTTGCTAGGGGACGTAAATCTTGAATACTATCTTTCGCAAGCGAGAAGAGTCATTAAACAAGCTCTGCGAGGCCGCAAAGTCATTACTGTGCCTAATATTTTTCAAGAAAGTTTGCACTTGACCCAAGTGATTACGATTGACCAGGACCACTTAAAACTCCTTTTACCAGTAGCAACGGAACAAGCTGAGCCTTTAGAAGCACAGTCGGATATTCTAGCATTTTATTATGAAAAAATTGCTAACCGATCGGCCATCGAACGCTTAGTTTTTATGCAACAATTGATTGAGCAACTAGGTACGAACTCTCTAAGTTATCTTAGAATAAATTAAAGTTACGATAATTTTATTATGTAAACTAAAAATCAATAACAAGAAATGACGCCGCTTCTTAGTGAGAAATGGCGTCATTTCTTTTGCGAACTTTTTTCGTCCAAAAACCACCGGAAATGAACTTAGGCTCATAGGAAATGATAAATGCTCTCGGCTCTAATTGATTGATTAATTTGTACAATGTACGTTCGTTTTTTCTTGGGGAAAGGATTTCTAAAACCATTCGTTCTCCTTCGCGTCCGTAGGCGACACTTTGTGTAACACCATAGCCGTGTTCACGAAGTGTTTCTGGTAAATGAAATTGTTCAGTAGTAGAAGGGAGGATAACCGATACCATAATATAACCCAAGGCCAAATAGTCTTCGATTTTAATTCCTACACTAATGCCAACAGCGTAACCAAGCGCATAAACAAGTAAATTTAAAGGATTGTCTAACCGATTCAGAACCATACTTAGCCCTAAGACATAAATTGTTATTTCAGCCATACTAACCAGCGGTGCAATAACCCGATAACCTTTCATCGTTAACATAAAACGAATAGTATTTAAGGTAATATATGCAAAATTAATGATAAAAATCATAGCTAACATTTTCAAATCAACGACCATAAAATAAGTACCTCTTTTCAAAATCTTTACATCTAGCCCTCATTATAGTACAGAAAAACTGAGAATCAAAGGCGAAACACTTATAGAAATGAATTCTTTTTTGAATACTCGCTCATATTATTCGCCTAATTTAACTGTTATTTGATATAATCTTAGTATGAAGTAAGAAGGAGGTAAGCGATGAAAATTTTTGTTTGGATTTTGTTATTTTTATTAGTAATTAACGTTATTGCTGCCTTAATTACTGTTTTTAGAAAACCTCGTAGTATTTCCAGCGTTTTAGCATGGATGATGACGTTGATTTTCTTGCCTGGTATCGGATTTATTATTTACTTATTCTGTGGGCGGGGTATCGATGGACAAGAAGTTTTTAAATTGTCTGATGATGAAAAACAAATGGTTCAACGAATTAAAGAAAAAGTGGACATCGATAACAAAAAAGCAGGGCGCGATAAACGTTATGATTTACTTTATGATGCGAAAGTTTTAAATCGTTATTTCCGGAATATGGACGCATCACCGTTGGCCAAAAGAAATAGTTTACAATTATTCACAGATGGCCAAGAAAAATTCCAAGCATTATTTGAAGATATTCGTGCAGCGAAAGAAACCGTTCATGTGGAATATTATGCGTTTTTTAATGACACGATTGGCAATCAATTTTTAGATGTATTAATCGAAAAGTTGCATGAAGGCGTGGAAGTTTACTTAATTTACGATCCTTGGGGTTCACCCGGCGCAAATAAAAAGTTTTTTGCTCGTTACGTTGACGCTGGAGGAAAAGTAGCTCCCTTTATTACTTCTCGCGATATGATCCGTAAAACACGTCTAAATTATCACTTGCATCGGAAAATTGTTGTCATCGATGGGAAAATTGGCTGGACCGGCGGGTTCAATGTTGGGGATCAATATTTGAATGTCACCGAAAAATTTGGTTACTGGCGAGATACCCATATTCGTTTGGTCGGGACGGCCGTATTTTCATTGCAAGAGATATTTATCATGGATTGGAATGCTTCAGTCAAATATCCTGAAGAACGTATGACGTATCATGAAAAATATTTTAAATTACCAGAAGATCATGAAGTGGAGCATTTGTCCTTACAAGTTGTTTCAGATGGTCCTGATTCAGAAGAAGAAATTTTGAAAAGCGGGTTTGTTCGGATGATTTTTTCTGCAGAAAAGAGTGTCTGGATTCAAACACCGTATTTAATCCCTGACGATAGTATGATTAATGCGTTGTTAGTGGCGGTTCGTTCAGGTGTCGACGTGCGAATTATGATTCCTTGTATGCCTGACCATCCCTTTATTTACCGCGCAACACAATATTACGCGAATTACTTACACAAACGCGGCATTAAAATTTATATTTATGATAGTGGGTTTATTCATGCAAAAACAATGGTGATTGATGATGAATTAGCTATGGTTGGCACAACAAACCAAGATATTCGCAGTTATTCATTGAATTTTGAGGTAAGTACGTTTATTTACAATCCTGACATTGCGTGGATGTTAGCGCAAGTCTTTGAAGAAGATATAGAAAAAAGTGTCTTACTAACCGACGAGATAATTAAAAAACAAGGGTACTGGCTACGCTTCAAGCAAAACTTTTCACGCTTGTTGTCCCCAGTCTTGTAATCAAATAAATCAGCAGTGAATGTAGTAAACTACTATTTTCACTGCTGATTTTAGTAACAAAACACTGAGTTTGTCTACCTAATTCATTGATAATCCCTCTAAATAATGGTAAATTAAAAATAAATTCAATCAGCTATTCTATCGTGAGAAACATAGTTATTACGTAGATCAGATCAAAGGGACATTCACGACGAGCAAATATTGAGTGTGTTTGCTGAAACGTGCATGTGTGATTTGATCTTTTTTATTGAGCTGTTATTTTATAGATAAGGAGTGGTCATCATGGACTACCAAGCAATAGCAAAAGAAATTTTGAAAGACGTAGGTGGCAAAGACAATATCGTGGATGTCACACATTGTTATACACGATTGCGTTTCATATTGAAAGATACGAAACAAGCGAACAAAGAAGCCTTACTACAAACAGAAGGTGTCATTTCTGTTGTTGAAAGTGGCGGGCAGTATCAAGTGGTTTTAGGCAATAAAGTCGCGCATGTTTATAATGCTCTAGAACCTTTGTTGGCTCAGCAACTTACGACCAAAACATCTACAAAAGAAAAAAATTCATTAGGCAATCGAATTTTAAATACTGTTGCCGCGATTTTCACGCCTGTCGTACCAGCAATTGCCGCTTCTGGCATGTTAAAAGGAATTCTAGCTATTGCTGTGATGGTCGCAAACAATTTTTACCAGGTCGATTTAAAACCTTTGAATACGTATATTATTTTAAGCGCCGCTTCCGATGCACTTTTTTATTTTATGCCAGTTATTTTAGGTTATTCAGCTGCTAAGGTTTTCAAAACAAACGAATATATCGCCATGGTAATTGGTGCCACCTTATGTTATCCAACCATCGTTTCATTAATGACTGAAGAATCAGCGGTTACCTTGTTTGGATTACATGTGACCAAAGCCAATTACGTTTCCACAGTAATTCCTATTATTCTTGCAATTTTTATGTTAGCTTATGTGCAACGCTTTTTGGAAAAAGTTATTCCAGAAGTTCTAAAAATTATTATGGTTCCTACGCTATCATTACTTTTAATGATTCCAGCCACTTTATTATTATTTGGACCGATAGGGATTTATTTAGGTGACGGCGTGAATTGGTTGTATTATTATATAATGAATTTGAGTCCCATCTTGTTAGGCGGTTTTATCGGCGGAATTTGGTGTGTCTTAGTCATTTTTGGGGCTCACCGTGGGCTTGTGCCAATTGGGATTAATGATGTCGCTCGAACAGGACGGCAAAATTTGCTAGCGTTTGCTGGTGCAGCAAACTTTTCTCAAGCGGGCGCCGCATTTGGCGTGTTTGTCCGCACAAAAAATACAGACTTGAAAGCTGTTGCTGCCTCTGCAACAGTGACTGCATTATTTGGTATCACAGAACCAGCCATTTATGGTGCAAACTTGCGGCTAAAAAAACCGATGATTTATGCGGTGGCTAGCGGAGCAGCAGGTGGGGCCTTAATGGGCTGGGGCGGCTCCTATGGGACAGCCTTCGCTAATCAAGGACTCTTGACCATCCCAGTTTACGCAGAAGCAGGAAGTAAAGCCTTTATTTGTTATTTATTAGGTTGTGGCATTGCTTTTTTTGGTGCATTTCTATTAACGATTTTTCTAGGCTTTAATGATTTACCGCTTGACGAGTCACGTCAAGAACCCGGCTTAAAGGCAGAGGCAGGGACAGTCAAAGAAAAACAACGGATTCAAGCACCTGTTCAAGGACAACTCGTATCTTTAGACCAAATCAACGATGAAGTCTTTGCTTCTCAACAAATGGGAAAAACGCTAGCTATTTATCCGACAGAGGAACAAATTGTTTCACCAGGAAATGGGCAAGTGACGGCTTTATATCCAACTCATCATGCAATTGGCTTAAAGTTAGACAATGGTGCTGAAATCCTCCTTCACATTGGAATCAATACAGTCGAATTAAAAGGACGAGGATTTGAGAGGTTCGTAAAAGCAGGAGAAAGGGTCAGACTAGGACAAAAACTGCTCTCTTTTGATAAACAAATCATCCAAGCTGCTGGTTATGATCCAACCGTCTTAGTCATCGTAACAAATACTGCGGAAATGGCTGTAATTGAGACAACCAAACAAACAGAGATTACACCACAAACAAATTTATTTTTCATGCAAGTAAAGGAGCAAAACTAATGGTTAAACAATTTAAGAACGATTTTTTATGGGGCGCTTCTTCCTCCGCTTTTCAAATTGAGGGCGCTTGGAATGAGGACGGCAAAGGCCTAACAGTCGCTGATTACAATTCTTTTAAAAAGTCAGCTGTACAAGCAGACACGAAAGTCGCCAGCGATTTTTACCATCATTTCAAAGAGGACATTGCGTTAATGAAAGAATTAGGCTTAAAAACCTATCGTTTTTCTCTTTCATGGGCACGAATCATTCCAACAGGTGATGGCGAAATCAATCAAGCCGGCATCGATTTTTATAATGCCGTCATTGATACACTTTTAGAAAACGATATTTTGCCGTTTGTCACACTTTATCATTTTGATTTACCTTTTGCATTGGTGGAAAAATACAATGGTTGGGTTGATCGTCGCTGCGTTTCTGCATTTCAACGCTATGCGCAAGTCTGTTATCAAGCGTTTGGTGATCGAGTCAAAAATTGGCAAGTTACAAACGAACAAAACTTAATGATTCGTGTTGATGAACGAATGAATATGTACGATGTTGCACCAGAAAATGTTGAAAAAATTCGTGCACAAATGGATTACCATATGTTTGTTGCCCATGCGCTAGCGACGAATGATTGTCACCAATTGGTCGCTGGGGGAAAAGTCGGTCCCTCTGTTTCCTCAACGATGACTTATCCTAGTTCCAATAAGCCTGAAGATGTTTGGGCGGCTCGTATGAATGATAACTTTAAAACGAATTATGCTCTAGAAATGTATTGTTTTGGCGAATACCCTGGTTACTATCAAGAGTATTTAACCAAATGCGGCATTTATCCCGAAACACAGCCAGAAGATCAAGCAATTCTGAAAGCCGCTAAACCAGATTTTATCGCCCTTAATTATTATCGGACGTTAGTTGCTAGCTATTTACCGACAGATGAGCAACACCCATTGGGTACGAAAGAAAAGGACATTGATTTTGATCTATACGGTTATTTCAAAATCGAAAAAAATCAACATTTAAAAACCTCTAAGTATGGTGCCCAAATTGATCCAACTGGTCTACGTTTAGTTTTAAATGATTATTATCGTCAATACCGTTTACCGTTAATCATTACAGAAAACGGCTTAGGCACACCAGATCGCCTAACAGAGGACGGAAAAGTTCATGATGACTATCGAATTGCGTATTTGCATGACCATATTGCTGCTTGTCATGCGGCTATTTCTGACGGTGTTGAGTTGTTTGGCTATTGCCCTTGGTCGGTCATGGATATTTTAAGTTCTCATCAAGGATTCAAAAAACGCTACGGTTTTATTTACGTCAATCGTGAAGACCATGAGTTAAAAGATTTACGACGCATTAAAAAAGATAGTTTTTATTGGTACCAATCAGTGATTAAAAATAATGGGTTACCAGAAGAATAGTGCACAAAAAGGATCATCCATTGCATAAGTGGGTGATCCTTTTGTTTTCAAGTTCTCTCATTCCGTGTTAGATTTAAGTTAATAAACCCATTAAAGGTGGTGAGAGAGATGAATAATTACGATTTATGGAAATGGGCTGCCGGGAAACGAACCGAAAAAGATAAAAATGAAACCTATAGCGCCAAAAATTGGTGGTATGTTTTACTAATGCTCGGTGTATTTGTAGGGATCATGTTGTTGTATTATTTAATCTCTGTGCTTTGGAATTAAGGGAAAATAGGCAAATGAGGAATTAAGAATAAAAAAAGACACCTTTTCAGGTGTCTTTTTTAACAGGATTCAGACAATGATAGCTGAATCGGAATAGGATAATTTTCCTCGAGTGCAACATCAGGATCCATCATTCTACGAAGCAGTAAGTCAATCATAACGTCACACATCTCGTCGATCGGCTGCACAATGGTTGATAGTTGAGGGGCAATTCTTTTGATTAATTTTGTCCCATCATAACCAATTACTTTTAATTCTTCAGGAATGGATATCTTCAATTTTTGAGCAATATTCATAACTGTAATTGCTGTCAAATCATCTGTACAAAAGATGCCGTCTACAGTTTTATTTTGAAGCAAACGTTCGATTTCTAGATTTTTTAATGTTGTTGAGGTCCCATTATCAATTTGTAGAATCGTTTTTTCTGCGCCATATTTTTCCATTGTTTGTTTATAACCAGCCAATCGATAATCGCTAGGTGCGCCTGTGTTATTAGCACCAGTAATAATTGCAATCTTTTGTGCACCACTTGCAAATAAGGCTTCAGTGGCTTTTTGGCCCCCTTGAAAGTTTTGCGAAGAGACAATTGGAATGCCAGGTGCCAAGAAACGGTCAAAGGAAACAATAGGTAGTGAAACATTTTCATATTCGTTAATAGCTAAGTTATGGCTACCAGTGATTACACCGTCCACTTTATTTGCAGCGAGCATTCGTAAATAGGCGCGCTCTTTTTCTGGATCTTTTTCACTATCACATAAAATCACTTTATATCCTTGAACAAAGAGCTTTCTTTCCAGTGTTTCAATTAATTCACCAAAAAATGGATGACTAACAGAAGGGAAGACTAAACCAATCAGCTGCGTACTTTTTCCTTGGAGGCTTCTGGCTAATCCATTAGGTTGATAATTTAATTCTTCCATCGCTTGATGAACTTTATCAATTGTTTTTTGACTAAGATAACCATAATTATTAATCACGCGGCTTACCGTTGTCGGGCTCACCCCAGCAAGCTTTGCTACATCCGTTAATTTAACCACCATCAAAATTCACCATCATTCCTAATTATTCGTATTTTCCAGCTCATAAAAACAAGCTTTTGCCGTCTTGGATAGATGAAGATACTGTTGCGCTTTATCTGGAAAGAAGCGACCAGTCATCGTTTTTTCACCTTTATTTACATAGATTTCTGCAACAGAGCAATCAACAAAAATAGTTAACTGAACTGACTTATTTTTCCTAATTTTAGTTTCACGAATTGTGCCATACTTTTCAGCAAAAGGTTGGCCAGCAAATGTTCGATCAAGGGTTATTTTACCATGAATCGTATCAATTGTAATTAAAAGTCCTTTTGAACCCGTTTCGTTCGCTAAAAGCCGAATAAAAGCAATCTCATTTTTGGGAATATCCACTTCTAATTCAAAAGAAGCAGTAGATAAAAAATGGCAGCCATTTGATAAAGTAGTGGCGGATTGACGAAGCATTTCTGTTTCAGAAACTGGATATTGAAATAGTTTCCCGTTGTGAATTGTGAGTTCTTTAACCAGACTTAAGCCATTTGCCCAACCCTCCACATCACTTGGGTAAGTGATTTCTGGCAACCCAATCCAACTGACCGCAAGTGCACGACCATCTGGCGCATTAAAGGCTTGAGTGGCGTAGACATCAAACCCTTCATCTAAATTTTCAAAAGGTCCAGCCTGAACTAAAGAAAGATTCTCCAAATCAAACGTTTCAGCCAATGTGTACATATTCGGATAGATATTCTGATAACTTTTTACAGATGGAGATAGACCTTGTGGGCAAAATAATAAGACAGGCTGGCCATCAATAAATACCAAATTGGGGCATTCAACCATGTAGCCTAATTCTTGGTCGGTGAACGTCAATTCGCCAAGTTGATGAAAATTGTGTACGTTTCGATCTTTAGAAAAATAGACCACAATTTTTCCTTGTCCATTTAAATCACTAGCACCAATTAATAAAACAAGTCCTTCTTGATAAGGAAATACCATCGGATCACGAAAATGGGAAGAATAATTGGGGTCAATTGGTAGGAATGGTGTTGATTCCTTTGTGATCGCACCTAAAGAATTCAGCCATGCAATATTTTGATATGCAAATCGTTGCCAAGTTTGATCACGAACATTTCCTGTATAAAATAAACATAGTTGGTTATCTATTGGTAAAGCTGAGCCTGAATAGACGCCATGAGAATCATATTCAGAGTCGGGAGAAAGGGCAATTCCTTCATAATCCCAGTGAATTAAGTCGGAGGAAGTTAAGTGGGCCCAACTTTTTAGTCCGTGAACACTCCCAAAAGGAAACGCTTGATAAAATAAATGCCACTGGTTATTGAAATACGAAAAACCGTTGGGATCATTTAGTAGTCCTGTCTGTGGTTGAATATGATACTTAAAACGCCAACTAGATTGCGCGATAATAGAAGTTAGATTTTCGAGGTGAGCAGATGTCCAAGAAGAATAAGGCGCATAACGTAATTCATCAGTCCATTGGTTCATGATGCTTGACATAAGTAATGTCTCCTTTATTAGAAAATAGTAGTTAGTCTAATAGTATAAACAAATTAGAAAAAAGTCAAACGTATAACATATATAAATCTATTTAAATCAAAATAATATTATAATTTACATTTATTTATGATAAACGTTTGACATATTACGCAAAAACGAGTATCATACAAAATGTAAAAACGGTTACAGAAAAAATTAACAGGACTAGTTTAAGAGTGAGGAGAACCAGAATGAACAGAAATTGGTGGCAAAAAGAAGTGGCCTATCAAATTTATCCACGTAGCTTTTCGGATAGTAATAATGACGGAATTGGTGATTTACAAGGCATTATTCAAAAACTGGATTACTTAGAAAATTTAGGAATTACGCTGATTTGGCTGAGTCCAATGTACCCGTCGCCAATGGCTGACAATGGATATGATATTTCAGACTATTATGGTATTTCTAGCGATTTTGGTACAATGGCAGACTTCGATGAACTCATTGAAGAAGCAAAAAAACGAAACATAAAAGTTATTTTAGATTTGGTGGTAAACCATACATCTGATGAGCATGCTTGGTTTCAAGATGTTTTAAAAAATCCTCAAAGTCGTTTTCGAGACTTTTATATTATAAAAGAAGGACGAGAAGCACCTACAAATTGGCGTTCTAACTTCGGTGGTAGTGTTTGGGAAAAATTACCTGGGGAAGATGCCTACTACTTTCATGCCTTTCATAAAAAACAGCCGGATTTAAATTGGGAAAATCCTGAACTACGCAAAGAAATCTATCAAATGATCCGTTTTTGGTTAAACAAAGGAATTGCTGGTTTTCGTGTAGATGCGATTAATTTTATTAAGAAAGATTTGACTTGGACAAACTTACCTGCTGATGGGGCAGATCAATTAGCCAAAGTAACAAAAGCGAGTAGAAATATGCCAGGAATGAGTGACTTTCTGAACGAGTTAAAAGAAAAAGCTTTTGCTGGTTTTGATATTGTCACAGTTGCTGAAGCGGCCGGCGTCAATTATCCAAATTTATCAGAATTTATTGGAGAAACAGGGTATTTCGACATGATTTTTGACTTCAAATGGGCTGATTTGGATGTGAAATCAGGAAGCGAATGGTTTTATAGAATCGATTGGTCTTGGAATGATTTACGCACATTAATTTTCAAACAGCAAGAAGCCATGCAAGAGGCTGGTTGGAGTGCAAATTTTATCGAAAATCATGATCAACCTCGAGCGACAACGAAATATTTAAAAGAACAGGCTCAACAGCCAAATGCGGTTAAAACATTCGGCGCCATGTATTTCTTTTTAAGGGGCACTCCTTTTATTTACCAAGGACAAGAATTAGGAATGACCAATTTTGAAAGGGGTTCGATTGATGAATTCGATGATATTTCTAGCATTGATCAATACTATCGAGCAATAAAAGAAGGATTTACGCCCAAAGAAGCCTTGTCACTTGTCAATTTGCGTAGTCGAGACAATGCCCGCACGCCTTTTCCATGGAATGATTCTATGTATGGCGGTTTTTCAAGCGTCAAACCTTGGTTAGGAATGGTGGATAATTATAAAGAAATCAATGCCAAAGCAGAAATAAAAAATAGTCAAAGTATTTTTCATTTCTATAAGCGGATGATTGCATTTCGTCAAAAGAGTCCCTATACAGACATCTTACTTTATGGAACATTTGAGGGACTATCAAATCTTCCAGATAATGTTATTGCTTATAAACGCAAATTAAATGAAAAAACGATTTACGCCTTTTTTAATTTTGGTGAGGCGGCTCCAATCCCTCATTATTTAGTTAAGGGCACAGTTATTTTTGATACACAGTCTGAAGAACGAGAGCAGTTAGTTCAGCAGGGAACATTATTAAAAAACTATCAAGGACTATTGATTACTATAAATGAGTAGCTAGGAGGAGTATAACATGGCAGAAAATTATCAGCAGGCAGCCAAAGACATTATTCAATTAATCGGTATGGATAACATTATATCGGTCACCCATTGTCAAACGCGGTTACGTTTTATTTTGAAGGACCACGAACAAGTAGATGGTAAACAACTAGAAAAAATCGATTTAGTCAAGGGTGTTTTTTATAATGGTGGTCAATACCAAGTGATTTTAGGAACTGGTATTGTGACTAAAGTGTATGATGAACTAGAAAAACTTGGAATCAATGTTGTGTCAAAAGCAGAGCAAACAGCAATTTTAAAAAATAATGAAACGGGCATGCGCAAAACAATGCGCATTTTAAGTGAAATATTCATTCCAATTGTTCCAGTAATTGCAGCAACAGGATTGTTCCTAGGGTTAAAAGGTGTTATTTTTAACGACACTTTTTTACAATTATTCGGAGCAAGTGTAGCCAATATTCCTGAAAGCTTTCAACAAATTGTCTCTGTCATTACAGATACCGTCTTTGCCTTTTTGCCAGCTTTGATTGTTTGGTCTACCTTTAAAGCATTTAATGCGACGCCTGTAATCGGGATTGTTATTGGTTTAATGATGGTATCACCCATTTTACCAAACGCTTATGCAGTTGCAACACCAGATTCTGGCGTGAAAGCTATTATGGCTTTTGGTTTTATCCCAGTTGTCGGTGCACAAGGTTCCGTTTTAAGTGCAATTGCTGCTGGTATAATTGGCGCAAAGATTGAACTTTTTTTCCGAAAAAAGATGCCGAATATTCTCGATCAAATTTTTACACCTTTTATGACTATGTTAATTACTTTTTTAATCATGATTCTCGGTATTGGCCCAATTTTGCACACCGTTGAGTTAGGCATGGTAGATGTTGTCCAATGGTTGATTGGGTTGCCCTTAGGACTAGGTGGTTTCGTGATTGGTGCCTCATATCCTTTAATGGTTTTGATTGGTATTCATCATACACTAACTATGGTAGAAACATCATTATTAGCAAATACAGGATTTAATGCATTGATTACAATATGTGCCATGTATGGGTTTGCCAACGTTGGCAGTTGTTTAGCCTTTGCGAAAAAAGCGCAAGATAGCAAAGTGAAGTCGACAGCCATTGGTTCTATGTTGTCTCAATTATTTGGAGTTAGTGAGCCTGTGTTATTTGGATTACTTATTCGTTGGAACTTAAAACCGCTGCTATGTGTCTTGTTTACGTCAGGTTTAGGCGGAGCAATCTTAGCTATTTTTCATATTCAATCAAATTCTTATGGATTAGCCGTTATTCCTTCTTTCTTAATGTATATCTATAGTGCACATCAATTAGTGATCTATTTATTAGTCGCACTTTTATCTGTCGGTGTATGTTATGCATTAACCAGTCTATTTGCAATTCCACAAGAGGTTTTAATTTCAGATAAAGTAATCGAAGAGGAAGAACGCGAAGTCTTTGAAATGCAACATAACACCTTAGATGAACAACTTTTTTCTCCGGTAACTGGTTACGCCATGAATCTTACTGCTGTTAATGACCCAGTATTTTCAAGCGAGATGATGGGCAAAGGTTTAGCAATCATGCCAACAGCGAACAAGGTTTACGCGCCTGCAGATGGTTTATTAAACTTGGTTGCAGAAACTGGGCACGCTTATGGTATCCAAACGGACGCAGGAGCTGAAGTATTAATTCATATAGGAATTGATACTGTCACATTGGGGCAGGAGGTCTTTCAGACACAAGTAACCCAAGGTCACCGTGTTAAAAAAGGAGATCTTTTAGGAACGTTCGATCGAAAAGCCATTAAAGAAGCTGGGCTTGACTCAACTGTCATGGTTATCATTACAAATACTTCAAGTTATTTAAGCGTAGAGCCAATGATGTCAGATCATAATGAAATTACGCCGGAACAAATCATTTTAAATCTAAATACACCTAACTAAACAAAAGAACAGCAAGAAGTAGTTATCACTTCTTGCTGTTCTTTTTCTTAATAAAAAACCAATGATTTTCGGTTGTATTTGTCTATCCGTTTGTAGTATGATTGAGTCAGTTTTAAAGGAAACATGCCAAGTATGGAAGACCATACTTGACACGCATTGACTAATTAAACATGGGGAACGTTGCCATAAGTTGATGTTCCAGTCAATAATGCAAGTAAATCAAACATAGCATGTACCTCCTTTAATTGATAATCAAAGTATAACATTTTTTAATGAATTTACATAATAATACAAGTGGAGGTCTGTTCGTGAAGGTAGCAGGAGACAAAATAAAACAAGCGAGAAAACTTAAAAAAATCACACAATCAGAGCTGGCTAACGGCATCTGTACGCAAGCAACAATTAGTAATATTGAAAACCGTAATCTATGTGACAGTTTAGATATTTTCTCATCTATTTGCCTCCGATTAGATTTAGAAGTAGAAGAATGTATGATGATTTCTGAAGAAAAGAAAATTGAAAATCTACTAAACAAAGTCGAGGATTTATCTTTACGGTTATTTCACTTAGAGGCCTACAATTTATTACAAGAAGTGCCTGAAGGTCTTATCTTATCTAATAATGAACTAACGACTAAATTGTTATATTATAAGGGAATTACTTGTTTATTAGGAAAAAAAGATAAAGCAGAGGCCTTGTTTTACCTATACCGGGGCGCGGAAATTGACCGTAAAGTCAATATTTACAACATTTTAAGCCTGAATGCGCTAGGTACGCTATATGAACTGGAAAAAGATATGAGAAAAGCGCAAGTGTATTACGAAAAATCATTACAAGAATTGGAACAATTTAAATTAGAATGTTCCTTGGAGCGCTGTAGAATTTATTATAATTCTGCTAAATTCTACTCGGAAATAAAAGATTACCAAAAAAGTGTCATTTTAAGCGAAAAAGGGATTCAGATTTGTCGTGACAAACACTCCATTTATTTGCTAGATTATCTTTTATATGAAAAAGCCTTTAACAAACAAATGCTCGGGGAAGACACAGCCGATGACTATCGTCAAGCCTATTATTTTACACAATTTTTTGGCAATACAGAAGTCCTACAATATATTGAGAAAGATATGAAAGCTTTTAATATTTCCTATTAATTTAATCAAAAAGCCGATAAAAGCTGAAAACCCAGTTTTTATCGGCTTTTTGAAAAGTCTAGGCAAGTTGCTTTTAAAAATCAGCAGTCACGGTTACGATAAGCAAGACGAAGTATTTAGGAGGATTTAAAAATGAAAAGAGTAATGTGGTTTAGACGTGATTTACGATTACAAGATAATAAAGCATTAGCACACGCGTTACAAAATTCTGCAGCTGATGAATTGATTTTATTATTCCAAATGAATCCTCAACAATTTATTCAAGAAAGTGCTAATCATAACGCTTTTTTTGCAAGTTTAGCCTCGTTTAAAGAACGAATCGATCAAGAGGCACATTTACAAATCATGGTCGGCGAACCATTAGATTTATTTTCACGTTTGAAACGCAAATTACCCGATTGGCAGGCCATTTATTTTAATGAAGATACTTGTGGCTTTGGGGCAAAGCGGGACCAGCAAGCTATGCGCTTTTTTGAAGAAAATAATATTCAGTCTTTCTCTTTTCAAGATGCCTATTTGCATGGCTCTGAAGAAATTAAGAAGAACGATGGCAGTAAGTACCAAGTGTTTACGCCCTATTACAATAAATGGAAAGAGGCGCCTAAAGAAACACCGATTCCTGTTTCCTATACAGCTGAAAAAATTTTTAGTGCGTGTCTTTTTCCAGAAGAGGAGGCAGCTTATCGTGAACAGATTGCGAGGATTCCTTTAAAACACTATAGTATCGGCGAAAAAACAGCCAGAAGGTGCTTAAATACTTTTATTGATCAAAAACTTCAATCCTATGAAAATAAGCGTGATTTTCCTTATCAGGATCAAACGAGTCATCTGTCTACTTTTTTAAGAACGGGAGAGCTTTCGATTCGCACCATTTGGCAAGAGCTTGCATCTGCGCCTTCTAGCTTAAGTAAAGAAACCTTCAAAAAAGAATTAGCTTGGCGTGACTTTTACAATATGATCTATAGTGCGTTTCCACAACAAAAAGAGGAAGCTATTCAAGAAAAATTTCGTTATATTCAATGGACAAATGACCCAGAAATGTTTGTCAAGTGGCAAAAAGGGGAGACGGGGTACCCTATAATTGATGCCGCAATGCGACAACTGAATCAAACTGGTTGGATGCACAACCGCTTAAGAATGATTACTGCCTCTTTTTTAGTTAAAAATTTACACATCGATTGGCGTTGGGGTGAAAAATACTTTCAAAAAATGTTGATTGATTATGATGCCGCCAATAATATCGGTGGCTGGCAATGGGCTGCTTCGACAGGAACGGACGCTGTCCCGTATTTTCGGATTTTTAATCCAATTATCCAGTCAAAAAAATTTGATAATGACGGCCAGTTCATCAAAAAATATGTTCCAGAACTTAAGCAAGTGCCACAAAAGTATATTCATCAACCAAATCTAATGAACGAAGCTTTACAAACGCAATATCATGTACATTTAGGAGAAAATTATCCAAAACCCATTGTCGATTATGCATCAAGTAAAAAACAAACATTGTTTCTATATGAAGCGAGCAAAGAAATTCATCAAGAAATGAACAATCCAAGGTTTAAATAAACAGTAAACCCAACTAGCTTAGCAAACAACTTGTAAGGTTAGTTGGGTAAATTAATTAGTCGAAAGAGAGGTGCAATTTATCGGCTAAAGTTTTTTTATTTTATTCTAGTTTACATAATATACATTATACAAAGTAGAGTAAAAAGCATTGAAAAGCAAACAAAACCAGTCCTTAGTTTATCTAGACTGGTTTTGTCACGTACGTTATATAAATTATGCTTGTTGATTAATTGCTTGTGCGACACGTGCTCCATATTCCGGATTTACTCTAGCGAACAAATCAATTTGACGCGCGATGATTTCTTGATTTTTCACTTGACCTAAAGATGCCGCTATATTGTTAATTAAGTTTTCTTTTTCTTCGCTTGGCAGCAAGTTATACAAAGCGTTTGCTTGTGTAAAGTGATCTTGATTATAGCTATAATTACCAACATTTCCCTCAACTTCAAAGGAACTAATTTTCGCCTTAGGATCTTCTTTTGGTGTTTCAGTATAACTATTTGGTTCGTAATTAATTTCGCTATTGCCATTGTTAAAACGCATATTGCCGTCTTTTTGGTAGTTATTTACAGGCGCTTTTGCTTGGTTGATCGGCAATTGGTGACTATTAGCGCCCACGCGATGACGATGTGCGTCCCCATAAGCGAACAAACGTCCTTGCAATAATTTATCTGGAGAAGCTTCAATACCAGGAACGAAATTCCCTGGTGAAAAGGTTACTTGTTCAACCTCTGCAAAATAATTCTCTGGATTTCTATTTAAAGTCATCGTGCCAACTTCAATCAGCGGATACTCTTTTTGAGAAACCGTTTTTGTTACATCAAAAAGAGTTTCTTTCATTGTTAACGCATCTGCATACGGGATAATTTGCACAGATAATGTCCAAGAAGGAAATTCTTGATTTTCAATTGCATTATGCAAATCTTCAATATGGAAATCTGGGTTTTTCCCAGCAATTTCTTCTGCTAATTGACTCTCTAGATTTTTGATTCCTTGGTTCGTCTTGAAGTGATATTTAACAAAAAATACTTCTCCAGCAGCATTGACCCATTTGAATGTATGGCTACCAAAACCATGCATATGACGGAACGACAACGGAATGCCACGATCACTCATTAAAATTGTTACTTGATGAAGGCTTTCAGGTGAATGAGACCAAAAATCCCAAACAGCTTCTGGACTTTTCAAATGCGTCCGTGGATTTCTTTTTTGGCTATGAATAAAATCTGGAAATTTAATTGCATCACGAATGAAAAAAATGGGCGTATTATTGCCAACTAAGTCGTAATTTCCTTCGTCTGTATAGAATTTAAGCGCAAAACCGCGAGGATCACGCAATGTATCTGATGAACCTAATTCTCCAGCTACAGTTGAAAAACGAGCGAATAAAGGTGTTTCTTTGCCAACTTCAGATAAAAAATCGGCTTTAGTATATTGTGCCATTGATTGGCTCACCTTGAAAATCCCATGAGCACCAGCACCTTTGGCATGAACAACCCGTTCTGGCACACGCTCACGATTAAAATGAGCTAATTTTTCTAATAAATGAACGTCTTGGATTAGGACAGGACCAAATTCTCCTGCAGTTAGCGAATTTTGATTATCGCCAACTGGACTTCCTTGTGACGTAGTTAAATGTTGATTTTTCACCTAAAACACTCCTTCATCTAAAATTATACTCATTGTATAAAAAAACCACTCTGCATAACAAAAATAATGCTTAAAAACACTCAAAAACATTTGTTATTTAATAGAATGATTAAAAATAGCAGTAGAATTTAAATCAAAAACAAATATATTAACTTTAAACTGTTTACACCACCAAAAATAACAACCAATAATTCAAAGAAAACTAAAATGCTGTTTTTTTATTCAAAAAAGACCTAGCATCCCAATCATGCTAGGTCTTTCGTTACTTTTTTTGAGCGACCGTTTTTATTGGTCATTCAGCGTTATTGATTGATCGCAACAGTCGTGTCTTCAGTCGATAGACCTGTCATAGAGGTGCTATCGGAAAATATTTTTTCAACTTCTTGTTCTGATAAAATATTTTCTTTCTTAGGCATTGAAATCGTCGCTTTTTTGGCTTTTTGTGTAATGCTAATTTTACTAGATAATGATTCAAGTCCCATGTCAACGTTCTTGTCTTGTTGCGGTTTCACATTAATCAACATATTTGTTTTATTTTCTTTTGTATTAACAGAAACTTTGGCAGAAACATCTTTGACTTTTTCGAAAGGATCTTGTTCTTTACCTTTCTCAGATGCTTCTGTCGTAATTTTGATTAACTTTTGTAATTCTTTTTTTGTAAACGTATGGGTAATGGTGTCCCCTTTTTTCTCGAACGTATCCTTGTCTAATCCTTCTAAAAACTCTTTGTATTCCTTAGCAGACTGTTTTCGTTCTTTTTCCGATTCTTGATACTCTTTGATTGTATCTTGCCATTCTTTCGTACTTTCCTCGTTCATGGCTAAAAGATCAATGTATTTTCCTTTTAGTTTTTCTGTATCTAACTGAGAACTATCGATAGCACCGTCAGTCATTGAGTCTGCGACAGCGACAATATATTCCATCATATCTGTTGCTAAATAGAGTTTTGGCTCTTTGCCCTCGTTATCTAACGATCCAACCAATGAAATCGGTACATCCATGCCCATCGCTTTTAATTTCATCTCTAAGTTGAATGCTTTTTCTTTTTTGGCATCTACTTGAATCTTCCCAGAAAGCGATGCGTCTTTGATTTGCGTGATGAGCATCCCAATCATAGGATTCGTTTGTGCACCATCTTCTTGTGAAAATTTCATGTCACTAATTGACATAGAGAAATCCCAAACCCCAGATTCTTGTGCGTTTTGATTGCCAATCCCTTGAATGAACTCATCTTTCGCACTTTTGCCACAGCCTGTCAGTAACAAAGCTGAACAGAAAACGCCTGCGACAATCCCGACTTTTCTTTTTAACACACTTTTTCCCCCTCATTATATAAAAAATTAATTCCCTTTTATTAAGAATAGCAAACATTGCTTATAAATAGCAATGTTTAATTTTAGATTTCCTCTCTTTTAATAAGTGGGATTGATTTAATCTTTTAGGTTTGAATCATTAAGCTGTATTATTTTTAAAATAAAATTGCTTTTCGCCAAAAAATACTGGGAAAAGTTCTGCTAAACTGCCAGCTAAAGGACCTTCTCGCAATTCTTTTTCAGTGACCCAAAACAAGGGTTGTTCCGTTTCTTCTGGTAGTTCATCCGCTGTTTCTGCAATGAATAATGTGGCTAATTCCCGCGCACCCGAACAATCATTCAGCCATTCTGCAACACCTACTAATTGTGGCTTTAGCACTAAGCCTGTTTCTTCAAGGAGTTCGCGAACCATGGCTGTTTCCATGCCCTCTTTTTTTTCAACATGCCCGCCAGGGAACGTCCAACCAGGCCAATCCTTTTTTTGTCGTTCTTGCACAAGGATTTCATTTTTCTGATTTCTAATCATACATAATGTTGTTAATTCCACTTCAAAATTCCGTTTCATTTGGCACCTCATCATTTTTTCCTTTGTTAAGGTTACGATACAGAAAAACAGAGAAAGATTCAACTAAGAATTTTCTCTGTTTTATCATCTAGCTCTTTAATAAGTCGTATTGCGATTGATATAAATGATGATATAACGCATGTTTTGCCATTAGTTGATCATGAGATCCTTCTTCCACAATACGACCACCATCAATATAGAAAATTTTATCGCTATTTTTGATGGTAGAAAGTCGATGAGCAATAATAAACGATGTCCGTCCTTTCAGAAGTTGTTGTAGTCCTTCTTGTAACAATTCTTCTGTTTTTGTATCAATACTGGAGGTAGCTTCGTCTAAAATTAAAATTTTGGGATCTGCCAGTAAAGCACGAGCAAATGAAATTAATTGGCGTTGTCCTGCCGAGAGAGTACTCCCCCGCTCTTCCACAACTGTTTCATAGCCATCTTTTAAATCTTTGATAAAGTCGTGGGCACGAACAATTTTTGCGGCTTGGATGACTTCTTCCTCTGTGGCTGCTAAATTTCCGTACCGAATGTTTTCAATAATTGTTCCTGAAAAAATAAACGTATCTTGAAGCATTACCCCCATTTGTTTTCTTAACGAACGGAGTGTCACATCGCGAACATCATAACCATCAATTTTAACGGCCCCTTCATTCACATCATAAAAACGACTTAACAAATTGATGATTGTTGTTTTACCCGCACCTGTTGGCCCAACCAAGGCGATTGTTTGTCCTGGCTCAATATGAAAACTAACATCGGTCAAAATATTTTTTCCTTCTTCATAACGGAAATAAACATGCTGAAAGTCGACGGTTCCTTTAATTGGCGGCAACGCAATAGCGTGCGGCGCATCTTGAATTTCTGGAACAACATCCATCGTTTCAAAAATCCTTTCCAAATAGGCAGTTGCAGTAATCAGAGAATTGTAGAAGTTACCAATATTGATGACCGGATTCCAAAAGTTATTGATATAACCGATAAAAGCAATTAGCGTCCCAGTAGTAACGGACACACCTAATTGACGGATTCCTACGAAATAGATAAAACAAGTCGTAATGACGGATATATTTTGCACTGCTGGCCATAATAAATACTGGACACGCACAGCTTTCATAAAGGATTGACGATATTCTTCGCTTACCTCGTTAAAAATTTGGAAATTTTCATCTTCTCGTGCAAAAGATTGTGTAATTTTAATTCCTGAAATACTTTCATGAATATAGGCATTTAAGTTTGATTGTTTATTGCTAAGCTCTTGGTAAGCTTTCCGTTGTTTCCCTTGAATAAACAGAACTATCACGAATAACACAGGCAATAGCAGTAAACTGTATAAGGTTAATTTCACATCAATAAATAACATGAAAATTAAGGTGATAATCACATTAAATAAATCAGAAATTAAATTGATCAATCCGTTACTTAGTAAATCACTTAACGTATTGATGTAATTGACCACCCGAATTAAGATTTTTCCATGCGGCCGACTGTCAAAATAAGAAAATGGTAATTTTTGTAGATGCTCAAAAATTGAAAAACGCATATCTTTTAAAATATCTTGTCCAATTTCTGTGATGGCATATATCCGATAACGCATACACCAACCAATAATCACCAAGGAAAATAGGAAAATAGCCCCTAGTATCAAGAGTAACGAGAGATTCTTTTGTGGAATTACTTGGTCAATCGCAATTTTAGTAAAGTAAGGGCCTAACATACTTGCCAGATTAGCTAATATGATGACAAATAATGTTTTAAAAACAGCTTTTTTGTAAGGCTTAATATAGGCGCCTAATCGTTTATAATGAGACCAATTAAATTCTTTTTCTAAAGTCTCATCCACATCAAACGTATTTCTAGCCACGCGACTCACCTTCCTTTGTCAGACCTAATTGTTTTTGATATACGTCAAAATATTTGCCTTTTTGTTCGACTAATTCGCTATGCGTACCGCTTTCCACCACACGGCCTTTTTCCATCATCAAAATTAAATTGGCCTCTCTCACAGAAGAAATTCGGTGGGCAATAATAAATGTCGTTTTCTTTTCCGTCAAACGGCCTAGTTCTTTTTGAATTTTTGATTCTGTTTCCATATCAACAGCGGAAGTTGTGTCATCTAAAATTAAAATAGCTGGATCTTTGGTTAAGGCACGGGCCAGTGAAATCCGCTGTTTTTGGCCACCAGATAGGCCAACGCCGCGTTCACCAACAATTGTTGCATAACCTTCAGGCATTCTGGAAATAAAGCTATGGGCATCAGCAATTTCAGCCATCATTTGCACTTGTTCCAAGTTAGCCAATGTATTACCAAAAGCAATGTTATCTTCTATCGTATTGGAAAAAAGAAAGACATCTTGCATAACCATGGAGATATTTTCTCGCAATTTACGAACAGAATAGCTTTTAGCATCTTTTCCATCAATATAAACAGTGCCTTTGGTTGGATCATAGAACCGAGCGATTAAGTTAACTAAAGTGGTTTTGCCTGAACCAGTTTCCCCTAAAATACCAATTGTTTCACCAGGTTTTGCTGAAAATGAAACATCCGATAAAATGGGGGTTTCTGGATCATCTGAAAAATGAAAGGACACGTGATCAAACGTCACATAGCCTTGGATTGGTTCCGCTTCTTTTTCCCGAGCGATGGGAATCTTCGGTTTCGTTGCTAATAACTGACGAATTTTAATGGACGATGCCGTAAAGCGTTGCACATCATTGATCAACCAGCCACTCATTCGCATCGGCATGTTCAACATCCAGAGAAAGCCGTTAAAGGCCACTAAATCACCAATTGTCATCCGACCTTGAATTACAAAGAGGCCACCAAGAACTAAGGCAATAACATTTAAACTACCTGCAAAACCGTCTAACCACGGTAAATATTTTTTAGAGACATCTGCGGAAGCCATATTCCATTTTTTATAGTCTTCATTGTGCTTGTTAAACTTTTCAATTTCATAAGGTTCTTGAGAAAAAGCTTTAACCACCCGATTTCCACCAATATTTTCTTCGACCATTGAATTTAACCGAGAAAAACTTTCCCGAATCTCAAAAAATACCGGATGCGATTCCTTCGACATTTTTTGTGTTAACAGAAAAATCAAAGGTGTAATTAAAATTAATGCCAGCATTAATTGCCAATTGATCGTCCCCATCACAATCACGGCTGCGATGAACCATAAAATACATTCTAAGAGGTTATAAGTGACCCAAGAAACAAAATGGCGGATAGCGTCTGTATCCCCTGTCATTCGCGCCATAATATCGCCAACACGTGTATGATTAAAGAAATCAAAATCTAATTCTTGAAGTTTGACATACATATCTTTTCTTAAGTCAAATAACGCAGATTGTCCAACCGATTCAAACAAGACTTGATAACTATAACGAACAACTGTCCGAATAACGGTCACCCCAATCATAATCCCAAGAATTGGGACAAGCTCTTCAGTTTTCCCCTGATTGATTACTTGGTCTACAATTCTGCCAGATAACAATGGAATAATAACAATTAAAATAGCGTTAATAACGACAAAAATAACAGCTAGCAGTAACTTATTCTTATTTTTTTTAGCATATTGCCAAATCCATTCAAAACTATTCATTTTCTCCCCTACTCTCTCTTGTTTTTATGGACGTGTATAAGATTACTGTTTTTTTATAGGAAAAGAAATGGGCATTCTTGTATATTTTGATGTACAATATAGTATAGAAAGCGGATACAAGTAGGAGTGATTTTTTATGAACTACACAAATAGTCGAACGTTTAATCCTGAAATTTTATATGCCTTCGATCCTTGGAACGAAGAGACCCACCCTTATAATTGTCATCATCATGAATTTCTGGAAATATCTATTCTTTTAGAAGGTGAATCTGAATATATTGTTCAAGGACAACAGTACCATGCCACTGCTGGTACGGTGTTTCTTTTTAATCCGCGAACGGAACATGGTGAGCAACAAAAAGCAGGAACTTACTCACATCAACTACACATTGGCATTTCAAATCTCTATTTAGAAGGCTTAGCGCGAAACGTATTTCCAAATAAATCAGCTTTATTAGATTTAAGTCATTTACATGGTGCTTTTTTAGAAAAAGCTTGGCAAATTGTTCATGAATTAAACCATCAAGAAGTTGAATCAGCGTTACAAATTAAAGCTTTAGTTATTGAACTATTGGTTTATATTTTAAGAAGTTTAGCAGTTGATCAAGAAAATAAAATTGAAACTCGGCTATCGAAAACGGAAAAAAGAAAACGAAATTTAGTCAATCATACGATTTATTATCTGGAAACCCACCATGACGAAGAAATTACTTTGGAACAGTTAGCTGAAATGTTATATGTTACCCCGACTTATTTGTCGAAAACCTTTAAAGCGGCCACAGGCGTTGGGCCAATCAATTATTTAATTCAAATCCGCTTAAACCATGCGAAAGAATTGCTGAAAAATGATTCCTTAAGTGTCAAAGAAGTGGCAAAAACGGTTGGTTACGAAGATGCCTATCATTTTAGTAAATTATTCAAAAAATATTATGGAAAATCTCCTTCACAATTTTAAGATAAAAAAACAAGGAATCGTCGGCTTCATTGCATCCGTTTCCTTGTTTTTGCTTTACGTTGACTCTTTTAACTGTTTCGTCATTGTATAATCGGTGTGGCGTTCATTTCCCATATAAAAATCATGTTCATCTGTTTTTACGAAGCCCAATGATTGATAAAATTTTTGCGCTGGATGATTATGTTCCCAAACACCTAACCAAACCGTCTCTTTTTTTGCTTCTTCCGCTAATTCAATTGCTTTCGTAATCAAATGTTTGCCTAAGCCTAAACGCTTAAAAGATTTACGAATATAAATGCGCTCAACTTGTAACGCTTGTGGATGTTGATAGGTAATCTGAGCATCACCGTGATTTAATTTCACATAACCTGCAAGTTCATTATTATAAAAAGCAAAGAAATATTGCGAATCTTTATGTAAGATTTCGCTTTCTAAAACTGCTGGACTAAATTTCCTCTCATAATGTGCCTGTAAATCCTCTTCGTTTTCGCCATCTCCATAAGTATCTGCAAAAGTCTCTTGGCAAATGGCCTCTAATTCTGGTACGTCTGCGACGGTACACTCTCTAATAAATACTGACATACTAAAACTCCTTTGTAGATTAAATCAACTGTTTAATTAAAATTAAACAAGGATTCCAAGCGTCCCATAATGTCGGAAAAACCTCAAGGCGCTTAAAACCCAATGATTCGTAAAAACGAATAGTATGATATTAACCTGTCTAGCGAATGACGTCAATCTTTTTGCTTTGTTTACATAACAAAATTATTGTATACCCAATCTTTTTTATTAAATAATAGCATAGGTAGTTTAAAAATGTAAGTTAGTCATTTATTCTTTATTATTTCCTTAAACCGACTCCTTTTCTCGCTAAATCTGCCCTTCCTTTGTTTTTTTCTGTTAAACTAAACGTATTAAGTCTATGAGGAGCGTGCGTATATGGATTATCTAAACATCTACAAGCGGTTGCTAGCATTGGCAGATGCAGGTCTTTTTTACGGGAAAGATGCTTTTGATCAAGAACGTTACCAAGAACTACGGGAACTTACGTTACAACTTATTAGCGCAACCGGACACGAAGCGACTGTCTTGCCCGACTTAGAAAAAATCTTAACTAAAGAGGAAGGTTATCCAACACCGAAAGTAGATGTTCGCGGTTTGATAAAAAAAGAGAATCGTTTTTTATTAGTTGAAGATTTACGGACCAAAGAATGGTCATTACCTGGTGGCTATGCCGAAATTGGCTGCTCCCCTAAAGAAAATATTGAAAAAGAAGTATTGGAAGAAACTGGCTTAGTTGTTACAGCAAAAGAATTGCTTGCTGTTTATGATACAGATAAACGAAAAGACATTCCTCAACTATTTCAGTACTATAAAATGATTTTTTCTTGTGAGATTTTAGAAAATCATCCCTTTGAAAAAAACATTGAAACCTCGAATTGTGCTTATTTTTCTTTAGATAATCTCCCCCCTCTTTCTATCAAACGAACAACGAAAGAGCAATTAATGGCATTAATGAACCAAACAACTGGAGCGCTTAGTGACTAACAAAAAGGATGAAGAACTTCTGTTCTTCATCCTTTTTCTATTATTAATTACATATTTTCTAAAGCGGCTTGGGCTAATAAGTTTAAGTAGTTCCAAGGGCGATCAAAATGTGGTTGGAAGAAGAAATCAGAAATCGCTAAATCTTCGACAGTCATTTTATTTTGGACCGCTAATGATAAAGTATTGGCAGATTGTGTGATATCATATTTAGACATCAATTGACCACCAACAATGCGTTGTGTTCCTTTTTCATAGACTAATTCCATCAGAACTTTTTCAGTTGTTGGCATAAACTCTGGACGATAGTTATCTTCGAAAACAGTTGCTTCGACATCTAGTCCGTTTAATTTGGCACTTTCTTTTGTCACACCTGTTGAACCAATTTTCCAACCGAATAAATATAAGCCAGAAGTTCCCTGTGTGCCACGATAAGCCAATTTTTGTTCAGTCAAATTACGACCTACTAGCATACCTTGACGAACAGCATTCGTTGCTAATGGGATATAATTTTTTGTTTGACTTGGGTTGTAGTGAACAACTGCACTATCACCCGCAGCAAAAATATCAGGATTGCTTGTTTGCATATACTCATTGACTTCAATTGCACCATTTGGTAACATGTCAACTTTATCTTTTAATAATTCTGTATTTGGACGGAAACCAACACACATAATCACCATATCTGCTTCGAATTCTTGACTTGGTGTAATGACTTTTGCTACTTTTCCTTGCTCATCTGCTACGAATTGTTGGACATTTTCACCTAAAGCTAAATTAACGCCACGATCAACTAATTCTTTTTCTAGAACATCTGTGAATGGCTTATCTAAATATTTATTTAAAATGCGGTCTAACCCGTCAACTAAAGTAACTTGTTTACCTGATTCTACAAAAGCTTCTACTAATTCAATACCAATATAACCGCCACCAACGACAACGACACGTTTGGCATCTTTCGCTTTTTCGATGATCACGTTGGCTTGTGAATAGTTTTTACATAATAAAATATTTTCAGCATCAATTCCTGGAATTGGTGGAATAATTGGCCAAGAACCAGTTGTCATCACTAATTTATCATAAGAAACGGTCTCAGTTGCACCCGTTTGTAAGTTTTTCGCTATAACAGTTTTGTCGTCCACGTTGATTTCTTCAACATTGTGTTCCATCTTCACTGTTGCTCCTAAAGAAGCCAGTTCTTCTGGATTTGAATAAAATAAATCAGCAGCATTTTTAACTACGCCTCCAACGTACAAGGCAATTCCGCAAGATAGGAAGGAAATATTGTCATTTCTTTCATATACAGTGACTTCCGCCTCCGGGTGATTTGCTAAAATACTTTTAACTGCTGAAGTTCCAGCATGGGTACATCCTACGACTACGACTTTCATGTTGTAAATCCCTTCTTTCACAATCTTTGTTTTGCAGAGGTGACGTCTCCCTCTGTCTGTTTAAAATATATCAGAGGAATCAAGCTTATTCGAGTTCTATGCTTGTGAATCGCATATAAAAAAATTCACAAACTGTTGCTAATTCTTAATAATAGCTAGTTAATTTTTTGTTTTTAAGAATTTAAAAGTCAATAACCACACAAAAAAACAAGCATAAGAGTGAAAACTCTTACGCTTGTGAAATTTGCCTAGACAAGTGACTTATCTTTTGATAAATTTTTAACAGTATGTAATTTTTTACACATTCTCCTGTTGTGCTTGTTGGCAATCTGGACATAATCCATATAATTCTAAACGATGTTCATTAATTTCGAAGCCTGTTAATTTACTAGCGGCCATTTCAACGTCCTCTAACCCTGGATAATGAAAATCAACGATTTTACCACATTTTTGACAAATCACGTGATAATGTTTCTTCGAACTAAAATCAAAACGACTAGATGCATCGCCATAACTCATTTCTTGAACGAAACCGATTTCAGTAAATAAACGTAGATTGTTGTAAACCGTTGCTACACTCATATTTGGAAAATGATCTTCTAGTGCGCGATAAATTTCATCAGCTGTTGGGTGTGTATGATTTTCGATTAAATATTCCAAGATAGCATAACGTTGCGGAGTAATTCGGATATTGGCTTCTTTTAATTCAGCGAGTGCATTTTTAACCAATACGTTGTCCATCTTTGTATCCCTCCCCTGTCTATCTTTCTTAAATAATACTATTTCTTATTACGATTGACAAGAATTATTGTAGGATTCTCGTGGAAAAAACGAGCATTTTACTAAACTAAGAGAAATGCTCGTTTTTTTGCGTGTTTTTTATTCTGGAAATTCGTAAAGAGCTGTCGAAAGATAACGTTCACCGTTATCTGGAACCAGCGCTAAGACACGTTTGCCTGCGCCTAATTCAACTGCCAAATCAATGGCAGCTTTAATTGCTGCCCCTGCTGAAATCCCCACAAGGATGCCTTCTTTTGGCCCCATTAAACGAGCAGTTTCTAATGCGTCTTCACTAGAAACAGCGGCAACTTTTTGATAAACGGTGGTGTCTAAAACTTCTGGGACAAAACCAGCGCCTATTCCTTGGATTTTATGTGGACCTGGTTCGCCACCTTCTAAAACAGGCGACTCCGTTGGTTCTACTGCAACAATTTCAATGTCTGGAAAAATCCGTTTCAATTCATGGCCAACTCCTGTAACGGTTCCTCCAGTGCCAACACCAGAGACAAACGCATCTAAGCCACGTTTACCAAAGACATCAACAATTTCTTTTCCTGTTTTTTGTTCATGTACCATTGGATTAGCTGGATTATTAAATTGCAAAGGCATGAAGTATCCGTGTTCTTCTGCTAATGCTGTGGCTTTTGCAATTGCCCCTTTCATTCCTTCGGCACCAGGGGTTAATAATAGATCAGCCCCATATGCTTGCATTAATTTGCGGCGTTCAATACTCATAGTATCTGGCATCACAATCTTAACTGGATATCCCAACGCAGCACCTACCATTGCTAACCCAATGCCTGTATTACCACTAGTCGGCTCAATAATCGTTTGTCCAGGTTTTAGGCGACCATCTGCTTCGGCTTGTTGGATCATGCTTAAAGCAATTCGATCTTTCACACTGCCACCAGGATTAAAGAATTCTAGTTTAACAAAAACATCTGCAGCTCCTTCTGGTACCATCCGTTTTAATTTCACAACTGGGCTTTGACCAATTAACTCTGTTACTGATTTTACATAACCTTTAGTCATAATCCTACATCCTCCAATTTTACAAACAATATAATAATTCTTTCTCTAAGCATAGCTCAAAAAAACGATTTCTACCAGAAAAACGAATTTTAGTTTGTGAAAAATTAAATAAAAAAACGGATTATGCTCATCAAATAATTGCTGCTGGCCCTACCTATTTTCACGATAAAAGACCTTACAAAAACTACTGCTTTTGTAAGGTCTTTCTTCAACTAAATAATTGCAAAATTAACCGATTTGGATGGTTTGACCCACCGATAAAACAGAATCCAATGTTAATCCATTTAGTGACATTAAATTATCAACTGTCGTTCCAAAACGTGCAGCAATGTCCCACAATGTGTCGCCGTTTGCGACAGTGTAACTTTGACTAGCTACAGTTTCTGCTGTTGCTGTTGCAGAAGCCGCTGTATCGATTGTTGTATCAACGGTTCCCGTTGTATCTGAATAACTAGTGGTTTGAGCGACTGGTGCTCCCCAATCATATTGAGTTAAATTATATGCTTCAATTAACCAATTCAATTTTTCGGCATAGCCTGGATCAGTTGCATAACTTCCAGCTAAAGCGGCTGTTGCATCGCGATAACTGCTAGTATTACTCTTCCAAACGCCTGAATAATGGTATGTATCCCCAAAAGCAGTGGAACGAATAACATTGGCATGATCTTGGAACGATTCCGCATAAGAATTATAACTTCTAAATGCTGCTGTGACGGTCACCCATTGTCCGTCTAAATATTCTTTTGTTGGCATATAAACAGATTGTCCATTATAACTTCCTTTTACACCAAACAAGTTATAGTTCGGTGCAGATGCTAACCCAGAACTACCATAACTACTTTCTAGCAACGCTTGAGCAATCATGACGGAAGCATACATATCATTGCTATTGGCAACGGCTGCTGCTGAATTTCCGATTTCATTAATAAATGCTTGCTGGCTTGATTCTGCTTGGGCAGGTACCGCAGCACCAACCACAGGTGCTAAAATCATTGAAGTCCCCGCAACGGCGGTAGCACGTTTATAAGCTTTTTGCTTTTTAAGAGCTTTTTGAATATGTTTACTACTTCTTGTTAACTGTTCGCTCATTCATTTTTCCTCCTCACTGTCTCACTTTTCTATTTTACCGTTAATTTCCTATTGAAACAAGAAATAAACGTATTAAATTTTGAGTTTTAAAATTTCTGTAATGTAATTGAAATCTTGTTTGTATTTAATTAACCCTCTTCACACTTGTGAAAACAACCACTTCTTCTTTTCAATTTGATGAGATTTTTGTTATTTATCCTCTTACTTTTCTTTATTTATTGTGATAAAATTTTTAATGGACTTGTCACTTTTTGAACAAACTTTATAAGAGAAGTCTGTTTTTGTAATCAAAACAACTATTGCCGAGTAGTTGTTGTATTACAAAATGAATTACATAGAAATGTAGGTGGTTAGATGAAGAAACAACAATCGGGTTTAACAAATCAAGTGACGTTTTTATTAGCGTTAACTTGCGGGGTCGTGGTCGCCAATATGTATTATATTCAACCAATTGGCACCCAAATTGCTCAGGCCTTTCAAGTCAGTATTGGTTCTATTGGTTTTGTTACTATGCTGACCCAATTAGGCTATGCGCTAGGCTTACTTTTTCTTGTTCCATTAGGCGATGTCGTTGATCGTCGCAAATTAATCATTCGAGTAGCTGCGCTCTCCTCGCTGTCTCTAAGTGCTGCGTTTTTTGCACCAAGTTTTCTCCTGTTTGCACTCTCTTCTTTTTTTATTGGGCTGCTCTCTATTGTCGCCCAAATTATTATTCCTTATGCTGCGGTCATGGCGGGACCAGCGAACCGTGGTAAAGTAACAGGTCGAATGCTGGGCGGACTATTGACAGGAATTTTATTGTCTCGAACGATCTCGGGTTTCATTGCTAGTGCAGCTTCTTGGCGAACAGTGTACCTAATCGCCGTAATATTCGTGTTAGCATTGGTCGTTCTACTTCAATTAAAATTGCCCAAAACAGTGATACATACTCAAACTTCAAATCGATTAACTTATTTAGGTTCTTTGAAAAGTCTTCCTAAGCTAATCAAATCGCAACCTTTGTTAAGAGAAGCAACTGTCAATGGCTTTTTTATGTTTGCAACCTTTTCAATCTTTTGGTCTACATTAATTTTCTTTGTTAGTAGTCCAGCTTATTATTGGGGACCGAAAGAAGTCGGTATTTTAGCAATTTTTGGGTTATCAGGGGCTTTCGTAGCACCCATCATTGGTCGTCTATCCGATTATTATCCAGAGCGGAAGATTGTTTTGATTGGCCTGCTGATGCAGTTCGGTAGTTTTATCTTACTTTTTCTAGGTGGAACACATGTGGTCTTACTAATCTTAGCAATTATTGTTTTAGATATCGGTACTCAATTTGGGCAAGTAGCCAATCAAACACGCGTCCAAAATTTGGGAGAAGAAGCCAGCAATCGTAACAATACCGTCTTTATGTTTTTCTATTTCATCGGCGGTTCACTGGGTTCATTGATTGGTACATTAATGTGGCAAAACTATGGTTGGTCTGGTGTTACTTTAACTGGTATTGGGTTCCAATTGTTCGCATTATTTTTTCACTTTATGCTCTTTGCTCCCAAAAAGAAATGAAGCAAAAAACCTGAATGCTATCACAAGCATTCAGGTTTTTTAATGTTTATTTATAGTGATTTATAGGTATTAACCACATTTTCAGGAGTAAAGCCGAATTTTTCAAGAACTAGACCGCCAGGTGCAGAAGCACCGAAGTGATCAATTGTGATTGTTTTGCCTTCCGTCCCTACATAGCGTTCCCAACCAAAACTTGCTGCAGCTTCAATCGCCACACGTTTTGTCACAGCTTTAGGTAACACACTTTCTTTATATTCAGCAGATTGTTTTTCAAACAAATCAAAACTTGGCATTGACACGACAGATACATCGATGCCTTCTTCCGCTAATTTCGCTTGTGCTTCCACTGCTAGATTTACTTCAGAACCAGTCGCAATTAAAATCCCTGCTGGTTGTTCACCTTTTTGTGGTGACAATACATAAGCACCTTTTTGAACAGAATCAGAAGCGTGTTCTAACGTTCCTTCTAAAACAGGTAAGTTTTGACGACTTAGAACTAAAATAGTTGGTGTTTCCGTAGAATTCATAGCAATTTTCCAAGCAGCAACAGTTTCATTGCCGTCTGCTGGACGAATCACATGAACATTTGGAATGCAACGAACACTTGCTAATTGCTCAATTGGTTCGTGTGTTGGCCCATCTTCACCCACCGCAACAGAGTCATGCGTTAAGACGTAAGTTACAGGAACTTTTTGTAAAGCGGCTAAACGGATTGCTGGACGTAAGTAGTCAGTAAAGACGAAGAATGTCCCGCCATAAACATGGCTACCACCGTGTAATTGAATCCCGTTCATTGCTGCAGCCATTGCAAATTCGCGAACACCAAACCAAATATTACGGCCTTCGTATTGACCAGGTTCGAAATCTTTTTCTGCAGCAACCATTGTATTATTTGAGGCTGATAAATCAGCTGAACCGCCCCAGAAACTTGGAACAACTTTTGAAATAGCTTGAATCGTTTCTTTACTTGTTACACGACTTGCGGCACTTGTTCCTAGTTCATATTTAGGTAATTCTTGTTCCCAACCTTCAGGTAATCGGTTGGCAAAAGCTTCTTTAAATTGTTTGGCTAATTCTGGATGCGCATGTTCATAGTTCTTAAACATCTCATTCCAAGCCGCTTCTGCTTTTTGGCCTTCGTCAATCATCGTTTCTTTAAAACGAGCAGCGACTTCCTCTGGCACAGTAAAGTCAGGATATTCCCAACCATAAACAGCTTTAGCCGCTGTAATGCCCTCTTCACCAATTGGCGCGCCGTGAACGGAAGAAGTTCCTTCTTTTGGTGCTCCGTAACCAATGACTGTTTTAACTTCAATCAATGTTGGTTTATCCGTTTCAGCTTTAGCCGCTTCAATCGCAGCCTCTATTTCATCTAAATCATTGCCATCTTTAACTAAAATATGTTGCCATCCGTATGCTTCATAACGAGCCCCAACATTTTCAGTAAAGGCTTTAGAAGTTGGTCCATCTAATGAGATGTCATTTGAATCGTACAAGACAATTAATTTACCTAATTTCATATGACCAGCCATTGAACTTGCTTCTTGAGAAACACCTTCCATTAAATCGCCGTCACCACAAATTGCGTACGTATAATGATCCATAATAGGGAAACTATCACGATTATAAGTTGCGGCTAAATGCGCTTCAGCCATTGCCATACCAACAGCCATAGCAATCCCTTGTCCTAGAGGTCCTGTTGTTGCTTCAACACCATCTGTGTGGTGCACTTCTGGATGCCCTGGTGTTTTACTATCCCATTGACGGAAATTTTTCAAATCGTCAATTGTTACGTTGTATCCTGATAGATGTAATAAGCTGTACAACATTGCAGAGCCGTGGCCTGCTGAAAGTACAAAACGATCACGATCAACCCAGTTTCTAGAAGTTGTTGGGTTCACCTTTAAATGTTTTGTCCAAAGTGCATACGCCATTGGGGCAGCACCCATTGGTAAACCAGGATGTCCTGAGTTCGCTTTTTGTACGGCTTCAATACTTAATGTCCGGATTGTATTAACGCCCAATTGATCTGTCTTGTCAAACAAAAAAATCATCTCCTAATTTAGGTTTTTTTTACCTTTATTCATAGTGTAGCTTATTTCGACAATGAAAGCAATTACTTTCTGTTGTGAAGTCCTTTTTCACGTTGAATTTGTTTTAGTTTTTCAGGAGTCACATCGGTCCCTTCTTGATCCACGACCTTCATTCCTTCGATATGGTGACGCATCCCTCCACGAAATGCTTCTAAATACTCTTTACGTAATTCTTGTTGTTCGACTTTTTCTTTCGCACTAAGTTCTTCCACTTTTGCTTTATTCGCTAATTCATTTATACGGGCAATTTTTTCTTTCGATAACATCAAAATCCCTCCTTACTCTCACTGTCTATATTATAAGAACTGCCTTAAAAAAACAACTATATTCTGATATTTATAAAACACGAACGCTTGTTTGATTTCGTTCGCATTTTATGGTACACTAATTTTATCAATTGAAAGAAGGTGCGGGTTTTGGCGAAACGTACAGAAACAAGACAATTAGAAGTACTTAAATATATATACGAACAAGTCGAATTAAAGGGCTATCCGCCAACCGTTCGCGAAATTGGGAAGGCTGTTGATTTATCCTCAACTTCTACCGTTCACGGACATTTAGCTCGTCTTGAAAAAAAGGGTCTAATCTTACGTGACCCAACAAAACCGCGAGCAATCGAATTAACACCAGAAGGCTTGGAAAAGATTGGGATTCAACCGACAACTATTCCGATGTTAGGTGTCGTAACTGCTGGTGAACCAATTTTAGCGGTGGAAGAAGCATCAGATTTCTTCCCGTTACCTCCTGATTTACGTACAGAAGAAAATGCTTTATTTATGTTGACGATTCGAGGAGAAAGTATGATTAACGCAGGTATTCTAGATGGCGACCAAGTGATTGTTCGTAAGCAATCGAATGCCAATAATGGCGACATCGTAATCGCAATGACCGATGAAGATGAAGCAACCTGTAAACGATTCTTCCGAGAAGTAGATCATATCCGCTTGCAGCCTGAAAATGATGCATTAGCGCCTATTCTTTTAGATAACGTTACAATTTTAGGTAAAGTTGTTGGTTTATATCGCAATCATATTTAATAAAAAAAGGAAGTCACTCCGTTGAGCGGCTTCCTTTTTTGCTTGTTAACAAGTAAATAGCCTTTTGAGCTTCCTCGATAACCTCTGCTTCAGTTTCTACAGAAAGTAGATAATTTAAAGCTTCTAAACTTTGCTCGGGTTCTCTTTTTGCGAGCTGACCTAACGACCAAGCAGCTGTTCCGCGAATGACAGGACGCTGATCATTTAAACAGAGAATAATTTGTGGGATAGCTTCACGGCCGCCCAAATTCGCTAACGCAATTAAAGCATTCCGTTGCAATGGTTTTTTACCACGCCAAGAGCCTGCTAAGTGTCCGAATTGCTGTTTAAATTCTTTATTGGAAATAGTTAATAACGGTGCCAATTTGGGATAAACTTCTTCAATCTTTGGTTCCATCTCTTCATGAAAATGAAAATCTTTTCCTTTATTATAAGGGCAAACCAGCTGACAAATGTCGCAACCATAAATGACGTTACGCATTTTTTTCCGATACTCTTCAGGCATCATGCCTTTTGTTTGCGTTTGATAAGACAAACATTTTTGAGCATTCATTCGACCGTCCCCTAACAAAGCCCCTGTAGGACACCCTGTGATACAACGAGTACAATCACCGCAACCGTTTGGAACAGGTTCATCTGGTTCAAATTGAATGTTGGTGGTCACCTCACCTAAATATACAAAGGAACCAAATTCTTCGGTAATCAGTAGACCATTTTTACCAATGAATCCTAAACCCGCCCGCTGAGCAACAGCGGTGTCAACATATTCGCCAGTATCTACTTGTGGCCGAAAGCGCCAGTGTTCTTTTTCTGCTTCAGTGGCAGCTTGCTCTTCAATAAAAGCAATTAATTTTTGCAACCGATCCTGCAAAATGTGATGATAGTCAATTCCCCAAGAGGCTCGCGCAAATTGTCCACGCTTTTCATCTCTAGGCATTTTTTCCTGAGCTTTGGTGGGATAAGCTAAAGCAATGGAGATAATACTTTTAGGATGCTCAAACGTTTTTTCTGGGTAAATTCGTTCTTCCACATTTTGATGTTCAAACCCCGAGTTATATCCTCGCTCTCGTTGTTCATGCAGAGAATCTTCTAATTCAATAAATGGTTCAGCATGAGTAAAGCCGATTTTATCGATGCCTAAACGTTGACTCTCTTGAATAATTTTTTCTTTCAATGTCGGCATTGCTCATGCCTCCCTTCATTTTATTATTTATCGTTTCGATGATACGTTTCATAGTCATGTGCATAGAGATTTTTCTCGTCCACGACGCCGGGAACAGTGGCAACTTTTTCCCAAACAGACCAGTCGATTTCTGGAAAGAAGGTGTCGCCTTCAAATGTTTCATGAATCATCGTCCGATATAAGACATCGCATGCGGGAATCAGTTCTTTAAAAACGACAGAACCTCCACCAATAACGGTCACGCCTTCATAGTTGTCAGCATACGCAAGAATTTCCTCTACGGAATGCATAACCAAAACGCCTTCAGCTTGGTAATCCGGATTACTGGTAAGAACAATCGTTGTTCGATTTGGTAACGGACGACATCCCATGCCTTCGAAAGTTGCACGTCCTAAGACCAATGTATTATGAATTGTTTTTTCCTTGAAAAATTTCAAGTCGTTGGGTAAACGCCAAGGCAATTTGCCTTCTTTACCAATCACTCCTTGTTCATCTTGGGCCCAAATGGCTGCTAACATAGCTTCTCTCTCCTTTTTTATACGGCAATCGGCGCTTTAATCGTTGGATGTGGGTCATAGCCTTCTACTTTAATATCTTCCATATCAAAATCAAAAACAGAAGCCTTGTCTGGATTCAAAACGAGCGTTGGAAAAGAACGAACTTCTCGTGATAATTGTTCTTGCATTTGCTCCACATGATTTTTATATAAGTGGGCATCTCCTAGCGTGTGTACAAACTCCCCCACTTCTAAACCTGTTTCATGTGCAATCAGATGTGTCAATAAAGCATAGCTTGCAATGTTAAAAGGAACACCTAAAAAAACATCGGCACTGCGCTGATAAAGTTGACAGCTTAATTTTCCTTCATTTACATAAAATTGAAACATAGTGTGACAAGGCGGCAACGCCATTGAAGGCACATCTTCTGGATTCCAAGCGGAAACAATTAAACGGCGAGAATCAGGATTGGTTTTAATCATTTCAATCACATTAGCTAATTGATCGATAAAGCTACCATCTTTGGTTTCCCAGTGACGCCATTGCGCACCATAAATATTCCCTAATTCACCATATTTTTCTGCAAACTCTGCATCATTTAAAATGGCATCACAGAATTTTTGATGTTCTTCTTTGTATTGTTCTGCAAACGCTGGATCTTGTAAGACACGATGCCCAAAATCCGTCATGTCTGGTCCTTGATAATCTGCGCTTTTTACGTAACGTTCGAACGCCCATTCATCCCAAATATGATTATTTCGCTCTAACAAATAGCGAATATTCGTGTCGCCTTTTAAAAACCACAATAACTCACTTTTAATCAAGCCAAACGGTACTCGTTTGGTTGTTAGTAAGGGAAATCCTTTGGCCAAATCAAAACGCATTTGATAGCCAAATAAACTATACGTCCCAGTTCCTGTACGGTCTTCTTTAAAATGACCTTTTTCTAAAATCTTTTTTCCTAGCGCTAAGTATGCTTCTTCCATCTTATTCCCTCCATCTCTTAATCCGCGTATTCACTCAAGTATTCCCAACGATTCATTTTTTCTTCTAACAATTGTTCCGTTGCTGTTACCGCTTCTTGTAGTTCTTGTAAACGAACAAAATTATCACCCTGATGATTCATTTCTTCAGTTAATGTTTCTAATTTCGTTTCTAATTGTGTGATGTCTTCTTCAATTGTTGCCCACTCTTTTTGTTCCATATAAGTCAGCTTTGTTTTTTCTTTCTTTTCTGTCGATGCTTCTTTTACTGGTTTATTGAGCGGTTTTTCTTTGACCTTTTCTTGTTCTTTTTGGTTCGCCAAATATTCACTCATCGTGCCATAAAATGATAGGATCTGACCATTTCCTTGAAAAACTAACAATTTATCCATTGTTTTATCCAAGAAATAACGGTCATGAGAAACCGCAATTACCGCTCCTTTAAACGTTTGGATATAATCTTCTAAAATGGTCAACGTATCAATGTCCAAATCGTTGGTTGGCTCATCCAATAATAACACGTTAGGCTGACTAATTAATAATTTTAAGAGATATAACCGGCGTTTTTCTCCACCAGACAGTTTGCCAATCAGTGTCCCGTGCATAAAACGAGGAAATAAAAAGCGCTCTAACATTTCAGCGACCCCAACGCTGCTTCCATCACTGCGTTTCACTTCTTCTGCTGCTTCTTGCAAATAAGCAATCATTCGTTGATTAGGATCCATTTCTTCGTTTTGCTGGGTATAATAGCCAATTCGGACGGTTTCACCGATACTATATAGGCCACTCTCTAAAGGAATGCGGCCAGCTAAAATATTTAATAACGTGGATTTGCCTGCACCGTTTTTACCAGTAATGCCAATTCGATCGTTTGCTTGAATGAGTAAATTAAAGTCTTTCAAAAGCTGTTTGTGATCAATGGCATAATTTCCTTCCTTGATTTCCAGAACTTTTTTCCCTAAACGCTGCGTGGCAAAGTCTGCTTCTAAGGTGCCATTGGTTTGTACCTGATGCAAGTTTTCTTTTAAATCCTGAAACCGATCAATTCTTGCTTGCTGTTTCGTTCCTCGTGCTTGAACGCCCGCTCGCATCCACGCTAGTTCTTGTTTGAAGAGGCGTTTTCTTTTTTCTTCTTGCTCTACAGCGACGCGTTCACGTTCGGCTTTTTCCATTACATACGTTTCATAGTTTCCTTTGTACTCATACAGTTTTCCAAAAGAAAGTTCGAAAATCCGATTGGTTACTCGATCTAAAAAGTAGCGGTCATGGGTCACCATTAAAACCGCGCCACGATAGTTATTTAAAAAGTTTTCCAGCCATTCAATCGTTTCATAATCCAGATGGTTCGTTGGTTCATCCAATAACAGTAAATCAGGCGCTTCAATTAAGACTTGCGCCAAGCTTACTCGTTTTAACTGCCCACCAGAAAGCTCACCTATTTTCTTTTCCAATGTGGGAATGCCTAATTTTTGTAAAATAATTTTTGCATTGGTATCTGCTGTCCAAGCATCTTGTTTATTCATGGCTTCTTCTGCTTGCGTGTAACGTCTTTGAACCCCTTCGTCTAAACCATTCTCACTTAAAGCAGCTAACGCTAATTCATAATTTTTGACCGCTTTTATGATCGGGCTGTCTCCCTGAAACACGGCTTCTGCAATCGTAATATTCTCGTCAAATGTTTGATTCTGGGAAAGGTACCCAATTTGATAGTCACTTGGCTGCTGAATTGCAGCAAGATCACCATCACCGCTATCTACACCAGCAATAATATTTAATAAACTGGTTTTCCCTGTGCCGTTAATCCCAATTAAACCAATGCGATCTTTTTCATGAATCAAAAAAGAAAGATGATCAAATAGTGTTTTTTCCCCATATGTTTTGGTTAAATCTGTTACTTTTAATTCTTTCACCGACACTACCAACTCCTTCTATTTTGGTCTTGCTTATTGTATCAAAAATCAGCGTATGCGGCTACCAAAAAAATAAATTATAGACGTTCAGAATAATCTTCGTCAAGAGAGAATTTCATATGTAGCGAACCTTAACTTTGGACAAAAATTCAAACCCGTTTTGCCCAAGGTTCTGTATGTTCTTTATTTTCTTGATAAATAGCCTCGAGCAAGCTCCCAAACATTGTCTTCATAATTACTAAAAACTGTGTATATATCTTTTCCCAAAGGATTGAACAGTGAAATACAGGAAACACCGGGATCACAACCTTCAATATAAATATGCGTATGATTTTTTGTTGGATTGGCCAACCAAATTCCAAGTCCGTAATGTTCTTTTTCATTTCCTGCATGTTTTTTAATCATTTCTGAAATGCTCTTTTCAGATAAGATTTCATAGGAGAACAGTCCATCCCAAAAGTTACAGTTGTTTCATTCAGGACTAAGATCTCTTGCATCGCCAACTACATTTCTTCTAAGCTAGTGGCGAATAAGTTTTTGGTTTGTCGGTCAAACTCATTGAGCTTTTGAATTTGCTTGTGGAGCTTGGCAATGTCTTGTTGCATACTATCAGCCATCTTAATAAAGGTCCGTTGGGCATTTTGTAAGAGTTCATAAATTCCTGGAATCGGCTGACTATGGGCTAATGTGGCGACTGCCCTAGCAGAATCGTGCAATAAATGAATATACAGTTAGCTTTTGGTAGTTATTGGCAATTTGATTAGTGAGATTGCGCTTACTAGTCAAGACTTTACTAACCTAAGCTGATCAGATATTAAAGTGCCTTTTTTATTTATTTTGTTGTAAAAATGCTTCCAAAATTCGTTTTACTGGTAAACTAGCATTTTTTAATAAATTTTCTGCTTTTCCGATTATTGCCTTGTCTGAAATAATCAAATTTCTGTATGGTTCTCCATCAAATGAACGTAATGAATCTAAAGCATATTCAACTACCTCATCATTTTCATGTAGCAATTCTAATAATACATTGAAGCCATTAATACCTGTTTCCTCATCAATACAATAGGCTAACCTAATTTTATACTTTTCTTCCTTATTCTTTAAATTATGAGTTAAATCTTTCCAATCATTTTCTGTAAATCCACTTAATAATTCTTGTACATACAAAAATTCATCATCAAAAAAGTAATTGTCTGAACTATTCTCAGATAAAACTTCATCTACTTTTTCATACATTAATTTCTCCTCCTCTATTTAGTAAATCCTCCTGGAATCGGTGCATTTACTTTCCCTGTTGGATATCCACTTACAATATTATCTCCTAGCTTAATTACATCTATCTCTACACCATCAACAATTGTTCTATGCCATGTTGCTCCGTCTCGTCCTCTAACACTTATTGTAGGTGAGTTACCAACATTCTTAATACTATCTAAAATTTTAGTATCACTCCATCCATTTGGAAAAACTGTACTATTTTTTATTTTAGAAAGATTTCCATCTGGAAATTGGGTAACAATTTTGATGTCTTTTGTACCATCAGGATTAATTTTGATAGTTTCAGTTGCAAAGTTTGGATGGTTATTGTTAATACTTGAAGAATGCCCACCAATTATTTCATTCTTAGTAGGATTTTTCCTTTGTCCCCAAAGGATTTTCTCTTCCATTTCTGGAGTAATAACTGATTTAGCCCCACTAACTTTCTTATAAACCGCATTTCCAGCACTCTTATTCCGATCAAGAGTATAAGCCTGTCCATTCTTACTTCCTTTTAAGACATTACCCGTGCTACCAGTTTCTTTTGAAAATGTCTGGGTACTTCGGATTGCTGCGGTACTTAAGCCTAACATCCACAAGGAATCCCACAAACCTGACTCTTGGATTTCATCCATGACTCCTTGACCTTTTGACAGGAGACCTAATCCTCTTACTCTGTCATCTTTTTCAAAGTAATTATAACCTTTTTTCTGTTGGTTATTGACCCGGGTAGTCAGTTCCTTTGACGTCAGTTCTACTACATCTAAGTCATATTTTTTTACTAGAGAAGCCAAGTTTCCTGATAGTTTTTTCTCGTCTATTCGGTAAGAATAGCCGTCCTTTTCTAGCATGTAATAATTGAAACCGTTCTTTTTATCATGAACATAAAGAATGGTGCAACCCGCTAACAGCTGTTTGTCAGTCACTTCATTTTTAGTATCTTTTTTAATCTCCGTGAAGTAACTTTTATCAACACCACTTGGCAAGGTGTAGAGGCCGTTGCTTTTGACAGTTGTTTCATTCAGGACTAAGATCCCTTGCATCGCAAGTTCCATTTCGTTGAGGCTGTTTTTAAATAAGCCATTGATTTGCAGGGCGAAATCATTGCGTTTTTTGAACTTATCGATGTCTTGAATATTACGACTTATAGATTGATATTATGTAAAGTTTGTTATCGTGCAGGCATGATTTTTAATTTTAGATGCTGTATTTATTTTAAACAAAGTGATTATAGTTTGAATCAACTACAATCACTCTCTTTTTTTATAATGAATACACAACTAGATTTTATTAGATATTGAAAACTTGATTAGTGAGTTACAGCTTGCTAGTCAAGGCTTTGCTATCCAACGCCAATCAGATAGTAAAGTGCCTTTTTTATTTAATTTGAGTTATATTCTTCTAAATCTTTAGATACAGAAGAATATTCTTTTGTAAATTCATTAATAATAGTTATATCCTTTGACTTGATCAATAAAACTATACCATCCCATGCAATAAATTCTGTATCTCCTAAAGGATGAATTATTTCTATTTTTGACTTCCACAAGGTTTCATTTCCATCTGCTATTGGTAGTGGAACCTGTAAAACATCTTTTAGTTCAGTATTAATTGGAAAGCTTGTAAATACCCCCCAAATAAACATTATTTCTTCTTGATTAAAAAGCTCTTTTAGTTCAGTTCCCTTTATCCAAACATAGTCTTTGTCTATTGGTATCTGTTCAAATGGATAAATATTACACTCGTAGTTACTAATAAGCCACATTTTCTCTAATTCTTTTTGTGGAAGTATATTAAATATTTCTGCCATATTTGCTACATAACCTGTTTTTAATTCACTAATTATTAATCCTTTCATAAACAATCTCCTATCCATTATTTTGATGGTCTTGGTTTTTTAGGGTCTGACCAATCCCATATATGTTCGTGTGGAACTTTGGGATGCATTTTAGGATTGCCATGATCAGTATGGTGAATATCTTTAATTACTCGTCCTTTATCATCAAAAATTCTTTCACTAATTAAATTACCATTTTCATCTACTCGTTTTATCACAGTATTTGCCTTGTGTATTGTAGGTATTTTACTATTCGTAGTTGTCTCTACTGTCACTTTAGCCCCACTAGCTTTCTTATAACTCACATTCCCAGCACTTTTAGGCTTATCTAACACATAAGTCTTTCCGTTTTTACTTCCTCTTAAAACAGCGTTATCCGTTCCACTAACTTTCCCTGAAAATGTCTGCGCATTTCTTGCTGACGCAACGCCCATTCCTACTGACCACAAGGAATCCCAAACGCCTGATTCTTGCAAGTCGTCCATAATCGCTTGTCCATGGGATAAGGTGCCTAATCCTGGGATTTTTTCATTTTTATCAAGATAATTATAGCCTTTTTTCTGTTGGTTATTGGCTCGTATTGTCAGTTCTTTCGGGGTCAATTTCAAGACATCTAAATCGTATTTTTTAACAAGGGATGCTAGACTTCCAGTTAATTCGTTTTTATCAATCTGATAAATATAGCCGTCCTTTTCTAACATATAATACTCAAAATTTCGTGATTTGTCATGGATGTACAAAATAGTGCAATCTTTTAATAACTGTTTGTCTTTCATTTCCGCTGTTTCAGCTTTTTTAATTTCCGTAAAGTAACTTTTATCCACACCACTTGGCAAGGTATAGAGGCCGTTGCTTTTGACAGTTGTTTCATTCAGGACTAAGATCCCTTGCATCGCCAATTCCATTTCTTCTAAGCTAGTGGCGAACAGGTTTTTGGTTTGTCGGTCAAACTCATTGAGCTTTTGTATTTGCTTGTGGAGCTTGTCAATGTCCTGTTGCATACTATCAGCCATTTTAATAAAGGTCCGTTGGGCATTTTGTAAGAGTTCATAAATTCCTGGAATCGGCTGACTATGGGCTAATGTGGCGACTGCCCTAGCAGAATCGTGCAATAATTGTTGGTTGGCTTTCATGATTTTTATTTTTAATTTGAGTTTGTCTTCATCTAAAAAACCTTCACTGGCAATAAACGCATCCGCAGCGCTGTATTTGGCCAAATCACTTTGGACGTTATCAACGGCGGCAGTCATTCGATGAATCGTCGGAATCACTAATTCTGAAAATAGCCCTTTTCCCGCATTATAGGCAGCGCCAGACAATGTATGACCGTCGATAGCTGCGATTAGTTGCTGACAACCAGCTGTTAGCTCACTGGTGGTTGTTCGGGCAACTGCTAGGTTGCTGGACAGCGCACGCATCATTGCTGAAGAATCGCTACTGGAGTAGATTAATCCCATGACAACCGACTCCTTTCTCTTTGGAGCTGTAGTCGTTCTTCATTCGATTGTGCGGTTGCTTTTGTGTATCTTTGACTTAATTCATGTGTCTGTTGTTGTAAAAAGCCCCTTAAATAGCGTTGTTTTCCAGAGAGCTCCTCTTGCTCCCAACGCGTCGACTTACCGCCTTTATGAATCACTTCTGCATTGAGTTGCTCAAGTTCGCGGAAATTTCTGGTTAGTTCAGACTCTAGTGTACCAAAAATGGTTTGGATTTGCTTCTTTTCCTTCGACAATTGATCCATCGCTCGTTCTTTTTCGACAATCTGTTCCGCATAGTTCCTTCTTAATTTTTCATTCGTATCCTTTTCCATCGTTTCTCCTTATTTAAACGTTGTTTGGCTATCTCTAGCCGCCATCGTTGCCGCTAATTTGGGGAATTTATTGGCTTGTGCGTTGACACCATTGACTACTTTTGCTAATTGATTGAGCAGTTGATTACTGACTTTAACCCCTTTTTTCATGCTTGAAATATTGCTTTCTCCTAAATGACATGTTTGATTTTTATTCACAGATACATTCTTGATCCCGGCAATTGCCTTTTGGGCAGCGCCTTGATTGGATGCGATTTTTACCATCAACTTCCTCCTTTAATTATTATATAAAAAGAGCATTCAAAAGAATGCCCTTTCAATTCATTAAAAATCAGAAGAAATTTCTTACTCTTCTGATTCTTCATGTGCTCGAAACATCTGATTATATCTTTCTTCATCTTCTTGATTATCTCTAATGACTTTAGATAAAGTGAATGAAGAAGAAATTAACCCTACCGATCCCATTAAATAATATCCCTTTACCATTAAAGGCTCCTTTAATGTATAAAGTCCCACCAAAATTAATACCACAAAGAACAGAAACGAACCCCATGCTAACATCACAAAAGCTGGTGTGTTTCGATAAGCTTTTTTCTTTAAATGATTATTCATTTTCCCCTCCAACAACTATAATTATTTAAAAACCAAATGAATGTGCATCCTGTTGATCTCGTTGTGCGACAGTATCAGCGTATTTGTTCAATTGTTGATTGATGCTAATAAGTAATTCTTCCATTTTTTTCACGTTACCCTCTAATTGATTATATTGTTCCAAGTACGCTTGAAATGCTTCGCCTTTCCATTGTTGCGAAATTTGTTGATTCATTGAATTAACTTTGCGAATTGCATCGTTAATTTGATTCGAGGCTTGTGCGTAAACTTTAGCTTGACTCTTAAGTTGTTCTGGAGTTACCGCAACTGTCCCTACCATTTTCACCACTCCTTTTTAATCGTATATTTATTATTATAATAATTAAATTGTACACACAAACACCACATAAATAAAGGGTTTTTTTAACGAAATATTAAAAATTGTTATTAAATAACGTTTTAGGCATATATCAAGAAATATAAACAAACGTTGCGAATAATGATTAAAATATTTATTTTATTAAAAATTATATCTATCAATGGATTTTGTTATTATTTTTAATTAAATGTATAATTATTATAAAGAAAAAACCACCGTAAAAATTCTTTAAAATAAAAAATTTTACGGTGGTTTTTAGTCTGTACTTAAAATTTAGTTATAGGATTTTTAAATTTTGAAGGAGATATCAACTCTTCTCATACACTATTACTTATTCTTTATTAAAATTTTTAACAAATCGTTTCAGCGGAACATTATTCACTTCGCCGCTAATCGAATAACTCTCTAATAAATTGACATTTTTTCGTAACTCGTTCGCTTCGATAATTGAAATGCGTTCAGATTGTTCGTAATGATCAATCATCCGTCGTTCTTCTTGGAAGCCTAATAATAGGTCTTTGACATAGTCTGTCTCCGTATGAACAATATACGAATCAATAAATTCGCCTTTTTCAAACTTATGGGCTAAATCCAAGCGTCCGTCAATGAAGAAATCAATTAAATCATCATCATAGACACCGCGCAAATTATCTAAACTCTTCAGAATAACTTGAGAATTTCTTAGAAAAACTTGGCGAATATTTTCTAGTTCTTCATTTCGTAATTCTTTTTCTTCTTCAGAAGCTTCACCACGATTGAAAAATAACTTAGGATGTAAAAGAATCGAAATGATTTGTCGAGCAAATAATAACCAAAAGCCTACAATCGATAATAATTGTTTGGCAATTGACCGTTGCATCCGTGTAATCAAGCGTTGATACATACGATAACTTCTGACACTAATTTCTCCTTGTTTCAGACTTTCTTCTAAGCCGTCTCGTTCAATGGACACAATTAACGTCCGCAACTCTTGCACTTCTTGTTTTCGTTCCGCACTTAGCTGCTCGGTATACAATTCTTTTAAACGATCTTGATAATTTTCAATGACCGCATTCATTTCACCACGAGGATTCTCTTCATTTTGCTGTTTTAAGACATCAATGACATCACGTAATAAATCAATTTCGACTGACTCTTCATTTTCCACTTCCGTCTCTGAATCAGTTAAAAATGGTAAAACTAGAATCCCACCAATCAGAGTTACCAAAATAACACAAGCCGTAATGAATAGTAATAACGGTCGTTCTTTAAAATGCTCGCCGTTAATCGCTGTTGGCAAAATAAAGATGGTGGCTAAACTCACTGTTCCTTTAACACCGCCAAAAGTTAAAATCAGCATTTCATTCATTGCGTTTTTAACTTTTTTAAGGCCATGTTGAAGCGTGTAAACACTGAAAATGGCTAAGAAACGAATCAAAAAGACAACGGCGCTAATAATTAGAACAACCATTAGTAGGAACCAGTTTGAATATTGTTGGTCAATCCAAATTGGCGAAAACACTTGAGAAAGTTCAATTCCTAAGAATAAGAAAACTAAGGCATTTAAAGTGAACTCAATCATACTCCAAATACTTTCGCCAACATTTGACAGCTCTGCTTCAAAAAGCGAAACTTTTTTCAAACTAGATGCTTGCATAATTCCAGCAATCACAGCAGCAATAATTCCAGAAACGCCAATCAACTCTGAAATTAAATAAGCAATAAATGGCAAGAGTAATTCAATCAACAAGTAGCCTGTAACATCTTTTGCCACTGCAGTTTCAAGTAAATGAACAATTTGCTGTTTTAATAGAACTAACACGATTCCGACTACCGCTCCACCAATACTGGAAATAACCAAGGTCCCTGCCGCTTCCACCGGCGAAAATGACCCCGTTAATAAAGCCGCTAATGCAAATTGAAAGGCTGTAACGCCTGATGCATCATTAATGAGTCCTTCACCAGATAAAATGTTCATCGAACGTTCAGGAATGTCAATTCGACCTGATAACGAACCTACCGCCACCGCATCCGTTGGCCCTAGAGCCGCTCCAAAAGCGAAGCAAGCGGCTAATGGTAAAGTAGGCAAAATCATATGCAGGGTCCAGCCGACTCCGACTAAGGTAATTAACACACCAAAAAAGGCCAAGAAAAGAATCATCCCGAAATTTTTCATCATTGCTTTCAGATTGATTAGCTCCCCTTCTCTAAATAAAAGCGGTGCAATAATCATTACTAAAAACACTTCAGGCTCAAATTCAATTTCCTGCCCCATTTTAGTTAAACCAATTAGAACGCCTACAATAATTTGCACAATTGGCAGCGGAATGACGGGAACAATCCGGTTGAATATGTTTGAGAAGGTAATAGACAGTGCAAAAACAATGATTAGAAAGGTAAATTCCATCCTATCATTCCCTTCTATATTAAATTTTTATTGACTTACCGATCAAAACATTTAAGTAATTTTTTCTTTTTAAGAATAATTTTCTTTTCGACTTCTTCTAACTCAGAACTGCGTTCGCAAAGTTCCAATTGAGCGCGTCGTGCTTCTAAACGAAGAAGTTCTCCTTTAATTAATTCAATTTTTTTGTAGCGTAAGAAATTTTTCTTTTGCATACGTTCTGCAAAGTGTTGTCGTTTTTCTTCAGGGATTGCTTGATATTTCTTTTTCAAGTCAGCGACACACTTTTCAAATTCTTCACTCACCGAAACAACTTCCTTCCAAAATTTAATCTGACTAATTATAACAAATTTTACCAAAAGTACAAGCAAAATTGCTTTCTTTTTTTTAAAAGAAATTCAGACAAAACTTAACGCGGGAAAAGCTGATTTCTAGGAGCTGAACATGGTTAATCTTCATTAACAATAATATCAATTTCTGCCTCTTCATTCATCCGTGTTGAAAGAAAAAGAACTATTTCTTCTAGTGGCGCAGAAAAGCGTAAAACCACCCCTCTTCTGCCTTTTTTTAAATACCCTAAACGAATACCGTTTGGCTTTTGAACAAGGACAATCTTTTCGATATCTTTAAAGGCCGTGCCCCGATTGTCAAAAGGATGCGTAATAATACAGTCCTCCGCAAAACCTCTTGCATCGTAAAGAAAACTGAAGATAATCAAAATATATAACACACTTCGAATCATTTCAATTTTATCTCCTGCCGAAAATGCATTGGCCAGAATCATTAAACTAAAAAAAGCAACTAAATATTTTGTTGTAGGATGTTTTGCAGCCGGAATTACAATACTTTTACGTACGAAGTAAAAGTAACCATACATAACGACGACAAATAAAAATAGCAATAACGTAAATCCATCGATAATCACAAACGACTCCTTTATTTCTTTTTCTTTTGAATATCTGTTAATATATCATTTATTTCTTTAATTTCTTTTTTTGATTCGTTAATCTTTTTGATAACCGCCTCACGGTTTTTTCCAGGCGGTAAGTCAATTGATTCTTGGTAGTAGTTTGCTAAAGCTTGAACTTTTTTCATTTTTTCGCTTTGCAACAAGGCTATATTTCTTTTCATTTAACCGCCTCCTCTTCCTTAGTATACATTACTTTGTAAGGAATTGCTTAATTTGCAAGATATTTTCTAATAAAAAGGAGTAATTTTACATTTTCTTATAAACAAAAAGTATTCGGCTGAGTAACAGCAGCAAACGACAAAATAATAGAATAAAAGATGAGACAGAAGTAGTTTACTTTTGTCTCATCTTTTATTATTGAGCTGAAATCGCTAAACCAATTGCTTTTTCCCCTAGGTGGGTCCCAATAACTGGACCAAAATGACCGATTTCAATTTCTGCATTTGGGTATAGCTTTTGTAATTTTGCTTGTTCTTTTTCAGCAACGATGCGGTTATTGGCATGAATCACGTACAGTTTAACTGGCGCTTCAATCCCTGCGTTTCGTTCACCAATAATCTTTTCTGCACGAGCAAAAGCTTTCTTTGTTGAACGGATTTTTTCAAATAATACAATCTTTCCATCTTCAAAAGTCAAGATAGGTTTAATCTTCAATAGCCCAGCGATCAAGGCTGCGCCATTCGTTAAGCGACCGCCACGAACTAAGTTGTTCAGATCTTCTACAATTAGATATGCATACGTATTGTCACGAATTAAATCTAATTTGGCAAAAATTTCTTCTAAGCTGGCTTTTTCTTCTGTTAAATCTAAAGCAGCTTCTACCATGTGTCCCATTGGCATACTTGTAATTTTTGAGTCATATGGATACAAAGCAACTCCTGGGATTTCATCAGTAAGTCCGTGCAATGTATGAACAAAACCAGAGATTCCTGAAGAAAGATGAATGCTGATGATGGTGTCGTACCCTTGTTCAGCGATTGATTTGTAAAGCTCTAACACTTCTCCTAAAGCAGGTTGTGAAGTCGTCGGAAATTCTTTACTATTATTTAGCAATGCATAATATTCATCTGCTTCAATGTCAATGCCTTCGTTGTATATTTTTCCATCTAAAATGACTGGGATGGGAATTACAAAAAGATTCGGATGATCTTTAATGCGCTCGGGTAAATAAGCTGTACTATCTGTCACAATAGCAATTTTCATTTTGTAACCTCGTTTCACTAATTTTCCACGTTGTTTCTAATATAGCATAAAAAAGGATATTTTAAAATGCTTTCCTTATTCGTTCAGGAATTTTTCGATGGCGTCAGCATTTTTTTGTTCATCTACTTCTAAAATACTGCCTGCATAAGAGGATTCACCAAAATTCCAAGAATCTGGTACCGGAACCGATAATGACTCAACCCCTGCTTTTCCTTTAATCAGCAATGATGGTCCGTTCGTTAACATGAAACTAACAGGCACATCTGTCGACATATAGCCGACTAATTTCCCAAGTGATTCTGGGGTTCTTAATAAAGTCATTGGGTTTTTCATTTGGCTCATTACAGCTGACATAACTTGTTGTTGGCGACGAACCCGACCAAAGTCGCCTTCTTCATCCATCCTAAAGCGAGCGTATTGAAGTAAGACATGTCCATCCATGACCTGTTGCCCTTTTTCAATATCAACACCATCTAAATTCAGTGATTTTTCTGCATCGATTTTGACACCTTTTGGAAACATAGAGTCAACAATTTTTTCAAATGATTGGAAATCTACCTTAGCATAATATTTCGTATCTAAATTAAAGTTTTGTTTTAACGTTTCACGAACCAATTCAGCACCGCCATAAGCGTATGCGGCATTAATTTTATTCGGCCCGACACCAGGAATGTCCACGAATGTATCACGCATAAATGAAATTAATTTCGGTTTTTTTGATGGTCCATTTAGTTGGAGAACCATTATTGTGTCGGCTCGTCCAGCATCTTCCCCACGTGTATCGCTGCCAAGAATTAAAATATTCTTAGCCCCATTGCTACTTTTGACACCATTAAATGTTTCTACTTTTTCTTGAGGCAACGAGTCATCATGTTCTGCTGCAGATTTTCCTTTTAAAAACATGACTGTACTATAGGCAAATAACAGAATCAATAGGATCACTAGCCATTTGAAAAAGCGTTTTGTTTTTGATTTTTTACGTTTCTTTTTTGGTTTCTTGTCTTTTTTTCCGCGGGGTGGTTGGTCAGAACCGTTGCCACCACCTGAATCTGTTTGATGTCGCCTCTCACTTCTGCGACTGTCCTCAGTATAGCTGTCTTCGTAAACTGGCTCTTGAAGGCTTTCAGCTAGTTCTTCTGGTTCTTCTTCTCTATGTTCACCCATTGATTTTCGGGGATTAAAGGTCTTTTTATGCTCTGCTGGTCTCGATTTTTCATGAATATGTTTATAACGATCTACACGACTCATCGTGTCACTCCTTTACCTCTGTGTTTTATCACCTTTCTTAGGATACCTCATTTCGCAGGAAATTCCTATTACAAATATGTAATTTAATAAAAAATGAAACTCACTTTATCTAATAAGTAAGCTTCATTTTCATTTTTAACTCTTTAAAGTGTGGACAAAACATAGATCGGGTAATCCCCTAAAATTTTTATTTCTGCGCCAATCAGTTCCAGTTCTGTTAAAGCTGCTTCAATTAGTTTTTCTGGTTGATCATTCACTAAGTCCATTAAAAAGAAGTACTCTCCGAGCTTTGTTTTCAACGGCCGCGATTCTATTTTGCTAAGATTAATCCCTCGCCAACTAAACACGCTTAATGCTTTGTGTAAAGAGCCAGGAACATTACTTGGCATCGTAATCGCCAACGTTATTTTTTTCTCAGATAGCGGGAAAGAAATCGCTAAATTTTCAGAACCAAGAACCCAAAATCGGGTTTGATTTACCGATAAATCTTGTATATTTTTTTCAACAATGGTCAAATCATACATTTCCGCAGAAAGTTTTGGTGCAATAGCTGCAAAAGGTAATTCTGGATGTTCTGCAATGTATTTGGCGGCGTAAGCTGTTGAAGGCGTTGCTTCTAAAATCGCTTCTGGAAAGTTTTTCTCTAGAAACATCTGCGATTGAGCTAATGCTTGCGGATGTGATAAAATTTTCTGACTTTGTTGCCAAATCGCTTGATTCTCTTTTGCCACCATTAATTGTTGTTGAATCGGTAAAACTAACTCTGCTTGGACAGGTAACTGCGCTTGATGATACAAATAATCTATCGATGCGTTAACAGTTCCTTCAATCGTGTTTTCTATTGGAATAATGCTACATGCCACTTCTTGCTGTTCAATTGCTTTCAAGCAAGCTGGAATCGATGCGTACGGTATCAATGTAGCATCAGGAAAAGCAGCCAACGTTGCACTGTACGTAAAGGAACCAATCGGACCTAAATAACCAATTTTCATCGTTTCTCTACTCCTTTAATTGTTGCAGAATTTCATTGATAATTTCTTCTGGTGAGCGATTGGTCGTATCAATTGTCATCTTCGCACATTCTTCATAAAAATTTTTACGAGACTCAAATAAAGTAATGATTTCTTTTGAAGAACGTTCTATAGCTAAGGGGCGTTGGTTTTCAGTATCTTCTGCGATTCTTTTTAACAGCTCTTCTGGTGTCGCATGTAAATAAATCACTTGCTGAAAAGATTTTAATAAGCTACGATTTTCTGGTCCGACAACAATCCCGCCCCCAGTTGAAAGGACGGCTGTATTTTTTGACAGCTCCTTTAAAAGTTGGGTTTCCTGTTCTCGGAAAGCTGCTTCACCATATTTTTCGAAATAGTCAGGAATTGAGCGTCCTATTTTTTCCATTAACGCTGTATCTAAATCAAGATGAGGCATCTTTAGTTTATTGGCCAAACTTTGGCCGATAGTTGTTTTACCCGCACCCATGAAACCAATTAAAACAATGCTTTCCATGGTTCGTTATCCTCCTTCGTTAACAACTTAAACGTTCTAAGTCGTCAAAAAATGCTGGATAAGAAACTGAAACTGCTTCAGCCTTATCTAATTCAACAGTGCCTTCTTTTACAAGTAATGCAGCAATTTGTAACATCATCCCGATACGATGATCCCCATAACTGGTAACTCTTCCACCATGTAAAGAAGTTGGTCCATGTATAATTAAGCCATCATCAGTAGGCGTGATGTCGGCGCCTAAAATTGTTAATTCTTTCGCTACTGCATCAATCCGATTGGTTTCTTTGACTTTCAATTCTTCTGCATCTCGAATGATTGTCGTGCCAGTAGCCTGAGTAGCTAACAAAGCAATAATCGGTAACTCATCAATTAAACGTGGGATAATAGCGCCACCAATCTCTGTAGCTGTTAATTGACTCGTTTTTACAAGTAAATCGCCAGAGTGATTGGCCTCATCTTCATTTAAAATAGTGACGGAACCACCCATGTTTTTAATCACATCTAAAATACCTGTCCGCGTTTGATTTAAGCCAACATTTTTCAGAAGTATCTCGCTATCTGGGACTACTAAACCCGCAACTAAAAAGAAAGCTGCAGAAGAGATATCACCAGGAACTACCACATTTTGACCTGTTAATTGTTGCGGTCCAGTTAACATAATTTTTTTACCGTCTACTTCAAGCGTCCCACCAAATTGTCGAATCATCTCTTCTGTATGATCACGTGTCTTTTCTTTCTCAACCACTACAGAAGTGCCCTTGGCTTGCAAAGCGGCGAATAAAATAGCCGATTTAACTTGAGCACTTGCAACAGGCATTGTGTAGTCAATCGGTTGCAAATTTTGAGTCCCGCGAATAGAAATTGGCGGAAACTCCGTTTGCTGAACCCCTTGACATTCCGCTCCCATTTGGTTTAAAGGAAGCATCACACGATTCATCGGTCGTTTAGCAATAGACGCATCACCAGCTAGGCGCGTTTCAAAGGGACAGCCAGCTAAAATGCCCAGCATCAGACGAATTGTTGTCCCTGAATTCCCAACATCAATTGTATTCTTCGCCTTTTTTAAACCTGCAAATCCTTGCCCCTCAACGGTGATTGTCGTCCCGTCATCTTCAATGTTCACACCTAAAGAACGAAACGCCGCTAAGGTACTTAAACAATCTTCGCCTCTTAGAAAATTTGTAATCGTCGTTTTTCCAGAAGAAATCGCTCCAAACATAATACTTCTATGGGAAATCGATTTGTCGCTAGGAACCATCAGAGTCCCTTGTAAATGTTTCACATTTGTACGTAGTTGCACCCTCATCACCTCTTATTTTTCGTAACACGTATAGTTCGTTTTTTTAGATAAAATTTGTTTTGCAGCTTGGCAGTCTGGTTGATTTTTAAAAGACAATTGAAGAATCCCATAGATTTCTTCTCTCGTTTCTAAAATTTTAATATTTGTAAGAGAAAGGTCCGCTTCGCCTAAAATTTGCGTAATTTCAGCAATGATTCCTGGTTGATCTGGTACATCAACAAACAGATCATAGAAAGCTGGGATTGCGCCTTCTTTATGAATGGGCAACTGAGCACGTGTTTCTTTGGCCTTATCAAAAAAATTACGAATAGCTGGGGCATTTTTTTCTGTTAACCATTGGCAAACAGTAGTCATCTCTTTTTGCCAATTTTCTAGTAAGTCCAATAATACTAAGCGATTGCTTAATAAAATATCCGTCCACATCGTTGCATCAGAGGAAGCAATTCGAGTAATATCTCTGAATCCTCCAGCCGCTAGCTGCTGCGCTCTAGGGTAAGTGGTATTCAGTTGCTGACTTTCGTTCACTAAAGCTGCGGCAACAATATGTGGCAAGTGACTTAGAGCACCAGTAATTTCATCATGTTCCTGTGCAGGCATCGTAATAAACTTCGCATGCGTTCCTTTTAGTAACGTTTGTAACTCCTGAATCTGTTTGTTTTTTTCGCCATGGTCATCGGTAAAAATATAGTAGGCATTTTCAAACAAACGTTCATCAGCGGCTGTTACGCCGGATTTATGTGAACCAGCCATTGGATGACCACCAATAAAATTTTTCATGTTAAGCTTTGTTGCTAACTGATTAATTTCCACCTTGGTACTACCCACATCTGTGATCAGAGCAGTTTCTAGTGATAATTGGTTTAATTCTTCTAGTTGTACTAAAGTTGCTTTAACTGGGGAACAAAGAAAAATAATCTCTGCTCGTCTTGCCCCACTTGTTAAAGATTCAGCTATCTCATCAATTAGACCCGTTTTCTTAGCAAATTCAGTTGCCTCCGCTTGATTATCGAAACCGATAATCTCACTGTTTGGATGCCCTTTTTTGATACACAAAGCCAGTGAACTCCCGATTAGCCCTAATCCTACGATTAAAATACGTTTCTTCATTTTTTCCCTCCATATACTTGCGACTTTCTTCCATTAAAAGTTTTGAGTATATAGGCGATAACGTTTCACTGCTTCTTTCATTTGTTCAAATGAGTCACTATCAAATTTTTCGAGCATAGCCTTCGCTACTTCCGTTGCAACAACGGCTTCACAAACAACGCTAGCGGCCGGTACCGCCGTGCTATCAGAGCGCTCAACGCTGGCCTTATAAGGCTCTTTTGTATCAATATTCACGCTTTGTAATGGTTTATAAAGGGTTGGAATAGGTTTCATGACACCACGAACGATGATTGGCATTCCGTTGGTCATTCCTCCTTCAAAACCGCCTAAATTGTTGGAAGTTCTGGTATAACCTGTACTTTCGTCCCAAACAATCTCGTCCATCACTTGACTACCAGGGCGTTGCGCCATTTCAAATCCAATGCCAAACTCAGCACCTTTAAAAGCATTGATGCTTACAACAGCTTGCGCAATTTTGGCATCTAGTTTACGATCCCATTGAACATAGCTACCTAAGCCAGCTGGAACGCCACCCACAAGTACTTCTACTACCCCACCAATTGTATCGCCATTTTTCTTGGTTTGGTCAATTAGTTCTTTCATTTTTTCTTCTACGGAAGGATCTAATACGCGAACGGCAGATTGTTCAGACCGTTCTTGAATTTCACGGATCGTTAAATTTTCAGGGATCGTAGCTTCAATCCCGCCTAATACTGCGACATGCCCAGCGACTTGGATATTCAGTTCAGCTAAGAGTTTTTTAGCAACTGCACCAATCGCCACACGCATCGTTGTTTCTCGTGCCGAAGACCGTTCTAAAACATTCCGTAAATCATCATGTTGATATTTCATGCCACCGACTAAATCAGCATGTCCTGGACGTGGTTTGCTGACGCGGCGGATTTTCTTTTGTTTTTCAGGAACTGGCTCTACTGACATCACGGAGGTCCAATTTTTCCAGTCTTTGTTTTCGACAATCAACGTTACTGGTGAGCCAAGTGTTTTACCATGCCGAATGCCCGAAGTAATACGTACTTGGTCTTTTTCAATTTTCATCCGTCCCCCACGACCGTAACCGCCTTGACGTCTTGCTAATTCTCGGTTAATCTCTTCGCTACTTAAAGGAAGACCGGCTGGTAAGCCTTCAATAATAGCAGTTAATTCAGGTCCATGTGATTCGCCTGCTGTAATAAAGCGCATCTTAAATTCCTCCTTCTCTATTTAAAAATGCTCGAATTTCTTCCGTTGGTAAAGAGACAATTTTCGCTTGACCAATTTTTTCTAAGACAATGATTTTAATCTGTCCCCCACGTGTTTTTTTATCATGTGTAATTGCTTGATAGAGACGTTCTTCTGGCCAACAATCTGTCGTTACTGGTAAATGGAACTTTTCTAGCATGGTGACCAACTCTTGGGTAGTCCCAAGTGGGGAAAGCCCTCGTTGTTCTGCGACTTGAGTTATTTGAATCATTCCTAAAGAAACGCCTTCACCGTGAGCAATCACCCCGTAACCAGCTGTATTTTCTAATGCGTGGCCGATCGTATGCCCAAAATTCAGAATCAAACGTAAGCCCAAATCTAATTCATCTTCTTCGACGACATCACGTTTAATCTTGCAACAGGCCGTGATAATTTCTTCTGCATGTGCCACTAAATCTTGTTCATTTTCCAAAGAGGATAAACGGTGCCACAATTCAACATCAGCGATAGCTGCTGATTTTACAATTTCTGCAATTCCTTCACGCACACGTCTAGGTTCTAATGTTTTAAGTGTATTAGGATCAATTAAAACCCCATCTGGTTGGGCAAAAGTACCAACAAGATTTTTGGCTTTTTTAGTGTTAACCGCTGTTTTACCTCCAATGCTACTATCTACTTGTGCCAGTAAGGTTGTTGGTACTTGCAAAAAGTGAATACCGCGCATATAGGTTGAAGCGACAAATCCAGCTAGATCTCCCACAACGCCTCCACCTAAAGCAATTAGACCATCACTTCGAGTCAATTGCTGTTCCGCTAAAAAATCATAAAGCAGTTGAGCTGTTTCGAGGCTCTTACTTTGTTCACCTGCCGCTACAGCAATCAATGATGTTTCAAAACCAGCAGCTTGCAATTCTTTCTCAACAGCTGCGCCATATAATTTATTCACCGTTTCATCGGTAATAATCGCTACCCGTTGTGGCTGCCACAGGCTACGTACCCAGGTGCCAATTTTATCTAAGGCACCTGTTTCGATGGTTAAATCATATGAATGTGTAGGTAACGTTACGGTTAATTTCATGTCCTCTACTCCTCTGTCTTTACTAATCTTCTAAAGCATTAATTTCTTTCATTGCTTTTTCGATGATATGAACTTCTTTCATCATACGTAGGTAAGTTTTTTCATTCAAGGATTGTGGCCCATCTGACCACGCATTCGCTGGATCTGGGTGAATTTCTACAATCAAGCCGTCCGCACCTGAAGCAACACCTGCTCGGGCCATTGGCGGTACTAAATCCCAGATACCAACACCATGACTCGGATCAACAATAATTGGAAAATGACTTAATTTTTTAATTAAAGGCACCGCACTTAAATCAAGTGTATTGCGCGTAGCGGTTTCGTACGTACGAATCCCACGTTCAATGAAGATCACATTGAAATTCCCTTGCGCAGCAATGTATTCAGCTGCGTTTAGCCATTCATCAATCGTACCAGCAATCCCGCGTTTTAAGCCAATAGGTTTTCCAGTTTTACCAACCGCTTGTAATAACTTGAAATTTTGCATGTTGCGCGCACCGATTTGTAAAATGTCACTGTATTTTGCGACAAGTTCTAAATTCGCTTCATCCATTACTTCTGTAATGACTTGCATATCTAATTCATCAGCCGCTTGGCGAATATATTTTAGTCCTTCTTCTTCTAGTCCTTGGAAAGCGTATGGCGACGTTCTAGGTTTGAATGCACCACCTCGTAAAATTGTTGCACCGCCAGCTTTAGCAATTCGCGCACATTCACGAATCTGATCTAAGCTTTCGATTGAACAAGGGCCCGCCATCATGGTCATACTGCCGTCACCGATTTTAACACCGTTCACATCAACCACTGTATTCTCTGGATGAAATAAACGACTCGTTAGTTTGTATGACAACGAAATGCGGACACTTTTCTCCACGCCTTCTAATGCTGTTAACTCTGCTTCAACTAATTTTTCTGTATCACCAATCAAGCCTATCACTGTTTTTCCATTATCTTGACTTGTTTGAGTAGTTAAGCCTGCACCTGTTACTAAATCAATGACTTGTTTCATTTGCTTTTCGGTTGCATTTTCTTTCATAATTACGATCATTATATTCTCTCCTCATGCCTTTAAACGGCGCTCTTTTTATCTATTTTCAATTTTACGTTTTACGACTGATACAGGCATTTTTTGTCCTGTCCATTGTTCAAAAGCAGCAGCTCCTTGATAAAGTAGCATGTCCAAGCCGTTGCTTGTTTCTGCGCCACGTAAACGGGCTTCTTTTAATAACTGTGTTTCTCTGGGATTATAAATAGCATCATACACGAATAACTTCGGTTGAATCATTGCATAATTTTCTATAGGACTACTATGTGCATGTGGATGCATACCCACACTCGTTGCATTAACTAACAAGACGCTTTCAGCAACATCTTTTGCTAGTTTTTCAGTATCCGCTAAATCGTTTAAATGAATTACACAGTTGGTTCGTTCAGTGAAATTTGCCAGTTTTTTTTGACTGTCGTTAAACCCCGCGCTTTTCCTGTTGTAAACGGCGATTTCTTTCACGCCATCTAAAGCAGCTTGGGCAATGATTGATAAGGCTGCACCACCTGTTCCTAAGATGGTCATTTTATTCTGAAAAACGTCAACCTTTTTCTCTTTCAAACTCCACATAAAACCAGTACCATCCGTGCTGTCTCCGTAAAGTTTTCCATCTTTGTTGACAATCGTATTAATCGCGCCAACCAGTTGGGCGGTAGGACTTAGTTCATCCATATAACTTACAGCCGCCACTTTATTGGGCATTGATAAGTTGGCCCCTAACATGTGAAACGTTCGAATCGCTTCAATTGCTTGTGGCAATGTCTCTTGTCCAACGTCAAACGCCAGATACCGAGCATCAACTCCTAAATTTTGAAATGCTGTATTATGAATCAACGGTGAAATACTGTGTTGGCTGGGTTTCGCGAATAGCCCAGCTAAACGAGTAGATCCAGTTATTTCTTTCATCCTGTGTGCTCCTTTACGAAATTTTTTTAGTAAGTTTCTGAAATCCTAATTTTTGGCCAAACAAAAAGGATATTCACAGTAAATTTTAAGAAAAATCTACAGTGAATACCCTACAAAAAAGCAATATAAAAGCCACTATAGATTTTCTTAAATCTACATGGCTGAAAGTCATCTTAAATTTCCCTAGCCATTATAGATACAAACGTTTGTTGTCTGTACCCATAATGTTATGAATACAAACCTATCTAAAATAGCTAAAGTAAAAGTTATTCAGTTGTGTATGGTTTTTCTTCGTTGTTGTCATAAGAATCACTCCAAAACTGATTTAATTAAGAATTGTTAACAGTATACCGCTAGAAAAAACATGTGTCAACACTTATTCGCTTATTTTTTTGACTATTCCATTAAAAACAATGTTATTTTATTCGCCAAAAGACTAAAAAAGCCACAGGAACCAGTCATTTCACTGATTCCTGTGGGGCAAAAATTATTTTAATTCTTCAGCGTATACATCATCAACTGTTTGTGTTGGGTCGATAACAATGTATAAGTTTTTAGTTTTTTCGCTGACTTTTGTAGATTGATAGATGTTATCCAAGCCCTCATCTGTTTTATCTTTGTAAGGGAAATAAACTAAATCTGGTGTGCCATTTTTGTAAAGAATTTCCATACGTTCGATATCTTCATATTTTAAAGCACGAGAGAACATCCCTAATTCTAAGCCACCTAAGTTAATATCGTGGGTTTGAACATGATCTCCTTCTTGGAAAATTTCAATTTTGAACCCTTCACATGGATGAATTTCAACAAATTCACTACCATGGATACGGCCAAAACTTGTTGTAATATGTTTGATCCATAAATCACCAATAAAACGACGATCAATCGTCCAAGTTTCACCATTTCTGAAATAAAATTTAAGTCCTGTCATTTCTCTAGCCATAGCACAAATCTCCTTACTTAAAAATAATTTCTTACATTATTAGTTTACCATACTTTTGATAAACGGTCACAAACTTTCGCTGTAGATTCTTAATCTTTTGTTATTCTTTTTAAAAAAGAATCAATCTCAACTACTGCACGTTGGTGAGAACCTTTGGCAATTTGTCGTTCTCCTTCATAAGCAACAAATTCATAGCGTATTTTGTGTGCAGTCTGTTCAATGCTGGTCATCGTAACAACGATTGTCGCCCCTACCGCGGATGGAAATAAGTGGCGCAATTCTAACACCGTTCCGACAGTTGTTTCCCCAACTGATAATTGGTCCTTCACAGCTTCTTTGGCTGTTTGTTCAATCATGGCAGCTAAAGCAGGGGTTCCTAAAACTTCTAAGTCACCAGAACCGAGCATTTTAGCCGTTTGTGATTCTTTCACCAAGAATTCTTTTGTAAACATTTCTGTTGGCATTATGCTTTCTCTCCTTTTGAACGTTGTTTTTTGGCAAACGAAAGCAGAACTTCTTGTTTATTCTCTAAGCTACCTTCAACAACGTGTTGCTCGATTTCAGCAATCAGTTCCCCTAACCATTTGCCTGGTGTTTCTTCTAAGACGGCTAAAAGGTCTTTTCCTGTAATGGCCAATTCATGTCTTTGATGGATGGGTAATGCCTTAACTAACTCTTTTGTTACTTGTACTTGACTCTCTTGTTGGTAATAATATAAAAGCCTTTCAACAAGTACTGCTGATTCTTCGCCTAATTCATAAAGCATCATTGGCTGCCAGTCGTTACTCAAACGAAAACGCAGACCACGTACTAATTGTGAAACGTTTTGGATTAATTGATTTGAAAGTTTCCAAGCCTTTAAGAAGGAGCGAATTTCTGCTTCTGGTAAATTCAACGATTGGATAAGTAACGTCCACGCTTCTGCTTCTGTTTCAATTTGACGAGCAGGCAAGTCCATTAAACGAAAAAGTCCAGCCCCTTGTTCTCGTAATTTGGGACAATATTGATAGCATTCTGTTTCAATAAACGGAGCTAAGCCACCTTGTCGATTAACCCCTAAAAGCATTTTTACAAATTCAATTGTAATGCGTTCTACTGAAATTTTTTCCAATAAAGGATGAAATTCAGCGATAGCAGCTAAGGTTTTTTCTTCAATTTTAAAATCTAATTGGCTAGCAAAGCGTAAGCCCCGCATCATCCGCAGAGCATCTTCATGAAACCGCTCATGGGGATTACCGACTGCACGAATGGTTTGATTAGTTAAATCTTCGATACCATCAAATAAATCAATGATTTCGCCTGTGCTGTCAAGCGCCAAGGCATTAATCGTAAAATCTCGCCGTTTTAAATCTTCTTTCAAGGAGCGAACAAAGGTGACTTCATCTGGTCGGCGAAAGTCTTGATAAGTTGACTCGGTACGAAAGGTTGTTACTTCATACTGTTGGTCTTCCATCAATACAAGGACTGTACCATGTTCGATACCCACATCAACGGTTCGTTTAAAAATTTGCTTGATTTCTTCTGGATAGGCACTTGTCGCAATATCGACATCATGGATTGGTTTATTTAATAAAGCATCACGGACACTGCCCCCGACAAAATACGCTTCAAAGCCCTGTGCATTGATTTCACGAATAACGGGAGCGGCTTCTTTAAATTCGTTTGGAATAGTTGTCAATTTCATAGCATCTGTTCCAATCCGTAAAGTAGTTCTGTTCTCTGTACCACTTGCCGACAAGCTAACGCTACTCCTGTCATGAATGAACGCCGATCATAAGAATCATGCCGAATAGTGAGCCCTTCACCTACACTGCCAAATTGGACTTGTTGGTGTGCCACTAAACCAGGTAAGCGGACACTATGGATTCGCAGACCTTCGAAATCAGCCCCGCGTGCCCCTGGTATTGATTCTACCTCTTGCGGATTCCCTTGTTTTTTTGCTGGCCGAACTTCTTGAATCATTTCTGCAGTTTTTATAGCCGTTCCACTTGGTGCATCTAATTTGTTATCATGATGTAATTCAATGATTTCCACATCCGGAAAATACTGTGCCGCTTTTTGGGCAAATTGCATCATTAAAACTGCCCCAATTGCAAAATTTGGCGCAATTAAGCCGCCGATGGCTTTTTCTCGAGATAGGTTTGTCAATTCGTTGATTTGTTCCTCCGTAAAGCCTGTCGTCCCAACAACTGGCGCCATACCATGTTCCAACGCAAAACGTGTATTTGGATAGGCGGCTTCAGGAACCGTAAAATCAATCCAAACATCTGGGTTGACAGCTAGGACTTCTTCTAAGCGCTGAAAAACGGGAATTGCTGTTTCATCATTGAAAGAAACAGTTTCTTGTGCTTCATGAGGATCATACACACCTACTAATTCAAAGTCTGCGGTTTCTATGACCATTTGTGTAGCAGTACTGCCCATCCGTCCTTTAAACCCAGCGACAATTATTTTAATCATGTGTTTTCCCATCCTTTCTTTCAAAGCGATAGCGATCCCGCTTGTTAAATTTGGCCATATTTTCTTCAAAAACTTCGGTTAAATCAATCTCTAAAGAATTTGCCATGCTAATCAATACAAAAAAGACATCTCCAAGTTCCTCTGATACTGTCTTTGGTTTTTCGTCTGCTTTTTTCTGTTTTTCACCATAATAATGATTGACTTCACGGGCTAATTCTCCGACCTCTTCCGTCAAACGAGCCATTTGTCCTAATGGTGAAAAATAGCCTGTTTTAAACTGTTGAATATAATCATCAACTTCTGTTTGCATCGATTGCAAACTACGTTGTTCTGATTCTGACATTTTACCCCAACCTTTCTTACTCTACCTCCTACATCTTATCAAAAACTTGGCTATCTGGAAAGGTTCTACTTGTTGTTTTATATAGAGAATGATACAGTTTATACTGTAAAAGGACGTGATTAAATGGAAGAACAAAGATTTTATTTTAAAGATGTGTTATTTATTGTATTAGGAAGCTGTATCTATGCCTTTGGTTTGGTTACTTTCAATATTGCCAATGACCTGGCCGAAGGTGGTGTCACGGGGATTACTTTGATTTTAAGGGCCTTATTTCATTTTAACCCAGCATATACGACATTATTAATCAATATTCCGCTCTTATTAATTGGTGGTAAAATTTTAGGCAAACGCTCCCTCTATTATACGCTAATTGGCACCGTGTCGTTATCAGTATTTTTGTGGTTTTGGCAAAAATTTCCTGTTGAAATTAATTTAGATCATGATTTATTGATTGCTGCTCTCTTAGCTGGTTTGGCCGCAGGATTTGGGAGTGGCCTTGTTTACCGCGTAGGCGGAACCACTGGTGGGACCGACGTCATTGCCCGCATTTTCGAAAAATACTTTGGGATTAGCATGGGCCGCTCGTTGTTACTTTTTGATGTTGCAGTCTTACTCCTCTCGTTGACCTATATTGATGTCAAACGAATGATGTATACTTTAATTGTGTCCTTTGTTTTCAGTCGTGTTGTCGATTCTGTACTCGATGGAGCCTATGCTGCGAAAGGAATTTTAATTGTTTCCAATCATTCCGAAGAAATCGGTCAAAGTTTAATGGCTTCTTTAGAACGCGGGGTAACATATTTAAATGGTGAAGGTGCTTATTCACAAGTGGAAAAACGGGTTCTCTACACGGTAGTCAGCCCTCGAGAAATAATGGAAGTCAAACGGATTGCTAATGAAATAGATGAAAAAGCCTTTGTGTCCATCATTAACGTACATGAAGCAATTGGCGAAGGCTTTACTTATGCAAAACCCAGCAAACAACGGCGCTTTAAATTAAAACAATAAATAAAACCCAGCATTTTCAATAAATGCTGGGTTTTATTTATTGTTGCTTCAAACGATTTAATTCATCGGATAATTCTAAAAACGCTTCTTTGTTGCCTGTTTCTAAAGCATCATCAATTTGAGCTTTAATTAATGCCATTCGCTGCGTTTGTTCTTCTTGCTTAAAGTATTGATCAATCACTCTGGCAACTTCCTGATCCACTTGTTCATTCCATGGCGCAAACGGATTATCTTCTAAAACAGATAAATACTGGCTCGTTTGCCAAGCCTCTGGAAATACACATTCTAAATAAAGAGCTTTCCGCCAATTCATCCGAATCTCGTGAAAAATTTGTTCCGGATCTGTAAATTCTTGTGCTTGGATAAAAAGCAATAACGGCTCCTTACCTAAACCATCCGCTACCACACGGATCCCCCGATCGGTTTTCTCTACGTTCTCAACAAAATGAACATTATTTAAAATCGCATCGTGCGTTAATAAGTAATTTAAAATCCACAGTACTTCTCTTCTTCCAAAAGGCACTGTATTCACTAACCAAGTTAAAAATTTTTTCTTTTCTGATAAACTAACAAACATCGTCGTTTCCTATCTTTCTTCCATATCTGCTAGCACAGATTGCATGTCGACATCACCAGGTTCATGTTCCAAATAATGGTGCAACAAGTGTTTTGCTTTTTCAAGTTCGCCTTCTTCTCGTAAGAACAATGCGTATTCTTTTAGAAATTCTAGTTCGTGAGACAATTCTTGCGCTGCTTGTTCGTAATGAACTTTAGCGACGGCAAAGTCTTCTAATTCGTTGTACGCTTTTGCTAAGTTCCATTCAGCATAAGGATGATCCGTTTCCTCTAAATCATTTAAGATAGTAATTACTTCCTCAAAACGCTCTTCCGTGATGTAGAGATTACTTAAGGTCAAACGACTTTCATCTGTTTTCTCACCTAATTCCAAAGCTTTTAACAACCAGTTTTCAGCACCAGCAATATCGTGTAAGCGATAGGCATTTTCAGAGGCAAATTGGTATAACTCTACTTGGAAGGGGTTTTCCGCAATTCCTTCTTCGATCACCGCTTTTGCTTCCTCTAATTGCTCTTCTTCTTGGAGCGCTTCCGCTAAATATAGATAAAGTGATTGAAAATGTGGGTTTAGTGTTTTTAATTGCTGGAACAACGCAATGGCTTTTTGATTCTCATGTAACTGTAAATAAGTGAAAGCTAACTGGAATAAACGATCGTCTGTTTGTTCTTCTTTGACCGCGGCTTCCAAATAAGGAACTGCTTCTTCAAAATCACCTAACATGCTGTAACTACTTCCTAAGCGTTCGTTCAAGGAAATAGCAGAGATTTGCGCTGTCCCACTTTCTACAATGCTTTGATAACGAGTGATAGCCTCGACAAATTGACCATTTGTAAAATATAGTTCTCCCAAAGCAAATTGAATTAACGGCTCTTCTGGCATAAGATTGGCTGCTTCTTTTAATTTCGCTTCACTGACTTCTGGAATCCCTAAAACTTGGTACAAATCCGCAGTAACTAAGAGACTTTGGACATAACTGTCACTAGTTTCTGGAATTTTTTCTAAATAGATGAATGCGTCATCTATTTCATTATTTTCAATGGCGATTTCTGCTAATGGAATGTTTAAACCATCTGCATCGGGAAATTGTTCCAACAACTGTTGGAAAATTTGTTTGGCTTCTTCTAGAAAACCTAAAGATAATAACGTTTCCCCTAAATCAGCTAAGGTATTTTCATCATCTTTCTTTAATGCTTCTTCAAACATTAACTGTGCTTCTGCTAAATTTTCAGCTTGTAATGCTTGAACCATTTTTTCACTATATGACATAATTTCCCCTCAAATCTCTTTTAAAATTTCTTGGTATCTTTCAATCGTTGTTAACAGTTGATCGGGCGTTGGCTTTAAAGCTGCTCCTAGTTGACCGATTTTTTCCAACACCATAGGAGGACCTAGTGTTTCTGTGTGAAGCAAAACTTGTTCTGCGTAATCAGCACTTAAAATTTCTTTTGGAAACGCCACCGGAAAACCTAAGCGAATAAACCAAACGATAAAATTTTTAAATTGAAAATCAAAGTGATTGACTTGCTGGCTCCATAAAACTTGTAACAACAATCCTAATAATCGTTTCATGGGACCTGATAACAAATGGCCATTTTCGGTTGTAGCAAAGGCCACTTCAAAAACTCGGCCAAATTGATCCACTTTTTCCCCTGCTTGTTCATACAAAGATAACAACTCGTCTAAAATACCATTAAATGACGTTTGATTCAACCGTTTTTTATCTGGATACGTTTGGTATAGCATTTGTAAATAAGTATAATCACAGACAAGACCCGCTCGAATAAAAACGAGCAAATCAATTAAAGGGGCAGCACCTTTTTTATTGGTCAAGGTACTATCAAACAAAATTTCTTCTGAATGATTTTCTATATGCATAGTTGCATGCTGTGCTTGCTGAATTGTGACACTTGGTAAAAGTCCTTGCCGTAACGCTTGAACAGACACAGGCATCAGCCAACATTTGGAGGAACACTTACTTACTTGGTGCAGAAATGCGGTTAATTGTAGTACCCCTTCATTACCCAAACCAATCAATAAAACATCCTGATTTTCTGGCCAATCAGCTAAGAAACGTAACACACTTTCTAATTCTGATAAGTCATTGCAATGAACATCATTGCGACAAATATACCAGTTTAATCCCAACTGTTCCCCAAAGGCATAATTAATCTTCTCAGAAAAAAGATCATAGTAACGCTGATTCGCCAAAACAACGATTGACTCCGTCGTTACTGGTCGTTTTTTTAGGACGGAAGCAAATGTTTCTCCATAAATAATAGCGACCTTGTTTTCCCCTCTAGAATAGTTGTATTTCATTGATTCACCACCTTAAGACTGTTTCCTCTTCCTTCACCCCAAGTCTAGCATAACCACTAAAAAACAGCTACTGGCAACAACTTATTTTTGCCCTTCATTCATAAATCTTTCTCTTTTTATCAAAAAAGCAAGGAGCGAGTGTCGAACCGTTCCCACTTGATTCTCGGAGCGAAGCACGTTTTTTCACCCAAGTTTCGTCACAATTTAACCTTTTAGCGTGCTGTTTCGACCACCTCTTAAAATAACATTTTTTATGTATGATTCAAAAAAGAACCCTTGGAAACCAAGGGTTCTAATTGTCTGTCTTATTTCACTGCATCTTTCAATGCTTTACCTGGTTTGAATGCAGGTACTTTGCTTGCAGCGATTTGAATTTCTTGTCCAGTTTGTGGGTTACGTCCTTTACGAGCTGCGCGTTCGCGAACTTCAAAGTTACCAAAACCGATTAATTGAACTTTTTCACCTTTAGCAAGAGTTTCTTGAATTGTTGAAAAGACAGCGTCTACTGCTGCAGTAGCATCTTTTTTAGTTAAACCAGTTGAAGATGCAACGTTTTCGATTAATTCTGCTTTATTTGCCATGGATCATTTCACCTCCTCTATAAGAGATACGATGTTTTTACACACCTAAAGTTCCGTCTATTTTTGAGTGGTCCAAAAACAGACAGCAAATATTGATCTGGTTCAATATTCTGTTAACAAGATAGCATAAGAAAGTTGTAATAGCAAGGTTTTTAGTGTATTTTAACCAGTTTTTTCAAAAAATAATCATTTTTTCTCAAAGTTGATAAATTTATTTGAATATCTAAAAAAAGTATGGTAGAATGCACTATTTTCGGCGTCGCGGAATGATTTTAATCGGCGTGCCCTCAAACGTAAATGCTTTTCTGATTTGATTTTCTAAAAACCGGGCATAAGAAAAGTGCATTAGTTCTTCTTCGTTGACAAAAATAACAAATGTAGGTGGTTTGACTGCCACTTGTGTTGCATAAAAAATCTTCAAACGTTTTCCTTTATCGGTTGGTGTCGGATTAATTGCTACAGCATCCATTACAACGTCATTTAACAACGCTGAAGGAATCCGTAAGTTTTGATTCATACTTACTGTTTCAATTAGTTCAGGCAGTTTGTTTAAACGTTGTTTGGTTAATGCAGACACAAAAATAATGGGTGCATAATCTAAATATTGGAATTCATCACGAATTTCAGCTTCAAAATCACGCATTGTATTTGTATCTTTTTTGACTGTATCCCATTTGTTGACCACGATAATAATACCGCGACCTGCTTCATGGGCATAGCCCGCCACACGCTTGTCTTGCTCACGAATACCTTCTTCTGCATTCAAGACCATTAAAACAATGTCTGAGCGTTCAATCGCCCGCATTGCGCGCATGACGCTATATTTTTCAGTTGATTCGTATACTTTCCCACGTTTACGCATACCAGCCGTATCAATCATTAAGAACTTTTGACCTTCTTCAGATTCAAAATACGTATCGATTGCATCTCGCGTTGTTCCTTCAATATCTGAAACAATCACACGATCTTCACCAAGAATAGCATTAATCAATGATGATTTACCGACATTTGGACGCCCGATTAAACTAAATTTAATTGTATCTTCGTCCTCTTCTTCTGAAGTGTTAGGAAAATGTTTAACTGCTTCGTCTAACACATCGCCAATGCCTAAACCATGACTACCAGAAACTGGGAAAGGATCCCCTAGTCCTAAAGCATAAAATTCATAAATATCATTACGCATTTCAGGATTGTCAACTTTATTAACAGCTAAGATCACTGGTTTATTACTACGATATAAAATTTTTGCTACTAACTCATCTGCATCAGTAATTCCTTCACGGCCACTAGCAACAAAGATAATCACATCTGCTTCATCAATCGCAATTTCTGCTTGGTGTTTGATTTGATCCATAAATGGTTCGTCACCTAAATCAATCCCACCTGTATCAATAATACTAAATTCACGCCCTAACCATTCTCCAGTTGTATAAATACGGTCGCGTGTTACGCCGGGAGTATCTTCTACAATCGAGATACGCTCACCGGCAATGCGGTTAAAAATAGTCGATTTACCGACATTCGGTCTACCGACAATCGCAATAGTTGGATTTGCCATTTGATTCCCTCCTTGAGAATTTCAATCCTTACTAGTTTACCTAATCAAACCTTAAAGTGCAAGAAAAGTTTTAGTTTCTGCTGATTTTCTAACCAATTCAAGAAAAAATGAGTTTGACATAGCCGATCTGTTTACGGCTATGTCAAACTCATAAATTTCAAGAAAGTAACGTGTTATTCCTCTTCTTTCGCATCAGATAAAGCGTCACCTAAAATATCGCCCATGGTAAAACCAGTATTTTCTTCAGGCAATTCATATTCCTGTTCTTCTTTTGGTTCTTCTTGAGACTCAGGTTTTGGTTCTAACGCTTTGATACTTAAAGCAATACGATGTTCCTCTGGATTAACTTCTAAAACTTTCACTTGTACTTGATCCCCTTCATGAAGGACTTCATGAGGCGTTGCAATATGCTTGTGAGAAATTTGAGAAATATGCACTAATCCTTCCACACCAGGGAAAACTTCCACAAAGGCACCGAAGCTTGTTAGGCGTTTCACTGTTCCATCTAAAACAGTCCCAGCGGCTGCTTTTGTTTCGATATCTGTCCATGGTCCAGGCAATGTTTCTTTAATAGATAAAGAAATACGTCCTTCTTCTGGATTAATTGAAAGAATTTTTACTTGAACGTCTTCGCCAACAGTTAACGCATCACTTGGTTTGCCCACATGCTGATGAGCAATTTCAGAAACATGAACTAAACCATCCACGCCACCTAAATCAATGAATGCGCCGAAATCTGTTAAACGAGCTACTTTCCCTTCAACAACGTCTCCGTCATGTAAAGAAGAAAGTAATTCTTCTTTTTTCGATTCTTTTTCAGCTTCAACAACTGCTTTATGTGAAAGAATTAAGCGGTTTTCTGAAGGTTCGATTTCAATAATTTTAAATGCTAGTGTTTGACCTTTATATTCAGAAAAATCTGCAACAAAATGATCTTCAACCATTGAGGCAGGAACAAATCCGCGAACACCAACATCAACAACCAAACCACCTTTAACAACATTTGTAACAGGTGCTTCGATTACTTTGCCCGCTTGGAAATCTTGTTCAATTTCTTCCCAAACTTTTTTAGCATCTAAACGGCGTTTTGACAGTAAATAACTGCCGTTTTCTTTATCTTTGCCAATTGATGTGATAACAACTAAATCTAACACATCACCGACTTTCACAAGTTCGTGTACATCTTCAACTGGTAAAGTCGATAATTCCTTTGCAGGAACAACGCCTTCAACGCCCGCTCCTTCAATGCCGACAACAACTTGTTTGTCTTCAATGGCTAAAACTTCGCCTTTAACAATATCGCCAACACTGACTTCTTGAACGCTGTTCATTGCATCTTCCATTGTTTCGTTGTTTGCTACTTGTTTGTCTTCAAAATCTGTCATGCCTCTTATCCTCCTATGCCAACAAAAATTCCAAAACTTAGCTATATATACTTACATAGTACGAGATTTTTGTAAAAAAATAAAGCGATTTCTTCTATTTTTCTTAAAATTCTTTAAAAAAGTTCAAAACCTTTTTGTTTAATCACATTTTGTATGGCGGCGACGACTTCTTCAATCGTCAAGCCTGTTGTATCGATTTTCACAGCATCACTTGCTTGGACAAGGGGTGATACTTCTCTGGTTGAATCTAAATAATCCCGACGTTCAATCTCCGCCTTCAAGGTTTCAAAATCCGTCTCAATCCCTTTTTCTTGATTTTCTTTAAAACGACGTTCTGCACGTTCTTCAACGCTAGCCACCAAGAATATCTTTACTTCGGCCTTTGGTAAAACTGCAGTACCAATATCTCGACCATCCATGACAACTCCGCCGGCTTGACCAATTTTCTGTTGTAACGCCACCATTTCTTCTCTAACTTTTGCATGTTTTGAAACAGCTGAAACAGCATTCGTTACATCTGGCTGGCGAATCGCTTCGGTCACTTCATGACCATCGATAAAAACACGTTGGCCATTTTCTGCTTGCTGAAAAGAAATAGTGTGGTTGACACAAAGCGCTACTAATGGTTCTTCCGCTTGAATGTCGATTTGATTTTGCAAGGCCAAATACGTAATCGCTCGGTACATGGCCCCCGTGTCACAATACACATAATTCAATTGTTTTGCTAAAATTTTTGCAACTGTACTTTTGCCTGACGAAGCTGGTCCGTCAATAGCAATACTGATTTTCCCCATGAAAAAACTCCTTAACTGATATGCATCCTTTAAAATGCGCTTCTTCTTTTATATTAAAATCAGAAGAAAAGAACTTGGATTTAAACTGATGACGAGTCTCTAACGAAAAAGCAATAAGCCGAAATCCCTCGAAAGACGCAAACCATCTTTCGGAAATTTCTGCTTATTGGCATTCTCATGTAATCATTCGTCGCGGTTTAGCCCTTGAAAGTGCTGTCCAAACCTCTTTTTCTGGATTATTTAATACGTAATGGTTGTCCTGGATAAAACACAGATGTATCAATCCCAGGATTTAACGCTAAAATTTGTTCTAATGTCATTCCGTTACGTTCGGCAACTTGACGTGCCCCTTCGCCACTTTGAACGGTATCATAAACAGGTTGTTGGTTCTGCGCTTGTTGCTGTTGTTGATTTTGAGCTTCTTGTTGTTGTTGCTGCTCTTGTTGTTGCTGTTGCTGTTGTTGTTGTGCTTGTTGGTCCTGTTGTTGCTGTGCAGCAGCATCTGAACTTGAAGGTGTTGTATTTTCAGCTGGTTGGCTACTTGCTGGTTCTGAGCTTTCCACTGATTTTGACGTACTTTCTTTTTTCTTCTCTTTTGATGATGATTGGACTAATGAAGAAGATGGCTGGCTATTTTTGCTAGCACTTTCGTTCGGTTTCTTGTCTTGCATCATCCATAAGAAAGTCCCAATTGGAATGGCAATAATTAATAATAGCAAAATAACTAAAACAGTTAGAAATAATGAATTTCCTCGTTGCTGTTGGCGTTTTGCTAAACGAGAACCACCACCATTTTGATCAGGTTCATAAATTGATTGTTCCCATGGCTCACGAGCTTGGTTTTTCTTTTTGTCCTTTTTACTCACTGCTAATTTCCTCCTAAACTTCTCTCGCTTGTTATTATATCATAGCTTTTGCCAACTGCCGACTAAAAAAATGAATTAATCACGTTCTTTAAATAATTTTAGAAATTTAGAACGCCAATCTTCTTCATTTTGATTGCTGGTCTTGTTCGATTTTACTATTGAATCTTGGTAAATGTCAAAGAATAACGCACAATTATCACAACAAGTTTCCGGTGATTGTTTGACAATCGGTTCTTGAAAATAAGTTTGAATCAACGTTCTTCGACAGGTTGTGGTTTCAATATACGTCAGCATCCCTCTTAATTGCGCTTGACGATCTTTTTCTTTCTCCTCTAAACGATGCTCTAGCTCTTCAAAAGAATAATCCTTGGCTAAATAGCCTTGGACCCATTTTTGTTGTAACTCGGTGGCATTTTCTAACAAACCTGCTTGTTCTTCTCCTTCAATCAGCGATTTTAAGATCGCTCGATTCGCTCTTGTCTCTTCTAAGAAAAACCGATGAATAAATTCATCCCCTTTTTTATACAATAATAGCGCCCAACTTTTTTGACTATCACGTCCAGCTCGCCCGATTTCTTGCAGGTAATTTTCTAAGCTGTCAGGCAAATCAAAATGAATCACTCCACGAACATCAGGTTTGTCGATTCCCATCCCAAAAGCATTCGTTGCACAAAGAATATCGATTTGATTATCAATAAATTGTTCTTGCAAGCGACTACGTTCACTAGCCTCCAAGCCCCCATGATAATAGGCTACCTTAAAACTGGTTTTCGCCTGAATAAGTTGACTAATTTGTTCTGTTTTGTTGCGCGTGGCGCAATAGATAATGATTTTACCAGCCGTTTTAGATAAGTAATCTAGTAACACTTCTTCTTTTTCTGACGTTTCCTTCACGAACAAGCCAATATTTTTTCGATTCACTGAAGAAAGAACTTCTTGATAGCTACCATGAGAAAATAATTGTTTTATAATTGCGTGCTGTACAACGGGTGTCGCTGTGGCAGTTAACGCCAAGGTCAAAGGAAAGTCTAGCTGTTTTTGGACCAGATCTAATTTACTATATTCAGGGCGAAAATCGACGCCCCACTGATAAACACAATGGGCTTCATCCACCACAAATAATGCAATTTTTTGGCGTTGTAACACACTAAGTACTTCTTGCTGTAAAAGCATTTCTGGGCTTAAAAACAGATAATCGTATTGGAACATTTTCGCTAAAATATAACGCTTTTCTGAATATTGTAACGTACTGTTTAAGGCAACCGCACCTTTAATTCCTTGTCTTTGTAATTGATGCACCTGATCTTCCATTAACGAAAGTAAAGGAGAAACAATTACCGTTAGTCCCTCTAACTTCTGGCCCACAAATTGATAACACAATGATTTGCCAGTGCCTGTTGGCAAAACAGCCAATGTATTCATACCGTCAAGTAAGTTTGTAATCACTTCTTTTTGACCAGGCTTAAACGCTGCATAACCAAATCGAGTGAATAATTCTTGTTCTAATGTCAACAATACTCACTCCTTTTCTTGCCAAATTTGTTGGATTTGATATAACCGGAAATCTAAATAAGAAAGCGTATCTTCTTGCGCTCGCCAATCCCGATACACCCACAACCGCGGATCTTGTTCTGTTTGAGCCAAGTTTTGGAGTATTGCCTCCTTTTCAAGATAAACAGACGCCTGCAGCTGCCCTTGAATAGCCAACTCTAATAGATGGTCATGAATGGTACTCGGTTTTATTTTTCGCTGCTCAGCAATTTCTTGAAGCGTCTTGCCTTCCGTTAACAATCGTTGGGTTTCTTGCATACTTTGGTTTAGATTTTTTTCTAGATACGGCCATACAAGCGTTCGTAAAGCAGGATAGTTTCCTCCGTACATTATCAACTGCAGTAAATGATGAACCGCTTGCGTATGCCATAAACGCTGTTCAAGAGCTGTCTTATGGCTTGTTAATTGCTGAGGAACTTTGCCAGTTTGCTGATAACCAGAAAGTTGCGCAACCAAATAGTCGCTTTCTGCTTCAGGTAGTAACTCAAACCCTCGCAACAGTTCTTCTTTGATTGATTGAATGCGCTGCTCTTTCTTGTCTTGTTGTAACCATCGTTTCAAATATAGTTGCGGAATCGGTGTTGATAAAAGTGGAATATACTGTTTTTCCTCAAATGATAAATACGAAGTCACTTGCACGGCAAATTGAATGAGTTGCCAACTTTCTCGATCACTTCTGCCAAAACGATAAAGATCAATTGCAGGATAATCCAGCAACGAAAAATGGTGCTCCTTTAAAAATAGTTGCCCTTCTTTTGTTAGTTGAATCTCATTTGTCTCTTTGTGATACTGAATTTGTTTCGCCTTTGAAAGTTTTTCAAGAAATTGAAAATAGGCTTGTTCGGAAATCGTTGGCCACCAGCCAATGAATCGTAAACAATCATATAAAAAACCATAAATCAAAACAGAGCTAGTCCGTTTGCCTTTTAAAAGATGATACAAAGTTGATGCACGTACCTTGTATCCGTGAGATAATAACGCTAAAATAAAAGTTGCTTCCATAGTAAACCTCTTTTAGATAGGATGTGTCACTGTTTATGCAATCACGTTTAGTTCCTGAAAAATGTATTGCTTGTGGACTTTGTCAAGTTTATGCGCCCAATATATTTGATTATGATGATCATGGGATTGTCCTTTTTAAAGACGAGCCGCATGCTCGACAACAATTTATTCCAGAAAACGAACGCGAGAATGTGTTAAAAGCGTACCGCAAATGTCCCACGCGTGCAATAGAAATAAGCAAAAATGAGTGCTAAATAATTTAGCACTCATTTTTGCTTAGAGTATTTTTTCGAGCCAAGCAAGTGTTTGCTCATCTATCGAAACAAACTGTAATTGTCCTTCTTTTAGCGGTTCTTTGACTAAATGAATTTGATCATTTAGGCCATTGATCCATTCATAACGAAGACCATTTTCTTTTGCTTTAGAATTTTTAGCTTCTAAATAATAATTGACATGGTAATTTTCTTTACCATCCAATTGTAGCGTATTAATGGTCACTTCAAAATCTGGTGAACCATCGGTCGATTTCTTTTCACGTAATCGTTCAAGTGCTTCTATAAAAGAAGGAAATTGAGGATTATTTTCCCCACCAACGAGATATTTTTCAGCAATTTCTGCACTATCCGTATGACTTTTCACTTGTTTGGCAAATGCTTGATAAAAGGTTTCTAGCGCTTTGCGGGCATCATAGTCGCTAGCTAACGGAAAATTCAATTGTAGCGTAGGATTATCGGAGAGCGCTTCGACAAAATCATTTTCACCAATCGTTTCTTTTGATGTTTGAATTTCTTCTCCATTAATCGTCTTTTTAAGTTGAATCGTCATCCCTTTGGACCAGAACAAAGGGCCAATCGTTTTGCTTCCATTCGTTAGCGTACCAACTTTCCGATCATTAATATAAATATCTGCGTCTGGCAGATTGCTCTCCACAACAAAATTCATTCGTTTAAAATCTAAAGGTATACTAGAAATATAATTCTCCTCTTCTAATAAACGATACTCTTCTGTGATAACAGGTTCGCCGGTGCTATCTTTCACTGTGGCTGTAAAGGTATATTGTCCTGGTGCTAAGGGTCCCAATTCCTTTTGATAAGTGGTTGAGTCGGAAGTGCCCACTTCCCATCCGTTCATTGCCAGTGTCACACCGCGCTGATTCGTCGTTAACTGAACAGAAACAGGCGTTAAAATGAATTGATAACGGTGAAAGAAAAATGCTGTTTGACTTGTTTCACGAATAGTTAAACCATGTAGCTTTTTATCCTTTAATAGCGCTTTTTCTAATTTTTTTAGCTCAGTTGGATTTTTTTGATAATAAGTGATTAAAGGCTTAATGCTTTGCGGATTCACTTGAAATTCAGACTCGTTCGTCCTCATTTTTTTACTTAATTCTTGGGCATCACCATTCTCAATCGCTTCAATAAAATGAGAAATTTGTTGTTCCTTAGAAAAATAATGCGTCCCGAGAAAATAGCTACCCGTTCCAAGAACGATGAACACAAAAAGAAACACCCAGATCCAGCTTCTTTTTGATCTGAGAGGAGTAGATTCGTTCCCTTTATTCATTGATGGTTGTGCTTGGTTTTCCTCTTGATGCATTGATTCATTCATTAGCGGAGCGCCGCATTCTTCACAAAAGGACTCCGTATCACGATTCACGTGACGACAATTTTTACACTTTTTCACTCAGGAAAACTCCTCTTTCTTTGATGATTTCTATCATACCAAGGGAAAGTTAAAATTACAATGCAGATGGTTTAGTATTTTTTAACAGAATGATGACAGATTATGACAACCTCTTTTCTTTTAGGCGTAAATTTTAAAAACCCACTGTCAAACATTGTTCAACAGCAGGTTTTTTATCATTTATTTTGTTAACGGTGTTTTTTTCTGAATAGTATGTTGTTTTTTTGATAGCCATGGCAATAACTTCGCATGTAGTACTAGAAAAACACCACTGACTAAGAGGCCTTTAATAAGGTTGAATGGCACAATACCAATCGCCACATAGCTTGCTAAAGATGTTCCTAAAAATTGTTGTGTGGTCACACCATATAATTGTAAGTAAATGGGTGTAATGACAAAATAATTCGCAATACTCATGAAAATTGTCAAGGCTAAGATCCCACTTACTAAGCCCACTATCCGATTTGTACGGATATTTTTCTTTTTACCAAAGAAATAAAAAATTGGCAAGGTGAAGATACTACTTGCTAAGAAGCTAGCGAAATCTCCCACCATATTTTGCGGTGCTAGTCCGGTTAAGAACAGGTGTAGCAACGAACGAACAAAAGCAGTAATTACTCCTGCTAACGGTCCGTACAAGAACATTCCGAGTAGAATCGGAATATCACTAAAATCGATTTTCAAAAAACTAAACGCTGGCATAATCGGAAATGCCACAAATTGTAATACTGTACCGATTGCAGCCAACATTGCAATGCTGACCATTTTTTGTACCTTGTTGTTCATCTGAAATCCTCCAATTAAGGACCCATCTTCAACGAACTTTTTGATTCGCTTCTTTGTCATACAAAAAAACCCTATTTTTCTGCAGGGAAAAATAGAGTAGGATTATCTGATGAAAAAGCGTCTCAAATAAGCCCTATCTTCTTTATCCAGACTATACTGTCGGTATTGGAATTACACCAATTCAATCGTTAAAAACGAGTCGTGGACTATAACCACCGGTCGGGAATTACACCCTGCCCCTGAAGACGAACCTTGTATTATATTTTTTTACTTACTTAGTGTAACCGATTTGAACAATGAATGCAACTAACTAAGCTTTTTTATTAAATTTCATTGATTGTTTCGTTTCTCAAAAAAAAAACAATCCCTCCGCCATAAGCGCGAAGAGATCGAGTCATTTTATCTTATTTAGCTTGATTTAATAATTGACTGATTTCTTTTTTAGTTAAATCACGATATTGCCCTGGTCGCAAACCTTGTAAGGTCAACTCACCGTAACGTTCACGTTTTAATTTTTGAACAGGGAAACCAACAGCTTGAAACATTTTCTTCACTTGATGATTACGTCCTTCATGAATCGTTAATTCCACGACACTGCTACCTGTTTTAATGTCCGCTGAAAGAATTTGAAAATTGGCTGGTGCTGTGCGTTTGCCATCAATGCGAATGCCTTTGGCTAATGGCAATAGATCCCGTTTAGTTGGTACACCTTTAATTTTTGCTACGTAGACTTTATCTACTTCATGTTTAGGATGGGTTAATTTTTGTGAAAAACTTCCATCATTCGTTAAAAGTAACAACCCAGAAGTATCATAATCCAGACGACCGACTGGATAAATTCGCTCAGTAACATCTGTAAAATAATCCGTTACTACTTTACGGCCTTTGTCGTCAGATACTGCAGAAATAACCCCTCTTGGTTTATAGAATAAATAATAACCATATTCTTCTTGATAAATTGGTACACCATCAACCTCAACAGTATCTTGTTTACTTACTTGCGTTCCTAATTCTTTGACCACTTGGCCATTGACTTTTACGCGACCTTTGACAATTAATTCCTCTGCTTTGCGACGCGAAGTCACCCCAGCATGAGCAATTGCTTTTTGTAATCTTTCCATTGTTTAAGCTTCCTCGCCTTCTGTTGTTTCAGACATTGGGTTCGTTTCTTGATAACGATCAAAAAATAGATCCATTGGTAGTTCTTCTTCTAATTCATCTTCCATTTGTTGGATATCTGGTAATTCATCTAAACTTTTCAACCCAAAGTAATCCATAAAATACTTCGTTGTGCCATACAAAATTGCTCTACCAGGACCATCGACGCGGCCTTTTTCTTCTATCAACTGACGGGCAACTAACTTTTGGATAGAGCCAGAAGTCTGTACGCCACGAATTTCATCAATTTCAATACGCGAAATTGGTTGCTTATAAGCAATAATGGATAATGTTTCTAGCGCCGCTTGTGATAAGGCGTTCGACATAGGCGATTGCGCATATTTTTTTAGTAATGAGGCATATTTTTTCTTCGTTGTTAAGACAAAATGATTGCCGACTTCTAAAATATTTAACGCCGATTTATTGTCAGAAGCATAATGTTCTTTCAATTTCGTTAATTCTTCATAGGTTTTTGCTGTTGACTTCTCTAATAAGTACGCAAGCTCTTCCAAGCCAATTCCTTCTTCGCCAACCACAAATAAAATTGCTTCAATTTGACTAACTAATGTCACTGTGTTTCCTCCACCTCTGTTGTATCTTCCTGCTGGGTTTCTGTATTAAATAACAAAATTTCACTATAATTATTTTCTTGTTCAGCATAAATCACGCCCGTTTTCATTAATTCTAAAAGAGCCATGAACGTTGTCACAATTTCTTGTTTGGAATAAGAATCGAAGAAAGAGTCAAACGACACTGCCTTCCCTTTCTGTACTTGACGCATACGCTCTGAAATAGCGGAGATTTTTTCTTCGATGGAAACATCGTCACTGGCAACAGTTGTTTCAACAGGCTGGCGATTTTTTTTCTTTTCTAACATGGAATGAAAGGCTAGAAATAAATCAATTGTATTGATTTGATTAGGCGGTAGTGTTGTATCTTCCTCTTTATAATCATCCATATCCATTGGTTCTTTTGTATAATAGAGTTTACGTTCTTCTTCTTTTTCATGTAAAACAGTCGCTGCATATTTAAATTTCCGATACTCCAATAACTGAGCTACTAAAGCTTCCCGTGGGTCTTCCTCTTCAAAAAAATCTTCATCATCAATGATTTCAAGCTCTTGTTTTGGAAGCAACATCTGACTTTTAATAGCCATTAAGGTGGCAGCCATGACTAGATATTCTCCAGCGACTTCTAACTCTAAGGTTTGCATCGCATGAATATAAGACATGTATTGTTCAGTTACTGCTGTAATGGGAATGTCATAGATATCGATTTCTAATTTTTGAATTAAATGTAGTAGAAGATCCAGTGGTCCTTCAAAGACATCTAGTTTTAAATTAATTTCTTGCAAAAACGACACCTACTTTCTTTTCTCGACTTCCTAGTTTACCATAAATTTATTCGTTTGTGGGCATTCTCGCAAATTAAGCCCGAGGAAAATGTTCCTTATAAACATCTGCCATTCGTTGTTTGGTAATATGTGTATAAATTTGTGTCGTGGAGATATCTGCATGTCCTAATAATTCTTGCACGATTCTAAGGTCTGCGCCATTTTCCAACAAATGTGTCGCAAAGCTATGCCGTAATGTATGCGGGGTAATATTTTTCTCTATCTGGGCTTCTCGAACAATCTGTTTTAAATTTTTCCAAATGCCCTGTCTAGATAACGGTTCGCCATGATGGTTAACGAACAGGTGTGTTTCATTCGGATGGTTTTTAATCAATTGAGGTCTGGCTTCGTTCATATAGCGCTCAATCCATTGAATCGCATAATCGCCTAAAGGAATAATTCGTTCTTTGTCCCCTTTTCCGATTGTTTGCAATAAACCAATGGATAAATGCAGATCCCCTAATTTTATTTCAATTAGCTCACTAACTCGCAGGCCCGTTGCATACATCACTTCTAAAATAGCACGATTCCGCATACCTAGTGGTTTACTTGTATCAGGCGTTTCAATTAATCGAGTCACTTCGTCAACAGATAATGTACTTGGCAATTTTTGAACTTTCTTGGGGGAGTCAATATGTTGCATCGGATTATGTTCGCTTAAGCGTTCTTGACGTAAAAATTGATGAAATCCTCTCAAACTAGAAATCATCCGAATCACACTTGCTGAAGCTTGCTGTTCTTCGTGAAGGGATTGCAAAAATTCTGTAATCATGTAACGGTCAACTTCGTCCCAATAATGCAGGCCTTGTTCTTGTAAAAAGGCTACGTATTTTTTTAAATCTCGTTCGTAACTCCGTCGTGTGTTATTTGATAAGCCCCGCTCTATTTGTAAATAGTGTAAATAATCGACTAATTGTTCTTCCATTATCCTTCCCTCATTTCTAGTACTATCCTATCAGATTATGCCCTAGATTGCATGGGTAAATTCCAACTTATTAAAAAAAATCAACTGACAACAAAAGACTTGTTCACTAAGTCGTTAACTTAAGAACAAGTCTTTTGTTGTTGCTACTATTAGTAAAGAATAAATTTGTTATTTTATATATTTATCTAGAAAAGCAGCTACTGTTTCCTTATATTTTTCTGGGTTTTTATTATAAGCTTTCGCATGCTCTGCTCCAGGCACGACATATTTCTCTTTAGGTCCTTGGGTTGCATTATAAACTTCGTCTAACATACTAAACGGCACAAACGTATCATTTTCACCATGAATAAAGAGCATTGGTAAATGATTCTTTTGTAATTGTTTAACAGCGCTTGCTTCCCCAAAGAAATAGCCAGCTCTAAGTTTCGTAATCCCGCTAGTAACATTAACTAATGGGAAACTTGGTAAATTGAAAAGCTCTTTCAATTGATATTGCAACTCCTGATTGACTGTAGAATAGCCACAATCTTCCACAATGGCTTTCACGTTATCTGGTAATTTTTCCCCGCTCGTCATCATGACTGTAGCAGCACCCATACTGACACCGTATAAAGTGATTTGTTCTTGCTGACCATTTTCGGTTAAAACTTTCTCAATCCATTGGACATAATCTTTACGATCGGGCCAGCCGAACCCAATATAATCTCCTTGACTTTTCCCGTGACCACGCGCATCTGGCGCTAACACATTGTAGCCCCAATCATGATACATTTTCGCAAAGACAGACATCGTTTCTGCCGAACCCATATAACCATGCGCCATAATAACGGTACGATTACTTTTTTTGTCGGCTGGTAAATAAATGGCCTTTAGACGTAGCCCATCTTCCGAAGTAATTGACCATTCTTGTCGATTTTTGTCATCTTTAAACCACGCGCCTTCAGGTGTCTGGACCACTTTTGACCCTGGGGTATTCTCATTTATAAAGTCTTTCTTTCCTGGAACTACTGCATAATTATAAAAATATAAGCCTGCCGCAATTAAACCAATTGCAATTACTACAATAAGCGCAATCAAAATTTTTAACCATCGATTCATCTACGTACTCCTTTTATTTAAACTGTATGATTCATTATAAGTTGTCGCCCTTTTTTTGACAACTACCATTCAAAGATTCAGCCATCTTTCTTTACCACTACAATGGGACAATTTTGTTGCGACAAAAAAGCATAGCATAAAAATATTGCCTTTTACGCTATGCTCCACTTATCTATTTATAGGAAACTAAAAATTATTTATTTTCAATAAGTTTAAAACTTGACCATGGTTTCAAAAATTCTAATAAGAAACGTTCGTCATCAGAAATACGACCAACCACATTTACACGGCCATCATTTTTCATTTCTTTTAAAGCAATTTGTGTTTCCCCTTTGTATTGTCCATAGCCAACGTTGTCAATCAAGACATCGCCTCGAACAATATCTCTCGTTGTATGAGCTGGGAAAGGACGATCTTTATAGTAAACACGTGTCATTGTTGAACGCAAAACGTAATCAGAACGATCTCCACGATAACTGTGTAAGTTATCGAACAATGCAATTCTTTCATCTTCTGTGATTTCTGGTTCTGTATCCACTTTGATCGAAGGATACGGTGCATGAAAGGCTTCTGCCATTGCTGCTAATTCTGCTTCTGAGGCATAAGCATTTCCGACAGAAATATCATCGATTAATCCTGTTAAAACTAAATGCTTAACTTGCGTTGCAATTTCTAAATCGCGGTGGTCTTCCAAAGAACATAATCCATCTTGTGTCGGCCATGGTCCAAATGTAGCATCGTGTGAGTTCACAAACGCCATAGTATTTAAATTATATTTTCTAAATTTTTCTGAACAATAAACAAAATGCTCATAGCCTAAGCCTGTATAACGATGTGGATAGAAATTATGTGAGCCTAGTAAATTTTCTGTGTTTGGTGAGTAGGCCATAATATTATCTACATAACTTGTCCCTGAACTCATATTAATTTCAATTTTAATGCCATAAGGGTTTCTTGTCATATTCGCCTCTTCTTGCCCAGTAAAGCCAAGATCTAAACGAATACCGTAAGCGCCCATATCATGGAAAAATGATAAATCATCATAAGAGATGCCTAATTGTTCGAACAATGCAGGATTAATATCGACCATCACTTCCATACCTAATTGGTTGGCGTAATCTACGACTTTTTTAAACTCTGCTAATACCTTTTCCCGATCATCATTGATTTGCAATAAACTAGTAAAGACACGCTTAAAGCCGTATTTATGAGCCAAATCCAAATATGCTTTGTCCTTTTCAAATGTTGAACGTTCTGGATAAATTGAAATACCTAATTTTCCCATGTGATTGCCTCCTAAATTGTAAAACATAATAATGTATCTGCTTACATTGTAACAAAAAAAACAAAAGTGGTCTACACCTTTCCTATAGGAAATCTTATAAAAATTCCACTGGTTTGTTATCTTCTCTTTTGTTATGATAAAAAAGAACCTAATTGTCAGTGTGAAAGGAAGAGGAAAACAGATGAAACATAAGAAAATGCTTGCTGTTGCTTCAGTTGCAGCATTCACCTTGCTTTTAGCAGGCTGTAACACAACCAATAATAAAGGCACGACCGCAACGAGTGATTCTGTCGCTAAATCCAGTGAAAGCAAAACAAAGGATTCGGTCGACTTAAATTCACTAGATTTACCACAACTAGATGACAAAGTTGCCGAAGATCAAGACTTAGTCCAAATGGTTACTTCAATGGGAAATATTGAAATCAAACTATTTCCTAAACAGGCTCCAAAAACTGTCGAGAACTTTATGAAACATGCCAAAGATGGCTATTATGATGGCTTGACTTTCCACCGCGTCATCAATAACTTTATGATCCAAGGTGGCGATCCTAGCGGTGATGGAACTGGCGGAAACAGCATCTGGAATAAACCATTTGAAGATGAATTTTCAAACCAGTTATATAACATTCGTGGCGCATTATCAATGGCGAATGCAGGACCTAATACTAACGGCAGTCAGTTCTTTATTGTCCAAAATACAGATGATCAATCTGATGGTCTTTTATATGATGATTATCCAAAAGCAATCATTGATGCTTACAAAAAAGGCGGCTATCCTTCTCTTGATAAAAAACATACTGTTTTCGGTCAAGTTACCAAAGGAATGGATATTGTCGATAAAATTGCCAAAGTCGAAGTTGGTGCCAACGATAAACCAAAAACTGATGTTAAAATTGAAAAAATCAATATTCTTCAAGAAGCAAAAAAATAACAAAAAGTCAGAACGTACGCTGAAGATACGTTCTGACTTTTTGTTATTTTTGAATCGCTTGTAATGCCTTTTCTGGTACTTGGTCTTGATTGACCTCTTCATACGTATTGATGTGGGCCCCTTTATTTGAGACTTTTAGATAATGATCTGTTTTTAATTCATGGTCCGCTGTAAAAGTTATTTCTCGTGTTTTGCCTTCCTCATCTGCGGCTACTTGCGTATAACTAGCAATTCCATAGCCATTAACGCTATCGGCTTTCTTTGTTTTAACATACACATTTCCTTCTTTAACCAATGGATTTAATTGATCTAACACACCAGCTAATTCGCCAGAGTTCTTCTCTGCGTAAAACTTGGCCCCAAATAAACCACCACCAATAACAATTGCTGTCACCACTAAAAATTTAATAAATTTCATCACATAAATCCTCCCGAGTAATTATTCTCTGTTACTTCTTCCAAAGTATAGCAAGTTTTAAACAATCCTTCCTCGGGCGCAACGACCAGTTTTTCCTCAGACTTATGTCGTATTTTTGTTATTTTGAATAAATAACAAAACACTACTCTTCTATCAATAATTGACTTAATAATTGAATTTCTTGATTCTTAGTTAAGTCAATTGTTTTCATTGTAACCGCTGTGGCTAAACCTAAATAGATTACCACCATTTTAGGAAATAATTCGACAAATTTTCCTTTGTCCATTTGTACATATTTTTTATCCAATAATAAACGCTCTTCAAAAAAAGTTTGAAGCATCTGCTGCAATTCTTCTTCATAACCATGTGCTTTCATAAATAACGCCGTATAGATTTTTTGATGTTTTTGGGCAAATAATATAAAGTTCAGACCCAATGCAATCACTGGGTCTGAGGCACCGACATCTGCTTTATAAAATAATTGCATACGATGAAATAACGATTTAATTAAGGTTCGTTTTAAATCGTCCATGTTGACAAATTCTAAATAAATTGGCTGCGTAGAAATCCCCATAGTATCTGCAATATTTCTAGCAGTTAAATTAGAAAAACCTTTATCTACTAAAATTTTTTCAGCTACGTTTAAGATTTTTTCCTTTGTATATACCTTCGTTCTAACCATTTTCATACCCCTTTTCTCTTTTAGTTAACAATAACTTTATTATGTTCACACAAAAGAAAACCATTTTCATTATATATATAATATTTTACACTTTTTTATGCGTTTCTTTTCTCAAAATTTTCTATACATTTCAAAAAAATTGAGAATTTTTAACACTTATAAACAAATAGGTCCAGAACAAAAGGTCATCACCTTTTGTTCTGGACACTAAACGGCTACACTCTTTATTCTTCTATTTGTTTGCCTTGTTCTTTGGCAAGCTCATTTTTATCATAAGCTACAAAGAACGGATAGTAAATCAAGATGGCCACTAGAATTAAAACAATATTCAAAACAGCAGCACGCCAATCGCCGCCTGTCGCCATAAAGGCGCCAATTGGTCCTGGTAAGGTCCAAGGAGCGGTAAAGACAACTTCACTTACTAAACCTAATTTTGTGGCAAACCAAGCAATCGTTGCTAAAACCATTGGTGCAAAGATAAAAGGAATCATTAAAATCGGATTTAAGACAATCGGTACACCGAAAATAACTGGCTCATTAATATTAAAAATAGACGGTGCTAAAATAGCTTTTCCTAGTTTTGAACCATATTCTGATTTTGCCCGGAAGGCTAATAATATAGCTAAACCAATTGTGGCTCCAGCACCACCAATCCAAATAAACCATTGGTAAAAAGGTTCTGCCGCAATCCGAGGTAATGCTTCGCCAGCTGCTTTAGCAGTCGTGTTTTCCTCTAATAGTTGTAGCCATAGAGGACGCGCCAACGATCCTACGATTGAAGCGCCGTGAATCCCAAAGAACCAGAAAAATGTGGTTAAAAAGACTAACAGCAAGACACTCAATAAAGAGTCCGCTGCTTGAACTAGTGGTCCCACCAAGTTCCCCACAAATGTGTGCCAATCAAAGCCTAAATAATAAGTGATTGAACCAATCAATAACATGACAATTAACGTCGGAGTCAATGATTCAAATGAACGAGCAACAGCAGGTGGAACGTTATCAGGCATTGTAATTTTGAACTTAGACTTATCTGTCACTCGATAGATTTCGACAGCAATAATTGACGTCACAATCCCGACAAACATCCCTGCACCACCCAAATTAGCCATTGGTAAAACAAACCCAGAAACGCCAGCTGCTTTACTGGCTTCTTCAGGAATCGCTACAGGTACTAATGTTAATAAAAAAGCAATCGTAGCCAAAATCCCTCCAGAGACTTGATCAAGATTATATGATTTCGCTAAACTAGCGCCAATGCCAAAAGTCGCATATAACGCCATAATGTACATTGTCATTCGGTAAGGCAGTAAAATTGTAGCAGCATTACTTGTTAAAAATTGAGTAATGCCCCAAGATTCTGGTAACGGCGGAAACGCAATAATTAGAAAAAAAGAACCGACAATAATTAAAGGTAATGTCGCAATAATCCCATCCCGCACCGCACGTAAATGGCGCTGATTGGCAATTTTAGCCATTGGTCCAGCTAGATGATTTTCAATCCAAACAGTCAGTTTATCTAACATAAATAACACTCTCCTCTGTTTTTCTCTTAAAAAATAACTCCTTTAATCAGCCATAAATAAGAGATAAGCTCTAATAAAATAAGAGAAATTAAAAACAACCAAATAAAACGCTTACAAAAACCTGTTTTCGTTTCAATAAAATAATGACTATACGCTAACGCAAAAGCAATCCCAACAGGCAAAAAAATCATGGCACCAATATTAAACGGCAGATTGAAAGTCCATAATAAAACACTCGGCAACAGGACACCACATAAGAGCCCCATACTAAAAAGAAAACCGGCACTTTTAACTGAAAACTTAGGAACCATTGCTTGATTGTTTTCCATTTCAATTTCGCTCCTTTCGTTTGTTATTTTGTTACATTTAAAATTATAAGCTATTAAAAATATTATTTCAATCTATTCGCTGATTTAATACTAATTTTAAAATAAAAAACCAGTTCACTGAGTGAACTGGTTTTATGCTTATTCAACAAATTCAAATTCAAAATTACCAATCCGAACAATGTCGCCATCTTTCGCGCCACGTGCTCGTAATGCCTCATCGACACCCATACCACGTAATTGACGTGCAAAACGCATTACTGTTTCATCATGATCGAAATTCGTCATTTCAAATAATTTTTCTAATTTTTCACCAGATAAAACCCATGAAGCATCTGGTTCACGATCAATCGTAAATTCTGGACCTTCTGGTTGGAAGCCATAACGAACGGTTTCTTCCTCTACCACTTCATCTTCATATAATGGGAATTCAGGCGTTACTTCCAACAAGTCAGCTGTTGCATTTAATAAAGGTTCAATACCTTTACGAGTAACCCCAGAGATTGGGAAAATAGGTAGCTCATCAGCATACTCATCTGTGCGTTCCTTCGCAAGTTGCTCTTTAAATTTCGCTAAATTCTCTTCTGCTTCAGGCATGTCCATTTTATTGGCAACAATAATTTGAGGTCGCTCCATCAAACGTAAATTGTGTGAAGCCAATTCTTTATTGATTGCCAAATAATCTTCATAAGGATCGCGTCCTTCCATGCCACTCATATCAATGACATGTAAAATAACACGCGTCCGTTCAATGTGGCGTAAGAACTGTGTTCCTAAGCCGACACCTTGAGAAGCTCCTTCAATTAAGCCTGGCAAATCTGCTGCAGCGAAGCTTCGACCGTCACTAGTAGTCACCATCCCTAAGTTTGGAACTAACGTCGTAAAATGATAGGCACCAATTTTCGGACGAGCGGACGAGATAACAGAGAGTAATGTTGATTTCCCTACAGAAGGAAACCCAACTAAGCCAACATCTGCTAAAACTTTTAATTCTAATTCAATTTTACGTTCTTGGCCTGGTTCGCCGTTTTCGGCAATTTCTGGTGCAGGGTTTCTTGGGGAAGCAAAGCGAATATTCCCACGACCACCGCGTCCACCTTTTGCTACTACTAAGGTCTGACCATTCTCAATTAAATCCCCAATTAAGGCTCCAGTTTCTGCATCACGAACTGTTGTACCTGGTGGAACTTTGACAAGTAAATCTTCTGAACCACGACCGTGCATTCCTTTACTCATACCATTTTCTCCAGGTGTCGCCTTAAAATGACGATTAAACCGGAAATCCATTAATGTGCGTAATCCTTCTTCAACAACTAAAACAACGTCGCCACCGCGACCGCCATCACCACCAGCGGGACCCCCGTCTGGTACATATTTTTCTCTACGGAAAGCAACCATTCCGTCGCCGCCTTTACCAGCTTTGACATCAATCGTCACTTGATCTAAAAACATGGACATATAATTTGTCCTCCTATTCTACTTCTACTATCTTTAATCACCTCAAAAAGCGTGATTCGAAAGTCTTTATTATTGTATCGGGAAAACAACCGTTTGTCTAGCAATTCTAGTTAGTTATCGTTGGAAAAAGCAAAATTTCTCATGAATCTTTCGCTTTCTTTTTGTCGCTTCGCTATCAGTCTTTTGACAAAAAAATTTTAGAGGTTCATACTATAGATAGTTGAAGAAAATCACTTTTTCAGCAAGGGTCCAAAGAAACACAAACATCTAAAGGAGGAATTTTTGTTATGACAGTCAAAGTAGGAATTAACGGTTTTGGAAGAATTGGTCGTTTAGCCTTTCGCCGAATAAAAGAAGTTTCTGATGATATTGAAGTTGTGGCAATCAATGATTTGACTAGCCCAACAATGTTGGCTCACTTATTACAATTTGACTCTACGCATGGCACCTATCCTGGCACCGTGACAGCCACTGAAAATGGCATTGTTGTTGACGGCGAAGAAACCCGTGTCTACGCAGAACCAGATGCAAGTAAAATCCCTTGGGTTAAAGAAAACGGAGTAGACATTGTCCTTGAATGTACAGGTTTTTATACCTCTGAAGAAAAAGCACAAGCTCATTTAGATGCAGGTGTGAAACGTGTGGTTATCTCTGCTCCTGCAGGCGCAATGAAAACAATCGTTTATAACGTCAATGATGATACACTTGATGTCAACGATAAAATCATTTCTGCCGGCTCATGTACGACAAACTGTCTAGCACCGATGGCTTACTTTTTAAATAATGAATTTGGAATTGAAGTTGGTACCATGACAACTGTCCATGCCTACACATCAACACAAATGCTATTAGATGGCCCTGTTCGTGGCGGAAATCTTCGTGCGGCACGCTCTGCTGCAGACAATACTATTCCCCATTCAACTGGTGCTGCTAAAGCAATTGGCTTAGTTATTCCAGAACTTAATGGAAAATTACAAGGCCATGCCCAACGTGTTCCCGTTGTGGATGGATCCTTAACAGAATTAGTTAGCATTTTAAAAACAAAAGTAACAGCTGATCAAGTAAATGAAGCAATGAAAAAACACACCATTGATAACCCTTCTTTCGGTTATGATGATCGTGAAATTGTTTCTGGAGACATAATCGGCACGACAGAAGGTTCGATTTTTGACCCAACGCAAACAGAAGTAACGACAGCTGGCGATTTCCAATTAGTGAAAACTGTGGCTTGGTATGACAATGAATATGGTTTTACTTGCCAAATGATTCGCTTATTGGAAAAATTCGCTAATTTATAATTCCAATGAATAAAAAACTGCCTTGCATAAATTAATGCAAGGCAGTTTTTTTAATGTTTACTTTGACAACTTTGACAAATACCATGAAAAGTTAGGCGATGATCTTTGACTAAAAAATGATACCGACTTTCAACAATTTGCTCTACTTCACCAAGCAAGTCTTCTTCCACTTCCTCAATTGTGCCACATTCTAAGCATAACAAATGGTGGTGAAAGTGTTTGGCGCCTTCTTTTCTTAAATCATAGCGAGCTAAACCATCGTTAAAGCTCACTTTATCAACGACTTTTAAGTCTGTTAAAATTTCTAGCGTTCGATAGACTGTTGCTAGACCAATTTCCGGACTTTTTTGTTTTACCAAGAAGTAAATTTCTTCTGCTGATAAATGATCTTTTTCATTTTCCAATAATACAAGTACGGTTGCTTCCCGTTGTGGTGTTAATTTAAAGCCTGATTCATGTAATTGTTTTTTTGTCTTTTTTAAAGCAGCAGTCGAATCCATTATTACAGCTCCTTGTTTAGAATGATTACAAATTAAGAAACTTAATTTATCAATCAAATTAAAATAATTATAAAAGAAACAACTGTAATTTGCAAGATATTCTCAATTAGCTACCTTAATTTTTTTCTTTTGATTGTTCCAACGAGCCAATTAGAATTGTTTTACCATCTTCTTGTTTAATTAATTTTTGTTTCATTAAATGGCCTAAGGCGCGTTTAAATTGAGCTTTACTAATGCCAAAGGTTTGTTTAATTTCATCAGGACTTGATTTATCAGTGAAAGGAATTTGATGATCGTTTGCTCTTTCTAAGAAAGTTAGAATCATTAACGCATCATCGCTGATTACTTCATGACTTCTTGGTTTTAATGAAAGATTCAATACGCCGTCCGGCCGCACGCCAATCACACGTCCCACTACTTTTTCACCTAAACGTGGTTCCTGGAATCGTTCAGAAGGATGGATAAATCCAATGTATAAATCATCAGTTAAAATATACGTTCCTGCAAGTTTCAGACGATACACATGCCCAGTTAAGTTTTGGTTTTGCATTTCAGCATTCCCACGTTTTGCCATTGCTTTAAAGACTTTTTCATCTGCTAATTCGCCCCAAATGCGGTCTTTACTGTCCACTTTTAAAGTAACCATTACTCGGTCTTCTTTTTTAGGCCAAAGTTCCCGCATAGTTGGTAATTCATCCAACGAAATAACGACATCTTTATCTGGTAAGCCAACGTCTACAAAGACACCTAAATCACGTCTCGTTCCTGTGACAGTACCAAAGCCATAGCTACCAATACGCACAGTAGGAATTGTAGTTGTCAGTGCTGGCTCTTGTTTTTGATTTAAATAACCAAACCCTTCTACAGCCTCCCCTATAACATGCGTACCTTCTTCTTTTTTTAAACGGAATGTGATACCATTTTTTTGAACAAAATAAAATTGTTCATTTTCATCGACCACAATGCCGGTAAATGTTGTTGCTAGTAATTCTCTCATTTATCATTAACTCCTCAAGGAAAATCAATCGAACAAAAGATTTCCGCTTTTGTTCGATTGTTTCTATTTTCTTTTATTGCCCTGCATTACGAGAAGCGTTCCCTTTGAACCAACCTGTTTTAGCATTGATTGTAACTAAATACATGTGAACATTTTTCTCTGTAGTGCCTTCTAATAATTTTGATTGATTGTTTGTTGCATAAAGATTGTAGTAACCTTCGCCATTCACAATTTTGGCAGGTTCTAAAGAATATCCACCAGGAACCACATAGCCACGAGCAATCACTGTGTCTAAGACTTTTTCTTTCACACCTGGTGCCCATGTCCACGCTGGATTGCTACTATCAGCGATATCGGCAGCATCTGGCGCATAAAGCGGACTAGTGTAAACCCCGTCACTGTTCGGCGCCGTGTAGCCATTCGCTTCTGTTTTTGCTGTTTCTTCCTTCTTAGCGTTCTCTTTTTTCGCGGCAGCAGCTTGTTTCGCTTGTTCTTCTGCTTGTTTTGCTTGCTCTGCGGCAGCTTGTTCTTCTGCAATTCTTTTCTGTTCTTCTTCAACCTTGGTTAACGCTTGGTCAGCTGTCGTCACTTGTTTGACCAGTTCTTTTTTCAGCTTATCACTTGTTACTTTATCTACTTCTGCCTTAGCAGCTTGATACGTGTCTCGATTCAGCTGATTGGTAGTTTTTCCATCTTTATAAATGACCTCAACCGCTTTTTTAGCTTTTTGTAATTGGTTGTATTGTTGGTTCGCTTGATCGATTGCTTGGTTCATCAATTGGTCAAACGGATCATTTCCTGTTAATTTCTTTACGGAAATTGGTTGATCAGCAGCTAGAATCGCCGGTTTCAACTCATTGCCATTGACAATCGGGGCCTCAAATAATTGGTTGATTTGTTGAATGGTTTGTTGTTTCTCTTTCAATGTTTGAATTTGTTTATTTAATTGAGAATACTCTTCTGAATCTTTAATTTCCGCGACTTGTTTTGAGAGTTTTTCTGGACTAACAGTCACCATATCGGGTTTAATAAAAACTTGCTCCTTTGTGGTATAAAAGGCTGCTAGTTCATCTTTCAGCGTACCTGTTTTCTTGGATAGTGCCGCCGCCTCTTGCGCGGCAGCTTTTTGCGTTTGATCATGATACGCCCAAGCACTACCTCCAGCTAATAAAACAACCGCAAGCGCAACGAAAGCCACTTTTTTTGATGGTTTCTTTGGAGCAGGCGCTGGTTGAGCATTCCCAGTTTCATTCATCGGTGGTATCACACCTGAATCTGAAACTTTTTCCTCGGTTGTATCAGCTTCGCTCGGTTCCTCTAGCGACGCTGCACTTGTTAACCCTTCTTCAGAATCTGAAATGGATTCAGTTGGTGTTTCGGCTTGGGTTAATACTGCCTCACCGCTGTTTTCTAACTCTTGGGTCTCTGCTGTTTCTTCTGATGGATTTTCAGACATTTCTGTATCTGCTCGATGCGCTTGAATATAAGCTTGCAAAGTTTCGTTTGGTGTTACATCTTGATCTTCTATCGGTGGTTGTGAAAAAATTTCTTCTTCAGAAGTGGTAGAGATAACTTCAGTTCCTGAAATCTCTGTTAAAGCTTCCTCTTCTGACTTCACCGTCTCAGATACCTCAGCTGTTTCTGCTTCAACAGTAGCTGTTTCTTCCGTTGTTTCCTCTAAATTAACTGCTTCGTCCGTTGCTAGTTCTTCTTCTGTTGAATGAGTAGGCGTCTCTTCTGTCGCTGGTATCGACTCCTCCACCGAATCATGAGTCTCCTCACTAGCCCCTTCTTGAAGCGCTGCTTCTGAATCAGAGACTATTAAGTTATCTTCTATCGACTCTTCTTTTTTGTCATCATTACTTTCTTCTTCTGGTGATTCGCCAAACAGTTCCATCACATGGCCTAAGCTCATATCTTTTAACTCAGACCACTCAATATTCTCATTTAATTGATCTTCGTGTTGTTCATTTTCCTGTGTTTCAAAATCTATATTTGTTGAAGTCGTTTCCACTTCTTCTTTATCAACTGTTGTGTCAGTTAGTGAATAGCCACATGTTGGGCAGGTCGTTAATTCTGCATCGAATTCGTTCCCGCACTTCGGACATTTCTTTGTCATTCTTCCGCCTCACATTCTGCTAATATTCCATTACTTCTAATTTACCATAACTTGCGCCTTCTTCCAATAACTAGCAATGACATTTAGAGACTTTTTAAAAAACAAAAGCGGCTCTTCTCGCATGCACGAAAAGAGCCACTAAACGGTATGTTTATTCTAAAAAGTCTTTTAATTGTTTTGAACGAGAAGGATGTCTTAGTTTTCTTAACGCTTTTGCTTCAATTTGACGAATACGTTCGCGAGTGACACCGAAAACTTTTCCGACTTCTTCTAGCGTACGTGTCCGACCATCATCTAAACCAAAACGTAAACGTAAAACATTTTCTTCACGGTCTGTTAAAGTATCCAGAACATCTTCTAGTTGTTCTTTTAACAATTCGTAAGCTGCATGTTCAGCAGGACTTGTAGCATCTTGGTCTTCAATGAAATCACCTAAATGTGAATCATCTTCTTCACCAATTGGTGTTTCTAAAGAGACTGGCTCTTGTGCGATTTTTAGGATTTCACGAACTTTTTCTGTTGGTAAATCCATTTCCGCACCAATTTCTTCTGGCGTTGGTTCCCTACCTAAATCTTGCAATAGTTGGCGTTGAATCCGAATCAATTTATTGATTGTTTCAACCATGTGAACAGGAATTCGAATCGTTCTAGCTTGGTCCGCAATTGCCCGCGTAATCGCTTGACGAATCCACCAAGTAGCATACGTAGAGAATTTGAACCCTTTACGGTAGTCAAATTTTTCAACAGCTTTCATTAAGCCCATATTACCTTCTTGAATTAAATCCAAGAATTGCATACCACGACCTACATATCGTTTGGCAATTGAAACAACCAAACGTAAGTTGGCTTCTGCTAAACGTTGTTTTGCTTCTTGATCGCCTTCTTCAATTTTAAGTGCCAATTCAACTTCTTCTGCGGCAGTTAACAATTGAACGCGCCCAATTTCTTTTAGGTACATACGCACGGGATCATTAATTTTAACACCTGTTGGCGCAGATAAGTCTTCTGCTTGGGCCTTTTCCGCTTCTTTTTCATCTTTTTTCAAGCTATGTTCACTTGGGTCTCCATTTTCATCGACCACGCTGATACCAGCATCTTCAACTTTTTGGATCAATTTTTCCATAGCTTCTGCATCCAAAGTATACGGTGTGGCTAATTGATTCGCTAAATCATCATAAACCACTGTTCCTTTAGGCTTGTTTTCTTTGATAAATGCTGCCACTGCAGCTTCATATTTTTTACTTGTTTCTTTTTCCATGAAAGAAGGCCCCCTTCATTTTTCGGTTCACGCTTGAAATAACTGATAAATCACTGGGACTTATCAAAATAAAATGAACAAAACGCTTAGTTCTATTCATTTATTGCTTAAGTAAATGTTCGTTGAGCTTTAAGCTGTCGAGCCAATTGGATAATCTCCATTGTTAATTCGGCTTCAAGCTGTTGGTTGCCCACTCGTTTTGCTTCTTGCTGTTGAATCTTTTTCTGCTCAATTGCCTCTGCAATACTTGATAAGGCAATTACATGTAATAAATCGGCAACTTCTCGCTCAGAGCTTTCTTCTGATAAATTCTGATACGCAATTTCAATTGCTAATTGTTTGGTTTGATTATCTTGCAAGAAATTAATAAAATCGGCAATGTCGAAACTTTGATGCAGTGTCGCATAACTTTCTAGCAAGAAATATAATTCTTGGTATTCATCATGAGCGAACGAAAAATCTGGCAATTGTTGAATGGTTTGCCGTACTCCTTGTTCATTCATTAAACGAAATAATAAAGAACGTTCTGCTTTTTGAACTTGGGTTAACGGTAACTTGTTCTGTACGTGATTCTCTTCAAAAACAGGTTCTTCCATTGGTGGTGGCATCATTTCATCTTGATAAAATTGTTGCCTTTCTTGCCGTTGGACTGAACGTTGCTCTTGCTTCAATTGATTGAATTGTTCTTCTAAACTATGAACAGAAAGTTGAAATTCCTGAGCAATTTGGTTTAAATAACGATCACGTTCCAAGGGAGATTGAACATTGGTTAACTCCCGTAACAATTCGTTCACATAATCCAATTGTTCTTTTTCGTTATTCATGTTTCTAGTTAACCGATGATAGTTCATTTTAAAACTAAAAACTGTTTCTCGGCCATGATTGGCTAAATTTTGAAAAGCTTCTGCGCCATATTTTCGCACATATTCATCAGGATCCAGCTTTTCAGGGATGCTGACAATACTCAAGTCAAAATGACTGTTTCCTTGCAATAATTGAATCGCACGGTTTGTGGCTTGAACACCGGCATTATCGCCATCGTAACAAATAACTACTTCCTTAGCGACCCGTTCCAAACGCCGAATTTGTTCATTGGTCAAACTAGTCCCCATTGAAGCCACCCCACTTTTTACGCCTGATTGCCAAGCAGCGATAACATCCATGAATCCTTCAAAAAGCAAGACTGTATTTTCTTTACGAATTTCTTTTCTGGCTTTATCAAAGTTAAACAGCGTTTCTCGCTTATTAAAAAGTGTTGTTTCAGGACTATTCAAGTATTTAGGCATCTCATCCCCTGGAAAATCAGCTGTTTTTAACAAGCGACCAGAAAAGGCGATGACATTGCCTTGGGGATCATTAATTGGAAACATGATTCGTTGATAGAAACGATCCAAAAACGTACCGTTATCTCTTTGGACAAACAGCCCAGAAGGCTCAAAAAGCGTTTCATCCAGTTGTTCATTTTTAAAAACTTGACTTAAGAAATCACGTTTTTGCGGCGCAAATCCAATTTGAAAGGTCTCAATTAGTTCTTGTGTTAACCCCCGCTCTAATAAATAGTTTAATGCGGGTTCGCCAATTTTAGTATTCACTAAAATATGATGGTAAAGTTCTGCGGCTTTACTATGCAGTTGTAACAAACTCCGTCTTTGTTGGTTTTCTGGGGTATCCGCTACTTCACGCGGCTCTGACCAATCAAAGTCCACAGATAAATGTTCCAAATCTGCAACACGTTTCACGGATTCTGGAAAACTAATGCCTTCAATTTCTTGCAAGAAATTAAAAACAGTTCCACCTTTCCCGCAGCCAAAACAGTGAAAAATTTGTTTGTCTTCTGCTACTGAAAATGAAGGGGAACGTTCTTCGTGAAACGGACATAAACCCATATAATTTTTACCGGATTTTTTTAACTGGACATACTGCCCAATAATATCTACTATATTCGTTCGGTGACGAACTTCCTCAATGACTTCCTGAGGAATGCGTTGTGCCATTGTCCTCACCTCCTAAGAATAGCATTGTGCTAACTCATGTGATTGACCGTTTAAAAAACGCACTGTCATTTCAGTGCGAATTCCAATGGACACATTTACACATGATTTATTGTATCACATAATCTCTGTTTTTCAAGTATCTTGTTTCAACTCAACAAAAAAAGAAAGTATCTAGGACAAAAGTCATCCTGACTCCTGCCCAGACACTAACTCTTAAAATAATCAGTTAAACATCAAGCTTGCTCCGACTTCCTTCAAGATTTAAAGAAGGACTGCATTTCTGGAGACGAATGCTTTTAGATCAACCTCTGCTTTTTATAAATCTTTAATTGTTTTTCCAGCACGTTTCATTTGTACGAAACCAATTGCTACACGCACCACAATATTAATGGCCATCATAATAAAGAAGAGACCCATTGTTTGCGAAGTTAAGAAACCAATTTCTAAAATGTTGTGGAATAACATAGCTGCTACATAAATACCAATAATGGTACTGAAAACCAAGAAAATGCGTAATGGATTTAAAGGCAGACATGCTCGAACAACAGCCATACAGCTAATTCCAACTAATAAATAATACATTAACGTCGTGGTGTCTAAAGAAGAAAATCCTTGATTTTGTCCAATCAGATAAACAGCAATGATATTCGCTACAACTAAAAGCGCATTAACAGACGCATTTTTCAAAGCCGTTGGTAAAAACTTCCCGACAACTTTTCGTTTGTCCCCTTCGAAAGATAAGAAGAAGGCTGGATATCCTTCAATTGCTAAATCAATCAAGGTCACTTGAATCGGAATGAACGGAAACGCAATGGCCGTTAAGGCACAAATGATTGAGAGAATAAACGAATAAATCGTTTTAATGAAGAAAACGCTGGAAACTCGGGTTACATTATTTACCACACGCCGTCCTTCAAACAAGACATCTGGTAACGTTGTAAAATCAGAATCTAGCAAAACTAGATTAGAAATTTGCCGAGTAGCGCCATCTCCCTCTGCCATGGCGATACTACAATCCGCTTCTCGTAACGCTAAAACATCGTTAACGCCATCGCCGGTCATCGCCACCACATGCTCTGTGTCTTTCAACTCACGTACAATGGTTCGTTTTTGCTGAGGCGATACACGTCCGAACACTGTGTATTGCCGAACCGCTTCACGCACTTCTGCTTCTGTCGTTTTGGTCGACAAATCAATATAAGACTCATAACCGGGTAGCCCAGCACGACGAGCAATATTTGAAACAGTCACCGGATTATCACCAGAAATTACTTTTAAGTCGATTCCTTCTTCTTTTAGATAAGCCAGTGTTTCTTTGGCATTTTGGCGAATTGGATCATCAATTTCTAGAATTGCTAATGGCTCTAAATAAGGCATTTTGGTTTCGTTTAACGGTTGTTGTTCCGCAATGGCTAACATCAAGACGCGATACCCATTCTCTTGTGCTGTAAAAACAGCTTCTGGCAACCGACTATCGTCTACCAAACGCTCAGGAGCCCCTAAATAAACTGTCCCAATTTCTGGAAATTCAATAGCTCCCCATTTTCGTTCAGAAGAAAAAGCCAAGACTTCTTTTGCGCCAAATCGATTGGATACTTCATAATGATCACGAATTGCTTGCATTGTAATATTATTATCCGTACTTTCAGATAGGTAGCTTCCGATAATCTGTGGGAAGAGTTCTTCATATTTGTCATGCAAGATAATCGCCTTTTGCACTTTCATTTTACCTTCTGTAATCGTTCCAGTTTTATCTAAACACAAAGTGTCCACATGGGCCAATGTTTCAATTGAGTACATATCTTGTACTAGAATACGTTTTTTGGCTAACTTAATGACACCTGTTGTCAGCGCAATACTAATTAATAGTACTAATCCTTTTGGTAACATTCCTAACAAAGCAGCTGCAGAAGCAACAACAGATGTTTTAATGCCAGCATCTCTTAACCAAAAAGCTTCAACAAATAAAATAATCCCTAGAGGAATAATCACCCAACTTGTAAATTTAGAGACTTTACGAATCGAATTGACTAACTCTGATTGAATTGGTTTATGCACTTTGGCTTCTTGGGTGATTTTCACAGCATAGTTTTCGGCACCAACGTGGATAACACGGGCATAGGCTTGTCCGCTAACAATGAAACTTCCAGAAAGCAAGGTATCGCCGATTTCCTTTTCAATTAAATCTGATTCACCTGTTAACAACGCTTCATTCGCTTCGACTTTACCGTCAATAACTTCCATATCAGAAGGAACTTGTTCCCCTGCAGAGATAATAACAATATCTTCCATAACTAGTTCTTTTGTATCAATCTCTTGTTGTACGCCATTTCGAACAACATGAACATTTTCTTTTGCCACAATAGATAATTTTTGAACTAAATTACGGGCATGAATTTCTTGGAAAATCCCGATTGACATGTTCACAATAATAATCGCTAAGAAAGCCAGATTGGAATACGCTCCGACAAATAGTAAACAAACAGCGATTGCAAAGTTTAAAAAGTTGAATAACGTCATGACGTTATCAAAAATAATATCTTTTGTAGATTTCGCTACATTTTCCTCATAATTATTTTGAAGGCCTAACTCTTTCTGCTTGGCAACTTCTTCTGTACTTAACCCTTTTTTCAGGTCGACTTTATTCAACATCCAGCTCTTTCCCTACCTTTTCAATTAATCAGTTACATCCCTTCTAGTTTACTTGCATTTTCATGAAACTGCAAGAAAAGCCTAAAAAATTCCTGTAAGTTGAAAGAATTCTTTAGACTTTTCTCGTTTTAATTTAACTTTTCAATAAACCAACGATTCATTTTGACAATTTCCGCATAGAACATATTGCCACCATTTTGATAAAGGTAACCACCATTGTAAACTAACGCTTGCCAACGATAATAACGATATTTCGTATTTTGGTCATTCCCTAGCAACGGTGAAAGGACTTCTCTTGAATATTCTTCTGCTAACTCTGTCGTGTGTTTCCCGCCACGTTCTTTAACAAACTGAATATAATCCAGTCCATAATTATATGCTTGTACGCCTGTCCATTCATCACAGCCAGCTTCTTTTGCTTTCGCTAACGCTTCCGCGAGAAATTTGACGCCATGTGCGATACTTTCTTCTGGTGTTTCAATCACTTCTTGTTGTCCATAAACACTTTCACTGCTCTGCATAATATCGCCAGATTTCCCTTTAGATTCTGTATAGATAATCGCTAAAGCTAATGTTTTGTATTCAGGTATTTTATTTTTTTTGACTTCTGCTTCTACTTGTTTTTCAAAGGTCATTACCGTTTCAACATTTTGATGTATTTTATAGCCAAGATAGCCAAGACCAGCAACTAAACCAACAAACAAAAGTAGCATGATTTTATAAATTATTTTTCTTACTCTACGCATCGAATCATCCAAACTTTTTCTTTTAAGATACGTTCTATGTTACTTGAAATAACTGAAAAAAGCGAAGTTTTTGTTACTTCTTTAGTTTTATTTAATAAAAGTAACTTTTTTGTGAACAAACCGTAACTTCGCAAGATTGAACGTTTTCACCTAGAATAGAATAACAAGTAATTTTATCGAATTTCATCAAAAAAAGGGCTGCCTTACGGCTAGCCCTTTTTTACTTTTATTTTACGGTAACATTTCCGATTACATCATTCATTGAAGTCGTTTGACCTGCTTTTTGTAAATCGTATTGAGCAACGATATCTTGATTTGTGAAAACAACAATTAAATCTGATTTTTTGCCAGCTTGTTCTAATGCGGCTAAATCAATGGTTGCAATTTTATCGCCTTGTTTTACAACTTGGCCTTCTTCAACATGTAATGTAAATGGTCCACCTTGTAACTCAACAGTATCTAGACCCATGTGTAATAATACTTCAATGCCTGAATCTGTTTGGATACCTAACGCATGTTTTGTTGGGAAAATGCTAGTAATTTTACCAGCAACAGGTGTTGAAACTTCGCCGTCTGTTGGTACGACAGCAAAACCGTCACCCATCATTTTTGCTGAGAAAACATCATCTGGTACTTCAGAAATAGGAATAACTTTCCCATTCGCTACAGAATATAATTCAGTTTCTTTTGTTGAAACTGGTGCTTTTTCTTCAACAACTGGTTTAGAAACAGGTGTTTCTTTGACTGGTGTTGCTGGCGCTTGGTGGTTATATAATCGTTGCATTTCGTCAGCAACAAATTGTACTTCCGTACCAACGATCACTTGGATATTGGTGTCATCAATGACTTTCACACCTGGAACCCCAGTTGCTTTAATTTTTGCTTGATCCACTTTGCCTGTATCTTTCACTGTTAAGCGTAAACGAGTTGTACAGTTATCAATAGAAGTTACATTAGCATCAGCGCCTAAACCATCATAAATACGACGAGCTAGAGAAGCAAATTTGTTGTCACCTTCTGCAACATCTGGCGTTTCTTCGCCATCGCCTTCTTCACGTCCTGGTGTCATTAAGTTAAACTTAGTGATTGCAAAACGGAAACCGAAGTAGTAAATTGCCGCAAAGACAAGTCCTTGAACCACCAACATCATTGGGTGATTTGCGACTGGGTTTTTCAAACTTAAGAAGAAGTCTACAAAACCTGCACTAAAGGCAAAGCCAGCTGTCCAATGCATAAACGCAGCGAATGCTAAAGAAATACCTGTAAAGACTGCATGTAAAACATATAAAGGCCAAGCAACGAACATAAATGAGAATTCTAAAGGTTCAGTAACGCCTGTAAAGAAAGCCGCAAAACCAGCAGCTAACATTAATGAAGCTGTAACTTTTTTCTTCTCAGGACGCGCACATTGATAAATAGCAAACGCGCCTGCTGGTAAACCAAACATCATTACTGGGAAGAAACCAGCTTGATACATCCCTGTTTGTCCTACAATTGCTTTACCAGTATCTAACGCTTGTTGACCAGCTAAAAAGTTCCCAATATCATTGATACCAGCAACATCAAACCAGAAAACAGAATTCAAGGCATGGTGTAAGCCTGTTGGAATTAATAGTCGGTTAAAGAAACCATACAAGCTAGCTCCTACGAAACCTAAGCTAGAGATTCCTTTACCAAAAGCAACTAATCCGTTATAAACAACTGGCCAGAAGAAGAATAAGACAGCTGAGATTGCTAACATCGAAATAGCTGACATAATAGGAACTAAACGTTTTCCACTAAAGAATGATAAAGCCATTGGCAATTTCACACCAGAGAAACGATTATACATTGCCGCAGCAACTAAACCAGCGACAATCCCGACAAAGACATTGTTGTCCATGCTGTTGAAGGCTGGGTTTACTTCAGCAATATCCTTGAAGCCTTTAATGGCTTGGATAGAAGCAGGCGCTAAAACAGTTTTTGGCACTAAATAAGCGACTAAACCAGCTAATGCTGCCGATCCATCTTTATCTTTTGACATTCCTAACGCTAAACCAACCGCAAATAATAATGCTAAGTTGTTTAAGATAGCCAAACCACCATTCATTAGAAAAGTTGTGGCTGGACTAGCGCCGATTGTTCCCACGATCCAGTTAGCAATACCGACTAATAAAGAAGCCGCCGGTAATACAGCAACTGGTAACATTAACGAACGTCCCATTCTTTGCATATACGCTTTCATTATACGTAACTCCTCACATAAACTATTTAATTTTTATTATTTGGTCATTCTTAATCGTTCAATGTGAATCGATAAATAACCAAGTTCTTCATTTGGTACTTGATAATGAAAATTTCTCATTAATAAGACTTGTACTTTTTTTGAGATTTCATAGCTTTCAGCATACTTTTTCTTTACGACTTCCAAAATTTCTTCATCTAAAACAGCGTATTGATTTTGTTGGAAGCGATGAATAAACAAACGTAAATGATTCACCAAACGTGAATAACTGAGACTATTTTTATCATCATGAATATCAATAGCCAATTCCTGCTCGATTAAATGAATAATTTCAGAAACGATTGTAACTTCACGGATACTTTTACTATTATCAGTACGCCCGCTGCGAGCACTATGGATATGAATTGCAATATATCCCGCTTCATCATAACTAAATGGAATCTCTAAGGTTTGTGTTAAATATTCTACAGCCCATTGAGCAATAGCAAATTCTTCACTATATAAAATCTCAATTTCACTTAAAAGCTTGTTCCGAACAATAATATTATTTTGAATATTTTCAGCTGCAAAAGCAATGTGATCACTCAACCCAATATTAATATGTTCATTCAACTTTTCACCCAATACCGTTTCAGCATGTTGGATAATTTCTTCACTCGCTAAAAAGTATTTGTCTTCAATTTGTGATAGCAGTACTTGAAGTTTTTTCAGTCCTTCTGGCTCCATCACAAACATCCGCTCCACCAATTGTCGAGATAAGACATCATTTTTAGTCTTATTAAACCCGACGCCTTTACCGACAGCTACTTTCTCCTGTCCTTCGTCAAGAACAAGTACAGCATTTTGATTTAGCACCTTTTTAATTTTCATAAATGACCCTCTTCTGCAGAAGTAATTCTAACATTTTCAGTGAAAACAACAAAAAAAGCATAGAACAATCCCGTTAAACATGTTGCGTAACCATTGTACACCACATTGTATTACGAAATTCTTCCATGCCTAGTATTATCTAGTCACATGAAAACGCTATTCATTTGTTAACAGTGCTTATTCTAACGAGTATCATTATTTTTGTCAACCTTTTTCAATTATTTTTTTATTAATTGTTGACTATTAACAAAAAAGAAACTCTTATCGGGAAGAGGTCGGGACAGAAGTGTTTAACTCCGAGAACCAAGTAGGTACTGTTCAACATCTATTTGCTTTGCAAATAGTGTTTCTCAGCAATAAGAAGGAATTTCCGAAAATTGTCATAAAACACAACGAGGAACGAGTTGATGTTGCATGATACCTACCCGGTGTTCTTTAATTTTTGGAGACCAAGTCCTTCAATTCTCAGTGATTTATCACTTAGAGATTGATGAGATCGGAGCTCTGCGAAGTAGGTATTGTTCATCATCGAATCACTACGTTCTTCGTGATTCTCAACACTTGGAAGGATTAAGATACGCCGAACACTTGTGTGAGAAAGTCAATTTCGGCTTATTTCCGAAGGACCTTCACCAAGTAGGTACGATGATTTCATCTGTTCATGCTTCACAGTGAAACATCGCAACTCTTAGAGCTGTAGCTCTTTTGAAGGCTGTACTGTGACGAGACGCATGTCGAGAAAACACCTTAGAAGTTGTTGAGATCGGAGCAACGCGTAGTGTTGCTTCTGTTCCCGCCGTTTATCAGTTTTTGAGCGTGGAGCAAAAATCCAAAGTGATTTTTGTCCCACGCTCGTTCACTAATTTATTCTTTATAGGCATACTTATATGTGCTCGTTGCACCGAAGTTATGATACTGAATACCTTTGACACCTGGTCGTATAAGCTGACTACGAGCCTCTTGGTATAAAGGAATTAAAGCGGCATCTTCTTCCACCAATACTTTTTCAGCTTTAATTAATGTTTGCCAACGAGTTTCAGGATCATTTGCGTATTTAGTTGTTGCTTCTTCAATTAGTTGATCAAACGTTGGGCTAGAATAGTTCATACGGTTACCACTAACTGAGCTTTCTAAGAAAGTCATTGGATCCTGATAATCGGGTCCCCACATGCCAACAGACAATTCATAATCCCCTTTTCTCATTAATTCAATCGCATTATTTAAAGGAACTGTTTTGACATTAATAGTGAGACCTGGCAACGTTTCTTGTAACTGGCCTTGGATAAATTCAGCAACTTTTCGGTCACTATCACCATCTCTTGAAAGAAGTTCAATGGCTACATCTCCGTTTAGCTCTGCTTTTGCTTTATCTAAATACTCTTTGGCTTTTTTGGCGTCTGTTTTGACAAGGGCGCCTGCTTCTTGACGAAAATCTTCATTCGTTTCTGGGTTATATACAAATTTTTCTGGAATGTACCCATAAATTTCTTTTGAACCATCTGCTAAAATATTGTCGACTAAACTTTTTTTATCCAAAGCATAAGCTAAAGCTTTGCGGACATTCTCATTTGCAAAAATGGATGGTTTTTCGTTTCTTTTTTGGTTTAAACGTAAGGAATAGACTTTTGACCGTTCGATTGCTTCATAGTCTGGGTTGTCTCGATTTTGTTTAGCAAAATCTCCTGTTAAGACAGCCACATCTAATTCACCTGATTCGTACAAATTATAAACGGTATTGGTTTCTTTAAGAACTTCAAAATGAATCGTTTCTGATTTTACTTTTTCTTTATCGTAATAGTCGGGATTACGCACAAAATCCCACGACATCGCTGACTGATCCCAATTTTTCATTAAAAATGGACCATTAGATACAATCATTTCACTAGAAGTGCCATATGCTTGTCCTTTTTCTTTCACGAATGCTTCGTTTTGTGGGAAAAATGGAGAAAATGCCAATAACGACGTAAAATACGGTACAGGCTTTTCCAAAGTAACCTCCAAAGTATAATCATCAAGCGCTTTGACACCCAATTCCTCTGGTGCTTTTTCCTCTTTTGTAATAGCTGTTCCGTTCAGAATCGTTCCTTCTAACAAGAAAAAGTAATTGGCTTGGTTTTTGGGATTCGCTAATTTACGCCAAGCAAAAACAAAATCATTGGCTGTTACAGCATCACCATTGGACCACTTACCATCTTCTCTTAGTTTAATGGTATATCGTTTGCCATCCTCAGAAATTTCAGGCATCTCTTTAGCGGCAGCTGGTATTAGTTGATCTTTTTCATCCAATTGATATAACCCTTCAAAGACATTGGACTGTGCGTTAATACTGGCTTCATCTTGTGTAAAAATAGAATCCATTGAACCGATTTCCGAGTTCTCCATTAAATTTAAAACTTTTTTCGAGACACTGGTTTTCTCAGTTGCTTTCTCGTCTATTTTTGTTTCTGCTGTTGTGCCACAACCTACCAAGACCGTACTAACAAATAACATAATCCCCATCATTTTTAACTTTTTCATACTATTCCCCCTATGTGTCAATCAAACGGCAACTCTTCCATGGAAAGCCGTTCTTGCGAAACTATCAAGCATGCGTAGGGCAAGCCCTCATTTTCGTACTCAAATTCTCCCCGCTGGTTGTCAATTGGGTCTGCACGTAATTGCATTTTTGCCGGGTGAAAGTCTGCCTGGATCTCACTATTTGCGACCATTCTAAAAACATCTAAATTGCCGAAATAATGATTCCACCGCTGTCTATCCCCGTCTCGGTAAGCACCTCCGCCAAAAGATAAATCCGCAAAGAGCCAGCCGTACGGTTCTATATAAAATTGTGCCCAATCATGACAGCCTGTATAATGTGTAGAAACATATAATCCCGATTGCCATTTGGCTGGTATCCCTGTAATCCGACAAAGCGTGATAAACAAAATCGCTTGCACGCCGCAGTCACCTTTTAAATTAGTTGCAGCATACTCTGAAATATTGGTAATTGTAAAATATTCACGCATGAAAGAATAATGAATCTTTGTCGTCACAAAGTCATAAATCAAGCGTGCCTTTTTTAAGGGATTACTTTCATCGCCCACAATCTCATCTGCTAAATTTCTTAAATAAGGCGTGAATCGAATATGCGGTAACTGTTCCTCTAAATCAAAGCTTGGTTGCATTTTGTCTACGTTATTTTCTTCTAACTGTTGGTAAACCATCCGATTAACATAACAATATTCAACTGTAAACGTTTGATTTTCTTTTAAGATTGTTTCAAAACACAGTGTTCGTTGAGGCGCATCTTCTGCCGCAATATAGGTTGCTTCAGGTGACGTAGCTAGGATTTCAATTTCTGATTGTTGTTGACACGCTTTGGGCAGCGGCAAATGGACACGAACACGCTCACCTGGACGCTCAAATTCTTTTTTCACCTGAATGGTGGCTTTAATTGTTGTTCTCACTTTTCTACCACCGTTTTTTTGCATTTGTTCGATGTTCTCTTTTAGTTCTTTTTTGCGGAGAATTTCTAATTGATTGCTTTCTGCTTCCCGCAAACGTGCAACATATGCCGCATTTGTTTTAATTAAATTGGCCAAAAATCGAAGTTGGAAATACGGTTCACCGTCAATATAAACCCAGTCCACTAATCCCGTTTCTTTTAAACGAATTAATTCCTCTGTTTGATAATCCTGAAAAGTGTCTCTCATCATTTGATCAGCTTTTGCAAAGCTATGAGGATACTCATTCATACGCATCATTTTAATGACATCTTTTTCAATTATCAAACGTTCTTTTAATGCCTGCGGAAGTTCTTTTGTCAACCAAAAATCAATGGCAATATCCGCACTTGCAAAATCGCCAAATTCTTTCACCCTTTGAATTTCCTCAGGCAAAGGAACACTAAGATACTTTAAATCATACTTCATTTGCTTTACTCCTTTTTTAATGAGAAATGCCTAATCCAGCTGCTTCTCCTAATTCCAATAATGGTTTTGCTTCTAAGGATACGCCCCCAGTTACGGGCGCAGTTTCTAAACCGAATGTCGCATCTAAATCTGCTCGTGTGATATTCTTTTGAGCAGCAGCTAAATGGGCAGCAGCCGTGATGCCAATGGTTGTTTCTTCCGCCATGCAACCAATCATGCATTCGATGCCTGCTGTTTCACAAATCTGATTAATTTTCAGCGCTTCATGAATGCCGCCACACTTCATTAATTTTATATTGATAACATCGACTGTGCCTTTTTTAACTAATTCCAACGCATCTTGAGCATCAAAACAGCTTTCATCAGCCATAATTGTCGTATTAACTTGTGAAGTAACGTATTTTAGACCTTCTAAATCGCGTCTTTTAACTGGCTGTTCCACTAATTCAATTTGATAATCTGCTAATTCTTGAATCGCTTTAACTGCATCTTTGGGCGTCCAAGCCTGATTCGCATCTAAGCGGAGCTTGATATCAAAGCCAACTGCTTCACGAATCGCTTTTACTCTTGCGATATCAGCTTCAATTCCTGTTCCGACTTTAATTTTTAATGTATCAAAACCTAGTTTGACTTTTTCGACGGCTTTTTGTGCCATCACATTTGGTTCATCAATACCTAGTGTAATATCCGTTATTACTTGGTTATCATAGCCGCCTAACAATTGATAAAGAGGCAGTTGAGCTTTCTGACCCATCAAATCATAACAAGCAATATCGATTGCTGCTTTTGCCGCTGGAGCGAAAGCAGATATTTTATCCATCACTTCATGAATTTTCTCAATATTAAAGGGGTTTAAGCCAATGATTGCTTGGCCAAATAATTCGATCGTTTCAAGCGTGCCAGCCAACGTTTCACCGGTAATAAAAATGCCTGGCCCTCCTTCTCCATATCCAACTAATCCCTCTTCTGTTTCAATTTCCACAATTGCACTATCCGCTGATTCTATCGTCCCCAAAGCGATCGTAAATGTTTCTTTCAGTTTAATTTTCGATGCCCTAACATGTACCTGCTTAATTTTCATAAAATCCTCCCTTTGATATTTCCAATTGACTGAAAATTCAGTTTTTTAAAAATATCCAAAAATTAAATTTAGATTGTTATCGATCATTCTAAACTCATTGTTTTCTAATGTCAATAAAATAATGAGATTTCAATTAAAATAAAATGAATTTCGAATTTTATGAGCTTTTTTAATAAATCAGTAAATTACATGACATGTGAGATACTTCTCATTTACAAACATTCTTAAAAAAGGTATGATAGTAAAGAGGCAACTTGCAAAGGAGTAGAAGACGAATGAGTGAACAACCTCAACAACGTTCAACCGAAGAAGTTGAAGCAATTAAAGAAGATATTTTAACTGCATTAGAAACAGTGATTGACCCTGAATTAGGCATCGATATTGTTAATTTAGGACTAATTTATGAAGTTGAATTTGCAGAAGAAACTGGTGATACTGTCATCAAAATGACCTTAACCACAATGGGTTGTCCGTTAGCAGATGTTTTAACAGAACAAATCCATGGTGTTTTAAAAGATATTCCTGAAGTGAATAATATCGAAGTAAAATTAGTCTGGTACCCTGCTTGGACAACGGATAAAATGAGCCGTTACGCACGAATTGCTTTGGGTATTCGCTAGTTATTTCGAGGCTAATGATAAAAAACATATGAAAGAACCGATTGGTCCGTTCTTTCATATGTTTTTTTGTTTGTTTAATTTACTTATTTGATAAAAATTACCTGATGCCATCAATACTTGGCTTTTTCCAAATTTTTGCTACTGGATGGAAGTCTAATAAAAACTGTAGCTGCGTTCCACTGAAGCCTGATGCTCCAGCAAACATGATATGAAAAGTGAGTCCTCTATCCATAATCAGATACCCTGTATCCAGCACGCCATTTCTTTCATAAAACTGATAACGTTTTTCTCTTTGGGCTTCATTCGCTGCATTTTTGCCAATTTCTTCACTCTCCAAAAGAACCCCCTTAGGATAACGTGTCTTCAATAACGCTAACACTGTTGAACCTAATCGTTGGTTTCGGTGGTGCTGATCAATTGCAAAGAAAAAGACATAGGTTGCTTCAGGTGCAATTTGACTATTTAACAAAATCCCCACGTTCTCATCCGCCTCTTGAATAACAAACAAATGAAATTTTCCTGCTTGAGAAGACGTCAATAATTGATCAAACGGCAGTCTCTCTTCTTCTGGAAAAGCTTCTATGTAGGTTGCTTCCCAATAGGCTTGATTTCCTTGATTTAATAATGTGAATTGCATAAAAGCTCCTTTCTAAAATGATTGCTTCGTACTAATAACTTTTGTTACTTACATAAGACCTAAAAGTCATTTAAACATGCGACTGGTTATCCCTATACGCAATTATTTTTTGATACTAATCTAGTAGTTTAATCGTTCTCTGTTCCTGAGTCAATAAAAGAGCACAAGATTCGAGACTTTCAACGTTTAGTGAAAAGTCGATTCTTATTTCATTACAACCTATTCACTATTCGCTGCCCTCTTTTTTCTATTCGTTGATTTACTTGAACTAAATATTCATTTATCTCCTCTAGATTCTGAGGTAAGATAAACGAGTCTTTTTTCAAATGATTTTTCCATAGCGCTACTGGTTGATACTGTTCATTTAAAAATGGTTGCATCTCATACGTATGAACGTAGCTTTCCCATGAATGAAACGAAGCTAAAAATATCGAAAGTTGTTCTAAAGAATAATCCCAATAATCTTTAAACGATAAGCTTCTTCCACTGTTAAATCCTAGTGGAACTACTGTAATGTTTCCAATTGAATGGGTAAGTTCGGCAAAACGCTTTAATTGTGGGTCCTGATGGACTCGATCAAATTTAGTAAAATTGTCGAGAAGGAATTCATTCCATGTATATTTTTTGGGTACAGGATTTGGTAAATAGTCAGGAAAAGCTTGGTCAAAATAAGTTAAATATCGGTCCGAAATCACAGCCGATGCCCCGGAATCATGAGGCGGATACTTGCTATTTACTGCAAGCAAATTCTGTTCAGAAGGTTTTTCTAAATAGCTTTCTTGATTTTCCCCAATTACTTCCGCTGGTCTAAAGAAATCGGGATAAACAAGTTGTAACATAATTTTATACGTTGTCCAAAATGAGTTCATAATATCTTTGTGCATGGTCGCCTTCCCAGTTAACTTTAAAAAAACATCCTCCACAACCTCGTACTTTTCAATATGGACATTCGATGTTCTAGCTTTTAAAATATTTTTAACTGGCTGCTGTTGGTCATACTCTTGACCCAAAAGCAACTTCTTTAAATCATCTTTCGCTGAAATTGTCTTAACTGTAATCTCCGCCACTTTGAATAACTCCCATCCTACGATTTTCTCTATATTCTTTTATATTATTATACTAGAAAAACGCTCCCTCCTGCCCTTTTTTAATCAACAAATCAGCAATTAGAAAACACCAACGAAACAGAAGTGCAACACTAGCATGCGAAAAAATGCGATCGGCAACTTATTTTTTAGACACTCTGTGTGTTTCGTATAGTCGAGGCTAGTTGCGAGTATTTTTTTCAAGAAAATTGAGAACAGCTATGGTATAGTCAAAACTACGATTATTTCAAACACGGAGCGACAGTTTATGGAAATGTACCAAGTAATTAGATATTTTTTAAATGAAATGGAGAAAAAGATTTGGCATGCCTTGTTAATATTAGTACTTTTTTGTCTTTATATTTCCATTTTTGATGTTCCTTTTACAATTAAAAATACATTCATCGGCAGACTACTTTTCCCGAAAGCTTTTATGAACGCAGGAAGTGCGAATCTGATTTTTTATTTGATTAGTTTTTTTGGTTTTTTATGGTCAATTTTCATTTTTGCTTATCTATTGAATAAGACACGCCTCAAATTATTAAATAAAACCTTTCCTTATCTTTTGGAAATATTAGAAGTCTGTATTTTGCCTTTAGTGATTCTTTTTGCTTACATTTATATTTATTTGCGGGTCCATGGCGAAGGTTTCAGCTATATACGAGAATCTCTTTTACAGCAAGAGTTAACTTATTCAATGAAATGGTTCCTTTGCCTTGGTAGTTTGGCGCCGTTATTTTTCTTTTTAAGCACTTTAAATTTAGCTAAACGAGTCAGACAAAAAAAAGACATGGAATCATGAAAATCCATGTCTTTTTTAGTCGGATATTGTTTTTACCGCAGGACAGTTTTCTTCCAAAAATTCAAAAATACTACTGTAATAATTTTCAGGTTCGTAGACACTTGAAGATAAATGTGGTGCTTTAGCAACAATGAGACCTTTTTTTATCCCCTGAGTTGCCGCTAAATTTTCTTCAAACATTGTCATTGGAACAAAGCGATCACCTGTACCGTGAATAAAAAATGTCGGCAACGTATTTTTGTGTAATTGTCTCACGGAAGAAGCGGTTTTCAATTGAAAGCCATAGTTATTTAATGCTAATTGATTAGCAATTGTTAAAATAGGAAAAGCGGGTAAATGAAAAGATTCATGTAGGACGTATTTAAATTCATCATAAACAGAAGTGTAGCCACAATCCACTATTAATCCGCGGACATTCGTTGGTAACTTTTCACCACTTGCCATCATGACAGTAGCCGCTCCCATGGAACCGCCCACTAAAATAATTTCTGCTTCCATATCAATGGCAAGAACTTCACTAAGCCAACTTAATAAATCTAACCGATCCAGCCATCCCATCCCAATTTTATTCCCTGAACTTTTCCCGTGCGCACGCAAATCGGGAACTAAAACATTGTAGCCTTCTTCTGCAAAACGTAATGCAGTATATGCCATATCGCGTTTTCCGTTTGAACGATAACCATGCACACAAATCGCCCAACGATGGTTATCTGGATAAGGAATAAAGCACCGTGCATACAATGTTTCATCTTTAATTTTCAACCAACGATCTTCAGCAAAAGACTCTGTCCAAAAAGCTTCGCCTTCTTGTTTTTGTTGTTCTTCTATTTTTGTATATCTTGTTTCTCGTTCTTGAAAATTATCAGGATTTAATAACCGATGCCCTTTTTTATGATACCAAGGGTTGTCTTTAAGCAACGCGATTTTCAAAAAATAATTGGCAATGTAAAAAGAAAAAACAACGCCAATCATTGCAAAAATGATCAGTAACCCGAGGAGCCATTTCATCTGCAAATCACACCCTCTTCTAAAGTATTTCCTTCTTCATTTAATATACTATGGATTTTTCATTTCTGAAAGAAATCACCCTTACATTTTGTTATTTTTTGAAAAAAAAAACAGCCGTCTCAAAAAGAGGCGGCTACTTTTAATCTATCAACAATCCAACGTTGTCATATCTTCATATGTCTCACGGCGAGCAACTAATTTTGCTTGTCCATCTTCGACAAAAACCACCGCTGGTCGAGGATTTCGGTTGTAATTACTTGCCATTGAATAACCGTAAGCCCCCGTACTACTAATGGCCAATAAATCCCCTGCTTTAACTGCTGGCAATAAAATATCTCGAAGTAAGACATCTCCTGATTCGCAATATTTACCAACCACTGTGACTTTCTTGACTGAATCATGCCCCTCACGATTCGCTAGAAATCCATCATAAACCGCTTGATACAAAGCAGGCCGTATATTATCACCCATGCCACCATCTACGGAAACAAAATGACGAACACCAGGAACCTCTTTTTGCGCGCCAACTGTATATATCGTTGTGCCCGCTTCGGCAATTAAACTGCGGCCTGGTTCAATCCAAAGCTCAGGCAGTGGATACCCTAATTGTTCACAATGACCTTTCAAGGAATAAACAATTTTTTCAACAAATGTTGCTGGTGCTAATGGCTCATCTTGCTGCGTGTACTGCACACCAAAACCACCACCCATATTTAAAACACGTGCTGTAAATTGATGGACTTGCCGCCAGTCTTCTAAAATAGTGAACATTTTTTCAACAGCAGCTAAAAAGCCTTCCACAGCAAAAATTTGCGAGCCAATATGGCAATGGACCCCTTGCACATCAAAAGAGGGATTTGATAAAAGGCGAACGAGCGCTTCTGTTGCCTGGCCACTTGCAACATCAAAACCAAATTTTGAATCTTCTTGGCCTGTCAAAATGTAATCATGTGTTTCTGCATCCACGCCAGGACTCACCCGAAAAAGAACTTTTTGTGTTTGGTTTCGTGTAGCTAATAATTCTTCCAACAAGTCAATTTCGTAAAAATTATCAATGACAATTGTACCTATTTTGTTATCCAAAGCATAACGTAATTCTTCAGGGGTTTTGTTATTTCCATGGAATTCAATTTCCGCTGGCTCCATGCCCCCTTTTAAAGCTGTGAATAGTTCTCCACCAGAGACAACATCACAAGCAATATCTTCTTCCTTTAACACTTGATAAATAGCTAAACAACTAAATGCTTTACTTGCATAAACCACTTTATTTTTGATACCTAATTGATTTAACGTTTGTTTAAAACCACGTGCTTGTGCGCGAATATGAGCGACATCATAAACAAATAACGGCGTCCCGAATTTTTGCGCCAACTTTACGGTGTCACAACCACCGATTTCTAAATGATTTTCCCGATTCATTTTTGCTGTACCAAATAACATGTTTTCCCGCCCCTTCATTTCGTTTTATTAAAAATCATAGCATAAAACCCAGTAGCTTCCTATAATTTTCCACATTTTTCTCTGACTTTCTCCTGTTGCTTTTTCTCGCCAAATAGCCTACAATAATTGGCATACGGATAAAAAACCTTTATTCTCAAGACTTTAATCTTTTAAATCGAAATTGGTATATACGAAAAAGAAAGAAGGCAGATGACTTGGCTACACTGAACCGCGATCAACAAATTGAAGAAATTATTAATTTGGAAGCAATTTTGAATTTACCGAAAGGAACAGAACATTTTGTCAGTGATTTACATGGTGAATTTGAAGCTTTTGACCATATTTTAAGAAATGGTTCTGGGCGAATCCGAGAAAAAGTTCAATTTTTATTTAAACAAGAATTAAATGCCCATCAGATGGACGAGCTTTGTTTTATTATCTACTATCCAGAAGAAAAATTAACACTTTTAGAAAATGAAAGCGCCCTCTCTTATGAATGGTGGCTATTAACGATTCGCCGTCTGGTTGAAATCGTCCGTTCTTCTTCGATGAAGTACACACGTTCTAAAGTTCGCAAAGCCCTTCCTGAAACCTATGGGTATATTCTCGAAGAATTGATTTATCAATATGATGAAACAACAACCAAAAACGGTTACTATCAACAAATTATTGAAAAAATTATTTTACTAGGTGAAGCCAAACGTTTCGTGACAGAATTAGCTTATCTAATCCAACGTCTGATTATTGATCACCTACATGTTATTGGTGATATCTATGATCGGGGGCCAGCACCAGATAAAATTATGGACCGATTAATGTCCTATCACTCCTTGGATATTCAACTAGGCAATCACGATATGATTTGGCTGGCTGCTTATAGTGGTTCACTGGCTTGTTTAGCCAATGTAGTACGTATTTGTGCTCGCTATGGAAATTTAGATCTGTTAGAAGAACGTTATGCTATCGATTTAACCGCCTTAAAAAAATTTAGTTTAGAAACATATAAAGAAAATCCTGCTTTTGCACCCAAGAAAAATCCCTATCGTGCGTTAACTGAAGCTGAAAAACAAGTAGCGATGCGTGTGCAACAAGCCATTGCCATTATTCAAGAAAAACTAGAAGGCCAAATTATTGGTCGACGCCCTGATTTTAACTTGGCACATCGGCTACGCTTAGATAAGATTCAAGGGGAAACTATTACTTTTGACGAATGTCGTTATACATTAATTAACAGCTGTTTCCAAACCGTTTCTGAAGAGCAGCCTTACCAATTAACACGTGAGGAAAAACAGATAATTGATGATTTATTAACGCAATTTCAGTCTTCACCGCGGTTAACAAAACACATGCACTTTCTAATGGAAAAAGCTTCTCTTTACCTTGTGTATAATCAAAATTTATTGATTCATGGCTGTCTGCCTCTGAATGCGGACGGTACTTTTCAAGCTTATACATTTAAAGGCCACTCCTATTCAGGAAAAGCTTTAGTTGACTTCTTTCAGGAAATGTTAGAAGAAGCTTATGCTCAGCCTGCTAGTACAGATGACTATGCAACAGATTGTTTATGGTATCTTTGGTGTGGCGAAGGTTCCTCATTATTTGGCAAACGAGCTATGAAAACCTTCGAGCGTTATTTTCTCGCTGAAAAAGAAACACATTACGAAGAAAAGAATCCTTACTACTCTTTGCGTGATACGGTTGAAGTTTGTGAAAGAATCCTAGATGAATTTGAAGTGACTGGTGAAAATCGACATATCATAAATGGTCATACACCAGTTAAACGAACAAAAGGCGAATCACCAATCAAAGCAAATGGCACGCTTCTCGTAATTGACGGCGGCTTTTCAAAATCTTATCAGACAATTACTGGGATTGCTGGTTATACATTGTTGTACAACTCGTTTGGTTTACAACTGACCGCGCATAAATCTTTTTCTAGTAAAGAAACAGCCATTTTAAATAATCAAGACATTCATTCCATCAAACAAGTCATCGATCGTCCCTTACAGCGGCTATTGGTAAAAGATACCACTATCGGCAAAGAGCTATTAAAGCAATCGCAAGCACTCCAAAAACAAATGAAACAAAACCAGTAGTGCCGTTAAAAAGACGCTTGCGCTCTTATCCGAAAAATGATTAAATGGAGGAGTTGAGAAAAATATCTATTAGAGAAACGGAAAGGGTTTTACATTGAAGAAACAGCAACTCTCACTATACGGCATCATTTTCTTTCTTTGCTTTTTCCTAATTGTGGGCTTCTTCTTCTCAAGTCGTGGCGAAGATTATGCCAAAGAATCTGAACAAAAAGTTACAATTGATTCCGCCAAACATGAGAAGCATACGAAAGACAAGGAAGAAAATAATTCAGCAAATACAGTATTTTTTGATAAAATAAATGACCTGCTCGTCGCTTCTGTCAAAGAATTTGAAGGAACGGTTGGGATTAGTTATTTGGATTTAGAAACTGGCGAACAGCGTTCCGTGAATGGCCAACATGAATTTTATACAGCTAGTACTATTAAAGTGCCCCTGACGATGCTAGTCGCCGACACGGTTGCTTCTGGTCAAAAAAAATGGACAGACCTGATTCCCTATAACGCCGAAGAAGATTATGAAGAAGGAACTGGGATCATTGCCTATAATATCCAACCAGAGTATCCATTAAAAACGTTACAAGAATATGCCATCACCTATTCTGATAATATCGCTAAAAATATGCTCTATGACACATTGGGTGGTGATGCAAAAGCAAAACGAGAAATGTATCAGCGTTATTTGCACAAGACACCTTCGATTGAAGAGCCACAATTTTCTTCTGAAGATGCGCTTGTTATTCTACAAAAATTATATACTGAAAAAGCAACAAAACCAGATTACCAAGCGATTTATGATTCTATGAAACAAAGTGTTTTCCATGAAAGAATGGAAACTCCCACAACTCAAGGAAAAGTTGCTCATAAAATTGGTTCCTATGATGAATTTATTCATGATATGGGGATTTTAGAAACACCTCACCCCTTTGCTTTAGCAATTTTTACTAAAGGACCTGATAATGCTAAGAGTGCTGCGTTTATTGCTTCAGTGACAGATAAGTTATGGCAATTACAGGTGTCTGAATATCCTAATGATAACCATTGATAATGAAAATAAAAGCATCTTTTTTAATGACAACGCTCAATAAAAAAGATGCTTTTTTAGTAGTTATATTAATTAAAATATTTGTATTTTCCATAACCTTTTTAGCAATTATTTCTGAGTATTTTTTAACTCCAACGAACCTAATTCTTTTCCTGCTGCATCATCTTCATAAGAATTTCTAACGATTACTTTATATAATGACTTATGATCCAAACTACTTAAGTCAAAAGAAATGTTAATTGTAGCATCTTCCCCTTTATTAAAGCCACTACCAATCTGACGTGCAATAGGTATCTCAAGACCGTTTTTATAAACTGAAATTAGAATCTCACGACTTTTTTTATTTTTTTCTGGATTTGGAATATCCATAATCAGCGTAGTTTGAAGTGCATCACTTTGGGCCTTAATATTTTTAATTTTTTTCACGTTTTTAATACTAGGTTTCGTTTCTTTCATAATGGGTTGGTAAGGAATTTTAAACGTCCAATCGCCTTGATACTCTAATGCATTCTCAACACTAAAAGATCGGCTACTTGCTTTGATTGCTTCTTTTAATTCATTATCATGCTGTTCTTGATCTTCCCAAGCTAATCGGTAGATATGGAGCGTTAATTGATCTTGACTAACAAGTTTTTGCTTATTGAAAGTTGAAATCACTGAACCATAAAAAACATCCTTCTCGATTCTATATAACGATGTTGAACTTACACCCCCAAATAAATCTTCTTTGCTTCCTTCTCTAAATAACCCTAGTTGAATATCTTGAGAATAATTATTTCTAGCGATTTTTTTCTGTAATAACTCTTTTAATTTTTGATCTTTAATCTTAAATTGATAATCAAACGCCATTTTATTTTTTGTCGATACAAATTTTGTTAATACGATTTCTCGCTCATTTTGTACACTCCGCAATTCTAGTTTTGTTGGAACACCAGAAGATTCTACTGTTTGAACACCTGTATCTTGACTAATCCCCAACACCTCTTCTATGGCACGTCCAATGGGTGTTTTTACTATCAAAGTAAAAGTGGTAGCAATACTAATTAGCCCTATAATTAAATGTTTACGCGATATCTTTTTCTTTGGCTGTCTGTATTGTTTTATTTCTCCCATTAATATCTTAGTTCTTTGTATGTTTAAACGTTCCACTGTTTCTAAAGGCATCTTTTTTTCATATTTTAATATATCACTTCGTTTTCTATCCATTTACCATGTCTCCTTTAAATATGTCCTTAATTTTTTTCGACCACGAGAAAGACGAATTTTGATGGTATTTGTTGAAACATCAAGTTGCTGAGCGATTTCTTTTATACTAAGGCCAACATAATAGTACATAACTAGCGGAACACGATAATTATCAGGTAATTTATGTAATCCTTTATCCAAATCATATAAATCATCAAAAGCAGGAACAGGAGAATAAGTATCCATCCAGTGAGTTGTTTTCTGCTTTTCTCTAAAAATATTTTGAACTTGGTTTAACATTATTTTAAAAATCCATGAATTAAACGCATATTCATTTTTTAATGTTGTTATTTTTTCCCATGCACATAGTTCAGTTTCTTGTAAACAATCAGCAACGTCGACTTCGTTTAATAGCATTTTATATGCAGCATTGTATAAAACTGTTTCATATTTTTGACAAAGGTGAACAAATGCTTGTCCATCTCCTTTTTTTGCTTTCTGAACTAATTTTTTTGTTGAAATTTTATCCATAAAACACCTCTTTTCATTTAACTAACTATTAGACGTTAAGTATCTGTAAAAGGTTTCATATTTTTATAAAAAAAATATCTGGGACAAGAGTCATTTTGACTACTATCCCAGATACTAAAATTCACAATGAGTAGCTGGCTACTTTACAGACAACAACTTCGTAAAACGTTCTGCCAACATTTGGTGGGCATCAATTTTTTTGGTTCCTTGTGCTTTTGCTGCAAAACTAGCAAAGTTTAAGCCGGCCCCAAATAGTTGTAACGCACCGTTGCCTAAATCTCCCTTTTTAAGAGCTTCAAGCCCATCTTCGATAAATTGGTTACTTTCATCTAAATGACACTCAGGAAGATATTTCACGCCGTGATGATATCGTTTTACATTCAGAATGATTTGCTTCGCGGCTTCTTCTGAAATATCCGCTCCCAAGTTTAACAGTAGCTCATTGATTGGTTCCACCAAGTGAGCATAATCACTTTCGTACTTTTGACAATTCAGCGCAATCGCTTTGCGGCGTTCTTCATTTTTCATTTTTTCCACTCCCTTTTTTATTAAAAACGAGCACGAAAGCTACCAACTGGCTTCGCACTCGTTCTTTCTAACCACTAATTTTCTTTGTTCATGCTTTTAATTTTAATTAGACGTGTAATTTCGCCACGTTCATTTTCTTCTAATTTCATTTGAATGTAGTAAATTGTTTCTTCTAATTGTGGAATCGTCATATACTCTAAGGCGTTGACACGACGACGCGTTTTTTCAATTTCTTTTGATAATAATTGGCACGTCTTTTCAACATTTGCAAGTGCTAATAATTTCGGTAAAATGCTTGAAATTTTAGCAAAAGCTTGATCAAGCTCGCTGTTTGAATTCACGTAGCCATAATCTAAGGGTGCTTCTTGAACCGATTCATCGTAATCAAAAATCATTTTAGGAACTGGCACACTTAAGATGTTCTGTTCAATAATTTCTAATTCAACTTTTTCGGCTGGAATTGCCACTAACTCTTCAATAAAGGCTTCGTTCAACGTTGCGTTTGCCAATACAAAATTTGATAACGCATCCGTCACTTCTTGTTCAACCTGAATACGTAACTCATTGTTTTCTTTGACTAGCGCAATAAACCGTCGCATCAATTCATCTTGTTTGTCTTTCAGCAACTTATGACCTCTCGTGGCCGTAGTTAACTGTTTTTTCAATCGGGAAAGTTCCATACGGGTTGGATTAACATTTAATCGAGCCATTTTTCTACTTCCCTTCAGTTAAATATTGATCGAGCATATCCTCTTTAATTCGTTTTAGTTCTGTTCTCGGTAGCATACTTAATAGCTCCCACCCAAGATCTAACGTTTCTTCAATCGAACGGTTTGTATCGAATCCTTGATTGACATATTCTTCTTCAAAACGTTGGGCAAAAGCTGCGTAAATTTTATCGACATCGGAAAGAGCTGATTCTCCTAAAATGACAGCTAATTCTTTGGCTTGTTTCCCTTGTGCATAGGCTGAGAACAATTGATTCATCGTCGCTGCATGATCCCCGCGCGTTTTGCCTTCACCAGTTCCTTTGTCTTTAAGACGGGAAAGTGATGGCAAGACATCAATTGGTGGTTGGATACCGCTCTTATATAATTCCCGGGACAAGATAATTTGCCCTTCTGTAATATAGCCAGTTAAATCGGGAATTGGATGTGTTTTATCCTCCTCTGGCATTGTTAAAATAGGAATCTGTGTTACGGAACCTTTTGAGCCACGAATTCGGCCCGCCCGTTCATACAACGTTGCTAAGTTCGTGTAAAGATAACCTGGGTAACCACGACGTCCTGGAACTTCACGGCGTGCTGCTGAAATTTCTCGCAACGCTTCGCAATAATTGGTCATATCCGTCATGATAACTAAGACATGCATGCCCTTTTCATAAGCTAAATATTCAGCAGCTGTCAAAGCCATTCTAGGTGTTGCAATCCGTTCAATGGCTGGATCATTCGCTAAGTTCATAAACAAGACTGAACGATCAATTGCGCCTGTTTGACGGAAATCTTCCATAAAATATTCCGCTTCTTCAAAGGTAATCCCAATGGCCGCAAAAACTACGGCAAATTCTTCTTCACTATTTAACACGTTGGCTTGTCTGGCAATTTGTGCCGCTAATTCTTTATGAGGTAAGCCAGATGCTGAAAAAACAGGTAATTTTTGACCACGAACTAAGGTATTTAAATGGTCAATCGCTGAAATCCCTGTTTGGATGAACTCATCGGGATAATCACGAGCAACTGGATTGATAACTTCGCCGTTAATATCTAATTTTTTCTCAGGTAATAATTCTGGTCCATTATCTTTTAAGCGACCTAAGCCGTCAAAAACGCGCCCCATCATATCTGGCGAAACCCCTAATTCTAAAGGATGTCCCAGAAAGCGAACTTTTGAATCACGAATATTGATGTTACTCGTTCCTTCAAAAATTTGGACCATCGCTTTATCTCCATTGATTTCTAAAACTTGCCCTTGGCGAATTTCGCCATTTTGCATGCGTACTTCAATTAATTCTTCGTACTTTACGCCTGCCACTTTTTCAACAATCATCAGAGGACCAACGACTTCATTGATTGTGCGATATTCTTTAATCATTCGTCATTCCTCCTTCAGCAATGATTTCTTTTATCGTTGTTTTAATTTCTGCTTGTAAACGATCCAATTTTTCTAATTCTTCTTCTGGTAAATACTTGCTACGAGCAATGCGATCGCGGATTTCAACTGTTCCCGCCATTAACTCAGAGAAATAAGTGCCTAAACTTAAGGCTTTTTGACCTTCTTCACCAAAAGTTAGAATCAATTGCAACATTTTCGCTTGTTTGGTTCGAGAAGTGAACGTATCCACGTCATCAAAAGCATTTTGTTGCAAATAGTCTTCCCGTAATGATTTGGCTGTTTCCAACGTTAAACGGTCTTTATCCGACAAGGAATCAATCCCAACCAAACGAACAATTTCTTCCAATTGAGATTCCTCTTGTAAAATCCGCATCCCTTCAGCTACCATAGCGGCCCAGTTTCCTTGCAATTCCAAGTCTAAATATTGCCCTACTTCTGTGGAGTAAAGAGAATAACTTTGCAACCAGTTAATAGAAGGAAAATGACGTTTTTGTGCTAATTGAGAATCTAAGCCCCAGAATACTTTAACAACGCGTAACGTATTTTGGGTGACAGGTTCTGATATGTCCCCACCAGATGGCGAAACCGCACTAATCGCTGTAATGCTTCCTTCACGATGATCTTTTCCTAACGCGATGACTTGTCCTGCTCGTTCATAATATTCAGCTAAGCGGCTACCTAAATAGGCTGGATAGCCTTCATCACCAGGCATTTCTTCTAATCGGCCACTCATTTCTCGTAACGCTTCTGCCCAACGAGAAGTAGAATCCGCCATAATTGCGACTGAGTAACCCATATCACGGAAATATTCTGCAATGGTAATCCCTGTATAAATCGAGGCTTCCCGTGCCGCCACCGGCATATTTGACGTATTCGCAATTAAAATCGTCCGATTCATCAAAGACTCACCAGTTGTTGGATCAATTAATTCTGGAAATTCATTTAAAACATCTGTCATTTCATTCCCGCGTTCGCCACAACCAACGTAAACGACTAAGTCGACATCGGCCCACTTAGCAATTTGGTGCTGAACGACTGTTTTTCCAGCGCCAAATGGTCCTGGAACTGCTGCCGCTCCGCCTTTCGTAATTGGGAAAAAGGTATCAATTACGCGTTGTCCGGTCACCATCGGTACTTTGGGACTTAGTTTTTCTAAAATGGGACGTCCCCGCCGAACGGGCCATTTTTGCATCATGCTAAAACTTTTTGTTCCTTTAGCCGTTTCCACTGAATAAACTGTTTCATCAATGGCAAAGTCACCTGCTTTAATTTCGGCAATCGTTCCTGAAACGCCGAAAGGCACCATAATTTTATGTTGAATAATCGGTGTTTCTTGAACCACACCGACGATGTCACCTGCCGACACTTCTTCACCAACTGACACAGTCGGTTCAAACGTCCATTTTTTCTCACGATCTAACGCATCAATTTTAACACCACGACCTAAAAAGTTACTGTGGGTTACTTCTTGAAATGTATCCAATGGTCGTTGAATACCATCAAACATTTCGGCAATTAAACCTGGGGCTAATTCAACAGATAATGGTTCTCCTGTTGAAATAACTGGTTCTCCTGGTCCAATGCCTGTTGTTTCTTCATATACTTGAATCGAAGCGACGTCGCCTCGCATTTCAATAATCTCTCCGATAACGCCTAAATCTCCTACATGACAAATGTCTTGGATACTAGCATCTGACATGTTTTCAGCTAAAATCAAAGGACCTGAAACTTTGACAATTTTTCCAATTTGCACGCTCATTCTCCTTTGCATTATAAAATATTTTGTCCAATTGCTTTTTCAACATTTTTTTCAATCTCGCTTAAACCGATTCCGATTGTACCATTATGACTTGGGATTAAAATAATCGCTGGTGTCACTTGTTCTTTGTATCGTTCAATCGTTTCTTCTGCTAAAGTAGAGGCTTCTTCCGTTATGAAAATGACCCCAAACTTATTTTTTGCCATAGTTTCAATGGCTTCTCTAACTTGCATTTCTGAAATGGCATGATGGACCTCAAAGCCAAACAGTTTAAATGGTAAGATTGAATTTTTGTCTCCAATGACACCAATTTTATACCCCATTGACTTTTCGCATCCTTTCTCGAATTTTTTCATTTGAAAACCCACTATGTTTTCCGACCAAAATTAAACGCAAATTTTTCCATTCAACTTCTTTCGCATTCAAAAAGGCTAGTAATGGGAGCGGCCCAAAAGCGACCGTTCGACCGTTTTCATACATTGAGGTCAGGTAATCATCTTTGAGTTTTTCAAAAGCCAATAAATTTAATTCATTGGTTTCTTTATTGATAATCTTTTCTAATAGTTGTCCGTAATTCGTTGTTCTGACAAATGCTGTAAATTCTACAAGTGACTTTTCCGCATAGGTCAACAGTTCTTTCTTTGAGAGACTGCCAGCGCTAGAAAGCACGGTTGATAAAAAGTTACTGTTTTGATGTTGAACAATCCCTCTAGCCATCGTTGATAGATTGGTTAAATCAATAAAAGCGATGACTTCCTTCGTTAACTCTTCATACCCCAATTCATCCGCTAATTTTCGCTGTTGCTGTAAAAATGCTCGATCATAAAGGATATCAATTGCTTGCGGCAAACCGCCTTCTTCCAGATAGGCAAAAACATCACGGATCACTTCTAATAATGCTGGTTCAAGTTCGGAAGAGTTTTTTGTATGAATGGCACTTTTGACTGTGTTTAGAGAATAACGACCATCCTCTAAATAAAGATAATCAAAATCTTTACCTGTTCGCTCAGCTTTCGTCAAAATTTTCAAGTTATGGAAGGTAAAACGCATCGTATACAACGTTACTACAGCTGGTTCTGGAGCCATTTCATATAACCAGCGATAAAGACTTCCCAGCGCTTCAGAAGAATGGTAGTCAAATTTTTCTTCAAAAGTTTCGGTTAAATAAGGTTGATAAACCGTACTTTTTAACATATTTTTAACGTCTTCAACCGTTTCCGCTTCTAAAAGTTGTTGAAACTGTTGCTCAGAAAGCAGCTCCGTTTCTTTTAAACGAATCAGCGGATTAATTTGATGATACGTTGGTTTTCTCATTCTACGTCCTCCCTTCTTAACTGAAAAGTTTTTCTGCTACTTTAAAGCCTTCTGTTTTTTGAATCTCTTCAACTAATGCTGAAAAGAGAAAATTATAATCCAAACCGTCTTTTGCAACGATAAAGCCACTTTCTTTTGGAACAACTTCCTCTGAAAGCTCCCATTGAACAGTAGCATCAGAAAGGGCGGTCAGCCATTCTTGCGTCACTTTCGTTTGAGAATACTCTCCTAAAAGAATGGTCGCGTTTCCTGTTAATTCAAGTGAACCTAATTGTGCTTTCATGAATTGTTGAAATTCTTCCGCTGACCATTCACTCATCTTTAAGACCACTTCGTCAAATAATTGGTTAAGATATGCTTGTTTTTTATTTAATGCATCCTGACGAATTTCTAGTGTTTGCCGTTGTTGGCGTTGTTTAAATTCTTTTAATAATTGTTGTTGTCGTTTTTCTATTTCATGTTCTTGCTTCAGCAAAATTTCTTGTTGTGCTGCTTGGAATTCTTGATCGATGCGCGTTTGTTCACTGGTGACATAGGCTTCGACTTCTTGCTTTCCTTGCTGCTTAATTTCACTGATGATTTTTTCAATGGCATCCATCCATCTGCCTCCTCAATTATTTGACGTTCAATACAAGTAAGAAGGAAATTACGAACCCTAAGATGGCATAAGTTTCAACCATGGCAGCATAGATAATTCCTTTTGTTGCATGTTCTGGTTTCTTCGCTAAAATTTGGATCCCCGCAGCGGCTACACGACCTTGGGCAATCCCAGAGAACAATCCTGCAAAAGCAATTGGTAAAGCTGCTACAAAATAGTTCAATCCTTGAACCATACTCATATCGTTTCCTAAGTTAATATAAATTAAGAAAGCAATAACGAAACCGTATAGTCCTTGTGTACCTGGTAATAACTGTAAAATTAACGCTTGACCAAATTTTTCTGGCTGCTCCGTCGTTAAAGCTGCTGCTGCTTCCCCAGTAAAGCCAACCCCTTTGGCTGATCCAATCCCAGCAAAAATTGTCGCCATCGCCATTCCTAATACTGCAAAAACAATTCCACCATTATTATTAATTAAGTAATCCATCATCTCTATTTTCCTCCAATAAATAATTTTCTATTTTTTCTCAACATTGACATACTTTTCTTTTGTTTTTAGCGGATTAAACGCCCGGCCACCGCCTGTGTAAAATTTTCCAAAGAACTCAACATATTGCAAACGTGCGCCATGAACATAAGCACCTAATAACGATAAGAATATGTTTAACGCATGTAAAACAATTAACAGCAAGATGCCCACGCTAAAACGGGCAACTGGCGGCATGAACTCTACGAGCATATTAAACGCTGAAGCAATACTTCCCCCAGCAATTCCTAACGCCATCAAACGTGTATAACTAACTAAATCACCGACATAACCTGTCACACCGTATAGTCCATACAGTCCTTTGGCTAAGCCTTTTAATTTGGCCTTCGATTGAATCATTGGAATCACAATAATTGCAATGGCAGAAAGGCTAGCTAAAATCGCACCTGCTGTAAATAAGCCTTCATTTTTAACCACTAATTTACCAACGACTAACAATGCTAAACCAAACAAAATCCCTAACCAAGCGTAACTTTCGTTAATACTATCTAAATAGCGCTTTTGTTTTGATAACTGAATCCCATTAATCATTAAACCGACAACCAATTGGATAAACCCAAAAATAACCGATAAAATAAGAATCGTATTTACATCTTCGGTCGTTGATAAAATCGGAAATGGTGATTTGATTCCAAACATTGTTGGCGGTAATGCTGCACCGAAAAACGAACCGTAAATGAAGCCCCAAATAATTGTTGGAAATGATAAAATCAAGAAAAAGTCGGCAAAACGTTTCATGCCTCTCGGTAAAACAAATGCTTTCAAAGCAATAATAGACAAGAGTAGCATCAGTAAGCCATAGCCAATATCCGCTACCATCATGCCAAAAAAGACTAGATAAAACGGCATCATCGCAGGTGTCGGATCAACTTCTTCATATTTTGGTAAGCTATACATCTCTGTTAACATTTCAAACGGCTGCACCAGTTTATTATTCGCTAGTTTAACTGGTATATCTGTCTCAATTTCCGCCTTCGTAGGATTTTCAAAAGTAAGAGCTATTTCGTCCTTAGGAACTTTTTCTTCAATCGCTGTCAAAATCTCGGCTTTTTCTTCGACTGGAATCCACGTTTGCAAGATAAAAAATGATGAAGCATTTAACAAATGTTGACGTGCTTGTTCTCTTTGGATAACCGCCAATAAGACTTCTTCAGCCAAGCAAAACGTTTCATAGAAATCATGATAAGAAGCCAGTTGTTGCTTTAAGGCTTTTTCTTCTTTTTGTAAAATTTCATATCGTTCTTTGACTTGTTGATATGCCTCTTTAGGCGGAACATCATAACGGTATTGGAGTGGTTCAAAACTATATTGGTTTAATAACTCGGTTACACTCTGCTGATGTTCCTTCAGGTAAACGAGTGTAAAGTAACTATGATGCATACTTTGATAAATTTCTTCAAAATAAACCGTTGGCCATTGAGACAAAGCGCTCAAGAAACTGGCTTTATTGGCTAGATTTATCGAACCATGAACGACATGACTACTTTTTAACTGCTGTTTGTGTGGTAGAACATCCAGATATTGCCAGCGGCCTAATAATTCTTCTTCTGCTTCTAACCCTTGACGATCCGTTTGAATTTGTTTCAAAGATTCTTGAATATTCTTTAATTCCGTCAAATAGCTTTGTAATGTTTTTTCATCAAAGGTTTGTTCCAACTCTTCTAAGGTATAGACTTTTCTTTTTATCTTTAAGCCTTTTCCTGAAGAGCGTGTCAAAAATAAAAGAAGCTCTTGCAATTGTTGTAGCATCGTTTCATATTTACGTAGCTGTTCAGTTGACTGTTCTGCTTGTAAAAAAGAATATTGACTCTTTAAGGCTTGTTCTTCTTCAGGCGAATGAAAAATCCGTTTTACTTCGACAATTTGCAAGCCTTGAATGGCTTGTAGAATTGCTGCTTCTTTTTCGGCAGCGGCAATTATTGTCATTTTTTCCATTTTACTAACTGCCATAAACGTCTTTCACCCTCTCAATAATTGAATCAATGACTTGTTCTTTGTTCGCTTCGTAACGTTCGTGAAGCGCTTGTTCAGTGCGCTTTGTTTCATCTAAAAGTTGTTCTTTTTCAAGTTGTAACATCTTTTCTTGCGTTGCTAGTGAATCCGTCAGCACTTTTTCAACAGCTTCTTCACTCTCTTGACGTAGTTTAGCTAAACGTTCTTGCTTCTGTTCTTCATATAAACGACAATTCATCTTAGCTTGTTGCCGATGCTCTTCCACCGCATCTTCCGCTGCCTTGATTTGCTCTAGTACTTCTTGTACCATTGTCTCCACCTCCTTAGTTTTTACACCTTTAGCATATAAGAAAAAGGACTAGCGAAATAGAGATACGCTCAGCCCTTTTGTTTTAGGTATGCAAAAAGGCGCAAACTCAAAAATTGTTCTTCTCACCCCTTGAAGAACTGAATCCTTGAAGCTTTCGCCCAACCATTCTTTATTCAATACTCTACCATCTTAGCAAAGTTTTTCGCAAAATTCAATACTTACCCAAATGAATTAAAATAACAAATTTTCACTTTTATAATAGGTAATAAAAAGGCATTATTTTTTTCGCTTTATAATTATTGATCTTGAATTTTTTTCACATAGATGTGCTATACTTACGTAAACAATTAAATTTATTTGGAGGGATCTCTGATGAATATACGATATATTTCAATCTCTGGTAATACACGCTCATTTGTTCAACGTTTAACAGCTTATGCTGAAGAGCAACATCAGCAAAACGAAAAAAATCCTACGATTACTTTCAAAGAAATTTCGGAAAATTCTCCGTTAGAAGTAGAAACAGAACCATTTTTTACTTTTGTGCCTACCTATTTAGATGGTGGCGATGGCATCAACAACGGCAATACCGAAATTTTAACAGAAGTCATGCGAGAATATCTTGCTTTTGAAAATAATTATCGTTATTGCTCTGGCGTGGTGGGCAGCGGCAATAAAAACTTTAACCACCAATACTGCCTGACAGCTAAACAGTATGCGGAACAATTTAACTTCCCCTTCTTAGCTGACTATGAATTAAGAGGTACTCAAGCGGATATTGAACGAATTTATGCTATTTTAAAGGAAAACCAATAAGCAAGTTTCATTACTAAAAAGCTCACCTATGATAGACTACATTTTGAGGTGAAGAAAAATGAGAAATACATGGTTAGCAGAACAACTTCAGTCAATCAGCGAAGAGCCCAATTCTTTTATTATCGAGGAAACCATCAAATATATTGAACAATTAGAAGATGATAATGAAAGTCTTCAAGTTGCATTGGAAGGAACTATTTGGAGTCCTAAAAAATGGAACGAGCCATTGGAAAAATAATTTAAACAGAAGAAAAGAGCCAGAAACGTAAGTGTTTCTGGCTCTTTTCTTCTGTTATTTACAAATTATAGGCGTGCATTTAAATCTTTTGCTAATTCTTCAAAACCTGGTTTACCTAATAAAGCGAACATGTTGCGTTTGTAAGCTTCAACACCTGGTTGGTCAAATGGATTAACCCCATTTAAGTAACCTGAGATGCCCACTGCAATTTCGAAGAAGTACATAACATAACCTAATGAATAAGCATCCATTGTTGGCACTTTAACGATCATGTTTGGCACACCACCATCTGTGTGAGCAAGCAACGTACCTTCGAACGCTTTTGTATTGACGAAGTCAATTTCTTTTCCTTGTAAATAGCCTAAGCCATCTAGATCTTCATTTTGTTCTGGAATTGAAATGCTATGGCGTGGATTTTCAATTTTAACCACTGTTTCAAATAAGTTACGCATACCTTCTTGAACATATTGACCCATAGAATGTAAGTCAGTTGAAAAGTCTGCGGCTGCTGGGAAAATACCTTTGCCATCTTTTCCTTCTGATTCACCGTATAATTGTTTCCACCATTCAGAGAAATAGTGCATGCCAGGCTCATAGTTAATTAACATTTCAGTTGTTTTACCTTTACGATATAAAATGTTACGTAACGCAGCATATTGATAGGCTTGGTTTTCTTTTAAGTCGCTCGTTGCGCCGTATTCTTTACGTGCATCATTTGCACCTTCCATTAAACGATCAATATCCGCACCGCTAACAGCGATTGGTAAAAGACCTACTGGCGTTAAAACAGTGAAACGGCCGCCCACATCATCAGGAATCACAAATGTTTCCCAACCTTCCGCATCAGCTTCAACTTTTACTGCTCCTTTAGCACGGTCAGTTGTCGCATAAATACGTTTATTGGCTTCTTCTTTGCCATATTTATTAATTAATAACTCTTTAAAGACGCGGAAAGCAATCGCTGGTTCTGTCGTCGTTCCAGATTTTGAAATAACGTTGACAGAAAAATCACGATCACCAATCACATTGATTAAATCAGCTAAATAAGTTGAGCTGATGCTATTTCCAGCAAAGAAGATTTGTGGCGCTTTCCGTTCTTCTTTTGATAATAGATTATTAAATGAATGTGTCAAAAATTCAATTGCTGCACGGGCACCTAAATATGAACCACCGATACCAATGACTACTAATACCTCAGAGTCAGATTGAATTTTTGCTGCTGCTTTTTTAATGCGCGCGAATTCTTCTTTGTCATAGTTTTCTGGTAAATCAATCCAGCCAGTAAAATCATTACCAGCTCCTGTACCTTCACGTAATGCTTTGTCCACTGCAGTGACTTGTGTTTGCATGTATTCCAATTCATGGTCAGCAACAAATGGTGCTAATTTGGAATAATCTAATTGAATGTGTGACATTCCTTTTCCTCCTCGAAAGTAAACTTACTACATGTATACTTTACGTGTTTTTAGACATTTTTTCAAGCAAATTCTTTTGGATAGACCAATTGTTTAATTTTAACTATTTAATTAGAGATATTTATTCTCTTAATCAAACAAACCAAGAAAAAATGCTAGGAAATCCTAGCATTTTTTGTTATTAAACAAGTCCTTGACTCAGCATCGCTGCCGCTACTTTTTCAAAGCCAGCAATATTCGCACCTAAAACAAAGTTATCTCGTGCCTGATATTTGTTAGCTGTATCACGACAAGTCTCATAAATGTTTTGCATAATTTGATCTAGCATACCGTCAACTTTTTCAAAGGACCAAGCTAAACGTTCAGCATTTTGGCTCATCTCTAATGCAGAAACCGCAACACCACCTGCATTAGCGGCTTTACCTGGACAATAAATTACAGCTGATTTAGCAAAAACGGCGACTGCTTCTAGTGTACAAGGCATATTTGCGCCTTCTGCCACGACTTTCACTCCATTTTTCACTAAAATAGCGGCTTGCTTTTCGTTGATTTCATTTTGTGTTGCACATGGTAACGCAATGTCATACGCTGTTTCGAAATCCCAAACAGATTCTTTATCATAATAAGTTGCGCCTTTACGTGTTTCAACATATTTTGAAATGCGTTCACGATTTTTTTCTTTTAGTTCTTTTACTAACGCCACATCAATTCCTTCTGGATCATAGACAAAACCAGACGAATCGGAACATGTGATTACTGTGGCGCCTAGCTCAGTCGCTTTTTCCATGGCATAAATTGCGACATTCCCGCTACCAGAAACAGCGACTTTTTTGCCTTCAAACGTATCGTTTTTATCTGCTAATAAATGTTTAACAAAATAAACCGTTCCATAACCCGTCGCTTCTGTTCTTGCTTGGCTTCCCCAGTATCCTAAAGGTTTGCCAGTCAACACTCCTGCATCATAGTTGCGCAAGCGTTTATACATACCAAACAAATAACCAATTTCACGAGCGCCTACGCCAATATCGCCTGCTGGAACATCTGTACTTGGACCAATATGTTTTTGAAGCTCGGTCATGAAACTTTGACAAAAGCGCATCACTTCAGCATCTGACTTGCCTTTTGGATCAAAATCACTACCACCTTTGCCGCCACCGATTGGCAAACCAGTTAAACTATTTTTAAAAATTTGTTCAAAGGCCAAAAACTTCATCACACTTAAATTCACACTTGGATGAAACCGTAAACCACCTTTGTATGGTCCAATCGCTGAATTATATTGAACACGATAGCCTCTGTTCACATGCCAGTTGCCCTGGTCATCTTGCCACGGCACACGAAATTGAAAAATACGTTCAGGTTCAATCAAGACACCTAAAACATTTGCTTCAATGTATTGAGGATTTTTTTCTAAAAAACCTTCTACGGTTGGTAAAAACTCATCGACTGCTTGTAAATATTCTGTTTGACCTTGGTCTAATTGGTGAATCTTTTCTTGAATATTTTTAACATATTGTTTTGCGTCCATTTAATCATCCTCTCATTGTTATAGGTTTATTTTAACTGAAAATTCAAAAATTACCATAGTCAAACGTTTATTTTTTCCTTAAATCCAGAAAAAATCCCGTAATTATGGTACACTACCTATTGAATTGGAGGAGAACTATGAAGAAATTTGATGTAATTATTGTCGGCGCTGGGACGAGTGGTATGATGGCCACGATTGCGGCCGCAGAAGCTGGCGCTCAAGTATTATTGATTGAAAAAAATCGTCGTGTTGGGAAAAAATTATTAATGACTGGTGGCGGCCGCTGTAATGTAACCAATAATCGGCCCGCAGAAGAAATCATTTCATTTATTCCTGGGAATGGAAAATTTTTATACAGCGCATTTTCACAATTTGATAACTATGATATCATGAACTTTTTTGAATCCAATGGTATTCACTTAAAAGAAGAAGATCACGGACGCATGTTCCCTGTCACAGATAAATCGAAGTCAATTGTTGATGCGCTATTTAACCGTATTAACGAATTAGGAGTTACTGTTTTTACAAAAACACAGGTCACAAAATTACTACGAAAAGACGATCAAATAATTGGCGTTGAAACCGAACTGGAAAAAATTTATGCACCGTGTGTTGTATTAACAACTGGCGGCCGCACTTATCCTTCCACAGGAGCAACTGGTGATGGCTATAAACTAGCCAAAAAAATGGGGCATACCATCAGCCCACTCTACCCTACCGAATCGCCTATTATTTCTGAAGAACCTTTTATCCTTGATAAAACGTTGCAAGGTCTCTCTTTACAAGATGTTAATTTAACTGTTTTGAACCAAAAAGGAAAACCTTTAGTTAATCATCAAATGGATATGCTGTTTACACATTTTGGCATTTCAGGACCTGCCGCGCTCCGCTGCTCTAGTTTTATTAACCAAGAATTAACTCGCAACGGCAATCAACCTGTCACGTTAGCCTTGGATGTGTTTCCGACAAAATCTTTTGAAGAAGTGCTGAAAAATGTTGATTGCATGATTGCGGAACAGCCAAATAAAGTGGCAAAAAATGCCTTTCATTCTTTAATACCAGAACGTCTGCTCACTTTTTATCTAGAGAAACTAGCAATTGAAGAAGTGCCTGCCAAACAACTAACAGAAAAGCAACGTCTTTCCTTTGTGGAACTACTGAAAGACTTTCAGTTCACTGTTACGAAAACATTGCCTTTGGAAAAATCTTTTGTCACAGGCGGTGGGATTTCCCTCAAAGAAGTGACCCCTAAAACAATGGAGAGCAAATTAGTCAATGGTTTATTTTTTGCTGGTGAACTTTTAGATATTAATGGCTATACTGGAGGCTACAATGTTACAGCTGCATTTGTCACTGGACATGTTGCTGGCTCCCATGCCGCAGAAATTGCAGAATACACCTATTTACCAATTGAAGAAGTCTAAACAAAAAGTCGCTAAAATAGCGACTTTTTGTTTGCTTTTTTTATTTATCAATAATTTTCCCGTTTTCTAAATAAATAGTGCGGGTGGCTACTTTTTCCACAAACGTTTCATCATGCGAGGTGAAAATTACTGTTCCTTGATAGGCACTTATAAATTCTTCAAGTGCTTGGATTGTCTCTAAATCAAGAAAATTGGTGGGTTCATCCAATAAGATGATATTATTTGGTTCTATAAACAATTGCGCCAAAGTAATTTTTATGGCTTCGCCACCACTTAGAGAAGATATCTTTGTCTGTAAATTTTCTTGTTGAAAACCTAGCCGATATAAAAGTGAACGCACAATCTTTTCAGAATAATTTGTCCGCTTCAATAAATAAGTCAACAGTGGTTCATCATTTTTTAATCGATAATCTAATTGATGATACGTTCCTAACCGGACTTTGGGAGAAAAGTAAATGGCCGGGTGACGGGCTTCAATTTGTTGAAGAAAAGTACTCTTCCCAGCACCATTTTTTCCACAAAGTGCTATTTTTTCGTTTAAAGGAATTTGAACGTTCACTTGGTTAAGAATTGCTCGATTCTCATAAGCGAAAGTTAAATTTTCAATTCTAATTGGATATGGATTGTATAAAGAGAACTGATTATTAGTAGGAAAAATAATTTTTCGCTCTTGTTTTGCTTGCGCAACATTGGGTAATCTGTCAATTCTGGCATTAATCGCTTTCGCTTGTTTTTGGAGTGCTTTTTGTACGGTATCTTTTTGTTTAGAACCAGCTAAACGACTAGGTTTAATTTGCTTTTGTTTTTGTTTTTTTGAAACATGACTAGATTTTTGCGCTTGTGCTTGTTTCTTTGCGTAAGATTCCTGTAATTTTTTCTTTTCCTTTTGATACTGATGATAGACATTATATCGTGTTTGCTGTTCCAATTCTTTTTGACGACAATAGGCATCGTAGTTTCCTAAATATTCTTTGACATGTCCATCCGAAACTTCCCAAATTTTCTCTGCTAATTGATTCAAGAAAAAGCGATCATGACTAACAAACAAAACGGTCCCATAATAATACGTTAAATCTGCCACTAACAACTGACGATGTTCTTTATCTAAATGTGTGGTTGGTTCATCTAAAATAACCCCGGTTGGATACTCTGAAAATAATGTTGCTAAGCGTTTTTGGACTTTTTCGCCACCACTTAGTTTTTGATTTTTCTGATTTAGCAAACAGTTTTTGTCAGTTTTCTCTGGTTCATTCGTTATTTCTTCAGCTACTTGTACCAAGTAATGAAAGTCGTTCAATCTTTGAACTTTTCCTTTGTCTGATTGAATCTTACCCATAATTAAATTGAGCAGTGTTGATTTTCCTGCGCCATTTTTACCAATAATCCCAATTTTTTCATTTTCATATACAAATAATTCATCAATTTCTAGAATTGTTTTTCCCGAAAAGTGAATACTTACTTCTTTCAGATGAATACTTAATTTTTTCATTTCGCCCTCTTCTTTCATTTCTGAAACGAAAGAATCTTGGGTACGCAAAAAAGGACAGCCTAATCGCTATCCTTGTAGTTTCGTATAAAAGTACACACGTCACCCATGAATTTTAATTTCAGACTTTTTGATAAGATTTATTCAATTTATTTTGTCAAAAAGTCAATCCAAATTCTGATAGATGCCAACATACAATTATACCTCCTCGTTTAATTACTCCCACATTAACACCTCTGCTTTCTTTTGTCAATTCTGACCCTAATATCAGAGAATCGGACTTTAGTAGGATACAATTTTACCGAAACTATGGCAAAATAAAGACGGAGGTGAAAACCATGAAGATTACATTGACACGAAAAACATCAGCTTGGGGCGCGTTACGCTATTTTACATTTTATAAAAATGGTGTGCATCAAGGGAAACTTTTTACTAATGTACCTATTGAAATTGAAGCTGATCCTGGGGATGTTTTAACGTTCTATGAAGGCTGGTTCCAATTTTATCGGCGCATTGAAGTTACTGAAGATACCAAAGAAATCACGATTATCAATTCTAAAAAATTGCAACACGTTTTCTATACCTGTGTCGTCTTATTTTTAATTTTAACGCTATTATTCCTTTCCGCACAGAAACTTTCGACATTTATTATTGCTGAAATTTTAATTTACTCTGGTATTCAGTGGCTGTTCCGGCAACAAACCTATCATTTTACTGTCAAGAAAAAAACGGAATCCTTTGCTTCCTATTCTAAAAAAAGTATCGCACACTAAACGAATCTTTAGCGTGCGATATTTTTTAATTACTTTTCATTAATTCGGCCACATATGTGACTGTTTCTGGTTGTGTTTCTTCAATTTTATTAATCGCATCTGCAAAATTCGGTAAATGTGCTTTGTGGGCAATTAATAATTCGTCCAACAAGGTCTTCGCCATGACGCCGCCAGGAACTAATGGATTAATAGTGAAAGCATGCAATGCTGCGCCGTAATCACCATTGATGGCTGCTCGAATAACCGTTTCTTCCATAGCTTTCATATTTTGAATAATTCCTCGTGCTGCTGGCGGAAAGGCCCCCCAGTTGTAAGGTTCATGGCCATGTGCTGTCACAGGTCCAGATACTTCTACAACACAATCATACGGTAAATCAGTAATTGTCCCATTATTTTCAGTAGAAACAACCATATCCGTTCGTTTATCATTATAGATTGATGCGATCATTTCACAAGCTGCATCGCTATAGTGTGTGCCGCCCCGTTCTTCTAATTCTTTTGGTTTGTAATCTAGTTTGGGATCTTTATACAATTCAAACAGACGACCTTCCGTTTCTTTAACCACTTGTGCTCTTGTTTCGCCCCGTTCATACTCTTCGATGGAATGCTTCAACATCTCATCTTCAATATAATAATAGCGATGATAACCACATGGTAACATTCCTAAATCTTTTAACTGTTCATAATGGAACGGCGCATCAAAAATATTTTTCAAATGACTTTCTTGCTCTTGCTTAGGTCCGTAAATTAAATCAATGAGTTCTTGTGTTCGCTCTTGTCCTTCTTTGTCCCAAACGCGGTGCCAATGGAAATGATTAATTCCAGCAAATTTAAAGAATAAGTCTTCTTCTGGAATTCCCAGCATTTCGGCCGCTTGTTTTCTATGACCAATCGGCACATTACATAAGCCAACTGTTTTTTTCCAACCGCCATGTTTAATTGCAGCTTCCGTAACCATTCCAGCTGGATTAGTAAAATTCACTAACCAAGCATCTGGGCAAAGACGTTTCATATCGTCAATAATAGCTAAAATGACAGGAATTGTTCGAAATGCTTTAAACATTCCTCCCGCGCCATTTGTTTCTTGGCCTAATACCCCATGTGACAAAGGAATCCGTTCATCTTTAATGCGAGCATCTAATAATCCTACACGAAACTGTGTTGAAACAAAATCCGCCCCTTTTAAGGCTGCTTCACGGTCCAATGTTAAATGAACTTCCCAATCTAAACCAGCAGCTTTAATCATGCGCTTCGCCATTGCCCCAACGATTTCCAATTTTTCTTTACCAGCTTCAATATCAACTAACCAAATTTCCTTAATTGGCAGTTCATCTTTTCTTTTGATGTATCCTTCAATTAATTCAGGTGTATAACTAGAACCGCCACCAATTGTTGCAATTTTTAATGCTCCTCTTGTCATCCGTCTTCTTCCTCCTTGATTAAATTGTTATCGTTTACATCTTTAGGATAAATTATGGGAATGTTCCCATGTCAAGCACTATTTTCAAAAAAATGTATGCTATACTTCTTATAAGAATACATTCCACTTTGGAGGTAAAAAATGACGTCTATCATTGATGTAGCAAAAGTTGCCGGTGTCTCGAAATCGACTGTTTCTCGCTTAATTTCTGGAAAAGGATATGTGAGTGCCGATAGTCAAGAAAAAATTCTCAAAGCAATGAAAGAATTAAATTATACCCCGAATTATGTGGCGCGGAATTTACGAGCAGGTGCCACAAAAACCATTGGCTTTTTAGCCCCTAGCTATTTAGGTTCCTTAGGCATTTTCTTGAATCGCTTTATTTCAATTGCCAAAAAATACAATTATTCCGTAACCTTATTTTTTACAGATGGCGATCAGCAGAAAGAAATTGATGCCTTGAACCAATTAAAATACAAACAATTAGATGGCTTGTTTTTATTGACACGAACAAATGAATGGTCGGTGATTGAGCCATACAGCGCGTATGGTCCTTTAGCAACCTGGCATCGTATCGATTCACCTAATATATACTCTTCCTACATTGATCATTACTCTGGTTACTATCGTTCCTTAGAATATTTACAACAACAAGGATACCAAAAAATCGGTCATGTCCTCGGTAATCCCGAAAATTTAAACACGCACGCACGAAAACGTGCAATGAAAGATTTTTATGAAAACACTCAGGCACCTTGGCAAGCTGAGTGGCTGATTAATGATCAGTATACTAACCATTCTGGTCGCAAAATTGCCCATTACTGGCAACAATTAACCGAAAAGCCAGAAGCTTTGGCCTTTTATAATGATCACGTAGCAGCTGAGTTTATTTCAGAACTTGAAAATCTAAATTATGCCGTTCCTCGCGATGTCGCTGTCATTGGCTTTGATAATAGTTATGTCAGTGAATTGATGCATATTACGACTGTTGATTATGCCATTCAGTATCAAGCCGAAAACTCATTTATTTACCTATACAACCAATTAAATCAGACGAACATTCCTGAAAAAAAATTAACCGTTCGTCTAGTTGAACGACGAACGGTGCCTAAAAAAGACCCGGCAGATCAGTCACTTTGACTGATTTACCGGGTCCTTTTAGAGTTAAACAAAAATTATTTATGCTTTTGTTCATTTTTTAAAATAGAAATTGACTGTTTTAAGGATTGAATCATACCGCCTTCGCTGTATACAAGAACGTTTGATTTGTATAAACGAGCAGAGAAGATTGTTAAAATAATTCCAAAAACTGCCAAAATCACTAATGAGACAATTGCTTCCATTGTTGATGCCGTTTCGGTCGCCAAGCGTACTGGCATAATGTATGACGAAATCAGCGGAATAAAGGAAGTCACTTTCACCACGATATTTTGTGGATCATTCGTCCCAAACGTAATGCCAATCATATAACCAATTAAACCAATATACATGATGGGCTGAACTGCTTTTGCTGTATCCTCTGGTTTGGAAACAAGAGAACCACAAAGTGCTGCCAAAACAGCAAAAACGAGAATACCAATAATGAAAAAGCCTAATGTAAAAATAAAGGTTGATGAAAAAATACTTTGTGGTGAAATACCACTTAATAGACTTTTCATAAAATCAAGATTTTTCAATTGAGAATAGCCGAGAACAAACGCCACTCCGTAAATAAAAATTTGTGTTAAAGCTACTAGAATAACCCCAGTTAATTTGCCATAAAAATGGGTTTGCGCTTTTGTACTAGAGAGAATAACTTCCATGATTCTAGTGCCTTTTTCAGAAGCAATCTCTTGGGCAATAATTGAAGAATAACTGCTGATGAAGACAAATAACAAAATTGTTATCCCCATTGCTAACGCCATTTGAATCCCTGTGTTATCTTCTCCTGTTTTTATTTTGCCATTTTCATCAAAACTAATTTTTGATTTTTTAAATGTTGCTTGTTGATTCAACATGGCAACTTGCTCAGCTGTTAAATTTAAACGATTGGCATTCGCCATTGTTTGTAATTGGTTTAACATTTGAGGGATTAGCATCTCGGTTGCATTTCCTAAAGAGCGTTCAGAGTAAAGCTGACCAGAAATCTGATTATCTGTAGTGTCCAAAAGTAAATAGGCATCAATTTTCTCGTCTTTTAATTGTTCTTGGGCCTTTTTCTCAGAAGAAACAGCTTTGAAAGAAAAGTCCTCTGTTTTATTCTTTGTCAACTCTTTAACCAGCGCTTGGTTTTCCGAAACCAGACCAATGGTAGTATCTCCTGAAAAACCGCTAGCTAGAGAGCCCGCTAAGTAAACAATTCCTACAAGAAGAAATGGCGCTAAAATCATGATTAAGAAAGACAGCGACTTCACATTTTTCTTATAGACATCAGTCGCAATAATCCAAAATTTACTCATCTTGCCCACCTACTTTCATTTTGAAAATTTCTTCCAATGTTGGTGGTTGTTGATTAAACATTGGAATGTAGCCGTTGGCTGTCGCTTTATCAAACAACACTTTGCCCACTTCAGCGTTTTCTAATGTCGCTTCTAAGACGCCATCTTGTCGCAAGTGTGCTTCTTTCACACCTGCAGTAGCAGCAACTTCCTCAACAGATAACGGTGATTCTAAAAATAATTTTGTTCGACCAAATTGTTGTCGAATTTCATGAACCTGACCATCTAAAACCATGCGTCCATTTTTTAACATGACTAAATGGTCACAGATTTTCTCCACATTGTCCATATTATGACTGGAAAAAATGACACAAGAACCTTGATTTTTCAATTCAATAATGCCGTCTTTTAATAATTCTGCATTAACTGGATCCAAGCCACTGAATGGTTCGTCTAAAATAATTAACTTCGGTTCATGAATAAGTGTCGCAATCAATTGAACTTTTTGTTGATTGCCTTTTGATAAAGATTTAACTTTATCCGTTTTTTTGCCTTTAACTTGAAATTTTTCCATCCAAAAGTCAATTTTAGGTTCAATTTCTTTTTTAGTTTTCCCCCGCAATGAAGCGAAATAAATTAGTTGGTCTTCAATCGTAATTTTAGGATATAAACCCCGTTCTTCTGGTAAATAACCAATAATATTGTATTCTTTTTCGTTTAATGGTTGACCATTCCATAAAACCGACCCGCTATCTTGTGTTAAAAAATTTAAAATCAAGCGAAACGTAGTTGTTTTCCCGGCACCATTTTGGCCAATTAATCCTAAAATTTTCCCGTCCGGTATCGTAAAGGATACATGATCAACTGCTTTAAAATCCCCAAAGGTTTTGACTAACTCTTTTACCTCTAACACATAAACGCCCCCTTCACTTTTTCTAAACCGCTGTTTAGTTACTCATATCGTATCTTTACTGTGTTGGCTTGTCAATGACAATTGTTATGGAAAGATGCTGCACTTTAATCAGACGCTTTATTTTCTGCTAAACGAAAAAGACCATCCGTCTCGGCAGAAATATGCACTTCATTTGCGGACAAGCCTGTACTTTCATAAAATGTATTTTTAAATTCCTTTGCCGATTTTGATGATTGGCAGGCCCAAATTCGACCTGTACGATTCAGCCACGTACCCAATTCATTTATTAAACGCTCATCAATCAGTAATTGATTTGGTACTTTTTTAAATTTTATTTGATAAACGGGTGTTAGTATTTTCATGATCAGACGTCCTCTCTTTTAAGTTAGTTTTAGTATATCACGAAAGAAATCGTTATCATATTTTCTTGAAAGTTCAACTTTTCATGAAAAAATTGAATAAAAAAAACAGACAAATTAGGAAAAGCACCTAATTTGTCTGTTTCATTTTCCTTTATTTTTCTATCTCAGAGGTTGTTTCTTGGTGCAAATGACGATACACATTCTTTGCGACAGTTTCAGGTAACCCAGCTTTTCTTAATTCTTCAACACTGGCTGCCGTAATATTTTTAAGCGATTTAAATTCTTTTAAAAGATTTTTTTTGCGTTTCGGTCCCAAGCCTTCAATGTTATCTAATTTGGAAGCAAAACTATTTTTACTACGTAATTGACGATGGAATGTGATGGCGAAACGATGGACTTCATCTTGGATTCGTTGCAACAAGAAAAATTCTTGTGAGTTTCTTTCCAATGGTACAACTTCTAAGTTTGGACCAAATAAAAGTTCACTCGTTTTGTGCTTGTCGTTCTTGGCTAATCCAGCTACAGGAATATCGACTCCTAGTTTATTGGCTAACACATCTTTAGCAACATCGACTTGACCTTTACCACCATCGATTAAAATTAAATCAGGAAAAGGCAAGCCTTCTTTTAAAACTCGTGAATATCTGCGATAAATGACTTCTCTCATGGAAGCGTAATCATCAGGACCTTGGACGGTTTTTATTTTATATTTTCGATACTCATTTTTAGCTGGCCGTCCGTCAATAAACACAACCATCGCAGAAACAGGGTTTGTTCCCATAATATTTGAATTATCAAATGCTTCAATTCGAATGGGCGCAGGTATGTTCATCGCATTGCCTAATTTTTCAACTGCGCCAATTGTTCGTTCTTGTTTCCGTACAATCAAATCGAATTTTTCATTTAAAGCAACTGCAGCATTTTTACTGGCTAATTTAACCAGTTTTTTCTTTTCTCCCCGTTGCGGCTGCAAGACTTTCGTAGCTAATAAAGCTTCGACGCTTTCTTTATCAATGTCATCAGGAATCAAGACTTCTTTTGGCACAAAATGCTCATTCTCTTGATAAAATTGTCCAATAAAAGTTAAAAATGCTTCACTGGCATCATCATAAAATGGAAAAATCGATACATCACGTTCGATTAATTTTCCTTGTCTGACAAAGAATACTTGGACACACATCCAGCCTTTATCAACAGCATAACCAAACACATCACGATCAATTAAATCCACATTCGTCATTTTTTGGCGGGTCATAACTGTTTCAATCGCTTTAATTTGATCGCGAAATTCTGCAGCTTTTTCAAATTCCATATGTGCTGCTGCATAAGCCATTTTTTCTTGTAAGCGGTCCTGAATTTCTGTATGTCCACCAGAGAGAAACCCTTTAATCTCTTCCACCATATCTTTGTAGACTTGCGGATCCACATCAAAAGCATAGGGACACAGACATTGCCCTAAATGGTAATACAAACAAGGTGTTTTTTGCGACGGATTACATTTTCGCAAAGGAAAAAGCCGATCTAACAGTTTCTTTGTTTCATTCGCTGCATTTACATCTGGATATGGTCCAAAATATAACGCTTTGTCTTTTAAAACCTTTCGAGTAATCATTAAACGAGGATATTTTTCGTTTGTGATTTTGATAAAAGGATAGGTTTTATCGTCTTTTAACATGATGTTATATTTGGGATTATTTTTATGGATTAAATTAATTTCTAATAAAAGTGCTTCAATATTTGATTCTGTCACAATATATTCAAAATCATCGATTTCACTGACTAATCGTTCTGTCTTAGTATCATGGCTACCACGAAAATAAGACCGGACACGGTTTTTCAAAATTTTGGCTTTCCCAACATAGATAATCGTGCCGTTTTTATCTTTCATTAAATAACAACCAGGTTGATCAGGAAGCAGTGCTAATTTATTTTTTATTCGTTCGTTCATACGATACTTCCTTTCTAACAAAATGCTTCATCTATTATACACCTCTTTTTGTAATTAAACAAAAAAAGCCGCTACTTTATGTACGAAAGAAACAGCCTGAAAAGACAATCGCTAATGATTTCTCTTCAGACTGAATCAGACTATTCGTAATGACTAATCAACGTTTATAAGTGTTTGGCAATCATTGCTTGCAATTGGTCTTTTGTATGAACACCGACTGCTTTTTCAACAACTTCGCCATCTTTTTTCAATAGCAATGTTGGGATGCTCATGATTCCAAAACTTGCTGGTGTTGCAGGATTTTCATCCACATCCATTTTGACGATTTTCACTTCGTCTTCATCATATTCTTCAGATAATTGTTCTAAGATGGGTGCTTGCATACGACAAGGGCCACACCAAGTTGCCCAAAAGTCGATTAAGACTAATCCTTCATCTGTTTCTGTTGCAAAATCTTTATCGGTAATTGCTTGTGTCATTTCACAAACCTCCTACTCTTTACTCTTATTACATGCTTAGTATAACACTTCATCTCTAAGATAGCGAGTGTTCTGCTTACTTATTGTAAGTCCTTGTTTATTGGAATTTTACGACAGTCGCACCATTACCACCTTGGTTTTGTGGCGCAAATTCATAGCTTTTCACACTGCGGTGATTTTTTAAAAATTCCGTTATTCCGGTTCTTAATGCACCTGTTCCTTTGCCGTGAACAATAGTTACTTGTGGATAGCCCGCTAGAATCGCAGCATCAATGTATTGGTCAACTTCTGCCAATGCTTCTTCGTAGCGTTTGCCACGTAAGTCTAGTTGTGTGCCAACATGACTGCTTTCTGCAGAACGAACCGTTGTAACTCTTGGTTTTGCTTCTTTTTGTGGAGCGACAGGCGTCATATCCTCTTCAGATACGTTCATTTTTAAAATGCCTAATTGGACTTGCCATTGTCCTTTGCCGTTGTCTTTTAATAAGGTCCCTCGTTGGCCGTAAGTATTGACAATTACTTCATCGCCAGCTTTTAATTTTTTCTGTTCTTTCGCCTTCTTCAGCACTTTGTTTTTAGCAAGCTTGGTTTCTTCATGGTGTAATCGAGAAAGTTGTGTTTTCGCATCAATTAACTGATGTTCTTTGACACCACCTTGTTGGCCACTTTCCAATTGCATTTTGCGAATATCAGAAATAATGGTTTCCGCATTTTCTTCCGCTTCTGCAATAATTTTATTTGCTTCTTTCCGCGCTTTTTGTAATTCTTTTTCTCGTTCTTCAAAAAATACTTGATAGGCTTCTTTTAGTTCCTTATGCAAAGCTGCCGATTCATCGACATAGTGGCGAGCTTCTAAGTATTCAGTTTCGGCCATCTTGCGACGGTTTTCCAAGTCTTCAATCATTTCGTTTAAATCTTGACTTTCACCGTCCATTATTTGTTTTGCAGCCTCAATAATACTATTGTCTAATCCAAGACGTTTCGAAATTTCAAAAGCATTACTTCGGCCAGGCACGCCAATTAATAAACGATAGGTTGGACTCAAGGTATCTACATCAAATTCCATACTGGCATTGATTGTTCCAGCTCGATTATAGCCATACACTTTTAATTCAGGATAATGGGTTGTTGCCATCACATAGGCTCCTTTAGCACCCAATGAATCTAAAATGGCAATCGCTAAAGCGGCCCCTTCTTGCGGATCTGTCCCAGCACCTAATTCATCAAATAGTACTAAACTTTGATGATCGACTTTCTTTAAGACAGACACGATATTCGTCATATGTGAAGAGAAAGTACTTAAACTTTGTTCAATCGATTGTTCATCCCCGATATCCGCAAATACTTCTGTAAAAATACCCATTTTACTTTCTTCTTCAACTGGAATAGGTAATCCAGCTTGACCCATTAATTGTAAAAGACCTAACGTTTTCAGAGTAATGGTTTTCCCGCCGGTATTAGGCCCTGTAATCACAATTGCTTGATATTCTTCTCCAATCAAAATGTCATTGGCTACAGCTTTTTCTGGATTTAATAGTGGGTGCCGGGCTTGTTTAAAAACTACATGATTTGCTTGACTAACTTCTGGAACAACTGCTTTTAGTTCTTTTCCTAGTCGCGCCTTAGCATTAATAAAATCAAGTTTACCGATGACATAAGCATTATGCGTAATTTCTCGGCGATAAGGAACCAACTCAGCCGACAGTTCTGCCAAGATGCGAGTAATCTCATTTCTTTCGGCAATTTGTTGTTGTCGCAAACGATTATTCATTTCTAAAATTTGTTTAGGTTCAATAAATAAGGTTTGTCCTGAAGCACTTTGGTCGTGAACCACGCCACCAAAAATATTTTTATATTCTTGTTTGACTGGAATCACGTAGCGTTCATTTCGCATAGTAACAAGAGCATCACTAAGGTAACGTGCGTTTTTCCCACGAATAATACTATCTAGTTCTTCTCGAATGGTCTGCTCACTACGTCGAATATTTTGCCGAATTGCCTTTAAGGCTGGCGAAGCTTCATCTGTGACGTAGCCATCATCATCAATGGCTTGTTTGAGTTGGCGATTTAATTCAGGCAAAACTTCTAGTTGCTCTCGCCACATATATAAACGTTCAAAATCCACTTCATTTTCACTTAACTCATCAAAAAAACGAGTCAGTTCTGAAGTAGTCGACAAGACACGGCCTACTTGTGCTAATTCTATGCCATTTAAATCCGCACCAATTTCAATCCGTTTCATGTGTGGTTGGATATTTTCTAATTTAGGAATGGGGATTCCACCACGTAATCGTTGAACTTTTAAACCATCCTGTGTTTCATTTAGCCATGATTGAATTTTATTTTCATCAGCAATCGGTAATAATTCCGAAACTTCGTTTGTCCCCTGAGCTGTCACAATAAATTGCAACAACTGTTGTTTTACTTTATCAAACCCTAATGTTGATAGAATACGCTGATTCATTTTTCCACCTACTTTTCTAACTTTTTCATTTGTTGAAAAGACTGAGACATAACATAAGAAGTTTCGCTTTGCTCACTTACTTCTTATCTCTATCTCAGTCCCATTCAGCTTTATTTCGTAATTGGTTCAACCCATAATTCATATGCTTGTTTTGTTAGAATTGGGGTATTTTTTACAATGCCTCGTGCCAAGCCACTTGACCGAAACTGATTTTGGACAATATCTGACGGAATCATTGACGCCGTAGCTAACACTAGAAAAAGACCCACGTATAACACAAGAACACTTAATACGCCACCTAATAGTCCATTTACCTGTTTCAAAACTGGAATAAATGTTAATCCATGTAAAAAGATAGCTAAAAAACGAACGACCAACCAGCCTGCAAACAGCAATAATAAAAACGCAACCGCTGAATAAAAGGCTTTGTCCAAGTCTAAAGAAATCTCTTGATTAAAAAAGACAAGCTTTGACGTTGGCGTAACCGATGGATATGGAATATACAATTCTAAATGAGAAGCGACCTCTTTGTAATAGGTTCGAGCAACAAAATATGAAATTAAGTAACCTACCGAATAGAGCACTTGTAAAATCAAGCCTCGTTTAGCTCCTGTATAAAATCCAAAGGCTAAAAGTAATAAAATAAGTATTGTTAACATCTTGTCATCCTTTCAGGAACTACTCCGAAACACCTTTATTTTGAATCTGCTGTTTTCGATTTTCATTCAAAATTTGTTGGGCTTCCACATGATTATGAATTTCTACATCTTCTTGTCCATTCTTTTTCAAAACATCCCGTGCTTCTTCTTCGATAATTTCCATTCGGCGCACACGATTCTCTAATTCAGCCAAACGAATGGTTTTCTGTTTTAAATCTGCTACTTGTTTTTCCAATTTTAAAGCATATTCTTGTTTTTTTAGTTGATCTGAAATTGCATTAATTGCTAATAAAACAGAAGCTTGTTCCGTATCAGTTTGCGGAGAAAGATGTTTAATTTCCGCCAGTTGTTCGTTGACAATTTTTGTGACTAAATCCATATGTTGTTTTGACTCTTGGCCAATAATTGTATACGTATGGTCTGCAATGATTGCTTTATATCGTGTTTTTTCATTTGATGCCATGCTGAGGTTCCCTCCTGTAAATCAATCCATTCTTGCTTATTGTACCATGAAAAAAAAGCGAAGCGCAATTTTCGTACAAATTCTCTCTTATTATATGCCACAAAGCGAAAAATTTAAAGATTTCTTTACAAGAACTCTGGCAATTTAAGAACGAATAGAAATTGTGTAGGAGAAAAAGCGTGGAACAAAAAGTCAAAGTGATTTTTGTCCCACGCTCAAACTCTGATAATCAGCTAAAAATGTTTGTTTCAGCTGTACTTTTTAAGGCTTAGTTATTATCTTTCATCTTTTCTACACGTAAACAACGCATAGCATTTAAAACAGCGATAATAGTTACACCAACATCAGCAAAGACTGCTGCTTGCATTGAAGCCAAGCCTAATGCACCTAGTACCAAAACAATGATTTTAACAGCAATCGCAAAGATAATGTTTTGTTTAACAATTCTCAATGTTTTTCTTGATAATTTAATCGCAGAGGCGATACGACTTGGTTCATCATTCATAATCACCACATCAGCAGCTTCAATTGCCGCGTCACTTCCTAAACCACCCATGGCAATCCCAACATCAGCCCGGGCTAAAACAGGTGCATCATTCATACCATCACCAACAAAGGCAACTTTGTTTTTAGGTGAAGATGCTTTTAACAACTCTTCTAAACGATCCACTTTGCCATCTGGTAAAAGTTCTGCATAAACTTTGTCAACACCAACTTCTTTTGCAATAGCTTCTGCAACTTGTTGATTGTCTCCAGTCAGCATAACAGTTTGTTTGACCCCTTCAGCTTTTAATTCTTTTATGGCTGAAATGGCATCTGGTTTCAATTGATCCGCAATCACTAAGTAGCCTGCAAATTGATTATCAATAGCGACAAAAATTAAAGTTCCCGCTTCCTTCACTTCTGGTGCTTCGATACCAAATTGTTTCATTAACTTCGCATTACCGACTAAAACTGTTTTACCTTCAATTGTGGCTTTGATACCGTGTCCGGCAACCTCTTCAATTGCTGTTGCTGGAACAGTTTCTTTGCCATAGCTTTCTTTAATAGAAATAGCAATTGGATGAGTGGATAACTGTTCTGCTGTTGCTGTTAAACGCAACAACTCTTCTTCGGGTAAGACAACACTAGTTATGTTTTGAACCACAAAATTTCCTTTTGTTAGCGTACCAGTTTTATCAAAAACAATTGTTTCCGTATTCGCTAAAATTTCTAAATAGTTACTTCCTTTAATTAAAACACCTAGCTTGCTGGCTCCGCCAATTCCACCGAAGAAACTTAAAGGAACAGAAATGACTAAGGCACATGGACAAGAAATAACCAAGAACGTTAATGCCCGATAAACCCATTCATTAATAGAAGTATCAGGGAAAATAAATGGTGGAATCACTGCCAATAAGACAGCTAAAACAACGACAACTGGTGTATAGTAACGAGCAAATTTAGAAATAAAGTTTTCTGCAGGGGCTTTTTTACTGCTAGCATTTTCAACTAAATCTAAAATTTTGCTAACTGTTGAATCCCCAAATTTTTTCGTAACATTAATGGTCAAGGCCCCATTTTTATTGATAAAACCACCTAAGATTTCATCGCCGACTTTGACCGTTCTTGGAACGGATTCACCAGTCAACGCAGAGGTATCTACCATACTTGATCCATCAATAATTTGACCATCTAATGGAACTTTTTCACCTGGTTTCACTAATATTTGTTGCCCAATTTCAATTGTATCTGGAGCGACCGCTTTTATTTGTCCATTTACTAAAAGATTTGCTGAATCTGGACGAATATCCATTAATTTGGCAATTGATTTTCTGGATTGATCAACCGCAGCACTTTGAAACCATTCGCCGACTTGGTAGAACAACATTACTGCCACAGCTTCGGGATATTCCCCAATAAAAAATGCCCCAATCGTTGCCACAGACATTAAGAAATTTTCATCAAACACTTCCCCACGAAAAATATTCGTTACCGCTCGTTTGACAATGTCGCCACCAATTAAGACATAAACGACTAAATAAGATGCCAAAGCAACCCAATTATTACTTGGCTTAATGATAATAAGTGCTAAAAATAAAACAAATGCAATAATGATACGAATTAAGCGATTCTTATTTGGATTACGTCCCTCTTCTTCTTTGACATCTTTTAAAGAAATAACTTTGACATCTGGTTCTAACTTACCAATCACTGCACGCGCTTCATTTTCGACTTCTAAATCATGTCCTGATTCAACTTCCAGTGTCATCTTTTCAGCCATGAAGTCCACACGCACTTTTTCTACTCCGTGAATTTTTTGGACAGATTTTTCAATTTTGTCTGCACAACTTGCACAATCAAGTCCTTCTAGTTTATAACTCTTTTGCATTTAAACACCTTCACTCCCTATATAATAGCGATTATTCCGTTTACATGAATAACCTTTCATAAATCTATTATAAATGAAGATGCAATCATATGTCAACCGCTTCACGTAATCTTTTTCTATTTTATAGACATAATGGCATAATTGCTGTAGGTGGAATGGATAACTGAGTAATAACTTTCGGATTGAGTCTATTGCTCCCTTTCCACCAAATTTTGGTTTGTTGGTGTTGAAACCAAGCACTTTGTTCAAAAGGTGCTGACAATGTTTGTAAGTGATGCACTTCGATTTGATTGGTTGCCTGCGGTTCTGTTGTGAAATCATGGGCCCGAATACCAATAGAATGACAAGAAATAGGAACTTCTTGTGTAACCGTTAGTGTTTGTTGCCAGCCAATCACTTGGACTCTGTGCGCATCTATGCGTTTGACAGGCCAAATATTTTTACAACCAGTGAGTTTAGCTGCTTCAATCGTTTGAGGTTGGTTAAATAATTGATTTGTTGCACCAAAAAGTGTTTGGTTTTTTGTGATTATCACTAAACTCTGACATAACTTATACAGTTCATCTAAACTATGACTCACAATTAAGGCATGTTGATTTAAATTACTTAATCGCTGTTGAAGTTCAATTTGCAGCTCTTCCTTTAAGGGTGCATCTAATGCGGAAAATGGCTCATCTAATAATAGGTAAGCCGGCTGAGCCGCTAGCATTCGCGCAAAAGCCACTCGTTGTCTTTGTCCTCCAGAAAGTTGACTAGGATATTGTTGTTGGACTTTAGTTAAGTGAAAAGACGCAAGCAATTGAGTGACCAATTGTAAATCTTTTGTCACGCACGTGAGATTTTCTACTACCGATAAATGAGGAAACAACGCATACTGCTGAAACAAAAGACCAATTTTTCGTTGTTGCGGTGACAAATTGATCTTTTTTTCAGCATCGAATAAGACTTGATCATTTAAAACAATCTGACCTTTATCCGCAGTCTCAACACCCGCAATACATTTTAATAACATACTCTTGCCACAACCAGAAGCACCTAAAATTCCTGTTGTTTGCGTCTTTGTTTCAAACTGAATTTGCAAAGTATGACTTTTCAATTCTTTTTGAATATCAACAATTAATCTCATTCCGATCTTCTCCAAGCGCGCTGACTAAAAAATTCCGTAAAAAATAAAATAATCAGGCAAAGTAATAACATAATCACAACATATTGATTGGCTAAGCGCCAATCCCCACTTGCTACAGCAGAGTAGATAGCTAAAGGAAGCGTTCTTGTTTTGCCAGCAATATTCCCTGCTAACATTGTCGTCGCTCCAAATTCGCCTAACCCACGGGCAAAGGCTAACACGCCACCGGCCAAGAGACCGTTCATCGACAAAGGTAACGCAATTTTTCTAAAATATCGACTTTCCGAAAATCCGAGTGTCTGGGCTACCGCCAACAATTCACTATCCATTTGTTCAAACGCCGTTAAGGCTGAACGATACATTAAAGGAAATGAAACAGCAACGGCAGCAATAACCGTAGCTGGCCACGAAAAAACAACTTGAATGGCAAAAAAATCAAGTAAAAACTGGCCCACTGGTTGCTGAACACCAAAAATAGTTAAGAGAAAAAAACCAAAAACAGTCGGCGGTAAAACTAATGGCAACGTAAATAAACTATTCAAAAGAATTTTTAATTTACGATTTTTCAAACGAAAAACAATATATGCAACGCCTGTTCCTAAAATAAAAGTAAATAAAATGGCGATTATTGCTGTCTGAAAAGATAAAAGAATTGGTCGAACATCCATTTTCCCACCTACTTTGTTAACTTAAAGCCAATATTTTCAAAATATTTTCTGCATTGTTGACTCTGTAAAAAATTTAAAAAAGCATCCGCTGATTTTTGTTTCTTAGAGGCGGCAACTTTACCAACTGGATAGATGATTGGCTTCTTCAAAGCAGCTTCAGGCATGGCCGCAACAATCGCTACTTTTGAATTGGTTGCTGCATCTGTCGCATAAACTAAGCCAGCTTCTGCACTTGCATTAGCTACCCATTCAAGGACTTCTGTTACATTCGTGCCAAAGCTTGCGTGTTTTTCTACATAAGACCAAGCGCCTAAAGCTTTTAAGCCTTCTTCGGCATATTGACCAGCTGGAACACTTGCAGGATCACCAATTGCTATCATTTGGGCTTTTTTTAAATCAGAAAAATCATGCCACTTTGCTTGATCTTGGTTAGGCACAATAAGAACAAGCTGGTTTTCCAATAAAGGAACGACACTTTTCTTATTAATTAGTTTTTCTGCAACCAATGCATTCATTTGTTTTGTCGAAGCCGAGAAAAATACATCGGCTTTTAGGCCTTTTTCAATTTGCATCTGTAATTTTCCAGAACTATCATAGGTTCCAGTTACCTGAATATCTGGATGCTCTTTTTCAAAGGCTGGAATAATTTTCTTCTCCATGACTGATTCTAAGCTAGCTGCTGCCGCAAGGGTTATTTCTTCTTTTTTTGTTGAAACTGTTTCTTTTTGCGGCTGATTTGTACATGCAGCAATTAGGGCAACTAAACTGAATAAACTAAGCAAGAACACAGTCTTTTTTTGTTTAGACATTTGAACGCCTCTTTTCTTTTATAAATACCCGCCATAACTCAAGTCAATAATTTCAGATTTTTTAATCACTTCTTTGGCCATTAATCTTGGTAACAACAAATCAAAAACAGTTTTTTCTGAAAATAAAACACCACCTGGTAAGCCAATGATCGTTTGCTCTCCTTTATAAGCCAGCAAAAACATTGAGCCTGGTAAGACTGGTGTCCCATGGGTTATGATTTCAGCACCTGTCTGCTTAATTGCTAACGGTGTCAAATCATCAGGATCTACACTCATACCACCTGTACAAACAATCAGATCAAGCCCTTGTGCTAACATCTTTTTGATCGCAACAGTAATTTTTTGCGGCTGATCATCGACAATTTCTTGCTTGACAATCGTAACTAAAGGATACGCGGAGAACTTGGCTTTTAACACAGGGTAAAAAGCATCCTCAACCAATCCTGTGTAAACTTCACTGCCAGTAGTTACAATCCCGACCCGTATTTTTTTGAAAGGTTTCACAGAGATTAGTGGCTCAGACGTGCTGAACTGGCATGCCTTTTCTAATTGGCTTTTAGAAATTGTTAGTGGAATCACTCGAAAGGCTGCAACTTTTTCATCTTTCTGAACTTCTATATTGGTAATTTTAGTTGACAAGGCAAGACCTTCAATTTCATTTAAAGCAATTAATTTTTCTCGATTGACTTTTAAAAGACCTCTCGTGCTAGCTTTAGCAACAATTTTTCCTTCATGGACTTCACTCGGCTGACATGAGTCATCTGTTAACAGGTTATACAAAAATGTCGCTGCCTCTTCTTCATGTATTTCTGCTGGATCCAAGGAAACAAACAGATGTTTTTTCCCTAATGATAAAAGAATTGGAATATCTTCTTGAACAACTATATGTCCTTTTTTAAAACACACTTCCTTGGTCTTTCCATAGTCAATTCGCGTAATATCATGACTCAACGGAAGGCCAACTGCCTCTTCTGTTCGAATTGTTTTCATGGTTTATTCCTCATCATGTATGATTTTTTTATTTGTGATTAAATCCAAAGCGTGGGGCAAAACAGGCAACAAAAAATGCAAATGTTCTGTTACACTTTTTGGACTACCAGGCAAATTAACAATGAGCGTGCGTCCTCTTTGAACAGAAACGCCTCGACTTAACATAGCAAATGGTGTTTTTTCCAAGCTAAGTTGACGCAAGCCCTCACTGATCCCAGGAATGATTCGCTCTGCTACACGTAAGGTAGCTTCTGGGGTCCGATCCCGTTCACTCAACCCTGTGCCGCCTGTCGTTAAAATCAAATCACAGGTCTTAGACCACTCTTGCAATAGCTCTACTAATTGATTTTCTTCATCTGGTAAAATGGTTTGTTTGGTTACCTGGTAGAGCGCAGGTAACTGTTCACGAATCAAGGAACCCGATTGGTCGACAGCAAGTCCTTGAAAGCAACGATCACTTAATGTTACAATGCCCACTTTAAACAACGTCTAACTGGTCTCCTTTTTTAATATGACCTTCTGTCACAACAACTGCAAAGATTCCTTCTCTAGGCATGATGCAATCGCCCACTCGCGCATAAATCTGACAGTGTTTATGGCACTCTTTCCCAATTTGAGTAACCACCAATTCGGAATCGCCTATTTTCATTTTCGTTCCAACAGGTAATTGACGTAAATCAATCCCTGAGACGATTATGTTTTCCCCGAAAGCACCATTGCCAACCCGAGCTCCTTTTTCATTGAAAGCCGTTATTTCTTCAAAAGATAACAAACTGACTTGTCGATGCCAATTACCGCCGTGCGCATCATTTTCTAATCCGAAACCTTTAATTAAGTTGACTTCAGGAATTTCCTTTTTCTGTGTGCCTCTTCGCGGGCTAATATTTATTGCAATAATTTCTCCTGTTTTCATACTTACCCTCCTATTTGTGACATAAATCGTTGTTCTCCTTGTTGTTCCAAGAAAAGATGTTTTTCAGGCTTACAGGCAATGCCACTCTTGATAATCCCTAACAATTCTGCTGTTTGTTCCATAGCTAAAGCTTCCTTTAACGAGTAGCCGTCTGCAGAATGCAGGCACGTTTTTAAATGGCCGTCTGCAGTAATTCGAATTCGATTACACGTCTCGCAAAAACAATGCCCTAATGCACTAATAAAACCTATTTTTCCTTTAAAATCTTTTAAGGCGTAATAACTAGCAGGGCCATTGCCCAATGGTTTTTTGTATGGTTGCAACGTTCCATAATATTTGGTTAAAATGGCTTCTACTTCTTCTTGTTGCTTACCTGGATGCTCCTTCCCTAATCCAATTGGCATCATTTCAATGAAACGAAGATGCACAGTCTCTTTCTTAGCGATTTCAGCCAGTTCTACAATTGTTGCTTCACTTAGCTCTTTCCTAGCTACAGTATTAATTTTGATATTAGGTAATCCCACATCAATCGCTTGTTCTAAGCCCGCCAGAACATTCCTTAACTGACCAACTCTTGTTATTTCACGAAATTCTTCTGGATCCAAAGTGTCTAAGCTAATATTAATGCCGTCCAAGCCCGCCTCTTTTAATCCTTGAGCCTCACGAGCTAACTTCATGCCATTAGTCGTTAAGGTTACTTTTTCGATGCCTGAGATTTGCTTTATCCTTTTAATTAAAGAGAGTAAATTTGGTCTAACAAGCGGTTCACCACCTGTTAATTTAACTTTTTTGATGCCTTCTTTCGCTAATATCCTCAGTAAAAAAATAATCTCATCATCTGTTAGAAGCTGCTCTTTTTTTAAAAAGCAAAGACCTGTTGCTGGCATGCAATACGTGCAACGTAAGTCACAACGATCTGTTAAAGACAAACGAACATAATCAATTTCACGGTTAAATGCATCTTTCATGCTGTTCACTCATCACTTTCCTTTGATTTAATTGAAGAACGAATGAAATGACCACTACGTCCACCATTTTTCTCTAATAAACCAATGTTTGTCATTGTCATTCCTCGATCAATTGCTTTACACATGTCATAAATTGTTAAGAGTGCTGCCTGCACACCTGTTAGCGCTTCCATTTCAACGCCAGTTGAACCCACTGTTTTTGTAAAGCAACGTACTTCTAAACAAGTTTGATTGCGCCAATCAAACTGAATTTCACACTTTGTCAAAGCAACCAAATGACACAAAGGAATCCATTCAAACGTTCGTTTTGCGGCGGTAATCCCAGCTACTCTTGCTACCTGTAATACTTCACCTTTTTTAATCATTTGGGTCTGGATCGCTTCTGCTGTCGCTTCCAACATGTGAATTTCTCCATAAGCGAGGGCTGTTCTTTCAGTGTCATTTTTTTCCGAAATATCAACCATATGCACTTCTCCTTGTGTATTCAAGTGCGTAAATTCCTTACTTTGAACCATTTCTCCACCTCACATTTGACATTTGTTAACGTTTACACAATACTTCTTTTTCAAGTGTATCACTCTTGCATCAAAAAAACAATCTGGCATCCATAATTTTTTTTAGCGAGAAATCGAAGTTAAAAAAGTTAAGCGACAAAAATTACGTGCTTTGCTTAGCCTGACCAGACTTTTGTCTTAGTCTTAAAACTTGATAAGCAATAAGCCACCAGTCGACTCGACTGATGGCTTACTTTCATACTAATCTTAGGTCAGGTTGTCATCAAGTTTGCCAATAATAGACTTTTACAAGCGCGCCTTTTTTGAGTAACACACCAGCTGGTTGTTCTAGCAGGCAATTTGTTTCTAAAGTATTTGATAAATTGGATGAAAGATGACTTTTTGTCACTAAATTTACTTTGCCATCTATTTCTTTCGCTCGGTAAAATCGACGTAGTCTACTGGGGGCTAATTCATGCGCTAAAATTACTGTTCGTTCCTTGAGATTTAACTCGACACAATTAAAAAAAGTAGCTAATAATGTCCAGTAAAAAAGATGTAAATTAACCATTGCCGCAAACGGATTGCCTGAAACGCTTAAAATGAGTGTTTCTTGAAATTTACTTCCCATAACTGGGGTTCCAGGTTTCATATTTACAAAATGAAACAACTCTGTTCCTCCGATACGTTTAATTGCTAAAGGTAAATTATCCTTTTCACCTACCGAAACACCACCACAAGTAATTAATACATCAAGTTTTGGTGAAATCTCAATCAGCCTCTTCGCTAATTCTTCAGGGTCATCTGAACAATGGTCTAGGTGGATTACTTCATTACCACTCGCTTTGACAAAAGCTGCTAACATGTAGAGATTACTATTATAAATTTTCCCAACTGACAGTGGTTCTTCCAAAGAAACTAACTCACTACCGGTCGCTAAAATCCCCACCTTCATGCGCTTCAAAACAACAACTTTATCAATCCCTTGCATTGCCAACAAACCAATCATGCGACTATTAATCTGTTGATGTTTTGCTAAAATTTTTTGCTGAAAAGCAATATCTTCTCCAATTTCCGCATAGTTTTGGCCCGCAGTGACAGAGCGAAAAATTTTAACATGGTCTTGCCCAAAATCCGTCCATTCTTGTGGCACTACAGCATCAAAATCGGTTGGAATAAAAGCACCTGTTGTTATTTTAATCGCACAGTTATTCGTCTGATTACAATAAAACATGGAATCCCCTGCCACTAAAGAACCGACGACTTTTAAACAACTTGGGCTTTCAGCAGTCGCACCTCGTGTTTCTACTGCACGAACGGCATACCCATCCATCCCGGCACGAGGAAAATGAGGAATCGCTGTCTCTGCAAAAATGGTTTCTCCGCTAATCCGCCCCAAGGAATCAAGCAGCGCCACTTCTTCTGTTTCACATTGACTCTTCATATGTTGGGTCATTTTCTCTCGTGCTTCTTCCAACTCGATCATGTTTTAACCATCCTTTTTTATTTATTCACTGGTTTAATCGCAACGGCACAAACTTTATATTCAGGAATTGTGGCGATATCATCAAATACAGCATTGGTGATTTCGTTAACATTCCCATCTGGAAAATGGAATGTCATAAAGACTTCTTGCGGAAATACTCGATTTCCGACAGCCGCATAGGTTTCAATTTTGCCACGTCGAGAATGAACTTCAACTTTGTCACCTTCTTGGATTCCCAGAGCTTGTGCATCGACTGCATTTATCTCAATATAAGAGTGATTCGCTATTTGGTTAATCCCTTCCGTTCGTCCTGTCATCGCTCGGGTATTGTAATGGTAAAGCATTCGGCCTGTCGACATTAAATACGGGTACTCTTCATCTGGTAATTCTTGTGCTTGCTTATACGGAATTGCTTTAAATAAACCTTTCCCACGAGCAAAACTGCCCACATGCATAATCGGCGTACCTGGATCTGTCAAGCTACGACAAGGCCATTGTAAGCTCTCCTTCTCTAATCGTTCATAATTAATTCCACCAAACGAAGGCGTCACAGCTGAAATTTCTTTCATAATTTCTTTTGCAGATTCATACGCACAAGGATAGCCCATTCGTGTCATGACTTCACAAAAAATTTCATAGTCTTCTCGCGCTTGTCCTCTTGGTTCAACAGCTTTACGGACTCTTTGCACGCGCCGTTCTGTATTTGTAAATGTCCCGTCTTTTTCTGCATAACTGATGCCTGGTAAAACGACATCTGCATAAGCAGCCGTTTCGGTCATAAATAATTCTTGAACAACTAAAAAGTCTAAACTTTCTAAAGCTTGACGAACATGTCCTGTGTCTGGATCCGTAACAATTGGATCTTCTCCAAAAATATAAAGGCCTTTGACGTTTCCTGCCGTTGCTGCTGGCAAGACTTTAGTAGAAGTTAAACCTGTGTTTCGATTTAACGGCACATGCCAAGCTTTTTCAAATTTGTCGATTACTTCTGGATTATTGACTTTTTGATAGCCTGGGAAATCATAAGGCATACAGCCCATATCGCAAGCACCTTGAACATTATTTTGACCTCGCAAAGGATTGACACCACAGCCTGGTTTTCCAACTTTACCAACCAACATTGCCAAATTAGACATACTCATAACACCCTCAGTTCCTGTCGAATGTTCCGTTACGCCTAAACAATAAATGATTGGTGCTTTCTCTGCTTTTGCATACATGCGTGCTGCTTGAATTAAATCTTCTGGATGAATATGACAAATTTCTGCGACTTTTTCCGGCGTATAATCAGCCACCATTTTTTCTAAATCTAAAAATCCTTCTGTCCGTTCTTCAATAAAATGGTGATCTGCTAAACCTTCTTTCAAAATCACATGCATCATGCCATTAGCAAATGCGACATTCGTTCCCGCCTGAACTTGTAAATGCAGCGCACTATCCTTCACTAAGTTAATTTTCCGCGGATCAACAACAACAACTTGCGTTCCTCTTTGGATGGCTTGGCGAATTTGCGCACCAATAACTGGATGAGCTTCTTCTGGATTGGAACCTACTAATAAAATCATGTCGACATCTTCAGTGATATCAGCAATAGGATTAGTCATCGCACCAGAGCCTAAGGTTTGGGCTAAACCATGGACCGAAGCCGAATGACAAACACGGGCACAGTTATCAACATTATTGGTACCAAAAGCAGCACGCACCATTTTTTGAAAGACATAATTATCTTCATTTGTCGCTCTAGAGCACGAAAAACCAGCAAGAGCATCCGGACCGTTTTCTGCTTTAATTTCGTTAAATTTTGACGAAACAAGCGTTAAGGCTTCTTCCCAAGAAGCAGGTTCAAAAATCCCATTCCGTTTAATTAATGGCTCCGTTAAGCGATCTCCTGACCCAACAAATTTATATGAAGCAAATTTTCCTTTCACACAAAGTAAATTTTTATTAGCTGGTCCATCCAGGGGTTCAACACCCACCAAACGATTATTTTTAACGAGTAAATTCATCTGACAGCCTGTCCCACAATGTGGACAAGTTGTAGGAATTTTCTGGGTTTCCCATTTGCGGTACTCTTTCGTATCTTTTGCTGTTAACGCTCCTGTAGGACAGGAAGAGACACAATTGCCACATGATTCACAGATAGATTGATCAAACGCCTGCCCATAACTTGGCATCATTTTTGTTTCAAAGCCACGATTAGCAATACTAAGTACATCTCTTCCCTGCCGCAATTGACAGACACGAGCACAACGACGACACATGATACACTTTTCTGGATCATAAGAGAAAAATGGATTACTGGTATCTTCTTGATGGCAAGGCATTCTTTTTCCCTCGGTAAAGCTAGTGGCATCAATCCCATAATCTAGCGCATACTGTTGTAATTGACAATCCCCGTTTTTTCCACAAGAAAAACATTCTAATTTATGATTACTCAATAATAAATCAAGAATAAAACGTCTGGAATCAACAACTTTTTCAGAATGTGTTGACACAACCATGTCCTCTTGACAATGTGCCGTACAAGCAGTTGTTAAGCCACCACGTCGGCCGCCTTCCACCTCAACCACGCACATCCGACAAGAACCATCAGGTGCTAATTCCTTTAAATGACAGAGCGTTGGAATTTCAACACCTAGCGTTTTCGCTGCTTCGAGAATAGTAGTCCCTTTAGGCACAGTTACTTCTTGGTTATCAATAGACAACGTAACTGTTTGCGTATGCAACTTTGTTTTCATTTTTACCAACCTCCTTTGCTGGTGGCATAGATTTCTGTTTCAGCAGTCGTTTCAAATTCTTCTGGAAACAAAGCCAATGCACTCTTCATTGAAGTTGCGACGGATTGGCCCAAACCACAAGCTGATAATCGCGTGACATGCGTGAGCATCTTTTCCAATCGTGGCAAATCACTAGCTGTTGCCTCTTTCCGATTGAATTTACTCAATAATTCCAAAATCCTAGTTGTTCCCAATCGACAAGGGGTGCATTTACCACAGGACTCATGAGCAAAAAAGGCCGCTACGTGTACTAAATAGTCCACAACATTGACTGAATCATCCATTACTACAATTGCACCAGAGCCGACAGATAAGTCATGGGCCCATAAATCTTCGTAAGAATACAAACAATCCGTTAACGTTGCGACAGCACCAATTGGACCGGATTGTCCACCGAAATGAATAAATTTTAATGCTCGACCAGTTGCAGAGCCTCCGCCGTATTGCTCGCCATAAATTATTTCTTCTAATGGTGTTCCAAGGTTGACCTCGTATAAGCCCCGATTTTTAATATGTCCAGACAAACAAATTAGCTTTGTTCCGCCACCATCGGCAGTACCCATCTCTAAAAAGGCTTGTCCACCTTCTCGTAAAATTACAGGAACACTTGCAAATGATTCAACATTATTTACTAATGTTGGTTGCAAATATAAACCAACATCTGCTAAGTGTGGTGGTTTGACACGCGGCCGCCCCGTTTTTCCTTCAATTGAATTTAAAAGTGCTGAATTTTCCCCACAAATATAGGCGCCAGCACCAGAAATAATCGTAATATCATAATTAAATCCTTCAATTCCTAAAATGTTTTCCCCTAAAAAGCCAGCTTGTCGTGCATTATCCAGTGCTTCTTGAAATGTTTTTTGGATTCTGCGATATTCTCCTCGCATATAAATATAACCTGCTTTTGCTGAAAATAAATAGCCAGCAATGATCATTCCTTCAATCACACTCAATGGATCTTCAGATAAAAGTACTTTATCCTTAAAGGTCCCTGGTTCGCCTTCATCAGCATTACAAACAATGTACTTTGTGGTTCCTTTTGCATGATAAAGATGGCGCCATTTTTTTCCTAAAGGATAGGCTGCTCCACCGCGACCTCTTAAGTGCGCAATATCCAGTTCGTTTAAAATTTCTTCATCCGATAGTGAAATTGCTCTTTTTAAACCATCAAATCCATCGTATTTACAATATTCAGAAACATCGGTCGCAGATTGCATTTTCCCCATTCTCTCTAATAACATTGGTTGGTTTCTCTTAAGCATTGACTCACCTCCTACAGTCCTTCATAGCAATCATTTTGTAAATGTTGAATTAATTGATAAATTTTCTCTTCTGTTAGTTGACTAAAAACGGTGTCCTTAATTTTAATTACTGGACCTAAATCACAAGCCCCGATACAAGGAATACTGTGATACATAAATAAGCCATCTGGGGTCGGCTGATTCTCTGGCACTTCTAAAATGGTTTCTAATACCTCTGCAACCATCGCCCCACCAGTATAATGACACGGTGTGCTGTTACAAATCTTCAAGACATACTTCGCTTGCGGTTCCGTCTTTAAAATGGCATAAAAACTGACGATTTCATAGACTCGCGCTTCCGTTAAATGTAGATGCTCTGCAACTAATTGAGCTGTTTCCTGATCGATATACCCTTCCTCTGAAGCAAATTGTAATTCAATTAAAATATTTAAAATTCGTTGTGGATCAGCATCGTTTGCTAGAATAATCGCTTCTTTTTCAATTAAGCTTAATGCACACATTCCTTTTTATTCCCCCTTTTTAGTGAAACTTGAAGTTGTTCTCCTTGATAATAGATACGCAATTCTTTTGGTATTTCAGCAGATAGTAAACAAAAATCGGCTTTATCTATAACATTTTTTGCTGATTCTTTTTGGCGATTCTGGTTATTCATCATAAGAAATAGTCCTGGCTGTACAACATTACGTAATGAATTTGATTCACAAATGATTAATGCTTGGGCCGGCACAGCTTTCAGAAATTGCTGAATGGCTTCCGCCAAATTTTCTTGAAAAACTTTCAATAGAAAAACTTTTTGACAACCTGCAGCTAATAATTTCATGGTATCTTTATTGCCAATCGTCTCTTGCTCTTCTACTAATTCATAACCAGCTGTAATACTGGTACAAATTCCGCATCCTTTTGTGCCTCGTTGACACACCCCTCGTTGACCACTAATCGTAATAATCTTCAAGCCATAAATTGGATAGACTTCTTGGTACTGTTTAATAAGGACTTCGGCTAATGTCGTTTTGCCACTATTCCGACCAGTAGAACCAATTTGAATCATGTTTGGTATCTCAATTGCCATAGAGCTCCTCCGTCTGAATCGTTTTCTCAACTCTTGGTTTGACAGTTGCTGGTTTTGTCATAAAGATCAATGGTACGGCCATAAAAAGACTGCCACCTACTGCATTGCCTAAAAATACCCATAGTGTATTTTGCAAATAATCCCACCAACTGATTGTGGTGCTTTGTGAAAAAATTGCCGCTGGAATAATAAACGCATTGGCGACCACGTGTTGAAACCCACAAACAACGAAAACCATGACAGGAAACCACAAGCCAAACATTTTACCTAAATATGATTTTGCCAACGCTCCGAGATAAACCGCTAAACAAACAAAAATATTACAGCCAATCCCTGAAACAAAAGCAACTAGCGGTGGATCAGCAATTTTCGCCTGAGCAACTGCGACTGTTTTATCCAGAAACGCACCTTCAGTTAACCCAACAATATGGCCAAATAAATACGCTACGAGAAATCCGCCTAGACAATTGGTCAATAAAACAACTAGCCAGTTATAACAAAGAGCGCCCACTCGAACCTTTTTCTGTAATACGCCTAATGTCATTACCATCATATTGCCTGTTGCTAACTCACCACCAACAAAAGTAAGCGCTATCAATCCAACTGGAAATAATGCTCCACCCAGAAAGTTGTTAAAACTTCCCCATTCTGTGGGGGCGGTTCCAGTGATACGAATAAACGCCAAGTAACCCAGTGCAATACAAAAACCAGCCATGATGCCTAAAATACAGAGTCGAACAAACGATAATTTCCCTTTCATTTCTGCCTTATCACCTAAGCTTGCAACTATTTCTTCACTACTGAAAAAATCCATTACGATTCCTCCTTTTTATCGATACCACTGAGACAATTCTTCTTTTCGATTGACATTTTTAAGTTGATTCTCTTTTGATAGTTGCACCGTTTTTACAGATAGATGCTCAAATTCTTGGCGAATCTGATAGTTATTTTGCGCAAGCTGTTTTTGAAATGTTGGTAAACAAGAACATCGATAAAAGCCAAATAATGGTTCTTGACGACCTTCAAAGTCAAAGATTGTTACTTGATTTTGTCCACGCTTAGAGGCTAACTGATACACAAGTTTAGGAGAAAAAGTTGGTATATCACAGGCAATTACAAACACTTCAGCTTTCTGAGTATAGTTCATTGCTGTCACAATCCCACCTAATGGCCCCTTTCCAAGATACATATCTTGAATGATTGTGCATTTTCTAAACGCCTTAGGAAATTTTTGACTATCATTCGTTACTAAAATAACCTCTTCGAACAGTTCCATTAACTTTTCAGCTGTTTGCAAGATCACGTATTGGCCTTGAATTTTCAATAATGCTTTATCAAATCCCATCCGTGAACTTTTCCCGCCGCATAACAGCACTGCTGTACAATCAGCAATAATTTTCGCCACCCCTTTACCATAATTTTTATTAGTTCAAAAAAATATTTTTTAGTCATGTATTAAGTCTATTATAAGACATCCCTCGTACAAGTCAATTCCTTTTAAAAAAAAAGAACGAGAAAAAGAGTCGCTCTTTTTCTCGTTCTAACTTATTCATCTGTTTGACGTTTTATTTCTTCAATCTCAATGCGTAATGATTTTCGTTTCTCAATGGCGACATAAACCAAGCCAATCAAAAAGGGTAACACAAAGCTACCAAATCGATACAGTAAAACAGATGCTACAGCATCAACATTGCCGACCAATGGTTTAAACAACAATAAGTAAACAAATTCAAATGGACCAATGCCAGCAGGTGTTGGAATAACTCCTGAAAGAATAACAGCAAAACTAGTAAAGGACATCACTAATAATAAATCAATATTCGGGTGATTTTCTACTAAAACAATGTAAGGAATAATGTACCAAAATAATAATTTAAATACATTCCATGAAAAGATTCGAAGCAACGCTGAGCGATCTTGTGTAATTGTTTGGACAGCCGCACGCAAGGAATAGATTTGTAAATTACAATTATCCACCCAATCTCTTAGTTTTGGTCGTTTAAACCAACGATTGGCAAACTTAACCAATAAAACTTGCAACTTTAAGCTACTAGATAAAATAAGTAATGCTGCAATTATTACTAATGTTAAAATAACACCTGCTAAAATGAATGGAATCATCTTAGGCGCATTTTCATAAAACAGGGAAAATTGAATAATCAAACCAATAATTGCTAAAAAAATCACGGCTGCTTTGTACATAATCATATGTAATGCCGTTATCCCCACACTTTTAGAAACAGGAATTCCCTTTTTCTTATAAAAATAAATTTCTGAAAGCAAGGTTCCCGTGCCAAATGAAATAATCCGATAAAATGCTACATAACAAGAAGTAAAAAAACCATCCACTGTCGTAAAGTCTTTGTTAAAATAACGAGCTATTTCCTTGATTGAGCGCCCTTCTGCAAATTGATAAACTACACCAAAAAAAATAACAGCAATCAGCACCAGCCAACTCGTTTCCATCAGTTGAGCAAAAATATCACTTAATGAATTATCCATGACATAAAAGATTACGCCTAAAACGATAATCATTAACAACATATTTAAGCCAATTTTTACTTTTCCTTTCATCGCTTCTCCTTTTTTGTTCTTACTTAAACGTTAGATAGATGCAACTAATCATCGCGATTACGCCAATTGAATAACACAATGCAAAAACTGGTTTTTGGGTTTTATGATGAAATTTCTTTTGTCCCATTAGCCCACCTAGACCGCCACCGACAAGTCCTATCGTCAATAAGCGGCGTTCTGGAATACGCCAGTTCCCATGTTTTGCTTGTTTTTTATCATAACCCATCATACTAAACAATACTAAATTAATGACGAGGAAATAAATGATTACTATCCACTGAAGCATTCTTTCTGGCCTCCTAACTAGTTACTGTACTAGGATACCTTGTTCTGATTCTAATTGCAAAAAAATTTTCAATGACTCATGAAACTACAACAGGAAAGTAAGCTCTCGGTTGCCCGTTTTCTTACTTTCCTATTGAGTGCCTCATTTATTTTGCATTTAATTCAGCAATTTTAATAATCACATTGGTCGCTTTTTCCATGGCTTGTAATGAAACAAATTCAAAACGGCCATGCATATTTTCGCCACCAGCAAAGATATTTGGTGTTGGAATCCCTAAATAAGAAATTTTTGAGCCATCCGTTCCACCGCGAACAGGTTCAATAATTGGTTGAATTGACAATTCTTCCATTGCTTGTTTAGCAATTTCGACAATGGACATATCTTTTTCAATCACTTCTCGCATATTATAGTATTGATCAAATAAATCAACTTTGATTCGTTCTTCATCAAATGGTGCATTCAATGTTTGCTGAATTTCTTTAATTTTAGCTTTACGTGCTTCAAAAATCTCGCGATTGTGATCGCGAATAATATACGTCATTGTAGCTTCTTCTGGCGTTCCAGCAAACGCTGCTAAATGATAAAAGCCTTCTTCACCTTCTGTTTTTTCTGGAACTTCGTCAGCAGGTAAGGCATTATGGAAATCAATTCCTAATTGTAACGCATTAATCATTGTATTTTTTGCTGTTCCTGGATGAACGTTTTTCCCTTGAATTGTAATTTCTGCTTGCGCCGCATTAAACGTTTCAAATTGTAATTCACCTACTGGTCCGCCATCCATTGTATAAGCAAAATCCACGTTAAATTGAGCGACATCAAATTTGTCGGCACCTACACCAATTTCTTCGTCGGGACCGAAAGCCACACGAATGGTGCCATGTTTAATTTCTGGGTGATTAATTAAATATTCCATGGCTGTCATTATTTCCGCAATACCTGATTTATCATCAGCTCCTAATAAAGTGGTACCATCGGTTGTGATAAGTGTTTCACCACGATAATTTTTTAAGTTAGGAAAGTCTTTCGTGTTTAAAGTGAATTTGCCTTCTTTATCTAAAGGAATCGTTGATTCTCCGTCATAGTTCTCAACAATTTGCGGAGAAACATTCACTGCATTAAAATCAGCCGTATCCATATGGGCAATAAAGCCGATTGAACGAACGTCTTTCTCCACGTTACTAGGTAACGTAGCAATCACAAAACCATTTGTTTCGTTATAAATAACATCGCTCATCCCTAATTCTTCTAATTCTTTTTTTAAGGTTTGTGCAAAGGCTACTTGTGTTTGTGTTGATGGTGTCGTTGTGCTAGTTGCATCTGAGCGTGTTTCTGTTTTCACATAGCGTAAAAAACGAGGTAATAAATTTTCATACATAAAAGAACACTCCTTTAATCTTCATTTTTTTATTTAAAACGAAATGGGTTGGTATTCGCTTCTGATTCAAAAATGGATACAGCCCACTCATTTTCTTGTTTCCATTGATTCATTAATTCCACAAGTTTTGGCTTACAAAGCGCTTCAATGTAATGACCAGGATCGATAACTGGTAAATCTTCAGCAATCATGTCATGTGCCGTATGATAATACACATCACCAGTAATATAGACATCGGCTTGTTTACGTAATGCATCATGATAGAACTTTTCACCACTTCCACCACAAATGGCTACCCGTTGAATCATTTTAGTATCATCTTTTGCAATGACCCGCAAGCCATCCAATTGGAAAGCTTCCTTGACTTGCTGTACAAAATCAGAGAGTCTCACAGGCTTGTCTAATACTCCAACCCGACCTAAACCAAATTCTTTTGATTGATTTTCAATGGTATAAACATCATACGCCGGTTCTTCATAAGGATGCGCCTGTAACATAGCTGCAAGAACTTGTTCTTGTTTAGTTTCAGGGAAAATCACTTCGATTTTTGCTTCTTGGACGACACTTTCTTGACCAATTTCGCCAATCGTGGGATTTGCTCCTTGTGTTGGTGTAAAACGTCCTGTTCCAATTAAAGAGTAACTTGTTTTAGAATAATCACCTTGAGCTCCAGCGCCAGCTAGACCTAAAGCTTCTCTCATTTGCGGAGCTTCATCAATTGGCACAAAAACGGCTAATTTTTTATAAGGAACAGTATGTGTTTTAGTTAAAAAGGTGGTCTGTTTAATTCCCAATAATTCACAAAACCAATCATTTAGCCCATTGTCAATAATATCCATATTAGTATGCGCTGCGTAAACAGCAATATCGTGTTTTAATAAATCAGCGTACATTTTTTCTTGAAAATTATCTGTGGTTAATCGCTTAACTGGGCGGAAAATAGGTGGGTGTTTCGCAATAATTAAATCAACCTGCTTCTCAATTGCTTCTGCAACGACCTCAGGACGAACATCTAAGGTAACCATCACATTTTCAATTGGTTTATCTAACGTACCAATGTGCAAGCCCACAGGATCTCCCGTTTCAGCTAGCCACTCGGGACAATAGTCATTGAAACGTCGAATCAATGTCTTACCGTTCACAGCCATTGGCCAGCACCTCCTCAATTAATTGTTGGTCTTGCTGTAGTTTCGCTTGTTTTTCAATATGTTCTCCACTTGCTTTTGCTAGTTGTGCAAGAACAGTTTTGCGCTGTTTTAATTCTCGTTGCCATTTTTTAGTAAAAACCGGTCCTTGTTTTTTAATTAAAACTGGCCCAAATAGTAATTCTTGGTCCGTATAAGAAACGGATTGCTCTGTTTTTTCGGCTACGATAATTTCATACAACTTACGGTTTTCTTCCACGATTGTTTCATCAATAATACTGTAGTCGTTTGCCATTAACCAGCGGCGTAAAGTTGGTTCACCAATATTCGGTTGTAAAACAAGGCGTTCCTTCCCTGTTAAACGATTTTTTTTGCGTCCAGCTTCTAAAATATCTCGGATTAATGTGCCGCCCATTCCACAAATACTAATGACGTCTATTTGATCTTCAGGTTCAATTGCATCTAGCCCGTTCGCTAAACGTACGATAATTTTATCCGTCAAATTGGATTTACTGACTTGGGTTTTGGCAGATTGATAAGGTCCTTCTACCACTTCCCCAGCCACAGCAAAAGACAGTTTATTTTCTAACATTAAAGCAACTGGTAAATAAGCATGGTCTGAACCAATGTCTGCTAAGCGACTTCCTCTAGGGATTAAATCACCAACCGTTGCGAGACGTTTTGATAATTGATTTTCATTCATATTTTTGATTCCTCCGTTGCTTATTATACCATTGTCAATTGAAGATGAAAACTTACACATTCGTGCAATCTACTGTTTTCTCTCCTTAATCACTTATAAAAAAGAACCCCCTTCAAAATCAATTTCATAACTTTGAAGAGGGCTGTCATTATTGCTATAAAGAGCATTCTCCTTATATTAATAATAGGGAAAACATTTTTAATTAGGCATTTGCCAACCAGTTTTCAACTTCTGCTAAGGCATCCGCAATCCCTGCTGGATTTTTCCCACCAGCTTGAGCCATATCAGGACGACCACCGCCGCCACCGCCAACTTTTGGCGCAATTGCTTTGATTAAGTCACCGGCTTTTAAGCCTTTTCCGTTCATGTCTTTTGTCATAGCCGCTAACAAGCTTACTTTTTCATCTTGTGCAGTTGCTAGAACTAGTACATCAGACAATTCTTTTTGTTTCCATTGGTCAGCCAATTGGCGTAATTGATTCATGTCTTTAACATTGACTTGAGCGGCAATATAACGAACACCGTTGACGTCTTTGACATCTTTAAAAATGTCACCAGCTTGTTGGTTCGCTAATTTGCCTGCCAATTGTTCGTTTTCTTTTTGTAGATCACGTAATTGTTGTTGCAATTGCTCTGTTTTCGTAACCACTTCTTTTAATTGAGGTGATTTAACTAATGTAGCAATCTCTTTCAATTGACGTTCTTCTTCTTGTAAAAGTTGATACGCTTCTTTACTCGTCACTGCTTCAATACGGCGTACTCCTGCACCAATTCCAGATTCAGAAACAATTTTGAAAATCCCGATATCTTCTGTATTAGCAACGTGTGTTCCACCACATAATTCGATAGAGTAATCCCCAATATTAACTACACGGACTTCTTTGCCATATTTTTCACCAAATAACGCCATTGCGCCCATGTTTTTCGCTGTATCAATATCTGTTTCAATTGTGACAACAGGAATAGCTTCCCAGATTTTTTCGTTAACGATGGCTTCCATCCGCGCTAGTTCTTCTGATGTAACTTGCCCAAAATGAGTAAAGTCAAAACGTAGATGTCCTGGTGCAACTAATGAGCCTGCTTGGTTGGCATGCTCCCCTAACACATCTTTTAAAGCACGATGCAATAAATGGGTTGCCGTATGGTTTTTCAAAATACGTGTCCGCATCCGTTCGTCCACTTGCAATTGATAAATTTGACCTTCTGCTAATGGCGCCAAAACTTCTACTTTGTGTAAAAATTGACCGTTTGGTGCTTTTTTCACATCCACCACGTTGGCAACGACTTCCCCTGCGGTATTTTTTACATAGCCGCGGTCAGCAATTTGTCCACCCATTTCAGCATAAAATGGTGTTTCAGCAAAAATTAATTCGGCTGTTCCTGCAGATGCTTCATTTACTAGTGCGTCACCTTGAATAATAACAAATAATTCACTATCATGTGTTAATTCTGTATAGCCAACAAATTTACTTTCTACTTTAATATCTGTTAATAAAGCAGATTGAACACCCATTGAAGTTTCTTTACTGCGGGCAGAACGAGCACGTTCACGCTGTGCTTCCATTTCTGTTTCAAACCCAGCATGGTCGACTTTCAAGCCTTCATCTTCTGCAACTTCTTCCGTTAATTCTACTGGGAAGCCAAAAGTATCATAAAGTTTGAAGATAATTTTTCCATCTAATGTATCGCCTTTTGCATCTTTAACTTCTTTAATAACCTCATTTAACATGCTTAAACCTTCATTGATGGTTTCATGGAAACGTTCTTCCTCTGTTCGAACCACTTTTTCGATGAAGTCTTTTTGTTGTAATACTTCTGGATAGTAGCTTACCATGATTTCGCCAACAACAGGCACTAATTTGTATAAAAAGGCTTCATTAATGCCTAATTTTTTCCCGTGCATTACCGCACGACGTAATAAACGACGTAACACATAGCCACGACCTTCATTTGAAGGAAGCGCACCATCACCAATTGCAAAGGACAAGGCGCGAATATGGTCAGCAATCACTTTAAAGGAAACATCCGTTTGTGGTGCATCTCCATATTTCACGTTAGTTCCTAAAGCTTCTACCGCATGAATGATTGGCATAAATAAATCAGTTTCAAAATTTGTTGGTGCATCTTGAATGATAGATACAACACGTTCCAAGCCCATGCCCGTATCAATATTTTTATGTGGTAATGGTTCGTACGTATCTTCTGGTGTATGGTTAAATTCAGAGAACACTAAGTTCCAAATTTCTAAATAGCGTTCATTTTCGCCACCAGGATAATTTTCTGGATCATCTTCTGGAATATCTAAAAATTCTTCGCCGCGATCATAAAAGATTTCCGTATCCGGACCACTTGGACCAGCACCGATATCCCAGAAGTTATCTTCTACATCAATAATATGGTCTTCAGATAAACCAACTTCATCACGCCAAATGCGTTTTGCTTCTGTATCTTTCGGATAAACAGTCACATATAATTTTTCTGGGTCAAAAGCAAGCCATTCAGCACCAGTTAAGAATTCCCAAGCCCAGTGAATCGCTTCATTTTTAAAATAATCTCCAATTGAGAAGTTCCCTAACATTTCAAACATTGTATGATGACGAGCCGTTTTCCCAACATTCTCAATATCATTTGTACGAATAGATTTTTGAGCATTCGTAATTCTTGGATTTTCTGGCACAACAGAGCCATCAAAATATTTTTTCAAGGTTGCAACACCAGAGTTAATCCATAATAATGTTGGATCGTTTACTGGTACTAAAGAAGCACTTGGTTCTACTGAATGTCCTTTAGACTTAAAGAAGTCTAAATACATTTGACGAACTTGACTACTTGTTAATTCTTTCATTGATTTTCCTACTTTCTATTAATAATTAACTATTTATGTTTTGTACCCTCTTAAGCGGCAGACTGTGAACACAAAAAACACCATTGCAGTCAAGGACGATTGCTCGCGGTACCACCTTGATTGCAATGATGTTGGATCATTACCTCTTAAGCTCTATAACGCAGAGTCGCGTTGATATTTCTATCAAGTCCATCTAAAGGGAGCAAGTAAATTTATCTGATGCCCTTCTCTCAGCAATGAACGGCTTTCTGTGATCAAAATAAGATTCCTCATATCCTTTAGCTTATAGTCAAAAGTATAAGAAAGATCTGCTAAAAAGTCAATTGTTTTCGTAGGAATCTTTCCTTACTGAGCTGTTTCAAATAACGTTTGCTCTAAATAAGGCAAAATTTGTTCATTTATTTGATACCCTTTTCCCCAAGAGGTTGTAATAATCTCTTCGTTCATACCTGCATCACTAAATTTTTGTTTCACTCGTTTACATACGAAAGACAGCTGCGATTTTGTAGAAGCATCTGGTTCTTTCTGCCAAAGCAAGCGACAAATTTGATCACGATCCAACCCTTCATGGGCATGCTGATACAAGATTTTTAAAAAGCGTTGTTCGTTTTTTGTAAAGCGAATCTTTTTTACTTGGTCATCAATTAGCTCGGCTGTTACTTCGGCAAAACTTTGATCGACAGTGTCAATTTTTTCACGAATATCTTCCAATGAATCTTTGAGGCCTAACCACCGGATAATACCTCTTTCCTGCCAAATCTCTGCTTCACGTTTATTACACATCGATTGTGAACGTCGATAAATCGGCTTCTCTAACGATGAAAGACTTCCTAATAATCTCAAGCAATCGTTCTGAGAAAGTGTTTCGCTTAATACAATTGCATCAAAATAATTAAAAAAAGTTAACTCATGTTCTATAGTTTCTTCAAAGCAGTTCGTACAAAAGACTTCATAATTTAAATGTTGTAATTGCTGCTGAAATGTTTGCTCAACTAAAATGTTCTTTGTTAATACCAAAATCCTTCTCATTTCTTCTTTCCTCCTAAAAATTCTCTCTGCTACCAATAACTAAACGCACCAACCAAACTACGTTACCAAATTGCGTGTTTCCTCCAGCGATTGATTAATAAACACCTTTTTATCTTCATCTCTCTTCGCTCCTTTATTCTTTATTTTGGTGGTTATTTATATTATATTAGAAAATGAATTTTTTTGTGTGTAAAATTTTTTTATCCTCCGTAAAAAAAAATGAATTTCCTTTAATATCAGCTAATAAAGCCGATTTTTTAACAAAAAAAGAGCCGAAACTTCCTACTTTTTGCTAAAACACGCCAAAAATTCTGTAATTTTATTATTTTTTTCTTGAGAAAACATCAAAATGTTGATCTTTAACACTAACATTTTGATGTTTTCGACAAAAATCTTTACAATTAATTGGTAAATTTCTCTACTTTTAGCAATAGTCACTTTAAAAAAAGAGTTATTTTAAAAGTGACTTAAATATTTATCATATAAAAAAGTAAGGGACGAGAATCTTTACGATTCTCGTCCCTTACTTTAAATAATCCACAACAATGTTAGTTAGAAGAATTCTTTTTTGCTTTTCTAGCAGAACGATCTTTTTGACGACGTTCAATTTTACGTTTTTTCTTATTGCTGTCTTCAATTGCCCAATTAATTTTTTTCTTGTATCCTGGTTTAATTTTTTTCTTTTTCTTTTTCACTAAACCAATTAACGTTGGGTCTAATTCTTCTCGAGATTTTTCTCGTTTTGTTCGACGGTTGCGATCATACGTCTCTACAATCTCACCATTTTTAATTTCTTTTGGTTTGAAAGAAACACCTAACTGCTCAATCTGAGTAATCGCTTCATCATCTGCTGGTGAATATAATGTTATGGCAGTCCCATTCAATCCATTACGTCCTGTGCGGCCAACCCGATGGATAAAGAAGTCCAATTCATGTGGAACTTCTGCATTGATGACATGTGAAACCCCTTCAATATCAATCCCACGTGCGGCTAAATCAGTAGCTACCACATATTGGTAGTCAAGATTTTGAACTTGACGCATCACACGTTTTCTTTCGCGTGGTGTGATGTCTCCATGAATTTTGGCAACTTTTAGGCCCTGATCTTTTAAGTAATCGGTGATTTCATCAACTCTTTGTTTAGTATTTGCAAAAACAATCGCTAAATAAGGATGCCCGATAGTCAATAATTGATAAATTATTTGATTGCTGTTTTTTCCTTTGGTGGAAATCAACCAATTGTCAATTGTTTCTGAAATAACTGCTTTTGGTTTGATATGTTCAATCACTGGATTTTCTAAATATTTTTTTAAGAATGGTCGTAATTTTTCTGGAATGGTTGCAGAAAAAACGAGCATTTGTAATTTTTCTGGCAAACGGCCAGCAATTTGATCGACTTCTGCTAAAAAGCCCATATCTAATGTCATGTCTGCTTCATCGACAACAAAGGCAAAAGCCGTATGCACTTTCAAGGCTTGTTCATTCATCATATCTAAAATACGCCCTGGTGTACCAATCACCACATGAGGTTGCTGATGCTTTAATTTATTTAATTGACGTTGTTTATCTGTTCCGCCAACAAAATTTGACACGCGAATTTCTGGTTGACTGAAACGAGCCAGTTGCTGCGCTTCTTGATAAATTTGATTGGCTAATTCACGACTAGGCGCAGTAATCACAATTTGTACTTCGTCGATAGTTGGCTTAACTTTATCCATTAATGGAAGTAAAAAAGTATGCGTCTTTCCACTTCCTGTTTGCGATTGTCCAATGACACTTTTCCCTTTCTTAATGATTGGGATTAATTTTTCTTGGACTTCTGTTGGTTCTTCAAACCCTTTTTCTGCGAGTGCTTCGTTGATAAAAGGTTGAAATTGAAATTGTTTAAATGAAGGCACTTGCCTCACCTCTTCTCGTTAAATTCTTTATGCACTTTGGCATTATAACACAAAAACAACTTTTACTCACCTGCTGATTCCTTTGTTTTCGCAACTTCTAATGTACTGACTGTATAAGTGTGGCTGGCTTTTTCATAAAACAAACGCCGTTTTTTACGAATCAAGGTTAACAAAACGTTGATCAAAAATAGTAAATATAAAATTAAACAGAACAAATACAGAAGCAGTGACACCATTTGCAACATCCGATTAGAAGAATTCAATAAATCAGTGGCATTAGCTAGATAAATACTAATTAAACCATACACAAAATACAAATAACCGTAGCGAACAAACAAGGCTTTTAAACGAATTTTTTCATGTCCTGTTTCAACCACCCGAATGCGAACAACTTTTTTCCCTAACGTTTGACCATTTGTCAGTTTCATCATGACGATAAAGACCGCAAACACCATGATAAAGAACCACATCCGATCTGAAAAAATCGGATAATTGGTTGCCCAATTTTTATAAGCTGGAATGAAATTTAGTCCAAAAACGAGCAGGCCTTGCACAAAGCCAATCACCAACCAATCAATTCCCCATGCAAAGAAACGTCTTAACAGGCTAACTGTCTGCCCTTTTTCATAAGAGGTGGCATCAATTTCTTCTCGTGTTGGCAATAAAAAGGTAAAGAGTGGCGTCAACCAATAACCGACCATGCCTCCGACGGTATTATTAATTAAATCATTGACATCCGCCAAGCGATACGAACGTGGATAAATAAAATAAAGGCCAGATAACTGTGTTAATTCAAAAAATAATGACAATAAAAAACTCGCAAGAACTGTTTTTAAAAATGAACATTTGAAATAATACCGTAAATACACACCAAAAGGTAAAACTAATAAAACATTAAACAGTGGTTCTAAAACGGCATGCTGTTTTAATGCTGGCAAATACGTACTTGGATCTTTGAGCGAAAAAACAGTTTCGTTTAAAATCCCTGAAATAAAATGAAAAGGCCGCAGTTCCATTGTTGGTCCTGTGTATTGAGCCACTTCTGCCCGAGATGGCAAAGGTAAAATCACCAAGAAATAGGCACATAATAAATAAAAAACAAATGAATACAAAATCATTGCTCGTGTCCAAACAAAGGAACCATATTTGCGGTATTCATAGATTAATAATGCCCCAGAAATAAAAAATGCTAGAAACGGGAAAATAATGATTGCCCATTTAATTGGTTCGCTATATACTGCCATAAAAATTCCTCCAAGATAAACAATTTCAAGTATGAATGCCTCAATAACACTATACTTGTTTCTAAAAAAATGTACCAACAATAAATTTTATTTTGCAAATCCTCTCCTTTGCAGTATCATTAAGAAAAAGGAGGACGTTCTCATGTTACAGCCATATTTTGCGTTTGGAGTGCCGCTATTTTTACTTGTGCTCTACTTACTCTTTGCACTGATTCACCGTCAAACAACGATTCATTATTTACGGTTTATTTTGTTACTTATTTCAACATTTCTCATGGTTTTTAGTTTCCAAGTATTGCAAGAATCATGGACCATCAACCCTGAAACGTTAAAAGATGCCGCTTATTCTCCGCAATGGTTATGGATTCCTTTAGGTATCGGGTTAATCCTCACACTTTACAACGCTTGGCACGGCCTTCGTACAATGATAAAATACAAGACCGATAAACATTAGTAAGAGTCTAGGACGATGGTTGTGTCCTAGACTCTTACTGTCTCATCATTCAAATGAAATTTAATTTTTCTTAACAAACTCTGATTTTAACTTCATTGGACCAAAGCCATCTACCTTACAATCGATGTTATGATCACCTTCCACTAAACGAATGTTTTTCACTTTTGTGCCTTGTTTAATTGCGCCACTGGCACCTTTAACTTTCAAATCTTTGATTACAGTAACACTGTCACCATCCGCTAAAAGATTGCCATTTGAGTCCTTGACTACTAAGCCTTCTTCTGCAACTTCTTCTGTTGGTGACCATTCATGACCGCATTCTGGACAAATAAATAATCCGCGATCTTCATAGGCATATGCCGACCCACATTCAGGGCAGTTTGGTAATTGCTCTGTCATTAACGTTCTCCTTTGTAAAAAATAATTCTTTTTCATTTTACCTTATTTTCTAGTGAATGAAAAGTAGTCCTAATGATTTATCAACGTCCGATAACTACTTTCTAATTACTTATTTATTTTTGAGCCCACTCTTGGCAAGCTGCTTGGATTTCTTGGTAAATCACTTCAATTTCAGCCGCATCACGTGCATTAGCGCCACTTGCCAAAGGATGGCCGCCGCCATGATGTTTTTTAGCAATTGTATTAATGATTGGTCCTTTGGAACGTAACCGAACGCGATAATAACCTTCCGGCTGTTCAACAAAGATTGCCCATGAGAGAACATCTTCAATTTTTCCTGGCATTGAAACAATGGCTGCCGTTTCAGAATCGACAATATCATAACTGTTTAAAATACTTTGTGGTAAAACGACACGAGCAGCGCCATTTGCGTCGATTTCTAAATTTTGATAAATATAACCCGCTAATTTAGCAACCTTTAAAGGCATTTGGTCTAACTCACGATTTAAGTCTGCGGCATTAAAGTTAAACGTACGCAATTGCGCAGCGACAGCGAGTGTATGCGCCGAAGTGGAAGGATAAAGAAAACGTCCTGTATCCCCCACAATCCCAGCATACAATAAACGAGCTGCATTATCTGTCATCGTTAATTCTGCTAAATGCTGTTGCCAAAAATCAACAATAATTTCACTACAACTACTTGCATTTGTATTCACCCAAACTAAATCTCCATAAGGTTCATCATTCGGATGATGATCGATTTTAATTAATTGATCGCCTAAAGAAAAACGCGCATCACTAATTCGTGGAGCATTTGCAGTATCTGTTACAATGACTAATGCACCTCGATAGACATCGTCAGTAATAACGTCCATTTCAGCTAAAAACTCTAAGCCTTCCACTGGTCCGCCTACTTGATAAATATTTTTTTCAGGAAAGCTCGCTCTTAAGAGTTCTGCTAACCCAACCTGTGAGCCAATTGCATCTGGGTCGGGCCTTTGATGTCTATGAATAATAATTGTTTCATATTGTTTAATTGCTGCCATAATTTCTTTTACTACGTCCATTCTTTGTAGCCTCCTACGTTCTCTCCATCACTTGGCAAACAACAATTGCTTTTGCCACAATGACATTTTCTAAATAAACTTCAATATCTAATTTTGCAGAGCGACGACCAATTTCTAAAATCCGTGGACGAATGTCCAATTCACTTTCCAACTGGATTAGCCGCAAATAATGTAGATTCACTTGTTCAATTAATACATTTCTTTTTTGATTCATCAACATTGTTCGTTGTGTCACGTTAGAAATAATTTCACTTAGGACACCGAACGAGATGGTACCAACACTGTTAACCATTTGGGGCGCAACCGAAAAACGAAAACGGGTTGTTTCTTTGCCATTTTCTTCAACAGGCATCACTTCCCCGGAAATTTGATCTGAAATTGTATCTGCAATTTGTGGTTGTCGTTGCACCAATTGCATGGCTTTCATCACATCTTGGCGAGAAACAATTCCAACAAGCGCTAAATCATCTTCCACCACCGGCATGACTTCTAGACCATCCCAAATCATTTGATGACTGACACTCGCTACACTCATCATCTTTTTCACAACATTGGGATCCTTTGTCATGACTTTATCCACGGTTAAATGTTCACTTTTACCAATGACATCTTTGGCTGTGACAATCCCCACTAAACGTAATTTCTTATTTACTACTGGGAAACGAGAATGATGGGTACTTTCAGATAATGCCTGATAATCTGCAATCGTTTGAGTTGTCAACAAATAATTGGTTTTTTCAAGCGCTGTATAAATATCACTGACGAGTAAAATGTCTTTTTTAATCAGCTGATCACTTAAAGCACGGTTAATCATAGTAGCCACAGTAAATGTATCATATGTGGTTCTCAAGACAGGCATACCCAGACGATCTGCTAACTGCGCAATCTCTTCAGATGTTTCAAATCCACCTGTAATTAAAACGGCTGCCCCATTTTCTAAAGCAAGCTTTTGCACACCTTGGCGGTTACCAACAATCATTAAGGAGCCTGGAGTAATATATCGCGTCATCGCGGTTTCTGTCATCGCACCAATTACAAATTTATTAAGGACTTTGTCTAGACCAGAGCTACCGCCTAACACATCCCCTTCAATAATCCGGACCACTTCACCAAATGTTAATTTTTCAATATGTTTTTTTAACTTCCGCTCAATTCGTATCGTACCAACACGTTGAATGGTGGAAACAAGCCCAATATTTTCTGCATCTTTGATGGCCCGATACGCTGTTCCTTCACTAACACTTAAACTTTTGGCAATGCTTCGAACAGAGATTCGATCGCCAATTGGTAATTCTTCAATATGTTTTAAAATTTGATCATGTTTCGTCGCCATAATTTCCTCCTAAACTAGGATCGTCTCTCCTGGGTTTAATACTTTCCCGCCAACTACTTGCTCTGCGAATATTGCTGGATTTTGTTGGATAACAGGAAAGGTATTGTAATGAATTGGAATTGTTATTTTGGGATTTAAGTAAGAGACTGCTTCTAGCGCATCCTCTGGTCCCATCGTATAATTATCGCCAATTGGTAAGAACGCTACATCAATGGATTTGTCTTTTGCAAAAAGGCGCATATCTGAAAACAACGCCGTATCACCAGCGTGATAAATTTTTTTATCTTCTGCTTCTAAAATAATCCCACTTGCTTCGCCCATGTAGGTCATTACGCCGTCTATTTCATAACCGGAACTATGCAAAGCTGGCACAAATTTAACCGAACCAAAAGGAAAGACATAACGCCCACCTAGATTCATTCCATGCGCTTTTACCCCTTGCGACTGTGCATACGTAGCCACTTCAGCTATCGCAATAATTGTTGCCTTGTTGGCTTGAGCAATTGCTAGCATATCGCCAATATGATCGCTGTGTCCGTGAGTGATTAAGATGTAATCAGGGTGTAAATCTTCAAGTGAAACGTCCGCTAAAGGGTTGCCATTAATAAAAGGATCAAATAAAAGGTTCGTGCCGTCGTTTAGACGAATTTCAATACATGAATGTCCATGTCCTATCAGTTCCATTTGTATTCCTCCTACGGTATTTTCTACACACTCTTATGATAATTAATCGTCAAATTCATTCTTAAAAGTAGTACAGTTTAGTACAGTTTACTTTCTTTATTGTAACAGAGAATTAGAAATATACAATCGCATTTGCTTATTTTCTTAGCTAGTAAAGAAACAGACGAGAAAAATCATGGATCTTTCTCGTCTGCTTCTTTTTACTTATTTGGTTGTTTTCCGAAAACGTAAAATCGTTAATATAAAGGCCGCCACACATAATAGAAAGGCGACAAAAAAGGTTTCACGCATTCCCACAATAAATATATCTGGGCGATTAGCCAGATACGTGGTTACTCGTTCACCATAGGCTTCGCTCATGCCACGATATAAAATGGTCGTTGACAACGCAATCCCAATGACCATTCCTAAGTTTCTAGCAAAAGAATTCATACTTCCTGCTACACCTAAATCTTGCTTTTCAACACTGCTCATAACCATTGTATTGTTTGGAGACTGGAAAAGTGCATTTCCCAAGCCCATAATGGCTGTTGCAATCACATAATACCAGATAGGCGAATTCATATCTAAAAACATATACATTAACGACGTACAGCACAAGAGCAACAATCCGCCAAATGTTAAAATACCTGGGCCAATCTTATCCGTCAAATAGCCACTCAGAGGAGCCCCAACCACCATTAATAACGGAAATACCATCATTAATAGACCAGCATAACTAGCACTTAGTTTGCGTGCATCCTGCAAATAAAATGGAATGACAACATTTACAAAAAAGTTTGAGGCAAAAATTAAAACGGCGGACAATAAACTTAATGTAAAAATTTTGTTTTTAAAAATTGCGAACTTAATAAGTGGGCTTTTTCTTTTTCGTTCAACCATTATAAATAATCCTAATGCGATTACTGCAATAATGAACAATAAATAGGATTGTAACGAGCCAAACCCGCTCTCTTGTCCGAGGAAAATCCCACCGAAGAACGTCATAATCGCAATGGCAATACAAGCAAATCCTGAAAAATCGATTTTTTCTTTTGTTTTTGTAATATCTTTTGGTAGAAACTTTTCGCCAATTAAAATTGTAACTAGCCCCACAGGAACATTAATCCAAAAAATATACGACCAAGAAAAGTTTGATAAGATCAATCCACCAATCCCAGGACCAGCAATCGCGCCTAAAGAGACAAAGGCACCTACTGCACCAAGCGCCCGCCCTCTTTCATTTAAAGGGAATACTTCCGTAATAATTCCTGAATTGGTCGCCATGGTCATGCTAGCACCAATACTTTGAACGACTCGCGCAAATAATAGAAAGCTCAGCGATTGATTAAAGCCACAAAGTAACGAACCAATCGTAAAAATAACCGTGCCAATTCGATAAACTTTTATTTTTCCAAAACTGTCGCCAATTTTTCCAAATAATAATAAACAAGCACAGACAACCATTAAATAAATAGATACGACCCATTCCGCTTGATTCATGGGTACGGACATTTCTTTTGAAATAGTCGGTAAAGCAATATTTACAATGCTGGAATCTAATGTAGACATGAAGGTAAACATAGCCACAGAAACTAAGATCCACCAACGATTTTTCTGCACTTCAGAATCCTCTTGGTAACTTTTAATTTTCTCCATTGATTCATCCCCTCTCGCTCCAAAACAGTTTACTTACTAATAATAACTCTATTTCTTCTTTTTTTCATCGGAAATTTTCTAAAAAATCACTCATGAGATGTTCACCTTCTTATTACACGCTCGCAATTGACAACCATTCGCTTTTACGCTAATTTAAAATTAGCAAACGGAAAACACAAGGAGGACTTGAAATGACCTTAATTTCTCGCATTAAACAACTAGCTCAGTCAAAGCAATTAACCCTCGCCCAATTAGAAAGAAACGTCGGCATTTCCAATGGACAAATTCGTCGTTGGGATACCTCTTCGCCTAAAGTAGAGAATCTTTTAAAAATAGCAGACTATTTTTCTGTTTCCTTGGACTATTTAATGGGCCGCACCCAACAAACAGAGATCAATCATCAGGCACCTATGACAAGCACACAAAAAGAGTTACATATTCACATTACTACGGAAGAGTTAACAGAAGAAGAAATTACTCAGTTAGAGGAAGAAGCAAATCGTTTCTTGCGGTTCCGTAAATTTGAAATGACAAATTCTTAAAGAGCGTTCACTTCTCCTAGTCAATTAATAGCAAAAACTAGAACCTAAATAAAAAAACCACCACGACCGTCGTCTGTGGTGGAAATGAAGGTTGTTATTTACTCTTGGTAGGAGTAAGTATGAAAAAACCAATTCGGGATAATTGGCATAACGTAAGTATAGTGGTTTGTGCCTTTTTTATCATGAGTTTCAGCTATATTTTTTATAAAACTTTTATTAGAACACCATTAACAGTCCTTTATTTAGATTCTTTAAAGCGTTTTCTTTTATTGAACATATTGTTTTAAACATTCGATTTCCTGTGCTACACTTACTTTTAGAAGGGGGATTTTATTATGGCAAATCAAAAAAAAGATAGCTTATCAACATTATTTTCTGAAGAAGTTCATGGACCGTTTGTTACTTTCTTGTTTAACACCCATGTCGCTCATCAAAACGTAGAAAAAGATTCGCTTGTTTTGAAAAATTTTGCAAAAGCGGCAAAAACACGCTTTGAAAAAAAATTTCCTGAGGAAAAATGGGCTGTTTTCCAAGAAAAAATTGACGCACTTCTAGCTGATGCTTCCTTCTGGCGCAACGGCACAGCAAGTGTTTCAATCATCTTATCTCCAGAGAACACCTTTGTTCAACGATTAGATGTGCCCGTTGACGATCAATATTACGTGGACACGATTCCTTATTTACTTGGACTAGTCAAAGACAAACAATTTAACTACCATTATTACCTACTTGCTCTAAATCGTGATTCAATGAAACTTTACAAGGTTGATCATACGACTGTGACTCCTGTTGAATTGCCTAAAGACGCGCCAACAGACGTGGTCACAGCTTTAGGTGATGAATTAACGGGTGGTAATTTAAACTTTTCAACTCAAGGTAGTTCTAACGGTTCTAAAGAAGGTGTCGCTTATCATAGCATCAATACTAAAGATAAAGAAGTTGAAATTGATTGGGTGAACTACTATCAAGCAGTCGATACTTTCTTAAAAGATCAACTGGATAATCCTGAAAAATTACCGCTTTATCTTTATGCTTTACCAGAAAACCAAACACTCTTTAAAAAGATTGCTAAAAACCCTTATTATGATTGCTCAATTTCAGTTGCTGCTTCACCTGCACAAGCAACCATTCAAGATATCCGCAGCGCTAGTGAAAAAATAGCTGCAGAGTTAACAGAAAAAGAAACAGCTTCTTATAACAAATTACTAGATCGTAAATTCTTAGATCAATTTACAGATATTTCGCCAGCGGCAGCTGACGGCAAAATTTCCCATCTTTTTATTGCAACGTCACTCTTTGTTACTGAAAACAATGAAATGTCATCTGAAGAGTACGATCGCCGCAAACTTTTAAACACCATTGCTTACCAAGTTATTCAAAATGGCGGTCAAGTTTTTGTTTTAGACCAAAAAGCTGCACCAGATGAAAAATCTTTAGCGGCTATCCTCCGTTATTAAAAACAGGCAAAAAGCCCATTGTAAGAAAGCGCCTTACAATGGGCTTTTTTTCTGAGTCTTATTGAAACAGCACTATAACAGCCTTATCTTCACTTTCTAGTTTTTAAAAAACATCCGATAAAAAAGAAAATAAGGTTATCGCTATACAAAAACCAGTTAGTATGCTATAGTAATAGATGTAGTTTTTGTTCGGTAATATGGGTAGCTGTTTCAAATAAACATCTTCCACATTTTTCACCTTTCAAGTAATTGCAAAATATGAATGTGTTATAACACACATCTAGGAGGATATTTATTATGGAAACAGGTACAGTAAAATGGTTTAACTCAGACAAAGGCTTTGGCTTCATCACTGCAGAAAACGGAAACGATGTATTCGTACATTTCTCAGCTATCCAAGGTGACGGCTTCAAAACTTTAGAAGAAGGTCAAGCAGTAACTTTCGAAATCGAAGAAGGTCAACGTGGCCCTCAAGCAACTAACGTTACTAAAGCTTAATTAAACAATACTGACTCAAAAACCTGACGTTAATCGTCAGGTTTTTTTTTATAAAAAAAAGAACAAGAAAACTTTCTGAAACTAAGTGCTTCCTCTATTTTTTTTGAAGAGTTTTCGTTATACTGAAGAGGAAAAATGTTTTAAAGGAGTTTATTTATGCAATTTTATGGTGATTTAACCTTTTTAGGTGTTTATTTATTGGGTCTCTTTTTCATTCCCTCGTGGCGGAAAAAGAAAAAAGAACACGATTGGTTGCCGTGGATGTTTGGCTGGACTGTCTTTATGTTCTTCTCATATGTTTTATATTTAGAAATCATTCGTGGCACAGCCTTCTTTTTAATTCCCATTGCTTTTTTTGGCTTGTTTGCGCTCTTCTACTTCAAAGAAAAAAGGCGTTTACTGAATGGAACATTATTTAATATTTTTCTTGTGGTTCTAGCGACTTATTTAGGGATTACTGCGATTCGTACAAACAACTACTTTCTAATCACCTTAGCAATTATTGCCCTGCTGGCAATTTTTATCGCTTTGGCTTTAGGACTCTATGCCTTAATTATTTTCCTCTATTGGAATGCGGTCGTTGTTATGAGAAAAGAAGGTCGGTCTCTAGGGAACTTGTTGACGTTGTTGCTGGCAATTGGCTTAACATTACTATTAATTTATAATTTCTTTTTTCAATCGTTGTTACCAACGTGGCTCTCCTTACCATTAACTATTGCGCCATTTATTTTGACTTATTTCGCGTTTGTTTTTTATAATTTTTTAACTGTTTCTACGTTGTATCAATTTAATCAGCCAAAATATACACAGGATTATATTGTTGTGTTAGGTTCGGGGTTAATCAATGGTGAGGTTGTGCCGCCGTTATTGCAAGCCCGCATCAACAAAGCCATTCAATTTTACAAGGCTCAAAATCGCGCAACGTTAAATCCACCAAAAATCGTCATGTCTGGTGGCCAAGGTCCCGATGAATTACTTCCTGAAAGTGTCGCGATGAAAATGTATGCTTTGACACAAGGTATTCCTGATGATGATATTTTAGTAGAAGCTCATTCAAAAAACACACTAGAAAATATGCGTTTTTCCAAAGAAACAATGATTGAGGATTTTGGAAATGCTAATTTCCAAGCCATTTTTACTACAAACAATTATCACCTTTTCCGAGCGGGTCTTTTCGCTCGAATGGCTGGCTTAAAAGCTGATGGCATTGGTGCAAAAACCGCTTTTTATTTTTTACCTAACGCGTTTATTCGAGAGTTCATCGCCATTGTAGTGATGTACAAACGCCGCCATATTATTGTTTGCGGCCTAGCTGCCATCGGTATGGTTATGTTATTCTTAACAGGATTGATTATTCAGTAAAGAAGGAGTTTCCCCTATGAGTTTGTATCAAAAATTTATTCAAAATGAACGTTTGCGACGTTTTTGCGTCCTTGCTTTGATTATTTTTGTGCTTTATTTATCCAGAAGTATGATTACAACAATTCTTTTAACATTTATCTTTACCTATTTAGCTGTTCGTTTGGTCCATTTTGTTCAACGCTATATGAAAATCCCGACGATTGTCATCGTTCTCTTAACCTATGCATTGGTTGTTTTTCTAATCTATTTAGCGATTACTAAATATGTTCCCGTTCTAGTTAACCAAACGACTCAAATGATTAATTCTGTAGTTGATTTTTATCAAAGTCCACATACAGATACAAATCAAGTATTGCAATTTATTGATCAATACTTGGAAAAATCTAACTTACTCTCTCAACTCCAGAATGGTGCTTCAATGATTTTACGCTACATTCAAGATATTGGTGCTGTCGGTTTATCATTTGTCATGTCCTTTATTTTAAGTTTCTTCTTTATGATTGAGAAGAAGCAAATGGCCGATTTTTCTAAGTTATTTTTAAAAAGTGATTTTGATTGGTTTTTTCAGGATATCTATTATTTTGCCAACAAGTTCGTCAACACATTTGGTGTCGTAATGGAAGCTCAGTTTTTCATTGCTGTGGTGAATACAGTCATTACTACCTTGGCCTTGGCGATAATCGGGTTTACTCAGTTACCTAGTTTAGCCATTATGATCTTCATTTTGAGCTTAGTCCCAGTTGCTGGTGTGATTATTTCCTGCATTCCGCTAAGTTTCATCGCTTATTCCCAAGGTGGCTTGAACGATGTGATTTATATCTTAGCTTTAATTACAATCGTCCATTTATTTGAATCTTACGTGCTAAATCCTAAATTCATGTCTAGTAAAACAGAGTTACCAATCTTTTATACGTTTGTCATTTTATTAGTTAGTGAGCGTCTCTTTGGTGTATGGGGACTTATTGTAGGAATCCCTGTGTTCACTTTCTTCTTAGATGTCTTAAAAGTAAAACCAATTCGTGGCCTGAAACGGCTACCTAATGTGAAAAAAAATAGTTCAGCAGAATAATTTCTGCTGAACTGTTTTTTTATTGTTTTCTTAAATCATTTAAAATAGCCATGGCTCGGTCTTGGTTCATCGTTTTTTGACGTTTTAATTGTTGAGCGACTGCCTCAACTTCTTTACCAGTAGCTCCGACCGTCATCGCCAAAGAACGTGCTTGTAGAGCCATGTGTCCTTTTTGAATTCCTTCAGAGACTAAGGCCCGTAACGCTGCTAAATTTTGTGCCAAACCAACAGCCGCTACTACTCGACTTAGTTCTTTTGCATCCGTCACTGCTAACAAATCAGCAGCTGCTTGAGATTTAGGTAAGACTTTTGTGGCACCGCCAACCGTGGCTAAAGCAAGCGGAACTGAAATTTCACCAATTAGTTGTTCGCCATCCAGCGTCCAACTAGTCAAACCTTGGTAGCGACCTTCCTTCACCGCAAAAGCATGACAAGAAGCGCTAACAGCGCGTGTATCATTTCCTGTAGCTAAAACTACAGCTTCAATGCCATTCATGATTCCTTTGTTATGCGTGACTGCCCGATAAGGATCTAATGAAGCATAGCGTGAAGCTAAAACAATTTTTTCAGCAATTTCCCGGCCATTGCTCCCCTTACTTAAACGTGAAACTGGAATAGCCGTTTTCATCGTAACAACCGACTCCGTGGCATAATTACTTAAAATACTGAATAAAATCTTTTGCTCCGCAAACCATTCACGGAACAACTCGGCCACACCTTCCAACATAGCGTTAACGATATTTGCCCCCATTGCATCCTTAACATCTACTAAAAAGTCGACAGATATAAATGATTCATCAAAAGCACGATACTGCAAATCTCTTAAGCCGCCGCCCCGTTTAACGATAGATGGATAACTTAACTCTGCTTGTTGAAAAATTTCCGCTTCTCTTACTTGTAGTTTATCAATCAATGACTCGGGGTCTGCAACATTGTAAAAAACGATTTGTCCACGCATTAAGCGTTGTTGACTCACTGTTTTAAATCCTTGTGCTATTTTTGCACCATTACTCAAAGCAGCAATCACTGAGGGCTCTTCTGTCGCCATTGGTACCAAATAATCAGTTTCGTCCACTGTTAAATGTAAGCCAACGCCCATCGGCACTTCTGTTTCACTGATTTGATTTTCAATCATATGATTGGCAATCTGCGAAGATAAAGCCGTATTTTCAAATTCTTTTTTTGTATCAGCAGAAATCTGGCCTTCATTAAGAAGAGAAGCCAGGCGTTCCTCAGGACTCATTTGATAAAATCGGCTGTTTTTTTTTTGCTGAGGTCTCTCTAGTAGCATAGCGAGTCCTAAGCCACCGCCGATACATAAAGAAGCCACTCCATATTTCTTTTCTTTTTGATTTAATTGATAACTTAAACTCGTTAATAAACGAGCACCTGTGGCGCCAATCGCATGACCTAATGAAATACCGCCACCATAAATGTTGACCTTTTCCTCTGGTAAAGCCAGTTCTCTTTGGACCACGATTGAAGTTGCTGCAAATGCTTCGTTGATTTCATACAGATCAATTTCTTCCGTAGTAAGTTGATTGCGCGCTAACAGTTTTTGAATGGCTTTAATCGGCGAAATTCCCATATAGGCTGGATCAATACCGACTTCCACACTGTCTCGAATAATAGCTAAATAAGGAAGACCGTGTGCTTCGGCATATTCTTGTGAAGCAATAATCAAAGCAGAAGCCCCATCATTAATGGTTGATGCATTCCCTGCTGTTACAGTACCGTCTTCTTTAAAAACTGTTTTAAGCGTTCCTAGCTTCTCAACGCTCGAATTAGGGCGAATCCCTTCATCTTTCTCCACAAGCGTTCCTGATACTTCTAAGGGGGCTATTTCGTCAGCGAATATCCCTTCTGCTTGTGCTTGAGCTGCTTTTAATTGTGAATGTACAGAAAATTGATCTTGCTCTTCTCTAGTTACATGATACTTTTCGGCCACATTTTCAGCAGTTAAGCCCATTGCCTGACCACTAAAGGCATCCGTTAACCCATCATACATCATACTAGAAAAAGGCGCATCGTAGCTTTCTGTTTCGTAATTAAATCGTTGTAATTTAGGTGCTTGGGACATATTCTCAATCCCGCCAGCAATTAAAACTTCCGCTTCCCCTAATTGAATCAATTGTTTCGCCAAAATAACGGCCTTCATTCCTGATCCGCAGACCTCATTAACCGTCATTGCGGGAATTTCATGAGACAAACCGCTGTTTATTGCTATTTGTCGTGCGGGATTTTGGCCATTTCCAGCTTGTAAAACATTTCCAAAGATTACTTGATCAATTTCTTCAGAAATAGTGGAATTTCTTTTTAAAAGTTGTGTTGTAACATGTGTTCCTAAGTCTACGGCACTTACTTGACTTAAGCTGCCTTTATATTTTCCAATTGGTGTTCGTAATGCATCAATAATAACTACTGTTTTCAACTAAATGCACCTCCATCTTGAAATATATCATAAAATCCCAGAATCACAAGTGCCAATTACTGAATGTTAACAGACTTATAAGATATTTTTTAATAATCTATGAAGTTAATACAAAAATTCCCCATTTTGGTTCATTTCGTGCTATTTTATATAATGAATCTATTTATCGTAAAGGAGTTAAAGAAATGACAATTGGGATTGATAAAATTAGTTTTTTTGTGCCCCCTTATTATATTGATATGACGGCACTGGCTGAAGCCAGAAATGTAGACCCTGGAAAATTTCATATTGGTATTGGGCAAGACCAAATGGCGGTGAACCCAATCAGCCAAGATATTGTGACATTTGCAGCCAATGCCGCAGAAGCGATCTTGACCAAAGAAGATAAAGAGGCCATTGATATGGTGATTGTCGGGACTGAGTCCAGTATCGATGAGTCAAAAGCGGCCGCAGTTGTCTTACATCGTTTAATGGGGATTCAACCTTTCGCTCGCTCTTTCGAAATCAAGGAAGCTTGTTACGGAGCAACAGCAGGCTTACAGTTAGCTAAGAATCACGTAGCCTTACATCCAGATAAAAAAGTCTTGGTCGTAGCGGCAGATATTGCAAAATATGGCTTAAATTCTGGCGGTGAGCCTACACAAGGAGCTGGGGCGGTTGCAATGTTAGTTGCTAGTGAACCGCGCATCTTGGCTTTAAAAGAGGATAATGTGATGCTGACGCAAGATATCTATGACTTCTGGCGTCCAACAGGCCACCCGTATCCTATGGTCGATGGTCCTTTGTCAAACGAAACCTACATCCAATCTTTTGCCCAAGTCTGGGATGAACATAAAAAAAGAACCGGTCTTGATTTTGCAGATTATGATGCTTTAGCGTTCCATATTCCTTACACAAAAATGGGCAAAAAAGCCTTATTAGCAAAAATCTCCGACCAAACTGAAGCAGAACAGGAACGAATTTTAGCTCGTTATGAAGAAAGTATCATCTATAGTCGTCGCGTAGGAAACTTGTATACGGGTTCACTTTATCTGGGACTCATTTCCCTTTTAGAAAATGCAACGACTTTAACCGCAGGCAATCAAATTGGTTTATTCAGTTATGGTTCTGGTGCTGTCGCTGAATTTTTCACTGGTGAATTAGTAGCTGGCTATCAAAATCATTTACAAAAAGAAACTCATTTAGCACTGCTGGATAATCGGACAGAACTTTCTATCGCTGAATATGAAGCCATGTTTGCAGAAACTTTAGACACAGACATTGATCAAACGTTAGAAGATGAATTAAAATATAGTATTTCTGCTATTAATAATACCGTTCGTTCTTATCGAAACTAAGTATTTAAATCCCCCGATTCAATCAACAAAAGAGCTAGACATTCAAGTTTTTGCTTGAATGTCTAGCTCTTTTTATGAAAGCCAAACTTCTTTGACCCCGTCTGTCACGGCGATACCATCTGTCAAAGCTAAACGTTGTGAATAAGAAACGTAGCCATAATAAACATCAACACCGCCGCCATTGTTCCAAGTAACAGTGATTTTAACATTTGGAGTAATCGATTTTGTAGCTGGTTGGGTCGTCGGGCGATAACTAGTCGTATCATAACTTAAAATAGTGCCCGAAGCTCCACTTATTTCGGCTTTTCCTGTGTAAATTTCGCCATTCGTATTCGTCTGCGTGACCGCTCCATTCGCTTCAATGATTAACCCCGCTTGCTTTTGATCTCCTCGTGGATAATAAAAAAGATACGTGGTTGCCCATTTAGCAAACTCATCTGGAATCGGTTTAAGTGATTCTGTTTGTGCCGGACTCGACTTCGTTTGCTTTTCAACCGCGACTTCTTCTTGTCTTTTTAAGCCTTCATTATTTTGATTATTTAGTTTCTCAACCGTTTCTTTAACGATCGAATAGTGTGGTTTCCCTAAATCGCTAACAGGGATCGTAGCTAATTTTTCTTCTGATTCTTTATATTGCCCCTCTGCCGTTAACTTTTTAGCTTCTGTAATAATGGCATCATACTTGGTTTGGTCTACAGAAGAGGATGTGCTTTGTCCCGTAGCTTCGACTTGTTTTGTGACACTGGTTTTTTCCGTGGTCACGTCTGACGAATTTCCACAAGCACTTACAAACATTGAGCTAACGATTAATAAACATCCCACAATCACATGCTTTTTCATCTTTAAATCCCCCATTTGTCTATCTTTGTTATTTTTTGTTACTTAAATTATCCCATAGATGAACAAAAGAAACCATTATTTATAAAAAAGTTTAGCAAGCGCTTCAAGAGAGGCACTTGCTAAACTTTTTTCTCACTGTTATTGATTGATTACTTTGACTAGTTCTTCAAATAATAATGCACTAGATGCTGCTCCTGGATCAATATGACCAATTGCTCGTTCCCCTAAATAAGAGGCACGTCCTTTTTTCGCCACCCAATCTTTTGTTGCTTCAGCAAATTGTTCAATTTTTTCTTCATTAAATTGTTCCGTTCCAATTACTTCAGCAACAGGTGCCCAGACATCAACCATCGTTTTATCTCCTGGTTCAGCTTTGCCACGCATCTGAATCCCAGCTAGACCTTGCTGAACAATTTCTTTTAATTGCTCTGGCGAACTGATGGTTTCCAAATCTTTTGTCGCTTTAGTCATATTCATAAATGCAGTACCATATAAAGGACCAGAAGCTCCGCCAACTTTTGAAATCAAAGCCATGGATAGGACTTTAAATGTCTCCGTGATTGTTGTTGGTACTTTTTTGTCAAACGCAATTTTGTATTCAGCCATACCACGAGCCATGTTGTTACCATGATCCCCATCACCAATCGGCGTGTCTAATTCACTTAAATAGTCTTTTTTTTCTTCAATAACTTTTGAATAATTGTCTAACCATGTTTGAATGTCTTTTACTGTTAATTCCATCTTTTATCACCCTTACCAAGAAATTGTTGTTACATTGCTTTCTAGCGCTGTTTGCCAGTCTTTTGTCGCCAAGTCAATCATCGTTAAAGATAATCCTTGCATGTCAATAGACGTCATATAGTTACCCACTTTATGGAAGGTCACTTGAACACCTTTATCTTCTAATAATGTTAGCACGTCGTTCATAAATACAAATTGTTCCATTAATGGCGTGCCGCCCATGCCATTGACAAGTACCCCCACTGTTTGTGGTTGTTGTTCATAGCTACTTAATGTTTTTTCAACTAATTCTTTCGCTAACTCTTTCGATGGTTGGATTTTTTCACGACGATAGCCTGGTTCTCCGTGAATCCCTACGCCAAATTCAATTTCATCTTCTGGTAAAGTAAAACCTGGTTTGCCAACTTCAGGCACAGTAGCTGCTTTTAAAGCCACTCCAATTGTTTTCGTGGCTGCTACAATCTTTTCTCCTAAAGAAACGAGCTCTTCTAAAGAAGCACCTTGGCGGGCATGATGTCCTAAAATTTTATGGACAAGAACAGTCCCGGCAACGCCGCGTTTTCCAGCGGTATAGGTGCTATCTTCGACTGCAATATCGTCATCGACAACGACCATTTCTACATGAATGTCTTCCATATCAGCCATATCTTTGGCCATTTCAAAGTTCAAAATATCGCCTGTATAATTTTTTACGATTAACAGAACACCGGCCCCTTGGTCTGCCGCTTGGATTCCTGTTAAAATTTGATCTGGTGTTGGTGAAGTAAAGACATCACCTAAAACTGCGGCATTTAACATTCCATCACCAACAAACCCAGCATGTGCAGGCTCATGACCACTTCCACCACCAGATACTAACCCAACTTGTTTGTTTGAGTCGTTGCGAGCAATCACGCGAGAATCTTCGACTTGATGAACAAGGTTTCCATAGCTTTTCACAATTCCTTGGAGCATTTCTTCGACAATTTTACCAGGTTCATTAATAATTTTTTTCATTTAGTTCCACCCTTTCTTACCAGCATTTTGAGCTTCTGCTAAAATTTGCGTCAAATCATCTGAGACACCTGCAGTAATTGCTGCCGCAAAGGCACCTTCAACCAATGGTGCATCGACTAAATGATAATGTTTCTGTTGGTCTTCTTCTAGCATATCAAAAGCTAATTCTGAACTTAAAACGGCACTGCCTAAATCGGCAAAAATTAAAAATTCTCGGTCAGAGTCCGCTTCGTTAATCGTGTCAATGATTTTCATTGGATCTGAACCTAATGAACCATCTGATGTGCCACCAAGTGAATGAATCGTAATTTCTTCACTGGCATTCATCTGTTCAATCATCTCTTTAATACCATCTGTAATCATTTTGCTATGTGAAACGAGTAAAATATCTGCTTTCATGTGGACACTTCCTTAATCTAATTTATGTCTTGTTTTATATTCTTGTCCGACTTTATCTGCAACAATGATTGCATTCGCTACTTCTTCAACGACAATTGGGAATGGCATTGAATGAATTGATTCTTCTGGAATGCAAGCAATTTTGGCTACTTCCAATGCTTCTTCATAAGTGATTTCATCGACACCAATGTCTGAAAGCGTTAATGGTAAACCTACAGAAGCGCTAAAGTCTAAAACAGCTTCTAATTCGTCTTTTGCTGCATCTTCTAATACAAGTTGTGCAATCGTTGCAAAGGCTACTTTTTCACCATGTAAATAACTGTGCGCACCAGGTAAGACTGTCATACCGTTATGAATCGCATGCGCTGCAGCTAAACCGCCACTTTCAAAACCTAAGCCTGAAAGTAAGATATTTGTTTCGATAATCTTATTCAATGATTCAGTAACCACATTTGCATCACAAGCTAATTTCGCTTTTAACCCATCTTCCTGGAGGTTTTCCCAGCAAAGTTTCGCCATGGCCAAAGCTGCATATGTGCCGCTAGCAGCAGGCGTTAAGCCTTCTCTTGAACCCATTGGCAAACTAGCATTAACCCGAGAATATGAATTGTGTGTTGCGCGTGCTTCAAAATATGTGGATAAGGCATCCCCCATTCCAGCAACTAAAAATCTAGTTGGCGCTTTGGCAACCACTTTTGTATCAACCATAACGACGCTTGGACTTTGTTTAAAGTAAGCATAATCATCAAATGAGCCATCTTCATGATATAGTACAGCTGAATGCGAAGTTGGTGCATCTTGAGCCGCAATCGTTGGTACAATAATTAAGTTTTCACCTTCTGCTACGACTTTTGAAGCATCGATTGCTTTACCGCCACCTAAACCAATGATACAGTCTGCTTGTTCTTTTTGTCCAACGTTTTGCAAGCGCTTTGTTTCTTCACGCGTTACTTCTCCACTAAAGCCACCCTCTACGAATGTAATGTCAAACTTTTTCGCTGTTTCTTCCAATTGTGGACGTACACGATCAACGTCAGCAGGATTTGCAATTAGTAACGCTTTTTTTCCAAAAGTTGAAACGAAGTAACCTAAGTTTAGTAATTCATCTTCCCCTTGAACATATTTCGTTGGTAAAATCAATGCTTTTCTCATGTTGATAGCCTCCTATATTTTGTTTACATACATAGTATAAAACGCTTTCATCAAAAAAGCATTGAACTTTTGGTATCGTTTTCTTGCAAAAAATGATAGAATTATTTTGTGAAATAATAAAATATTATGATTTTTAAACTTTAGATTGAAGGATTGCCTTATGACTGTAGAATTAAAAAATATTTTAGATTTAGAAAAGTGGGAAAAATTGCAAGAATCATTGGCCTTAAGCACTCGTTTAGCCATTATTTTAGTCGATTATAAAGGTCGACCTGTGACGAAACATAGTCAAGTTCAACCCTTTTGCCAACTGGTACGTCACTCCCCTGAGCTCTCGAAACTTTGTGAAAAATGTGATGCTCGTGGTGGCTTGGAAGCTGTTCGCACTGGTCAGCCTTTTATCTACCGTTGTCACTTTAACATCGTTGATATGGCCATCCCCATTATTGTTGATGACCAGTATGTAGGAGCCATTATGGCTGGTGAAGTTTTGCTCGAAGATCACCAAGAAGAGTTAGAACAGGTTTTAACCATGAATGATGCCTTCATTCAAGAATTTTTAGTAACACACCAAGAGCTGTATCAACAATACCCTGTTTTAGAACTAGCAGACTTAGAAAAGAGCGCGACATTAATCGCTGATCTAAGCCAATATATTATTTCTGAAGCCATCAAAAAAGATTATTTAATCAATACGTACAAACAATCCTTACAGATTAGTTCGCGAAAAGAAGAGCTGGAGCCATTGAATATGATCCAAAAAGATATTCAACAAACTTTATTAACTGCTCAATTAACTCCTTCAAGTGCCTATCAAACTAAAAATAAGCAATTACAACCGGTTTTAGATGCCCTTTGGGAAAACAAATCGCTGCGTTTAAATTTACAAGAACTGGCAGACCTTGTTCATTTGACACCGACGTATTTAAGTCGTTTATTAAAAGAGGAGTTTGGTATTCCCTTTAGTCAATTTTATCGACAATTAAAAATCACATGGGCTAAACAGCTTCTTTTGGAGACAGATAAAACAATTGCCCAAATCAGTGAAGATTTAGGGTTTGTTGAAGATAGCTATTTTGTCCGGATCTTTAAACAAGAAACGGGTGAAACACCCCTTAAATACCGTAAAAGAAAGAACAGAGCATAAAAAAACAACGACTCCTAGAAGTCGTTGTTTTTTTACACCTTTTGCTCTTGCTGTGGCTAATGCAACAAGTGCAAAAGGCGCATTATATCTGTCGTGCGACAAAGTGATACTATTAAATATGAATTGGTAAACCTAAAGCCAATTCAGCTGTATCCATAGTGATTTCGCCCAATGATGGGTGTGGGTGGATTGTTAAAGCAATGTCTTCTGCATTCATGCCAGATTCAATAGCTAAAGCTAATTCAGAAATCATGTCACTTGCACCGACACCGGCAATTTGTGCACCGATGATGACATTGTCTTCTACAGTTGTAACTAAACGCATGAATCCTTCAGTTTTATCTAAAGAGATTGCACGGCCGTTACCAGCAAATGGGAATTTGTAGCCTTTTGCTTCGATTCCCGCTTCTTTTGCTTCTGCAACAGTCATACCAACGCTTGCCAATTCTGGATCAGTAAAGGCAACAGCTGGCATTGCTTTGTAATCAACTGCAACTTTCTTACCAGAAATTGCTTCAGCAGCAATTTTTGCTTCGTAGCTTGCTTTATGCGCTAACGCAGCACCTGGTACGATGTCGCCGATTGCGAAGATGTTTTTCACGTTAGTACGTCCTTGGTTGTCAACTGGGATTAAACCACGTTCGCCAATTTCAACGCCCGCTTGTTCTAAGCCTAAGTCGTCTGTGTTTGGACGACGTCCAACAGTGACCATTACGTAATCTGCTTCAACACTTTCTTCTTTTCCGTTAACTTCATATTTAACAGTGACGCTATCGCCATTGTCAACAGCTTCTTTAGCCATTGCAGAAGTCACGATTGTTACGTTTTTCTTCTTGAAGTCGTCTGTGACAACTTTAACCATATCTTTTTCATAAGTTGGTAAAATTGATGGGCTACCTTCTAAAATTGTTACTTCTGAACCTAAGTTAGCATAAGCGCCACCTAATTCAGCACCGATGACACCGCCACCGATAATAACGAATTTTTTAGGAACTTCTTTTAAGTTTAAACCGCCTGTAGAATCTAACACGCGTCCGCCAAATTTGAATCCTGGGATTTCAATTGGACGAGAACCTGTTGCTACAATAGCATTATTGAATGAGTAAGTTTGTGCTGAGTCTGGGTGAATAACACGCAATGTATTTTCGTCAACGAAGAATGCTTCGCCTTCAATAATTTCTACTTTGTGTTTTTTCAATAACATGCCAACGCCGCCTGTTAATGATTTTACAACTGTGTTATCTTTCCAGTCTTGTGTTTTTGCAAAGTCTAATTCGACTCCTTTAGCTGTTACACCAAAAGTTGAAGAATCTTGTGCTTCTTGGTAATGATGTCCAGCAGCAATTAAAGCTTTTGAAGGAATACATCCAACGTTTAAACAAACGCCTCCGATGTATTCACGTTCGATAATCGCAACTTTTTGACCCATTTCTGCGGCACGAATTGCGGCAACGTATCCTCCAGGACCAGCTCCGATTACGACTGTATCTAGTTCAATGGCGAAATCTCCTACTACCATTTGTTAATCATCCTTCCATTAATAGTAATTCTGGATCAGCTAATAAGCGTTTAATGTTGTTCATTGCTTTTTGAGCAGTTGCGCCGTCAACGATACGGTGGTCAAAGCTTAATGATAATTTCATCATGCGTCCCACAACGATTTCGCCGTCTGCATTAACAACTGGTTCTTGTGCAATTGTACCAACGCCTAAAATAGCAACTTCAGGGTAGTTGATTACTGGTGTAAACCAGCCGCCACCGACTGAACCAATGTTACTAATTGTGATTGTACCATCACGCATATCTTGTGCAGTTAATTTACCTTCGATAGCCAATGCTGCTTTTTCGTTGATTTCATCAGCGATAGCAAACATGCTCTTCGTATTAGCATTTTTAACATTTGGTACATATAAGCCATGATCTGTATCAGTAGCGATACCAATGTTAAAGTAATTTTTGTAAACAATTTCTTGTGCTGCGTCATCAATTGATGCATTCAAGATTGGGAATTTTTGAACAGTTGAAGTCAATGCTTTTACAACGTATGGTAAGAATGTTAATTTTGTACCATTTGCAGCAGCAACATCTTTAAATTTCTTACGGTGATCCCATAATTTAGAAACTTCTACTTCATCATGTAATGTTACGTGAGGAGCAGTGTGTTTGCTGTTAACCATTGCTTTAGCAATTGCTTTACGTGTTGGTGTCATTTTTTCACGTGTTTCCATTTCGCCTAAATCAGAAGTAAAGGCTTTTGGCGCTGCTTTAGGTGCTGCTGCTTCCGCTTTAGGTGCTGCTTCTGTTGCGGCAGCTTCAGTAGCTGGTGCTGCTTGAGAGCCACCAGAGACAAAGGCATCAATATCCGCTTTAATGACACGGCCACCTTTACCAGTTGCAGTTACTTGTGTAATATCAACGTCTTTTTCACGCGCATACTGACGAACAGATGGCATTGCTAAAACGCGTTTGTTTGGATCAGCGGCTGCAACTACGCCTGTTGAAGCGGCTGGAGCTGATGCTTCCGCTTTAGGAGCGTCAGTAGCTGGTGCTGCGGCTGCCGGTGCTGCTGAATTATGACCAGGTGCGTCAATTTCAACTAACACGTCACCAACATTGGCAACTGTTCCTTCTGGTACAACGATATTTTTTACAGTACCTGTTACTGGTGATGGAATTTCTTCTACTGATTTGTCATTTTGTACTTCTAATAATGAATCATCTTCATTAATTGTGTCGCCCGCTTTAACGAACCATTTAACGATTTCGCCTTCGGCAATTCCTTCACCGATGTCTGGTAATTTGAATTGGAAAAATCCGCCAGCTGCTTCTGTTGTTGGTACAGCAGCAGGTTGTGCTGGTGTTTGTTCTTGTGCAGGAGCTGCTGGTGCTGCATCGTTATCTTCGTGACCAGGTGCGTCGATTTCGATTAACACGTCACCAACGTTTGCAACTGTTCCTTCTGGTACAACGATATTTTTTACAGTACCTGTTACTGGTGATGGAATTTCTTCCACTGATTTGTCATTTTGTACTTCTAATAACGTATCGTCTTCGTTGATTGTATCGCCAGGTTTTACAAACCATTTAACGATTTCGCCTTCGGCAATCCCTTCACCGATATCCGGTAATTTAAACTGATAAGCCATTTTTTAAGTCTTCCCTTCTTCGTTGGATCTGTCTATTTTCTTAGGAGCAAAACGCGGGGAAACGACTATAGTAGCTGAACATTTCATGCCTATAGCCGTATTCCACCTGTTTAATTCTTCGTTTATCTACTTCGAATAACTATTAAAATTCGACGATTTCTCTAGCTTTTGCTTCGATATCTTTCGCATTTGGTAACCAGATATTTTCTGCTTGTCCGAATGGGAAGATTGTATCTGGAGCAGATACACGTCCGATTGGTGCTTCTAATGATAATACGGCACGTTCAGAAATTTCAGAAACAACCATAGCGCCAACGCCAGCTTGTTTTTGTGCTTCTTGAACGACAACCACACGGCCAGTTTTTTCAACAGAGTTAATAATTGTTTCCACATCTAAAGGAGCCACTGTACGTAAGTCAATGATTTCTGCTGAAATATTGTCTTTCGCTAAGCTATCAGCTGCTTTAATCGCTTCACGAACCATAGCGCCGTAAGTGATGATTGATACGTCTGTTCCTTCACGAGTTACAGCCGCTTTATCTAAAGGCACTTCATAAGCTTCGTCTGGCACTTCCTCACGGAATGAACGGTATAATTTCATGTGCTCTAAGTAGACAACTGGATCGTTGCTACGAATAGATGAAATTAATAGCCCTTTTGCATCGTAAGGGTTTGATGGAATAACAACACGAACACCTGGTGATTGTGCGATTAATCCTTCTAAGTTATCTGAGTGAAGTTCTGGTGTATGAACACCACCACCAAATGGGGCACGAACAGTAATTGGCATATTACGAGTTCCACCCATACGGTAACGCGTACGAGCCATTTGACCAACGATTTCGTCAAATACTTCAAAAACGAAACCAAAGAATTGGATTTCAGGAACTGGACGGTAACCTTGCAAGGCAAGACCGAAAGCCAATCCACCGATACCAGATTCAGCTAAAGGTGTATCGAAGACGCGGTCTTCACCAAATTTTTCTTGTAAACCTTCAGTTGCACGGAAAACCCCACCGTTGTTACCAACGTCTTCACCGAAGATTAAGACATTTTCGTCTTTCTCTAATTCAAGAGCTAAGGCATCTGTAATTGCTTGGATCATAGTTTTTTGTGCCATTTTTATTTCGACTCCTTCGCTTCATAAAATGCAATTTGTTCTTTAATTGTTTGAGGTTGAACTTCAAACATATTTTTCAAGAAATCAGAAACTTTTTGTTTTGGCGCTTTATCCGCTTCTGCAATCGCTACTTTGATTTCTTCTTTTGTTTTTTCAATAATTTCTTCTTCTTTTGCTTCAGACCATAAGCCTTTATCTGTTAGATATTTACGGAAACGAGTCAATGGATCTTTTTGTACCCATTCGTCATCCATTTCTTTTGAACGGTAACGTGTTGGATCGTCTCCAGATAAAGTATGTGGACCATAACGATAAGTTAATGTTTCAATTAAAACTGGACCGTTTCCTGCAGCTGACCAATCGCGTGCTTCTTTTGCAATTGCGTAAACTGCTAATGGATCCATACCATCAACTTGAATACCAGGAATTCCTGCTGCAACAGCTTTTTGAGCTAAAGTTTTAGCCGCTGTTTGTTTTTCACGAGGTGTAGAAATCGCAAAACCATTGTTTTGGATAATGAAGACACCGTTTGCTTGGTAAGCACCAGCAAAGTTAATTGCTTCATAGAAGTCCCCTTGTGAAGAACCGCCGTCACCAGTATAAGTGAAGACAACATTTTCTTTTCCACGTTTTTTCAATCCTAAAGCAACACCAGCTGCTTGGATGTATTGAGCACCGATGATAATTTGTGGTGGTAATGCATTTAAATCTTCCGCGTAGTAGTTCCCTGCTACGTGACCACGAGACCATAAGAAAGCTTCTCTTAATGGTAAACCATGTTGTACTAATTGAGGTACATCACGGTAACCTGGTAATAAGTAGTCTTCTTTTTCCATTGCAAATTGACTTGCCAATTGGCTTGCTTCTTGTCCAGCTGTTGGCGCGAAGAATCCTAAGCGTCCTTGACGGTTTAATGCAGTAGAACGTTGGTCTAGCACACGAGACCAAACCATGCGTGTCATTAATTCAACTAATTCCTCATCCGATAAATCAGGTACTAAATCTTCATTCACAATTTTTCCATCTTGATCCAAGATTTGGAAAGTTGGGAAATCAGCGTCGACTTTAGCCATTAGCTCTTTAAAGTCAATAGGTTTTTGTTTCTTAGCCTTTGCCATTTTGTCACACAATCCTCTCTATTACGTTTCTTTAATTTCGATAAAAGTAAAACAGAGTGCGAAACTGTATTACTTTTTATCGACTACACTTAACAAATTATCACTAAATTCGAAAAAGCGCAAGAAAAAAACTCTAATTTCTTCATTTTTTCACAAAAGAGCAAAACCGCATGTTTTTGCGGTTTAGTGATAATTTTCACAAACAAGAAAACGGTTTCTGTTCCACACTTCTTCTGTACTATTTTTCTCCCAACTGTTATATTCTATTTTAAAAATATTATATAACAGTTCTATTAATTTGAGCCCCCTTATCCCCGAACTGGCTAGTAATCTGATTTCCGAACTTTGCATTTTCATGAAAATTATCTTGAAAAAACCAAAAAATAAAAACCGTCAGCCGAGTAACCTACTCAGCATGCGGTTTTTTATTTTTTAGAGAACAAAGTTTTTTTCGTTAATTTTTATTTTTTTTGGCTCGTTTTTTTGCCAAATACTTTACCTTAGGTTTTATCACGAACATTCATTGCTTAAAATCACCAAATTTTCGCAAAACGAGTAATACAGCTTAGCAAATTCTTTTCTCTTTCAGTAGATTTTACTAAATCCATTCCTTGGTAATTTTAATATATAAACGTTTAGCTACTTCAACAGTTAACATGTACGCAATGATGATTCCAAAGAACCATGGCCAGTAGTTAGCCGGAAGTTTCACAAAGTCAAAAACCTCTCTTATGGGCGTTGCTACAATCAAGAAACCGAGTAAGATTGCGCCTAAACTACTTAGCATCACAGGCATTGACGCACGACTTTGAATAAATGGTATTTTCCGCGTCCGGACCATATGAACAACTAACGTTTGACTAACAAGTCCCACCATAAACCAACCTGTTTGGAATAAATGTTGAGTTGCCAAACTATTGGCACTAAACACAAACCACATGACAAGATACGTTAGAATATCGAAAATACTACTTACCGGGCCAATACATACCGTAAATTTCGCTAGTCCGTTCGTTTCCCACCGAACAGGGCTTAATAACTCTTCTTCATCGACATTATCCCAAGGAATTGTCAACTGAGCCACATCATAAATCAAATTTTGAATCAAGAGTTGTAAGGAAAGCATTGGTAGAAATGGTAAAAAGGCACTGGCTACTAAAATTGAAAAGACATTCCCAAAATTAGAACTGATGGTAATTTTAATATATTTCATCATATTGCTAAATACTTTTCGTCCTTCAATCACACCAGATTCCAGTACATTTAAACTTTTTTCCAGTAAAATAATCGAGCTAGCATCTTTAGTAATATCAGCTGCAGTATCTACTGAAATGCCCACATCAGCTTTTCGCAATGCTGGTGCATCGTTAATGCCATCCCCCATAAAACCAACCGTATGACCTTTCGCTTGTAGCAATTCAATGATTTTAGATTTTTGCATCGGATTTAATTTGGCAAATAAATTAGTTTCTTCTACTTGCGCCCGCAACTCTTCATCTGTCATTGCTTCAATTTGAGAACCTAATAACACATGGGAAACTTCAATGCCTACATCTTTACAGACTTTTTTGGCGACAATGTCATTATCGCCCGTTAGCACTTTCACGTTGACACCATGTTCATGTAAGGAGCGGATAGCGCTGACAGCTGACTCTTTTGCTGGATCAAGAAAACCCATAAACCCAATCAATGTCATCTCTTTTTCATCTTCAACTGAATAAACTGCTTCTTTATGGACATCTTTTTTTACAGCTACCGCTAACACACGCATCCCTTGTTTGTTCATTTGAACATTCACTCGGCGTAGTTCTTCTCGTACAGCAGTGCTTAATGGTACAATTTCGCCATTAATTTGCGCATACGTGCACACTTCTTCCATTTCTTCCACGGCGCCTTTCGTAATCATCAATTGATGATCATCTGCATTCACGACAACCGTTAAGCGGCGTCTGGAAAAATCAAAAGGAATTTCATCAATTTTAGTGACATTTTTAAACGGCGTTTTCCATTGATGCTCTTCATAAAAATTAATAACGGCAATATCCATTAAATTTTTCCAACCTGTTTGATAAGAAGAATTTAAGTAGGCTAAATTTAGAACCTCGTCACTCAAATCACCTAATGGATTCAAATGTTGAACCAAAACTACACGATCTTCGGTAATCGTTCCAGTTTTATCTGTACAGAGCACATCCATACCACCCAAATTTTGGATAGCCGCTAACTCTTTAACAATGACTTTATGTTTCGATAAGGATAATGCACCCTTGGCTAAGTTACTCGTAACAATCATTGGCAACATTTCTGGTGTCAAACCAACTGCAACGGCAATCGCGAAGAAAAACGCTTCGCCCCAAGCACCTTTAGTTAAACCATTAATCAAGAAAACGATTGGAAACAAAATCATTACCATTCGTAATAAAAACTTACTGACTTTTGCTAAGCCTAAGTCAAAACTAGTTTTTCCTCGTTGTGTTGTAGCATTTTTAGCAATATCACCAAAAAATGTATGTTGCCCAGTTTTTAAAATAATCGCTTTTCCTTGTCCACTCAAGACATCTGTGCCCATAAACACTAGGTCTTGCATATCTAATGCAGAAACCTCTGTTTGTTGACGATCCACACCTGCATCCACAAATTTTTCAACAGGCATGGATTCGCCTGTTAGCGACGATTGATTAACGAATAAATCTTTGGTCCAAATCAACACGGCATCTGCAGGAATCATGTCTCCTGTAGCTAAAGTTACAATGTCTCCTGGAACAATTTCGTCCATTGGAATTTCTTTCGTAATTCCTTCCCGTGTCACTGCAGCGGTGTTTTCAATTAATTCTTTTAAATCCAAACTCGCTTTTTGAGAACGATATTCTTGTATAAAAGCAATCAAGACACTGGCTAAAATCATCACGCCCATCACGATAGCGGCTTCGAAATCTTTCGTTAAAGTTGAAACGACCATCAATAAGGCTAAGACATAGACAAACGGATCTTTGAATGCACTTAAAAATAAAATAATTGCTGGGGTTGGCTTTTGTGCAGAAACTTCATTTGGTCCAAATTCCTCTAATCTTTTTTCGGCATCTTCATTCGAGAGTCCTTTTTCAGATGTCCGTAATTCCATCATTAATTCCCGTTCAGAAAGCAACGCCAATTTACGTAATTCTTGATCTTTGGTTGCTTTTCTCATATCCATTGTTTTTTTGTTCATCATTTTCTTTTCCTCCAAGGTTGTGGTCACCTGCCGAAAAGAGTGCTAAAATCTTCTCCTTTCGTTGGTGACTGTATTTTGTTTCTCTGTTCACTTCCAGGGTCTTCCATGACAGTCATCCTTTCTTTTTCTTATTTATACTTCCAGTGAATAATTGCTTTTTTGCCAAACACACAAAAAAGGACCTACTCAACAATAGAGTACGTCCCAAAATACCATCTTTAAATAAGATTCTCTATCGTTGAGCTTTAGCACTATAGGGCGTAGATAACATGTATCAGCTACATTATGAATAACCTTCACGATTATTCCTGTTCAACCAACTAAGGGTCTCTCGATCCTTTCGCGGCAGCAGCATTTGTCCAAATAGGAGCCTCACCTAACAATTATTCAGTTTTTATCCACTTCTTATAATAGAGGAGTTTGACATTCTTGTCAAAAGATTTATGACTTTTTTGTTATAAATAAAAAATGACTACTTTAAAATTTCCTTTATTTCTGCTTTTCGCTCAGGAATAAACCACATAACTAAAACAATCGTATCAATAATCAGAACAGCGATTGGCGCTACCAGTTTACCCACAATCAACGCAATAATATTCAACACAATCGAAAGCGTTAATTTTGGATAGTGGCCAAACAAACGTTGTACTTCGGATTTGGGCCCATTTGCCTGAATCAATGCCCGCACCACTAGATAATAAGCAACATCAGCTCCTAATACTACTAAGCCATACAAAGCTTGTGGCGGCCAAGAAAATGGATGTTCACCTACCCAACCAGTAACAAACGGGAAAAACGTCAACGTCAAAATTAAAAAATTATTCATCCAAAGGACACGTCCATCAATTTTACGGACACTTTGAAATAAATGATGATGATTGTTCCAATAAATCAATAAAGTAACAAAACTAATTAAATAAATAATGATTTTGTGTCCAGATTGAGTCAGAGCAGACCAATCTGCTTTTTCAGGAATTTTTAATTCTAAAATTAATAACGTTAAAATAATCGCAATGACTGCATCTGTAAATGCTTCTACACGTGTTTTCGGCATCATTTCCCCCTACTTTCATAAAATTAAATAACTTACCCAAAGTAAGTATAACGCATTTCTGTAAAAATTCAATTATTTATGAAGTCTCTCGTTTGTTGAAGTTCCTAAAAATGAGTGCAAGAGTCCTACTTAAAAGTAAGCCTCTTACACTCATTATAGAACAAATTAGTTATTGGAAGACCCCTGCCTGATAAGGTGCTAACTGCATCCGTTTCTTCACCGTAAAACCTTGATTCCCTAACAATTGTTGCCACTTTCTGCCCAGTAATTTATTCGGCAAGTCAAATTGGCACTTTTCTCCACTTAAATTGACAATCACTAACGCTGTTGCCTCAGTTGTTTTTCTTAAAAAAGCAAAAACAGACGGATGATTGGGCGCTAATAGTTCAAACTGTCCATCTGTAAAGACTGGATTTTCTTTCCGCAACGCAATTAACTTTTTATAATAATTCAACACGGATTGCGCATCCGTTTCTTGGTCAGCCACATTTATTTCTTTGAAATTGGGATGAATTGCTAACCACGGATGCCCCGAGGTGAATGAACTTGCCTCTTGATTCGTCCACTGCATAGGCGTACGCGAATGGTCCCGCGTCCAATGCGCCACTTCTTTTAATGCTTGTTTCGCATCGTAGCCATTTTCTATAAGCAAACGATAATGGTTATGGGAATCTTTAGCATCTAACTCGTCAATCTGTTGAAACGGATAATTAACCATGCCGATTTCCTGTCCTTGATAAATAAACGGCGTTCCTCGCAAGAGCAAGGCGATTGTTCCAATCGCCTTAGCAGAATGAGAGGTTTCATTGCCTAAAATTGAATTGATTCTGGGATTATCATGATTTTCTACATATAATGCATTCCAGCCTTCTGTCCCTAAATGCTTTTGCCAGCGAGCCATTACTTTTTTATAGCCTAAAATATTTAACCGTTCTTCTCCTGGCTTTCCTTCTCGAACATTGTGCTCCAATTCAAAAATCATATTCAGATAGCCCGCATCATTGGTCCATTCCACCGCTTTTTTACTTGAAACGCCACTAGCTTCCCCCACTGTCATGATGTCATACTCAGCAAAAATAGCTTTCAAATCTAGCATATAGTCTTCAATGCCTTTTACATTCATAAATGGAGCCCACGGATTCGTGGTAATTTTAAAATCCCAAGGTTCTTTTTGGATATGACTAATCGCATCCAATCGGAAACCATCAATTCCCAAATCTAACCACCAGCGAATCATCGCATAAATCTCTTCACGAACTTTAGGATTTTTCCAGTTCAAATCAGGTTGCTCTTTTGCAAACACATGAAAATATGCTTGCTTTGTACCCTCGTCATACGTCCAAGTCGAGCCACCAAAAAAGCTTTGCCATTCATTCGGCATACGATCTGGTGTCGCATCGGCCCATAAATAATACTCACGATACGGATTATCTAAACTTTTTTTTGCTTCAACAAACCACGGATGTTGATCACTTGTATGATTGACTACCAGATCAAGAATAATCTTCAAACCTAATTGATGCGCTTGATCCAAAAGTTCTTGAAAATCTTCCATCGTACCAAATTCTGGCTGAATCCCTTGATAATCCGCAATATCATAACCATTGTCAACGTTCGGCGAAGTGTAAATCGGATTTAACCATAAAAAATCGACCCCTAGTTCTTTTAAATACGGTAATTTCTCAATAATTCCCTGCAAATCACCAATGCCATCCCCGTTGCTATCTTTAAAACTCCGAGGATAAATTTGATAACCGACAGCATTTTTCCACCATTGTTCCATCTTATTGACTCACTTTCACAACAAATGCTTGCCAAGGCGCTAACGAATAGTCTGCTAAAGCAGTGACATCTGTCGGCATATTTTCAATCATTACTTGTTCTACATGAACGTCTGCAGAAAATGGCTGAACTTTGTCAGAAAAGTTCGTTACAACAAGCCAGCGTTCCTCACCATAGGTACGATAAAAACTGATCACTTCGTCCACTGTTTCCAGCAATTCAAAGTCGCCCCAAACAATTAAAGGATGTTCTTTTCTCAAACGAATCATTTCTTGGTACGTATAGAATAGTGAATTTTTATCTGCCAAAGCAGCAGCGACGTTAATCGTTTGATAATTGGGATTAACATCAATCCAAGGTGTACCAGTCGTAAAGCCAGCATTTTTTTCAGCGGTCCACTGCATAGGCCGGCGTGCATTGTCGCGACCTTTAGTATTAATTTTCAGCAAAATTTCTTCTTTAGAATATCCTTTTTCTAGATACTCATGGTACATGTTAATCGTTTCGATGTCCCGCGCTTCACGAATATCTGTAATCGGCGTATTGGTCATACCAATTTCTTCCCCTTGATAAATATAAGGTGTGCCTTTCATCATGTGCAGTAAAATAGCGAATAACTTACTACTTTCCAACCAATGTTCCTGGTCATTTCCCCAACGTGAAATCATTCTCGGTAAATCATGGTTATTCCAAAATAAAGAATTCCAGCCATCATTTCCTAATTCTGTTTGCCATTTTGCAAAAACCTGTTTCAACTTGGCAACTTCCATTGGCTGAAGGTCCCATTTTTCTTTACCTGGTTGTTGATCCAAGCTCATATGTTCAAACTGAAAAATCATGGATAATTCATGACGCTCTGGACTAGAGTACATTTTTGCAATTTCAGGTGTGGCCCCCCATGTTTCACCTACAGTTAACAGCTCTTTGCCACCAAATGTCGCGGCGTTCATTTCTTGTAAATAACGATGTAAATGAGGTCCATTCGCGGTGATCTCTTCTCCTGGAATTTTACCCACTAAGTCAATTACATCTAAACGGAAACCGCCAATTCCTTTATCAATCCAAAAATTCATCATCTCGTAAACCGACTGACGCATTTGTTGGTTTTCCCAATTTAAATCTGGTTGTTTTTTACTAAACAAATGCAAATAGTATTGCCCACTCGCTTCATCAAACGTCCACGCCGAACCCGAAAAGGCAGATTTCAATCGGTTAGGCACACCGCCATCTGAAGCAGGATCAGCCCATACATAATAGTCTCGGTAGGGGTTCTCCTTGCTTTTTTTCGCTTCAATAAACCAACGATGTTCATCTGACGTATGGTTAACAACTAAATCCATAATAATTTCAATCTTTCGCTTTTTCGCTTCCTCAATTAGACGATCCATATCCGCCATCGTCCCAAACTCTGTCATAATCGCTTCATAATCAGAAATGTCATAACCATTGTCATCATTGGGTGATTGATAAACTGGTGATAACCAAATAGCCCCAATGCCTAACGTTTCCAAATAATCCAATTTTTCAATAATTCCTGGTAAATCTCCAATGCCATCTCCATTGCTATCCTTAAAACTGCGAGGATAAATCTGATAAACCACGACTTCTTGCCACCAATGTTTTTCCATTCTTCTTCACATTCCTTTGCTTAATTATTATGCTTGATATAAAAGAAAACCTTTTGGTAAAACCATTATCTGTTCTGAAGCAATTTCGATAGAAGAACTTAGCAAAACTTCTCGATCAGTTCTATCAACAAATTGTGTCTCTTGGCCAGTATTAAAAATCCCATAGATCGTTTGTTCCTCCAAACGACAAGCGAGTCTAATCAACCCCGTTTCAAAAGAAGTTCCTGCCCAATCGATTGTTCCACCAGAAAAAACAGCCGCATACTTTTTGCGAAGGGCAATCAATGATTTTACAAATTCCTTCAAATCCAAATCTTGCTGATTTTCCTCCCAAACCATACAACGACGACAATCAGGATCCATATCACCTGTCATACCAATTTCATCACCATAGTAAAGACAAGGGACGCCTGGTTGAATATACGTAAACGCTAATACTTGGCGCATCAACTCTTTATCCTCTTTCGTTTCATGCAATAAGCGTGGTGTATCGTGGGAATCTAAAACATTAAACTGCATTTGATTCGTTTGTTGTCGATAGAGCATTAACTGGTTGTTCATTTCAGAAAGCATCTTTTCCAAGGACAGTTCTTGCTTAACAAAGTAGCCCATAATCGCATCTGTGTATGCATAATTCATCACTGCATGAAATTCGTCTCCTTGGAGCCAGCTTTGCGACGAGTGCCAAATTTCTCCTAAAATATAAAAATCTTTTTTTGCGTCATCACATGTTTGCCGGAATTTTTTCCAGAACGCATGATCCACTTCGTTTGCCACATCTAAACGCCAGGCGTCAATATCATATTCCTCAATCCAATAACGAGCAATTTCTAAAAGATAGGCTTGCACCTCTGGATTTGCTGTATTTAATTTAGGCATATGCGGAGTGAATGCAAAAGTATCATAGGTAATGTTGCTTGCTTCTTCAAAATCAGCACTTTCTTCATAGCTAGCTGGAAACTCATTTACGTGGAACCAATCGGCATAAATTGAGTCCTGGCTATTTTTTAACACATCTTGCCATTGAGGCGAAGTGTCCCCCATATGATTAAAAACGGCGTCCAACATAATCTTAATGCCCCGTCGATGACACTCTTCGACTAAACGCTTAAAGGTAGCGCCATCACCAAAAGCTGGGTCAATTTTTAAATAATCAATCGTATCATATTTGTGATTAGAAAACGCTTCAAAAATTGGGCAAAAATATAAGCCGTTAACACCTAAATCTTCAATGTAATCAAGATGATCTAGCACCCCTTGCAAATCCCCACCAAAAAAATCTTGTCGATCTGGTCTTTTAGATCCCCACGGCAACGTCCCTTCAGGATCATTGGCGGGATCACCATTTGCAAAACGCTCTGGAAATATTTGATACCAAACCGTTTCTTTGACCCATTCAGGTGCTTTAAAACGATCGACTTCATGAAAATACGGCATACGAAAATAATTATTCGCCATCTCTAAATACTTTTCTTCTAAAGGATAAATGCCGTGTTCGCCATAAAACGCCGTCAAACCATCCGTCCCTACTAAAGTAAAAGCATATGAAAGGCGTTTAAATTTTGCACTTAATGCAATAAACCAGTAATCATATAACTCCGTAGATACTAACTTCTCCATGGTTAACGACTGTTGGTACCACTTTTCTTTTCCTAAAAGATAAGGATCTCCTTGCACTAATTGGACAGAGGCAATGTCGCCTTTTGCCGTACGCAAACGAATATGCATGGTTTCTTCTGTATAAAGATAAGCAAATTCACTTTCTGGACGATGGTAGATTGCAGCAGTGTTCATTTAATTCTCTCCTTTAATTGTCGCTTTTCGTGTATTTTCTAATACTCGAACACATTTTAGCGCAAACGATTGCATTTGTATACCTTTTTTTATTTTTTTATTTAAAATGCTTAATTAGTGGTATACACCACTTTAAATAAACAGTATGTTATTTATAACAAAAAAACTTTTTTAACTTTCTCGATGAAAAACACTTGATTATTTCCGCAATCGGTTGCATAATAAGACTTGTAAAAAATAATTTTTGGAGGGTTCAAAAATGAAAGCGAATTGGAAAAAGATTTTAATGGGCGGTATCCTTTTAAGTGCTTCCGCGGTTTTACTTACTGCCTGTGGTGGCGCAGAAAAAACGAAAGCTGAAAATGAAAGCGGTTCAGCAAATAAAGCAGCTGGTGACGTAAAATTATGGGTTGATACTGAATATATGGGCGTCTTTAAAAAAGTTGTCGCCGATTTTGAAAAAGAAAACCCCGATATTAAAGTTAACTTAACTGCTGGAAATTCGGCAGATGCTAAAAAAGACATTGCAAAAGATCCTAAAGCTGCCGCAGATGTTTTCATGATGCCACATGATCAAATTGGTCAAATGGCAGAAGCTGGTCTGATTTACCCTAACACAAAATATGAAAAAGAAGTCAAAGAAAACAATATCGACTCGGCAGTCGCAGGAGTCACTTGGAAAGACAAAGTCTATGCCTACCCTTATGCCGTAGAGTCACAAGTTCTTTATTATAACAAAGATACGTATTCTCCAGAGGAAATCAAAACTTGGAAGTCTTTAACTGAAAAAGGCAAAATCGGTACCAATTTTGGCGAAGATGGCGCAAATTATATCTTCGGTCCTCTATTTATGAGTAACGGCGATTACTTATATGGTGAAAATGGCGAAGATCCGAAAGGTACCAACTTTAACAACCAACAAGGTATAGAAGTATTACAATGGATTGCCGATCAAAAAAATAATCCTGGTGTGATCCAATCAAATACAGAAGCATTGTCTAATCTAGGTTCTGGCAAAACGGATGCCTTCCTTTCTGGTCCTTGGTCTAAAAACGATGTAGAAAAAGCTCTTGGCGACAAAATGGGGGCCGCTGCCTACCCAACCATTGATTTTGGCAATGGAGAAAAACAAATGAAAGCTTTCTTGGGCGTTCGTAGTTTTGCTGTCAACCAACAAACACAAGCACCATTGGCCGCAATGACATTAGCAAACTATTTAACAAGTGAAAAAGCACAAATGACTTACTTCAAAGAAATCGGTTTTGTCCCTTCAAACAAAAAATTACAAACAAACGAAGAAATTACACAAGATACTGTTGCAAAAGCTATCTTAGAAATGGCGCAACCAACCCACTCTGTGGTAATGCCAAAAATCCCAGAAATCGTTTCATTCTGGCCTGCGATGGATGCAGTGATCAATGATACGTACAAAGGCAATATCAAACCTGCAGATTATCAAGCAAAATTAGATAAATTAGTCCAAGACACATCAAAAGAAGCAAAAGAATAAAAAGAGTAAAGAAATGGGACGAGCTTCAATCTGCTGTCCCATTTCCTCTATCTTTTTTATTTAAGTAGAAAGTGAGTGAACGAAGATGTTCAAGAAAAAGAAAGCCCAGACGTCATTTCGAGAGGTCTTTAAAAAAGGCGACTTCGCTACAAAACTATCTTTTTTAGTTATGGGTGCTGCAAACTTCGCCAACAAGCAGTGGTTAAAGGGAATCATCTTTTTAACAGCTGAAATTGGCTTTATCTATTGGTTAATCCGTAATGGTTTCCACGCATTAATGATGCTAGGAACACTAGGGACCCAACAGCAAGGATTAGTATATGATGATTCTTTAGGGATTGAAGTTCTAAAAGAAGGCGATAATTCAATGCTCTTATTATTATTCGGAATTGCAGCAATTTTAGTCTGTTTATCGCTAATCATTTTATATGTAATCAATTTAAAAAGCGCCCGTCACCTATATGAATTAAAGACAGCCGGCAAAAAAATTCCAACAACTATGGATGATTTACGTAGCTTGTTAAACGAACGTTTCCATGCAACTTTAATGACGATTCCCTTACTAGGCGTTCTTTTCTTTACCATCTTGCCGTTGTTATATATGATTTCCATTGCCTTTACCAACTACGACCATAACCATTTGCCACCGAAAAACCTTTTTACTTGGGTTGGATTGGCAAATCTAGGCAATGTAATCACAGGCGATATGGCTTCAACGTTCTTTCCAGTACTTGGCTGGACCTTGATTTGGGCTGTTTTCGCAACCGCAACTTGTTTCTTTTTTGGAATCATTTTAGCCTTGCTTATCAATACAAAAGGCTTAAAATATAAAGCGTTTTGGCGGACTATTTTTGTCATCACGATGGCCGTACCTCCGTTTGTTTCACTTTTAATTATGCGAAACCTCTTAAATGGTTCCGGACCTATCAATGCTCTGTTGTTAAACTGGGGCTTAATCGATTCTTCTATCCCCTTCTTAACAGATCCGAATTGGGCAAAATTAACCATTATTGTTGTCAATATGTGGATTGGTATTCCTGCTACGATGTTAATCTCTACAGGGATTATCCAAAATCTCCCTGAAGATCAAATTGAAGCTGCTAGAATTGACGGCGCCAATAAATGGCAAATTTTTAAAAGTATTACGTTTCCACAAATTCTATTTGTGATGACCCCGGCGCTGATTCAACAGTTTATTGGCAACATCAATAATTTCAATGTCATTTATCTATTAACAGGCGGTGGTCCAGCCAATTCTAACTTCTACGGTGCAGGCTCAACTGACCTTTTAGTTACCTGGCTATACAAATTGACTGTCGATACAATGGATTACAATTTAGCCTCTGTGATTGGTATTTTAATCTTCATTCTCTCCGCAGTCTTCAGTTTAATTGCCTATACACGGACGAATTCATTTAAGGAGGCGTAACTTATGGCTAAAGCAAAAAGTTACCAGAAAAAACAACGCACTGCACTTACCAGCGTTTACATCATTCTAACCATTTTAGCAGTTTTTTGGATGTTCCCCATTGTGTGGATTATCTTAACAAGTTTTCGTGGCGAAGGCGGTGCATTTGTTCCCTATATCATTCCCAAAACATTCACTTTAGAAAACTATAAAGTATTATTAACAAATCAGACTGGCAACTTCCCCTTTGTCCGTTGGTTTTTGAACACCTTGTTCGTCTCCATCGCAAGCTGTCTGTTATCAACTTTTATTACAATCGCAATGGCTTATGCGCTGTCACGGTTGCGTTTCCGCTTAAGAAAACCATTTTTAAAAGTGGCGCTCGTTTTAAATATGTTCCCTGGTTTTATGAGTATGATTGCCGTTTACTATATTTTAAAAGCCTTAAATTTAACTGAAAGTTTATTCGCTTTAATTCTGGTTTACTCTGCAGGCTCGGCGCTAGGTTTTTACATCGCCAAAGGGTTCTTCGATACCATTCCGATGGCTTTAGACGAATCGGCTATGATTGACGGTGCCAACAAGTGGCAAATTTTCACAAAAATTACGTTGCCATTGTCGAAACCAATTATTGTCTATACTTCTTTAACCGCCTTCATGGGCCCTTGGATGGATTTTATTTTCGCAAAAGTTATTATGGGTGATAAAGTTGAAAATTACACCGTTGCGATTGGTCTCTTTTCGATGATGACCAAATCAACAGCCAATTCACTATTCATGGCTTTTACAGCTGGATGTGTGCTAATTGCCATTCCAATTACTATTTTATTTATAGTAATGCAACGTTTCTATGTAGAAGGCGTGACTTCTGGCTCTGTCAAAGGCTAGAAAAAACATCGTTTGGTTTATAGCCAAACGATGTTTTTTATTTTTTGGCGTTGTTTTCCTTACACGTTTTTCTTCGTAGCGCTTGATAATTGGACAAAATTTTCATGACCGCCAAAAAGTGTTGATTGACTTCTTGATAATCCTCTAACGAAAGAACACTAAGTGTTTCAGATAGTTGCTGTTTTACTTGATTTTCTTTTTGCTTAAAGAGCTTCTCGCCTTCTTTTGTCGTATAAACATTAACCACGCGGCGATTTTCTTGATTATGGCGACGTTGAACAATCGCTCGTTCTTCTAACCCCGCAATAGAGCGACTCACTTGAACTTTCGACGTTCCTACTTGGTTGGCTAACTCTGTCATACTGATTCCTTCATTCGTTGCCACAATTAATAAAATTAACATGTCTAACTTTGTTAATTTTAGATCCTCCAAGTCTAGGTCTTTAAAAAGCAATTGGCTCATATATGAAAAAATTTCAGTAAAGACACTAATATCTAAATTTGATGAATGCTTCTCTTTATCCATATGTTCTCCCTCGTTTCCCACCTAGTGTATACTAAATTCACTTGATTATCAAATGGTAATGATTGATTTTTGTTAACTATTATGTTACGTTATACACTAACTTAAGGTTGTGTTGTTGATAAATTGGAAGAAGGATGCGAAAAATATGCTAGAACTCAAAGAGATAAAAAAATATTATACTGTCGGCGGAACGACCACTAAAGCTTTAGATGGCGTCTCTGTCGCTTTTCGAAAACAAGAATTTGTAGCCATTCTGGGTCCCAGCGGCTCTGGTAAAACGACGATGTTGAATGTGATTGGCGGATTGGACAATTACGATTCTGGTGACTTAATCATTAACGGCAAATCAACAAAAAATTTTAAAGAAGCCGATTGGGATGCTTATCGGAATAACTCAATTGGTTTTATTTTTCAAAGTTACAACTTAATTAGTCATCAAGGGATTTTGGATAATGTCGAGCTTGGTATGACACTGAGTGGTATTTCAAAAGCAGAAAGACGCCAAAAAGCCGAAGATGCACTCATCCGTGTCGGTTTGAAGGACCATATCCATAAAAAACCTTCCCAATTATCTGGCGGTCAAATGCAACGGGTTGCCATTGCTCGTGCTTTAGCTAATGATCCCGATATTTTACTTTGTGACGAACCAACTGGTGCATTGGATTCAGAAACCAGTCTGCAAATTATGGCACTTATCCAAGAACTTTCGAAAGAAAAATTAGTTATTATGGTGACCCACAACCCTGAATTAGCTCATGAATACGCTGATCGAATTATTGAATTTTCAGATGGCCAAATTCGTCATGACTCGCGTCCTCATATTGAACATGAAAAAAAAGAACCTTTCGAATTGAAACGCACCAAAATGAAATTCACGACTGCGCTGCGTTTGTCTTTTAATAATATCCGCACTAAAAAAGGGCGAACTTTTTTAACCGCCTTTGCTTCAAGTATCGGAATTATCAGTATCGCGATTGTCCTTTCTCTTTCAACAGGATTCCAGAAACAAATTGATAAAACTCAGTCGGAAACGTTAGCGCAATTTCCGATTACCATTTCTAAAATAGCGACCGATCAAGATCCAGAAAGTTTCAATAATCAGGACAAAAAAGGCACCTTCCCGAAAGAAAAAGAAGTGACTGCTAAAATTAGCGATGCGGACCGTGCGCAACACACGAATTTAATTGATCAAAAATTTATTGACTATGTCAATCACATTGATCCTGAATTAAGTAATAATATCGGCTATACTCGTCTAGTCAATATGAACTTATTAAGAGAAATCAACGGGAAAGCACAAGCTGTCAAATTTTCAAACGATGCACCCGACGGCCAATCAAACGCGATGGCTTCTATGATGGCTGCCCAAACTGGCGTCGGCGTTTCTGCTTTTCCTAAACAACTAGAAAATGGAAAAAACAATTTCTTAAAAGACAATTACTCGTTGCTTGAAGGAAATTATCCAGAAAAAGAAACCGATGTCGTTTTAATCGTTGATAGTAACAATACCACCAATATTAATGCTTTAAAAAATCTTGGCTTTGACGTGAAAGATAATCAAAAGATTGCCTTTTCAGACATTGTTGGCACAAAAATGAAATTAGCCAATAATAATGCATTTTACACCAAATTACCGACAGGCAACTTCATTCCTAACCAAGATTTGCAAGCTGTTTACGATAACCCAGAAAATACTGAATTAACAATTTCAGGGATTTTGCGAATTAAAGATTCTTCAACAATGAATCTTTTAGCACCTGGAATTGCTTATAGTGATGCACTCTCAACTAATATGATTGCCAAAAACAAAACCTCTGACATTGTTAAAGCGCAAGAAGCCAGCAATACTAACGTTATGACTAACGAAACATTAGATACTTCCGCGAAAGAAAACCTGTTGTCTTACTTAGGAGCGAACGAAATCCCTTCAAGTATTATGATTTATCCAAACGACTTCAAATCAAAAGATAAAATTCTTGATTATTTAGATGCTTATAACAAAGGAAAAGATAAAAAAGACCAAATCATCTATTCTGATTTAGCTGGAACAATGACCCGCTTAACAGGTGGTTTAATGGATGCCATCACCTATGTGCTGATTGCATTTGCTGGGATTTCCCTTGTTACAAGTATGATTATGATTGGGATTATCACCTATACTTCTGTCATTGAGCGGACCAAAGAAATCGGTATTCTGAAAGCGTTAGGAGCTCGTAAAAAAGATATTACCCGGGTGTTCGATGCCGAAACTGCTATTTTAGGTGTTGCCTCTGGCATTCTTGGTGTTGTGATTGCTTTTCTCGCAACATTTCCGATTAACGCAGTACTCTATAACCTGACTGATTTAGAAAATGTTGCCACCTTAAATCCAATTCACGGGATTATTTTGATTGTAATTAGCACAATCTTAACCATGATTGGTGGCCATATTCCTGCCCGAATGGCAGCGAAAAAAGATGCGGCAGTTGCTTTACGTGCAGAATAAATAACAAAAAAACAATCCTTTAATTTCTCTTAAAGGATTGTTTTTTATTTGTATTTCTTATAAAACCTCCGTATACTAAGTGATTGTGAATACTTAATAAAAGGAAACGAGGTAATTCCATGTTAAAAAAACCATTTTTACTATTTTTTTCACTTTTAGGAGCTATTTTTATTTTAGCTAGTTGTGGCATAGGAAAAGATGCTGTCACAGATACTAAGTACAAAGTTAGTTTGCAGCAAGCTGCTGAAATCTACGAAAAAGAAGCCGGCAACAGCAAACCATTAGTAAATGTCCAATTTGATACAAAACCAGAAAGTGACTACAGCTATATCTTTACCAACGATACAGAAACACTTTACGTGAATCCTGAAACAGGAAAAGTCACCAAAAATACTGAAGCAAATCAACTTGGCGAAAACGAGACAGCCTTTTCAGCTGCTGAAGTCAAAGAATTAGGCGCTGTTAACGACGTCTTAGCCAAAGCAAAAAAAGAAGTTGGAGGACTTTCTCCACGTATTTTGACTTGGAAGTTAACCAAAAATAACAACAAACTTGTTTATACAGTAGATGTTAAAACAACTACGGCAGATGAAAAAGTTACCTTAGATGCCAATAAATAAGTACAAGCGTATAACTTATCACGAAATAACCAAATCTTAAAATACTCTTCGGGACAGAACCTACGCTTTCGGAAATCTTAACATTTTCCGAAGCCAATCGTTCTGTCCCAATTTCATTCTTTTAAGTAATAATAATTGTTCGTTACCCCTGCTACCGTTATACTTAGTTTAAAAGAAAAGATGGGAGTATCAATTCATGGTTTATACAGTTGATTTTAAAGAAGTAGCCACTATTGGTTTAGAAAGTTCACCAGTGGCACCTGCCCTTGCTGGACTAAGAGCGAATGAAGCTCGCTATTTTTGGAATAAATACAAACATCGCTTTACGACCGTCCCTGCCTCTGAAGCTCCAGAAACATTGGCCTGGATTGAAAAAATTTTATTAGAACGAGAATTACATTTCCCTTACAAGCCACTTGAAATTTCTTCTTTCACTTTAGATGGCATAAAAATGGCCTATGTATTTTATGAAAACGGCTTAGCAGTTAACGTGATGTACACATTAGCTGAGGAAGGCAAACGCGCCGTTGGGTTTAAACTTTCAGATGGTATGGCAATCCCTGCAGAATTTGAAGGAAAATTCAAATTTGCTCGTCAAAAATCAAAATTAGCTGGAACCATTCGCGGCTCTTATTTTGTCATTAAAGGAACCTATTAAAAAAATGCTTTTGCCCTTATTATTAAAGGCAAAAGCATTTTTTTATTTCAATTCTTCAATATAGTTAAATACTTGTTGTCCAGCAATACCGCCTTCACCGACCGCTGTCGTGATTTGACGCAATGTTTTTTCACGGACATCACCAATGGCATAAACACCAGGAATTTTTGTTCTCATTTCTTGGTCTGTTTCAATCCAACCAGCCTCATTCGTAATACCAGATTTCTTAAATGGTTCTGTTAATGGATCTAGCCCCACGTAAATGAACACGCCGTTTGCTTCAATTTCAGAAACTTCATCTGTTTTGACATTCCGGGCTTTCACACCTGTCACGACCATTTCATTGCCAACAATTTCTTCGACAACTGTATCCCAAACAAAGGAAATCTTTTCATTTGCAAAGGCACGATCTTGAATGATTTTTTGCGCACGCAATTCATCACGACGGTGAACAATCACTACTTCAGAAGCAAATTGTGTTAAATAGATTGCTTCTTCAACTGCAGAATCGCCGCCACCAACAACTACTAAGCGTTTATTTTTAAAGAAGGCACCGTCACAAACGGCACAATAGGAAACACCACGGCCAGCAAATTCTTCTTCGCCTTTTACACCCAATTTTCGGTGTTCACAGCCTGTTGCAATAATTACCGCTTTAGCTTCATAAGATTTGTCATCACAAATCACTTCTTTATAGGATCCGTGGTCTTCGATGCCCATCACAATGCCATACGCATTTTCCGTACCAAATTTTTCTACATTTTCATACATTTTATAGGCCAATTCTGGACCCATAATAGAATCAAAGCCTGGGTAATTCTCTACCTCAGCAGTGTTGTTCATTTGCCCACCAGGCGCACCGCGTTCAATCATCAATACAGAAAGATTAGACCGTGATGCATAAAGTGCTGCCGTCATCCCAGCAGGACCGGCACCAATGATAATTACATCATACATTTTATTTCCCCCAAAATTTTAAGTAAGTTTACTTTACTCCTTAAACAATTTCTTGTCTACTTTTCTGCCCTTTTTTGACATTCGGAGTAGGTGTGTCTATTACGTAAGTTATTGTACCACGGTTTTGTGTTTTCTAGGAGGGGGAAGGAAGATTAATTTAGCTATTGTATTTAAACCAGAATTCTTCAATTTTTTCTTTGAATGCTATCGTTGGATAATTCCCTCTTAAATCAAAAGTGTGTCTATCACCATCACTAAATTTTATTTGATAATTATAAATAACCTCACTTTCCATTTGTCTGAAAAGTCCTACATCAATAAGGTAATTTTGCAAATAAGTTAGCCATTCCGCCTCCTTGTGCCCAATAATTCATCGTTCCAGCAACAGCCCCAACAGGTACGCTATTTTAAGATTTCATTCGTTTTCATTCCCTCTTTCCTTTTATCCTTCGTACCATTCCTTTTTTGAAAATCCATAATCAAGGCGAAATTCCTCTGAATATTTTTTTAACAACATTGACGAAATAAAATTTGGATAAAACATTCGGATAGGTAAAATAATTAATATCAAAAAACATAGAATCCCAACGATTAATTGCCCTAATGCAATTATTGCATTGATTGCATTAGATTCATTACTTTCTATCCAGAATTTATTCATTCTATAAAATTGCATAACTCCTATTATTACAATAATTCCATACGAAGTAGTCTTTTCGATGACTTTACCCACTTTAGGAACCTTTATATCTTTTACAAACAAAGACAGCTCTTGTTTTATTCTATATTTCATATAGTTATATATTATTAATAATATAAAATAACACCCTGCTATAGAAAATACAGTTTGTACTAACATCTGTAAATAAAACTCACTAGTCATTTTTCCAGAATAAGTTAATAACAACAACCAAATGCTACAACATACTATAAAAGAAGCAATACTAAAAACGATTGAACAGCATGAATAATATCTAATTAAATAACTTTTTGAGAAGCTTTTAAAATTTAATCTAAAAAAGTAGATTATAGTAATTAACACAATACTAGTTTCTATTAACGCAAACACAGGATTAAATAAATCTTTACTTAAAAAACTTGTAAACATTGCTATCTCTAGCAATATAACAATAATGAAAATACAGTATTTAACAACAATCAATCTGTTGCTAAATACTTGTTTTACATTAATCCCTTGTTTTGCTTTTTCGTAACTAATATTATTTATTTCATTTTCATATCTTTTAACAAAAAATTCATTCATTTTATTTCTCCAATAATTTTTATAATTTCAATCATTATTATAGTTTATATCTGGATTAAAGCTTTTACTACCACTTTCTGGTTGCACACCATGTCTGTAATTTTTGTCTGTTGTTCGAGCCGTTGGATTACCATAACTTTCATATTGCTTATCTAACCAGCTACGTTTTTCAGCATTAGAATTCCAACCAAAAGTTTCACTCCCTCCAGGTACTAATTTAGGTAAGTTATTAATTATTTTACATTTGCTATAGAAATAAACTGTATTGAGTGTCCCAGCCAAAGCTCCAACAGGTCCCCCATATTGTGCTCCTTCTAGTGGTCCTGCATTCCATAAAAATAAGTTTATTCCTCCATAAATAGCCTTACTTTCATCTCCGTAGGCCGGACTTTTGGGATTGGTGTATTCTTCATAGGCATAGGAAAGGAAGGTTAAACCATCTCCTATATATAATAGTCCTTCTTTCAGTACGGGATGTGCTTTTAAAAAATCAGAAACAGCTTTCAATTTTTTAAACTCAGCTAAACCTACTTTGGAACCTGCAATGATTCGTGAACCTAATGAGCTTTTTGACAAAACACCCGTCAAGTGGCCCATTGATGCTAAAACTTCCCAACCCTTTTCACTTAATTTAATTAATACCCCATATAACTGAGCTTGTTTATCTAGCGGCAACTTTTCTGCTAAAATAGCCAGCTCAGAGCTTCTTAAAACTTTCAGCGCTTTTTCTTTAGGCCAATCATTCACATTTTCTTGAAAAATAAATATTTCTAATGCTGCCATTTTCAGTTTCTCTGGTACTTTATCTGAATCCAAGTCAGTAATAATATAGTTAAACAATCGTTTATCTTTTTTGACTTTTTCGATAGCCGCCGCTGGATTCTTCTTAAATAAGTCATTAATCATTTTTGCCATATTTTGTTGATTTTTCTTTGCTTCTTCTAAGCTTTCAATCCCTTGAATTTTTGTAAACCATTCTTTACTCGTTCCTTCTGGCAATGTATAACTACTTGTTTTTGTGTATCTACTTCTAAAAGGAGAAAAAATCTTCTCCTTTTAGAAAATCATTGCTATTTTTTATCTGTAAATAACTAAAAACCAAAAATCTCGCTTTCTTGATTTTCTTCATTTCTGGATTTATCTAAATCACTTTTCCATTCAAGGTAAACCTCTAAAAAGCGCGTTTCTTCTTCATCTGAAAATCCTTTAAAAATTACTTTATCAATATTTTCGTGATTAAAGAAAATAGTTGTTTCAGGATTTAAACCCGTTGGATATAGTACCGCCATATAATCTGCAAACGTATCTTTATTCGTCGCTTGATCTGTGTATACAACACCTCGACCTACTACTACTAATTTCTGTAGCCCTTCTTCTAACAATACAATACTTCCCAATGGCAATAGCTCTTTATTTTCAATCATTTCCGCACTCCTCTTTCTTCGTACCTTTAATATGTTTGTTAAAATACTTTTCTCCATACCACTCTAATTGCGTTTTACTTTCCCATTTTCGATATTCCTCTGGATATTTATATTTGTAGTAGCCGTGTAATAAGTAAGGAAAGAATAGATAAGCTTCTACCACAATAAACCCTACATCTATCGCTATCCACATACTTACTATTCCAATGGAACCCACAATATCTGTTCGTACCTCATTACCACTAGAAAAAATGAGTTTCCATAACATAACTATAATTACAACTATCCAGCCATATTTCATTATTAGCTTTAGTATCTTTTCCACTATTTCATCAATTTTTTCTTTCTTTGCTTCTGTTTCATATAGCATTTTTTCTACCGATTTCTTTTTACTTCTAAAGATGATATATCCTAATAATCCTAGCAACCCTGATATACCAATCATTCCTATTATTGTTAGCATTTTAAAAAACACTGTTGCGAACAAAAGATTCATTTCTATAAATAACCAAATTATATACAGATTTAGATTAAACTGACCTCGTATTCTTGAAAAGTAGTATTCACCTCGATCTCTAAAAACTATTACTAAAACGACCCATATAAAAAATAGAAAATAGAATAACCACATTGGTAAAAAATTAATCTCTGGTTTAGGAAATGAGTTCTCCCAAAATTTCCCTTCACTAGCTTCTGTAGAGACAAAAGCTAGCAAAAAATTAAGTCCTACTAAAAAGAAAAGTAAGAAAATCCCTATTATCCTAGCAAATATTTTTCTTCCACCTTCTGGATCAGGTAATCTATTCACATCTTTATTCATAAAAATAATAAAAGGATCATCTTCTAAATTTAAACTTTGTTCAAAAGTTGCATTGAATAATTTATTTTTCTTCATCCACTTCTTTCTCCGTACCTTTAATATGCTTATTAAAGTATTTTTCTCCATACCATTCCAATTGTGTTTTGCCTTCCCATTCTCGATACTCTTCTGGGTATTTATATTTGTAATAGCCGTGTAAAAGATATGGGAAGAATAGGTAGGCTTCTGCTGCTATAAATGCTATATTACATGCAAACCACATGCCTAAAACACTTATAAAACCAAATATATCTGATTTTATCCCATCGCCACTAGGAAAGAAAAATTTCCATACGATAACCACTATAACTATTACCCAACCGTATTTCATTACTAATTGAATAATTGTTTCTATAAAGTTATCTATTTTAGTTTTTTCATTTACTTTCATTTCAAGCATATTCTTATTTAGAAAATTTACCTTACTTCTGATAATTAGATATCCAATTATACATATTAATAATAAATAAATTCCCATTCCAATTAAACTTAGTGCCTTTAGAAAAAAAGTAATGAAGAATAAATTCGCTTCTAATAGAAACCATAATAAATAGTTATTACAGGTACCCATTGTAACAAAGATTTTTGTGCTAATATTTCTGTCATTCTTATGTCTTGTATATAACCATATACACAAGTATCCAGATAAAAATATCCAAAAAATAGCTTTTGGCAACAAATTTACTTCGGCTGCTGGAACAAAACTATCTTTATCCGGATGTTTCATTCCATAGTCAGTCGCTAATACAAATCCATATTGAACGGCTACCAAAATGATAGCTATGACTACTAATAAGAATTTTCTTTTTCCATTATATAACGATCTCTTTTCAGTATCCTTTATCATATACATAACTAGTTGATCATCTAATAAGTTTAAACTTTGTTCAAAGGTAGCATTGAATATTTTTTTCACACTCATCACCAACTAAAACTAATCTTAGGTATTTCAACCGAAGATAGTGCCTTTCCAATTGTTTTTCCTACTTCCTGAACGTCATCGTATACCTGTTTTACTGTGTTAAAACTCTGTTCTGCTGCTTTCCCCACTTTCTTAGATACACCATTTATAATTTTAGTTGATTTATCATATAGCTTGTAAGCCCCATCCTTAATATCATCATACGCATTCGGCCATATAAATTGTGCAACTTTATTTGCACCTCCGACTATTCCACCTAGTATAGCTCCAGGTGGTCCTGCCACAGCTCCTCCTATCGTCATCCCCTCCAACGGACCTACACTTTTCACTGTATCTATCGCTCCACCAATAACACCTTTGCCGATACTACCTGTTTTACCGTATTCATTAACAGTGCTAGACACAAATGTCACACCTAATTGTGCATATGTTGCCACTTGAGCAGCTGTTCCTAGCCCTTTAGCTACACCCCAACTTTTGGCACTTTGAACAAATTTAGAATGTTTCAGACTTTCACTTACGTAGGTTTTTATTGGATTTGTCATTTTACTAAACCATTGATATCCCTTACCTAGGGTATCTATTTTAGGAATCCATTTCCCATGTGCTACCGCTTGTCCAAATGATTCGTATTTTGCTAATCCATTAATCAATTTTATTTGGACTTTTGACGGTAATTTATCGGCAAGCATCCAAAATTCATCATTTTTCATCAGCTTATCTACTAATGCCTTGGGATACATAGCCAACAATTGTTCCATTCGTTTCATGTTATCCGTTTTACCACTGGTTAATGGGTTCATCAATTGTTTCACTTGTGTATATAATTCTAAAAAAGCATTACTATTATTTGTCGCTATTTGCTCCTTAGCTTTAGGTTTTATTTGATTAAACCAACTTTTATCCACACCACTCGGCAATGTATAACTACCATCCGCATGAATTGTTGTTCCATTCAACACCATTATGCCTTGCATAGCCAGTTTAAATTCAGCTAAACTTTCTTGAAACAGCCCACTTGTTTTGCCATTAAATTCTCTTAGCTTATTCAACTTTTTTTCAATCCGTTGAATATCCTTTTGACAGTCTTGCGCTCTCCTCGCGAAATCTCGCTGCATCCCTCTTATCATTTCTGATAGTAAGGGCTCTGGCAATGCATTGGCAATCATGTTGGCTGTACGTTCAGCGTTCTCCAAAGCTGTCTTTGAACTTTTACATAATGTTAATTGTTCATTTAAGTTGTCTTCTTCCAAATAACCTTCACTGGCAATAAAACTGTCGGCTGAAGAGAACGTATTCAAATCTCTTTGAACATTATCTACTGCACTCGAAACACGTTTGATTGTTGGAATCACTAACTCTGAAAATAACCCTTTCCCTGCGGTATACGCTGCTCCTGCTAGTGTCTGGCCATCGATCGCTGCGATTAATTGCTGACTACCAGAGTTTAGATTACTGACTGCTGTCCGAGCAATAGAAAGATTCGTTGCTAATGAACTTTTGATGGCATCGCTGTCACTACTTGAATAGATTAATCCCATGGCAATTCATTCCTTTCTTTTTGATATTCAAGACGTTCTTCGTTTAATTGTTCATTTTTTCTGACACATTGTTGATAAAATTCCTGATGAACTTGTTGAAAAGTAGAGGTTTGCTTTTGCTGCTTCTGAAGATAATCTTCTTGTAGCCATCTTGCTTCTTGATTACCATTCTTAGCTAATTCATGATTCAGATTTTCTAACTTACGTATATTTCGCGTTAAATCTCCTTCTAATGTGTCAAATAAGTTTTGAACTTGTCTCTTTACACTAGAAATTGAAGATATTTCTTGCTCTTTTTCAATAATTTTTTGATTGTATTCCGCTCGTAACTGCTCATTATTTTTCATTTTATAATCCTCTTATTTAAATCTTGTCCTGCTATCACGTGCTGCGATGACTGCGGCTAATTTAGGAAACTTACTTGCTTGATTATTTACACATTCCACCATCTTTGATACGTTGGCTACAAGCTGATTACTGACTTGCGCACCTTTTTTCATACCAGAAAGATTACTCTTTCCTAATTGACATTTAGCGCCTCCACTCACCGATACATTACTAATCCCTGAAACCGCCGCTTGTGCGGCTCCTTGATTTGAGGCAATCTTTCCCATCTAGTCCTCTCCTCCTTTTCTAAAATAATAAAATGGGTCTCCATTTGTTTCTATTTCCGTTTTTTCTAGTTCACTACTTTTTTCAACCTCCGGTTCAGAATCTTTTGGAAACGATTCTGCACTCCCGTTCATTTGTGAAAGTAAATTTTCCAAAAACTCTTCATCCGTTTTATCAGAAAAACCTTCAAACAAAACCTCTATAATTTGCTCTACTTCAATTGAAAAGACTTCTTGTGTTGGTATATCCCCAAAAGGATGTGGTGCAACTTTATAACGAGAAACAATTTCTCCGTTACCATTTTTGGCAATCGCTCGAGCAACAATGAAATAATATAATGTATCATTGGTTGTATCTTTTAACTTCAACACACTCCCCAATGGTAAAAAAGGGGTAGTTAAATCTTCACTCATTTGTTCACCTCCATTGGCACAACAATTTTATCTAATACTTCTTCTTTTAAGCGATGTAACACATTTTTAGGGACAGGAAGATTTTGCTGATCATAAGGAACATTTTCAACAAATGATTGATTTTGCAATGTACCTCCGAAAAGAACTTGTTCTGTATTTTCTTTGATTGTCGAAATAAAACTACTGTAAGTAGATGTAAGCTTTGCTGAAGTATCTAATAAAATTAACTGTAGTTTGCCGATAGGACTATTTGTTATATAAGCCAGACTATCAATATCCAATGATAATTTATCGACCAAGTCTGCCAAGCCATTAATAATCACAATTCGTTGTGTCGTTTCATCAATTAACATTGCTTCTAACGCTTCTTTCAATTCCACGTTCTGTTGTACTACTTGTGTTCGTTGAATATAAAGGGATACTTTTTCAGACCATTCTTCTAAGTTCCCCGCTACATCAATCAAGACAACTTCATAATTGACAGTTAATTCACTGATTTGCTGCATAAACCATGGAAAGATTAGCTGGGATTGTTTAGTAGATTCTGGAAAAATACCTAGCGTTTTTCTTTGGAATAAGGGTAACGTTTCTGGTTCAGCACTTAATTTGTTTAATCCCAAATATAACTGATTCAATTCTTTTTCTGGTACAAATTGTTGGAATTGTTCATGTGATAATTTTTCAGGAACCATTGGAATTCTTTCAGGACGAATTCCCACCCAGTCATGATTCATCGTAGCCACTTTGGTTTCTAAATTTTCTAATAATTCTGCACTATTTTCACCCTCTGCTGGCAAGTAAAATTGAATCGCCGTTGGCGTATCCAACATGACTTGCCCACGTCCGCTGATTGCTTGAGCCATCAAAGCATCTCTACCTAACAAGCTACCTATTTCACTTTCGTCATTTAAATAAAGAACGACTTTAGTTGCGATATTACTCATCATATTCATCCGAATACTGCCAGAACGGCTCGCAGTAAAAATTAAGTAAACGCCAAGACTAGCACCATCTCTTAAGAGTTGTAAAAGTAGCTCGTCAATCCCGTCTTTCCGTTGATCTTCTAAACTTAAACCATCATAGCTATCTAGCAAATTAATAATAATTGGTAATTTTTGCTGCGTTTTCGCTTCATACTGGATTAGACTAGCTACACCAGTTTCTTTAAATAGCTGCTTTCTTTGCGCTAGTAATTGGCTAACTCGATCCAACATTTTTTGCAATTTTTCGTCTTCTTCTAACGTCACAATGTCTGCCACATGGGGCAAATCTTTCAACGGAAGCAGCCCGTTATTCCCAAAGTCTAATAAATTAAAATGTACTTGCTCAGGGGTATTCTTATGGGCAAGATTGATTGCTATCGTTTGTAAAATCGTCGATTTCCCATATCCTGGACTCGCAAAAATTGCTGTATGGCTGGACTTCTCCAAATCATATTCATAGACTTCTTGAGCTTGCTTTGCAGGAATATCAAGTAAGCCTATTGGTACTTTAAGGCTACGATCATTCGATTTTCCAATATTTGGTGTTGCTATTTTTTCTTCAAGATTAGGTAACCACGGTTTATCTGGAATCGTTAGTGTTGATTGTTCAAAAATTTCACCAATCGTAGTAATAACAGCTTCCAATTGGGTTGGTAAGTCGCTCTTATCTTTTCCTTGAACCACTTCTTCACCTGGATCATAAAGCAATTCAGTTTGGCCTAAATCATTGATCCGATATAGCCGTTCATCCACCACTTCTTCCATCACTTGGTCAGGATCGTAAGGAACCCCCGCATAACCACTTTGGAACATTTCATAAACTTCATTTTCCCCAACTTTTAAATACCCCCGACCAGGATTGGTAATTTGAGCTGCATCTGGTGTTTTTAATAATTCATTAGAATCTTGGACACTAGCCATTTTCAAAGCAATTTTGCTGGTACTATTGGCTTCAATTTGATCATTTACCACACCACTTGGTTTTTGTGTCGCCAAAATTAAATGAACACCCAATGAACGGCCAATCCGCGCCACCGAAGTTAGCTCATCTAAAAATTCTGGAACATTCGCTTTTAATTCCGCAAATTCATCAGAAACCAAAATTAAATGAGGCAATGGTTTAGTAGGATAGATAATATCAGGTTTCGGTTCGTGTCGTTGTTTGTATAAACTCATATATCCGTTGATATTATTCACACCATATTTGGCGAATTCTCGTTGACGTTTATCCAATTCTGCTTTGATACTGGCTAAGGCTCTAGCTGTTCCGGCTCCGTCTAAATTGGTAATAGCGCCCATAAAATGCGGTAGCTTATCTAATGTATTGGCTATTCCGCCACCTTTCCAATCAATAATCAACATGCCGATATCTTCAGGAGAAAAATTAATCGCTAAGCCAATTAGATAAGTTGTTAAAAATTCTGATTTTCCGGAGCCTGTGGTCCCTCCAACAAGTGCATGAGGCCCATGCAAACGTTCGTGTAAGTCCCAATAGACATAATCTGATTTACCACGCCAGCCAATTAGTGAACGAATTGATTTATTTGGCTGCGCATTCAACCAACGTTGATCGATAGTTAATTCTTCAATCCTTGTTACTTCGTATTGCTCAAGTAAACTCAGACTTTCTGGCACCGCATTCTTCTCCACTTCCACATGCTGCAAATTCGCCAAGCGCTGAATCGCATAAGCAAGCGGATATGCACTCGGTAAATGATTAGGAACGAAGTTTTGGTTCACATATTTATTATTTTGATTGATTAAAGTCGCCGCTTCACTACTTTGATACTCAATCAGTGTAGTTGTCGTTTCTGGTAACATATTTAAAGCATCTTTTCCCCAAATAACTGTCACACCATATTGACTCATATCTTCAGCTAAAAATTCATTTAAGCCATGCCCTGACAACCAACTTTCCTCTAAAATCGACAGAATGTACTGTGGTTGAAAGTGAACTTTTTCATTGCCGGCTTCGCGCACTTGTTGTCGACGTTTCGTAATCATTTGATAGAAAGAATTTAAAACCATATCCCTTGTTTGAGGATCGTGAACAATCCCACGCAAATTCAGGCTGCGGATTTTGACGTGTGGCAACCAACGCCAAGAATGCCAATCTTTCTGATAATCTTCCTCTGGTACTAAAGTAATAAACTCTACGTCACGATAGGAATGTAAAACAGACACTTGAAATAACAACGTTTGAATGGCTGTCCTTAAAACAGCAGGTGTTCCCGCCAATCCTAAGGTTTGTCCCATTAGTGGTACAACAATCGGCGCCTTTTCTAATTGCTTATATGGCCATACTAATTGTTCTTCAGCTTCTTGACTTAGTGAATCATCTTCCGTTGACTGATAATTTGTCGTAAAACTTGAAGAAATTTCACCAACTCCTAAGCGAACTGTCAAAAAATCTTCATTAGTCATCATGCGTTCATATATCCGCGCATGATACTCTTTTGTCATTAAGGCTAATTCATTCATGGCAGGATTCATATATTCCAAGGCCTCTTTTTGTTCTTGTTGCAGTATACTTAAACGAGCTTTCTCTTGTATTAAATATTGTTCGTAACTATTTGTCCGTTCGATATTCTTTTGCTTTGTTTCTTTTTTATTGGTGAAATAACTAGAGACTGAAAAACCAGCCGTCAATAAACTCGCTCCGCCCATACTAAGCATCATAATTGGATTGCCCCCACTTAAAAAGCTTGTTGCGCCACTCAAAACGACCATTCCTAAAGGTGGGACAATCGTCCGTAACAGTTCATTTTTCCCTTCTGTTTGCTTGGCTTTTGGGGCAGCAATTTCTATTTGTTTTTTTGGCTCCTTCAAGTGAATCCGTGGACTTCGTCGAAATGACGGGAAATCCACAGGATATTCTGGAATAGCCTCCTCTTCTACAATTTGCCAAGGATTCAGGGAATATGTAGCTCCTAGACTTGTTAACTTTAATTGTTTTTCCCGAACTTCAATGATTAAGCCATTGACAACTAATTGATCACCGACTCCAAAAGCATAGCTTCCTTTTTCAACTAAATAATGATTGTAGTAAATCGTATCTTCTCCGGGATAAATCGTTGCTGTATATTCCCCAGTTTCTGATGTTAGTGTAATATTGATGATGGCATCTGTTTCTAATGAAATCGCAGCATTTTTGGCAGAGGCAATTAAAAAATCTTTCTGCGGTTTATTGGTGGTGACAGTAATCAATTCTTCGTGGGGAAAAACAGAAAAATTTTCAGCAGAATCAAAGGTTTCACCATTACAGAATAATTCTTCATTTTCGTAAAAAAATAATTGTTGATTGATTGAAACACTTGGGTTTTTAGCCGTAATTTGACGGTGAAGAAGTTGGGGACCAAAATAAAAAATGTCAAAATAAATCATGCTAGATGTATGAATTTGATCATTCACAGAGACCAATTTTTTACTGATTTTCGTTGTCATCCGTTTTTCCTCCCAAGATTTTCATGTATTTATCAATTGCTTCTTCATATTTTGTTAACAATGCTTGTTTTTTCTCGCCGTTCATTTTGTTATTGGCTTTGGTTGCATCATATAATTTTGTATAGGCATGTAATATATATTGGTTATCGCCTAAATTTTGGGCAATATCTAATGATTTTTCAAAGTCTCCTTTGCCAATATAAATCCAATAAAGTAAGGTATTTTCACTAGATTTTTGAGATAAATTATTTAAAATTGCTGTTTTTTGTTCATTTGATAAATTATCTAGTTGGACAGAACTAACAGCAGCAACATACTTAGCTCCTATCGGTAATTCTTCTGGTGTATCTTCTTTTAATGTTTTCGTAACACTTGCATAGTCATTAGAAATATACTGCGCTTCTGCCAAACTCACTCGCTCTTGGGCTGGTAATTTTTTTAAGACATAAATCCCTGTTGTAGTTGCAAAAAGTAGCGTTAAAGCCAATAACACTAAGCTGGCCCATTTAAAGGTTAAATAACTTTTTTTACTCACTAATTTGGTTTCTGCTTCACGCTTGGCTTTTTGACGAATGATTTGTTCACCAATGATTTGCTCAATTTCATTGATTGTTTTCGCCTCTTGTAATTGTTTAGATAGCGTATCTTTCAGGGTGCCATTCCCTTGAATCAATTGTTCATACTCATACTTTGGATGTAAGATTGCTAAAATCAGCGCTCGATATTGTTTAAAAAATTCTCTTTCATCTGCTGAATAAGGCACAATGACCTGCATAAAACCACGATGAGCAATTAATAATTCTTCTCCCAAGATATAGATGTTTTCTGGATGAATAAAGGGTTGGACCGGCGTACCTAAGAAATCAACCAAATAATGAACTCTTTGCGCTAACAATAATCGCTCATATTGATCCATTTTTTTTATCGCTTGTAAAATGGATTGCATATATTGATCCTTATGGTATTGAATCACTAACGCTTCTTCCGTTGCTTGTATTATTTTTCCCGATAAAAATCCACGACTTGATTTTAAAAATTGTTGAAACTGTTCTAGTCTTTCTAACTGATATTGATTTGCTTGTAATGTCACTTGAACATATTCTTTTGTTGCTTCTAACGTGATTGTCTCTGAAATATCCTTTAACTCGCTCATCCATGTGTCTCCTTTATAATTTCTTTTACTACTAGTTGGTCGCCATTCCCTAATGGATAATCTGCAATTAATTGATTATCAGCTAAATGAATTGGTTTATTCAAAACAACCAATTCAAATGATGCTGGCAAACGGTTTGGCAACAGCTCAAACGATTCGAGTAACAATTCTTTTAAACGTGCAACTGATACCTGATTAGGGATTTGCAAATCAATAATTTGATTCGACACATGTAAGCCGATACCAATCGATGTTCTTTTGTTCATGTTTCTTTCACTCCTTAATTTCCGCTTTGTGCACGATGATATGAAAAACGGTTTCCTAGAAAAACACCAACGAATAAAATAACTATACTTCCTAAAAAAATACCACTGTACAACCAAAAGTTTATGGATATTTCTCGGTGAACCTCAAGAGATTCAACGCTTTCAGGAGAAGTGACCGTTGCCGTCTCTTTGAACAGAAAAGGCCTTACCTTTTTATCAACTGCTAATGTTTTTGCATTCTGTTCTGTCCTAAATACATCATTTTTTGCTTCGTTGACAACCCTCGCTTTACTTTGATTGACTTCTTTTTCTCTCTCTGCTTTTATCGGCAAAAACAAATCTGGAATAATGAAATTCACTTCTACGTTTTTTTTCTGCTGATTGTCTTGGTAGATCACTTGATTATTTATTTTTAAAGTGCCTACTTCTTCTGCTTTTGTTTTTGTTGATGACAATGACAAATAGAGCATATTAACACTTAAAACAATCACTATTTTTATTAATTTTCTCATGGCTATTCCTCCGGTCGTACAAACAAATTAAGGACAACACCTAAAACAAGTAAAACGATTAAAATAAGGTAACTAACCCAACTAATTTGTACGCCATTTACTAAAGCAGTAAAGCCATTTTGGATATTTTGAAGCGGCGATAAACGATAGAGCCAATTGCTTAATGAGCCTACCTTTGTTGCAATGCCTAATAAAGGTGTCAACATGAAAAATAACCCCAGCATAGCTCCATAAACATATAAAGTAAGTTTTTTAAATTGGCGCAAACAAGCACAAACCAAAAGTGCACCGCTAGCAAATACTAAGAAACTATAGCTAAACCAAGCGAATCGATTTATTTGAGATACATTGAACACCAGTAGAAGTGAAAAGACACTCCCAAACAAAATAACCGTAATCAAGAGTAATAATAGATTTGGTATATTTTGCCAAACTCTGGTTGGTTCAACCAACGCATCCGCTACAGTAACTATTCTTTTCTTCATAAAGCCTTGGAAAGTTAGTGCAATAACGAATGTTAGAATACTAATAATCAGGGTAGCGTAATAGGGAATTAAAGAGACTTGTCGTGTTTCGCCAAAGATTCCTTCTCCTTGAATTGGGCTCGCAAGAAAATTAAACACCCGTGGATTATCAGCACCGCCGTCTCTTGTATTAGCCAATACTTTTTCAAATGTTTTGGCATACTCTTCATTTTCTTTGGTTGTTTTCTTTGACTCATCAATTGAATCATTTAAGTTTGCTAAGATATTTTGCGCATGATCTTGAACTTTGGTTGTTGAGTCTTTCAACTCTTTGATAATCGGGGCAACATCTTTGACTTTGGCTGCTGAATCAGCTGTTGTTAGACTAGTTTCTTTCGTTGTTTGCATTAACGTTTGCATCATTTTAACTAAATTTTCTGTTTCTACATCTAAAGTGCTGGTTTGATTTTCTTCTGGATGTGGATTTCTTTCATCAATTACAGAAGTAGCTCCCACTTTTCCAGCTTCTTGCCAAGTAGCATATGTCGCATTGACTTGTTTTGTTGCTTCATCAAACCATGTATTTAATTTCTCTGCTTCTCGTAATAATTTTTCAGGGACCGTCATTAAATTTAATGTTCCGTAAAGTGTTGTAGGTCGTCCGTCTGTATTTTGATCTGTCTCAGTACCAATTAATTGTTTTAATTGATTAATTTGTTCATCTGTTTCTCGATATAATTGATTTCCTGTTTTTTTATATTCGTCTAATAATTTATCTGTAATCATCATGGTTTGCTCGTTTTCAGTGATATTGTCGTACATCCAGTAAATGGATGTCTCACCTGCTAACTCTTCAATTGTTTTATCCTGATTTTCAGGAGCGGTTAACATTGCTGCATACTCTTGAATAGATAGACTTTGATTAGGCGTACCATATAAAGTTACAATTTGTTGTGATACAGTATCTAAAAGTTGAAATTGCTTCATGATTTCAGAAATATCGGTTACTAATGGTTGGTCCATTGCAATATACACAGCAAACGAACGTGCATTTTGAAGCTCATTATTTACCCACCAAGAATAATCAATCTGATTAAATGCTGTTTTTTGTTGTTCTGGTGTCAGTTGCCAAGCCATTGGTAAGTCAATCGTTAAGGAAAGTTTTTCTGGAAGTGAGAGCAAATCATTTACTGGCTCAGTTACTTTTTCAGATTCATCTTCGGATTCTTCTGCCAACTCTTCTTGCGTATTTTCTTCGTCCACTTCATCATTCTCAGGAATCTCAGCTTGTATTTTGACTGGTTTGGTAATTGTTAGCTGTGTTGGGGTAATTGCTGAAATATCAATGCTGTAACCTGCACCTGCTAACTGCTGATTCAAAGATGTTTTAATTGTTTGAACTTTTGAATCATCTAAAAGAAATGACAATTCGCCATTTTGTGTATTGGTTTGTCGTAATGAAATAACTGACTCTTGATTTGTCGCTAGTGAAAAAGTTACTTTTTCTTGTGGAATCGCTATAGTATCTTCATGAAGTTGTTTAGGTTCCAAATACATAAAGCGGCTTGAATTGGTGAAATCAAGTTCATGTTGTTCTGCATATCGCTGAATAATTTGTAACTCATCACGGAAAAGATTGCCTTGTTCAACTGAAATCCTATTATTCATTTCTAATTCACTAACGAGTCTTTCTAAACTTACAAAAGAAATTTCACTTAGTGATTCTTCCAATCTTTCCTGATAATTTTTATCTAAGTTAGGTATATTTTCTTTTTCGTTCGTAATTAACTGAATAATCGCTTGCTTAATTTGAGTGTCTGTTGCTATCTCAGGTGTTGCTTCAAGATCATTATAATATGTAGCCGCAATTTGCTTTTTTAACGCAGTTAATTGTTCTACTTGCATATGTAGTTCTGCGATTTCTTTTTGTAGTTCGCCAATGCGATTGCTTTGTGTTTCTTGAAATAATTTAGATTCTGATAAAAAGTCAGCATAAATCCCTGAGCTTCCTTGTTCACTTGGTGTGTAGAAGGAGCTAAACTGATTGATTACCGTTCCATTTAGTTGATCGAATTGTTGTTTGTATACTGTCGTGTCACTTTCCCATTGATTAGTTAATTCTTGTTTTTGTCTCTCAAACTGTTCATTAAATTGTGCAATCGATTTTTTTATTTTTTCATTTGCTTCTTTCGAATACTCGCCCACTGATTTTTTCGTATCTTCCGTTGTCTTACTAGTTGATTCTAAGCTCTGATTATTGCTTTCTAGTAAGGTTTGTACTGATTTTACAAACGCTTCTTGCTCGGTTGTAAATAATTTATTGTCCTCATCTAAAATACTAGCCGTACTTAATACTGTCGTATAATTCATGGGAATTTCTTTAAATGGTTGCTGAATTGTTTCTTCTAATTGATTTTGATATAGCAACTGCGTATCAGTAATTTGGTTAACGTTTTGTTGTGCGATAACTAAATTTCCAACAATACTGGAAAAATACATCTGAATTACGCGTTGGTTAAAATCTTTCAAAATAGTATTTACTTTGTCTTGAATTGCTTGATTGGTCAATTCATTTTGTCCGTCTCGCACTTGGTATTCAACAGAAGCCTGCTCTGGACTAACAGCTTGTAGTGACAATAATTTCTCCGAAAAATCTTGCGGAATAATAATTTGGGCATCGAATTGTCCATTTTCAACCCCAGATGTTGCGATATTCCGAGTCGTTGTTTCCCATCGATTAGCTGTATCTTTGTTAATTAATGTGACAAAATCAGAACCTAATGCATAACGTTTTCCTTCAAAACTTGCGCCTTTATCTTCATTAACTAATGCGTACTGCATCTTTGTTGTCTGATCTTTGCTACTTCGAGTCACGTTCTCATCTTTAAACCCTAAATGAATGAAAAAAAGTAATAACAAGAAAGTTGCTCCAATTGCTAAGGCAAAAGGGATACCTTTTTTTATTTTCCCTTCCATTATCTTCTCTCCTTTAGAAAAAGCGCTAGTGCAATTCATTGCGCTAGCGCTTCAATCTTTGATCAATTAAAAGCCAAATGATCCTGCATCTTGACGGTCACGTTCTGCGACAGTATCTGCATATTTGTTTAATTGTTGATTAATACTAATCAATAATTCTTCCATCTGTTTGACATTACCTTCCAATTGATTGTACTGTTCCAGATACGCTTGAAATGCTTGCCCTTTCCATTGTTGTGAAATTTGTTGGTTCATTGAATTCACTTTACGAATTGCATCTTGAATTTGAGACGATGCTTGCGAATATACTTTCGCTTGTGATTTCAGTTGTTCTGGTGTTACAGCAATTGATCCTGCCATAAGTAATCCCTCCACATTTTTTATAGTTTTATTACCCGGTACAAATATTATAACTATATATAAAAAATATAGTCAACAACTATTTTAAAATATAAGTATTCGCATAAAAATAAATATAACAATAAAACAAACAAATAAAAACTCTTAAAAACAACATTAAAAACCCATAAAAATCAATATTTATCAAAATAAAAACAAAAACAACTGATAAACAAAAATTATTCAAAAAATATTTAAATAAAATTTTAAAAAATAAATAAATTCCATTAAATCGTTATTTTTTAATGTCAGATAAATTAATAAGTAAATATGCATTTTATTAAAAAAACAATTTATTTCTTTAGCAAAAAAAATTAAAAGATAGGAAAACTTATCACATTGATAAGTTTTCCTATCTTTTATTAATTCTTTTTCTCTACTTCTCTAAATAAAACTCAAATCGACTTCCTGCATACTGCGTACGAACATATTCAAAAGGTAGTCCGTTTTCAAAATAGGATACTTGGCGCACACGCAGAATCGCATCGCCTCGTTTAATCTCTAAATATTCTGCGATCTGTTCCGATGCTTGAACAGCAGAGATTGTTTGGTTAGAATGGCCAATTTTGTGGCCAGATTTGGCTTCAAGTGTTTTATAAAAAGAGTTCGTGATTTCAGATTTGCCATATTGCGAGACCAATGAATAAGGAATGCTCGCCACCTCAAAACAAATCGGAATGTCATCCGCAAAACGAATTCTTTCCATTCGTAAAATTGAATCTTCTGGACCTAGTTGTAATTTTTCCATCTCACTAGAACTAGGTTTCGCTACAAAATAAGACACCGTCCGACTAGAAGGGACGCGATTTTGAGACAAGGTAATTTCTGTAAAACTAGTGGTACCTGTCATTGTTTCTTGAACTTTCTTACGTGCTACATACGTTCCTGAACCAATTTTTCGTTCTAAAATCCCTTCGTCTGCTAAAGTCTGAATGGCTTGGCGTAAGGTCATTCGACTAACATCAAATTTCAAGGCTAATTCTCGCTCAGAGGGCAAACGATCCCCGATACTCCAGACACCTTTTTCAATATCTTCTTTGATTTTATCGTGAATTTGAATATAAATTGGTATATTTTGAACCATTTACGCTTCCTCCTCTTCGTTCATCTCCTCTTCTATTATAACTGGTATAGACCGTGTAAACAACCAAAAAAATGATAAATAAAAGAGGAATTGGAATTTTTATCAAAGTTGGTCTAGTTGCATGCTTTCTTTTTATAACAAAAACATTTGGCTTAGTCAGTAAAAAGTGACCAAGCCAAATGTTTTTAAACGAATTGCTATTAGTTATTATCTTTTTACATTTTCTTCTTTCAACAACTTGTTCGCTGTGGCCATCATCAAACGGATTCGGTTCAACTGATTAACCAAAGATACCCCTGGATCATAATCCACCGCCGCAATGTTTGCTTGCGGATATTGACGTCGTAGCTCTTTCACGACCCCTTTTCCAACAATATGGTTTGGTAAACACCCAAACGGCTGCATACAAACGATGTTATTCACCTCATGTTTTAAGAGCTCAATCATTTCAGCTGTTAAAAACCAACCTTCACCTGTATGATTACCAATTGATAAAATTTTACTTGCTTCTGCTGCCATATCATAAATGGAATGAATACCATCAAAACGGACAGATTTTCTCAATGCCTTATCCATTGGTTTTTCTACCAATTCAATGATTTTTATCGCAAATTCTGCTAAACGTTTGCTTTGTTTTGACATGCCCATATTTTCGTATTTCCAAATTTGATTGTACAAAGAATAGTTCATAAAGCCAACAATATCTGGCACAACTGCTTCAGCACCTTCTTCTTCTAGCAAACGCACAATATCATTATTCGCTGTCGGCGAATATTTCACTAAAATTTCCCCGACCACACCGACTTTTGGTTTTTTTATCTCCTGTAAAGGAATTTCATCAAACGTCCGAATAATTTTTTTCATGAAGTGATTAAATTGTGTCAGCGAACCATTCCGGACATTGGCTTCCACTCTTTTTAGCCAATCTTGGTGCAGTTGATCCACCATTCCTTTTTCTGTTTCATAAGGTCTTGTTCGATAAACTACTCGTTCGAATAAGTCACCATATAAAAAGGCAACTACTAAGCGTTTGATCATTGGCAACGTAAATTTAAATCCTGGATTGGATTCGACTCCTTTATTGCCCATCGAAACTGAAACTACAGGAACTTGAGAAAAACCAGCATCATTTAAGGCTTTTCGTAATAATGGAATGTAATTCGTTGCGCGACAACCGCCCCCTGTTTGCGTCATTAAGACACTGACATTATCCAAATCATATTGACCACTTTCCAAAGCTTCAACTAGTTGTCCGATGGAAATAATTGCTGGGTAACACGCATCATTATTGACATATTTTAACCCGACATTCACAGCTTCTTTGTCTTGCGCAGGCAAACAGACGACATGATAGCCAGAAGCTTGTAATGCTACATCGACTAATCCAGATTGATGAATCGGGCTAAGCATTGGTAACAGTAAAGTATGTGTTTTTTTCATTTGTTTTGTAAACACTATTTTCTCTGGCTCTTCCATTTGCATATGCGGAACAAACTGTTGCTTCTCCCGCTCATTGACAGCCGCTTTCAAGGAGCGCAACCGAATACGAATTGCGCCCAAATTCGCGCCTTCATCGATTTTGAGGACTGTATAAATTTTGCCAGACCGATCCATGATTTCTTCTACTTGATCGGTTGTCACAGCATCTAAGCCGCAACCAAAGGAATTCAGTTGGACAAGTTCTAAATTTTTCGTCTTAGCCACTACTTTAGCCGCCGCATATAAGCGAGAATGATAGACCCATTGATTCACCACACGTAAATTCTGCACGTCTCCAAGATGCGAGATACTGTCTTCTGTCAAGACATGGAATCCTTCCTGTGTAATGACTTCGGCAATGCCGTGATTAATTTCTGGATCCAAGTGATACGGTCGTCCCGATAAGACAATTCCTCTCTGGCCTTTTTCGGTTAACATGGCTAACGTTTCTTCGCCTTTTTCTTGAATTTCTTTTTTAAAAGCTGCTAATTCTTGATAACCATGATGCAGCGCTGTTTGAATTTCTTCTAGGGAAATCCCTAAATCAGCAAAATTTTCAGCTAAAACTTTGGCAACTGCAGCTTCATTCGCTAAATTAAGATAGGGATTTCGATAATCCACTTGGCCCTCTCTGATGGCATCCACATTATTTCGAATAACATCTGGGTAGCTTTGCACAATTGGACAATTAAAATGATTATCAGCTTCCACTGTTTCTTGCTGTTCAAAAACGACACCAGGATAAAAGATGATTGGCACTTGCGCATCAATTAATGCTTGAATATGTCCATGCGCCATTTTCGCTGGGTAACAAACTGTATCACTGGGAATCGTTTCAAGGCCTTGTTCATAGATTTGTTTATTAGAACGTGGCGATAATTCGACCCGAAAGCCTAAGTCAGTAAAAAATGTATGCCACAAAGGATAATTTTCATACATGTTTAGGACTCTAGGGATACCCACGCGCCCACGAAACGCTTTATTTTCCCGCAAAGGTCGGTACTTAAATAACTTGCGGTACTTATAATCAACCAAATTCACTTTGCGTTCTTCTCGTTTAATTTTAATTCGTGCACCACGTTCACAGCGATTTCCCGTAATAAATTGGCGCCCATCTGAAAACACTGTGACCGTTAATTGACAATTGTTTTCACACAAGCCGCAATGAGTAAATTCCTTTTCAGAGGTAAATGCCGCTAACTCTTCTAAAGAAAGAAGCGTGGTTTCTTCCCCAATTTCATAAGCGTCCAAAGCAATCAGCGCTGCCCCATAGGCCCCCATCAAACCAGCAATAGAAGGACGAACCACTTCACGACCGCTAATTTTTTCAAAAGCTCTCAAGACCGCTTCATTGTAAAATGTTCCTCCCTGGCAGACAATCTTTTCTCCCAACTCTTCAGGTCGGCGAACCTTAATAACTTTATAAATGGCATTTTTGATGACTGAATAAGATAGTCCAGCAGAAATATCGCCGACAGAGGCCCCTTCTTTTTGAACCTGTTTCACTTTTGAGTTCATAAAAACAGTACACCGAGAACCTAAATCAACCGGCGCTTGCGATTCTAAAGCCGCCAAAGCAAAATCCTTCACGTTATAGTTTAAGGATTGCGCAAAGGTTTCAATAAAAGAACCGCACCCAGAAGAACAAGCCTCATTTAATTGAATGGAGGAAAGCACGCCATTTTTAATGGTCATCGCTTTCATATCTTGTCCTCCGATATCCAAAATAAAATCCACACCTGGCTGAAAATGGTTGGCTGCTTTGTAATGGGCCATCGTTTCAACTTCACCAATATCGACTTTTAACGCATTTTTTATTAGCTGTTCTCCATATCCTGTAACAGCCGCTTTTCCGATAAAAACTTCTTCAGGCAGTTGTTGATAAAGTGATTTCAGTACTGTCATGGTGGTTTCTAAAGGTTGCCCTTGGTTATTACCATAAAAAGAAAACAACAAATGACCATCTTCATCAATCAATGTGACTTTTGTCGTTGTTGAGCCTGCATCAATCCCTAAAAAGGCCACGCCAGTATGTTGAGATAAAGGTTTCTCCGTTGCTTGGGCTTGCGCGTGTCTTTCTCGAAAATCTGCTAAATCTTCTGCGCTGTTAAATAACGGTGGTAACGTGTCGCTCGGCTGTAAATCAGTAGCCTGGCTGTTCACTAAGCGCTGAATTAATTCTTCCAATGTACATTCGGCTGAATCTTCTGAATAAAGTGCTGCTCCCATTGCTACAAACAGTTGCGGTTGTTCTGGAAAAATAACATCTTCTGGCTGAATTGCTAAGGTTTCAACAAACCGTTTTCTCAATTCTGACATGAAAAATAAAGGTCCCCCTAAAAATGCTACTTTACCTTTAATTTTGCGACCAGCAGCTAACCCGGCGATTGTTTGATTAACTACCGCTTGAAAAATACTCGCCGCGATATCTTCTTTCGCTGCTCCTTCATTGATTAAAGGTTGAACATCCGTTTTGGCAAAAACCCCACAGCGGGAAGCAATCGGATAAATAGTTTGATAATTCTTCGCCAATTCATTCACTCCATTGGCATCCGTTTTAAGTAAAACAGCCATTTGATCGATGAAGGCGCCTGTCCCACCTGCACAACTACCATTCATTCGTTGCTCTAAAGCACCATCAAAAAAAGTGATTTTTGCATCTTCTCCGCCAAGTTCAATAGCAACATCCGTTTCTGGGATTATTGTTTCAACAGTTCGTGTACACGCGATAACCTCTTGAACAAAGGGAATCCCTAATACCTCAGCCAGCCCCATACCACCAGAGCCAGTTATGCTCATTGTCAAAGGTTGGTCTGCACCGATCCTTGATAGTCCTTCTTTTAAAATGCGTTCCGTTGCTGCTTTGACATCTGAAAAATGGCGTTCATATTTTGTAAAAATAGGCTGATTTTGTTTATTTAAAAATACTAATTTTACTGTCGTTGACCCAACATCAATCCCTGCTCTCATAACCATCAATTAAAATACCCCTTCATTTCCCAACAGTTTGTTGATTATTATACAAACTGTTTGTTATAATAGATATACCTATTTTAGAAAGGTTCTAAATGATTTGCAACAAGCAATTTACCCTATTTTGTGAGATAAACAACAAAGTTTCCGCGAATGTTGACTATCTCGAAAGGAATTTATGATGGCAAAGAAAACAGACCTTAGAGTACAACGAACCAGAAAAATGATTATTGAAGCTTTTTTTAAACTTGTAGAAACGAAAGGCTACGAAGCGGTGACGATTCAGGATATTGCTGATGAAGCTATGATTAATCGTGCGACTTTTTATGCTCATTTTAAAGACAAACAGCATTTATATGATGCAATCTTCACCTTTACGCTTAGTGCTTTTACCGCTATTCTTGATTCGCAACAACTGGTTAATGGCAACCGTGTCCGCGTGAAGCACATTGAAGAACTTCTGACGCAACTCTACATCAACATTCAAGAGAACAAATCTTTCTTCTTAACTATCATGGACAATAATTTCAACGAACACTTTCGAAAACGCTTAGCTGAAATTATCGAAGAAAAATATGCGACGATTTTTTCGCAGTTGCGTATTACCGAAAATGATATTGATGTACCGATAGATTTTGTTATTGAATACATGACCTCTATCTTCATCGGTACCCTTCATTGGTGGATTACTAGCGAGACGGATATGACACCCAACCACTTAGCCCAATTAGTTATCAAATTAGTTGGTAATGGGCATTTAACTGTCTTAGGCATCGAATTAGAAAAATAAAAACACCGGAGTAGACAATAATGTTGTCTGCTCCGGTATTTCTGTTAAAGACGAGTTAGTTTTTTGAACGCCATTTGATATTGTGGGCTGTATTTCTTGAAGAAGTGACTTTAACACCACTTTTGATGTTGCCTTTTTTACGAGGAATTAAGTCAACTTTGACATCATACTTACCATCGCGTGCTAAATCGTAAACATTTTCAACCATTTCTGTAATTTTTTCTTTAAAGTTCATTCTTATCAACTCCAGACTATTCTTTCTTAATACTTTAGCATATTCTTATATAAATGAAAACTTTTCTAGCCTGTACATGAGGAAAATCTTACCTCATTTTTGTTATATAATTATACAAAAAAAGAACATCTCTCTACCAGAAATGTTCTGAAAACTGGGGTAGCTGGATTCGAACCAACGCATGACGGAGTCAAAGTCCGTTGCCTTACCGCTTGGCTATACCCCAAAAAAGAAAATGGAGGAAAGTGGATTCGAACCACTGAACCCTAAGGAACGGATTTACAGTCCGTCGCGTTTAGCCACTTCGCTATTCCTCCAAAAAGTCATTGTCGCTGTAACGACCTGACTTAGTTATAATACAATCTTTTCCAGAAAAAAGCAACCCTTTTTTAAAAAAAATTGTTATTTATTTTTTATTCACTTAAATTCCATTGACGAATAATTGTTTCAAAGGCTTCGTCCAGATTTTTTGCTGTACCTTCTTGCTTGCCATCAATTTCAATGATGAATTTTTTATCATTTTGCGGAATGACACGACCGATTTCTTTTTTACCAATAAATAATTTGTTCATTAAAACGTTCGCTCCATTGTATTGGGCTTTTTCTTCTTCAACACGTACTTCAATATCTTTATTCTTTTTTGACATCTCTATCCCTCCAAGAACTCTATGTTATCAGAATCTTTGAAACAAAACAAGCACTCGCTATTTCTCTATCAGATTATTCGTTTAACGTTTCAATGCAGCATTAAGGAGTAACGAAATGCGATTCGCTACTCCTTAAAGGCTGATTTCTATTCTTTTTCTGAACCTTCTGTTGCATGATAGTTCACGCTATTTGAGGTACCTTTTTTAGAAAAGTTTTCAATTAGCTCTTTCACGTCGAGGCCCGTTGTTTCTTTTAGTGTTTCTTGTGTACCAGCCAACAAGTTTGTTGCATAATTGGTAATACGGTTGGCGCCAGAATTTTCGCCACCTGCGCCTGTATCTACCACTGAAATCTTGTCGATGTTGCCCAATGGTTGTGCTGCTTCTTTCATTAATTGTGGTAACATTTCCATCACCATACTTAACACAGCTGCTTCACCATATTCTTTGAAGGCATCAGCAATCTTTTGTTTGGCTTCGGCTTCCGCTGCACCACGAGCTAAAATAGCTTCGGCTTGCGCTTGACCTGTTAAACGCGTTTTATTGGCTTCCGCTTCGGCTAATGCTTCAACTTTGAAACGTTCTGCTTCGGCTTCTGCCACTTCGCGTGCTTTTTGAGCAAGAGCTTCTTGTTCGCGTGCATAACGATCTGCATCGGCTTTTTTCTTCACTTCTGAGTCGTATTGTTTTTCACGACGCGTAATTTCTTTTTCTTCTAACTCAATTTGTTTTTGACGTTCAACGACTTTGACTTCCATTTCTTGTTCCACCACGTGTTGTTGTGCACGCGCGCTTTCCAAGTTATAGGCTTGGTCTGCTTTGGCTTTGGCAATGTCTTGTTCTTGTTTGTATAACGCTAATTTCAATTCTTTTTCTTTTGAAGCTTCTGCAATTTCTGTTTGACGTTGCAATTCCGCTTGTTGTGATTCTTTTTCAGCTTCCGCTTTTTTGATACGAGTTTCTTTCAAGGCTTCTGCTTCAGCAATATCTGCATCACGTTTAACTTGAGCGATTCTTGGTTTCCCTAATGAATCCAAGTATCCATTTTTATCACGAACTTCTTTAATTGTGAACGACACAATAACTAAGCCCATTTTAGCTAAGTCAACACTAGCAACTTCTTGTACACTTTGGCTAAATTTATCACGGTTTTGGTAAATTTCTTCCACTGTCATTGAGCCTAAAATCGAACGTAAATGTCCTTCTAATACTTCACGTGCTTCATTTTCTAATTCTTCCGTTGTTTTTCCTAAAAATTGTTCCGCTGCTGTCGCAATTTCTTCAACTGACGAACCAATTTTAATGATTGATGTCCCATCACACATCACAGGAACCCCTTGTTCTGTGTACACTTCTGGTGTAGAAACATCTAATTTGCTTGAAAGCAAACTAATTCGATTTGAACGTTGGAACACTGGTAAGACAAACGCACCACCGCCACGGACGATTTTAATTTTGTTGCCACCTTCGTCTACATGAACATTTTTAGACCCTAGATAGCTCCCGCTGATAATTAACGCTTCATCAGGTTTGGCTGTCTGATATTTAGAAACAAACACAATTAATAACATTAATAATACTAAAACTGCAATAATAATCGGTAACAAAATCCCCATTTTCTTCTCTCCTACTCTATATTTTTAGACTGCCTTCGTAAGGAATGACATAACAAACCCGTTCTTTCAATTCAATAATCAATACCTCACTACCTCTTGGCGCAGCCACTTCTTGTGGCACATAAAATGCTGCTGGTCGACTTAACGAACCTGTGACACTCTTCAATTGAATCTCGCCCATTCCCCGGACAGGAATTGGGGTAATCACAGTAGCAACACGACCCTCCATGTCTTTTTCCGAAATAGAAATTGTGGCCTCCGAATTTTTCAAAGGGACCAACACATAAAAATTTAGGAAGAAAACAATAATGGTTGAAAGAATACCACTGACAATTAAAATAAGCCAACTATTCACCGCTGTTAATTCTTCCCCAAGGTACCCAAACAGCGAGGTAAAAGCAATCCATGGAATAATCAGCATTGGGTCCACCGGTCCATCAAAATTAAAAACATCCCCAAAAATAATTAGTAAAAAAGCGAGGACCGCGCTCCCCACTAATGCATAAAAATAAACCGTTTCCAATGGTAGACCTTCTAACACTTTTCCCACACTCCTTTCTGTGCTATAACCTAGTAATAGTGTACCAATTTTTAAATAAAAAGAGTAGCAATTTCCAAATAAATCTCAAAAGATACATCTTAAGACCTATTTTTTCTTAATAAAAGAAGCAACAATAAACGAGCAGCCCTAGAATTATCGAACTTCTACGGACTCCTCGTTTTTTAAAATGTGCTATTCATTTGATTTTAACGCTTCAATCATATTGATTTTCTTCAATTTCCGATGCATAATGACCATCACAAACAACGTGAAACACATGGTGATGACTGCGGAATACAGATAACTTGGCCAATGAATAATTGGCGAAAACATAATTAAATCAACTTCAACGGTTGCTAAAATATACTGATGCAAAATTTTCCCAAAGAAGCAGCCAACAATAATACCAATGAACGTTAAAATAATGTTTTCACGGTAAACATAGGTGGTGCCTTCACGATCGTAAAACCCTAAAACCTTAATCGTGGAAAGTTCTCGAATCCGTTCAGAAACATTAATGTTGGTTAAATTATATAACACAATTAACGCTAAAGAACCAGAAACAGCAATTAGTACCCAAATGACAATATCAAGGCTTTTTAGCATATCATCAAACGAACCTTTCATCGCAGTTAAAAACGTAATGTTCAACACTTTCGGCTGTTTTGTCAACGCCTCCCCGATTGAGGTTTCTTGTTTTGAGGATAACTTTTTGTCAAAAAGTAGGAATTCTGTATTATACTCCGGCTTCTGTTTCGTCATCGTCTGGTAGAGTTTCGGCGTCATATAGACAAAATGACCCGTGTAGTTTTCTGCAATCGCGGCAATTTTCACGTGATAGGTTTGATTATCACTATTTTCTAAATTTAATTGATCTCCGACTTTATAGCCAAATAATTTAGCTAATTTTTCATTAATCATTACACCGTCATCGTTGAGGGAATATTTTTCTCCAGTGACTCGATCATTAAATAATTGAAACTCAGCCATTTTCGAAGGATCTTGTGGCACATAAAGAGTAATATTTTGAGTTGGTGCGCCTTTGCCCTTCGTTTTAAAGATTTCTGAATATAACGGAATTGTTTTATTCAAACCATCCAGTTTGCGCAACGTTTCTTGATACTCTTTTGTCTCTTCAGCTGTTGTTTGCTCTTTAAAAGTCACGACTGCTTGGTAATGCCAGATTTTATTAAATTGAATTGTAGCGACATCCACAATTGAATCGCGTAAACCAAAACCAACAATTAACAGCCCCATACAACCAGCTATTCCGATAACGGTCATCAGCATCCGTCGTTTATAGCGGAACAGATTTCTAGCGGTCACTTTTTGAATAAAGCTCATGCGTTGCCATAAAGGGCGGATTCGTTCTAGTAAAATCCGTTGACCTGCTTTCGGCGCTTTGGGTCTTAGCAAGGTAGCTGGGGTACTTAATAAATCGATTCTTAATGTCACTAAGGCCGCTCCCACAGTACAAGCTAAGGCTACAATGATGCCCCATAAACTGTAATTTAAGTACCACGGTGTAACTAAATCAGGAATATTGTACATTTGACCGTAGGCATCAAAAATTATTTTAGGGAATAGATAATAGCCAACTGCCAATCCTAATAATGCACCTGTTAGGCTGGCAACCGTTGCATAGGTAATAAAAATCGAAGCAATTTCACGATTACGATAACCTAAAGCTTTCAAACTACCAATTTCCATTCTTTTTTCTTCCACCATACGTGTCATGGTAGTTAAGCTGACTAATGCCGCAATTAGGAAAAAGAACAACGGGAATAGCGTGGCTAAAGAAGAAATCCGATCAGCGTTATCTTGATATTCAGAAAATCCTGGATTGTCTTCCCTAGTAAAATAATAATACGTTGGGGCTTTCAAATTGGCTAGCTCTGTTTCTTTTTCAGCCAACAGTTGTTCCTGTTTAGCCAATTCGTCTTTTTGCTTTTCAAGCATCTCAGCTGGAATTCCTGGTTGTTGCTCCAACTGCGCAAGCGCTTGTTTTCCCGTTTCCAGCGCTTGCCGACCTTGGTTAATGTCCGGCTGAGCCGAATCACGCAGAGCCGCAACCTGTTCTTCTGGCCGATTTTTCAGTGCCTCTTTTACTTGATTTAAGGCCTGCTCTCTTTTCTTTTCATAATCAGAGGAATACGTATTTTGATGTTTTAATGAACGAAATGAGATTAGCAATTCTGGATACCGTTGACTGTCAAAAGCTTTTTCCGAAACCACGCCAAAAAAGTTTAACGTTCCAGACCCGACCGTTGTGGTTCCCCTGGATGTATTATCAATATATTCTGCTGAATTGATAAATCCAACAACAGTAAAATGAGTTTGCGTCAGTCCTTTTTCTTTAATCGCTGCATCGTTTAAAGTGATTTTATCACCCATTTTATAGTCATATCTAGTTTTCGCTAATGTATCTAATGCAATTTCATTTGTTTGTTTAGGTAACCGACCGTCAACTACTTGATAGTTAACCGATCCTGCTTGATTTTTTCGATAGCCAAACAATTTTACTGCATTATTTTGCGGCCCAATCGTGGCATCTATTGTATACCGCGGCACAACTGTTTCGACATCTTTTAAAGACTGTAGTGTTGTTAAATCTTTCTTTTCCAGTCCCATTGTAGAAATTATTCGCGCATCTGGAAGCTGCTCTTTCTGGTAATAATTATTCGCGGTTTTAATCATATCTGGTCCAGTAGCTTTCAAACCAACAAAGACCATTACACCAAGGAAAATAATCCCCATAATCGATAAAAATCGTGTAGTAGATTGTCTAATTTCACGTAAGCTTGTTTTAATTAGCGCTGTTTTCTTCATTTTAGGCACCTACCATTCAATTTCAGCAACCAATTTAGGCTGATCATTCACAGTCATTTCGCGAACTTTTGCATCATTAATTCGAATTACCCGATCGGCCATTTCTGCAATGGCTGAATTGTGGGTAATAATTAAGACGGTCGTTCCAGTTTCACGAGCAGTGTTTTGCAAAATGGTTAAAATTTGTTTCCCTGTTTCATAATCCAGTGCTCCTGTCGGTTCATCACATAAAAGTAACTTGGGCTTTTTAGCAATCGCACGGGCGATGGTTACTCGTTGTTGTTCACCACCAGAAAGTTGCGCTGGAAAATTATCTAAACGTTCCCCTAAACCCACCGATTGTAAAACATTGGTCGAATCCAACGCATCCGCAACGATTTGCGAAGCCAATTCGACATTTTCTTTTGCCGTTAAATTTGGGACTAAATTGTAAAATTGGAAAACAAACCCGACATCATTGCGTCGATAAGTGGTTAATTGTTTCTCTGAAAACTGAGCGATATCTGTGCCATCAATAATAATTTCCCCTTCATCACAGCTGTCCATTCCACCAAGAATATTTAAAACAGTTGATTTTCCAGCACCGCTGGGGCCTAAAATAACCGCTACTTCTCCTTTTTCCACTTCAAAAGAAATGCCGTCATTCGCAGTAATAGTTGTCTCTCCCATTTGGTAACGCTTGTATTCATTTTTGACTTCAATATAGGCCATCCACTATCCCTTCCCTTCTACATTAAAATAGTAACATATCTGAGAATACAAGTCTTTCAAAGAAAAGCCTTTTTTGATTTTTTAGCAAATTTACGTATAATAGAAAAGATGGTCCACTTAAATTTGGACTATTGCAAGTATAAAATTAGAGGAGCACGTTATGGCAAACAGAAAGAAGAAACCACCATTTAATTCAACCATCATGCTGATTGGCGCATTAATCATTTTAATTTTAGGCGCGGTTGGCGTTAAAGTTCCTGATGCTTTACAAGATTTATTTAATGTTCAACCACAAACAACCACCCCTTCAAGCACACCAGCACCAAAAGGAGATAATCCTGGACCCATTGAAAATGGTAAAGCCACATTTTCAGCAGAGGAATTAAAGGATAGCTCAAACGGCTGGATTACTTATCATTCTCTAGATCGTCTAAAACGAGCGACAGGCGCTGATGCGCTATTAAAACCCGCCATGGTCAATACAGGAACTTCCGCTAATAAAGATATTCGACCAGCTGGTTTCATTTCAGGAAAAGCTAATCATTCGCGTGGCCACCTAATCGGCCGTCAAATGGGAGGCAGTGGTGATGATCCACGTAACTTAACCACCTTGTATCAGAATCCTGTCAACACTCCTTATATGACGAAATATGAAAATCAGATTCGGGCAGCTCTTGATCGCGGCGAAACCGTTCGCTATCGCGTGACACCTGTATATAACGGAAACGATTTGTTGGCTGAAAAAATCATCTTAGAAGCCAAAAGCCTTAAAACAAATTCACCCATTGATTTTTCAGTAACTATTTTAAACAAACAATAAGGAGGAACTTTCATTGGATTTTGAACAGCTAAAAGAAACATTACCCGATGCAAAACCACAAACATTTTTGCAAGCAATCCTCTCTCAACCTCAAGAAGAGGATGCTGAATTAACTTTCAGTGAAGAAATTGATGAACAATTTGTCGAAAATTGTAAATTTTTAGCCTCTCCGGAAACCATTTCTGAAACAGATGTGGAACATTGGCGCGAACAAGAATTTTTAGTTGTCGCCCAAAGTTTAGATGGCGATTATCTAGCAGGCACCCTAGAGCAAACCTTTGTGATTCCTAGCTCCCTTTACAAAGAGGATATTGAGCAATTTGACAAGCAATTAATCGATTTTTTTATTGCCTACGAGAACAAAGAAATCACTTCTGCGATTTTACCAAAAGAATTATAAAAAAAGCTTGCGGATAAATTTCCGCAAGCTTTTTCTTGTGTCTTATGCTCGATAACGTTCAACGCCATCTAAATAAGTAGCTGCTAATTCCATGGTTGGTTCTAATACGATAAAGTCAGCATCGCGACCATTTGCAATCATGCCGCATTGATCATCAATTTTACAGCTGATCGCAGGAACTAATGAAGCCATCATAATTGCTTGTGCAGGTGTTGCAATACCCCAATCAACTACATTTTTAATTGCTTCTTTTAGTTTTAAAATACTACCTGCTAAGTTCCCAGTATCCAAACGAGCCGTTCCTTCTGCTACCACAACAGGAAATTCACCTAAATTGTAGTTGCCATCTGGCATACCGCCAGCCATCATGCAGTCTGTAATTAACGCAACGTGATCATGGCCCGCTTTTTCCATCAATACTTCAGCCGCTTGCGGATGTACATGATGTCCATCACAAATTAATTCAGAGAAAACGTGTTGTAACGTTAACAATGCACCAACCATCCCTGGTTCACGGTGATTTAAGCCACGCATCCCATTATATGCATGAACAAAAACGCTAGCGCCTGCTTCAACTGCCACATCAGCTTCTTCTAAGGTCGCATTACTATGGCCTAAAGCAACAACGACACCTTCATCTGTAACGGTTTCAACAAATTCTTTCACACCATTACGTTCTGGTGCCAACGCAATTTTCTTAATAATTCCGCCTGAAGCTTCTTGCCATTCGTGGAATGTATCAAGGTCTGGATCTCCAAAATAACTTGGATTTTGTGCGCCTTTATGTTCTTCAGTAAAGAAAGGTCCTTCAAAGTAAATCCCTTGAATTTTTGCACCAGGTACTTCTTGGTAGACTTGACCAATCGTACGTGCAACGTCTGTTAAACGTTCTTTACTTGAAGTTAACGTTGTTGGTAAAAATGAAGTTACACCACAAGATAATAAGCCTTCAGACATCACTTTAATGCCTTCTGCATCGTTATCCATTACGTCATGATTCATGTAACCATGAATATGAGTATCGACTAAACCTGGGGCAATCCATTTGCCTTCCTCACGAATAATTTTTACGTCCCCTTGCGGTTCATCTTTTGTATAATTACCAAAGATACCATCCGTGATTTCTAAATAACCAGGTCCTTTAACATCGCTTTTTAAAAAGAACTTGTCTGCAAAGATAAATGTTTTCATCTTCATCCTTCTTTCTTTATTTTACTTACTTCAAAAGTACTCTTAATCAGTACAAAAGTCAAGAAATGGTGTAGACCTTTTAAGCAATTCTGAGGATTTTTTAAAGATTGCCACTTTCCACATTTTTCATTTGTTGTGCTAAGTTTAAATAACGTTCTGCTTCTTCGTGTTTATTCTTTCTCATTAAAACTAAATATTTTAGATTTAATAATTCACTTAAATAATAATAACTATTTTTTTTGCGGGCCCAAGTAATTCCTTGATCCACATAAATTTCGGCATCTTTTTCTGTATAATTTTTGAATAAGAAATCAGCATAATTAAAAAATATTTTCGTTAATTCTGCATTACTGCGTTCATTTGGCAATTGATTAAAATAATGAATACTCAAACTTAAAAATCGTTCTGCTTCTACTCGATTGCCCATGTAACCATAAGTAGCACCTAGACAACTAATTAATTGAATCTCTAAATCAGAAACATTTAACTTATCGGCTTTATAGGTGAAAGATAACCCTTTACGCAAGCTAGCAATAGCTTTTTCATAATCATTTAGAACAAACAATTCACAACTACCTAAATAATAATAATATTTTTGCCAGTCCGTATCTAAATACAATTGTTCTTCAATACGATTTTCCTTTAAATAATTTAATAATAATTGATATTTTTTATGGCGAAAATATTCAGCCATTTTTTCAAATGAATATGTAACAACGTGCACATCACCAGATTTATAACGCATAATCTGGTCAACAGTCACACCTAAACGATCACAAAGTTGTTGCATTACGAGAACGTTTGGCAACTCTTCATTGTTTTCAATGCGACTTAAAACACTTTGCGAACAGATGTCTTCTGATAACATTTTCTGTGTCAATTTTCTATTTTTTCTAATTTCTTTAATAACTGCACCTAAAGAATTCATCACAATAGCTCCTATTTATATCGGCCATTTTCCTTGCAAAATGGGGATTTTGTCAAAATATGCGAATTCGCATTATGCTTTTATTGTACTTTATTGCATAATATACTGCAAGAACATTATCTAAGGTTTTCTTAGAAAATAAATAGGTTCATTTTTATTAAAAAGGAGTGTTATTGTATGGCCGAAGAGAAAAAGGTTCACTTCATTTGGGAAAAAACAAATTATTCAGGCTTTGTGGAGAAGGAGTATGAAAATTCTTATCTCATCGTAGTAGCAAATCCTAGTCCTGATATGGAAGAAAAATATACCAACCGAATGATTATTAGTAAAAAAGCATGTGAAACCGCAGAATAGTATTGTTGATAAAACAAGAACTACCAAAAAATAGCTTCGTTAGAGGCTATTTTTTGGTAGTTCTTTTATTTTTGTTTGTAGGTACTTAAAAATTCACGCATTTTATCTGCTGTAGTTTTTAAGTCTTCCATCTTCGGTAAATAAACAATACGGAAGTGATCGGGTTGTTGCCAGTTGAACCCACCACCATGGACTAATAAAATATGATGTTTGTGTAAGAAATCTAAAACAAATTTTTCATCATCATAAATGTCAAATTTGGCCGTATCAATTTTCGGGAAAATATAGAAAGCTGCTTTAGGCTTCACGGCTGATAAACCAGGAATATCATTTATCGCATTGTAAATAAATTCTCGTTGTTCGTAAATTCTGCCACCTGGTAAAAGTAAATCATCGACACTTTGATAGCCGCCTAATGCGGTTTGAATGATTTGTTGTGACAACACATTCGAACATAACCGCATGGAAGCAAGCATATTTAGCCCTTCGATATACCCTTTTACTCGTGATTTATCTCCACTTAACACCATCCAACCGCATCGAAAGCCTGCCACTCGATGTGATTTTGACAAACCATTCAATGTTACGACAAATAAATCAGGTGCTAATGTAGCAATCGGTACATGAACCAAACCGTCCATGACCAAGCGATCATAAATTTCATCAGAGTAAATAATTAAATCATTTTGACGTGCCACTTCGACAATTTCTAGTAATAACTCTTTCGGATATAAAGCACCAGTCGGATTATTTGGATTTATAATAACGATTGCTTTTGTATTCGAAGTTATTTTTGATTTTATATCATCAATGTCTGGATACCATTCTGCTTGCTCATCACAAATATAATGAACGGGTGTACCGCCCGCCAAAGAAACAGAAGCAGTCCATAAAGGATAGTCTGGCATTGGCACAAGTACTTCATCGCCGTTATTTAACAAGCCTTGCATACACATGGTAATTAGTTCACTCACGCCATTACCAGTGTAAATATCATTAATCGTTACATTAGGAAATTTTTTTAATTGGCAATATTGTTCAATCGCTTTTCTTGCAGAAAAAATACCTTTTGAATCGGAATAACCTTCTGAATCGCGAACATTCACAATCATGTCGCGCACAATTTCATTTGGGGCATCAAAACCAAATGGCGCTGGATTCCCTGTATTTAATTTCAAAATACGTATGCCCTCTTCTTGCATGCGTTCTGCTTCTTCTAAAACAGGACCACGGACATCGTAACTTACGTTATTTAATTTATCGGATTTTTTAAAATTTCTCACACGGACTCCCTCGCTTCACAAATTTATACTCTAAAGTTACGCCAACTATAATGAAAAAGCAATAATAAATATCAGAATTTAATAAAAAATTGATGGTTTTTCCGTAATAAACAAGAGCGTGGGACAAAAATCACTTTGGATTTTTGCTCCACGCTCAAAAACTGATAAACGGCGGGAACAGAAGCAACTCCTTCTTATTTCTCGGAGTTAAACACTTCTGTCCCGACCTCTTGTTATACTAGTTGATGCAGATGATGGGACTCGAACCCACACGGACATCTGTCCACATGACCCTCAATCATGCTTGTCTGCCAATTCCAACACATCTGCATTTTAAGAGCACTTATTTATCCTAAAATAATTACTGGTCTTTGTCAAGATAACAAAGACCAGAATCGTTAGATTTGTTCTTTTTTCGCTTGCCAGGACAAACGCCCATGACATTTTCCGCAGACATATCGTGTCGTATCAATTCGTCGTTTTCTGAGGATGACTTCTCCACAAGACTGACATTGATACTGATGGAAAACTGCTTTTTTCCGTTCTACTAGAGGCGGTGCGTAACGGGCACCGCCAGTCTTAGCCAATAACTCTTTAAAGTCCTTATCTTTATGCTGATAGCCTTTGCCAGCTAAATGTAAATGATAGTGACATAACTCATGCTTAATGACTTTTTCCAGTTCCTCTTGTCCATACTTTAAAAAGACAGTTGGATTAAAATCCAGGTGATGCGAAGCTAAATGATAGCGACCGCCCGTAGTTTTTAACCGCCGATTAAATGTAGCTTGATGCAGAAAAGGTTTCTGAAAAAATACGATTGAAATTTTTTCCACTAGCGTTTGAAGCGCTTGATCTGTCATCAAGACTGGTTGAGACTCTTTCATTGTTACTCTTTTCTATCAGCCCGAGGCAACATGGTTAAACTAATACGCCCCTTTTTCAAGTCAACATCTTCTACCCAAACTGTGACTACATCCCCCACCGCAACAACATCCGTTGGGTGCTTAACAAATTTAGTACTTAACTTAGAAATGTGGACTAAGCCATCTTGCTTCACACCAATATCGACAAACGCACCAAAGTCAATTACATTTCGAACAGTCCCTTGCATTTCCATTCCTGGTTTCAAATCTTCCATCGTCAACACGTCTTTACGTAAAAGTGGCGCTGACATCTCATCGCGCATATCACGACCTGGTTGGATTAAACTAGCAATAATATCTGTGAGTGTTTCTGAACCTACTTCTAACTCAGTAGCTAATTGATTCACTGGTAACTGTTTCAATTTTTCGATAGCTTCTGCTGTCCCTAACTCTTTAGAAGCAATCTCTGCTTTTTCTAAAATTGCTTGTGCTACTGGATAACTTTCTGGGTGAATGCCAGTGTTATCTAACACATTTTTGCCATTAGGAATTCGTAAAAAGCCAATTGCTTGTTCAAATGCTTTTGGTCCTAAACGAGGTACTTTTTTGACTTGATTTCGTGCTGTAAAGACACCATTTTCATCACGATAAGTGACTAAGTTTTGCGCCGTTGTTTTATTTAAGCCAGAAATATGTTGTAAAAGTTGAGCACTCGCTGTATTCACATCAACACCAACTTGGTTTACCGCAGTTTCTACAACAAAATCCAATTGCTCGGCAAGACGTTTTTGCGATACGTCATGCTGATATTGACCGACCCCGACTGCTTTGGGATCAATTTTTACTAATTCTGCCAACGGATCTTGTAAACGACGTGCAATGCTGACCGCACTTCGTTCTTCGACTTGTAAATCAGGAAACTCTTTACGAGCCACTTCACTCGCAGAGTAAACGGAAGCCCCTGCTTCATTAACAATCACGTAAAAGACGTCCCGTTTCACCGCTTTTAATTGCTCTGCCACAAACAATTCAGATTCACGACTTGCCGTTCCGTTCCCAATAGCTACCATGTCCACTTGATAGTCTTCAATGATCTTTTTAAAGGCTGGACCAGCGGCTTCACGTTTCGCAGCAGTCGCTGGTTTATGTGGATAAATCACTTGAATTGCTAAAACTTTACCAGTTTCATCGACAACTGCTAATTTACAGCCTGTCCGATAAGCCGGGTCAAATCCTAGAACAACTTTTCCTTTAAGTGGTGACTGTAATAATAAATTACGTAAATTTTCACCGAAAATTGCAATCGCTTGTTCATCAGCTTTTTCTGTTAATTCATTGCGGATCTCCCGTTCAATCGCTGGTCCAATAAATCGTTTATAGCTATCTAAATAAGCAGCCTCAATGTATGGAGCAGCAAAACTTGTTGCTTGTTTGCCGATTAGTTGACGTTGGAAATAATCATTAATTTTTGTTTCATCAGCGACAAGGGAAACCTTTAAAATGTCTTCTTTTTCACCACGATTCGTTGCTAAGACACGGTGCGGCACCATTTTGCTAACTGGTTCTGCAAAATCGTAATACATTTCATAGGTCCGCTTTTCGTCTTTTTCTTCATCCTTAACTACGCTAACGTATTGCGCATGTTTAACCATATAATCACGTAACCATGTTCGGTATTTTGGTTCATCGCTAATACGTTCTGCTAAAATTTCATGAGCACCTTGCAAGGCTATCTCGGCGGTTGCAACTTCTTTTTCTTCATTAATAAAAGTAGCCGCTTTAGCTAAGATATCCGCGTTTTCAGGTAAAGAGAGCAACCAATCTGCTAATGGTTCCAACCCTTTTTCTTTCGCGATAGTCGCTTTAGTCCGACGTTTTTGTTTATATGGTCGATATAAATCTTCCACTTGTTGCATTTTTACTGCTTTTTGAATATCTGTTTTGAGTTCTTTTGTTAGTTTTCCTTGCTCTTCAATTAAACGGAGAACTTCTTCTTTCCGCTTTTTCAAGTTTTGTAAATAATGATAACGTTCTTCTATTTCACGGATTTGGACTTCATCTAAACTTCCAGTCATTTCTTTCCGGTAACGAGCAATAAAAGGAACTGTATTTCCTTCATTTAATAAAGTTAAAACCGTTGTTATTTGTTTTGAACGATACGTTGTCAATTCTTTTTGAAGTAGCGCTACTACTTCTTCGTTATAAGCTTCTGCCATTAACTAGATACCTCTTTTCTTATGCATACTTATCTATTTTAGCATATTTTTGCTTCTAAATATAGAAGTGAGGTAACTGATTCGTGCGATTAAGGAATCAAAATTCTGGTTGCCACGCAGGGGTGCGTTTTTGATATTCGATATCTTGGACAATGCCATTTTCATTAAAAATCACACCATGTACAGAGCCGCCAAAAATAGCACCACCATCTATCCCAATTTTTCCATCACTTTTCCAAAGGTCCGTGGTCTGCATATCACCATGTAACATCGGAGTAATGGTATGACCAAAAACAATGGTCTTGCCTGTATTATTTTTCCCTTGATGAAAGGGTTCGCGAATCCACAAAAAATCCTTAGGTGCTGTTTGCCGCCAATCTTCCATCGTTAAATCAACCCCAGCATGCACAAATAAGTAATGCTCCCATTCAAAATAAAGTGGTCGTTTTGTTAAAAAATCAATTAACTCTGGATAGCGACTACGGATCATTAAGGCCATTTCTGTTGGTGAGTATTCTGCAGTAGCTCCTGGATGCAAGAGACTTTCAATTGTTTCCTTGCCACCATTGCGAACATATCCTGCAAACCAGTCCTCTGGATTTTGAAGAAACTGCAAAAAATATTCTTCATGATTGCCTCGTAAATAAACAGCGCCGTGTTGCTCGACAAGTTCTTTTCCTTTGAGAAAACAGGCTTTAGAATGCGGACCACGGTCGTTTAAATCACCAATTAAAACTAGCTGATGCTCGACTGGGTCATAGTCTGTGAGTAAGGCATCAAACAAATCTGCTTGTCCATGAATATCACTGATTACATAAACATATGGTTTCATAAATAAGCCCTCCTAACTTGCTTATATTAAGTATACGCTAAATTTTAAAATATTCTCGTAAAATGTTTGGAAATAAAAAACGAAAATAGGACATAAGTCAAAACGACTTATGTCCCACTCTCTAAATCTTAAAATAATCAGTTGAACAAAAGCAGCACCTACAATTACTCGTTGCAATTTAGCCTTCGAGAGTGATGAACACTTGGAGCTAACTGCTTTTGTCTCTGACTCGTTTGTTTTATTTTTTCTTCTTACCGCCAAACGCATCTTTCATTTTATCAAAGAAGCCTTCTTCTTGTTGTTCAGTTACATTTTGTCCGCCAGCTTTTGCAAAAGCTCGTAGGGCATCCTTTTGTTCTTCATTAAGATTTTTTGGTGTTATTAATTTCACTTTCACGTGTTGATCACCATTGCCCCCACCACGTAAACGTGGCGCACCTTTGCCTCTTAAGCGGAAGTTTGTGCCAGTTTGTGTTCCAGCCGGAATTTTTAATTTCACGTCACCATGAACAGTTGGTACAGTTACTTCGTCCCCTAGAGCTGCTTGGACAAAACTTACTGGTAAATCATAGTAGATTTCTGCGCCATCTCGATCGAAAATATCACTATCTTCAACACGAAAGACTACATATAAATCACCATATGGTCCACCATTGGTACCCGCTTCTCCTTGGTTAGCTAAGCGCATTTGTTGGCCGTCTTCTACTCCAGCAGGCACATTTACTTTGACAGTATGTGCTTTTTTCTCATGACCTGTGCCATGACAGGTTGGACATGGTTCTTTAATTTCTTTCCCTGTGCCATGACACACATCACAAGTTTGACGACTCATCATACGACCTAATGGCGTTTGACGTTCAACATTGATTGTTCCAGAGCCATGACATTTATGACAAGTTTCTGGGTGTGTGCCTGGTTTGGCGCCATTACCGCCACAGGTTGCACAAGTATCTTCTCGATTGTACTTAATCTCTTTTTCGACACCGAAAATAGCTTCTTCAAATTTCAATTGAATTGTATATTGTAAATCGGCGCCTTGTCTTGGTGCATTTGGATCAACAGAACGGCCACCGCCGCCGCCAAAGAATGAATCGAAAATATCTTCGAATCCACCAAAACCACTACTGCTAAATCCGCCGCCACCGAAACCGCCAAAGCCACCAGCGCCGCCACCGTAATTAGGATCAGTTCCTGCATGGCCATATTGGTCATAGGCCGCTTTTTTCTGTGGATCACTTAATACTTCATACGCTTCAGAAACTTCTTTAAATTTTTCTTCCGCATCGGCTTCTTTGTTAATATCTGGATGGTACTTTTTGGAAAGTTTGCGGTATGCTTTTTTAATTTCATCATCTGAAGCACCTTTTGCTAATCCTAGCACTTCATAATAATCTCGTTTCGTCGCCATTGACTTCCCTCCAACTTTCTTCAAACTTTACAATGTGTTTAGAACCAGCCAAATTCATCGATTGCTTTCGGTCTCTCTGGTTGGATTATCTGTCACACCTTGAATCAGTGTTACTAGCTGTGAATAGGTATTTTCAGCTTGTTTAACATCGTTGTAATCATACCACAGTTCTTTCAAAACCTAAATAGTTTCTTGCTAACTTGATTGTGGTTGATTTTCTCACAAAAGACAAGGGACTGGGACATTAGTCATTGTACTAATGATCCAGTCCCTAAAATCAATTGTTATTGATTATTTGTCATCACCATTTACTTCTTCAAAATCAGCATCAACAACATCATCAGCGCCACCTTGAGCAGCTTCAGGATTTTCTTGTGCTTGTTGTTGCGCAGCTTGTTCGTAAAGTTTTACTGTTAAGTTTTGGACGATTTCATTCAATGAATCACGTTTTGCTTTCATTTGTTCGATATCGTTTGCTTCGATGGCTGCTTTTAATTCATCACGCGCATCTTCTGCTTTTTTCACTTCTTCAGCGTCTACTTTTCCTTCTAATTCTTTCAATGTTTTATCAACAGTGAATAATAAAGCATCCGCATCGTTACGTAAGTCAACTTCTTCTTTACGTTGTTTATCTGCTTCAGCGTTTGCTTCAGCATCTTTTACCATACGTTCGATTTCATCATCAGATAAACCTGAAGAAGATTTAATCGTGATTGTTTGTTCTTTTTGAGTGCCTAAGTCTTTCGCACGAACATTTACAATCCCGTTTTTATCAATGTCAAAGCTTACTTCAATTTGTGGCACACCACGAGGAGCCGCAGGAATATCTGTTAATTGGAAACGACCTAATGTTTTATTATCAGCGGCCATTGGACGTTCACCTTGTAAAACGTGAATATCAACAGCTGGTTGATTGTCAGCAGCAGTTGAGAAGACTTGTGATTTACTTGTTGGAATCGTAGTGTTACGATCAATTAATTTTGTAAATACGCCACCCATTGTTTCAATACCTAATGACAACGGTGTTACGTCTAATAAGACAACGTCTTTAACATCACCAGTGATTACGCCACCTTGGATTGCAGCACCCATTGCTACTACTTCGTCAGGGTTAACTGATTTGTTTGGTTCTTTGTTTGTTTCTTTGCGAACAGCTTCAACTACAGCTGGAATACGTGTTGAACCACCAACTAGGATAACTTCGTCGATTTCAGAAGGATTTAATCCAGCATCTTTTAAGGCTTGACGTACTGGTACTTTTGTACGTTCAACTAAATCACTTGTTAATTCATCAAATTTTGCACGAGTTAAGTTCATTTCTAAGTGCAATGGTCCTGCTTCGCCAGCAGTAATAAATGGCAAGCTGATTTGTGTGCTTGTTACACCTGACAAGTCTTTTTTCGCTTTTTCAGCAGCATCTTTCAAACGTTGTAATGCCATTTTATCGTTAGCTAAGTCAATGCCATTTTCTTTTTTAAATTCTGCAACCATGTAGTCAATGATCTTATTATCAAAGTCATCCCCACCTAGGTTGTTATCACCGGCTGTTGATAATACATCGAAAACGCCATCGCCTAATTCAAGGATTGACACGTCGAATGTACCACCACCAAGGTCAAAGACAAGAATTTTTTCATCTTTGTCTGTTTTATCTAAACCATAAGCTAAAGCTGCTGCTGTTGGTTCGTTAACGATCCGTTCTACTTCTAAACCAGCAATTTTACCAGCATCTTTTGTTGCTTGACGTTGCGCATCGTTGAAATATGCAGGAACTGTAATAACTGCTTTTTCAACTTTTTCACCTAAATAGTCTTCAGCAAAACCTTTTAAATATTGTAAGATCATTGCAGAAACTTCTTGTGGTGTATATGATTTTCCTTCAACATCAACTTTGTAGCCAGCTTCACCCATGTGACGTTTAATAGATGAAATCGTGTTAGGATTTGTAACAGCTTGACGTTTTGCTACTTCGCCCACTTGAATTTCACCGTTTTTGAATGAAACGACAGAAGGAGTTGTGCGGTTACCTTCTGGGTTTGCAATAATTTTCGCTTCGCCGCCTTCTAGCACTGCGACAGCTGAGTTTGTTGTTCCTAAGTCAATACCAATAATTTTACTCATAGTGAATATCTCCAATCTGTATTAGTTTTCTATAATAATATATTTTTAATTAACGTTTGTTATTGTGCAACAATGACCATTGATGGTCGTAACACACGATCTTGTAATTTGTACCCTTTTTGTAGAACTTCAACAATGGTATCTGCTGGGGTTTCTTCAGAAGCAGGGACTGTTTGAACGGCTTGATGTAAATTTGGATCAAAGGTTTCACCCATTGCTGGGATTTCTTCAATTCCTTCTTCTTTTAAAGCCACAGTAATACTTTCTAGCACCATCGAAATACCTTTTTTCAAGCTTTCGCCTTGTTCATCTGATACTTCAATAGCCATTGCTCGTTCTAAATTATCAATAGATGGTAAAATCTTTTTACCTAAATCTTGTGAGCGGTAACGAACTAATAATTCTCGTTCGTTTTTATTTCGATTGCTCATATTAGCAATTTCGGCTCTTGCCCGCAAGAACTTGTCTTCCATTTCGGAAAGCTCTGCTTTAAGATTTTCAATCTCTGTTGCTTCAACTTCTACTTCAGAAACGCCAGCAGCATCAACAGCTTCCATTTCTTCTTGTAATTCTTCTTGCTTCTCTTCTTTTTTACTCACTTCAGCAACTTCCTTTCTCTTTATGCATCTACTTCTTATCCTAACAAGGTTTGCTTAATTACCTAAAAAACGGTAATAGTCACCTAGTTGTGAAGCTAGCTCATGTCGAAACGTGTCTACCAAACCGAATATTTTTGAATACGGCATACTGGTTGGTCCTAGCAGGGCAATTGTTCCTTTGCCATGTCCTGATACTTCATACGTAGCAGTGATCATGCTCATATCTTCTAAGAGATTGTTGCCAATTTCTGAGCCGATACGAAAAACAATTGGATTTTCTGTTGTTGCAGAACCATTTAATAAATGCGTCAGCTCATCAGAATTTTGCATAAAGGAATAGACAGATTTCAATTGTTCAATATCTTGTTTGATGCCAAAATCTAACAAATTCATGCGACCACCGACAAAGACTTTTTCTTCAAAGGCATGTCCTAACATCTCATCGAATAAGTTCATCATTCCTTCTGGCGTTTGGAAATAGCGATGTAAAATCATCGGAATCTCCGTCCGCAAACGATGATAAACGGTCAACAAAGGTTGTCCAACCAACTTATCATTGATGATTTGTGTCATTTTTTCAAGATCTTGGCTAGAAACAGCGGCAGGAATGGCAAATACTTGGTTTTCAACATTGCCTTTATCTGTCACTATAATAGCAAGGACTTGCCGATCATTCAAAGGAACCATTCGAAAGCCGGTTAATTTCCGTTCTTTCACTTCAGGTCCTAATGAAAAAGCAGTATAACTTGTCAATTCTGATAGAATTTCAGCTGATTGTCGAATAATATCATTAATCTCATGAAATTCTTTTCCAAAAGATTGACGGATCCTTCTAAGTTCGTTCTCTTCTACTTGTGTTGGTTGTAAAAGATGATCCACGTAGTAACGATAACCAGCCATTGAGGGGATTCGCCCTGAAGAAGAATGGGTCTTAGCTAATAAGCCGTATTCTTCTAATGCTTTCATATCATTACGAATTGTGGCAGAACTAGAGGCAATGCCATCCTCCATCAATTTCTTAGAACCGACAGGTAAGCCCGTGTTCGTGTAATTTTGGATGATAAGTCTCAAGATATTTTGTTGTCTTTCTGTAATCATCGTTATTACCACCCTTCATTAGCACTCTTAACATCTAAGTGCTAACTACATATACTAATATAACAAGTCCTTACCTTTTTGTCAAGGGAAATACGCAACTTTTTAGCACTCTTCACACAAGAGTGCTAATCGCTGCAAACCACCTTCAAAAACCATCAATACCAACTTTTGTAATAAAAAAATCATCGAAATGCTTTGTCACACTTCGATGATTTTTTTATTTTTTTACTCTTTTTCACTTAACAAAAATGCTTCAAAAACATTATTCCCCACAAATAGTCCTTTTTTCGTTAAACGTAAGATATCTGCTTCTTCAATTAATAATTCTTCTTTGATTAAGCGTTGAATGACCTCTCCATAAATTGCTTCAATTGGTTCCTGAAATTTTTGTTGGAATTTTTGTTTAGAAATGCCTACTTTTTTACGTAAGCCTAAAAATAGCTCCTCTTCTATTTGATTTAGACGAGTTAATTCTTCAGTCTCCACAATTGGCAATTGATTTTCTCGCAAGGGTTTCAAATAATGTTGGATTGGACCGTGATTTTTGTAACGAGTTTGCCCAAGATAGCCGCTGGCACCTGCGCCAAATCCATAGTAGTGGTCATTATTCCAATAAGCCAGATTATGCTGGCTTTCTTTTCCTGTTAAAGCAAAATTACTGACTTCATATTGGTGACGTCCTTTTTTCTCCATTGCTTCAATCGTTTCGTCAAACATTTGTGCTTCGATTTCTTCTTCAGGCAGCTGTAACCGTCCTTGACGAACCCAGTTCATGAACATTGTTTTATTTTCAAGAATTAATGAATAAAGCGAATAGTGTGGCAAGTCCAATGCTAAGGCTCTTGTCAAAGTATCGCGAAAACTTTCCAATGTTTGTCCAGGTAAAGCATAGATTAAGTCAATACTGACATTGGTAAAATTTTCTTTTTCTAAAAATTTCATTGTTTCATAAACATCTGCGGCGGTGTGCTTGCGACCGATTTTTTTGAGCAAGCGATCATCAAATGTCTGAACGCCCATCGAAAGACGATTGACGCCATAGTTTTTCATGACTTGTAATTTTTCTTGGGTTAAATCCCCAGGGTTTGCTTCCACCGTAAATTCATTTCGGTCATCAAACGTTAGCTGTTCGCGAACCCCTTTTAGTAGCACATCTAACTGTTTCGCTGATAATGAAGTTGGCGTGCCTCCGCCAATATAGATGGTTTTCATTTCTTGTTCTGGATACAATGCTTGCGTAAGTTGAATTTCTTTTAATAAACTCTGAATATATTCATCAACTGGTTGTCCTTCTAAAAAGACCTTGTTAAAATCGCAATAATAACAAATATGCTCACAAAATGGAATATGAATATAGGTCGACCGATCGAACATCGGCGTTGAAGTTGAAAGTTGGTTTGTTTTGGTCATTAGCTCGTTTTATCTCCTTATTACCAAAAAGCTCGTTCTTTTTGGAAAGTCTCTACTAGCCATACTAACTGTAAATGACAAATAAATCCATAAAAAAATTCGCACAGTCACTTAAAACAACAACGAGGAGCTGTCATAAAAACCGACACCTCCTCAACCTTGAAAGAAAAGTAAAAAAATTTTTCTATATATAATAGTACAAATCAGTTACAGTAATTGACCGTAACGTTTGACGTATAAAACTTTAATGAACGCAACCAGTGCTAAATAAGCAACAATTGTCGGGATTAAATACAAGAAATAGCTTGGTGATAAACCGACAAATCCTAGTTCTGCACCGAAAGCGGTAAAGGGTAAAACAGTTCCGAGAACAATCCCTGCTGTAGTGACTAACGTCATAATTCCAGAAGCACTACTTTGAAGGAAAGGCATTTTTTCTGTTCGTAGGAAATGCAAGACGAGCATTTGGGACCATAAGGACTCAATGAACCACCCTGCATGGAAAATACCGATAAAGAGCAATTGATCTGCTCCATTTAATTCAAAGAATGAGCCACCTAGGATAGCCGGACACACAATGAAATACATAAATAAATAGGTAACAATATCAAAAATAGAACTCGTTGGGCCAAACCAACGCATAAAATTACCAATTGATTTTGGTTCCCATTTTTTTGGTTTTTCTACGTATTCTTCATCTACTTTGTCCCAAGGAACTGACATACACGAAGTATCGTAAATTAGATTTAATAATAGCGATTGAATCGGAGCAATCGGTAAAAATGGTAAAAAGATACTTGCTGGGATCACGGAAAACACATTGCCAAAATTAGAACTTGCTGTTAATTTGACGTACTTCATCGTGTTCGTAAACACGCGCCGTCCAGATAAAATTCCTTTTTCCAAAACCATTAAATCTTTTCTCAATAAAATTACATCCGCCGATTCTTTCGCTACATCGACAGCTGTATCAACAGAGATTCCTACATCAGCAGCACGCATTGCTCCAGCATCATTTATTCCATCACCTAAAAAGCCAACAGTTTGACCATTTTCAGTTAACGCATTTACAATACGAACTTTTTGGTCAGGCGTAATTTTGGCGAAAATATTATACGCTTGAACGGTTTTTCTTAATTCTTCTTGGTTTAATTGTTGAAGTTCATTTCCTGTAATAATTTTTTCGCCAGCCAGACCAACTTCTTTACAAACAGAATGCGTCACATACTGATTGTCCCCCGTTAATACTTTCACAGCTACATTATGTTGATGCAAGGCGTGAATAGCTGCCGCTGCTGTTTCTTTTGGCGGATCCAAGAAGGCAAGATAACCTTGTAAAATCAACTCTGATTCATCTTTAGTTGTATACTCCCATTCAGCCGCTTCGACTTTTTTATCGGCAATTGCTAGAACGCGCAAACCATCTCGATTTAAAGCTTCAACGTCTTTGGTAATTTTTTGACGCAGCGTCTCTGTTAAGGGCACAATTTCGCCATCTAAAAGTACCTGTGTGCAGACCAAGAGCATTTCTTCAACCGCACCTTTGGTAATTAAGCGTGTTTCTCGCGTTTTAAACTCTTTGATAATCACACTCATTCGACGTCGATTGAAATCGAAAGGAATTTCATCTACTTTATAAAAATCATCTGATTGTATATCACTTTCTTGTGTCGCCGCTTGAATAACGGCGTTATCCATTAAATTACGCAAACCTGTTTGAAAATAACTGTTTAGAAATGCTAAATCCAAGACTTTTTGATCTTCTTGGCATCCAATATTATAGTGGTATTCTAAAATTACTTTATCTTGTGTTAAGGTACCTGTTTTATCCGTACAAAGTACATCCATCCCGCCAAAATTTTGAATGGCATTGACATTTTTCATAATCGTGCCTTCTTTAGCCATTTCTCGAGAACCTTTGACTAAATTGGTTGTTACAATCATAGGTAACATTTCTGGTGTCAAGCCGACAGCTGTGGCAATCGCAAACATTAACGCTTCCACCCAATCGCCTTTTGTTAACCCATTAATTAGAAAAACAGTTGGCGTAATAACCAACATAAAGCGAATCAGCACCCACGTTGTTTTATTAATTCCTGTTTCAAAACTCGTCTGCTGCTGCTCTTCTCCGTTATCAGAAGCCATCCGTCCGAATAAAGTTTGATTACCAACTTTAATGACAATGCCCAAACCAGTGCCACTAATTACATTTGTTCCTAAAAACAAAAGATTGTCGTATTCTGTATCAATTTGATCACTATCTTTTTGATGAGTCGCGTGTTTTTCAATGGGAAAACTCTCTCCAGTCAGGGATGATTGGGAAACAAATAAGTCCTTAGATTGGATTAAACGTAAATCGGCTGGAATCATATCGCCAGCGGATAGTTGGACTAAGTCGCCACACACAACTTCCTCAATAGGAATTTCCATTTGCTTCTTGTCACGAATGACTGTCGCTGTAACTTTAATCATATTTTGTAATTTTTCAACTGCATTGCTTGATTTGACTGATTGGACAAAACTCATCGTGCCGCTTAAGATGACCATCGCTAACATAATTAACACGCCAGTAACATCTTTTTCCTCTGGCGCAGCATAGACATATTCTGTAAAAAATGAAATCGTGGCTAGTGCTAATAACACCAAAGTAAACGGCGTGATATACGATTTTATAAAAAGTCGCAGCCGTGAAGCTTTTTTTTCATTCATAATTTTATTGCGGCCATAACGTTCTTGTAATTCTTCAATATCTTGGTGTTTAATGCCATCCCAAGTTGAGCCGAAACGTTGTAAAACTTTTTCTACTTCTGAATGGGCAAACTTTTTGTAACTATAGTCATGGCCCAAGTGACGCATTTTCTTTTCCATTTTCTTTCACCTCATTTATCTGTTGTTGACTTGAATTGACGATCGGTTCATCTTCCATTTTCCTCACCCTTTCCACAAAAAAAGACACGCTGAAAACTCAACGTGTCAAAGAATAATCGTTCTTATCGTTGAGCTTTAGCACTATACAACGTAAAAAGCGATTGCTTTTAGCTACCTTAAGAAAAGCCTTCATTCGACAGTTCCTGTTCTACCCATTGGCGTCTCTCGACATTTTTGGGCAGTAGCCTATGTTTGTATAGGAGCCTCACCTAACAAATCTTATTTAATTACAACAGCAAGTATAATTCTTCCATGAAAAAATAACGATATAGAAAAAGTTTTTAGTAGATAACTTTTTGTCCATTCAGTAACAAAAAGAAAAATAATCCGCTTATTTACTATGGTTTTCTGGTATGATTCGTATTTATTCATAGAATCATAACTGGTTAAATTAATCTAAAGACCGTCAGATAGCCTTGTCGAGAAGCTTTTCTTCTGCTATTTTTTGTATAGTTAAAGAAACGGCGGTGAGGAAAATGAAATTACAACAACTAGAATATTTTATGGCAGTTTCAAAGTATGCGAGTTTTACTTTAGCTTCTCAAAAGCTCCATACGAGTCAACCTTATTTAAGTACCCAGCTCAAGGAGTTGGAACGTGAATTAGGTGCTTCATTAATTTTAAGAGACAAGAAACATTGTCGGCTTTCTCCAGCAGGCGAAGTCGTCGCCAAGCGAACAGAGATGATTTTTGCACTCATTAAGGAAGCGCAAGAAGAGATTAATGAATTAGTGACCCAAGGATCGACAACGACCATTCGGATTGGAACAAACTTAATTGATATAGATAAAGCATTTGGAGAAGTCTTGTTGTTATTTAATCAATCCTATCCGTATGTAAGTATTGATTTTAAGTATTATTACGATCTTGAAACAGCCTTGGAAACAGATTTAATTGACATTGGGATTGGGATATTTTTGGATACCTCGATTCCATTAGAGAAAGAATTAATTTATACAGAAAGCTATCTCCTTTGTGTCAATAAAAATCATCCTTTAGCCCATGCCGATAGCGTGACGATTGACGAAATTCGTTCTTTACCTTTTGCTGCATATTCCGATCAAGTATATGAAAAAAAAGTGTTTAAACGTTGGGAACGTAAAATCAATTGGGAAAATCGGCAAATCGTCATCGAACTTCCTTCTCTTCATTTAGTCTTAGACATGGTCCAACGAGAAAAAGCCTGTAGCATCCTTCCCTATTCACTCACTGATGAACTAAACAGACGTAACTTAGTTGGTATTCCTCTGGAAGATAGTCCAGAACGAGCCATCTATTTAGTTCAGAATAATCATCACGGACATTGTGAAGCACACCGTTATTTATTTGAACAATTACGTTATTTATTCTAGGAATAGAAAAAGGAGGAATTCCCATGGAACTATTTCGTTTACATTATTTTTTAGAGTTATGCAAAGTGAAACAATTTACTAAAGCAGCCGAAAATTTAGCAATTTCTCAAGCTGCATTAAGTAAGCAAATAAAAATTCTTGAAGCAACGTTAGGCGCTGAACTTTTTAATCGCCAAGGTCAAACTACCACCTTAACACCGGCTGGATTAATTTTAGAAAAATATTGTTGGCGCATCACCAATGAGTTGGTCTCAATTGAAGAAGAGCTAAAAGAAATTAATCATTCTTCCAACCATATTTATGTAGCCACTTATCTCTGTGATTTAGAATATAAATTGAATGACTTACTAATGACAACATTAACGGATCGTTCATCCAACTTACAAGTCCATACTATTATTACAGAAAATATTCTTCAATCCTTGGAAACAATGGATGCAGATTTTGGTATTTCCTTTGCTGACTTACCATTACCTGAACATATTGGTAAAATTGATTTATTTACAGCAAATTATCAATTCATTTTAAGAAATGATCATCCAGCTTTGGCCAAAGCCACGACGGAAGAAATTTTAAAAGAACTAACAATGTACCCCTTCGTCCGTTTAAATACCGAATTTTCCGAGCAAAACAAATTAACCAATTGGCTAGATACTACGTTTTCTAATTTTTCTCCAGAGAAAGTCATTCAAGTGGATACTCTTTCACTTATTACTCACTTGGTGTCTCATTCCGATAGTTTCGCTATTGTCCCCGAATACACAAATATTCAACTTTTAGACAATTCGATTCATACACTAACTTACCAAGAACTACCTAAACGAAACATGGCAGTTTATTATTTAAAAGAACGTTACATGAGTCGACAACTTCAACAACTTTTGGCTGAATGCCAAAAACAATTTCAATAGTAAAAACCAAGACTAGAGCTTGTCGGCAAGCGAGTTCCAGTCTTGGTTTTTATTTGTGTTTTCAGGTAGCGGCTTCTCTTCCTTTGACAAATCCTAAAGAAGTGATAGCCATCACTAACGAAGTGCCTCCTTGACTTAAAAACGGAAGCGGAATACCTTTTAACGGCAGCAGTCCAATCACCGCACCGATATTCTCCACCGTTTGAAAAACCAGCGAAAAAATGAGGGCGACACAGATGTACATACAAAAACGCGAATTGCTCCGCAAGCCAGCTACTAAAACTTGATAAAACAAGTAAAAATAGAGAAAAACAACGGTGGCACTGCCCACAAAGCCCCAGGCTTCCCCGATAAAAGTAAAAACCATATCAGACTCACGAACAGGGACATACACTTCAATCCCATGCACACCCTTGCCAAATAAACCACCCGAACCAATTGCCAATAAACCTTGTACTTGTTGATAGGAGATTTTATCGACATAATCATAGGGATGAATCCATGCTAAAATTCGATCCAATTGATATTGTTTAAAATGTAAAAAGAAGAGTACTTTGTGCCCCCACTCTGTAAAGACTAACAGAATCAAGACCACGCCTAACGTTGCTAAAGCACTGAAAATAATGATTAAAATTTTGCGATCAATTCCTGAAATAACTAAAAGAGATAGGATAATCGTTACGAAAACAAGGGATGTCCCAAAATCTTTTTGTACCGCCATCAAGAAAAAAACAGGGACACTAACCGCAACGATTTTTTTTAGAAGTTGCTTGTCTGAACGCCATTTATCAGACCAGTCTTGTTGCTCATGTTGGACAATAATTTTTGCCAACATTAAAATAAACGCAATTTTCGCAATTTCTGATGGCTGAAATTTAATAAACCCTAAATCTAACCAGCGCTTTGTGCCCGTCAATAAATACATTCCTTTGTCATAGGAAAAATACAAAGCACTCATTAAGATTAATGAAAACCCATAGAAAAAAGGAGCTACTTTCCAAATAAACTTCTGTGACAGCCGACTAGCTAAAAACATGCCCGCATAACCAACAAAAATAAAGAAAAGTTGTTTTAATGCTGGCACAGTTCCGTCTTTTCCTTCATTAACGGCAATCCAATATTGCACACCAGAAGATAAAAGTGTGAGTAAAAAAATGGGCAATAATAAATCATAATTAAGATGTAAGTTGAATTTTTTTGTATTGACCATTTAACTGCCGCCTTTCGTTTGCAATAATTTTAATGACGATTCCTAATGCCACTGAAAAGATTAAATAACTTGTCCCACCGTAACTAACAAACGGTAAAGGAATTCCCGTCATTGGAATCAAACCCAAAACGCCACCAATGTTAATCGCCGTTTGAGCTAAAATCAAGGTCCCGACCCCTAACAAAAACAAGCCGTAACAATGATTCTTTATTACACAACTACTCCGCAAAATCGAGGCCGCTAAAAATAACAAAAGAAATAGTAATAGTAAGCCGCCAATCAAACCAAGTTCTTCCACAATCACCGCAAAAATAAAATCGGTTTGACCTTCTGGCAAGCCACCTTTTTTTACCATACCATTGGCTAATCCAGTGCCCCAAAACCCACCATTATACATTGCTAAATAGGCCATTGAAGGCTGAAATCCTCGATCATGAAAGGATAAAAACGGATTTTTCAAAACAACTAAGCGGTCATACACATGCGCAAAAAAATGTGGTAAGTAGCGGTGATCGCCTAGAAAAATAATTATTTTAGAAAGAAGCGCCGCGCTAGCAACGACAATCCCCGCAGCAATTACACTAAATTTTGCATGAATACTTGCTGAGAAAATTAAGACACTGCCAATAACTAAAATAAGAATGGCCCCGCCAACTTTGGGTTGAATTAAAACTAAAAATGCAACGACCAAAACAAACAGCCATTGTTTCCTTAACTGCTTCGTTGTCAAGCCATTTTCTTTTTCACCTAAATAACAGCTCAAGTAATAAATAATCGCAAAATTACAAAGCTCTGATGGCTGAAATTGGATTCCAAAGAGAGAAATCCAACGTTGTGCGCCATTCGCTGCTACACCAAAAAAAGGTAGTCGAACCATTAACAGTAATAGTACCGAAACTAAAAGCAGACCAATCGCAATTTTTTTATTAAATAACACTTCTAGTCGAACTTTGTAGATCACGAACATTAGCACCCAGCTGAGACACATAATAATGCCTTGTTTAATAAACACAGCAGTGGGCTTCACGCCTTGCATCAACAAGTCATAGCTACTGGCGCTATAAATCATTAACGCGCCAATAATACTTAATATAATAAAGGTCAAAAGAATTTTTGTTAGACCTAAAGTACGTAGATTCATTCTCTCACCTCTATCTTTTTCTAATTAAATCAATCTTACCAGTCTGAGTTAGAAAACAAATAGAGAGTTTTTTATAGAACTATTACTAAGCTTACATAACAAAAAGTAGCTAGACTTGGTTCATTTCACCTAGTTTCACTACTTTTAAAAAAAGACATTTATATAATTTTTGTGTGTTGCTCACATTTCTGATAAATTTTTCCAAACTTATCTCTTTCTAAATACTGATAATCTACTAAATACCGTCTCAAAAGTGCATAATCTTCATAGATTTCTCTAAGTCGCTGATTGACTTCTTTTTCCGTATATTCTTTCCCAAATTCAAATTGGTTGGCCACACGTTGAAACACTTGGACTTTTTTCGCATTTTTCTTGGGAATAACCAGCAACTTTCCTTCTTTAAAAAAATTTTCAACCATGTTTATTCTCCTTTTTTGTTTTGACTATTGTTTAGAAAATTGATGATTCAGTTTTTCTTTCTGTTTATCGGTCCATTTGCCAGCGACTTCATTGACAATTGTTTCAGCAAAATCGCCTACTTTTTCTCCCGTAATATTTTTGATAGGTGTTCCGTTAGCAGCTCCTTCTTCAAACAAATCAAGTAAATCAGTCAACGCATTGAACATATTGGCTCCGCTATGATCTGAAAAATGCCATGCATATTTTTCAATTTCTTGAAATACTTGTCGATACTCTGCTGGTAATGCTGCAATACGTCGTTTATATTCTTTGTACTCTTTTTTATCCCCCACAACTTTTTTGATCAACGCTTTAAAATTTGACATGCTCTATCCCTCCATTTTTTTCATCTTGTTTACTTGTTTTGAAAGCAACGTCCACCGCTGCCAAAAATCAGCGAGTTCTGCTTCTCCTGATGAGGTTAAGCGATAGAACTTCCGCATTGGCCCTTTTTCTGAAGGTTTTTTTTCAGCTATAACCCATTGATTTTTTTCTAAACGCAGTAAAATCGTATAAATGGTTCCTTCAACAATTTCAGTAAACCCTTGGTCATTTAAAATTTTTGTAATTTCATAACCATATGTTTCTTTCCTTTGGATGATGGCTAAAACTAAACCTTCTAAAATGCCTTTTAGCAACTCTGTCTGCTTCACTGCTTTTCCTCCCTGAACTACTCTTTATTACTATGTACCACTACATAATAATACTGAGTACCGGTTCTGTCAACTACTTTGTAGTAAAAAGTAGTAAAGACACGACAACTACCAGTACTTAACTAGTGGTTGTCGTGTCTTATTATTCTTTATTCATTTATTCCGAGGTCTGCTTCAAAGGCTTCTAATTCTGCAAGGTGTGTTTCTGGATAAGCAAAGCATGTTGAAAAATGCCACTCCCCACCACTTGTACCAAAATAACCTGGCAGTAATTCCAAAGCCAATAATGCTTCTGATGTTTCTTTTTCCGGTAACGTAATCTGAAAAGTAGTCGCTGGAACAAAACCGAACTTCGTATAGTAAGTTGGATGGCCCAGGATAATCAATCCGCCGACGCCTAATTCTTTGGCCTTCTGAACAGAATGCTTAATTAACGCTGAGCCTACACCCGTGTTCTGTGCTTCTAGATAGACACTTAGCGGCCCAACGGTCAAAACAGCCTTTTCTGTATGATCAGGTAATCGTAGTTTGGCTTTTGAAGACATAATATGACCCGTTAATTTTCCTTGATCAGTTTCTGAAACTAAGGACAACTCCGGAATAAAGTCGGCACTTTCTCTTAATAAATGCACGATAAAATGCTCTGTGGGACGCCAGTTTTCGGTCAAGTTTAATCCCTTAAACGCTTGATACGTTAAACGTTCTACAGCTTGATACTCTGCAGGTTTTTCTTGACGAATCTTCATTATTTATCCTCAGATTGTTGGAAATAGTCAGCCGTATCTCGTTCATCTTGTTTTAATTGGTCGATCAAGGCTTCAGCCCCATTGAATTTCACTTGGTCACGTAAATAATGATTCCAACGAACCACCACTTGCTCACCATAGATGTCTTGATGGAAGTCCAAAATATAGACTTCCACGGTTAGATCGCGTCCTTCTCCAAAGGTGTCATTATGACCAATTGAGCCCATGCCGACATACCATTTGCCACCAACTTCGATTTGCACAGCATAGACGCCAATTCTTGGTAAGCGCACGGTGCTTTTCACTTTGACATTAGCGGTCGGGAAACCCAATAAACGGCCACGAGCATCGCCATGGACAACTGTTCCTTCTGTTTCATAAATATATCCTAACAACTCCGTGACCTCCTCCATTTCGCCGGCTTCCATTTTTTCGCGAATTCTTGTTGAGCTAATTTTGGCACCAGTCATTTCTTCTTTTGGTACTGTCACCACTTCAAAACGGCCTTGCGCATAAGTTGGTAACTGTTTGACTCCAGCGATTTCTTTAGGACCATACGTATAATCAAACCCAGAGACTGCCACTGCACTATTTAAATTAACGATATACTGATCGACAAAATCTTGCGGTTTTAATCGAGCAAACGCTGAAGTAAATTCGACAATATATAAAATATCAACGCCCAAGTTGGCCATTAGGCGTTCTTTTTGTTCCAAGCTAGTTAAATATTTCATATTTTCTGGTAAAACTTTTTGAAAAACGATTGATGGGTGTTGGTTGAAGGTCATCACAGCTAACTTCAAGCCTTTTTCCTCAGCAATCTTTTTGCCTGTTTCAATTACTTTTTGGTGGCCTTTGTGAACACCGTCAAAAAAGCCTAGGACCATCACGACTTCTTCATTAGGAATTTGAGTGGGTTCATAGGGATGATGTAGTTGAATAACTTGCATGTGCAAAAACTTCCTTCTTTTTTATTTAATTGTTCCGTAGAACTTTACTTGGTTTCAATAATTTATCATGCGTTGGGTGTGGCATGTATAAACTAACCACTTGATTTTGGTAAAATAAGGCAACTAAGGATTCTGGCATTGCCTTTATTCCTAGTTCTTTTTTGTGCAAACGCATGCCATTTTTTACTTTTTGATACAATTCATCTGATAAATCAATTCGTGGGAATTGTTCTACTGCTGTCTCAATGGGCAACAGGCATTGATCGATTGTTTCAGCAGCCATTTGTTTGGCTACTTCTTCTAACGTTAAGCATTGCGCAGCTTGCAAACCGCCACTTGCCGTTCTCGTTAAATCCGACATATGGGCAGGATAGCCTAATTTTTTGCCAGTATCCACGGATAGTGTCCGCACATAGGTTCCTTTGCCACAGACCACTTTAAACCGCCAACTTTGTGTTTGAGCGGATTCATTAAAAATTGGTTCACTAGTGCGTTCAAATGAATAAATCATTGCTTTTCGTTGGGGCCGTTCAACTTCTTCCCCATTCCGCGCATATTCATATAAACGTTTACCATTGACTTTCACCGCAGAAAACATCGGTGGGATTTGTGTGATTTCACCTGTCATTTCGGCCATTGCTTGATCAATTTGTTCAGTTGGCAGAGGTGTTGTAACTGGTTTTTTTTCAACAATTTCACCACTAACATCTTCGGTTGTCGTAGCAAATCCAAGTGTAATTTCACCTTCATAGGTTTTGCCAGAATCTACCATGTATTCGATCACTTTCGTTCCTTTGCCAACGCAGATGGGTAAGACCCCTTCGACATCCGGATCTAGCGTACCACCATGACCAATTTTTTTGGTATGTAAAATTTTTCTCAATTTAAATACGCAGTCATGACTTGTCATGCCACGTTCCTTCCATAACGGTAAAATGCCGTCCATTATAGTTCCTCCAGTTCCGATAATACTAACTTTGTCATTATAGCATAAAAGTACCTAGCTTCGCAGTCTCCATTGCTTATTCCCTTTGGCAAAATCTCTGCTAAATGCAAAAAAAGCCACAAACTCTGATAAAAGCAGAGTTTGTGGCTTTTTTTTTAGCTAGTAAATGATCCCCATGTATTCTGTGCGTTGCCATCGTTTGGTCCGATTGGCAAATAAATTCTCGCGCCTGTCGTATCTGTTCCACCAATAAAAACATACCCATCTGCAATATAAAACGCATCGTAATAAAAGCGAGTATTTTTGGGCCAGATACCATAAATAGGTGCTGACAAACTAGGTTGTCCTGCTCTTAAAACAATGCCTTCGTCCACACCAATTAGAAATGATTTCTTCGTTTGCGGGCGCCAAAGTTCAGCAATGTCGCCGTCGTTCACATAACCTAACAAATGTCCGCTATTTTCAATACGGTAAAGGTTTTGTCGGTCTGGTAATTTCGCTGTAATTGTTCCTACCTGTGTCCAAAGTGCCTCTGCTGATAGATGTTCATTGATTAAAGCATCTGGTGTTGTATAGATTGAAGTGAAACGAATTGCTTGTCCTACTTGATATTTTGGTGCATTAGGTTTACCTGGCTGAACAATGACAGTCTCACCTGTTTCAGAAACGCCCGTTTGTAAATCTTGTGCCAACTGCGCTTTACTAATCCCCCAACGCGCTAAATAACCATAAGGATCTGTATGATCTCCCCACCAATTTTTTGTAATCCAATCATGAGTGACTATGCCATAACCTGTTCCATCGTCCAGCGAAAAATCAGCACCAATGTTCTGAGCCAAATCACGGGCCAAATTAACATAGGCAGCATAATCTTTTTTAAACGTCGCCGCATTATTCGTTCGAGCCAATTCGATTTGCGCATAGGCTTTTTGATTAGCTAAAGAACCTGCGCCATATTGAATTTGACCAGCAGGAGCTAATTGTTTCACTCGTCCACCAGATCCGACAAAATATGAGACATAAGCATTTGACCAATTTCGTTTCATATAGGCCACTTCATTGTCTAAACTGTGTGGTCCTAGGTTCCGCTCGTTTCCTGATTCATGTAAAACAATTAATTCATTGCTTGCAGAGCCTGGAAAATAAGTAAAGTTGATTGGATCCGCTTCGATGGTGTAAGCGCAAGCCGTCATCGGAATCGTTAAACTTAAGCCAATCACTAAAGCAAGTTGAATCATTAATTTTTTAAACATAGCATACTCCTTTCTAAAAAAAGCCATGAAAGGAAAGTCAAAATAACTTCCCTTTCACGGCTTAAACCTGCAGATAAATGGCGGGACAGAAGTAATTTCTTCGGCAATCAGCCGAAAGTTCTACGTTTGTCCCGACTACTTCTACTTAATCATCTTTATTTTTTAACTGAATAAATAACTCTTTTAACTTTTTCGGCATAGGAATAAAGGTCGCAATATTTTCAAAAAAAGAAAGTCCTTCGTTCGCAATGTAAAAAATCAGAACCATTTCCCGAATTGGCAAATTGTTCCCCACAACTTTTTCAACACGAACCGCTACAGCAACCACAAATAACATCGTCACTTTTTTCGCAATTCCGAGCATACCAATCCGACTGGACAATTCTTTTGTGGCGATTGCCTTAATCCAACCTGTGATGAAATCGACAATAATTAAAAAGAGGAAGACATCCAACAATTGATCTAATCCACCTAATAAACGTACGACAATCCCACCGAAAATGCTTAAAAGCATTGTTATTGTGTTGAGATAACGTTCCATAAAAAGACTCCTAAACTAGCTTGTTATTTTGTCGGAAACGGATCGTCCGTGTACCAACTTCCTTGGAGGTAAATATTTCCGGCTCTGCTTGAGGCAAAAATTATCCCTTGATTTCCGATTTCATATAGTGCATTACAATTAGGATACGGAAAAGCGTAAGGTGCAACTGAGAGCGGAATATTCCAAATACTAGCACTTATTTTTGAGGACATTTTGTACCCAGTTGGTATGTTAAATACTTTAGGCATGTGGTTATTCAATTTCGTCGGATCACTCAAATTACATCTTACAAATGCATCGACACGATTTCCTACCCTAATTAATACAAATTTCATATTATCCTTATTAAAGGCCGCCTGATATTTTGCCTCGACTTCACCGACTCCACTAGCTTCATAAATGGCCATTCTAGAGGATTCCAAAGGCAAACCATTGACGGTTGGCATAGTTACAAAATTCTTCACCCCAGCAATCTCTTGATCACCTGTTTGTGTCACAGCTTGACCTTTAATCGCTTCCGCAACGTTTTTCGGGTGCATATATTTACTCGTTAAAGTTCCCGCGACTGCTTCGCTGTCTGATGCGAAGCCATAATTTTCTACATTGCCTAGCCCCACTTGTTCAGCGGTTACTTGGTGCGGATTATCCTGATTTTCCACATGGGTATTGAGTTGCTCTGCCTGAACAAAACCACTCTTCGCTAAAACCGCTTGGGCATCAACAGACAGACCAATATGAAGTCCCACGTAATCAACTTCTACGTTGGCTGGCGTCACCCCATTCGATGAATCTGTATAGCTCATTAAATAAATGAAACCTTCATCTGTGATAAAATTCTGATCATTGATTTGAATTGAAAAATCGCTGAACTCTTTTGCTGATTCTTGAATTTGAGTTACCCAATTATCCGTAGTTGGTAAATACGCAGCGATTTTAATCGTTTGATTATTGGGCGCAGCAGCTTTCACACGTTGATTAATCGTAAAAAATTGAACGTTCTGGCGAACAAATGCCACCGCCTCGTCAGTTGTGAATGTTTCAAACATTTGTGGAATTAATTTTTTTGCGGCTTCAACGAGATTGAAGGCCGCTAATTGTTGTGGAATCACACCACTTTGGGTGGAACCTGTTTTCACACCCTCATCATCACGGCTGGCCATTTTATTGTAGTCCGCTTGGGAAACTTCCTCCCAAACGTCTGTTGGCTTCTTAAGAATTTTAGCCGTAAAATCAGTGGAATAACTGTTTGCATTGGTGGCTGTATTGCCGGCCGTTTTACCGTTAAAGTCTAACTTCAATTTGACAGTGGTTGGCTTAGCCAATAAAGAAATGCCGTCTGCTTTTGTCATGCGGTCATTCAAATCAATTTGAAGACGATTCGCTAGAGTAGCTTGTTTGATGCCTTGCGTATCTGTGCGTGCTTGGACAATTTCTGGATTACTATCACCTGCTTCTGCTACTAATTGATCGAAATCATTTCGTAAAGTATCAAATTCTTGTTTATTATTATTTGCCGTTGAAACTGCATTTCCTGCAATCGTAATTGCTGTTTTGGCATTGTTCATCGCTTGGTTGGCTGTTTCATTTGCTTGATTGCCTGCATCGGTGGCAATTTGTACGGCTTCTTTGCCAGCTTCATCTGCGATGTTTTTCGCTTCAGAAATTCCATTCGTTAACTGGACTTGGTAAGCATCTACTTTCTCAGCTGATGCATTCGACTGATCCAAGATTGCATTGATTTTAAGGCGACCTTGATTCAGGGTATCTAATTCTTCAATATGTTCTACTGACATTTCGTCACACTCCTCTAGTTTTCATTATTTTATTAAAACTGGCCACCCAATTGGGATTGAATATACACACGACAGATGACCGAAGCATCCAACCATAGTGGCTGATGAGAGAAAAATTGAAGCGTGTGATTGCCGCGTTCGATTTTTCCATCTGTTGTTTTTCGTAAATAACTCAAAATGTTTAGCCGTTGTTGTTGCAATGATAGTTGGGGTAATTTTTTGCCATCCACTACCAAATCAATGTTCGTTACAGAATGCGAAGGTCCTTTAGCAGTTGCCTTGAACGTTAATTCTGCGGTGTTTATATAAAGAATGTCCTCGTCAAAGTATAAATTCAGCTCCACTGGCTGTGTCTTGCTAAGTTCTCCTTGTATTGAACGATTTAAAAGTGTCGTCGCCCCTTGTGCGTAAGTTTCGCTAATCTCTTGTTTCCGACTGAAAGCTGTCATGGTACTATGAATTGTTTCTTGCAGATTTCCCAACTCTAGCTGAATGTCTTGGGGGGCACCAAAGACATCTTTTTTACTTTCTTTTTTGATACGAAGGTTGACACTCCCAAATTCATTCGTATTAATCATGATAACCGTACCCAACCGCAAACGATCGATTGCCAAAGGTTGATCTGTTAATTTAATTAAATCAGCTGCAGTCACTACCCAAGAAACTTGTGGTTTGGTCCATTCTTCTAACATTCGCAAAGCATTTTCCTTTAATGCCTTGGGATCAGAAAAACGCTGTTCTACCCAAATTGACTCCAATAAACCATAGCGGTCAATTGCGGCCTTGTTCTCTAAATACGGAACCCCTTGATTGACCGAGCGAATATTGACTTTGTTAACACCTTCGCCTGAACCTAATGGATAAATCCGATTGATTAGCATCTTGGGATTATGTTCTATTTCAAATCCTTGCATATTGTAACCTTCTTGAATTCGCGCAACTGGTTCTGTTGGTGGTTTGACTAATGAAAGTTCAAAAGGATAGACCTCTGTATTCCATTGCCAAAGATATTCCTCTTCGAAATCGGCTGGGATGCTAAATAAAGGCTCGACTAGCCCATTTTCATTCTCCCATTTATAGGTTAATTTCCTTGAAAAATCACATTTTTTCAGGACCCAATGCTTTGTTTTTTGTTTATTCAATAGAAATTGAATGGCCTCTTTCGTTGTTTTGTTTTTAATTTCGTGACAACCAAAAAGGACAGTATCACCTAAGGTACATAATGCTTCTGTGGCAGAGTAGTGAATTTGATTATTGTTCGCATCTTTCTTAATTGTGGTTGGCATCACGCGATATAAACCAATATATTCATTCTCATTGTCGGTCAGTTCCACCCATTGCATTTCTTCAATAAATTCATTTTTAGGATCATCTAGCGGCATGGTAAAATCTAAACTGCCAATTTTGTTCTCTATTTTTTCATAGCTGACTTGATAGGCATTGTCCAAAATTGCCGTATATGTTCTTTTCAAATCCAGCGCCATTAACATTTAATCACCCTCCTACACAAATCGGTTAGGATAGCGAATCGTCAAGCGGAAGTCGCTATCTTTGGCTTGAATATACAGCGGTTCATTGGGATATAGATAAAAATCGTTCATTGGTCGAATCATCGGTGCACCATTTTTTGTCAGATAAAAATTTTCAGTATCGATAATAATTTCCGAACGATCAAAGTCTCCTAAGTTAATTGTATCGTTCCGTGTTTTAATCCAAACACCACGTCCGGTTCCTGTTAAAATAATGGTCGGTTTGACTTTTAACCCTTCAACCGTAGGATAAATTTCAATTGGCCGAACTTCTTTGCCTAAATCCCCCATCGTGTAGGCCCGATTTTGAAAGGTAATCATGGTTGACCCCCAATAAGCCCCGCCTTCAATTAAAATTGGAAAATCAACTGCACCTGAGCCTGTATTCCCCATTAAGTAATTCGCTTGAAATGTAATGGTTGGCGAACCCCACATCACACTAGTCGCATCACTCCGTGTGTATTTATACGGATCAGAAAGCAATAAAGTAAAGGTGCCTGTTACTTGGTTAACACCTTCGGGTACATCACTCACTGAAGACTTACTGCCAAACCACAGCATTTCCGGTTCATCGTTAAACCAAATAGAAACGTCTTTTTCCGTAAACAAAGCAACATTTAAATGATTAAATGCATCTCGAAACGCTTCATTATTCACAGCTGAAAGTCGATATTTGACTGTTAATTCTCGTTCTGGAATCCGCGCATAAACGTGGCGTTTGCCATCACGAATCCCTAATTGATAGCTTTCAATTTCGCTTGGAACTAATTCTCGTCCTGAAACTGATAATGTTTGATAGCCAGGGATGACTTTTTCTAAAAATTGGCCGTTAAAATTCAACGCTTCTGAAGGAAGAGGCGTTGAATGAGTTGCTTGATTGGTATCAACAAATTTATACATGTTATCCTCTCCTTCCTAAGCGGTTATTTTGTTTCACTTGTTGTCGTTGTAACTCTGTTGCTAAATAAGGCGCCGTAGTAGCTGCGACAACTTTTCCATCTAACGTTGACTCTACTGTCACAAATAATGGTCGATTGTATGCATCATTTTCTAAACGATGGTCAATCGTTGCTGTGAAGTTTCCTCGACCAGCTAAGTCCAAGGCAAAATCATTTAACAGCGGTAAGTCTAAAATAGAAGCCATTGCTCTACTAACGGCTGTTTCGCCTGCATAAATCCCCGTGGCAATCGTGCCGCCGAAATTCAATTTATGCAAATCAGATAAGGGACCTTCTTTTGCTGGTGAAAATGGTAAAAAGTTACGAATTTTACTGACGACCCCATCGATTGCTTCTTTGGCTTTTCCAATTGCGCCTGTAATTCCATCAGCAATCATACCGACAATATTCGCACCGGCATCGGTGAATTTTGAAAACCAACCTTGGATTGCTTGCCAAGCACCTTCAATTACAGAACCAATGGCATTTTTTACCTGATCGGCTGCATTGGTAACCCCATTTTTGATATTTTCAACTAACTGTCCGCCCGAAGCTAACAGTTGACCAAAATAAGAACCAATCTTCGTGATCATTTGTGAGATTAATGTTCCTGCTGCGGACAGCAAGGCACCCAATAGACTGAGTACACCATTAATTAAGGCTTGAATCAGTTGAATCCCAGCACTTAACAACTGTGGCAACGCATTGATTAACGCACCCATTAAAGCGGTAATTAGCGTAATTGCTGCAGTAACCAGTTGCGGTAAAATTGAAATAATCCCTTGGATCAAAGCCATTAGCAATTTGACGCCTGCGCTGATGATTTGTGGCAAGGCACCAATTAAGGCATTTACCAATGTCAAAATTAAGGTAATAGCTGCCGCAACTAAGGTTGGTAAAATCGAAATAATTCCTTGAATTAACGCCATTAACAATTTGACACCTGCGCTGATAATCTGTGGCAAGGCACCTACCAACGCAGTCACTAACGCTAGAATAATCGTCAGCGCTGATTGAATTAACTGAGGTAAAATCGTCATAATCCCAGTGACTAATGCCATCAAAATTTGTAAACCAGCAGTCAAAATCAACGGTAACATCGTAACAAATGCATTGACTAAGGCCGTGATAATTGAAACACCTGCTGTAACTAGCATTGGTAACGCTGTGACAAAAGCTGTCACTAATGTAGTGATGATATTAATCGCTGCAGTTGTAATTGTTGGCAAGGCGGTGACAATCGCATTAACTAAAGTCATTAATAAGCTCAAACCAACTTCTATCAACATTGGTAAGACTGTTGTAATCCCCTGAATCAACGTAGTAATAATTTGTGTTGCCGCTTCAATTAAGACGGGCAAATTGGCAACGATCGCACCAACAATTAACGTAATTAAACTAGATAACGCGGTTACGATGCTTGGAATAGCTTCTGTTATTTTCCCGAGAATACTGGTTAAGACGGTTGTAAAAAGTTGTATAACTTTCGGTAGATTAGCCGCAAGCATTGTTGTAACCGATGTAATCGTGTTACCTAAATTATCAAAGACTTGGGTAATACCACCCGCACTCAAATCACCGGTTTTCATCCAGGCCGTCACGAATGAAACAATCAAGGAAATAATTAGACCAAACGGCCCAGAAATTCCTAATGCAGCCAGTGCAACCTTTGTCAGAACTTTTACCAAAAGACCAACCGCTAAACCAGCTTTGTCAAAGGTGCCACCAAATTGCCCTAATAAGTTACTACCTAATTGCAAACCGCTGGCAAAAACGCCTGCTAGCACACGACCAATTGTTGAAAAAATAGTCGCCATTTTCTCTAAGCCTACTGCAAAAAATTGTTTAAAAACTGCCATTACTTGCTGAAAGGCCGGCTGGATCTGTTGTAGCAGTCCTACCAATTGGCCAAACGCCGCTGAAACAGCTCCTTGAATGGCACTAGCTAAGCTATTGATACTATTTCTAAATGTTTCATTGGTTTTATAGAAATAAATAAACGCTGCTACCGCTGCTAAAACGGCTGCTACAATTAAAATTAATGGTCCTCCACTTAAGGCACTAAAACTAGCACTTAGTTTTGATAAGCCACCACCTAACTTCCCAATGTTTCCTTGTACAAGAGCCAAACCAGCACTAAACTGTTGAAATTTTTGCTGAGCCATCGTTACCATAATCAGCATGGGCCCAATGGCGGCTAAAATACCCATAATGGCAACAATAAAAACTTGGACGGGTTTTGGTAATTTGATAAATAAATTCACCAAAGCTGTAATGCCTTTGACGACTGTGATAACCACTTGAACCAAAATTTCCATTCCTGGAGCCATCACGCTTTGAATCACTTGTGCCGCCGCTTCAAATGATTGATTCATCTGAGTCAATGCCCCTTGCAACTCGCCTTGCAATGAATCAGAAATCCCTCCTGCACTGGCCATAATCAGTCCTTGCATTCCTTGAAATTCGCCACTGACCCCAGCACCGACGCCCATAGCTGTTTTTAAAATGTTCAGCATAGGTAAGGAAACGGCACTAGTCATGGCCGTCCCAAAGCTCAGCATATTATTTTGTGCATTAGTAAAGCCATCAGAGGTTTCTTTCCCCGCTTTTTTAGCTGCTTCACCGGCTTGTTCAGCAGAATCTGTTAACGCTGTGTTCATTTGATCTGCTGCCTTTGCTGTTTCGTCTCCTGTTTTTTTCACTGTTTCTCCAGATTGTTGCATGACGGTTTTAAATGTGTTCATGACCGTGGCTGACTGATTGACACCCGCACTAATTTTCCCTAAATATCCACTTAATAAGGCATACTCACCGCTCATACTTTTTAATGCTTGTTGGACGCCTGCAAGGCTTTTCTTTGCCTCCGATAACGGCGTTTTTTCTTTGTCATTCTCCATCTACTCTCCTCCCTTCTCGATAGCGGCGTAGACGCTCTGCCACAGTGGCAAGTTGCGTTTTTTTCCGCTCATTTAATTTTGTTCGTTGTGGCTGGTTAGCTGCCAGAACTTCAGCAACTCGTTTTTCATAATCATAAAAACTTTTAAAGCTTTCAAAAACGGGTTTTCCTTTTTTGTTTGTCGCTTGCGCTTTAACATTTAAGTAGGCAAGCTCGTGCCTTTTCCGCTCTTCATCTACTTCTGCTAAATTAAAAGCAATCATTCGTAATTCAAATTCAGACATGGTCATCCGATCCACTTCTTCAAATGAGCGACAGCCTAAGTAGCGAAAAGCAGAAAGAGCGATGTCGTGATACACGTCATCGCTCGTTTTAATTAGTTGGTCGCTTGCGCTTCTGCTTTCTTCGCTTCTTTGCTGAACTGATCGATCATTGGTTTTGTAAGAGGTTGCTTTCCCATTTCTTTAAGCAAGTCATCTGAAAGTTTTTTGACATCTTGGGTCATTAACCATGCTTCAATTTCCGACTTACCTATTTTTAATTGCCCACTTTGTAAAGCTTCCATGATGTCAACTAAGATTACTGGATTGTATTGGCGTAAATAAATCATTGCTGAACTGATGCCCATGCCGAATTTGGCAGCGCCATTTTCAATTTGGTAACGTTTATCTAATTCGCGAATCGCGCCAATCGTAAATTTCACTTCAATTGTTTTTCCGTTAATCTCTAAATTCATTTTTTATCCTCCTAAAATTCAACACTTTTTTGATTATGCGCCAGGTTGTGGTGCTTTATCTGGAACGGTATCTTGGAACGCATATTGTGCTTCCACAATAATATCTGCTTCTACTGTTGCAAAGCCATCTTGTGGTTTGCCATTAATAGAGGCTTCTGTTTCGATTTCTACTAATTCTTCTACATTGGCTGGTAAACTCCATGAATTTACATAACCTTGGGCATAAATTGCTGGATATTTACCTTCCGCATTTTTTTCACCTTTTAAATCAACATCCCAAAATTCCATTAAGATGCCATCTTCAACTGCGTCTTTCATGTATAAATTTTCATCATCGCGAGAGGCTAAACCGCTTAACGATAACGTAACTTCTAAACCAGAAACAGCATTCGCAACGCCATCTTTTGTTTGCGTACCGCTCGATTCACGTGAGAATTCCCATTCATGTTCAATTTGAAATAAGGGTTTCATTGCTTTCTTTGTCGCTGCTTCATCCAAGCGACGAACTAATAAAATACGGTCTTTTCCTTGCATAACTTCTCCCATTGATAATTCCTCCTAGTAAAATTGCATGTGTAATGGTAGTACAGCATGCCAAATTGTTTTTTTCATTTGTTTGGTATCTTTTACCATTTGTGCTTTGACTTCTTGATGTTTGATACCCCAATTAAAATGAGCCGTTCGTTTTAAGTTACTAGTTGCCTGCCGTAAAATCGTTCCTTTAATTGTAGAAATTTGTTGTCGTTCAGATAACGCACCATAAACATGCATTATTAATTCAATCTCTCCCAAAATAGCTGATTTAGTTGGCTTAGGTAATTCTTTACTATCACCTAAGTAAACAAATGGCTGATCTGGTAAATCTGTCGGCAGTTCCTCTAGCAACAAAAATCCTGACGTCTGGCAGATTGCAACAAGGGCTTCATATAACTCTTGTTCCGCTTCATTCATTTTTAGCGCCACCTTTCCATTCAAAAAATTCAGGATTGGTTAACAAATTGGCTCTCTTCTAGTCAAAATGAAGGATTTTGAAAGTAGCCGGCATTTTCTGCTCCTTCATAGCTGACACAAGAAAGCAGTCAAAATTATAGAATTCCGTGTCTTCATTTTTTTGGTTGCCTCACGTTTATCTATCTCTTTCGACACTATTAATTTACCATGTTGACACCTGAAAAAATTCCACGCTTTTTCCATGTTTACATCCCTAGTTCATCCGCCACCGCTTCAAAGAAATGATTTCTTAATTTATAGGCTTGGCTTTTACTAATAAATAATTGCTGGGCAAGTCCAATTAATGTTAAAGAGGGCCGTTTTTTCATATATAGTTCTTCAATAATCACGCGCGTTTGTTCATCCGCTTCAGCTAAACAATTTTTGATAATGTCTCGATTTCTCTCTAAGTTCCACAGACGACGATCCATAGCTATCGTAATCGCCATTCGTTCGGTCACTACAGAGTGAAGTCCTTGTCCTCTAATACCAGCATTTAAATCTGCTTCTTGATAAGGGTGCCGTAATTCTTCTTCCCGTTGCCGGATATACTCATCTGTTTTATAAAAGTCTGCTAAAATATCTTTGATATAATTAAATGTTGACGTACGCATTGGTTAATCTCCTTTACTTTTGTTCATTTAAAAGTGTTAATCGATAAATAAAATAACACTCTTTCGACATGTCTAAGCCGTGACGAATCGCTTCATCTGAATAACCGAGCCAAATTAAATAGAGATACTCGCTTTTTGTAAACGATGCGGCCTTGATGGATTGGATGGGTCTTGATTGATCCATCGACCAATTACCGATTGCTTGTCCTAATTCTTGAATTTCCTGCATAATAAGTTTATTTTTTTGACTTGCCCAATCGGGATATTGATTCATTAGTTGTACGAGTCGTTTTCTTTTTTGTGCTTTTTCGCTTTGTTGCTTTGAAATATCTTTAAATACAACGCTTTTCATTTCAAATAAATCTTTTTTACGTTTTGTTAAATTACTCATGTTTACGGCCTTCTCTTTCACCAATTAGATAACCTAACATTAGTGTCATTGTCCAAAAGATAAACCCAATAATAATTGTTAACATATTTATTTCACACTCCTCATTCGTTTGTCTGTTGTGTCTTTATATTGGAAAACATAGCCACTGGCGTGCTTCATTAGACGAGAAATAATGCGTGTTCCATAGGCCTCCACCAGTTGTTTTCCAGAAAAATTAGTAGTAAAAATAGTTGCTTTATTCTGTCTAGCTTCTAAAATTCGGTTTAAGATGTCATTGTTAAAATCCGTACTAACTTTATTTTTAATTCCTAATTCAGCACCTAAATCATCTAAGACCAAAACGTCTGCTTTTTTCATTCTAGTAATATACGCTTGAGCCTTTGCTTGGCTTTTGGCCGATTCATTCATGGACATTTTTAGTTTTTCTAATAACTCAGAGTAGCTGACAAATAAACAATACTTTTGATATGCAGAGCGTTCTAAGACTTCAACTAAAATACTGATAGCCAAATGACTTTTACCGACACCAGGTTTCCCTGAAAAAATAACGTGGATTGGCTTTCCTTCAACAATCGCTGAAACTGTTGCTAAGGCCCGTTCTTTTGCTTGTCTTGTTTCTAATTCAGTGGTTTGGTAATTGGTTAAGCGACATTGCCGTAGCGCATCATCAGCAATTAAGGACCCTTGATGAAAAAATTTTTGTGTACGCGCCATAAAACTCTCTTGAGAACGTTGTTGATTGGCTTGTTGTTCATGTTTTTTTAGCATTTTATACCCACACGACCAACAAGTTGGGGCACAACGTTCTGTGCCATCTTTATTTTTTTGTTGCCAAACATATTGTTCACTGCCACATTCAGGACATCGGTCTTCAACTTTTTCTAACAATTGACTCAATAGTATTTGAAAAGTTTGATCTGTCGCATGCATACTGATTTCCTCCTTTCTTTAAAAACCTAACTCTTGATATTCTTCTGTCATTTGCGGCGCGTGCTCCGACACTTGTTTTTTATCATTTACTAGAACTTCATGTACGGATAAATAATTTTGTTGCTCCCAACTTTTCAAAATAGCATTTACATAGCCGTAATTCCGTTTATTTCGATCGACGGCAATTCCTAAAGCATGCAAGATTAATTGGCATGCTTCCTCTTGGCTAGCCCCTTTTTGTATAAAATCTTGCAACCAATACTTAAAATCTTGGCTTGTTTTTGAGGCCAGTGTACCAAAGCCGTTTTCCTCATAAAAATGATAAATCGTCTTTAAACAATCGTTTTCTGAACTACTACCTTGACTCTGACCTAACTTAGACTGGACTATGCTTTCCTGTGGTAACCGTTGGTAGTCAGCTGGTTGACCACTGACAGACGATTCTGCTTTAAACGTATAAGCTTTGCTATTTTTTTCAACAATCTGATTTTTCTCTTCTTGATACAAGGTTGGTTTGTAACGATCACTGCGAATATAATTATGAATTTTCCAATGTTTGATAACGATCACACCACTTTCAAATACTAGAATAAATTTTTTAACCATTAGCAATTTTAGATCGTCTTCCCCACAACCAACCATTCGCTGCAATTTTTTGGGATTATTGATAAATCCATCATCATCGGCACGCATCGCTAAATGAAAATACAGGGCCTGACTTGATAAGGGCATATCTAAAAACGCATCACTATCAATAATCGTTTTTGCAAACATGCGTCGTTCTGCCAATCCGCTTCTCTCCTTTTGACTAAATTATTGTTACTCTGTTAGTAATTCCATGAGGCCAATCATACCAATCACGATGGCCCCAATTTTTATTGAGACACTGCTTATTAATAAAATAATTGCTAAAAGTAACATATCCGACAACGTTTTTTTATAATTCCGACTCATTTCTTCACCCTTTCCACCAAAATACGGTTTTCCGAACAAAGTGTTCAAAAAAATAGTTCAGTTAACCGAACATTTGAATGGCTCTATCTTAGCATCAAATATTTTCACTGTCAACTCATAAGTTCGGTTTTATGAACTGCTAAATTTAATTGCGATTGTTACTTGCCTTCTCTAAACAGGTATAGTATACTTTGAGGCAATAGGAGGTTCGGAAATATGAACATTTTTGCTATCCGTTTAAAAGAGGCTTTAACAGCCAAGAACATCAAACCTAGTGAATTAGCGAAAAAAACTGGCATCGGTAAATCTTCGATCAGCGATTGGCTAGCTGGTCGTTACGAAGCAAAACAAGACAAAGTTTATCGCATTGCAGATGCATTAGATATTAATGAGGCCTGGTTGATGGGACAAGAGGTTCCCATGGAAAAAAATGCCTCAACTATCGACCGCATTTATAAAAAATTAGAACCCCAACGACAAGCCATCGTTTATCAATTTGCCGAACAACAATTACACGAACAACAAACGCAAGCAGAAATTCTCTCATTCCCTCGCCGTGACGAAATGACACTGGCTGCCCACGCTGGGGATCCAGAAAAGATATTTTCAAAAGAAGAAATCGAGAAAATTCACGATTACTTGGATGAAATTGATGCCAAATATCAACAATCGATTTCTTCTGACAAAAAAGAGGATTAACTTCCCATCTACTCTTTTTATTAAGTAATGGCAGGTGAATGGTAAAGTGAATGATTATGAAAAACTCGTCAGTTCCATTCAAAAGGATGTGACGGTTTTAGAAATTGATTTATACAATCAAACAGGTTGTTATGGGTTGTATCGAAATGGCAAAATTTATATTGAAAAAACATTGAGTACCCGTCAAAAGAAGAATATTTTAGCCGAGGAATACGGGCATTATCAAACATCCGTTGGCACTATTTTAAATCAAAATTGTACAGAAAATCGGAAGCAAGAGTTGAAAGCTCGCAATGTGGCCTTAGAGCAATTAGTTACATTAGACGATTTAATTCGTTGCTCTGAAGCTGGCTTAAGTAACCATTATTCTTGTGCTGAATTTTTGGAAATCGATGTTGAAACATTAAAAAATGTGATTACGTACTATCGACAAAAGTATGGCGCCACTTATCTTTATAAAGGACGGATTTTTGAATTTAGGGATTATTCTGTGATGGTATTAAATACTGGGTTAACTTAAAAAGCATGGAACAAAATCAATAAGGATTTTGTTCCATGCTTAAAAGTATTCTGGAAAATTCAAGAGCGGTTTTTGTACCAATGGTTAATATGTCCGACGCCAAGCATAAGATTTGGGACAAGTATGAGGACGAATATAAATGACGGCCAAAATCCGATGAACTGAATAATATGTTCCCGCATACTATGTAGTACAAAGAAGAAAAGAAAAAAGTACAGGGAACTCTTGCCTGAACCCATTTCTTTTAAATAACGATCTCCATTTTTATAGAAAACAACAATTCTTTTCATCTTTGCACCTCCATGACTATTTTATCAAGAAATCATGAAAAGAAAAAGCACACCATTCGTCTGGTGTGCTTTTTCTTTTTAATTATTCACCTTGATTCAACTTACGAATCAACTCATCAATGTGATTTCCGTATTGGACAGATTCGTCTCTTTCAAAAATCAACTCTGGTGTTTTATACAAGGTTAACCGTTGTCCTAATTCTTTACGAATCAGTCCTTTGGCTTTGTCTAATCCTTGTTGAGCTTTTTGTTGTTCGGAAGCTAAATCAGATAACAAGCTGTAATAAATCGTTGCTTGTTGTAAATCACCGGTCACACGAACATCTGTAATAGTGATGCCTTGGACGCGTGGATCTCTGATGCGTTTGTTCAAGATATCATTCACTTCACGCATGATTTCTTGACCTACACGACGGTCACGATAATTTGCCATAGTGTCTTCCTCCAATTACTAAAATTATTGTTTGATTTCTTCCATAATGAAGCCTTCAATCGCATCATCTACACGTAAATCATTGAAGTTTTCAATCATAGCGCCACATTCAAAACCAAGTTTGACTTCTTTCACGTCATCTTTAAAGCGTTTCAAGCTTGCTAATTTACCTTCATAAATAACAATACCATCACGAATGACACGAACGCCACTATCGCGGCGAATAAAGCCTTCTGTAACATAACAGCCAGCGATTGTGCCAACTTTAGATACTTTGTACAATTCACGAACCGTCATTTGACCCGTAATTTTTTCTTCAAATTCTGGATCTAATAACCCTTTCATCGCTGTTTCGATTTCTTCTAGGGCTTTATAGATAATACGGTGTAAACGAATATCAACTTCTTCTTGTTCTGCTTGTTGTTTTGCTTGTGGTGTTGGGCGAACGTTAAAGCCGATAATAATCGCATTACTAGCTGCAGCTAAAGTTACGTCGCTTTCATTGATGGCCCCAACTGCCGCGTGAACAATTTTCACACGAACGCCTTCTACATCAATTTTTTGTAAACTTGCTGAAACGGCTTCGGCAGATCCTTGTACGTCTGCTTTGACAATGATATTAACTTCTTTTAATTCGCCTTCTTTTAGACTTTCAAATAAGTTATCCAATGTCACACGGCTACTTGCTGAACGTTGTTCAAGCAACGCACGTTTAGCCCGTTCTTCCCCTGCTTGACGTGCTGTTTTTTCATCTTCAAAGACCACAAAACGATCACCCGCTTGAGGAACATCATTTAATCCGGTAATTTCCACAGGAGTTGCTGGTCCTGCTTCTTTATCACGGCGGCCCATGTCATTGGTCATCACACGAACACGTCCGTAAGTATTACCAACAACGATTGGATCACCAACATGTAAAGTTCCTTGTTGAACGAGTAATGTCGCAACCGGACCTTTACCTTTATCTAAGCGCGCTTCAATCACTGTTCCAATTGCTTTTTGCGTTGGATCAGCTTTTAAGTCTTCTACTTCAGCAATCAATAAAATATTTTCCAATAGCTCATCAATGTTTTGATTGAATTTCGCTGAAATATTGACGAAAATCGTATCTCCACCCCATTCTTCAGGAATTAATTCATGTTCACTTAATTCTTGTTTCACATGATCAGGGTTCGCACCAGGCTTATCAATTTTGTTAACTGCTACAATAATCGGCACTTTTGCCGCTTTGGCATGGTTAATCGCCTCGATTGTTTGTGGCATTACTCCATCGTCCGCTGCAACAACTAAGATGGTAATATCAGTGATGCTGGCACCACGCGCGCGCATACTAGTAAAGGCCGCATGTCCTGGTGTATCTAAGAACGTAATTGGTTTGCCATCAATATCTAACTGATAGGCACCAATATGCTGCGTGATACCGCCTGCTTCACCTGAAGTCACACGAGAATGGCGCAATGTATCTAATAATGTTGTTTTCCCGTGGTCTACGTGTCCCATGATTGTGACAACAGGGGGACGTGTAGTTAAGTTTTCTTCAACAACTGCTTCTGGTTCGAAGAATTTATCAATGTCCGCAATATCAACTTGGACTTTTTCTTGCGGTTCCATGCCATAGTCCACAGCTAATAATTCAATTGTATCTTTATCTAGGGCTTGGTTTTGGTTAACCATGACACCCATCATAAATAATTTTTTGATGATTTCCGCTGGTTCGCGGTGGATTTTTTTCGCAATATCCGCCACGTTCATACCTTCTGTATATTCTAAAACATCTGGTAATTCACGGAATTTACGTGCTGGTACTGCTGGCTTCGCTGATTCTTGTTGATGTTTGCCTTTTTTCCCTTTTTTATTGAAACGATTGCGGTTTTGGTTATTAAAGTTATTCCGGTTATTACGATTTTGACCGCCACCAAAATTGTTGTTACGGTTTTGGCCGCCACGGTTTTGGTTGTTCCCGCCATTGTTATTTTGGCTGGTCCGATTTTGATTCGTTGTAGAACCGTTATTGTTTTGGGTATTGCGGTTTTGATTGTTTGTATTTGTTTGATTGCTACGGTTCTGTGTGTTGCTTTGGCCGTGACGATTTTGGTTGTTGTTATTTCTTTGTTGTCCATTCGTTGATTGATTGTTTGGACGATTTTGGTTATTTCTTTGTTCACCAGGTTTATTGTTCATTGGTTTCTTATTGGCTGGTTTATTTTGTGTTGTTTGTGGCTTTTGGTTGTTTGTTGCTTTTGATTGAGTATTTACGGTACTTCCTCCTCCGAATGCTTGACGAAGCTTTGTTTCTTGCTCGGAACTAATTGCGCCCATATGGTTTTTAACATCCATACCTAATTGATGCGCTTTATCGACAACGTCTTTGCTTGCTTTATTCATTTCTTTTGCTAGTTCATAAATTCTTTTTTTTCCCATGCAATCACCTTCCTAACCTTTTAGTAATTCCTTGATTTTGGTGGCAAATCCTGCATCAGTTACTCCGATAACCATTCGTGGTCGCCCAATCGCTTGGCTGAGCTCGAATTGACTGAACAGTTCGCTAACAGGAACATTATAATAAGAACTTTTGTCCTTGATTTTCTTTCTAGTATTCTCACTGGCATCTTGCGCAACAAACACAAATTTTGCTTTGTTTGCACGAATATCTTTAAGGGTTAATTCCTCGCCTGTGACTAATTTACCGGCGCGCATTGCTAAACCTAAAAGGTTCAAAATTTTGGTTTTATTTTCCATCGCCAAACAACTCTTTGCGGGCTTTTTGATGTGTTACATAATCCAATAGTTCTTGATAAAATTCATCACTTAATTTTGTTTCTAAGACACGATCAAGAATTTTTTTATCCCAAGCTTTTTGGACTTCCGCAGGATCCAAATCAACGTAAGCGCCACGTCCAGGTAATTTACCAGTTGGATCTAAGGCCACTTCACCTTCTTTGGAGCGAGTAATTCTGACTAATTCTTTTTTCGGTTTCATTTCGCCTGAAACAACCGATTTACGCATTGGAATTTTTCTCTTTTTCATTTTTTCACCCTCCAAAAACGTTATTCTTGTTCAGGTAATTCTTCTGTAATTTCTGCTTCAACAACTGCTTCTTCAGCAGCCAAGTTTTCGTAATCATCTGCCGTCATATCTGAATGGATAATTGCTTCATCCATTTCTTCTGCAACTTCGGCAACTTCTTGATTGGCTTGTTGTTCATAAAATTCAGCCATATCAGATTCTGATTTGATATCAATTTTATGGCCCGTTAATTTAGCAGCTAAGCGCGCATTTTGACCACGTTTACCAATTGCTAATGACAATTGATAATCAGGTACAACAACTGTACATGCTTTGCTATTTTCTGGATCAAAAATAACATCTAATACTTGAGCTGGATTCAAGGCATTACTAATATAAATAGCTGGATCTTCGTTCCATTCCACAATATCCATATTTTCGCCTTTTAATTCATTCACAATCGCTTGGACACGTTGGCCTTTTGGACCAACACAGGTACCCACTGGGTCAATATTAGGATCTGTTGAACGAACGGCTACTTTTGAACGATCGCCAGCTTCACGAGCGACGCTTACGATTTCAACAATTCCATCATAAACTTCTGGAATTTCTTGTTCAAAAAGACGTTTTAGTAAATCTGGATGACTACGGCTTACAAAAACTTGTGGGCCTTTTGATGTGTTTTCAACACGTGATACGTAAACTTTAATCCGATCATGCGGTTGGTAAAATTCATTTGGCATTTGATCTTGTTTTGATAAGACTGCTTCGATTTTGCCTAAGTTTACATAAATATAACGACGATCTTGACGTTCAACAATTCCTTGCATGATGTCATTTTCGTATTCGCTAAATTCATTATAAATAATTGTTCTTTCTGCTTCACGGACACGTTGTAAAATTACTTGCTTTGCTGTTTGGGCAGCAATGCGGCCAAAGTCTTTTGGCGTAACCTCAAAACGAATTTTGTCGCCGATTTCATATGCCCCATTTAATGCAACGGCATCTTTTAATGAAACTTCCAGTTGTGAATCAAATACTTCTTCTGTTACTTCTTTGACAGCATATACGTGAATATTGCCTTTTTTTGGTTCAAATTCAACTTCGACGTTGCTTGCTTGTCCATAATGTCTTTTATATGCAGAAACTAAAGCTGCTTGTAACGCTTCAATCACCGTATCTTTAGGAATCCCTTTTTCAGCTTCTAATACGTCTAATGCATTTAACATTTCTTTGCTCATTGTTTTTCTTTTCCTCCTATGGATTCGTTAAAGCTGAACGAGTGGTTCTTCTTCCAAGGGAAAAACTTCTCGTTAAAACTTGTCACAGGCCTAGCTAAAAGTAAAACTTTTAGTGGACCCTTTTTTACCTTCGAGTCTGTTGATTAAAATTGAATGGCTAAACGAGCTTTTGCGATATTTTTACGTTCAAAAGTCATTTCCTTCACTCTGGTTTTAATTTTTACACTTAATGTTAATTGTTCTGAATCAAGATGGACTAAGGTACCTTCAATCTGTTTTTCTCCATCAACTGCTTGATAAAGAGAAATATGAATGTACTTGCCTACCGCTTGTTCATAATCGCTTTCTTTCTTTAACGGACGTTCTGCTCCCGGAGAAGAAACTTCCAGAAAGTACGCTTGCGGAATTGGATCTGGATCCATTGCATCTAGTTTTTCACTTAATTTTTCGCTGACAAAGGCACATTCCTCAATATCAATGCCACCTTCTTTATCGATAAATACTCGTAAAAACCAATTTTTTCCTTCCTTAACAAACTCTACTTCCACAAGTTCAAAATTTTGTTCTTCTAAGATTGGTGTGACTAACTTTGTTACAGTTTCCACAGCACTACTCAAAATTTTCGCCTCCTTCGAGATTGATGTAACGAACCGTGTCCTGATGACTTTTCCATCAAAAAGAGTGAGCAGAAATCCGCTCACTCCCAACTAGTATCATTACGCTAAAGATAGTATAGCACAGAACCATTCCAAACTCAAATGAACAAGCTAAATCTCTCGAAATTTGCACATTTTGTCTCGATTACTGAAACTATCTAAGCGATTATTTTTTCGTTTTAAAATAGATAAATACTCCTTGAATCAAAAGAAGGCTACCTAAGAAAAGAAACGCGTTTTCTTTTGTTTCTCCTGTTTTTGGCAATTCTTTATTACGAATCGCCTGTTTTTCAATGGTTATTGAAGTAGTTTCTGTGGTTGAATTCGTGGTAGTATCTGTTGTCCCACTCGTTGGTGGTGTGGTACCCTCTATAGGTTTTTCTGGCGTATAGTGATTAGTAAATACTTGACCTCCATCATACTGAGTAGTCGCCACAAGATTTCCTAAAAGCGCCTCGACGGTTACTTGAACTTGAAGGTTGTGCGTATCGTAGGAAACACCTGCCTGTTGCGTGTTTACTTCCCGAATGGTGTATTGATAGTTTCCAGGAGTTTCAAAGGTTAATGGTGAAAATTGAATTTTCCCTAAAGTATCGTTACTAACCGTTTCTAGTACTGTGCCTTTCTCATCTAACAATTCAAATTGAAATTCAGCATCCTTCAGTGGTTTTCCTAAAAGAACTTTTCCAGCTAAAAATGAAGCAGCGACTGGTTGATATGAAATCTTATGATTCACAACAGTTTTCAGTGCAACTAAGTTTTTACCAAAGTCTTCAGGCGTTATTGGAATCTTGTTTTGCGAAAGTTGGTAACCGGTAGGTGCTTTGGTTTCTTCTAAAGTATAGTTATCTTTTAACAAGCCTTTAACAATCGCTGTTCCGTTTTGATCTGTTGTGATTTTGGCCACTGTTTGATTGGTTGAGTTACGAATGAGTTCAAACTCTGCACCTGCTAAACGCTGGCCTGCTTCATCTTCTTTATGAATTTCAACAACATATTGTTCACCATTGGCTTCTCCACCACCCGTTTGTGAGACACGACTCACTTCGACTTCTTCCACCACCGTTTGATTTTCTGTTAATTTTGCATAATTTGTGAAGGTTTCACCTTTTTCGGGAAGATGATCGATTTTGGTTTTATAGGTGATACGATATTCGTTAGTCCCAATATTGCCAAAATGCACCGAAAAATTACGGTCATCAGGACCATACTGGACAGCCAACTGACCAGTTATATCTTCCTCTGGCGTGAACTGCCAAATAGCGTTTCCATCCAGTTTCCATTGTCCTCGTTCAATTTTCATAGTGTCTTTGATATAACTTAAACTTGCTGTTTTTAGCACATCTTCCACTTCTAAATCAGTATACGTTTGCCCTGTTGGATTAATCCGTAGTACATTGTAAATTTCGGTTGGATCGTCTTCGATAAACCACGAATACTTGCTAAATTTTTCGTTAACATCATCGCCTTCACCTTGGTAATCAAGATCGCCAGCAAATATTTTTTCCCCTTCAACCGTGACGTAAATAGGAATCTTGGATTCATTTTCGACATTTTCGAAATCAATCAAACTTGTAAAATATAAAGACCCACTAATATTGGCATGGTTTTCTACGTAATCTGTATACGTTAACGTGACCGTTTTATTTGCTACATCGGTCTGTGCAATTGCAACCACAGCACCTGTATCATCTACTACATTAAAGGTCATATTTTTCTCGAGACGTAGCTCTTCGGGTAAAGTAATCACACTCGTATCCCCACTATTAACGGTATTATCCGGTAAGTTGAACTCAATTCGGAGGTAGATGTCTGTATATTGATTAATGGTCCCAAGTGGGTTTCCCTCTTTGTCCGTTAGCTGAATCGCTGTCACAATGTTGCCTACCTGCTTACGCGGCACTACATTTGGCGTAGCAGAAGTTTGATTGGTTTCACTGGTACTAGTTGGTTCCGTTTGCGCATATCCTGTTTCAAGTTTCAGAAAAGGCGTTATCAGCGTCGACAAAAGAATGAAAAACATTCCCCAATAGACAAAACTTCTTTTTTTCATTTTTATTCAATCCTTCCTATCTAAAATAATTGGTTAGGTTTATACTATCAAGGATTAACTAGGTACAAGTGTTTTTATTTTTCCCAACAATAAAAAACAAAAAACACCGAACCAAAATAATTTTGGCTCGGTGTTTTGCTCCTAATGTCTTTTCTTATAAAACCATAATTGAACTTTTTCAGAAATGGTTGATAAATGTTGGAAAGTTGAGTCTGCTGCAAAGAAAAGAATGGCTAAAAGTAACAAGGCTGTTGGCGATACCGAAGTTAACGAGAACAAGTTTTTCATGGAAATACTTGTAATAACCATTCCGATTAAACAGCCAATCATTACGCGCTTGCGGTAACGATTCATTGGTGAACTAATTTTATAAAGAACCATAAAGCCGACTGAAACTAGCAACAATGTTGCAGTCGTTGAAATGTCCGTTTTTTGAAGTGCAAGAATATCACCACAAATTAGTAAAGCACCGACTACTAACATATCCGTTAACCCACCAGGAATTGCTTTTGATAACACATTGAAAAGAAATTTCCCTTCAATGCGACGATGATTTGGTTCCAAAGCTAGAAATGTCGAAGGAATACCAATTGTAAATAAACTAATCAATGTGACTTGTGTCGGTTGTAAAGGATATGTCACGGCAAAAATCATAGCAAAGACAGACATCAGCAAGGAGAAAATATTTTTTACAAGGAATAAACTTGAAGAACGTTCAATGTTATTAACTACTTGGCGGCCTTCAAAGACAACCTCCGGCATCGTTGAAAAATCAGAATCCAACAACACAACTTGCGAGGCTTGTGCTGTAGCTTGATTTCCTGAAGCCATGGCAATACTACAATCTGCTTCTTTCATGGCTAAAATATCATTGACTCCATCCCCTGTCATCGCCACTGTATGATCTAATTTTTTCAACAATAGTACAAATTGTTTCTTTTGTTCTGGCGTGACACGACCAAAAACGGTGTATTTTTCTAAAGCTTCTGTCTGGGCTTCCATTGTAGTTAATGTTCGCGCGTCCACATAATTTTCAGCACCAATAATGCCTGCCGCTTGTGCTACATTGGATACTGTTAAAGGATTATCGCCAGAAATGACCTTAATGGCCACATTTTGTTCAGCGAAATATTCAAAAGTTGCTTTGGCTTCTTTACGAATCGGATTCCAAAGAAGAATGTAGCCTAGAGGTTGAACCTCTGCTGCCAACGTTTCCTGAAATTCTCCTAAATACTTTCCGAACACCAATAAGCGATAGCCTTGACTTGTATAATGTTCCACTTCAGATTGATACATTTCATAATTGTCTCTCAAAATCATCTCTGGCGCCCCAAGAATATACGTCGCTTCTGGGAAAGTCACGCTACTAAATTTTTCGACAGACGAAAACGAGGTATAGCTAACGGCTTCCCTCTGATTATTAGTAACAAAAAATTCTTTCATCGCTTTCATCGTATCATTGTCTGCTGACATTGTTCGGCAAAAATCGCCAATTAATTTTTCGACATTGGTTAAGTCTGTACCATCATTTTCGATACTCGCCACAGGAACCAACTCTTGGACTTCCATCGTGTTTTCAGTAATTGTTCCTGTTTTATCTACACATAACACATCGACACGTGCTAAGGATTCGATACTTTTCATGTTGTGCAATAAAACGCCGCGCTTCGCTAAGCGCATTGTGCTGGCAGCTAATGCAACGGTTGTTAAAAGGTACAACCCTTCTGGAATCATCCCAATCAAGGCAGCTTCCATGGAGACAATGCTGTCATGAAGCCCTTGATGGTTGATGAAATAACTTTGGAAAAATAGAACACAGCCGATTGGAACAATAATAATCCCTACCCATTTCACCAAACGGTTAATGGAACCGACCATCTCTGATTGTTCCCCTTTTTTAATTGATTTCGCTTCAAGCGTTAATTGATGAACATAGGCCTCAGCGCCAATTTTATCAATTCTTGCATAACAAGAACCTGACACAATAAAGCTACCTGACAAAAGTTGACTATCTGCTACTTTGGTAATCTCATCAGATTCCCCAGTTAACAAGGATTCATTCACACGGACTTCACCAGATAAGACAATTGCATCCCCAGAAATCTGTTCACCCGATTTAAAGAGCACCACATCATCCAAAACCAGTTCATCTGGCGAAATTTCTTGTTCTTGGCCATCCCTTACAACGGTTACTTTTGTAGCGTTTAGAATATTTAAGCTATCTAATACTTTCTTCGACTTAATTTCTTGGTAAATTCCAATGACCGTATTAATGATTACTACTGGCAAAAAGGTCATATTTTTATAAGATTGTACCAGCATTAATAACACACCTAGTACCACAAAAATTAAGTTGAAATACGTAAATACGTTATTAATAACAATCTGTTTCGTTGTGATAAACTCTGTATCGACGGCGGCATTGACTAAGCCTTTTCGCTGTCTTTCTTCAACTTGTGCGGCCGTCAAGCCTTGTTTATCTTCTGGATAATAGCGTTCCGCGTTAGCAGTCACTGCTATTGGTTCATTTTCTTGCATTTCTTTTTTTCTTCTCAAACACATCACCCCTTGTTCTAGTCGACTCTTTCATCGTCTCCTTCTCTCCCACAGTATAGCACTGAATAAAAATTTAGATAACAACTAGCGCCCAACTATAGAAAAAAATTATACATTTCCTAAACATTGTCATTTTCAGGAACAAGCTAACGCAAAACCTTTTCATTTACTTGTTTTTCCTTTACTATAGTAAAGAAGAAATATCAAGAAATGAGGAACAATTGATGGCACAGAATCACGTAATTAAAGTTAGTAAAAAAACATTAGCAGAGATGACCACTGTTTATCAACCCAATCGTTTAAATAAAACGGTCCCTTATACTGTCTTTGTGGCCAAGGTTGGCACCACTACCATCACTGCTTATCAATCAGGTAAAGTCATGTTTCAGGGACCTCAAGCTGAAAAAGAGGCCGCTCGTTGGGAAGGAACGAGTACCACACCACAGAAAAAAGTTTCTGCCCAGACTACTACACTGCCTGCTGATTTTGGCAACTGGTCTGTGATAGGTTCCGATGAAGTCGGTAATGGCAGCTATTTTGGTCCTGTAACTGTCTGTGCTGCCTATGTTGACAAAAGCATGATTAGCAAACTAAAAGCATTGGGTGTTCGTGATTCCAAAGAATTAACCGACCCACAAATTATTCAATTGTCACATGTCATTAAAGAACTGATTCCTTACAAGTTATTAATCGTTGAACCAAAAAAATACAATGAGATCCAACCAAACTACAATGCTGTACACATGAAAGTCGCTTTGCATAACCAAGCGATTTATCTGTTGCTACAAGAGTTGGCTCCCACAAAGCCAGAAGGGATTTTGATTGACCAATTCACCCCTGAAAATAACTATCGGAAATATGTTCGTAATGAAAAAAATCAAGTCACTGAAAAATTGTTCTTCGTCACTAAAGGAGAGCAGTATCATGTTGCCGTTGCTGCCGCCTCTATTATTAGCCGCGCTGCTTTTTTAGAAGAGTTAGACAAAGAATCTGCAGAATTGGGTTTCTCTGTGCCCTCTGGTGCTGGCAGCAAATCAGACCAAGTAGCCGCCCGTATTTTGAAAAAAGGCGGCCTAGACTTATTAGCGAACTACGCGAAGCTGCATTTTGCAAATACCCAAAAAGCCCAAAAGTTACTATAAAATAAACACCAAGCAAAAGTCCCAATGCCGATTAGCGGCGCTGGGACTTTTGCTTGGTGTAAAAAATTATTTTTCAATTTCGATAAACAGGACTTTTAAGTAATTACCTTCTGGAAAATTAGGATTCACTTGAAAGTCTGCCGGTAATTGATACGTGTCCGTAATCTTGTAACGAACATTTTTCTCTTGCAAGGCAGTAATCACCATTTTTTTATATTTGGCTAAGGATAAATTTGCCGCATTGGTTGAGGCAATAAGCGTTCCCTTATCCGTTAAAATATCAATAGAATCTTTCACTAGCTCCCCATAATTTTTAGCAACGGAAAAAACTTTCTTTTTGTTGCGAGCAAAACTCGGCGGATCCAAAATGATCATGTCATAACTCAAGCCTTTACGTGAAGCATATTTAAAGTAGTCAAAAACATCCATGACAATAATCTTTTGCGGGGCAAGATTTAAATGATTGACTTCAAATTGCTCAGTCGTTTTCGGTAAGCTTCGTTTAGCTAAATCCACACTAGTGGTGGCCACGGCACCCCCCATAGCGGCAGCTACTGAAAAAGCACCTGTATAACTAAACATATTTAAGACTGTTTTCCCTACTGCAAAACCATCTACTAATCGACCACGAACTTCTTTTTGATCTAAAAAGATGCCTGTCATTAATCCTTCGTTTAAATAGGTAGCAAATTGAACGCCATTTTCAGTGACAAGTAATGGCTCGGGTGCTTGTTCGCCATACAAAAACTGTGATTCGGGTAAATTTTTTGTGGAAAAGCGAATCTTTTCGTAGGCACCAATAATGTCAGGGTAAACTGTGCGAAACGCCGTCAAAAGTTCGGCTTTTTTCTGATAAAGGGTTTCATTATACCATGAAAAAACGGCGTAATCTGCATAGCGATCGATAATTAGACCCCCAATGCCATCCCCTTCTCCATTAAATAATCGATAAGCGGTTGTTAGCGAATCCTTTTCAAAAGACGTCCGCTTCTTACGACTTATTTCAAAGAGTTGTTGAAAAAAAGATTGATTAATTGGTCCATGCCATGACAGCAACCAACCAATTCCTTTATTTTGTTCGCCTAAATATCCTTCGGCTAAACGCTGGCCTTTACTATCAATCAAAGTAAGCCAATCTGTTGGCAACGGCGCCGGCACTTGTTGCAAATCTTCTTTCTGAATTAAAGGATATCCTTTTTTAAATTTATGTTCTGCTTTTTTAGTTACTTGAAGTTTCATTCTGTACACCTACTTTTCAAAGTCCTATCTAGTATAGCAAAAAAAGGCCCATCTGTCTTTAAAGGATTCAAGCTTCACGTCATTTAACGAACTAAAAAGTTTAAGGAAATAGTAAGTTTTCTTTAACATCACCATTCCTCACTTCGGTAAGAATTGACATAAAATTTGTGAAAGAGTAAAATTAAAGCGATATTGTAAAATACGAAATTTACCTAATTTTACTTTTATAGAATCATCGTTTAGAAAGGACGTTTATTTTGAAAAAATTATTTAAAACAAATATTTTGAACACGCGACTGGGGTTATTCTCGCTAATCGCCATCTTACTGTGGCTAAAAAACCTCTTTGCGTACGCCGTTGATTTCCATTTACGTTTGGAAAATATTAACGAGTATTTCATACTCTTAATTAATCCAATTGCCACAACGGTCTTTTTATTAGCCATCGCTTTGTATGTTCGCCGTAAAAAAGCTTCTTATATTACAATGATGATTATTTACTTCTTGATGAGTTTACTGCTCTTCTCAAATGTCGTGTATTATCGAGAATTTACTGACTTCATCACAGTTAATACGATGCTTGGTGCTGGCAAAGTAGCTAGCGGTCTTGGCGAAAGTGCCTTACGTCTCTTTAGACCTTATGACGTCATTTATTTCTTAGACTTCATTATTATTGGCGTATTATTATTAACGAAAAAAATTAAAACAGATGCGCGTCCAGTCCGCGCACGTGTAGCAGTCTCTGTCACACTCCTTTCTGTTGTCTTTTTCTTATTCAATCTATTTATGGCTGAAACAGAACGTCCCCAATTATTAGGACGTCAATTCTCTCGTGACTATATCGTGAAATTCTTAGGCTTAAATGCCTTTACCGTGTACGATGGCATTACAACTTACCAAACAAACCAAGTCCGTGCCGAAGCTAGTGCTAACGATATGAAACAAGTTGAAGATTACGTGAAACAACAATATGCGGCACCCGATGATAGTAAGTTTGGTATTGCAAAAGGCAAAAATGTAATTTATATCCATTTAGAAAGTTTCCAACAATTTTTAGTTAATTACAAATTAAAAGATGAAAATGGCGTAGAACACGAAGTCACACCATTTATCAATAGTCTTTACAATAGTAAAAGTACCTTTAGCTTTGATAACTTCTTCCACCAAGTTGGTCAAGGAAAAACAAGTGATGCCGAAACGTTACTTGAAAATTCACTATTTGGTTTAGACCAAGGTTCACTCTTTACACAAGTTGGTGGGAAAAATACGTTTGAAGCAGCACCCGATATTTTAAAACAAACGCAAGGTTACACTAGCGCTGCTTTCCACGGAAATGCCGGTAACTTCTGGAATCGGAATGAAACCTATAAACGTTTAGGCTATGACTATTTCTTTGATGCTAGTTATTATGATGTTAATTCAGATAACTCATTCCAATATGGGTTACACGATAAACCATTCTTTAATCAATCCGTTCAATATTTAGAACATTTACAACAACCGTTCTATTCTAAATTTATTGCTGTATCCAATCATTATCCTTATTCTCAATTTACAAACGATGAAGCAGGATTCCCAATTGCAAAAACCTCTGACGAAACAATTAATGGTTACTTTGCAACAGCGAATTATTTAGATAAAGCGGTCGAAGAATTCTTTAACTACTTGAAATCTTCAGGTCTCTATGAAAACTCAGTCATTGTTCTTTATGGCGATCACTATGGGGTTTCTAATTCAAGAAACCAAAACTTAGCAGAGTTAGTAGGTAAAACCAAAGCAGATTGGAACGATTTTGACAACGCCAATATGCAACGTGTTCCTTATATGATTCACGTTCCTGGTCAAGAAAATGGCGGTGTGAACCATACGTATGGCGGCCAAGTTGATGCCTTACCAACCCTTCTACACTTGCTTGGTGTCGATACGAAAAACTACATTCAGTTAGGCCAAGATTTATTCTCTAAACAACACAATCAAATCGTTGCTTTCCGCAACGGCAATGTTGTAACACCTAAATATACTATTTTAGGTTCTAGCATTTACGATACTAAAACAGGCACTTTAATTACAGAGCCAACCGAAGAAGTTAAGAAAGAAGTCGCTGATTTAAAAGCCAAAGCGACGAAACAATTAGAAACGTCTGACCAAATTACTAACGGTGACTTGCTTCGTTTCTATACCAATAGCGGCTTAAAACCAGTTAACCCAGAAGACTATGATTACAAGAACCAATTGCAACAACTGGAAGCAATTGAAAAAGAAAAAGGTGAAAAATCAACGAGTGTTTACAGTAAAAACAATAATAAATCAACCGTTGATGAATATCACACTGACAGTTATCAAGGCTATCAAAAAACTGGTAAATAAATCTTCAAAAAGCTTGAGCAATTTGCTCAAGCTTTTTTGCTACTTTTTCATAATTAATTCATATTATTTCACTATACTAAAGATAGTTTAGAGAGGTGAAAGTTGATGAGAAGTGTCCGTTACGCTACAGCTAGTAGTTTTTATCATAAAAAAATCACGTTAATCACTGCACTCTTCTTCTTCCTGTTCTCTTTCTTATTGACTGGGCTGTTTAACTTAATTGATTTTGAAAAAGAGTTTTTACGAACGATGCCAGACTTTGTCGATATTGAAAAACAAACTAGTTACCATTACCAACTGATCCAATACTATTGGCACCTCTATCTAGGTAGTGTCATTTTCTTTGGTGTTACTTTTCTTCTGTTGATGTATGTGACATTACGCATAAAAAAGGAAGAAATACATACATGGTATCACATGCACTTTTCAAATATGTATGTCACCAAACAGCTCTTACTAGAGTTATGTTTACCGGCTCTATTAGGAATTTTCAGTTTTTTACTTTTCACTTTAATGTTTCAAGAAACGTATAATACTGTTCTTTGGGCTGCTCGTGATGCTATTTTACAGTGGTCTCATTTGGAAACTCCAGCATTTTTAGCTAAAAGTACCGACCAGGATGTCACGATTACAAATATCCAGCATTTAGGGATTCAAACGATCCAAGCGTTTTCTTTTGATTTTAAAAGTATGCAGTCGCTTTATACAATCCGTAATTGCTTTGTTAACTGCTTAATCTTGCTTGGCATTCCTCTTGTTTGCGGGACTCCTTTCACATTGATTTATTTACGCACACATCAGAAATAAGGGAGGGATTTTCTATGAATGTCACACCATCATTCAAAAAAACAACCGAAAAAAAATCCTCATTCGACGCGTTAGCTTTGCGAGAAGTTTATGGAATCATTTATTCTGCTCCAGAACAAGAACTCGCATTGGCCGATTTTTTCCAAACAAACCAATTAACCATTACTAGGCTTTCTTCTAGTGAAACCTTTCTGCCCTACTTGCCATTAGAAGAAAATTTATTTATCGCTAGTACGATCAAAGAACGGGATCGAAAAGTAGTTCTAGCCGAAGCTTTCCAGGTGTTCCAATTAGAACCTGCCTTACTTGGTCGTTCATTTACTTCTTTTACGACTTTTGAAAAAATTAAAATGCGCATAATACAACTTTTGCTTTCAAAAACAAGTACGTTAGTGATTGATGACATCTTTTCTTCATTAACGATTGGACAACGTCAAGAAATTTTACCTCAATTAAAAATAGCAGTTCAAAAAAGAAACAAGCGCTTGCTATTTCTGACAAAAGATCCACAAATTATTGATAGTCCCTATGTGCACCCCCTGTCTCTACATGCGTTATTAAACTAAAAAAACGTCTGGCACTGATTGTGACCAGACGTTTTCTTTAGTTTTCAGTGATTTCAACATCAGGAAATGAAATAATAAATGTGGTGCCTTTACCAGGTTCACTTTCAACATTGATTTTTCCTTTATGCAAGCGGACCAATTGTTGAACGATTGGTAAGCCTAATCCTGATTCTCCATATTTCGTATTTTTACGGGATGGATCTACTTTGTAATAACGATCCCAGATATTCAGAATTTGCTCTTCCGTCATGCCGATTCCTGTATCAGAAATACGGACAATGGTTTCTAAATAGCCTTTTTCTAAAGCAATATGAATTTCGCCATTTTCAGTAAATTGGATGGCATTTTGAACAATATTGACAACTACTTGAACGAAACGATCATAATCGGCATACACATCAATTGGTTCGGTGGTGTCTAAATACAATTGATTACCGGCGGCTTCAGCTTTGGCCGTTAGTTGAGTCACAATATTTTCTAAAGCTTCTGTTCCGTTGAACTTCTTCACAACAATTTGAATCTGGTTGGTCCGAATTTTTTCATAATCAAGATTTTCATTGACTAAGCGAATCAAGCGAGCGGTCTCATTTTGCATCAGTTTAATCGCATTCTCTTTTTGATTTTCAGGAATAGCATTATACTGCAATCCCTCTAACAAGCCATTAATAGTTGTTAAAGGCGTCCGCATTTCATGAGAGGCATCCGCCATAAATTGACGACGGCGCTCTTCTTGCCGATTGATTTCTTCTTGTGATTCTTTTAAAGATGCGGCCATTTTATTAAAATCTTCTGCTAGGTCATCAAATTCATCTTTGTCATGGACCGGTAATTGAATATCAAAATTTCCACTAGTAATTTCTTTGGTGGCTTTACGCATCCGATTAATTCGTTTCACTTGGAAAGTCGCAAATAGATAACTTAGTAACAAGGCAATCACACCAGAAAAAATAAAGCCTTTAATCAAGTTTTGTGTCACGGACTGGACACTTCGGTCAACGTTTTTGGCAGGTTGTGTAATAACGAGTGAACCAATAATCACTTTTTTATCAGAAGACTGATTTGATGCATACACCGGTAACATTACATAGGACGAAGTATTTCGGGCCCCGTAAATATCAATGTTTTCTGTTGCATAAACACGATTGCCTTTCATGATTTGATCCCAATTTTTATCGATTAAGGAAAAGTCTAATTTTTTTGTGCTATCAACTGGTGGGTACTGCACTTCGCGGTCCTTGTTAATAAACACAAATTGCACATCTTGCTTCTGGAGTACGCGCTCAGTCAACTGAAATGAATAGGATAAAACATCTCGATCCGAAACGCCTGCGACATTAATAAAAAAGTCACGTGTTTCTAAAGCCGATTCTGCATAACCATATAGCTGTTCATAGTTATTTTCTTGCATTGTGCGCTTGGTCAATTGTGTGAAAGACGTTCCGACAATGAGAATAATCAGAGCAATCACACCTATAAAAGCAAGTAATTGTTGATACAAATACTTCATTAAGCAACACCTGAATCGTCGAATTTATACCCTACGCCCCAAACCGTTTGGATGACTTGAGGACCCACTTTTTCAATTTTTTGTCGTAATTTTTTGATATGGGCATCAACTGTCCGTTCATCGCCAAAGTATTGATAGTCCCAAACCAATTCTAGTAGTTGTTCGCGTGAAAAGACTTGGCGTGGTTTTTTTGCTAAAGTGTATAGCAAATCAAATTCTTTAGGTGTTAAGCCTTCAATTAATTGATTATCTAAATATGTTTCTCGTGTTTTCGTATTCATTTTAAAATGATCCGTAATCACATCAAATGTTTCATCTGTATTCTCAGACGTATCATGCGCAGCCTCTGCCACCTCGGCACGACGATGTAGAGCTTTCATCCGTGCAATCAAAGTTAATGGACTAAATGGTTTTGTCACATAATCATCCGCACCCATTTCAAGGCCAATTACTTGGTCACTTTCAGAATCACGAGCGGTCAACATAATAATGGGAACATTGGCTGAAACTTTGCGAATTTCACGACAAACAGCCATCCCATCCATACTAGGTAAGTTTAAGTCTAACGTAATCATGTCCCATTTTTCTGGCGAAGCAAGAAAAGTCGCCAATCCTTCTTTGCCATCATCTTTAAAGGTAGCTTCCCACCCTTCATTTAAGAAAAACATTTGCATCATTTCTGAGACGGATTCATTGTCTTCAATCATTAATATATTCATTTCATTCACTCCTTATTCACTTTTCATAAAACTGCTCTATTGTAGTATACTCTAAAATTGAATTTGTACCAACCGATTCTATATTTCTTCAAAAATCCTTTACAGAACCATCAAAAATCACTTTTTTTCCTACTCTTTTAAAGAAAACGAAAGGAACCCATTGTCTTTTCAGAAAAGTTTGTTAAAATAACAAGCGTAGAGAGGATGTTAGGGTATGGATAAAATGAAAGCTATTACTTTTTTTGATTTAGATGGAACTTTGTTAGATGGAACATCGCAAATTACTCCTGAGATTACCGCAGCAGTGGCGGCCTTGAAAGACAATCAAATTTTACCTTTAATTGCGACAGGACGGACCTTGTGTGAGATTCAGCCAATTATGAAAGCCAGTGGCATTGACTCAGCGATTGTAATGAACGGGCAATTTATTCATTATGAAGGAAAAACGATTTATTCAGATGAATTTACAACAGAGGAATGTGTTTCACTGCATGAACATGTCAAACAGCGTGGTCATGAATTGGCTTTTTACAATGAGCGCCGTATTTTTTGTACAGGGCATACTGGCACAGTGAAACAAGCCTATGACTATATTCATTCAGCTGTTCCAGAAATTGATCCCACAGGTTATGAGAATGATGCCGTCAACATGATGTTGGTCTTAAGTCAACATGGCGATGATGATGAATATTACTATGAGCGATTTCCTGAATTAACCTTTTATCGCAATGGTCCTTTTTCAATTGATATTGTTCGTAAAGGGGTCTCTAAAGGCTCTGGTGTCAAAAATCTTTTTAACACCTTGGGATTAAACGGCATTCCCACTTATGCCTTTGGTGATGGCATCAATGATTTGGCGCTGTTTGAGGCCTGTGATTATGGAATTGCCATGGGTAATGCGCGAGAAGAACTAAAAGAAAAAGCCACCTTTATTTCAACTAAAAATACTGAGAATGGCATTGTTAATGGCTTGAAAAAATTTGATTTACTATAAGAGAAAACTACCTTCTTCTATTGATGTACTTTAGAAGAAGGTAGTTCTTTTGTATGTTCATTTTTCTTTTTCTGCTGAGCACAGAGAGCTACTCCCACTACTTGAATCAGCAAAATCGCTCCCAACAAACAACTTAATACGATGTTTCCTGATAGGATTGTTCTTCTGATTAAAATAATTAATACAACACTGCTAATTCCGTAGAGTAACCATTGGTTGTCCATTTTTATTGACCCCTTTGTTTTTCTATGTTTAGGATAGGATGTTTCCTACTAAAATGCAAGGAAAGATCCTAGATTCTTACAACTAACCCATAATTTTTACTAATTCCTTATTTGTTTTCATTTATTCTTAAGATTCGTTTCATTTTTGTAAAAAATCACACTTTTTTTCTATCTCTGTTTTAAATTGCGTACAGTTCTTAAAAAAAATGATACACTAAAAGTGAACTCGAAATGAAAGGAGCCATTCCTTTGGTTAATAGCGAAAAAAGAAAACAATTAATTATTGATACATGCATTTTAGCTGGAAAAATTATGCTGGAAAGCGGATCTGAAGTATATAGAACCGAAGATACAATTACTCGGATTGCTACAAATGCTGGCGAGCCAGAGAGCGTTTGTTACACGACGGCTACAGGGATTTTCGTGGGCTTTCGTTCCAGTAATTATACGCAATTAGAAAACATTCCCCAGCGCTCGATTAATTTGGAAAAAGTTAGCCTTGTCAATCAATTATCAAGAGAATTTGCGCAAAAAGAGATTACTCTACCAGAGCTTTATCAGCGCTTAACTCTATTAGAAACAGATACCCCCACTTTTTCAATTTCGTTACGCTTGTTAGCAGCCGGAATTGTTAGTTGTACGTTAATGTACATTTTTGGTGGCACTTGGCAAGATTTTATTGCAACTTTTTTTGTTGGCGTGATTGGGTATGCCAGTTATCTTTTTACCCAAAAGTTATTCCAAGTTCCTTACCTCGATTCATTCGCAGCCGCTTTTGTCATTGGTTTGTTGGCCTATTTGGCTGTGCATTTTCGCTTAGCAGTCAACATCGATAATATTATTATTGGTGCGGTAATGCCGTTAGTTCCAGGTGTGGCGATTACGAACTCTTTTCGCGACATTTTAGCGGGCCACCTCATCAGCGGGACGGCGCGAGGGACAGAAGCTATTTTTATTGCTGGGTCTGTTGGCCTGGGAATTGCCTTGATTTTTAAATTATTTATGTAAGGAGTGTTCAAATGGAACTAATTTTTCATCTTCTCTTTAGTTTTTTAGCAACTGTGACGTTTGGTATTATTACGAACATTCCTCGTAAAGCACTGGTGGCTTGTGGCATTACTGGCATGACAGGCTGGATGATTTATTATGTCTTAACGCAAACTTTTGATGCTAGTCAAACCTTTGCAAACTTTTTAGGAACGGTCGGGTTAGGAATCGCTAGTATCTTTTTTTCCCGTTACAAAAAAATGCCGATGATTATTTTTTATATTCCGAGTTTGGTTCCTTTAGTGCCAGGAGGCCCTGCCTATCAAGCAGTTCGGAGCATTTTGTTAGGAAATATTGATGACGGTTTGCAGTTGATTTTAAAAGTTGTCTTTACTGCTGCAGCCATCGCAGCGGGCTTTATGGTGACATCGCTACTGGAACGAATTGTCAAACGTTTTTTCCCCAAGCGACTCTTCCGATTGGTCAAAAAATAAAAAAACAAGCTCATTTTCTGAGCTTGTTTTTTTATTCTACTTCTTCAAAGAACAGCAACAAATCTTGTAGCGTTAATTGTGCTTTTTCAGCAGCGTTTAAATCTTGAACAATTTTACCTTTTTGTAAAACAATTAAACGATTGCCATATCGTAAAGCATCTTCCATTCGATGGGTAATCATTAAACAAGTTAAGTTCCCTTCTTCAATCCGTTGTTCCGTTAAGTGCATCAACTGCTTGGATGTTTTGGGATCTAAGGCAGCAGTATGTTCATCTAAAAGTAATAATTCTGGTTTTGTGATAGTGGCCATTAATAAACTTAAGGCTTGGCGTTGACCGCCAGAAAGGTTACCTGTCGGTGTATCCAGATGATTTTCCAAGCCATTGCCAACTTCTTGACAGATTTTTGTAAACAAGGCGCGTTGCTCATTTATCTTCCGTAATGTTAAGGGACGTTTTTGTCCGCGTTTCATGGCAAGCAATAAATTTTCTGCCACAGTCATTCTTGGTGCTGTCCCCATTTTAGGATCTTGAAAAACACGCGCTAGAGATTTGGCCCGTTTGACTTCAGAAAGATTGGTGCGATTGACTCCTTCAATTAAAAATTGTCCCTCTGTTAGTGTCAAAGTTCCTGCTAAACTATTGAACAGCGTACTCTTGCCTGCGCCATTTCCACCTAAAACAGTAATGAAGTCCCCAGGATAAATGGCTAAGTTCACATGATCCAAAATCACTTTTTTTTCATTCATCCCATTATCAATGATTTTTGTCGCATTTTTTAATTCAACAACTGGTTTCATTTCGTTTCCCCCTTATCAGAAAAGCCGTGTAGGTGTAATGCTTTTTTCAATTGTGGGATCATTAAACAGATTGCTAAAATCACTGCTGAGAAGATTTTCAAATACGTCGTATCAAAGCCTAATTTAATCACTAATAAAATCAATAGTTGATAAATAATACTCCCTACAACAATCGCCATCAGCCGTTCACCAAACGTTAATTCTCCAAACAGTACTTCACCAATAATGAGTGAAGCCAAGCCAATCACAATGACACCGGTTCCTTTACTTACATCCGCATATCCATCATTTTGGGCAATCAAAGCGCCAGATAAGCCAATCAAGCCATTCGATAAAACCAATCCTAAAATTTTCATGCGATCCGTTTGAATGCCAATCGAGCGAGCCATTTCTTCATTGTCACCTGTCGCAATATAGGCTTGTCCTAAACTAGTGTTAAAGAAAAATAACAGTAAAATCATTACCACAGCCAAAACACTAATCCCTAAAAAAATAGTATCATAATAATCTGGTAAGGCCATTTTTTGAAAAACATCTTGAATCTTCGGTTGGTTTAATAAAGACTTATTTGGCGATTTCATCACAAATAAAATCACGGAATTTAAACCAGACATCACTAAAATTCCTGCTAAAATAATTGGAATTTTTCCTTTTGTAAATAGTAAACCAGTCACTAAACCGGCAAGCATTCCTGCTCCGACCCCTAAAAGAGTCGCTACAAATGGTGAAACCCCTGTTGTAATGGCAGTTACACAAACCGCCCCTCCTAACGGAAATGAACCTTCTGTGGTCATATCTGGAAAATTTAAAATACGATAAGTCATAAAAATACCTAGTCCTAACAAGGCCCATAACATTCCTTGTCCAATTGCTGAAACAATCATCGCTTCTCCTACTTTCTTTGATAATTAGTTAATCAATTTCGATTTTTTTGCTAACTCTGCGGGAATCGTAATTCCTAACTTTTGAGCTTGTTTTTCATTGATAATTGTGTCGCCTGTATTAAAGGTATAAATGGGTGTAGTTGCTGGTTGACTTTTTCCAGACAGAACCTCTGCTGCCATTTTGCCGGCTTGTACCCCCAACGCATGTTGATTAATCCCAACAGTTGCTAAACCGCCTTGTTCTACCATTGTATCCACCGAAGGAATAATCGGCGTCTTGGTTCGATTTGCTTCTCCGACTACCGTTTGCATAGCATTAGCAATCGTATTATCAGTTGGTATATAAATCACATCTGTTTCCTTAGTCATCACTTGAACCGTTTGTGCTATTTCATTACTTGATGGCACAGCATATGTTTTCACTGTCAATCCTTTGGCTTCAGCTGCTTTCTGCGCTTCAGCTACTTGGTATCGAGAGTTTTCTTCTGAGGAAGCATAGAGAATACCTATTTTTTTGGCAGCTGGTATCAATTCTTTTAGTAAATCCATCTGAGCTGACAAAGGAGATTGATCACTAACACCCGTGATATTACCGCCTGGCTTTTGATTGTCTTTCACCAATCCTGCACTAACAGGGTCCGTAATGGCGCCTAAAATGATTGGGATTTCTTGGGTAGTGTTGGCTAACGCTTGCGCAGCTGGCGTGGCGATACCAATTAAAACGTCTGCCTTTTTTTGTACTAATTGTTGACTCATGATTGCTAACTTACTCTGGTCGGCTTGACCATTTTGAAAAATAATTTCTAAGTTTTTGCCTTTGTCATAACCATTTTCCTTTAATCCTTCTTCGACACCTTTATAAATTTCGTCCAATGCGGGGTGACTGACAAACTGCAAAACCCCTACAGTAACTGTTTCTTTCTTTGAATTCGTCACTTTTTGATTCACAAAAAAAGCACCAATTAAATAAATAGCTAATAAAGACACGACAAACGTTAAACGTTTATTTTTCATTTTGCATTCTCCTAACTGCCCTTTTGTTTGGCAACTTTTTCTTTTTAATAATAAAACCATTATCTATAGGGCGTTTCTTCCGTTGAAAGTGAAACTGAGATTCGTAATCCTCTACTTAGTCAAAATCCTAGGAACACTTTTTTACAAATGTCAGGATTTAACTGCGACGAGGATCGCAACTTTGTGAGAATCGCAGGAGTACTTTTTCTACGAATGGGACAACGTTCTCTTCGTTCACCTTGTACTACTCATCACTCTTGAAGGCCAAACTGCGGCGAGTATACGCAGCCTGCATCTACTCTGTCACTTCGTGCCAATCGTAGTGATTCTACGAATGTGACAACGTTCTCTTCGCTCACCTTGTACTACTCATCATCTACTCTGTCACTTCGTACCAATCGTAGTGATTCGTAGCAAAAAACAACGACTTATCCTAAGTGTTTAGGAGTGGTCGTTGTTTTTATGCAAAACAAAAACCACATAGATGGGTCCTCTATGTGGTCGTTTTTTCTTCTTGAATATAACCAGCATAGATACACTTTTTAGAATAAGTCTTCTAAAGTTGTATCTATGAAAGAATCATACATACAACTATCTACGCCAGTTTTGCCATGATTGGTGCATTTCTTTTACGTTAGATAATTGTGTCATGTATTTTCCCTCCTAGTTATGTTGTTAAAGGTAGTCTACACTATATTGATTTTGTTCGTCAAGAAAAAGTTTTTATTTTCTTGCATTTCTTTTACTTCTAAAAAACGAGCCACTCTTATGAGAGGCTCGTTTTTCTTTATTTCAGCATATTTACCACTTAATTGTTTCGGTTTCTTTCAATTTTCACGGGAACTTTAACTGCTTGTTTTTGCGATTGAATCAGCCATAAACTTACTAAAATCGTCATTGAAATTACTAATGCCATCGAAAATCCCCTCTTTCTAATTCCTTAAAACTTTCTACAATCTAAGTTTAACATAGCTAGCTATTATTCACCAGTTTCTGGTACTGTATCAGTGCTTTCTGTCGTCGTTTCAGTAGATTGAGCAACGCCAGTCGTGCTGGTCGTCGTCTGTGTTTCAGCGGTCTTTGCTGCTTCTTTTTCAGCTTCTTGGGCCGCCTTTTGTTGGTCTTTCAAAACGCCAGCCATCGGTAATCGATTTAATTCTGGTATTAATTGTGTTTTTAAATCCATAGATTTTTCGACAACCGTCCGTGTCTTTTCTTTGCCATTTTCAAAGAAAACAAGCGTGATCTCATCGCCGCTAACATTGTATTGCTCTTGTGCTTTGCCAGCATTATAAATTAACGGATAGATATACAGCGAACGATGAAATTCATTCATTTTATCTGAATTAAACAGCTTCACCATTTGATCGTATTGCTTGCCAGATGGTTTAGCAAACATGACTGACATGGCTCCTGTTTCTTGGATTTTCTTGTCTGCTGTTTTGTAATCTAAGACACTGACTTTCTCTGATTTGATGGGTCCTGCGACTAACGATTCAACTTGAGCAGCTCGAATATTTTTTTGCATCGTTGGAATAAAAATGATTGAGCCAATTATTAATACTAATGCTACAATAGCGGTAATCATTAACAGTTTTCTTTGTCTTAATTCATAAAGTGCCTCTTTTAGTTCTTCCATAAAATTATTCAACTTCTAATCGCTCCTCGCTTTTAGTTCTTATCTATTATACTAATCATTTTCTTTCTTGCCTACCCTTGCGCTTTAATTACTAAAAAAACCAGCAAACTTCCCCAGCTTTCTAAGGAAAACCCAACTCCTTTTTAACAAGCTTCTTTCTTAAATTCAAAAACTCCGCTATAATAAAGCTATTAGTCGGAAAGAAACGAGGGATTTATTATGTCATTTGATGGCGTATTTACTCATAGCATGGTTCATGAGTTGACAGAAACACTCGTAAGTGGTCGGATTTCAAAAATCCATCAACCTTATGAAAACGAAGTCGTTTTAGTCATTCGTGCGAAAGGTAAAAACCATAAATTATTATTATCAGCACATCCTAGTTATGCGCGCATACAACTATCTACAATTACCTATAGCAATCCGGAAACACCTCCTAATTTTGTGATGATGTTACGAAAATTTCTGGACGGTGCCATTTTAGAAACGATTCAACAAATAGAAAATGATCGCGTGATTCACTTCACCTTTTCAAAAAGAGATGAACTAGGTGACTTACAAAATATTGTTTTGATTGTTGAATTAATGGGACGTCACAGTACAATCGTTTTAGTTAACCAATCTTCTGGAAAAATCTTAGATGCGATAAAACACATTGGAATGAGCCAAAATAGTTATCGTTCGTTGCTTCCTGGAGCAACTTATATTGAACCGCCAAAACCAATGGGACTTAATCCGCTCACGGCCTCAAAAGAAGAAGTCTTTGCGCTTCTTTCTACAGCTCCTGAATTAAACGGACGCTATTTACAACAACATTTCCAAGGTCTAGGCAAAGATACAGCAGACGAATTAAGTGCCCGTTTACTTGCACAACCAAATGAAAAAATGGCCATCTGGACGGAATTTTGGTCCTCAGTCACTGAAGCTGTTGTACCGACATTAACCGTCACTGAAAAAAAAGAATATTTTACGCCCATTCCTTATCAATCATTAGTTGGTGAACAAACAACGTATCCGACACTCAGTGAATTACTAGATGCCTTTTATTCTGGTAAAGCAGAGAAAGACCGTGTCAAACAACAAGGCGGCGAACTAATTCGCAAAATTGAAAATGAACTAAAAAGAAATCAAAAGAAACTTAAAAAATTACAGCAAACCTTAGCCGATACAGAAAACGCTGAAAATTACCGTCGCGACGGAGAACTATTAACAACCTTCATGGCACAAGTTCCAAAAGGAGCCACCGAGGTGGAATTACCAAATTATTATGAAGAAAATGCACCGTTGCGTATCTCGCTAAATCCTGCACTTTCACCTAATCAAAATGCACAAAAATATTTTCAAAAATACCAAAAATTGAAAAATGCTGTCCGAGTTGTTAAGACACAAATTCAGCAAACACAACAAGAAATTTCTTATTTAGAGTCAGTTGTGGCACAACTTGAAATTGCGACACCAATGGACATTGAAGTGATTCGTGAAGAACTGATTGAACAAGGCTATTTAAAACGTAAAAAAAATAAAAAACAAAAACAGCCAAAAAAAAGCCAACCCGATCTTTTTTATGCTACAGATGGCACACCTATTCTCGTTGGAAAAAACAATTTGCAAAATGATCAATTGACTTTACGAACCGCTAAAAAAACTGATTATTGGCTCCATGCCAAAGATATTCCTGGATCTCATGTAATTATTCGTGACGCACATCCTAGCGAAGAAACCCTTACTGAAGCCGCACTTCTAGCAGCTTATTTTTCAAAATATCGACTTTCTTCACAAGTGCCTGTTGACTATGTCCAAGTAAAACATGTGCATAAACCCAATGGAGCAAAACCAGGTTATGTGATTTATGAAAACCAACGAACGTTATATGTGACGCCAACAGAAGAATCAATCAAAAAAATCCAGCAAAATAAGGCTTCTGCTTCCTAATTATATTAAACTAAAAAACAACGTACTGCTGATTGATCGTGCGTTGTTTTTTTTGCATTGGCAAAAACATTTATCAAGTGATAAATAACACAAGTAAGCTCAATTAGTTTACAAACTAGCTATTTCTCTCTATACTGACTGTTGGAGGTGAAATTCATGGTCTTTTTACACATTATTTTTGGGATGTTTGCCTTTATTGGCGCTTTAGGTTTAGGTGTCGCCTTCCGCGATAGCTTTACAGAACTTTCAACACCAAAGAAAGCAGCGATTATTTTATCTTACGTAGGTGCGATTGGTTCAACAGTCCTAGGGTTCACATCAGCAACAAAAAATCCATTTGTTTTAGCTGCAACAGTTGTCTTAGTTGTCGCCTTTTCTATTGCTCTTTTCAAAAAAAGCAGTAAAGAAACAAGCAAATAACAAAACCTTTGAAGAGCGGCATAGCGACAAGCTACCCTCTTCCTTTTACATACTATTTAAAGGAGTGAGGCAAATGTCTCTGACTATTTCTGAAGAAGTAAAACAACGTTTAGCCCCTTTCTTAACTGAAACGAACACCTTCTTGTTGGTAGCAAATGACGGCTCTAATCCTTATTCTTCCGCAGAAGGTTGTTGTATGATTGGCGATCGTTTCATTATCGTTCCTGTTGATCAAGCAGAAGCGCCTTATACCGAAACAATTGCTAATGATTCTTTTCACGTGTATACTTCAACGTATGACCAAATGTTTTTAACAGGGCATTTACAGCTAGTGATTCATCCGAATGCGGGAACCATTACTTTAAAAAATGAAAGTGGCATATTAGATAGTAATGTGGACATTTATCAACACTAAAAAAGCAAACAAAACGTTTACGCGTTTTGTTTGCTTTTTTAGTGTTGAAAGGCTTGAAAGGTAGTAATGATTACGTACATCATCCCCGATGCAATAATCGGACCAGCTGCAATTCCTTTTAAAAAAACGACGCCAAGAATCGTTCCAAAAACTAAGGCCACCGTAATCTCAGGCGATTGATTAATTAAACCTACTCCTTTTGAGGATAAAACAGCCACCAGAATTCCACAAAGTATCCCCAGCCATCCCATCGGTGTTTTGAATGATTGAATTAAATCCTTTAAGCCAATTTGTCCTGTAGCAATCGGGACTAAAATGGTAATTGAAATAATTGTGACGCCTAAATTAATGCCTTTATCTGACAACCACGACATGATTTTCGCACTATTTGGTAAAGCTTTTAAAGCAAGCACAACAACTGACGCAATTAATAAACTTTGATTTTTTGCAACAAACGCAATCAAGGCAATCAGTAGTAAAAAAAGCCAACTTTCCACTGGTTGTCCTCCTTTCTGATTTGGTTCTTTCGTTAACCAAACTTTCTTGTCTTTCCTATTTTAGCAAAGAACCTCTTTAATTACCATTCAGCTTCAGTAATTATTGTCTTTTTCAACCGAATCTTGCTTAGAAAAAACGAGTTAAAAATTAATTTTTTCTCATAACAAGCCTTTTTCTCTTTGAAAAATTATTTTATGAAGTATACTAATATTAACTATAAAGTAGTTTACTTGCATTTATACTGGATATTCGATATCCTATTTAAGGCTCTTCAATTGAGCGAGCATCACAAAAGACATTTTAGTAGCAATTCTTGGGGAAGTAGTGCTACTAAGATGTCTTTCCTTTTTTTATTTTTACTAACAATATACGTTTCTTATATTAAAATTCACAACTCTTTATAAATAAAAGCGCCTGCCCCACAGTTGTCTGGACTGTGGGGCAGGCGCTTTTCAAGTCATTTAAACACGCTTTAGTTTTCTTTCAAACGATAAACACTTGGACTTGGGTTAAGAAAACCTGCTTCTAAAATTTCGATGTTAGTTAATGCTTGCTCTTTAGTTACTAGTTGCGGTGCACCATTTTTCAACGTTTCATAGACGGCATCATAATAACGACCGTAATCACCTACAGGCGTTTTAATTTGTTTTTTAATCCAGTCGCCATTGCCATTACGGTAGGTCACTTCTCCATAATACATTGGTGAATCTTCTCCAAAGCCTGGTGCATCCGGCATGATTCCGGCTTTTAAATCATTTTCTTGTTGATCTTCGCCATATTTGATGAACGAGCCATTGCTGCCATGAACAATAAAACGTGGATACGGACTAGCGACAGAATGATTCGTTTTAACTTTTACTTTTAATTTTGAACCATAATGTAAATCAACGTCAAAATAATTATCGACTGCCTCGCTCACTTCATTATTACGAATATCATAAGTGACTTGATCTGGACGCCCGAAAAGAGCAATCATGCGATCCATTAAATGAATGCCTAGTCCGTAAAACGAACCATTTTCTTTAGGTCCTTGTTCCGTGATACTTCCTGGTCGATAATAATCAATATGCGTTTCCACTTCATTGATTTCTCCTAAAAAGCCTTGCTCTACTACTTGCTTCATCGCTAGGTAATCGCCGTCGAAACGTCGATTTTGATAAGGCATCACTACTACCCCTTTTTCTTGCCCTAATGCAAATAATTCCTCTGCGTGTTCTAACGTATCACAAAATGGTTTTTCCACAATCACTGATTTACCAGCTAAAATGGCTTGTTTGGCTAAATCATAATGTGTATGCGCAGGCGTACAGATTGTGATCAATTCAATTTCTGGATCCGTCAATAATTCATTAAGGTCAGTGGTAAAATTTACGCCTTTTTCTTTAAAGGGCGCTGCTGCTTTTTCATTAACATGTAAATCGAAAATCGTTTTCACTTCTAGTGTTTCTCGAATCATTACGTAAGGTAAATGGTAGCGGTTGGCACTTTTACCAAATCCAATAAACCCCATTTTTACTGTCATATTTTCCACACTCTTTTCTTATAATTAGATAAGTCCATTTGTTTCAATGACTTTTTGATACCAATAATAACTGTCTTTCGGGATTCTTTCTAAGGAACCTTTTTGTGTTTCATCTTGATCCACATAGACAAAACCATAACGCTTTTGATAGCCGTTAAGCCACGACAGTAAATCGGTGTAACTCCATGTACAATAACCAATAACTGAAACGCCATCCGTAATCGCCTCTTGAATCGCTTGGATATGGCTTCGCAAATAATCAATGCGATACGTATCGTGAATTTGTTTATCTTCTGTTAAGGTATCATATTCGCCTAACCCATTTTCAGTAATTAAAATAGGCACTTGATAGCGACTAGCTAATCGTCGTAAGGCAATTCTCAAACCTTGCGGGTCAATGGCCCAATCCCAGTTCGTTCGTTCAACATATGGATTATTTACTTTTTTAAATAAACCCGGTACCCCAGATTCCGTTTCAGAACCCTTTTCACCCGTTGTATTCATCTTCCCTATTCCAACACCATCTAATGGATTAGCAGCAACCGTATCCGTCCGATAATAATTAATACCTAGAAAATCAGGCTTGGCTGAACGTAGTAACGCTAAATCGCCCTCTTTTATCGTTGGGGCCACACCTTGCTCCTGTAAGTAATTTAATGCGGCAATTGGGTATTCTCCCCAAAGATAGACATCTAACCAAAAATGCGACAGCAAATCTTCTGCATTTTCAGCCGCTAAAACATTGGCAGGATGCGCATCAACGGCATAAACAGGCGTATAAGCAAAGCTAGGGCCAATTTTGCCAGGCATTTCTAATTCATGAAACGCATTAATCACTGCTGCATTGGCTAAATTAGCAATATGATTGGCCTCATACATCCGTTTATTGTCTGTTACGCCGGGAGGATGCACGGCTAATTGATAACCTAACGAAGTAAACACATTTTGTTCGTTTAAACTAATCCAATAGCGAACTTTGCCACGGAAAGCGTCAAATAAAATTTTCGCATAGGCCACAAAATCAGCAATAATTTTTCTTGATTCCCAGCCACCATATTCTTTTTGCAAAACAGCTGGCAAATCCCAATGATATAAAGTTACCATTGGTTCAATTCCTGCCGCTAATAACTCATCAATTAAATCTGAATAAAATTTCAGTCCCGCTTGATTTACTTGACCACGTCCTTCAGGTAAAATTCGTGTCCATGCAATCGAGAAACGATATGCTTTTAAACCTTGTTGTTTCATTAAAGCCACATCTTCTTTAAAACGATGATAATGATCGACGGCTAAATCGCCAGTTGTCTCTTTGAACGTTTTTCCTGGTAGCCGAACAAATTCATCCCAAACAGATGCGCCTTTGCCGTCTTCATTCCAAGCACCTTCTACTTGATAAGCTGCCGAAGCAGAGCCCCATAAAAAATCTTGCGGAAATGCTTTTAGTTGGTGATGTTCCATTGTCATACCTCCCTCTTTTCTGTGCTGCCCTTTTATTGTAAAAGGTTTTCACAAAAAGTACCAATCAGATCAATAAGTTCTTCTGTTTACTTTTAAAACTATATAGTTTTAAAAAGAATAAGTCAACTACTTTTATTTAAGTACTTGATTATTAAGTGGTTACGTTAAAAATAAATATATAGTTTTAACATGTTAAATTCATGGTATAATGAGAGAAATACTGGTGATAAAGGAGGACTCTGATGCGGACAAATACACGTTATAAAGAAATTTATGCTGCTATAAAACAGGATATCGAAGCAGGTGTTTATCCCATTAATCAAAAGTTACCCCAAGGTCGTCTTCTTGCAGAAAAATATCAAGTCAGCGAACTAACCATTACAAAAGCCTTACATTTGCTTGTGCAAGAAGGTTATGTTGTCAGACGACGTGGCTCGGGTAGCTTTGTTCAAGACTTTCAAAATCGAACCATTACTAAATTTTCTCCGTTAACCGGCACTTACTCAACCTACGATGGAAAAGTTGAATCCGTGGTTTTAGGCTTTGCAACAGAAGTACCTGAGCCTTGGGTGACTGAAAAATTAAGTATTACAGAAGAAGAGTTAGTCTACAAAATTATTCGCTTACGGATTATCGAAGATGTGCCCTCAATTATTGAATATACTTGGATGCCCGTTGCCCTAATTCCGAACTTGACAATGAAAGAATTGAAAGTCTCCATTTATCAATATATTTCGGAACAATTGCATCAAAAAATTCAAAGTGCGCGGGTCAGCATTTCTGGGATCCGTCCTTCTGCGTTGGAAAAAAAATATTTAAACTTAACCGATAATGATTTCCTGATGCGTGCAGAACAAATTGCTTACCTAGGCAATGGACATATTTTTGAATACTCAATTGCGAATCATATTCCTAGTGAATTCACTTTTGAAACTGTCTTAATTGCAGAAAAATAGAAAACTTTTATGTTGCCATTTCTCATTTCTAACAAAACGATCTCTTTACTTTGAGCCAATACTTTTTGTTAGAAATGTTTTTCTGCTAGTTAAAAATATTTTTCAAATTATATTTCCAAACATGAATTTTGATAAAAGTATTGCTATTTACTAGAACTACGATTAAAATATTGCTTGTAGCACTCTTTTTAATATAGATACAAGCAATTTGTTTTTTACATAGTCAATCAACCAAAGTGAGGACTTTATATGAGGAAACCCTACATTTTAATGAGCTTACTCGTTCTAAGTACCTTATTAAGTGCTTGTTCAACTGTAAGTGGCAGCCCAGCAAGTCAAAGTGCGCCCGCACCTGATGAAGTGTTGGCGACAAGTATTGGGACGTATGAAAATCGAACATTGTTGGTTCCAGATGGGCGTTTAGCCTTAACTGCCTTGCATAAAGGAAAAGATTATCAAGGCAAACCAATGTTTTATGTCCTGTTTGAATTAACCAATACAACCGAAAAAACACAAAATATTCAGCTAATGATTCAAAGTTTTATGGAAGTTAGCCAAACTGTCCACGGAAAAGCCCAAAATTTACAATATGCAGTCTTAACAGATTCACCTTTCCAAGACAAATTAGATCGTTTAGCAGATGAAATCAATCCTGGTGAAACAATCCAAGGCGCTTACCCGTATGAATTTATTAATGAGAACAAGCCGGTCCATTTTAAATTTAGAGATCGCCTTCTCAGTCTGGATGAACCCATTGCATCAGAAGAAATTACCATTACAGAAAAAAGTTTGGTCCGCTAGCTTAGCTAGCATTGGACCAAACTTTTTATTTATTATTCAGACGGAAAAGATTCTCCTTCTATAAAACGTGTGTAAATGTGTTCGCTCTCAGCAGCTTCTCCCCGCATTAAATGAATAATTTTCTCTGCAGCCACCATGCCCCATCGATGTTTAGAATAGGCAATTGTTGCTAATCGCGGTTGTACAAACGCACCTAGTTCAGAATTATCAAAACCAATAATCCGAATGTCTTTCCCCATTTGGTAATTTGTTTCTGCAACATATTTATAGACACCAATCGCCATTTCATCATTAAAAGCAAAAACATCGACTGGTTCTGTCTGTGGTTGACTCAAAATTTTTTTAGCAGCCGCATAGCCAGAAGGTTCGGTAAAATCGCCTTGGATAATTTCATAAGGTATCCCAAAACGAGTTAATTCTCGTGTACTAACAGCCAATCTTTCTTGGCTATCATAACCTTGTTCTGGTCCAGAAAGCAGAAGAACTTTTTTTGAACCCACATTGACAAATTGCTCAATTGCCTGCGTGGCACCGCCACGATTATCCAAGAGAACTTGCCGAATATTCCTATGCTCAGTGGTTCGATCAAGGACAACGATCGAATGGCCTCGTTCAGCAAACTTTTCAATTTCTTTTGTTGGAAATGTCCAATCTAAAATAATTGCCCCATCCACCATTTTTTCAGGAATGAAAAGATGTGACTTTTTACCGCTGCAGACAATCATCTCATAATCAAACAGTGCTAAGCCTTTCTTAATTCCCTCCAACAATTCACCATAAAAACTACCGCCATAATCGGCCAAATAGACACCAATAATATTGGTTTGACGACGTTTTAATGTGCGAGCGGCCATGTTAGGAACATAGTTTAGCTCTTCAGCAATTGCTTGGATGCGCGTTCGTGTTTCTTCAGTTACCTTTGAACTCCCATTCAATGCGTAAGAAACGGTCGAGATTGATACGCCTGCTTTTTTTGCAATATCTTTAATTCCTACCATGGACTACTCTCCTTTCTAATGGTAAATTTCAATAACACTTGCTTCATTTAATAATGAAAGCACCTCGTCTTTTTGAACTTCCATTCCCCCTTCTCGATAAGGGTTTTCTTCAAACTTAAACGGAACCTCTTGACCATCAATAACTATTTTCGCTGACTGATTTGGATAAAATTTATATGTGACAGGTTTATCAAACAATTGGTAAGTTAGTGCTAAACCAGACAATTTTTCTGGTAACACGGGATCAAAAACCACACTTTGAGCCTTTTGCCGAATCCCTAAAACAGCTGTAATTAATTGATTTAAATAAATTCCCGGCCCGCTTGAATAAATTCGCCAGCCACCTTTTACACCAATACTTCCATCTTTTAGTTTACCAAAATTTTCTTGTGATTCATACCTTGTTTTAAAATCGCCATCGGAACTACTAAAATAGGCATTGGCTTGACGTAAGTCTGCATTGTGAACCACTTCTTTTAATTGAACTGGATTGATTTGCATTAATGCTTGCCAGGTTTTGTCTCGCTGACCAATTTTCGCCATCGCTTCTGTATAGCGAATGTGCGCATGAACATACTGTAAACCAATTTCGCGACCAAAATTAGCCGCCTGTTCTGCTCGTTTAAAATTAGTGCTCACACCGCCTCGATAGTTCGCTGGTTTGTTCATTAAGCGCACGCCATCAGGAAACGTTAATTCTTTTTCAATAATTTCTAAATGATGACTTACTTGTTCCGGTGTTAATAATTCAGCTAACATACTACGAGTCATTGGCAATAATCGATATTGAATCCCTGTTTTTTGGTCATTTGGGTGAATCATTTGTTCAAAAGTTTCTGGCGTTTCCATATAAATAAACCCTGGAATCGTTTCATCCGCCAACATATATTTTTGAAAATCGTTCTTTATTCCTGCGACTAAAATTGCTAAGTGCTGACTATAAGTAGCATCGATTTCCGTAATTAAAGCCGCAAATTTTTTCAATACTTGATACGTTAAGGCAACGGTCCAACTACTAGCCATTTGCTCTTTAAGACGATTATCATAAGGTTGTAACGTGTCATCCCAATCGCCGTCACCGTAACAGGATAGAAAAGTTTCTGGTAAAAAATGTTGTTCAATATAATTTATTTCTTTTTTCAAATGTTCAAATAAAGATGCTGTTTCTTTTGTTTTGTGATTATCTTTGCGACTTGTATAAGGGATTTCCGTAGCTAAGATTGAATAATCTGCGGTTTGTTCCAAATAATCAGTCACTACTTTCAATGGCCAGACGATAATATCGCCATGGCTTTCACTGGCTTTTTGTTCTTCGTATCGGTCAAACATAAACCATTGCGGCCAGTTGCCATCGTCATCAAATTGATTTTCAAATAGATGCTGAATAATGGAGGCCACGATCTTAGGCTGTTGCGTCGCAAAGAAAAATTCTGTCGGTCCTTGCGACACATCTCGTGTGCCCCAAGCTGCTCCACCATACTGTTCTAAGCCATGTGGCGACAAATAATGAACGAGCATATTATGAGTATACCAACGAGTTAATTGATTCATTTGCTGCACACTTGAGTCTGCGTGTGTTAACTCAAAATGATGCAACAAGCCATTAATGAATGCCAAATATTGACTTTCTGCTTTTTCAAAATCTAATGGTGTATTAACTAATGCTTGGTCCTCTATACTGCCCGTAATAAGTAGTGAAAATTTTTGGGTCTTTTCGATTGCCAAGACTAATAAGTCCGCTTCAGCTCCACCAAATAATGTGCTATCGGTTACTTGAAATGATTTATCAACTGTCAATGCATAGGTTAGTTCTGGGTAATAATTTTCTGTAGCAGAATGATTTCCCGTCACTCGAAGCGTTTTGCCAGCTTGTTCTAATTGATAGGTTGGTACTTCTTCCGGTCCTAATAACAAATGGTTAGAAACAGCCCACATATATACATCCTTTTGACTGGTCACTTCCAATTGAATCACTCTTGAATCAGGCGAAGTGAAAGTGCGTACACGAATTGTATCCTTTGGCAACTTATAATACCAAGTAGCAGAGTTCAACCCCATTTCAAAAGCAGAAGGCATTGTTAGTAAGCGCCATAAGCCATTCTCTAAAATGTAGATTCGTTGACCAGAGCGTTTCATAACGTTTAAAGCGTTTCGGCTATTACTCATTAATTTGTTCATGGTTGTATTCCCTAAAACTACTTGTGAATTGAAAATGCCATACATATACACTGTCGTACTAAGCAAAGGTTCAGCAACCGTTAAGCCTTTACCACTTAATAAAATGTGGCCATGCGCTCTTTCCATGGCAATTTCTTTTTCTTGAAGAACAACGTGATGGTAATTTTCCGTGAAAAAGGAATACGTCTGACCTGCTACTTTTTCAATTTGTGTCTGAATGGGATAAAGTGCGGCCAACTCTTCTTCTGTTAATGGATTTCCTGTGATAGGTTCTCCTAAAAGTTTCGGAGGATAGTCCTGTGTTCCTTCTAATGAATCGAATGTCACAGTTTCATAAATAGCTTGTAAGTCTTCTTTCGATAAAAAGGGTTCAGCTAATGCTTGCGGATGTGTTTCTGTTACCGCACCATAAAAAACAAATTCCTTACTTTCATTCGTTAATTGGACGGCTTCCGTTTGTAAAGCGGTGTAAGCAAATTCATATTGATAGACTTCATTTGCTAAATATCTTTTCCCCAATGCTTCTGGTGTGTTTGTTTGTTTAAATGAACGTCCGAAAAATTGATAGCCGTCCGTTGAGTAGCCTACTAATTTTTGAAAACTCCCTTGAATAAGGGCTGGAAACTTCTCATTTTGCGGTTGATTTTGTCTTGATAAAACAACAAGCTCTTCGCCCTCTTGCCAAATGTGATGATCAAGATACTGCGACACATACGCTTCATTTGACTGAACGGCTCCTTTTGTCGCTAAGCCAATATCTTGACCATAAACAATATCTACTAAGCCAGTTCCAGTGACATTAACCCGCCAGAACCATTGATTGCTTGGCCCCAAACGAAAGTCAACTTGGTAACGAACCGCTTCAAATTCACCCCGCCATGTCAATTGATTATCTGAAAGATAAAAATCACTTTGACTGTTGGAACCAATCATTGGTCGATAATTAATTGTGTCCCCTGTAATTATCCGCAAATAGAGTTGGTTCATACTGCCGTCTAAAGGATTGCCTTCTAATTGATTAATCATCATGCCACAGCTATTCAATTCTTTTAAATCACCTGTCTCTAGAAATGTAGCGACTGTGTCTGCTTGCTTAAGCTTCTTTATCTGCATAACTTATCCTTCCCATCTTATTCATTTAACGTGACTGTTGTGGTTTGTACATCGCGACTATTTCCACCAATCATTACGATAAATTCACCTGCATCACTGGTTACCTGATTATCTGAATGAACATAGCGCACCATATCCTCTGAAAGAAGAAACTGAACTTCTTTTTCTTCCTTTGGTTCCAGCCAAACTTTTTGGAAATCTTTTAACTCTTTAATTGGGCGAACCACTTGTCCCACCAAATCACGTACATAAAATTGCACGGTTTCCTCTCCAGCGATTGGACTGTCATTTCTTACTAAAACAGAGACCGTGATTGGTTGTTCTTTGGTAAATGTTAATGCACTTAGTTGAATTGGTTGATAAGAGAAATGACTATAACTTAAGCCAAATCCAAAGGGATATTTAGCGTAATTAGAGACATCTAAATATTTAGAAACATATTTTTCTTCTGGTGCTGACTCATAAGGGCGCCCAGTATTGTCGACATTGTAAAAAATTGGCACTTGACCAACCGTTTCTGGAAACGACATACTTAAACGACCACTTGGATTGTACTGTCCCCACAAAATTTCTGCTAGCGCATTGCCCCCTTCTGTTCCAGGTTGCCAAGCTTGCACAATTCCTTTTGCAACATCTATCCCTTGTAAATCTAAGGGCCGGCCACTGTAGACCGTGACAACAACATTGGGATTTTTCTCAATAATTTGTGCCACTACTGCTAATTGTTTTTCGGGTAGACGAATATCACTGCGGCTGGCAGCTTCCCCACTCATCCAATCTGTTTCGCCTAGTGCCACTACTACTTTATCTGCTTGACTAGCTAATGTTAAAGCCTCTTCAATGGCCGCCACGGTCGGTTCAAAGTAATCAAAGGGTTCTTGGGCAACTAGGAGATTTGTAGTTAATTTTTGGGCACCAGCCACGAGGGAAATGGCTTCTTCTTTCTTTCCTTGCCATGACCAAGCCCCTAAAATATCTTGTGATTGGGCCCCTGGGCCGACAAGCGCGATTTTTTCTTGCGGCGTAAAAGGCAAAATATTTTCATTTTTTAAAAGAAGCATTGATTTTTGAGCAATCTTTTTAGCTATTTCTCGATGTTCTTTGCTTAAAATCACTTCTGCTTCCGCTTGTTCATCCGCACCACGATAGGGATTTTCAAATAAGCCTAGCTCATTTTTTAGTTTTAAAATTCGCATAACTGCTTCATCAATAAGTGTTTCAGCAATCCGGCCTTCTTCAAGTAATTCTTTTAAATAATCTGGATAACACGTGGTCATCATTTCAATATCTACACCAGCTTTGATAGCCAATTCTGCTGCCTCTTTTTCATCTTTGGCAACGCCATGAGGAATTAATTCTTTAATCGCTCCCCAGTCTGAAATCACAACTCCTTCAAACCCAAATTCATTTCGTAATACGTCTCTAAACAGCCATTGGTTGCCTGTAGCAGGAATCCCATCCACTGTATTGAAGGACGTCATGACAAGTTTTGCACCCGCATCTAATCCAGCTTTATAGCCAGGTAAATACATTTCTCTTAGCTGCCGTTCAGACATATCTACCGTATTATAATCCCGACCAGCTAAGGCACCACCATATGCCGCAAAGTGCTTCACGCACGCGGCTACTCGCCAATTGTCCTCTTTTAAATTTTCTCCTTGGTAACCTCTAACCATTGCAGCAGCTAAGCGACTGTTGAGTAATGGATCTTCACCTGTTGACTCCATGACACGTCCCCAACGTGGATCGCGCACTAAATCAACCATTGGTGAAAAGGTTACATGTAATCCTGAAACAGCAGCTTCTTTTGCTGAAATCTCCGCCATTTTTTCAACCGCTGCTTCATCCCAAGTGCTTCCTAAAGCCAAAGGAATCGGAAAGATGGTTCTGAAACCATGAATAATATCCGCCATTAAAAGTGTTGGAATATTTAATCGATGATTTTGCATATATTCTTTTTGAACACGTTTTGCTTCGTTTGCACCGGAAACACCTAGTGTTGTCCCCGCCGTATCAATCGTTTCTTGACTTAGTCCTAGCTCTGACATAGGGCCGGTCTTTTCTTCTGCTTTATCTGAATAAAACGCTGCTGCTAATTGTAATAATTGATTAATTTTCTCATCAATTGTCATTTCTTCGACTAATTGAATCAGTTGATTTTCTTTCATACTCTCACCTTTCTTCAATACATACTTCTGCTTCTAAAGGAAAATGGTCGGAGGGAAAACGTCCATCGATACTATCTGTTAAACTTGCGGTTTGCTGTACTTGCCAACCTTTTACATAAATATAATCAATTTCTTCTAATTCCGCCCAAGGTTTTGTGTAAGTAAAATTTTGAAATGTTCCTCTTGGGCCATAATGAGTAGCTAAATTTTTGCTATCTTGAAATTTTTTTTGAACAACTTGATGCACCGCTTCACCCGACTCTGCATTAAAATCGCCCATTAATAAAGTTGGATACTGTGCAATTTTGTCATGTAACTCCTCTAAGATAACGGTCATTCCTGCTAAACGAGCATGATCTGAAATATGATCCAAATGAATATTGATGACTAAAAAAGGCGTATTTTGAGTCGTTTCCTTAAATAGTCCCCACAAAGCAATTCTTGGACAGCCAGCTTCAGGATGGATACTTGGCTGCTGAGGTGTTTCAGATAACCAAAAATACCCTGTATCAATAGCCTGAACTTTTTGTTCGTTATAGAGAATCGCTAGTCCTTCTCCTTGACCATCCCCTTCTCTTTCCGCAGAAAGACAGGTGAATGTTGTATACGCCTTTAAATCCCTGACTTGATTCGGTCGTACTTCTTGAATACAACAAAGGCTCCAATCATGAAAATTGATTAACTGACAAACAGCCTCTTTACGAAAAGACCATTGCCAATCTTGGTCATACTCTGTATCTACCCGGACATTATACGTAGCTATTTTCATTTTTAACCTCCTGCAATAGTTGTTGAATTTGACGCATCTCACGACGGATCTGGGTTGTTTCACCGCCACCATGGCCTTTTTTCCAATACACTCTGACTGCTTTTCTTGCCTTTATCTGATGATAAGAAGGGAAAAAATCTTTCATTGGACATATCGGATCGTGACTCCCAACAGAAGCAAAGACTGGATTTTTAATTTGCGAAACAAAGTGGCGACTATCAAAATAAGGAAGAACCGCGGCAATTTTTTCATGCGCTTGAGGATGCTCTTGTAAGTACTGATGAATAATTTGATACGAACCCGTTCCTTCTGCTACTCGATTTTCTAAACAAGAATGACTTGGAACATCTGCAAAAGTAGCTAAAATCGGGAAGTCGACTAAACTATTCACCATTAACACTACGCCACCCCCTTGGGAACCACCACGAAGAATGATTTGGTCCTGATTAATTTCAGTAAAGGTCCGCACCACTTCTACGCTACGTAAATGGTCGGCAAACAAGCGGCGTTGGTACCAATCTTCTTTGTCTAGAAATCCTCGTCCCATTGGTGCTTCATGCCAAATTGTTTGATATGGCACGCGATCTTTGGTTAATCCCCCTTGACCTCGATTATCAATGACAAAACAAGCACAACCAATTTGTGTCCAATGAGCAAATTGCCAAGGTTCTTGAATATGATTCATATAGCCTAAACAGTCAATCACTATTGGCTGTTTCCCCGCCGTTTTAGGAAGTAACAAATAGCCAAAGATGCGCTCACCTAGGAAACTTAAAAAGTCGACCTGTTCCACTTGAACATTTTCCAATGGATAGTCAATGACCCGCCGATGGATATCTAGCGGTATTTTTTGAAGTTCTTCCTTGGTCTTTTGCCAAAACTCAAAATACTCATTCATGTTCCACACCTAACACTTTCTGAAAAAACGCAACTTGAAGAAAAGCCGTTGTCCCGAATCCTAACGCAATATATAAAAACAAATTAAGCTTATAGAAAAAAACAAACGTTAAAAGAGGTAAAATAAACAAAATAATCGCATTGGCACTATTACTTAAGACCACATAAACCGTCTCACTTAGTGTCTTTTTAACGGACCAATTAAAAACGGAAAAGAGAAAAAGAAAACTCGTCAAAAATAATGCAACAAAACTTAATAGAAAAATAGCTAAGAAACCTAAACTAGTGGCTATTTTAAATAAACTTGTTACGACAATACCGCCCAGTAAAAAAGCAACGAACAAGACACCTGTTAAAATAAAACCTCGCATGATGTTATTTTTTAATGCTGTCCAAAACGTTCGCAAAACAGGAATATCTTTTTCACGATACAAACGATAGATCGTTCGATACAACGCAATTAAGCCGACACCGCTAAAGATGCCTGTTATACAGGTAATTAAAAAGAGAAAATTAATAATGATCAAGTTGGCAATAAAAGAAAAAATCCGATAATACCAACCTTCATATGCAAATAGCTTATTCATATTAAAAGAGAAAAGCGGATTTCTCGTTGCTTTATCCGCTTTTCTCTCCTCCTCTCTTACTTAAGTTTGTCTCTGTTTTCCGCCATTTTCTCAGATTTTATTTTTTCAATTGCATCCCATTTATTTGATTTTAAGAATGCTTTGTAGTCTTCTAAAGATTTGTCAAAGGCTTTATCATCTTTCGCACGAATCATTGAAATAACGGTTGTATTTAGTTTGGTTTCAATCGCTTCATTCGCCCGAGCTTCCGGCGTTCCTGCATCTGGATTAATATTTTCAATTACGAAATGTGGGACTAATTTTCCTTTGCCCCATTCTTGCATTTGCGTTAAAGCACTTTCCATTGGCACTTTTAGTTTATTAACACGGTCATTGTTAAAGTATAGGAAACGACTAATGCCATATTTTTTGTTGTAGGCATCATTGTCTGTTTGTTCTAATTTTTTCACTTCTGGTAAATAATCAATTTTTCCTTGATCATTGTACGCATAAGTAACTCCTTCAACGCCATATTTTGTTAAAATTTGTCCCGGTTCATCAATTAAATATGTGAACAGTTGAGTGACTTTCGCTGGATCTTTCGCATCTTTCGTAATGTAATTACTTAACCAACCTGAAATGCCGGTTTGATTTAATGTTGGTTTTCGGCCAGAAGTGCTACTTGGTCCATCAATGGCTATATAACGTGTGCCAGATTTTTTCATAAATTCTGTGAAGTTCCCACCTTGACCACTGGTTCCAGCAACGAGCATGGTTGCATAATTTCCTTGTTTCACTTTTTCATCAAACGTCGCTCCATCATCTGTGAAGCTATCATCACTAATATTTCCTGCTCGGTAAACATCATTAAATGTTTTTAACCATTCTAAGTATTCTTTATCTAAATTTCGATCATAGTATTTACCATTTTTATCCTCTAAAGGAACACCTAAGAAGTCTTGTAATTTGTCTAAAAATGGTCCTGCACCATCGCCCACTGTGGTGAAGCCCATTGGGGTCATCTCAGGATATTTTTCTTTAATCTGTTGCATGACTTTTTCAAAATTTTCTGGTGTTGAAACGTCTGGCTTGCCTAATGCATTATAGACATCTTCACGAATAACAAAATTATCATTTACTGGGATATTTCCACTTTCATAATCCGCTTTTGTATTAGAGTAATTAGGGTAACCATATGTTTTTCCATCCTCTAAGGCATACCATTTAAACGTATCTTGGTTAACAACTTTCATTAAATAGGGGTCATATTTTTTAGCTAAATCGTTTAAAGAATAGGCCCAAGAATCTGCTTTCAATGCTGCTTGTCCAGTTTTTTCAGTTAATGTCACAATATCAGGCATATCTCCACTTGAAATCATGGCATTTAATTTTGAATCATCGCCGGAAATAAATTCAATATCCACATTTAAATCTTTTTTAATCTGCGCAGTGGTCACATCTTTTCCAAAAGGCAATGCCGTCCAATCTGAGTTAATATACCATTTAATCTTGGTCGGTTCTTTCTTCTTATCTAACTTCCAAGCAGGCGTCTTTTCATCTAATTCATACCGATCCTTAATTGAGACATCTGAGCTAGCTTTCTTTTCCCCTCCGCTACAGGCCGCTAAACTAACGACCGCCGTTGCCACCAATAAACCGCCTAAAACTTTTTTCATATTGTTCCCTACTTTCTTTATTCTTTTACTGCACCGGCCATCATACCGCCGATAAAGTGTTTTTGTAGTAATGGATAAATGATTAAAATTGGTATCGTTGTAATGACAATTGTTGCCAGCTGAACACCACGTGTCGTTGCCTGCACCACCATATCTGTACTGCCGCTCTCTGTCATGGTACTCAAGTTTGATTGAACAATAATTTCATAAATTTTCATCTGCAATGGATACAAATATTCTTTGGTAATGTATAATTTCGTGGTCATAAAGTCATTCCATTGACCAACCCCATTAAATAAAATAATGGTGGCTAATGCCGGTTTTGTTAAAGGTAAAAAGATTTTATAAAAAATTTGAAACTCACTGGCGCCGTCTATTTTGGCGGATTCTTCTAAAGATGGTGGAATTTCTCGGAAAAAGTTCATTAAGATAACTACATCATAATAGCTAAATAAAGCTGGAATGATATATACCCAGAAGGTATCTAAGAGTCCTAATGACTTAATCAAAAGATACGTGGGAATCATGCCCCCACCAAAGTACATTGTAATAACACCCATCGTTGTATAAATGTTACGCCCGACTAGTCTAGATTTACTAAGTCCATAGGCAACAATCGCACAGAACAGTGTATGCGTCGACGCACCGATGACTGTTTTTAAAACAGAAATCAAAAACGCTCGCGGAATGCTACTATCCGAAAAAACTTTCCGATAATTTTCTAGCGTAAATCCTTTCGGCCATAAAACCAAGCCTTTACCGGCTAAACCCGAACTTGACGAAACTGAGGAAACTAAAATATTCCAAATTGGCACGATAATTAATAAAGAAAACAACACAAGAATTAACGTATTGAAAAAGTAAAACCATTTGTTTTCTTTTGATTTTCTTTTAATCACAGCTGTTGCCTCCTTTATAAAATAACCGACCGACCATTGTTCATTTTTCTAGTAATGCGATCTGTAATGACTAATAAAACAATTGAAATAACAGAAATCCCTAAACCAACTGCCGTCGCATAAGAAAAGTCCCCTTGCGTTAGCCCCATACGATAAACAAATGAATTAATTACTTCTGATTTGTTTTGGTTTTGAGCATTCATTAAAACCAACGTTTGATCTAAGTTCGATCCCAATAAACCGCTAACATTTAGAATTAAGTTCAACGAAATAATCGGCGCTAATAAGGGCAAAGTAATCGTTCGGATTTGTGTTAATTTTGAAGCACCATCAATTCTCGCCGCTTCATAAAACGTTGGATCAATACGAGACATGCCAGCAAGATAGAGAATCGTGCCCCAACCTACTTCTTTCCACAAATCAGAAAGAACAGCAATCCACCAATACTTATCAGGATCTAACAAATGATTGACGCCCTGATTCATTAAGCCTAACGACATCATGACTTGGTTGATAAAGCCATTTGTTGAAAGCCACGAAATCAACATCCCGCCTAAAACGATCCAAGAAAAAAAGTGCGGAATATAAGAAATTGTCTGAATCACTTTTTTTAAATGTCCATCTCTCATTTCAAAAATCATTACCGCTAAGATAATCGGAATAGCGAATCCTAAAAAAAGTTTCATTAAACTAATCGCTAAGGTATTACGAACTGCTTCCCAAAAAAAACTATCTTCCATAATGATTCGAAAATTTTCAAGTCCAACCCATGGTGCAGAAGAAACCGTATCAACAATCGTATAATTTTTAAAAGCAATGATAATTCCATAAATTGGAATGTAGTTAAAGACAATCATGAATGCTACACCCGGAAGTACCATCCAATGCAATTGCCGCTGATCATAAAACTTTTTTAGTTTTTTCATAAGCAGGGTTCCTTTCTTTTTAGTGAAACGTTTCTACAAACAGATTATACATTCACTTCAAACAGTTGTAAACCCTTACATTACGGTTTTATTTAAAAATAACAGCATTAAAAAGCGCTATAGACCATTTACAAAGAAATTATTTTCCCTACTTCTTTTTCCATAAAAATACTCTTTTCTAGATATTTTAAAGCATTTTATAGAAACGTTTCACCAAAATATGAACATCTTTTTCTTAAAAATAATTCTGTTAAATAACAGAAAAAAGTCTGGTCGGATTGACCAGACTTTTTAAATATAGATAGTAAAATGTGTAATTTCAGGGATCACCCCAAAACGGGCATGAATGGCGGTCGTTCCTAGGCCTGTATTAACATATAGTTGCGTTTCTTGGTCCAACTGATACAATCCTCTGGTATACTTTTCTGCTAAAACATTTGTGATTGGATAAAAAGGAATCCAAATTTGTCCGCCATGGCTATGTCCTGCTAAAACTAACTGTGTACCCGTACCAACAAATGCATCCGCGACATCTGGTTCATGGGTCATTAATAACGCATAGTCATACGTTTCTCGATAGGATAATGTTTCTGAAACGGAAGGATTTCCTAATAACGAGTCATCTAAACCACCAATAAAAAGACGGCGTCCATCTGCTAAGGTTACTGTTTCTCCTTGGTTTTTCATAACGGTAAAGCCACTGGCCTCCATGACTTCATCATACACCGCAGAAGCACCGCCACCGTAATCATGATTTCCCCAAACTGCATATTTTCCAATTGTCGCTTGCAACTGTTTTAATTTTTCAATCATCGGTTCTTTTTGTTGCGGATTTTTGGCATAATTGTCAAATAAATCACCTGTAAAAACGATAATATCTGGTTTTTCACGATTGACTTTTTTTATGACTTTATCTAACCGCTTCGTCTCATAAAATTCTGAAACTTGTATATCCGAAAGTTGCACAACATTCAATGGTTCTCGTTGATTTTTCTTTCCCAAAGTCACCTGATTAACGTGAACTAAATTCGGCTCAATCTTCCACGCATAGATTGGGAGTGCGATAATTAAGAAAAAAAATAAGAGCATTATACTTAAACCAATTTTTTTAACCACATCACTCGCTCCTTTCTTTTCTTTGATTTCCGAAGACTTAGTATAGAGAAAAATCTTCTTAACCACAATCTAAAACAAAGGAAATTAAGGCTTTGTTAAACAACCTAAAGAATTTCCACAATCTCTTATCCTTTTCTTAGCTTTTTTATAAAAAAAGCTAGATAATTTCATCTGTCGATGAAATTATCTAGCTAGAACATTCTTCTCTTAATGATGATGTTTTCGAAACGTTTGATAACCAATTAAGCAAAATAAAATCCCCAATAAAATCATTCCAGTTACTGAAAATAAGCCTGCTAACATCTTTCGCATCCTCTCTGTCGCTAAACTTCCTTATTTATAGTCACTATTTCTTGTTGTAAAATTGGTTGAAATAGACGACGTTCTGCTAATTTTCTTGCTAAAATTGCTTCACTTTTTTTCGTAAAGATACCTAAGTTATGGCGCTTGCCTTTCAAAGAGATATAAGCCAGCCATTTCCCAGAAGCGGTCTGGCTCACCCCTTTGTGTCCACTGCTATTATTTTTGGGGCGTTTACTTTGTAACTTCCCTGGAATTACGCCAGCAACTCTTTGTCGGTAATCCTTCTTTTTACGATGACCGCAACTTTTGGTATGGCCATTCAACAAATTTTCACAGCGAACCCAGCAAGCTTGTCCGCACGAACACAGACAATACGCTTTCATTGTCTGTTGAATACTTTCGATCCGTACCACGACTAATTCATGATAGTTTTTTTTCAACATTGTTTGATAGCGATGGTGCGCACATTTGGTTCGATACCCACGAATTAGTTGTCTTCTTGAAGCTTCTGTATAGCTCCCACAAGAACAGCGACAGGCCCAAACAATTAGCCCTTCTTTTCTTTTTGCCGTTGGTGCTACTACTGTCAACTCACCAAACTTTTGGCCAGTTAAATCTTTATAGTTACCTGCTTGTCTCAATTGACTATCCTTCGTATTCTTGTTCTCGCCACATCTCGATTGGTTCTCTCCCATAGTGCTCATTTTTCTGAGTCTCTCCCTTTCTTAGTTCTCTGACCACCTCAGCAAATACTTGCCAATCTTTTGTTTCCGGCAAATGACGCCATGTCAATTGACGACACCGTACTTTCGAACTATAAAAATCGGACAAATACAAATCGGTTTCTAAGGTTAATTTGTGATCAATCATGACATCCATATAATTGAAAGAAGCAATAATTTTTGCAATAAAGCGGTTATAATCCTCCCCACCAGAAAAATCAACAAATACATGAATCGTTTTTTCAATTGCGCAAAAAGACCGATCATTTAACAAACAAAACATAAAATCATAGTATAGATGCACGCGTTCATACATTAAAAATCGTTTTTGATGCAGCGACTCTGTCTTTTGTACAAAACCATCTAAGGCGCGATGAATTTGAGGAAACCGCTCTTCAAAGAAACTGCTCTGCTTGGCGGGAATAAATGCAGCCACTGAAAAGTATAGGCGGTCCCAGCGATAACAAATCAACTTTAATTTTTCTTTTGTTTCCACCGTAATTCGCTTTTCAAAGAAAGGAATAACACTATTCATATGATCAATAAATTCGTCTAACATGGTTAACTTATCTGGAAAAACAATCGGACTATCAATGTATTCATTTAAACTTAAAAAAAGAAAAATATATGAAGTCTCTTTGCCAAAATCCTCTTTAAAAAGAGGGGTTTCGCTTGTATAAATTTTTTCAAACGCATGCTGTAAACAGCTAGGCACATGAACTTCCGTAAAAGAGTCCACTACATGATCAGAAAACACACGAAAACGTTGGATCGTTAAAAGAATAAATAGTTGTGCGCTTTGATTAAGACTAAACGTTCTTTGATACATCAGTTGTAAATCGTTTATAAATCGTTTAATGCCAGGACTATTTTCCAGCAAAATGTTAGGCAGCCTTTCTTGATTACTTCCATAAAAATAATACAAGCATTGAAAACAAAAACTTCGGATATTTTTCTCTTCTCCAACCAAGCCTGTTGACTTTAATTTAATACGCCAATTAGCTAAAATCAGATTTAGTTTATACGAGAAGGCATAAATTTTGCTTTTGCTCATAAAATGAATTTGAGAAAATTCTTGAATCGTGTGCTTTTGATAGAGGCCCACATCAAGAAGCAACTTGGCCATTAGTGATTGATCAAAATAATATTTTCTTAAGGCTTGATAATCAATTTGCGATAATTTTTGCGCACTAATCAGTCCTTTAGCTGGAAAAAGAATTTGACTCCTTGAAGAAATCTGTGTACATTCATAATTTATTTGACGGCACAACGATTCTAACTTTTGAGTGGATAAATCAAAATATCCATAAAATTCTTCTTTTAATAATGGACCTTCACTATTCATAAAAGTTTGATAAATAAGTAATTTATCTCGGAATTCTTGGTCTAATAATTCATCTAACAAAGTAGTCACATTTTCAACTCCAAACTATCACGCCTTAAGTATCTATTTTTTTAACAAGACGTGAGTGTCAATCTTGCTTATTTTTTCCACAAATTTAAAAATGATTCTTTCGATATTTAGGAATCTTCATAGAAAAGTATTATTTTAACCAAAAAAAGCCCCCTTGCGTCACCAAGGAGGCTTTTTTTGTTATTTTTTTACTTTAAATTTAAAGAAAAGCTGATTTGTTTGACTAATTTTCTGTTTCTTTTCTAGCCTATTCGTCAAAAATGATTGAAACTTTTGGTTCGTCTTCTATACTATCTTCCTATAAAGTTCTTACTCTTTTAAGTATCAGCTTCTGTCAATAAAAGTCCTCATTTGGCATTGCTAATCTGAATACAGTATGACTACTTGTTGCCGCTATTTTTTACTGTTATTTTACTCTTTAATTGAAGCGCTAGAAACGCTGTCAACTGTTGGCTTTTCGGTCGCTGACTCTTCTTCATGGACTGATGCACTTGAGACACTATCTGCCGTTTCTGGCGCTTCTTTTTTGGAGGCACCACTGACTGCATCGACGTTTTTTCCACCGACTAATTCTTGCCCAGTTTGTTTTAAATACCAATCAACAATTGGTTTAAAGTCTAAAATATACTCATTAATTCCCGCGTAATTTCCATTATCATCATACATCGCTTGATAGTTATGCACTACATAGGTATCTGGTCCGTGCATTGGAACATGAACGCGAATAGCATCTGTTTTTCCTGACCGTAATTGTTGAATCACCCATTCTACATTTTTCAATGCTTTTGGTGGATGGCAATTCGCTAATGGATTACCAACTTGTCCTGGTTGCCGTTTAGCAAACATTTCTTCAGCAGCCATTTTTTTATTGTAATATAAAAATTGATTATTACTGTCTGCGTAAGTCAATTCCATTGGCATTGATTTTAAGAAATAATTTAGCTGATCTACGGTTAAAATGCCTCGATCTAATTTTACGTATGTGTCGCCTTCCACAGCCTGAACCGCTTCTGCTGCTTGTTCTACCCAATCATCTGCTGCCATATCAACCCCTTCGATCGTTGTTTCAATGGTTCCTTTTGCATGTAAATCTTCAGGTAAGTCTTTTGGCTTAGCCCCTTCTAATTTTGAAATCACATCAATGAATTCCACGAATTTTTGTAATGTGCTTTCTAAAAATTGACGTGTTCCCTCCGCAATTAAGTTGCCGTTTTCATCAAATGCTTCTTTCGCTTTTCCTAATAAAAACTCGTTTCCAGGCATCACGATTGCATTGACACCAGGTGCATCAAGAATTTGACGGAGATGTAATTGCGCACGCGAGGTTCCTTGATCATAATAAGAGCAACCAACAATCATTACTGGTTTATTTTCCAGCGGATGAATTTTGAAAGATAACCATTCTAACACACTTTTCAAACCGGCAGGAATGGTATGGTTATGTTCGGGCGTCGCAATAATTACGCCGTCTGCTTGTAAAATTTTGCGATTCATATTCTGAATCAAGACACTGTTCGTTTGATCCTTACTTTGATTAAACATTGGAATATCTTTAATTTCTAAAATTTCCAAGTCGAACATTTTATAAAACTCTTTGCCAATATATTGCAGTAGTAACCGATTATAAGAAGAATCAGCGTTTGATCCGACGATCCCAATTAATTTCATTTTATTCACTCCATTTCGTTAAATCGTTTCCCATGAGAAATTTTCTGCTTCTTTTTTATTTTGCGCATGCGCATGTTTCAGCTGTTCTGTAATTTCAATAAATACACAAAAATCTGCAAACAAACCAGCTAGTTTATCTATTTGTTCTGAATCTTTTAACGCATTGTTTTCATCAAAAGCTTGTAAGGAATGCGCTAATAGAAATTCAGAGCTTGGCATAATTCGTGCTTTCAATTCAGGAGCATCTAAAATTTGACGCAGATGCGCTTGTGCTCTAGAGGAACCTAACGTGCCATAGGATGCACCAGTAATCATAACTGGTTTATCAACAAACGGAAAAATCCCGTAAGATAACCAACTTAGGGCATTCATCAAAGAAGCCGGCACCGCATGGTCATATTCAGGCGTACTGATAATGACGCCATCTGCTGCTTCAATTTTTTCAGCAACCGTTTTAACTATTTCTGGCAAAACTTTGTCTTCTGGCTTGTTAAACATAGGAAAGTCAACAATTTCAACTAGTTCAATGTCAGCCTCCTGCGCAAAATAGTGTTGCATAAATTGCAAAAGTTGACGATTGGTTGATTGCTCTGAGTTCGTTCCTACTAAGCCGATAATTTTTTTCATAATGAGCTGTCCTTTCTTTTTCGGTTCTATGAATGGATAATGTGAAGAGTATCTGCTAACCCACTGCTATATAAAATTTGCTGGTCTTGTGTAATGATGACTCCTTCAATCCCATCTAGTTGATTGAGGATTTCAAGCGCTTCTGGAATTGGATAACCAAATAAACGCGTTGTCCAAATCTCACCATCCACTGAAGCATCCGAGATAATTGTGATGCTGGCCATTTCAGTTTCCAATGGGTAACCGGTTGTCGGATCCAACAGATGGTGATAGACTCGCCCAGCTTCGGTTAAACTTCTTTCATAAATACCCGACGTCACAACCGATTGATTAGCCACTTCGACAAGTAAGCTGATTGTTTCTCTGGATTCTTGCGGATTGCGAATACCAATTCGCCATTTTTTGTTTTGATGCATAGAGGGCCCCAACGTCACAATATTGCCGCCCAGATTAATCAAAGCAGACGTCACATGGACTTCTTTCAAATAGGCAATTAGTAAATCAGCGATATAGCCTTTTGCTAAAGCCCCCAGATCTAATTTCATTCCTTCTTCTTCCAAAAAAACCGTTTGTTTTAAGGGATTTAAGTGAATCTTTTCTGGATTAATTTTTTTCAAACAGGCTTTAATCTCCTTTTCTGACGGGACACGGGCATCTTTAAAACCGATTCGCCACGTTTGAACTAGTGGGCCAATGGTAACATTCAAATGACTAGCTGGATCACAACTATGTTTTTTCCCTAATGTAATTAATTGATACAACTCTGGATGAACGCTAACTGGTTTTTGCCCAGCTTGTTGATTGACAGCCATCAGTTCCGAAGTTGAATCATTTGCACTAAAACGTTGTTCATAAGTGATCAATCGTTGGTGCACTTCTTCTAGAATTTTTTCAGGTTCTTCATGGTCTACAAATACATCTATTACTGTGCCCATCAAATAAATAGTTTGACTTTGTTGCACCTCAAGACTTCCTCTCCACGAAAGATTGTGTTTTATTTCACATTTATTCACAAATGAATCATACGCCTTTATTTGATGCCAGTCAAGTCGTTTATATATTTTTTTATATAAAATAACGACCTTAAAATTTTCATTTAAGGTCGTAACTTGTCTTGAACTCTTTTAAAAAACGCTTTTTTTATTATATTTTGAAAATAAATATATAATTTTCTATATAAACTAATTTCCCTTAGATAAAATTGTTTCTTTCAATGTTTGAATTGCTTCCAACAAGATGCGGTTTTTATTGATTTTTGCATACGCGCGGGCATCTTGTAGTAGTTCTAAAATTTGCTCTTGCGGCTTTTCTTCAGCTAAGGCATTTTTCGCAAGCTGGAAAGCTGCTCTTGCCAAGTAATACGTGACGTGATTATCAGAACAGATGGAAATCGCATACTCTAACAAAGCATCACTTGTTTCTAAATCGCCTTTTTCTGCATAAAAAACACCACAGTGAAAGACAACATTTAATACTCGCCAAGTATCTTCCATTGATTGAATAGTATAGAGATAAATTTCCTTGAAGACCTTATTGAAATAAAATTCGGCTTTCTCAATTTCGCCTTCTTTGGCATAGGCCATGCCAATTCCAGTAAAAGCTAACAAACGGTAAATATCGCTCGTGTATTTTTGCTCTTCAAACAGAAGTTTTTCAAAGGTAAATAAGCAATCCATCAACGAAGCATTTTGAAAAATCATGACAAAGCCTTGTAAATAATAATATTCTAATAACAGTTGGGAATCTTTGATTTCATCAAAAGGAATATTTTTTAAAATTGTTTGCAATTGGTCATGTTCGCTGGTAATCAAGAAGAATTCTGCTTCTTCCATTTTTTCAAGAATTTCAGGTTGTTTAATCCCTACGCGCGGGAAGAGTTCCCCCAAAGGTAGCTCTAAACGATTACATAGTTGGATCAATATTTTTAAAGTTGGGACTTGACCATTCTTTTCAAAGCGACTAACCGTAACTTGCGTACAAATCCCTTTAGCCAATTCACTTTGTGACAAACCACGTGCTTTGCGTTTTTCTATAAACCGTTGTATATTCATTGCTTTTCCTCTCATTCTCATCTTCTCAAACTTACTATAATACAACTTACCTTAAAAATATATATAGAAAAAGAAAAATGTTTATAACAAAAAAGAACACAGACAACTCTTTCATTAAAAGTTTGTCTGCGCTCTATTAGAACCTAAATCACTAAACGTCAATTCAGCGTTATTTAATCAATCCGATACGTCCTACTTGCTCTGTTTAGAGAGCAGCTCTTTTTTTAGCTTCTTTCACAAACGTATTCATGGCCTGATATAATTTTTCCTTGATTTCTTTGAGATTAGCTTGTTGTAATTCTTTATTGGCAACTAACTGTTGACCGTTCACCCAAACAGCTTCAACATTGCTAGCATTTGCTGAATAAACCAACGCTGAATAGGCATCAAAAATCGGAAACATATTAACTGATTGCGTTTCAATTAATGTTATATCCGCTTTTTTGCCCACTTCCAATGAACCGACTTGCTCCGCCAAACCTAACGTTTTAGCGCCCCCCATCGTTGCCAGATAAACAATTTCTTTTGCAGGAAACAAGGAGCGATCTTGGTGTGCTGTCTTATGAAAATTCGCAACCATGCGCATTTGGGTGAATAAATCTAATGTATTCCCACTACTAGGTCCATCCGTGCCTAAACCGACAATAATCCCTTGATCAAGCATTTGCTTAATCGGCGCTACGCCTTTGGCTGATTTAGTATTCGCACCGATACAATGAGCGACACGCGCTTTTCCATTAGTAGCAGCTAAACTCGCAAGATCTTCATCTGTTGCCAAAATACAATGCGCTAAAATAAACGGCTCGCTCAAATAACCCAGTTCTTCTAAGAAAGCAATTGGTGTTTTTTGATAGGCTTTTTCAAACTCAGCCATTTCATAAGTCATTTCAGCAACGTGCATGGTCACAGGAACTTGGTATCGCCGACTAAGTTCAATAATTTTTGCCAACACTTCTGGTGAATTGGTATTCGGTGCATGTGGCGCAAGTATAGGCGTAATCAACGGATGGCCTTGCCACTTGCGAATAAAGGTTTCCGCGTAAAAAAGACCGCTTGAAGGTTCTGGACTATCACAAGTGGGCATATCAATGATCGTCTCTCCGAGCAAAGCACGAACACTCATTTTTTCACAACTTTTAGCAATTTCATCTTCAAAATAATACATATCACAAAAGCTCGTAATACCACTCAGTAACATTTCGGCAATTGCATAATCACTACTGCATCCTACTAATTCTTTTGTCATGAATTGTTCTAATGGAAAAAGAAAACGCCGGAGTCGATCTGGCACATCGTCTCCTAACGAACGAAACGGAATCATGCCTACATGGGTATGGGTGTTAATCATCCCAGGCATTAAAATTCCATTTTGACCATCGATTACTTGATTTGCAGCCATTCGCTTTTCATCAAGTGTGGTCATTGGTGCTAATTCCACAATTGTGTCTTCTTCAATCACTAAATAGCCGGCTTTGATTTCTGAAAATTGCTCATCCATTGTTAGTATATGCACATTTTTAATGAGTGTTTTCATGCAAAAGAACTCCATCCTCTGGAAAAACTAATGGATAGAAACGTTGTGACTTCGTATCCATCATCCCAAAATCTGTCACTTTAATGGCTGGCGAGACAGGCAATGATAGTGTAGAAAAAGACATGATTTCATTCATATTTTGATAGCCTAACGCTTGCATAGCTTGTCGAACTTTTTGCAAAGAAGCGCCTAATTGTTCAATCGGTGCTTGCGACAAAATCCCACCAATTGGTAAAGGACAAGTTGCCATCACTTGCTGATCCGAAGCAACCAAATAGCCGCCTTGCATCGCTAATAATTCATTCTGCGCTAATAAAATATCCTCAATCGTATTACCCATCACCATTAAATTATGATGATCATGGGCCCAGGTTGTCGCAATGGCTCCTTTCTCGGAAAGGGGTTGATCCATTAAAGAAAAAGAAATATTGCCATTTTTTCCGTAACGTTCCATCACAATTAATAAGGCACAGTTGGCTTTTTGCCATTGCAACAACCCATTTTCAACAGGAATTTCTTTTGTAATTCGCTCTGTAAATGTGCCAATCTCTTGTTTTTGAATCACATTACAACGAACTGTTTCTTTTGTTGTAGCCACCTTTAAAAGTAAATCTTCTTCTGTTAACTTTTTACATTGGATGGTTTGTTGGTAAGCGGCTGGAAACTCTTCGATTTTTTCTGGATAATGGAAGGGCTCGCCTTTTTCAAAAACGACCTTTCCAGATTTATAAACCGTATTAATATCAAAACTTTCTAAGTCATTTAATAACAAAAAGTCAGCTTTTTTACCAGGTGCAATTTCGCCACGATCATGGAGACCCATTCGTTTGGCCGGCGTATAAGTTGCCATATAAATGGCTTTTTCGATAGGCAATCCTGCATGAACGGCTTTTTTGACATTTTCATTTAGATGACCTTTTAGCAAATCATCAGCCATCACGTCATCCGTGATAATACTTGCATAATTGTAGAAGTCATTGTCTACTATCACCTGAATGTTTTCAGGAGTGATTGATTTATTTTGAAATTGAATAAAGACGCCCGCTTCAATTTTTTCTTTTAACGTTTTAGGAAATTGATGGGTATGATCTGAAGTGATACCACTATATAGAAAATCTGCTAACTCTTGATCTTCGATTTTAGGACAGTGGCCTTCTAAAGGCATGGTTGGTCGTTGTTTTTGGCACAAATCGATAATTTGACGAATTAAAGAATCTGGCTCATAGGAAATCCCTTTAAAATTCATGGCTTCCCCTAAACAAATCACTTTTGGCTCTTTGAGTAATTCTGCTACTTCTGCTAAGCCGATAATCCCACCAGTTGTTTCTAATTCGGGAGTGGTCGAAGGAACCGAGGAAGGAATTGCGTGAAAGATATCTAGTTCTGTTTCAGCGGCCATAAAAGCTTTTAAGCCTTCTAAGCCAAATACGTTAGCCATTTCATGGGCATCGGCAATCACCGTTGTCACACCGTAACGCACTACTGCTTTGGAAAAAATAGTAGGTGTCGTCATGGAACTTTCAATATGCATGTGTGCATCAATTAAGCCGGGAATCATCCATTGATTCTCGGCATTAATTGTTTTTTGGGGATGTAAATTGACGTTCTCTTCTTCATAAATGTAATAAAATTTATCATTTTTAATCGCAACATTTCGTTGAACGAATGTTTGAGTGACTGTTTGATACAGCCACACATTTTTTAGTAATACATCGACGTTCATTTTGTCCCTCTTTTCTAAAACTATTGATTCATCGTCCGGTTCCATTGATCAATCCAATCCGCTAGTTGACTATTAATAAAATTAAAATCGACTGTTTTGGCACGTTCGGCAATGGCACCATATGTTTTATTTTTCGCTTCTTTTTCGCTTAGCGTTACTTGTTGATTTGTAGGTCCTTCATTTAATGAAATCGCTTTGGCCTTTTGTGATTCTTCACTAATCCGTGCGTTAACAAATTTAAAGGCAGTTTCTTTGTTTTGTGCTTTTTTAGGAATATTGACTGTATTATAGTTGGCATACGTGCCGCTTTCTGGGACGACATACGTCACGTTTTCTGCTGCGCCTTGAATAATATCAACCGCAAAATCAGCAACCACAGCTGCTTCAATTTCACCAGATTGGAACATATTAGCTAAGTCTGACGATTTTGAATACGTTTTAACAACGTTTGGTTTTAATTCTTTCATCGCTTCAAAAGCGGCCTTCCCGTTATCTTTTGTAATATCTTGACCAGCATGTTCACTAGCAACGTATAACATTAAAGGACCTGCCGTCGTGGCAACGTCTGGAACAGAAATTTTACCTTTCAAATCAGCTGACCATAAGTCATCCCAGTTCTTAATTTCTTTGCCTAATTTTTCTTTGTTGTAAACAATCCCGATACTGTTTACAGCAATTGGTACGCCAGCACCACTTTCAAAAACCTCTTTTGCTCCCGGCGTTAACTGACTTAAATTAGGTACTTCTTTTTCTGTAATTTTTTCAAATAACCCTTCTTTTCCACCTTGTGCTGCATTTGCTTGTGCTAATTCAATGACATCAATTCCCGCATTGGGATTATTTTTTAATTTCGTAAAGCGGTCTGCGCTATTGCCTACTTCTAAGGTAACTTTCGCTTCATTCTCTTTTTCAAACGGAGCGATAATGTCTTTTTTGACAATATCTTCACTTAATCCGAAAGTTGAAACGACTAAAGCATTACTTCCACCTTTGCTCTCGCTTTTCGTAGTTGCTTCGCTGTTTCCACAAGCAGTCATTAATAACGTTGCAGCGACTAATGTCCCTAAAATTACGCGTTTTTTCATTTTTAAATCTTCCTCCAAAATGGTTTTTATTTTTCTAAAATAACTAATTTCTCAGCTGGAAAAGCCAAGTGAATGGTTTCGTTTGTTTCATATAACTGTTCACTTGTTCCATTAACCAGCAATGTACCTAACGCTGTTTCCACTTCATATTGATAGCTTTTCCCTAAAAATGTTCGGACAGCGACAGTACCTGCGACAGTATTAGTAGCAGCTTCTGAAACAATCTCAATGTCCTCTGGACGAATCGTTGCCACTGTCGTTGTAACATTTGGTTCAGGATTAGTCGTTTTCACTATTTGATTTGTTTGTGTCCGATAATGACCAGCTTCCATTTTTTCGACAGAGAAAAAGTTTTCAAAACCGATAAATTCAGCGACAAATTTAGTACGAGGCAAACGATAAATCGTTTCTGGTGAATCATATTGTTCAATCACGCCATTATTCATAATGGCCACTTTATCTGAAATAGAAAAACATTCTTCTTGGTCATGTGTGACAAAAACTGTCGTAATGCCTAATTGTTGTTGAATCCGTTTGATTTCAATCCGCATTGCCACTCGTAATTTTGCATCTAAATTACTCAACGGTTCATCCAGTAGTAATAGTTTAGGTTCGATAATCAGAGCACGTGCTAGCGCAACCCGCTGTCTTTGACCACCAGATAATTGTTTTGGATAACGGTCGCCCAAGCTTTCTAAACCACATACTTTTAGCATTTCCGTGACTTTTTGGTCCATGGTTTGTTTGCTTTCTTTGCGTAATTTCAGCCCAAAAGCGACATTTTCTGCAATCGTTAAATGGGGAAATAACGCATAGCTTTGAAAAACCATCCCGAAGTTTCTTTTATGGACAGGAACCTTTGTTAGTTCTTCTTGGTCAACGAAAAACTGTCCGTCGTTTGGCTTAATTAATCCAGCAATCACTCTTAGCGTAGTCGTTTTACCACAACCACTCGGTCCTAATAAAGAAACTAACTCTCCTTTTTCCATTGAAATATTTAAATCTTTTAAAATATCTTGTTTTCCGTCATAGCTGACGCGAATATCTTTTAAATCCACAAAAGTCAAAATTTTCTCCTCTTTCTATCTCGTGCTTCTTCCATGTTTTAGGCAATGGAAGCTAGTCCCAACGTTTTTTCAATTAAAAACATTAAGCCCATTGTTAGTAGCATCAACAATACAGAAATTGCTGAAACAGTTGGATCATAATTGTATTCCATATAACTTAATAAAGAAGTAGGCAGCATCGTCACACCGGGACCTGATAAAAACATCGATACAGGAACATTGTTAAACGAATTGACAAATGCTAACATAAAGGCTGCAAAAATTCCTGAAGACACATTGGGTAAAACAATTTGAATGAAAGCTCGCAATCTTGTACAACCTAATGTCCAAGCTACTTCTTCCATTGAATAATCTAGTTGTTCCATACTTGATCCAACCACTCGAATAATATAAGGCAAACTAATTAAAAAATGCCCCATTAACAATCCTTGAAAGACAGGCAAACCTAATTTAATAACAATATATTGAAATAACGTATACCCGACCACAATTCCTGGAATCACAGTTGGGGATAAGAAAAAGCTTTTAATAAAGTTGCGCCCACGAACGGAATAACGTGCCAGCGCATAGGAAGCCGGAATCCCTACTATTAATGCTAAAACAGTCGCTAATACCCCAATCAACAAGCTTAACTTAAAACTGTCCATAAACGTTTCCGATTGTAAGGCTTTGGCGTACCAATCTAAAGTAAAGCCTTTAATCGGAAATTGAATCGCTGCGGCTGTTCCAAAAGAAGTCACCACAATCAAACATAATGGTAAAAATAAAAACAGAAAAACTAGAATTGCAATAACAGATAGTCCTTTTTGCTTACGCATGATTTGCTTCTCTCCGATCTACTTTCTTAGCGACCATGTCTAGGCCTTTCATCACAATTAATGTCGTTAAAATCATAATAAATGCAAGAACACTCGCCGATTGCCAATCACCTAAAGTATTAGCCTTTTGATATAAGAAGGTCGACATCATCATTTTTTGGTTACCACCTAACAGCTGTGGCGTCGTATAAGCCGTTAAAGTTCCTGTAAACACTAATATACTTCCTACAATGGTGCCTGGAATTGATAAAGGTAAAACAATTTTCCGAAAAGCCGTCATTGGATTGGCGCCTAGCGTCTCAGCCGCTTCTAGCATTTCTCCTTCAATGTTTTCCATAACCCCAACTAAGGTCATAATCATTGTCGGTAAAAATAAATACACTGAACCGATAATAATTGCAAATTCTGTATACAATAAATTCAGCGGTTGCTCAATTAAGCCCGTTTTTAATAACAACGTATTCACTACACCGTTTTTTCCTAAAATGTTAATCCAAGCAAAACTTCGAATAACTGAGTTGGTTAATAGTGGAAACAAGGTCATAGCCATTAAAAAGCCACGCCATTTTTTGGAAACTCCAGCAATAAAGTATGCCGTTGGAATGCCCAACACAATTGAAATACCCGTCACTATTAACGAAACTCTTATCGTTCGCCAGAAAATTGAAACATTATAGTCATCTTTAAAAAAAGTAACATACTGATTTAGTGTCAAGCCATGATCAGTAAAAATGGTTGGCAAAATGCTAGTAATTAATGGAATCATTAAGAAAAATAATAATAGTACTAGCCCCGGTGCCACAATTAAATAAGGAACTTTCTTGTTCATTCGTACACTCCTCGTTCGTTTTTTCACTTCATCAGTATACGCAAGGAAAACGTATATTTCAACACATTTTCATCTTTTTGTTCGTTTTTAAACCCGAACGTTCGTATATTTTTTCGAAAAAGGTTATTAAAAAATAAAACACGAACATTAAACAAAAAAACACAAACAAGACTGTTTGTGTTTTTTGTCAACTTTTTTATTTATCACTTAATTTTCTTGGAACGTTTGATCCTTTTCCATCATTTTCACTATAATACCATCTTGATACACCTGATAATATCCGAACAATTCATTCTCTTTTGAGACACTATTCTTTTCAGATATAATTTGAACAACATAACTTCCTTTATTTGACTGCTTAAACGTATAATGAAACGCCGAGTCATTCGTTGGTATCCCTAAACCATTTTGTAAAAATTCAATCGCTTCCTGTTTAGTATAAGATTCTGCTTCTAATTGCGTTCCTAAATGCGGATTTTTTTGATCGACAAATTGTCTTACTTTGTCATTATTAGCAGACTTTTCTATAACGACTTCCTGTTGTGAATCCCTACTTCCTGAACAGCCAGATAATACAAATAAAATCATCAACAACCCCAAACACTTACTCAAAGTTTTCTCCTCCTCTCCCTTTTCATTAGTGATACCTGATGATTTCTTTTATATTTTAGCATGCTTGATATAACGAATGGTGCTCAAAAAAGACAGAATCAACAAGTAAAAATTGTCGACTCACCTTTCTCAACTAATATTAAAAACTATTTGTCTCAATATTTTCGAATTCCCTGTAAATTACTGATAAATAAAAACAGCTCTTTTTGCGTATACTTATATTATCAGCACCTAAAGGAGGAACTTTCTTGAATAAAAAAAATCTACTCACTTATCAATCAATGGCAGCCTTGTTTCTAATATTCAGTCTCTTTACTTTTGACCCATCGGTTTCTTTTGCCACCCGTTCTGGAAAAACGCCGGTTTCAGTTGAACTAGAACTTGGAGGGCTGCCTGGCGATGAATCGGTTGACGATGCCATTGATCCTGACTTAGAAAATCCTAACACTAGTTTTGACTTGCTCTTCATTCCGAAAGAATTTACTTTTGAAACTCAAGCGATTTCTGGTGATTTAACAGCAGTTCCTATACGACCTTCTGAAGGCAATACTCATACAATGAGACACTTCGGGATGGGGGATGTTCGCGGAGCCTTAACTGGTTGGCATGTCACTGCTGAAATCCCACACATGCGAAACGAAGCTCATTCTTTACTAGGCATCATTACGTTTCAATTAACAGGCGGCTATGCTCGCTATGACAAAACGTTAAGGCGTTTCTTTATGACAAATACAATGTATGGACTGGATTTTTCAGAAGATCCTGCTGCACCCGACTTCCCGACCAACCCAATTATTATCGGTAACGGTGCGACTTTAATGAGTAACGCTGGTGATAGAAAAGGACAAGGCATGTGGAGTGGCCGCATGACCGATATTTCTCTTGCAATCCAAACCCCTGTTTCACAATTATTTCCTGGCGCATATACAGGTTCGATTATCTGGAATTTAATCTCTGGACCTGCATAAAATAAAAAAAACGCTTAGAAAACTAGCGGAATCACTACTCTTCTAAGCGTTTTTTTATATCATAAGGACTATTTGCTCCTTCTATTTGTCTAAGCATGCTTTACCACTTTTCGTTTAACGAATCACTTGGCCCCAACGGTAATCAAACTGATATTCTTGATTACCATTATTCAGGTTAATTTTGTATAAATAACGCGGGACTTTAATGAATAACGCATCCTCTACTTGAAAAGCTTCAATAGGTACATTTTCTTTAGTTAAAAGCAACGGTGTTTGCCACTCGTATGTTTTTTTCTGCCAATTGTATAAGCCAACTATCGCTTGATTACTTTGTCTTTTCTTGTATGACAGAACATAATAATTTGCTTCATCTTTCTTGCCTAATAAAACTGGTGCTATTAGTTGCTCTTCTAGTTTTCCTTGCACTGTTGTACGCTCTTCCGATGACAGCTTTTGACCAATTTGACTCTCATTTGAATCTACCGTCCATTTAGGCGCTTCTTGTGTTTGAAAGACTTCTTTGAAAGTTGGATCTTGTTTTAACTGCCAATTTTTCAAATCTAATTGATAATATCGATTGTTTAATCCATAAATATAGAGATAGCGATTATCCATAAAACGATAATCAACGAAATCAGAGCTTAAATAGTCTTTTAATTCAGGGAATTTCTTCACTAAATCCGCTTCAGAAAACTGTTTTTTCCCTGTTTTTGTATCGAGTAAGTAAATGGCCTCGTTATCAGCATTATTCAAAACCACATATTGATCTGTTTGACCAATTAAATAATCACGCCAACCTAAACGTTTACTCCACATTCGTTCGCCCGTCTGACTATTAACAGAAATCACTTGGAACAATGAGTTACTGGTGCTAATGCCATTCGTTCGTCCATTTGGGATAATCATTCGCTCGATTGAAGTTAAGCCTTTCGTTTTTTCAGAATAAAACGTCGCACTTTTCTCTTCAATCGTTACTGAACGAAACATTCCGAAAAAGATTAAACCAGCAAAATGTACCACTGCAAGATAAACCAACAAAATTAACGCATAGGGAACCAGTCGCCTTGTACTCCGCCTTCTTATTAAGGAAATAACCAAAATACCACTAATTACTATAAAAATAATTGCTACAATGATGACAAAAATATCATGATAAAGCCAACCAGACAATTGCCAACTTCTATAAAGTGTGTCCATTACGCCATCCTTTCCAATTGTTATTTGCTTATTATAAAAAGGATACTATTTTTTTTTGAAAAATAACAACAAAAAGCGACGAGCAGCAATAAGCCCATTCAAGTTGACTAACTAGGTCAACTTGAATGGGCGTGGAGAAATGTGCCTTGTTATTCCGCTTCTTCAATTGCGGACAAAGCTTTTGCAATATCAATTTCTTTATTCCGATAGTCAGCATCATGAACTGGAAAATGCTGCCGCAATTCTGCTGCTTCCATCCACGAAACAGTCCCTTGTTTAATGCCAAAATCAAGAATGTGCCCACCAAATTGGTGATCCTCACTGATAAAGTGCAAATGAAATCCTGCAGCAGAAGCACCATGAAATAATTTAGGTGTAAAGAACCCTACAACTGTTCCCTGAATATTCTCCGCTGTAAATTCAGGTTGATTGCGTGCTGCTTCTACAAATGGTGGATATGGTTTTTCTTGTTTAGGTGCCACACGGACATGCATCTTCGCAAAAAGACCGCTAATTTTAATTGCCGCAAAAAAATTAGGACTAATTTTTTCTAAAATTTGTGCTTTAATATTTTCATCGGTTTCCGTTGATACAGGGAATGCGCCATCTTCTTGAAAACGAGTAACTGCGGCATATGGCGTTAATTCTTCGCCTTCTAAAATAGTAATTTCGCCAGTTTGATTCGCATGATACAATATACCGTCCAATAAAATAATTTCGCCATTTGAGCCTTCTAATGTCCCAATTCCAAAATCACCTTGCGTGAGTAACGTACCAATTTCTGCCGTTCCTGCCATCAAACTTTCCATTAAACCGCCTAGCGTACCATGTTGATAAACATATTGTTCGCTCATTTTTCCATCTCCTAATAAAGTTGATCTGGTAACAATGTTTTACCTAATTCTTGATTATCTGAATAATCCACAGGAACATCAATAATCACTGGGCCTTCTGTTTGCATTCCTTCTTCTAAAGCTGCGGCAAATTCTGCTTGTGAATGTACTCGAACCCCTTTGGCTCCAAAAGCTTCAGCATATTTCACAAAATCAACTGGACCAAAATCTACGCCAGAGGATCGATTATATTTCATTTCTTCTTGGAATTTAACCATATCATAACTACCATCATTCCAAATAATATGCACGATATTTTGCTTTAAACGAACCGCTGTTTCTAATTCTTGCGCCGAAAATAGGAAACCGCCGTCCCCAGAAACAGAGATAATTTGTGTATTCGGACGAACCAGCGCAGCCGAGATTGCCCAAGGCAAAGCGACACCTAATGTTTGCATACCGTTACTAAATAATAAATGACGCGGTTCATAACTTCTAAAGTGGCGAGCCATCCAAATGTAGTGACTCCCTACGTCAACAGTAACTGTCATTTCATTCGTGGTTTTTTCTTGAAGCGTTTGAACAATTTCTAATGGATGTAATCGATTTTCAATTGTACTTGTTTTTACTTCTTTAATCGTTAATTTTTCTTGAAGCGTTTCTAAATAATCTTGCGCATCTTCTGTTAATATTGGTTCACTAAATGCTTCTGATAATTTCAAAATATTTTTAGACATATCACCAATTAGCTCTTCTTCCGGTTGCATATATTGGTCAATTTCCATTTGAACTTCATCAATAACAATAACGCGCGCATCTTTTTCTGCATTCCAATTACGTGCCTCATATTCAATTGGGTCATAACCAATCGCAATCACTAAATCACTTCTTTTTAACAAACGATCCCCAGGTTGGTTTCGAAATAAACCAACACGCCCAAAGAAATGTTCTTCTAATTCTTTTGAAATAATGCCTGCTCCTTGGAACGTTTCCACGACTGGCAAACCAGTTATAGCAACCAATTCACGAATGGCTGCGGTAACTTTTCGTGCAGAGGCCCGCATTCCTAAAAGTAAAACAGGTAATTTCGCTTGCTTGATTCGTTCAGCTAAAGCTGCGATTGTTTCTGCTGATGCATGGCCCAGTTTCGGAGCCGACAAAGGCTTAATTGCTTCGCCTGTCACCGGACTATCTGTGACATCTTGTGGGATCGATAAGAACGTTGCACCTTTTTTCGCTGTTTTGGCGATACGGTAAGCATTGGCAATATTTTCAGATAATGTTTCTGGATCTTGAATTTCTGTACTGAATTTTGTTATTGGACTAAATAATGCAGCATTATTCATGCTTTGGTGAGTTAATTTTGACAAATCGGACCGTTTCACCTGTCCAGCCAATGCTAAAACAGGGTCCCCTTCTGCAGTCGCAGTTACTAACCCAGTTGCTAAATTGCTGGCACCAGGTCCACTAGTTGCAATAACTAAGCCAGGCTCTCCCGTCAAACGACCAATCCCTTGTGCCATAAAGGCAGCGTTTTGTTCATGTCGAGCTAAAATTAATTCTGGGCCTTTATCAACTAATGCATCAAAAACCCCATCAATTTTTGCACCGGGAATCCCAAAAATATAGGGCACTTCGTGATTGATTAAACTTTCTACTATGATATCTGATCCTTTTTTACTCACTGTTATACCTCCAATTAAAATCTGTACTAATTACAAATACAAAAATACCACTAAAATTCTAATTAATCAACAATGAAACACCTTGAAAACGTGTAATATACTAATTCGCATATTTTAATAGAATTGAGATATTTCAAAAGATTAAGCAAAAATAATGCAAAATACCTTAAAGTTTTATAGTCTTTCAACAATTATTATATACTTCTTCACTAAAAATTAGTAAGATTAACCTATAAGAAAAAAATCACAACCTGTGATAAATTATTGGAGGAAAAATATGTCAAAAGGGAAGAAAATTTTTGCCATTATCTTTGGAATTATCTTGGTTCTATTTCTTGCAGTTGTTGCAATGGGAGCAAAACTTTATTGGGATGTTTCTAAATCAATGGATAAAACCTATGAAACAGTAGAACGATCTAAAAAAAGTCAGGTCAATTTAAACAATAAGGAGCCTTTTTCTGTTTTATTATTAGGGATCGATACAGGCGATGATGGGCGTGTCGAGCAAGGTCGTTCGGATACAACAATTGTTGCAACAGTTAACCCTCGTGACAAGCAAACAACCTTAGTCAGTCTTGCTCGCGATACCTATGTTGATATTCCAGGTCAAGGAAAACAAGATAAATTGAATCACGCCTATGCTTTTGGTGGGGCATCTTTAGCAATGGACACAGTTGAAAACTATTTAAATATACCTATTAATCATTATGTTTCAATTAATATGGCTGGTTTAAAAGAATTAGTCAACGCGGTTGGCGGAATCGAAGTGAACAATAATCTGACTTTTTCACAAGACGGATATGATTTTACGATTGGTAAAATTTCATTGGATGGTGAACAAGCACTCTCCTATTCAAGAATGCGTTACGAAGATCCTAATGGTGACTACGGCCGCCAAGAACGGCAAAGAAAAGTGATTGAAGGCATCGTCCAAAAAGTCTTAAGTCTTAATAGCGTGAGCAACTATCAAGAAATTTTAACAGCTGTTTCTGATAATATGAAGACAGATTTAAGTTTTGATGACATGAAAAAAATTGCCTTAGATTATCGCAGTGCCTTTGGTAAAGTGAAACAAGACCAACTTCAAGGTACTGGTTTTATGCAAGATGGTGTTTCCTATCAACGTGTGGATGAACAAGAATTAACTCGTGTCCAACAAGAGTTGAAAAATCAATTGAATACAAAATAAAAATAAAACCCACGAGTACTATAAATACTCATGGGTTTTATTTTCTCTTCTATTAACGTTCTTGTTTTACCGCTTCTAAAGCCGCTGTATTAATAATGTTCCAAGGTTTGTCAAACGCTGGTTGGAAGAAGAAGTCCGCATAGGCTAAGTCTTCAATTGTCATTTTGGCTTGAATCGCTAATGAAATAGCATTAATGTTTGCAGTTAAATCTGCTTTCGACATTAATTGAGCGCCTAAAATTTGTGTTGTTTCAGGATCATACACTAATTTAAACCAAGCTTTTTGTTTGTCTGGATTGAAGTCCATCAAGTAGTCTTCTACTACTGTCACCGCTTTTGTTTCTTTTCCTAATTTTTGAGCCATGACTTCGTTAATCCCTGTTGAAGCAAATTTATAATCAAAGACGGCCAAGCCAGAAGATCCTTGAACACCAGGGAAAGGTTTAACTGGTTCCTCTAGGTTTTTCACAGCAAAGCGACCTTGTTTGCGAGCATTCGTTGCTAAGGCAATATTTACTTCTGTGTCTGCAGGATTGTATTTAATTAACGTAGCATCCCCTACTGCAAATACATCTGGCTCACTTGTCCGCATGTATTCATCCGTCTTGATTAGGCCATTCGGATGTAATTCTAAGGTACCTTTTAACCAAGCAGTGTTTGGACGGACGCCAACCGCTACAACGACCAAATCAGCATCGTACGCATTTTTATCTGTAACGACTTTTTGCACACGACCGTCGCCTTCGTAACGTTCAACTGTTTCACCAGTTGCAATGGTAATATTATTAGCTTCCATCTCTTCTGTTAAAACATCTGTAAATTCTTTATCTAGATACACCCCTAATGGACGATCTAAAATGTCAATAACGGTAACCTTTTTACCGGCTTTTGCAAATGCTTCGGCAGCTTCAATCCCAATATAACCACTACCAATCACAACCACATTATTGACTTCTGGATCTACTGTTTTTTGTTTTAATTTAATGGCCCATTGACGACCACGCATCAAGTAAATATTATCCAAATCTTTACCTGAAATATCTAATTCAAATGGGACAGCTCCGGGACTGATGATTAATTTATCATAATTTTCAACACGTTCTTCACCTGACACTAAATCTTTCACTGTCACTTGATGTTCTTTTGGTTGAATCGCTGTAATTTCAGTATTAGAAAAGACATTTACACCACGGCTCTCCATTTTTTCGCCAGTCATATAGCGAACAGAATTAACATCTTTCACTTTTCCTTCTAGGTACAACTGCATGCCACAAGACAAGAATGAGATAAAATCACCTTTCTCATACCATTGAATTTCTGCATCAGGATGAAGATTTAGTAATTCTTCTACCGCTTCATAACCTCCATGTGATGATCCTAAAACAATAACTTTCATCGCTCGTTCCTCCCATATAATATTATTTCTTACATAATAAAGAATATCATATATTCTCAAAAAACAACAAATAATATCCTCTTTTTCATTCTCAATTAAGTTCTTTAAATGAGAATAAAAAGGAGTATCCTCTGTATTTCGCCACTTTTCAATTACTTTTTTTATTTACTAAAAAATAAAAAATACTAAATTCTCCGATACGATTGATAGGGACGCCCCACTTTTAAATAGCTATTTTTACTTTCTAAAAGGTTATTTTTTTCTAGAAACAACACATATTTGCGAACAGAAACATGTGAAAGCTGACTCGCTTCTGATAATTCTTGAATCGTAAAATAGTCGGTAAATTCGTCTATTTTTTTTAACAATAATTGTAATGTTGCTTGTGTTAGTCCTTTTTCTAAGGACATGTTTTGAAGATCTTGTTCATTTTTACGTGCGTTTGTCTGTGAAGAATGAAACAATTGGTCCACTTTTGTTTGCGAAAGCTCCTTCGTTTCCAGCGTGAATTGAGCAGCTTTTTTCTGATAGTTTTCGATACTTTGTTGAAATCGCTCAAAAGAAAAGGGTTTAACTAAATAGTCTAAAACGCCTAAATGTAAGCTTCGTTTAACATTTTCTAACTCGTTGGCAGCCGTAATCAGGATAACTTCTGTGTCAATTTTTTCATCTCTAATTGTTGCCAGATAGGTCAAGCCATTGCCATCTTTTAAATGAACATCTAATAAAACAAGTGCTGGTTGTTTTTCTTTCGTTAGTTGTAGACCTTCAGCAATTGTTGCCGCCGTAAAAATAGTCGGTTGGTGAATTAATTTTTCAAGATATTTTTGATGTATATATGCAACCATAGGATCGTCTTCAATAATCAATAGGTTCATTTTCCTCTGCTCCTTCGTAATGAACATTTATGCGAAGGACAAGCCAATTGTTTTGTTGGTTTTCCCAAGTCAATGTCGCTTCCGCATTCTCTAATAATCTTGCCAAATAAGAAGTGAAAAACTCTTGTTCAAAGCGTTCCAGTTGTTCTTTTGGATAAGCAAACGAATAAGTCGTCGTCAAACTTCCTGGCTGATAATCAATGGTTTCAATGATCTCTTCTGGTAACGGTTGTTCCATCAGGAAACGATGAATATAACGGTAGATAGCAATCAAATTTTGCGTATCTTCATCTCGTTTATTTGGTGGAATTTCTGGATAAATTTCAATAGCTAATTGTGTTTTAATTTCTGCAAACTTGATTCTTTCCCCACTTAAAAAACCTGCTAAAATAGGATTCCTAACCAAAATAGCTAAGCGCTGTGCAAATTCCTTTTCTGGTTTCAATAAATCGGCTAGATAATGTTTTAGCGCCTCGTAATCTTCTAAATCGACTAAGCCATAAATGACATGCATCTTATTCATAAATTCGTGTGATTGACTTTGTAATGCCGAAGCATATGTCGTTGTGCTGACAAGCTGTTCTGCGACAATAAACGTTTCCGTCGCATTTTTCAGAAAGATAACATGCCCAATTGTTTTTTTACGGACATTAATCGGGGCGATTGAGACGAAATAATCCTGGCCATTTTGACGATAGAATTGCTCTGTTTTTGAATGTACGATTAATTTTTCAGGAGATAAAACCAATGCTGAAAGTTTCTTTCCTAGTAAATTTTCTTCACTATTTGTTATATTATGATACATTTTAGTTGCTTCAATATTTGCTAATAAAATATTTTGATCGGTATCAATCACAAGGATTGCGTCTTTCGTTTCCTCAAGCATGGCGTTTCGCTCTTCTAATAGACGAGCAATTTCTCTTGGCTCTAAATCGTGAAGTTGTTTTTTTAAATAATAAGAAACCACGATGGCTAATATAAAGCCAAAACCAACACTTAAAAGGACACTCACTGTGTAATCATTTTTTGTTCGTTCAATCAATTGTGAAAGCGAGGTCATTTTAATGCCCATTGCCACAACCCCAATTTGTTTTCCTTGATCATAGACTGGGACAAAACCTCGTAATGATTCTCCTAAACTCCCTTGACTAACAGACAAATGTTCCTCCCCTTTTAATGCTCGCACTTCATCGCCACCTTCAAAATGCTTACCTATTTTTTGGCGATCAGGATGTGTTAAACGAATCCCCTGCATATTCATAATCACGATAAAATCCAACTGATGGATTTCACCTAAACGAACCGTATACGCTTCCAATTCATCTGAATAGTGATCATTCTTTAAGGCTTCAATAACATTCGGTTCAATAGCCAACTGTTCCCCGACGGCTAAAAGTGCTTGCTCTTGGTTTTTACGAACTTCTTTAATTGTTTGGACCGTCGTTACTCCGTAAAAGAAAGTAATCATAGTAATTAATGTTGCAATAAAAATCACTGATAAGAAGCACCATAATTTCCCGCCACGCTTCATTCCATCCCTCTTTTCTCTTCAAATAAAGTATAGCATAGGAAGATTTGGTTAAAAAACTTTTCTTTAGTTAAATTAATTAAATAATCTACTCTACAGAAAACGTTTACATTATGATGAATATAGATTAAAGTTATAGGAGGAAATAGCATGGAAAAGAAATTGCACGCAACAGCTGCTAATGAAACAGATTGGCGCAACAAATTAACCAAAACGAGGATTGGTTCGGTTACGTTACCTGTTTATCTTGTAACAGCTAGCATTATTCTTGTTACGGCTCTATTAGAACAACTACCAGTCAATATGTTAGGTGGTTTTGCCGTAATTTTAACAATGGGTTGGTTACTTGGAACAATTGGTGGAAATATTCCTATTTTGAAACATTTTGGCGGTCCCGCAATTTTATCTTTATTAGTACCATCAATTATGGTCTTTTTCAATTTACTCAACCAAAATGTCTTAGACTCAACAGATATTTTAATGAAACAAGCAAACTTTCTCTATTTCTATATTGCTTGTTTAGTTTGTGGAAGTATCCTTGGAATGAACCGCAAAATTTTAGTCCAAGGTTTAATGCGCATGATTGTCCCGATGGCATTAGGAATGATTTTAGCAATGGGCGTTGGGACCCTTGTTGGAACGCTGTTAGGTCTCGGTTGGAAACATAGCCTTTTCTATATCGTCACTCCTGTTTTAGCTGGTGGAATCGGTGAAGGTATTCTTCCTTTATCCCTTGGTTATAGTGCCATTACTGGATTGCCAAGTGAACAATTAGTGGGGCAATTAATTCCCGCAACCATTATTGGTAATTTTTTTGCTATCATGTGTTCAGGTTTACTTAGTCGTTTAGGAGAAAAACGCCCTGAACTTTCTGGACAAGGTCAGTTGATTAAAATTACCAATTCAGATGATTTAAGTGATGCTTTAGAAGAAGACAAAGCACCAATTGATGTAAAATTAATGGGTGCTGGTGTTTTAATTGCGTGTACCTTATTTATTACAGGCGGTTTATTGCAACACTTAACAGGCTTTCCTGGTCCTGTTTTGATGATTGTTGTCGCAGCCTTTTTAAAATACTTAAACGTAGTACCGAAAGAAACCCAACGCGGATCAAAACAGCTTTATAAATTTATCTCTGGCAATTTTACGTTCCCGTTAATGGTCGGCTTAGGTATGTTATATATTCCTTTAAAAGATGTCGTAGGAATGCTTAGCTGGCAATATTTTGTTGTGGTAATTAGTGTCGTTTTCACTGTTATTGCTACAGGATTTTTCGTTTCACGCTTCATGAATATGAATCCCGTTGAGGCTGCCATTGTCTCCGCTTGTCAGAGTGGTATGGGTGGGACTGGCGATGTGGCTATTTTAAGTACAGCCAATCGAATGAACTTAATGCCGTTTGCACAAGTTGCGACACGTTTAGGCGGTGCCATTACAGTAATAACAATGACTGCTATTTTTAGAATGCTTTTTTAACTATAAGTGAATTATTTAGGAGGAAAATGATATGTCAACAAAAGATGTAAAAGAATTAGCGATTGAGCAAGCAAAAAAATTTGGGGGAAAATTAGAAGTCTGCCCTAAAGTTCCGATTGAAACAAAAGCAGATTTAGGAATTGCCTACACACCAGGTGTTGCGGCTGTTTCTTCTGCCATACATGAAAAAAAAGAACGCGCTTACGAATTAACGACAAAGAAAAACACCGTCGCCGTTATTAGTGATGGTTCAGCAGTTTTAGGTTTAGGTAACATTGGTCCTGAAGCAGCGATGCCTGTCATGGAAGGAAAAGCTGCATTGTTTAAACGCTTTGCTGGTGTGGATTCGATTCCCCTTGTTTTAGATACACAAGATACTGAAGAAATTATTCAAACGGTGAAATTTTTGGCTCCAACCTTTGGGGGAATTAACTTGGAAGATATCAGCGCTCCTCGTTGTTTTGAAATTGAACAGCGTTTAATCGATGAACTAGATATTCCCGTTTTCCATGATGATCAACACGGGACAGCGATTGTTGTTCTAGCGGCTTTGTACAACAGCTTAAAATTAATCAACAAGAAAATAGAGGACATTCATGTGGTAATCAACGGCGGTGGCTCCGCTGGTCTTTCAATTACAAGAAAATTTTTAGCTGCTGGCGTAAAACATATTATCATTGTTGACCGTACAGGGATTCTAAGCGAAACAGATACAGCTCTGCCACCACACCATGCAGAAATTGCGAAGCTAACCAATCGGGAACATCGTACTGGTGATTTAGCTACTGCTCTTGAAGGCGCTGATGTCTTTGTTGGTGTTTCAGCACCAGGTGTTTTAAAACCCCAGTGGATTCAACAGATGAATGAGCAGCCAGTTATTTTTGCAATGGCTAACCCAGTTCCTGAAATTTTTCCTGATGAAGCTTTAGCGGCAGGCGCTTATATTGTCGGAACTGGTCGTAGTGACTTTCCGAATCAAATTAATAATGTGTTGGCCTTCCCTGGTATCTTCCGCGGTGCCTTAGATGCTCGGGCGAAAAAGATTACGATTGAAATGCAAATTGCCGCTGCCAAAGGTATTGCAAAATTAATTCCCGATAACGAACTCACGCCGACCAATATTATTCCCGATCCATTCCAAGAAGGAGTCGCAAAAGTCGTCGCCGAAAGCGTCCGTAACGCTGTCAAAGAAACAAATTAAAAAGAGAAAAAAGAACAACCTAACTCCTCTTGAGTTAGGTTGTTCTTTTTAAAATCTGAAACAATAATTTATTATTTAAAACTGATATTAAACTCTTGCATATCTTTTTCAATATAAGTAAGTAATTTTTTATTTTCAAAGAAACGTGTAAAGTAGTATGCAATACGATAATCTTCAACAGCATCTAGTCCTAGCATTTGTTTATTAAACGCTTTTTCGTATAATAAGCAATCTAAAGAGTAAATAGAACTGTGCGTCCGATTAATTTCGATTCCTTTATCACTTAATTCAATACTCTTTGCATAGTCTTTAATTAATGAATAGAATTTTGCGGTATTATAATAAATACGGCATTGCTCTAATGGATAATCTAATTTGAATTCGCTTAGCAATTGTAAAGATTTATCGTAATAAACTTTTGCTTTTTCAATATCATCTTCTAATTCATATAAAATACCGATCGCATTCATACTCAAAATATTATAAATATTAATATCACGACTAATTTCAGAACCACGATGTAAATAGAACAATGCTTCGCTATTATTTTTCTTACCTAATAAACTCGTAATTCCTTTATAATAGAAAAATTTTGTTTCTAAAATTCTGTTTGAACTTTCGATATCATCTGGATAGTCTTTCAACAAATCATAGGCTTCATCGTGCTTAAAGTAAAAGCATAATTCTTCTACTTTATTTAATAAGCTTTCGAGTTTTTTCTCACTAGAACCTTCGATACATTCTTCTACTTGTAAGTCTAAACGTAGACATACAGATGAGAAAATGTCTAAACTGTCACACACATTTTTGTTTTCAATGTTACTAATTGTTGCTTGTGTACAAATTCCTTTTGCCAATTCAGCTTGCGATAATTTTTTCTTTTTACGCGCTGTTTTGATTTTTTCTCCCGCTACTCTCACAGTCAAAACTCCAATCTTTCTATTTTTTTTGTATTAAACATACCATCATTTTACAGATAATGTTATAATGAAGCTATCATAATAAAGGAGGTGAAATATATGTTTGATTTACTTGCTTTATTAACTGGAATTTCAGTTCGTGGCAATGCACCACACCAATAATTACGTGTTTGTTTAACTGAATTTCTGACGGCTCTACCTATGCCAGTAGGTGGAGCCATTTTTTTATTTAATATTATAAAATTAACAGTATTTCTAAAACCTCACACTTAGTATAACACAAATTATAAATTATGCTAGATAGTTGCCAAATTAACGTCATTACAAGGATGTTACGTTTTTACAACATCTTGTAAAACTAGACAATGCTGTCCTTCTTTATCCACCACACTCAATGATAGTGATAGTATCTTATGATAGAAACAACATGTACATTATAACAATTATTATTAAGAAAGCTACTTCTCAATAGGAGAAGTAGCGCTTCTCTCGTTACAGTTTTACTCTTCTTCTTCAGCCATGAATGTATTGAAAACTTCTTCAATCATATCCCATTCAGCGTCTGTTTCAATTTGCTGTAAATCGCCTTCTGTACCTTCTGCGTTTTCCACATATGAGTAAGCTTGCAATTCAACATCTTCATCCTCAGGAATTCCTGCTGGATATAATAAAACATAATTTTTACCGAATTCTTCTTGACCGTCAACAGTTAGTAGGATCTCGTATAATGTTTCATTTCCTTGTTCGTCTACTAAAGTAATGTGTTCATGTCCTTCGTGATCATGATCGTGGTTGTGTTCTGTCATTCTTCTTCTCTCCCTTGATGTATTCAAAGCTCGATAATTATCGGCTATGTGCATCTAAATAATTTTGTAGAATCATTACTGCCGCTAGTTTATCAATGACTTTCTTTCTTTTGGCTCTTGAAGCATCTGCTTGCTCCACCAAGAAACGCTCTGCTTGGACAGTTGTTAATCGTTCATCTTGATAGTCAACAGGTAATTGAAATAATTCTTGAATCTTATCACCATATGCCATGGATGCTTCAGCTCTAGGACCGATGGAATTATTCATGTTTTTCGGTAAACCTACGACAAATTTTGTGACTTCGTATTCTTTCACCAATTCACCTAATCGCTCAAAACCGAAGTTCTCTTCCTCTTCATTGATGCGAATAATTTCGATGCCTTGTGCTGTCCAACCTAATAAATCACTAACAGCCACACCGACTGTCCGTGAACCTACATCTAGCCCCATGATCCTCATTTGATATCGATTCCGTGGTTCGCTAAGTAATATTTGGTTAATTCTTCCATGATTTCATCACGTTCATGACGACGAATTAAGTTTCGAGCATCTTGATAACGAGGAATGTAAGCCGGGTCCCCAGAAAGTAAATACCCTACTATTTGGTTAATAGGATTGTATCCCTTTTCTTCTAATGCCCGATATACGGTTTCTAACGTTTCACTGATTGCTTTTTTTCGATTATCATCAAAATCAAAGCGTACTGTTTCGTCTGTAAAACCCATTTTACTACACCTCACTTCTACTTTTATACAATTTCATTTTACTAGAAAAGAACCGAAACTACAAACAAAATTTCTTCTCCTTCTCTCTTTTTTGTTATTTCTTAGTCTTTTATTAATAAAGGCTTCGTAAAAAAATGACAGCCATCGATAATTTTAAAATTATAAAAACAAATACACAACTTTATAAAACAAGAATAAAGCTCTGCTAAATCGCCAGAATATCACCTTTCCCTCCAATTCATTTTGCGAAAAAATCGACGTTTTTCTTTTGAAAACTTTTAAATATCTATGATTAAATAATATCAGCCTTTTAATGTTACAATTCGCTAACAATCTGTTTACGATGTAAATTTTTGATTGCAGCTGTTATTTATTTCCTCTTTTTGGTTCGTTTGTAGTACACTAGAAGAAAATACATAAAGTGAGGCTTGCTCAATGACTCCTGCTCATTTGGATTTACTTTTAGAAACCTGTTTGTTAGCTGGTAAAATTATGATAGAAAGCGATGCAGAAATGTACCGTGTTGAAGATACAATGAGCCGAATTGCGCTTGCTTCTGGCAACTATCGAATGGTTAGCTATGTGACACAAACCGGGTTATTTGTTGGCATAGATGGAACCTCCACGATTCGTATGGTTCAAGTAATGAAACGTGGCATTGATTTAGAAAAAATCTCTCGTGTGAATCAGCTGTCTCGTGCTTATGTGGCTGGTGATTTTTCTTTAGAGGAATTACTGAATAAACTAAAAGTGATAGATAGTGAACACCGCCATTTTCCAATTAGCGCACGCATTGTTAGTGCGGCCGTTGTCAGCGCTACAATTATGATTCTTTTTGGTGGCGTCTGGTCCGATTTATTCTTGACTTTTCTGATTGGTGGTTGCGGCTATAGTCTTTATTATTTTAGTTTAAAGTTTCTCAAGATTAAATTTTTATCTGAATTTTTAGCTTCGCTGTTTATTGGTGCAGCCGCTATTCTTTCAGTCAAATTGGGACTCGGACAATCACAAGATTTAATCATCATTGGTTGTGTCATGCCTTTAGTGCCTGGTGTGCAAATTACCAATGCTCTTCGCGATTTGCTAGCTGGACACTACTTATCGGGTGTTTCTCGTGGGACTGAAGCATTAATGACTTCAGGAATGATTGGTTTTGGCATTGCTTTTGTCTTTCAACTTTTCTATTAAAAGGAGTGACTTACTTGCTAGGAATCGTTTTGGTACAATTTATCTTTAGTTTTTTAGCTTCTGCGGCGTTTGCAATTATTATTAATGTTCCCCGACGATCACTGGTGGCTTGTGGTCTAACTGGTAGTGTAAGCTGGATGCTTTATTGGGTAATCGTTGAAGTTTTTAGTGGAAATGCAGCATTAGGTTCCCTTATCGGTGCTGTCGGTGTTGCGGCAGTAAGCTACCTATTCTCAAAAATATTGAAAATGCCTGTCACGATTTTTAATATTCCTGGTATTGTTCCATTGGTACCTGGTGGCTTAGCTTATCAAGCTGTTCGGAATATCGTAATTGGCAATTATGAAAAAGGCGCCTATTTTACCGTGCAAGCTGTAATGATTGCTGGGGCAATTGCGTTAGGCTTAGTCGCTTCTGAGGTTTTCAATCAGAATATCCGCAGCTTTCGGGAAAAAAGAGAATCTTTGGGTTTTATTCGTCGTAAGCGCAACAAAATTAAAAAATAGACAGCAAAAAAGTTGGTTGCTTCCATTTGATAAGGAAGCAACCAACTTTTTTTAAAAGGAACGATAGACATATTGATTTTTTGGTGCTTGATCTGCTTTGACTTTCTCCACTTGCACAGTTGGTATTTGCCGTTTAAACGGTGGATAATAGGATAACTCAACCGTTCCGGTAATCGTTACCCAATCATTGTTTTGAAATTGCGTATGTTCAGGAAAATGAACCAACAAGCCAAAAACGCCAGAATCAGCGACACAATGAATAATCCCAAAACGGAAGACAAATTGGTCAACACTTTCTTCTCGTTTTGAATTATAGACAAAGCCTTTATAAGAAATCCTTTTCCCTGCAAATTGACTTGGATAATTATAGATTAATTCCATAATTTCCAAATAGTTTTCATCCGTAATTGAAATCACAGATTGTCCATCATATTGTTTCATGGCTTTTGCCATCTGCTTGTCATAATCCGTCTTATTGAAATACATACTTGTATCAGGTTTCAAATATTGCGTTTGCATATCAGGATCCCCTACTGATTCTTTACTTACTGGAAAGTTAAATCCTTTTGCTTCAACAATTGTTGTGTCTAAACTAACTGTCGGAAATAATAAGCCAACAATCAACGGTAAAGAAAGTAGTAAATAGGCAAGCCCTCTTTGGCTGGGTTTTTCCAAATTATGCTGATGGCCATGATGTTCATGTCCCCCATGTTGGTGCATGTCTTCATGTTTTTTTTGCATTGATGGATCTGCTTGGTTCCACAAAATCAATTGGACAATCGCCATAATAAAAGCTAAAACCATTGATAAAACAGCTAAGTAATTATAATGAATATTGATATATTGGTTCAGTTCACCTGAAATTTGAAGATACATCATCAACCCCATATATCCAATTAAAATAATAAATCGTATCATCGATTGTAGGCCTCCTTTCTAAACTACTGCCGCATAAATAGTTACGACAAGCGCCACTATCAAAACAAATTGTACAATGAATGACATCTTAAAATAACGTTTCATCATCAATAAATTTTTAATATCTACCATTGGACCAAAAACTAAGAAGGCGACAATTGGTCCTGTGCCAAACAAACTCAAAAGAGAAGAACCAATAAATGCATCTGCTTCTGAACAAAGTGATAAAGTAGCAGCGATGACTAGCATGACTAGAATCGCTAAAATCTTTGAATGGCCCAGTTGCATAAGTGCACCAGTTGGAATATAGGTTTGCATGATTGCTGCCAACAAGGAACCAAAAATTAAATAACGACCCGTATCAAAAAATTCATCAATACTATGGGTTAACGCTGACCAGCCGTTTTTCCAAAATGAACGAGCTTCATCAACGTGTTCATGCGTATGAGCAACCTGCTCTTCTTTAATCTGCGCCAACTCTTTTTCTGTTAAAATTGATTCTTTTCGAAAATAAGCTAACCAAATGCCGATAACCCACGCGACAATCATACTACCTAAAACTCGCCAAATCACAAATTTTGTTGCGCCACTAAAGGCTACGTATGTTGAGAATAGCACAATTGGATTAATGATTGGTGCCGTTAACATAAAAGCAAAAGCGGTATGTGTTGGTACATCTTTTTTAACAAATTGATGCACAATTGGGACGATCCCGCATTCACAAGAAGGGAAGAAAAACCCTAGGAAACTCCCTACACAAATTGATAAAAATTTATTTTTAGGTAACACTTTTTTTACTCGTTCTGGTGTTAAAAAAACATGTAAAGCGCCTGAAATCAAGCAACCTAACATGACAAAAGGCAATGCTTCGATAATAATCGAAAGAAAAATAGTGCTCATTTGTAAAACAGAGTTTGGTAAAAATTGAAACATTATAGACCTCCCACTAGTAAAAATCTAGTTAACTATACTCCTAACACCAGACAAACACAAGTATTTGTCAAAAAATTAACTAAGAGTTTAAAAGTATTATCACCGATGTCTCTGTCAAACCAGCTGGATAAAAGAACAAAAAATGAGCATGGGACAAAAATCACTTTGGATTTTTGCTCCACGCTCAAAAACTGATAAACCACCATTATTCTAAATTTGAAATAACTCTGAGGCTGAATCGGGGTCTGTATCATATACCTTAAATGCTTCACCGACGCCTAAATCCTTTTGCTTCAAAGTAGACTCCATTGCCATTCGCGCATGAAGTTTCGTATTATTTTCTTTGCTAAGATGACCTAAATAAATGCGTTTTGTTTTATCACCTAACACATCCGCCATCACAAGAGCACCATCATCATTGGATAAATGGCCTTTATCTCCTAAAATCCGTTGTTTAAGACTCCATGGATAAGGTCCTGCTCGCAAAATTTCAATTTCATGATTGCTTTCGACTAAATAAGCATCTGCATTTTCAATCGTACCACGAATATGATCGCTACAATAACCTGTATCCGTTAGAACAACAAAGGAACGATTATTGCGATGAAAACGATAAAATTGAGGCGCAATCGCATCATGTGAGACACCAAAACTTTCAATGTCCATATCTCCCAAGGTCAAAACTTTGCCCATTTCAAAAATATGTTTTTGAGCGACATCGACTTTGCCAATCATGGGATCCATCGCTTGCCACGTTTTTTCATTAGCATAGACATCTAACTTATATTTTCGCGCTAACACGCCAACGCCATGAATGTGATCCCGATGTTCATGTGTAACTAAAATCGCATCTAAATCTTCTGGTTTACGATTGACTTCTGCTAACAGTGAAGTGATTTTTTTGCCACTTAAACCCGCATCTACTAATACTTTCTTTTGGTTGGTTTCAATAAAAAGGGAATTGCCTGTACTGCCACTGGCAAGAACACTGATATTAAAAGCAAACTCTGAATCCATTTAAAACTCTTCCCTTCTACATTACAACATTAACGTGTTTCATTATACAACGGACCTTAATGTTTTTCCACCTTTGGCACAGTATTATTTGTGATGATGGTATTACTTACGGCATTCACCTGTTCAATTTCAACTGAATCTTCACCAGTAGAAATTCCTACAAACCAGACTGGAACGTATACATTTTTCTCACGAATTTTATAAATTCTTGAATAGGCCAATTTAATGAATGTTATTTTAGAATTACTAGGAATCCGGTTATTCATATAGAGCGTGTCTATCGCATCACGATTGGAATATAAATCCGTTTTGTCTCGTAACTCTTCAATATTTTCAATGTGCGTTTGCGAATATTTACTAATTTTCCATAATTCACCTGACGTATCTGCTAAAATACTTAATTTTGCCGTGTCATCTCTAAAGGGAATTCCTTTATACGATTGTGCAGCCACAATTTCTGCCGTCGGCTCTTTTAAATGAGAAAATTCTGGTAAGTATTGATATTCGTCTCCGAATAATAAAGCATTTTTTTCATTTAAAAAGGTACTTAAATCTTTATCAATTTTCTTAGGATCAATAAAATAGTTTTTACTAGGCACACTCGTTAAAGTATTATCCGCAATTTGCAGCCCATTTCTCAAAAAGTTTTTATTCTTTTCACGTTGGATTTTTAAAGCAGCAGAAAAATTGGTTTGTTCGCCACTTAAATAATAGCCTTCCAATCGTTCTGAAGAAAGTGTCCCTTTATACGAGATGTTATCTTTTTCCAACCGACTTTCAATCGATTCTGTTTGGCTGGAAGAAGAGACGTTGCTCTCCTCTTGTTGACCTTCCCGATAAATTCCAAATAAAAAGATATTTAATCCTAAAAATGCTAAGAAGAAAATCCACTCAATTCGTTTAAAATCCATTAGCCCACCTCCAAGCTTGGTAATTGTTTTACCAAGTCCGTTGCAGTGTACCAATTGTTGTTATAAAGGACATACCATTCCGGACTTAAATCAACGACTTGTTTGACTTCTTCAATTGTCTGCCACGTATAACCGATAACAGCCGATTGAATTTTTTCCTTTTTAGCACCAGCCGTTTCTAAACGCTTAATCAATTTTTCCGTGCTTTCCAGCGTCACTTCTTCTTCTGAAGGGATCGGCACTTGGATCGTATTCACACTTGTGTTAATGGTTACGCTTGGCGCAGCACCATCATTGTTCGTGATGCGAATATCCACTTGGCCTTTTAAATCATTACTGAACACTGGGAAACCTTCCACAAAAGTCCGATAATTGACACTATCTTTCGTTCGATCAAAGTAACGTAAATTCCCCATATTGGTTCCTAAACGTTTTACATAAGCAAAGCTTTGATTATAGATTGAGTCCCGTTTATTCTCTTCTGGCAAGGTCCCTTTAAAATCGATTTTCCCCAGTTTTTCTTCTGCAAACAATCGTTCTTCTTTACTCGTGTAGGTTAAGTCTTGACTGTCTTCATTGGTTTGGATATCTTCCGTTTCATTGAAAAAAGCATTCCTAAAACGAGTAACTGGTTGCGAAGCTAAGATATAACTGTACTTTTTCAACTTCATATCATTGGTTAAATAACATTGTCCTTGTTTGGTTAGCGTATTTTCGGAAACGTCTTGATATTGCAATCCCTCTTTATTGATAATTCCCATTAAGCGCGCCTTATTGACAGTCATGGGCGCTTCATAGACGTTGGCTTGGTCATAATCTAAAAAACGTATCTTATTTTCGTTAAAATCCAATTGAATTTTCGTAAAATACTGGTCCGTCAACTCATTAAAGTTAGTAAAATTAATGGATAGATTATAAATCGAAGCATAGTCCGAGATTAAAAAGGGACCTTGATAAAGAAGTTCAATGCCTTGTTCCATTTGGTTGTAGCGCTTAAGTTGCTCTGCATTTTTTGTCACAACTTGTGTCAATTTACCAAACGTAGCCATTTTAATATCATTTTGAACATTACTAATTAATGTTTCACGATTACTTTGCATCGCTTTTCCATCAGTTATTCGAATCAATTGCAAAGGTAAATAGACATCGCCAATGGCTTTTTCATTGACAGCTGTTGTGACTTGGCTTCCCGACTTCATTTCTGGTATTTTTTTGGCAGAATTCAGCCAGATATTGACTGAAAAATATATACTTAAAATGACCATCAAAATCAAGCCAATTCTTGTAATCCATTCTGATAATTTCATCATTCCCACCAATCCTCTTCATAAGGTTCATATGGTAGTGAAATATAGAAAGTCGATCCTTCACCTTCTGTACTTTCCACCCAAATACTCCCGTTATGGGCCCGAATTACTTCTTTAGAAATTGCTAAACCTAAACCAGTCCCACCTTGTGCTCGTGCACGTGCTTTATCCACACGATAAAAACGCTCGAAGACTTTTCCGAGATCTTTTTTAGGGATGCCCAAACCTTGGTCCGAGATACTAAAGACGACATTATTATGTGTTTCAACTAGTCGGCAGGTAATGACGCCGCCATCTGGCGAATACTTAATCGCATTGTTCAAAATGTTGTCTAAAACCTGAATTACTTTGTCTGTATCTAACTCTACCCATAAATCGCGTTTAGTAAATTCACGGCGAATTTTGTAATTTTTTTGCTCATTTTCAATCATCATATCAAAGCGATCCAAGACAAAATTAATCAATTCGTTAAAATTCACATACTCTAATTGAAGATGTGTATTCCCAGAGTCCATCCGAGATAAATTTAACAAATCATTAATCATACGAATCATCCGGTCGGTTTCTTCTAACGTGACTTTTAAGAAATTCGGCGCAATCTCAGGGTTTTCCCAAGCTCCTTCACTCAAAGCCTCTATATAACTACGCATACTTGTCAAAGGCGTTCGCAACTCATGAGAAACATTGGAAACAAATTCCCGTCTTTCCCGTTCGTTTTTTTCCTGTTCTGTGACGTCATGCAGTACGCAAACTAAGCCAGTAATAAATCCTGATTCCCGACGAATCATCGTAAAGTCTACCCGGATAATCATTTGGTCTTCTTCACGATCAGACGTTGAGCGATCAATCAGCAGTTCATCTGGCTCTTCTAACAGCTTCCGCAATGTGTAATCTTCTTCAATATCTAACAACTCTAATAACGAGGTCCCAATCACATTTTCATTTTTTACATTTAATAATGAAAGGGCCATTTCATTAATCGTAATCACCTTTCCGCGGCGATCCGTCGCAATGACACCATCTGTCATATGCGTTAAGACACTATCTAAACGATTTCTTTCTGCTTCCATTGTTTCTTGTGCTTCTTCAATCCGTTCTGATAATTGATTAAATGTTTCTGCTAATTGGCCTAATTCATCTTTTCCATGGACTTCTACTTTTCCAGCGTAATCACCACGAGCGATTCGAATGGCTTGCTCACGCATTTCACCAATCGGCTTCGTGATTGATCGTGCAATCAGTAAGGTCACAATAATCGAGATTGCTGCGGCAATAATAGAAGCAGTGAAAAAGATACTTGCTGTGTTGGTAATTTCTTGGTATTTATTTTCTAAATTACTTTTCACATAAAGGACACCAATCACTGTTTCTCCAGTAGGCGATTGAATCGGCTGGACATTCACATACACGCGTTTATCATTATCTAAAGCTTGATATTTTTTACTCGTAAAGTCATTTAAATCACGATAATCATTCTTTTTCCCAATAATATTTTGTTGATTTAAATCATTGGTTGCCCGAATAATCCCTTTATCATCGACAATTCTCGCTTCAGAAATATCTGCATTTGAAAAATCAGATAATGCTTTTTTTAAATTTGCATCAACATCACTACGTTCGAGATCTTTATTGCTCATCTGCGTACTTAACGTGTTTGACAATTGGACAACTTGGGAATCCATATTTTTTTTAAAATCGGAAATTGTAGTGGCTTCCAATTCACGAATGAAATAGCCACCAATGATTTGAATCGCAATCAGTAACAGCAGAATAAATGATAACGCAATCTTAAAATTAACAGATTGAAAAAAGTGAACTTTTTTCTTCATACCTGATTACTCCTGTTCAGGATTTCTTAGATAATAACCAACCCCACGACGAGTAACTAAATACGTTGGATGACTTGGACTATCTTCAATTTTTTCTCTTAAACGACGCACGGTTACGTCCACTGTCCGCACATCCCCAAAATAATCATAACCCCAAACGGTTTGTAATAAATGTTCACGAGTCATCACTTGTCCGATATGTTTTGCTAAGTAATAAAGTAACTCAAATTCACGGTGGGTTAATTCAATTTTTTCACCCCGTTTTGAGACCATGTATGCATCAGGATGAATGGTTAAATCACCAATCGTTAATTCAGATTGTGTTGTCACCTCGGCTTCTTTCGCATTGGTTGCACCTCGCCGTAAATTGGCTTTTACACGAGCAACTAATTCACGATTTGAAAATGGTTTCGTTACATAGTCATCGGCTCCTAATTCTAATCCTAAAACCTTATCAATTTCAGAATCTTTGGCAGTCACCATAATGATTGGCATATCATGTGTTTTGCGCACTTCTCGCGCGACTTCTAAGCCATCCATTTTAGGGAGCATTAAGTCTAAAATAATTAAGTCTGGTTCCACTTCTTCCACTTTTTCAAGTGCTTCTTCTCCATCATAAGCAGTAAATACTTCATATCCTTCTTTAACCAAATTATATTTAACGATCTCTGAAATTGGCTTCTCGTCATCAACTACTAAAATTTTCTTCACAAAGAGACACCTCTTTTTCCTTCTAATCTTATTTGATACTTTCCTATTATACCTTATTTTGATGATGTTTTCATCTTTAGCTAAAAATGCGCCTTCAGGTTCTCCTAGTATAACAAAAAAAGAATCTCTGACAACAATTGACGCTTGTTATCAAAGATTCTTCTTCCGCTAATCTATTCTTCCGTATCTAAGATGAATTTTGCTACAAGAGCGGCTAATAATCCACCAATTAATGGCGCAACGATAAAAATCCACAACTCAGATAACGCTGAACCACCCGCAAAAACGGCTGGCGCGATGCTACGAGCTGGGTTGACAGAAGTTCCTGTCAAAGGAATACCGACTAAGTGAATCATTGTTAGTGTTAACCCAATTACGATTCCTGCTAATGAAGCATTGCCTTTCTTAGCACTTGTAACTGTCATGACAACTAAAACAAAAATAAATGTTAAAATAATTTCGACTGTCAATGCACCAGCAACACTTAATTCCCCTACGCCATTTTGACCTAAGTTCTCAATACTTTTACCAGCACCTTTTAGAATGCTTAATAATGCAAATGAGGCAATCAAGCCACCAACAATTTGTCCCACTACATAGTAGATTAGTTCCATTGTTGTCATTCGTTTATTAAGCCACATTCCTATAGAAACAGCTGGATTTAGATGTGCACCTGAAATTGTGCCAATACTATAGGCAGCAGCAACGATTGTTAACCCAAATGCTAAGGCAATCCCCGTTGTTCCAATCCCTTCCATACCATTTCCTAGAACGGCTGTTCCTGTCCCAAAAAAGACAAGAATAAATGTTCCTAAACATTCTGCTATTGCTTTTTTCACAAAAAATTCCCCCTTTGTAGACAAATTGTAACACATTCGTGAAATTTTCAATATAATTTTCGTTGTTTTTTCAGCAAAATGATATTTCTATGAAAAAGAGAAATCTTAAATGAAAAATCCCCTCAAAAAAATTTGAGGAGATTTTTCATTTAATTAATCATTTAATAACTGTATACCAACACCTAAAAGTCCTGGTCCTGTATGAACAACTAATGCCGGACTAATCGTTCCAAAGTAAATTTCTTCTGCTTGTGGAAAAGCCGCTTTCAAGCGTTCCATCATTGCTTTTGCTTCTTCCTCTGCCGCACCGTGAGCGACTGCCAAACGGAAACGGGGTGCCTCACCTATAAAGTTCGTCACCAACTCAAACGTTTTATCAAGACTTTTTTTACGGCCGCGAGACTTAGCCACCGTATAGTAAATGCCTTCTTCATTACAAGAAATAATGGGGTTTAATTTTAGCGCATTCCCTAAAATAGAAGTGACTAAACCAATTCGTCCACCTTTTTGTAGATATTCTAAAGTGGCTACATTAAAAAATACTTTTGCGTTGGCTACTTCTTCTGTTAATTTTTGTTGTAATTCTTGCCATCCTAATCCTGTTTCAATTAATTCTGCTGCTCGAATCGCTTGAATGCCAGCCCCGATACCAATGTTCTTTGTATCTAAAACAAATACATCTAGTCCTTCGGTTTGTTCTCCAAGCAAGCGAACCACATTATACGTTCCACTTAAACCACTAGAAATGGTCACCGCTAAGACTTTTTCGTAACCTGCTTCTTTAATTTTGTCAAAAATAGCTTGGATTGTTGCGCCATCTGGTAATGAAGTACTAGGGATTTCTTTCTCTAAACGTTGATACACTTCTTCTGGTGTAATATCTACCTTATCTGTATAGGTTTTTTCAGGATAAATAATCTGTAAAGGCAAGACATACATGCCGTATTGTTTGACTAATGCCTCTGGAACATCTGTCCCAGAATCAACCAGTAGTGCGATCTTTTCTTTATTCATGTGTCATCTCATCCATTTCTTTTAAGTATTCTTGTTCCAATTCAATCACTTTTTCACTAAACATTTTAGTAGCAAAAGACATTGTCGCTGCTTTTACAGCCAAATATTCAATCCCCATAGGTTCTTGTGATTTGGCCTGAACTTCTTTTTCTTGCGCTTGAGCAGCAATCACATAAATCGCTCGTTCCTGTTCTTGACAAAATAAATTGTACGCTTCACGAATACCAACCGTAGCTCCTTGGAATAAAATGCCTTGCTTAATTTCTGGCAATGTTAACACTTGTTTCAACAACGTAATCGCAATTAAAAACGCTAAATGCTTTTGATTGTAGCGCTTTTTCACTGGGGCCGGGATTAACCCGTGTTTGACATAATTATTAACCATTGAGGACGTTAACAAAGTATGTTTTTCCAGTGTAATCAATGGGGATAAGTATTTTTCTATCAGAGTAATCACTTGATCCATATATAATTCAATATCTGGTAACTCATGCCATCTTGGCAAATGAACGTTTTCCAATTGTTGGCCCCAATCTTGTAGTGATTTTTCTATCTCGTCCATAAAAACCCTCCTAACCATTTCTAAAAAAGAATATCATACTTTTGACAATTATTCAATCTAGTTTTTAAAACTAGATTGAATAAAAAAGAAAAGCGAGCAATTTTGGAATTGTTCACTTTTCTCTCTTTATTTTTTTAAAGAACGTTTTCCGATTAAAACACCTATCAAAAACAGGCCTTCTAATAAAACAAAAAACAAGATAAAACAATGCATAAAGTAGGCTTCAGGTAAGGCATTGATAATCGGATCAGTCAGCGGATTAAATAACCAAGCATCGTTGTTAAAAAATAATCCATGAAACGCAATAAAAAATTGATCAAAGCCAATCAGCATGAAAAAGCCAAAAAGCACAGGCAAAAACATTCCCCACTGAAATGGCCGTATCAATGTCCATAAACGCTGATTTTTCACCAAATATTTTAAATAAAGGACACTAGGCAACAGCGTAACTAGTAATACGCCATAGCACAATAAAAACAATTTTTTCACTTCATAAAAATGAAAAGCCGCGCTATCAGACATTGGAAAATCAGGAAATACTAATGTTTTTTCAAAAGGATTGTTTAAGTACATCATTAAATGATCGTAATTTTTAATCAAGGTCACACGATCAACCTCTACGTCTTTTAAAATATTTAAGTGTTGGATATCAAAAAGATACAATGGACGAAAATTAATCGTGATCGTGATACTTAAAGCCACAATCGTTAAAAACAAACAAATGAGTCCAAGTGTTTCCCTTAAACGCAATTTCGACCTCATCATACTCAAAAAGTCCATTCATCTAAGGAATCAACAACATAGGTTGGTGGCGTTGGCAAAGTTGGAACAGCTGACTTAGGGGTAAAACCTGATGTAACTAACAAGCTATCAATACCATTTTGAATCCCTGATTGAATATCGGTTTCATAATTATCTCCAACCATAATTACTTGCTCTTTTTCCACGCCTAAATGCGCAATCGCTCGTTCCATGATAATCGCTTTTGGTTTGCCTATATAAACTGGTTTCGTTTGAGTAGCTGTCTCCACAAACGTCACAACTGAACCTGCGCCAGGTAATAAGCCTCTTTCTGTCGGAATGTTCTTATCTGGATTGGTCCCAATAAACAACGCCCCTTTTTGAATGGCTAAGGTAGCTAAAACCACTTTTTCGTAAGATAATTCTGTATCAAGTCCCACGACAACATAATCAGGATTTGTTTCATCCCATTCAAAACCTGCTTCTAAAATTAAGTCAATTAAACCAGCCTCGCCGATGACAAAGACTTTCTTGCCTCGATTGGTTTCTTTCATGTAATCAATCGTCGCTAAAGTCGCTGTATAAACAAGGGATGCTGGGACATGAATATCAAATTCATTTGCTAAACGTTGTGCCACTGTTTCAGGAGATTTAGTGGTATTATTCGTTACAAATAAAAAAGGCAAATCTTTTTCCTGTAACTGCTCGACAAAACGTTTTCCGGCTGGAATTGGTTCTTTTCCTAAATAAATCGTTCCATCTAAATCAATTAAATATCCTTGATAGTCTTTTTTCACTCTGTTTACTCCTCACGTTGACGAATCGTAAAGCCTTTGCCAGATTTTTTGGAACTAGGCTGTTTGGGTGTAGTCGTTTTTTTATTTTCTTCTTTTCGCGTACGAATCACTGGCTTGCTATTTTTATTAGCGGGCGCACTCTTTTCCTCGACAAACGCGTTAGAACGATTATTCTTTTTATGGCGACGACGACGATGCGTTGTTTTTTCTTTACGTTCCCCTGTTCGTTCAATTACAAAATAGGCACAGCCAAAATTACAATATTCATACAAATAGTCTTCTAGTGTATCAATGCGTTGATCCGGCGCTGCCCGACGATTAGAAGTATCAAAAAAGCCACGCAAGCGTAACTGTTCATAGCCCCAGTCTCCTACGATATAATCATAACGCGCTAATACTTCACTAAACCGTTCACCTAAGCGTTCAGGATCAAAGGCATCACGATGATTTTTAACAATTCGGTACTCTCTTTCACCAATTTGAATATCTGTTTCATTCACAATGGTGACAATTTCCCCTTTTTTCTTTTCTTTTACAGGTTCTTCTTTTATTTCTTCAAGAACTGCTGTTAGTTCTTCTGTAAAGGTTGCAGCAGTTTCTGTTTCTTTTTTTTCGGTTGTCTTTTTGTCTGTCATTTTTTCACCACCTAGTTTTTATTATACCTTGTTTTTATTTGATTGGATAGTGGTCATGCAGATAGTTCGCCACGACAGTTCTTAAAACGTCTGGAAATAAAAATTCGACTTCTCCAACTAACTCAATCGTTGGGAAAAACGGAACAAATTGAAAGTGATCCACTGTTGTCAGCGTATACTTCTGCTCTGGCTGAATAGGTTTCCCTTGCCAAAAAACGGTCTGGCTATTTTGCTCAAAACGAATCCCATCATAACATAATTCGCCAAAAATTTTCCCGCGGAAGCCCATCCCGCGAATCGGAAATTTCCGCAGAAATTGACGACTTTTTTCCATTTCACGAATCAAGCGGCTCATGTCTGACCCTTTCAAGGTAACCTTGATTAAATGCATTGGATGAGGCAAGGCCTCATGTAATTGGTCTGCATTGATTATTCCTTCTGGTAAATCTGCTAAAAATAACCCGTTGTTCAACACAGCCGCTTCGGTCTGCCCCGCTTCTTTTAACGCCTTCAAGGCAACAGTTATAAAGGCATGCGGTTGCCGTAAGTCCGTTGACAATGTTTCAGGGATTTGTGCAATTTGCTGCGCTTCCAATAGTCGATGACCTTCCGTTAAGTAACCCGCAATTTCCTTGGCATCAGTTGCTTGCTCTTCTAAACTTGCTGTTTCAATCGTTTTCGCATAACTTGTGACTTGCTTCGTGTCGGCATCCACAAACAGATGCACTTCACCAATATACTGTCCATATTTGCCAGCAGCTGCTAGTTGCACATGATTAATTTTTTCACCATCTTTAAATAAATGATGTGTATGGGAACCTAAGATCACTTGAATTTCAGGATAATTCGCCGCAATCATAAAATCAGTATCTATCCCCAAGTGACTAAGCAAAATGAGAACATCACATTGAGGCGCAACTTCTGTAATCAGTTGAGGAAGGACTGCTTCCACTTGTTTGATTGTCCAGCCATTGGGATTATACGTTAAAGGAAATGGTGCGGTTAAGCCAATAAACCCTAACTTCGTGCCTTCTTTAGTTGTCATAATTTTATATGCTTGACAAAAATCTGGTAACGTTTGGGTTTTTGGATCTTCTAAATTAGCTAAGACCACTTCAAATGTTGCCTGATCATATAAATGCTCTAATTGTTTCTTTGAATTGCCGATTCCTTCATTATTTCCAATTGTAACCAGGTCATACGCTAATGTATTCATTATAGCTACATTTGCTCGACCATCTGTTGCTTCGGTCAAAGGATGACACCGATCTGAAAAGTCACCTAAATCAATGGTTACGACTGTTTTGCCCTCTTTTTGGTACAGCGAACGTTTGGCTTTAACCAGACGCCGTATTTTGGGCCAATTTTCAAAGTGAGAATGAAGATCATTGGTATGGAACAACACAATCTCTTCCACTAAAATCGCCTCCTTTATTCAGCGCTCTGATTAATAGTACCATATTTATAGAAGAAAGTTACAAAAAAGAACAGATGACTTTAGAAGAATTTCTCCTAAAATCACCTGCTTTTATCAGGACGAACTATGCGTTATTTTTGGGACGCTTGCGTTGCGTCGCTTCCATGATAACTGGTAAGATCACAGGACGACGTTTGGTTTGTTCAAATAAATAACGGCTTAAGTTTTCGCGGATTTCTTGTTTCAGTTTGCTCCATTCGAAATCGTCACTTTCTAAATGCTTTTCAACAATTTCTGTAACAATATTGCTACTTTCTTTCATTAGGTCTTTACTTGTTTTAACGTAAACAAAACCTCTAGAAGTAATTTTAGCTGGGGAAACAATTCGTTTTTCTCGACGATTAATTGTCACAACAGCCACAAAAATACCATCTTCGGAAAGAATACGACGATCCCGTAAAACGATATTACCAATATCGCCGACACCAATCCCGTCAATCATAATATTTTCGGCCGTTGTGCTGCCAGCTACCGACATTCTACCTTTTGTATACTCTAGAATGTCCCCACGACCTGTAATAAAGATATCTTTATAAGGCATGCCAATTTCGTGTGCTAAGTCCGCATGCGCAGCTAACTGGCGGTATTCACCTTGGACAGGAATGAAATATTTTGGTTTCATTAAGTTCAGCATCAATTGCAAGTCATTCGGATTAGCGTGACCAGACACACGTAAATTGTCGGAAATTTGCTTCACCGTAGCACCGGCCCGATAGACAATATCCTCTGTTTTGGCAACCGTTGTTTCCATGGCCGTTGTCGGCGTTGTCGTAATATAAACTAAATCGCCTTCTTCAATTCGAACGACACCATGTGTATTATTAGCCATTTTTTGAAGTGACTTAATCGGTTCTCCCATCCGGCCTGTTTCTAAAATTAATAACTGTTCAGGTGCATATTTTTTCATTTCTTTTGGTTTCACTAATAGATCTTCGCTTGGCAATTGTAATTTTTCCAATTTCATCGCCGTCCGAATAATCCGTTCAAAATCTTGGCCTGTCAAAACGACTTTACGACCAGAACGATCCGCTGCATTCAATACTTGTTGAACCCGTTGCAAATTACTTGCCACACATGCCACGATGATTCGTCCTTCCCAATAGCGAATCGTATCGAACACTTCATCAGCGATTTGGGCTTCGGAAGCAACTTGGACTGGGTTTTCAGCATTTGATGAATCACTAAGTAACGCCAAGACGCCCTCTTTCCCAATTTCAGCCAAACGGCCATAATCGGTTTGATACATCTCAATCGCACTTTGATCAAATTTAAAATCACCAGTATAAACAATGTTGCCTTCTTTTGTTTTGATGCTAACACCAATCGAATCTGGAATGGTGTGCGTTGTTTTAAAGAAGCTCACCGTTGCTTGACCAAAATCAATTTCTGTATGCGGGTCAATCACATGGAAATCTTTAAATTTCTTCGTTTCCGCATGACTGTTGACACTTAGTTTTGCTAGTTCAATCGTTAATTCTGTCCCAAAAACAGGCACTTGAATTTTTGAAAGCAAATACGGTAAGGCCCCAATTGCATCTGCATGGCCATGTGTTAAAAAGACCCCTGCAATTCGTTCACTATTTTCTTCTAAATACGTAAAATCCGGAATGACAACGTCAATTCCTAAAAGTTCGTTCTCTGGATATTGTAATCCACAATCCAGTACAAAAATTTCATCTTCCACTTCAGCAACGTACATATTTTTTCCATTTTCACGAACGCCGCCTAATGGAACGATTTTTATTGTACTCACTCTTTTCACCTCTCTATGATTACACGTTCTTTAAATCTCTAACGTGCGAATAATTCTTTGCTCTTCTTCTGGTGTACAAGCAACTAGAGGTAAACGTAAATTTCCAACAGGAATACCTAAATGATTTAAGGCCGCTTTCACGGGTGCCGGTGAAGGCACTGAAAACAATGCGTTCATTTTTGGTAATAACTGTCGTTGAATTTTAGCCGCTTCCGGCAAGTTCCCCTGCTCCAGCGCTTGATACATCTCATACATTGACGAACCGAAGACATGACTGGCTACCGAAATAACCCCTTGTCCGCCAAGTGCCTTGGTGGCAAAAGCCAACCCGTCTTCTCCAGTATACACTAGAAAGTCTTTTGGCGCTCTTTCAATCAACTCAGTAATTGCATCTAACCCTGCACATTCTTTAATTGCCACAATTTTTTCCAATTGTGCTAAGCGCAAAGTAGTTTCCACTTCTAGACATGCAGCCGTTCTACCAGGAACATTGTACAAAATAATTGGCAGTTCACTTGCTTCTGCGATGGTTTTAAAATGTTGATACATACCTTCTTGATTTGGTTTATTATAATAAGGAACAACCGCCAAAACAGCATCGATACCAGCGATTGTCGCTAACTCTTTCACAAAAGCGACTGAGTCACGTGTATCATTCGTACCTACACCACAAATAATCGGAATACGTCCATCGATCAGTTCAATAATTCGCTGGAATAATTGTAATTCTTCTTCATGAGTTAACGTGGGTGATTCACCAGTTGTTCCTGCTAAAATAACGCCTTCTGTATGATTGGCCAATAAATAGTCTACCAATTGCGGTAGTTTATCAAAATCTATTTCTCCCGATTCTTGAAACGGCGTAACCATTGCCGTAATAATTGTTGCATTCGTTAAATCCATCCTATTCCCTCCCGAGTATACAATACAAACCTTCTAGTCGTTTTCAGGTACACGAAGCAAATTCATTTCGTGTAGCGTTTCAGCAATTTGGACCGAGTTCCAAGCAGCTCCTTTTAATAGGTTGTCTGACACAATCCATAAATGGAAACCGTTCTTCACGTCAACGTCTTGACGAATACGGCCGACAAATGTTTCTTTCTGGTTGACGCTATTTAGCGCTTGTGGATATAGTTGTTCACTTGGCTCATCTTGCAAAATTACACCTGGAGCTTGCGCCATTAATTCTTGGATGGCTGAGACCGATGCATCTGCTTGTTTCACTTCTATATAAACAGATTCAGAATGTCCTGAAATTACCGGAATACGGACACAGGTGGCAACGACTTTTAGCTTGTTGTCTCCCATGATTTTTTTTGTTTCATTCATCATTTTCCATTCTTCGTAGGTATACCCTGCTTCTGAAAAAACATCGATTTGAGGTAACGCATTAAAAGCAATTGGATAATGTTTTTTGTCACTGCCAGCTGGCAAAATTTCAGCTGACCATTCGCTGACAGGTTTTCCCTCTAAAAAATCTTCGGCTTGTTCTTTTAGCTCATTAATTGCACGGATACCTGCGCCACTCACAGCTTGATACGTTGAAACGATGATTCGTTCTAAGCCAAACGCTTGCCGAATTGGTTCCAAGGCCACCATCATTTGAATCGTAGAACAATTGGGATTTGCGATAATTCCCTGATGATTTTTCAAGGCTTCCGGATTCACTTCTGGAACAACTAAAGGAACATCTTTTGCCATTCTAAAATGGCTAGTGTTGTCAACAACGACAGCTCCGCGCTTAACTGCTTCTGGTGCAAACTTTTCGGAAATACCCCCACCAGCACTAAATAATGCTAAATCGATTCCTTCAAATGATTCCGGGACTAATTCTTCCACGATAAGAGGTTGTCCTTTAAACTGAATCTCTTGTCCAGCAGAACGCTTAGACGCCAATAACCTCACACTGGCAATTGGCAAACTTGTTTCTGCTAACAATTCAATCATTCTTGTCCCGACAGCACCTGTTGCTCCTACCACGGCAACATGATATTCTTTTCCCATATTTTCATACTCCCCTCTTACCTTCTTGTAAAAGCTACTTGTCCTATTTTACCATAGTATTGAAAAAACCTACATAGTCAAAAAAATGATTTTTTTATTTTCCCATGATATTTTAAAACTATTACCCATCAAAGGACTATCCATTGACTTTTGACTTAAATTTGTTATAGTTAAAACGAATTTAATTATAAAGGGAGCGAAATTTCATGGCACGCGTAGAAAGTTTTGAATTAGATCACAACACAGTAAAAGCACCATATGTTCGCCTTGCTGGCACAGAACAAAATGGTGATGCGTTAGTCGAAAAATATGACTTACGTTTCTTACAACCAAACAAAGATGCCCTACCAACAGGCGCATTACACACGTTGGAACATTTATTAGCAGTTAACATGCGTGATGAATTAAAAGGAATCATTGACATTTCGCCAATGGGTTGCCGCACTGGTTTTTATATGATTATGTGGGATCAACATTCACCACAAGAAATCCGTGATGCATTAGTCAACGTTTTAAACAAAGTAATCAATACAGAAGTTGTTCCAGCAGTCTCTGCAAAAGAGTGTGGAAACTACAAAGATCATTCTTTATTTGCAGCGAAAGAATATGCAAAAATTGTCTTAGACCAAGGAATTAGTTTAGATCCATTTGAACGTATTCTGTAATCTTTAGCAATTAACGACAGAGAAACCCACTATTAAGCTGTGGGTTTTTCTGTTCTCTTTCTTAATTTAAACGGAGGTTTTTTATGAATCAAACAATCGAACAATTACTAAGTCACCGTTCCGTTCGTCATTTTAAAAAGCAAGCGTTAACGGACAAGCAGAAACAACAGTTAATTACTGCAGCTCAAGCAGGATCAAGCTCCAATTTTTTACAAGCTTATACAATTATAGAAATCAAAGATCCTGAGCTACGCAGAGAATTGGGACGTTTAGCGAATTGTGAAGACTATGTCGTTAACACTGGTGTGTTCTATGTTTTTGTTGCTGATTTGTATCGTCATGCAACGATTTTGTCAAAAGAGGGGCAATCATTGGAACCCTTAAAGACACCAGAATCATTATTAGTAGCTGCCGTTGATACAACGATTGCTGCGCAAAACATGGCCATTGCGGCTGAATCTATGGATTTAGGGATTTGTTATATTGGCGGCATTCGAAATGACTTAGACACAGTAGCCAAACGCTTATCTTTGCCTGAATTAACTGTACCACTTTTCGGATTAACAATCGGTGTACCAGAAACGTTAAATGGTGTAAAACCACGGATGCCTTTTGAAAATATTTTAAGCGAAAATCACTACCAATCAGACAAATTGACAGATATACACACATATGATGAATTATTAAAAGATTATTATGCCAGCCGCTCAAGTAACGCCCAAACAGCGGATTGGTCACAGAAGTCTTTGTCCTATTTTTCTTATAATCGTCGCCCAGAAGTAAAAATTTTCTTGCAAAAACAAGGATTTGATGTCTAAACAAAAGAGCGTGGGCTTACGTTGAAATAACGTAAGCCCACGCTCTTTTGTTAATTTTTATTTATCTTTACTAAATTTGTCTTTTAAGTCTTCAAAGCCTTCTTTAACTTTATCAGTTAATTTTTCAGCGCCTTCTTTAAGGTCGTCGCCGGCATCACGTGCTTTGTCTTTTACGTCAGCAAAGGTTGATTGAGCTTTTCCTTCAAGTTCTTTGCCTTTATCATCCGTAACTTTGCCTTGCGCTTCTTTTGCAGTACCTTCTACTTTATCTTTTGCATCGTCAAAACGTCCTTTTAAATCTGCCATGCTAATCCCTCCTAAATAATTAATTACATAATAAGAGTATCATTCTTAGCCATTTCCTTCAAATATAATGCATGAACTGCGAATAAATGGTTATTTTTGAGCTATTAAAGCTTTTTTTGCCAAGGCAAAGCAACCAATTGTTCCTGGATTATCTTCTAAAAGAGGCGTCACCAAGTATTTTTCTAAAGGCGGTGTTTCCACGTATCCATTGACTAATTCAGCAAATTTTTCACGAACTTTCGGCATCAAATGACGTTGTTTCATGACGCCGCCACCTAAAATAATCACTTCTGGCGCTAATAATAAAGTCGTATTGTACGCCGCTTGCGCTAAATAATAAGCTTCTAGTTCCCAAGTTTGGTGATCCTCTTCCAATAAATGACCTTTTTTACCAGAACGACCTTCAACTGCTGGTCCTGCTGCAATCCCTTCTAAACAATCTCCATGATAAGGACAATTTCCTGCATACGTATCTTCAGGATGACGACGGACTAACGCATGCCCCATTTCTGGGTGGCTAAAGCCTTCAATAAACTCACCGTTTTGAATCGCTCCAGCGCCAACACCAGTTCCAATTGTATAATATACACAACTAGATGTATGTTGCCCATTTCCAGCAACATACTCACCATATGCCGCAGCATTCACATCCGTTGTCCAAGCCATTGGCACATCAAAATGTTGTTTCATAGTTCCTAACAAGTCAAAGTTACGCCAAGCTAATTTTGGTGTAGAAGTGATATAACCATACGTAGGAGAATCAACGTGAATATCAATCGGACCAAACGAACCAATCCCAATCGCTTTTAAAGGATATTGTTGGAAAAATTCTATTACTTTTTTCATTGTTTCTTCTGGGGTTGTTGTGGGAAAACTGACACGTTCCACAATGGTCAAATCATCTGTCCCAACGCCACATACAAATTTTGTGCCACCGGCTTCGATACTTCCTAAAAGTTTTTTTGTCATTGCAATATGCTCCTTCGTTTCCATTTTATAAGTAAGCGGATACATTACTTTTGATTAAATAACTAACATACACGTTTAGTTTACCACTTTTTTTTCGTTTCGACAGAACAATTTAACAATTTCAGTCAGGTTGCCCAATGAAATCTGGCAAGTTGCTAAAGAGCATTTTCCTAAAACAAAAAACGAGCATTCACGGTTATCTAACAATGAATGCTCGTTTTTTGTTTATTGATTCTTTAGCGAAAAATATAACAATAGTCCGATTGTAATCCAGCCACCACTAAGTAAAAGCATTAACCAACTCAAAAGTGTTTCTTTTAGAATACTTCTGGGCTCTTTTGCATGCTGAATAAAACTCATACTAGTCAGCAAAGAAAAGAGGAAAAACATAAAACAAATGACCGCTAAACCGCCAGACAACCAAAACCAACTAGCCATTATTCTCACTCTCCTTTTCGCTTGTTTTTTGATAATTATTGCGCCAAATGACACTATAAATTGCCCCAATTGTGATTACTAACAACGTGTAGAAAGTCGGTAACCACCATGTAGGTAGGACCCATTTGACCGTAGCTTCTTGATTCAATTTTTTTGCTTCACGAGTGTTAATCGTAAATTCTTGTTGAAAAGGCCAAGACTGTTGTTCATCTTGTTGTAAAATAGCACGTCCTGTAAATATATAAGTCCCAGCATCTAGCGGTTGTTTGCCCAAATCAAGATGAAAATTCATGGAACTATTTGGGGCAAAGCGAACATTTTTTAGTGTCCGTTGTGCAATTTTTTTAGAGGATCCTTTTTTTATCACTTGACCTTCTAAACGAACTTCTGGAAAAATAGCAGCATATGGATTTTGAATGACCGCCTTTAGTGATTTGGCCCCTAAAGCAATTGTAGGTGTTACTTTCGTTAATTTCAGTTGGTTCACCTCTGTTAAAGGAGCATTCTCAGCACTCCTCATGGCAATCGCAACATTAAACCCGTAGCGACTAGTTAAGCCCGTTGTTTGGGTCTCTTCCTCTTTTTCATCTTTGAGATGCGCGTAAACCCCGCCTAAAACAACTCCTTTGATAGGCTGATCAAGTCCCTTCACCTTCATCTTTGCTGATACTGTTTGATGAGGCGGCACACTCACTTCCTCATTTTCTAAAGTAACCAAGTCTGTCAGCGGAACCTTTAACGATGAATCAAGTGGTTTATCAAAATCATTGTACACAATCAACCCATTATCATTTGTTGATGCATTTGCTAGAGTCAATACGATGGACAATTTTTCGTCTGTCTTATTTTTTATGTCTAAGACAATAGTGGAAGATTGCTTTGGTGCCAGAATTAAATCATAATAACTAGATGTTCCTGACACTTGATTTTCTGGTAAAACAGGCGTTACTGTAAATTTAGTCTTCATTTCTTCTGTAGCTTCTACTTTTGGAACAATAATAAAAAATGTGAAAAACAGAAATAGACAGAAAACACCGACTTTTTTTCTACTCATTTCTTCAAGATCTCCTTTATAAAGCTGAATGTACCTACTAGTCTAACAAACCAGCGAAACAATGCTGATCAATCTTTGTCCTTTGGGAAGGATAATCTTGAAAAGAAAGAAGAAAAGATTGTTAAGTTACTTTATTTCTTTTCTCTGAATTAAAACTACATATTTAACGCAAAAATAGAGGTTTCCCACCACAGTGGAAAACCTCTATAAACCTTGTCATAACAATGTTTTGAAAGACTATGCGTCTGGATTTGCGTTTTCGTCTTTGAGACCGTATTTTTTGTTGAAACGGTCCACACGTCCGTCGGCTTGTGTGAATTTTTGACGACCAGTGTAGAATGGGTGTGAGTCTGAAGTAACCTCAACACGTAATAATGGATAAGTGTTGCCATCTTCCCATTCAACAGTTTCTGAAGATCCTTTAGTTGAACCTGAAAGGAATTTGAAACCTGTTGTTGAATCCATGAATACTACTGGTTGGTAATTTGGATGGATATCTTGTTTCATACGTTTTTTTCGCTCCTTTGCCCTGATCCATTTGCTGTATCAGAGTTATTTTGTCGGTATACAACAATGCTATCTTACCATGTTTTCAGTTGGTATGCAATTATCTTTTTGGATTTCTTTTAATTTGTTTGCCAAACGAAACATCATGGAAAACTTCAAATAATTGTTGATTATTTTGGGTCCGTTTTAACATTTTTATGAATTGATCCGTATATTCCAGCGAGTCTCCTGACATATTATTTCTCAATTTCCACGTTTCTTCTAGTTGTTCTGGTGTCATCAGCAACTCTTCTTTTCGCGTACTTGATTTTTTAATATCAATTGCTGGGAAAATACGGCGCTCTGCTAATTCACGAGATAAATGGAGCTCCATGTTGCCTGTGCCTTTGAATTCTTCGTAGATGACATCATCCATTCGGCTACCTGTATCCACCAATGCCGTGGCTAAAATAGTTAAACTGCCCCTTTCTTCGATATTTCTGGCAGCACCAAAAAATCGTTTAGGTTTGAAAAATGCAGCTGGATCTATTCCGCCACTTAAGGTTCGACCACTAGGCGGGACCACTAAATTATAGGCCCTTGCTAAACGAGTGATGCTGTCCATTAAAATAACTACGTCCCGTTTGTCTTCAACTAAGCGCATTGCTCGATCCAGAACCAATTCAGCAACTCGCGTATGATTTTGTGGTTGTTGATCAAAAGTTGAAGAAACCACATCGCCTTTAACGCTTCGCTCTAAATCAGTCACTTCTTCAGGACGCTCGTCAATTAACAACAGAATCAATTCCACATCAGGATGATTTTCTGTAATCCCATTAGCAATTTCCTTTAAAACACTTGTTTTCCCGGCTTTTGGCGGCGCTACAATTAAACCACGTTGCCCAAAACCAATTGGTGCAAATACATCAATCATTCGTGTTGATAATCTGCCAGCCGTTGTTTCTAACGTTAATTGTTTTTCAGGATACAACGGTGTTAGCGCTGGAAAATGTGGCCGCTCTTTCGCTTCTTCAGGATCTTTCCCATTGACACTTTCAACATGCATGAGTCCATAGTAACGTTCTGATTCCTTTGGCGGACGCGCCTTGCCAGCTACTTTGTCCCCATTTCTCAATCCGAAACGACGAATTTGAGAAGAAGAAATATAAATGTCTTCTGCACTTGGTCCATAATTAATTGGCCGCAAAAAGCCATAGCCATCCTGAGAAACAATATCTAAAATTCCTTCCATGAAGAAAAAACCTTGCTTCTCAGCTTGTGCACGAATCACAGCTAAAGACAATTCTTTTTTGTTCATTTGGCTATAATAAGGAATTTTAAACTCTTTCGCGTACGCATAAATATCTTTTAACGTACTGTTTTCCAATTCAGCCATTGTTAAATAGTCGCTCATTGATCCACCTCAAACGGACCTTCTTGTTCTTCGGTTTCTAGCATTTGAATATCAGCGCCTAAAGCAGTTAACTTTTCGATAATGTGGTCGTACCCACGTAAAATATATTCTACATTATAAATAGTGGTCGTACCTTCAGCCATCAAGCCGGCAGTGACTAGGCAAGCGCCTGCCCGTAAATCAGAGGCGACTACTTCTGCACCATGTAATTGATTTGGACCATTTAAAATAATCATATTGCCTTCAACCGAAGCATCGGCCCCCATCCGCACTAACTCAGGGATATGCTTATTTCGTTGAGCATAAATCGTATCAATAATTTCACCAGTTCCTTGCGCTTTTAAAAGTAATGGCGTTAACGGTTGTTGCAAGTCTGTGGCAAAACCAGGATACGGATAGGTTTTCACCGTTGTCATTTTCAGATCATGTGATGGATGAACTTCAATCATGTCTTCTTCAATTGTCATCTTAACGCCCATTTCTTGCAATTTCGCAATGAAGCTTTCTAAATGCTCATAAATAACATTTCGAACTTTGATTCCTTCACCCATAGCTGCTGCCATAGCTAAATAAGTCCCAGCTTCAATTCGATCTGGAATAATCGAGTGACGACAACCATGTAATTCTTCGACACCTTCAATCCGAATAACGTCCGTTCCAGCTCCTCGGACTTTTGCACCCATGTTATTTAATAATGTAGCAATATCAATAATTTCTGGCTCACGCGCAGCATTTTCAATAATCGTTTTGCCTTTGGCTTTAACTGCGGCTAACATGACATTGATTGTAGCGCCAATAGATACCATATCCATAAAAATTCGGGTTCCTTGTAAGCCAGCTTCGTCTGTTCTCAAGTACATCGCCCCATGTTCGTTGGTTACATGAGCGCCTAATGCTTCAAATCCTTTGATATGTAAATCAATTGGACGAGGTCCTAAGTAACAACCGCCAGGTAAGCCGACAACGCCTTCCCCAAATCGACCAAGAAGTGAGCCCATAAAATAATAGGACGCACGTAAGCTATTGATTTTTCCTTTTGGCATAGGCACAGAAACAACTTCTGTTGGGTCAATAATTAATGTATTATTTTCAAAAGTAATTTTAGCACCCATAATTTCTAAAATTTCAATTAATGAGTGAACATCCTGAATGTCAGGAACGCCATCTAAAGTCACGGGCGAATCTGCTAAAATAGCAGCTGGAATTAAAGCGACCACACTATTTTTGGCGCCGCTAATGGTTACTTCGCCCTTTAATGGACGATTCCCATTGATTACGATTTTTTTCATTTATATTCTCACCTATCTGTAATATACGTTTTCTAAATAAACTACCCAATCATTCTATCATAATCAAGCTTAAGAAAAAAGAAAACTTCTCAGGTATTTTAATAGAATGAAAAAATAACAAAAAATAAAAAAGACAGCCACGTGCTGTGGCTGTCTTTAACGTAACTAGTTGATTAAGCTTTGTTAGCTGAACCGAACCAATCAATGTGTTCTTCTGCATCTTTGATGATTGCAGCTTTACCTGGTGCTAATAATTTACGAGGGTCAAATCCTTTACCTTCTAAATCTTTACCAGCTTCAATATATTCGCGCGTTGCTTTAGCGAATGATAATTGGAATTCTGTATTTACGTTAACTTTTGAGATACCCATTGAAATTGCTTTTTCAATTTGTTCTTGAGGAATACCAGAACCTCCGTGTAATACTAGAGGTACATCAGAACCGACAGCTTCAGCAATTGCTTGTAAGTGATCAAATGCTAAACCTTTCCAGTTTTCTGGATATTGACCATGGATGTTACCGATACCACATGCTAAGTAGTCAATACCTGTAGCAACCATTTGTTTACATTCTTCGATATCAGCTAATTCGCCAGTACCGATGATTCCGTCTTCTTCACCACCGATTGAACCAACTTCACATTCAACAGAAATACCTTTAGCGTGAGCTTTTTCAACTACATCTTTCGCTAATTTTAAGTTTTCTTCGAATGGTAAGTGAGAACCATCAAACATGATTGAAGTATAGCCAACTTCGATACATTCTAAAGCAGCTTCGTAGTCACCGTGGTCTAAGTGAATTGCTACTGGAACTGTGATATTCATTGAGTCTACTAAATTAGTAATCATGTCTTTAGCTACTTTGTAGCCACCCATGTATTTAGCAGCGCCCATTGATGTTTGGATTAGAACTGGTGCTTTTTTAGCTTCTGCTGCTTCTAAAATCGCTTGTGTCCATTCTAAGTTATTTGTGTTATAGCCACCTACTGCATAGCCGCCTTTACGTGCTGCTTTTAAGAATTCTGCTCCTGATACTACTGGCATAAAAAATTCCTCCTAAGTTTTTAAAAACTTTATTTGTTAGGTGTTCCCTAACCAACGGTTCTATTTTAGCAGAATTCCTGACACTTTTCTAGTAAAATTCCCTTTTTCAGAAAATTTTTGTCTATTCTTTCACATAACCTTCATTTTTATAAAAAAACCTCCAGTTTTCCCGTTAACGCTTTGGGATCTGAAGGCCGACTTGCTATTTTAATTTTTTCTTTGGTGGATAACGTTTCACCTTGTAGGATTGAAGTTCAGGAAATGTTCCTGTACTATGAAAAATCCGTTGTTCATCTTCATTGGCAAAACGCCCTAAAACCGATTGTGTTGGTAAAATATTTACAAAGGCATTCTCATCGATACTGTAAACTGCTTGTTCTAAATCATAGAGTTCGTAGCGAGTAATGACCATCATAATCATCCGACCTTCTGCACCTGAATAGCCGCCGATTGAAGGCAACAAGGTCATGCCACGAGCGATTTGTTGAGAAACTTCTAAGGCAACGGCTTCTGGTCTCGTGGTGACAATCATTGCTGTGACTTTTTGGTGACTGGTATGAATCATGTCGACCACCTGACTCAAACAGTAAATAGAAATAATAGTATACAACGCACTTTCCCAGTTAAATACAAAACCAGCCAACAGCACAATAATACCATTTAATAAGAACATAAAATTACCAACTGTTTTCCCTGTTGTTTTTGAAAGAATCAGTGAAATAATGTCCATGCCGCCAGTGTTAAAGCCCATTTTCAATGAAAGCCCTGCGCCAACGCCGACTAAGACACCACCCATAATTGCGTTCATCAAAGGATTCGTTGTGACTGTTACGATTGGCACAAACATAGTGACAACGGAAATGCCAATAACATTGATGAAACTAAGAATCGTTGATTGTTTCCCTAATTTTACAAACCCTAGAATGAAGACGGGAATGTTTAAAAATAAAATGAAGATCCCTGTATTAATATGGATTCCTAAATTTGTATATAATAATGTAGCAATGATTTGCGCAATTCCGTTCATCCCTGCCGAAAAAACTTTTGCCGGAATCAAAAAGAAATTCAAACCGACCGCAGAAGTCAAAGCGGTTATCGCCATCACTGCTATTTTTTTTATCGATTCATTTCTTTGGTAAGTACTAACCAATCGACTCATTTTTCTTCGCTCCTTCGCTATTCTTCTGACTTAGAATAACAGGTTCTATCCTAAAAGAAAAGGGGCTAAAAGCGAACATTGAAAATTTTTTTTGCAACGTTTCCATGAAAGAATGCGGGAAGATATCCCTAAAAATTGATCTTCTTATTTCTCTATTCAAAATGATTCTAGCCTAACCTTTTTTACTATTTCATGATATGATGAAGCAAAGAATATTTTAGGAGGTTTTTACATGGCTGCAAAAGAAGCAAGTTTTGATGTAGTTTCAGAGGTCAATATGGAGGAAGTCAAAAACGCAATTCAAATTGCCTTGAAAGAATTGAAAAATCGTTTTGACTTTAAAGGGTCAATTGCTGATATTAAATTGGAAAACGATAAACTAGTAGTCGTAGCTGAAGATGATTATAAAGTCGAGCAAGTGAAGGATATTTTATTTGGAAAATTAGTCAAACGCAATGTTCCGATTAAAAATATTCATTTCTCAGAAAGTGAAAAAGCCTTAGGCGGTACTGCTCGCCAATATGGTGATTTAATCAGTGGTATTGATAAAGAAAATGCAAAAAAAATCAACACAGCTATCAAAAACTCTGGGATTAAAGTTAAGTCACAAATCCAAGAAGACAAAATTCGGGTAACTGGAAAAAGTCGGGATGATTTACAAAAAGTCATGGCTCTTTTACGAGAATTAGATTTACCAATGGCTCTTGAGTTTAATAATTATCGCTAAAAAAATCCTTCGACTGTTAATGAACAGTTGAAGGATTTTTTTGTTTTGGTACCGGCCATTCTTGATTATTCAATAAAACGATTGGTCGGCGTTGGATTTTCCCTGAAAAAGCGGCAATTGCTTTGAAAACCTTTGGCATAAAATAAAACGCATTTAATTCTTCTAAATCCAGTTCTTCTTCTGCCGTAAACGAGACACAAACCTCTTGTTCTGAAAGCATAATTTCAATTTTCTTTAAAAATTGAAATTGCCGCATTCCCGGTACGAAATAACCAGCCTTTGCAACACGAGAGGCTGTAATATCTAATTTATCACTAATGATTAGCGCTAGCGTCATTAACTCTTCTGAATCAAAGCCGTTACTATGATTTTCTATAGAAGATAAAATTTCTTCTTGATAAGGCAAACAAATCTTTTGCTTACGAAAATATGCTTCTGCAAATTGTTTCCCACGAAGTGCATGTCCTGCTTTTCCTTGTAGCGCACCCACATCATGGAGCAGTGCCGCAATTTTTGCCGCTTCTAAATACTCCTCTGAAACAGCAAGTTGTTTCAAAATCATTTCCGTCATGGCTACGACATTGTTTACATGAAACCAATTATGGTATGCCCACCCAGCTTCTTCATCTTCCATTTGACCAATTGCATCATAAATTTGTCGAATTTCAGTATCTTGATGAATGCGTTCAAACAGCTTCATTTATTTTCTCCTTAAAATTAGTTACTGTTCCAAAAATTCTTTTAACTCTGCAGGATTTTTTTCGCTGTTTAAACCAACAATTAAACGAATCCGCGCTTTCGGTCCGTTTAAACCACGAGCAAAAACGACCCCCATTTTTTTCAAGCCAACGCCACCACCAGCATAATCATAGATATCTTCAGCGATGCCATTGGAACAACGAGAAACTAAAACGACTGGAATCCCGTTATCTAGCATTTTTTGTAATGCTGGGAGCGTTTCTGGCGGTAAATTACCCGCACCTAACGCTTCAATTACTAACCCATCCGTTTCTGGGGTGTTTAATAATTCAAACATTCGTTCACCCATCCCCGCATAGGCCTTCACTACGTGAACATTTCCTTTCACAGAAGAAACATCGCAAACTTCTTGCGGTAAGACCTCTTTCGCAAAAAAAGCACGTTCTTTCGCAATGGTTCCAATTGGTCCAAAAGTTGGCGTCCGAAACGTTGCTACGTTCGTTGTATGTGTTTTTGTCACATAACGCGCCGTATGAATTTCATCATTCATCACGACTAAAACACCTTTATCGTACGATTCGTCTGAACAAGCAGTCCAAATAGCACTGATGAAATTATACAAGCCATCACTACCGATTTCGTTACTTGACCGCATTGCTCCTGTTAAAACAATGGGGATTTTTTTCTCTAAGGTTATATCTAAAAAATAAGCAGTTTCTTCTAATGTATCTGTTCCATGCGTAATAACCACGCCATCAATTGGTTCAGAATAAGCTTTTTGAATCCGTTCTTTTAATTGAAACATCCGTTCTAAGGTCATGTGTGGTGAGGGAATATTAAAAATATCTTCGACAACTAAATGAACCTTGCCAGAAAATAATGCTTCTTGTTCCATCAACGGATTTTTTTCATTCGGGGCAACACTTCCTCCTGCTACTTTCGACATGGAAATGGTCCCACCTGTATGAAGGACTAAAATGGTCTTCATTTGTTTCCTCCTTTGTTTTCTTTATTTTTTAACCAAAATTGTTTCACTTGTTGAATGAGTTGTTCATTGGTGTTTGCCTTTCGATGCGCCAACCAATGCGGCGGAAAGAAACGCTGGACACTTGGTAATTCAAATCGTTCGTCTAATAACAACACAAAGCCTTTATCTTGCGCATCTCTAATGACACGTCCAGCCGCTTGCAAGACTTTATTCATGCCAGGAATTTGATACGCAAATTGAAACCCTTGCCCTCGCTCTTCTTGATAAAACGTGCGAATCAGTTCTTGCTCTGGGTTCATTTGTGGTAGCCCGACACTAACAATTATCGTACCAATCAATCGGGTACCTTTCAAGTCAATTCCTTCTGAAAATATACCACCTAAAACACAAAAACCGATGAAAGTTTCTTGAGGATTCTCTTTAAATTCAGCTAAAAATGCTTCTCGCTCTTTTTCGTTTAAGTCCGTTCCCTGAATTTGAGTTTTTACTTGCGGGTAACGTTGGCTAAATACTTGATAGACATCATCCATATAGGCGTAGGAAGGAAAGAAAATTAAATAGTTGCCTGTTTTTGTTTCACTTAACTTCCCTAAAAGTTCACTAATCTGTGGATAACTTTTTTCACGGTTTTTATAGGTTGTTTGAAGATGACTACCGATCATCAACAATTGATTTTCTTCTGGAAAAGGATACGGAATCCGATAACGTAGGCTTTCTTCACCTCCACCAAGCACTTCTTGATAATAATTCAGAGGTGTTAAACTTGCCGAAAATAAGATACTCGCTTTCCCTTTATCTAATCGTTGTGACAATAAATAAGCCGGATCGACACAAAATTGTTTCACAACGCAGTCATAGTTTCGCAAAGAAATAGACGTATAAAAGCCGTTGTCGTAATACTCGCTGATTCGAAGATAACTTAAACAATCAAAATAAAAACTGAGAATCGACGCCAATTCCTCAATGTGTTGATTTTCTGGCAACCATTCTGCAATTACTTCTGTTAATCGATGTATCTGTTTAACTAATGAATCAATTGGCGCACGTTGGGCAAAAAAATCCGTGTCTTTTTCTTCACAGATTGCTTCAATATCATCAAACGTAGTTAAGACTTTTTGACAAGCTCTTTTTAATTGAACAGATTCTTTTTGCAATCTTTTTTGAATTTGCGAAACCGCATTCCTAGAAATAGCGGCCGAATACATCTCCCGTGAACGATTAACCAAATTATGGGTTTCATCCACTAAAAAAATATTCTCTTCTGCACTTTGGGGTTCTTCAAAGAAGCGCCGTAAATAAACCGTTGGATCAAATAGATAATTGTAATCGCCAATAATTAAATCACACCAAAGACTTGCATCTAGCGACAACTCGAATGGACACAATTGGTGCTTTTGTCCATACCGTTCAATAACCTCTCTCGTTAAATGATTTTCATGTTGCAATAAATCCCACAGTCCCTCATTTAAACGATCATAATAGCCGTCAGCAAACGGGCAATGTTCTGGTGTACAATTTCGTTCAGTTAAAAAACAAATTTTATCTTTTGCTGTTAACGTAATACTCTTAGTTTGCGCTTGTTTTTCGGACAGCGCTTTGACGGCATCTTCAGCCACTTGCCGCGTGATGGTCTTAGCTGTTAAATAAAAAATCCGTTCGCCTTCTTCTTCACCAATTGCTTTCATCGCTGGAAAAAGAGTGGACATTGTCTTGCCTGTTCCAGTTGGTGCTTCCACGAAGAGCCGCTGTTTACTAAGAATTGTTTTATAGACGGCTACCGCCAATTCTCGTTGCCCTTTGCGATACTCCCCGTAAGGAAAACTAAGATTTTTTAATGATTTATTTCTCAAAATACGCCATTCTTCTTTAAAAATTACCCACTGTTCATAGCGCCTCATCAAATCAGTAAAAAACTCCGCTAATGCAGCTTCTGTAAAATGGCGTTCTTGTCGTGTGATTTGTTTTGTGGTGGTCTGATAATAAGTGAGTTGCAGCGTTATTTCAGAAAGTTGTTCTTGTTGGCAATACATGTGACCATAACACATCGCTTGATACCAAAACAATTCGACCTTTTCTGGCGGCAATTCTTCAAACGCTGGTTCGGATGTTTTAATTTCATCAATGACCACTTGCCCAGTTTCTTTCACAAAAATGCCGTCTGCACGACCTTCTACACAATAATTATGGCCATTTAAAGGCACCTCAATTTTTAAAGATACTTCCTTTTGATAAAGGCTCCCCGCTTCCTTTTGCAGCATTCGATGAAGGCGACTACCTTCTTGTGGTGTATGTTCACTCACATGGCGAGAATCGATACTTCCCCGCCTTAAAATAAATTCGACCACTTGACGCACCGCAATTTTTCTCGTTGATTTCACGTAATCCCACCTATCTGCCTCCCTATTATAGAACATACATTCGCTAAACAAAAGCAAAAAATCCAAAACGAACACAATCATGCGTTCATTCTGGATTTCTCTTTAGATTATCATCAATTAAAAACAACTTGTTTCTTCTAACTGTTTGGTTTCTTTTCCATTTGCTTTTGCCACGACCAATTGCGCCATTTGTTTAAACGAATTATTTAAACCAATGCCACCCTTTTTGGGCATCTTCACAATTGGCACTTGCTGATAATAGTGACTAACTGCTGGATTTTCTTCTGCCATCGCTGCAATTGCAGGAATGCCCGCAGCATTAAACTTACAAGCTAGACGAGCAGCCATTTCTCCAAAATTAGGATAATGCATGGCTGGTCCGCAAAGAACCGCATCGGCATGAAACTTTTTTGCAAAGCCAATAAATTTCTTTGCTACCTCTTCCTCGTTTTCCAAATAATATTGGTCACCACAATAAAGTGTCGCAACAATTTCCGCTCCTTGCTTCTGTAAAAATGGTAGCAATGTTACCCCTGGACCTAAGGGAGCTTTTTTACCACTTGGTTTCAGCTGAGCTTGTTCATCACTGCCAAATCCTGCTAAACTGTGGTTTAAGACTAAAAGGATTTTTTTCACGCCTATTTCCTCCTTATTTATAAATCATCGAAGTCAAAGGAATCAAAATCAATTTCTTCACTCTCTTCTTCTTGTGCTTTCCATTCTTCACGTAAATATTGGTCATCCATAACTCGAATAAAAGGATAATAAATGAACATTCCTAGTACCAATAAGAGAGCTTGCAGAATTGATCCTTGCCAACCGCTGACTAAAAATCCTGAGATAATTGGTGGGGTCGTCCACGGCAATTGAATACCATTCGTCAATGGAACTAAGCCCCAATCCATAGCAAAATAGGCAATAATAATGTTAATCGCAGGTACTAATACAAATGGAATTAAAAGGATTGGATTTAAAACAATTGGTAACCCAAAAATGATTGGTTCGTTAATCCCAAAAACACCAGGAATTAGTGAAAGTTGCGAAAGCTTTTTAATTCGTTGACTTTTACAGAATAAGACCATCACAATGATTAATGAGAGTGTGGAACCGGCGCCACCAAATGTTGCAAACATATCTTGAAATTGTCCAGTGATGATGTTGGGAATTTCATGACCGTCTTTAAATGCTTGTAAATTTTCAACAGACAATGCCCGCAAAACAGGATTAAAGACTGCGCCAACCACGCTACCTCCGTTAATGCCAAAGAACCAAAAGAAGTGTAAAAATAAATAAGCAATGCTCATCGCACCTAAGGTATTACCAAGACTCAATAAGGGCGTTTGTAGAAATTCAAAAATAACATCTTGTAAATTACCATAAGGAGTTAAAGCAGCCAGCCAATTGACTAAAAACATGAGAGTAACAACTAAAAAACTCGGAATCAGGGCCTCAAAAGACTTAACCACTGTTGGTGGCACTCCTTCTGGCATTTTTATTGTCCACCCTTTACGAACAATGGCCACAAATAAACGAGTCGCAATTAATGCGACAATCATTCCTAAAAACAAGCCACTGGAACCCATCCATTTTAAAGGTAAACTAGTAACTTCATAAACCTTTGAACTATTTTCCGGTGTAAATAATGTTTGATAAGGCGTTACAATAAAAAATGAAACCAATGCGATAATTCCTGCTTGCATTGCATCCACATTGAATTGTTTCCCTAAACTATAGGCAATACCGACAACGGCCAGAATAGTCATTACATCAAAACTAGCACTAGCTGGAACAGACATCATTGTCGCCCAGTCTTTACCAAGCAAATGAGACATCCAAGTATCCCATTGCGGCAAAGGAAAATTAGCAATTAATAAGAAGACCGAACCAACAATCAACAAGGGCGTTGATAAAAGGAAGCCATCACGAATCGCTACTAAATACTTATTTTCTCCTATCACTTTTGCCAAAGGGGTCAATACGCGCTCTAACCAATCCAAAAATTTTTGCACGGTCGTCACTCCTATCTATTATTTTTTATTTTGCTTAATTAACCGCAGCGCTTCTTTCAATGCTTTTTCGCCATCCATCATGCCATAAATTTCTGGCGCAATTGCAGCGACAGGAATCCCTTGAGGAGCAAATTGTTCTTTTGTTTTTTCTAATAAAAAACGGACTTGTGGTCCTAATAAAATAGCAACAGGCTTCTCTGCTTCAACCACTTCTTGTGCTCTTGCAATAGGAAAAGCAGTAATCATTAAAGGCATTTGATGTTTTTCCACCACTTCCATCATTTTATTCACCATAATACTTGTAGACATTCCTGCATCACAAAAAAGATAAATTTGTTTTTTACTCATGTTCCTTCACTCTCCTCATTTATTCAATTGGTGCTTTGATTCTTTTTTCATAGGCTGCTAACCATTCTTGTGAAATCGGCTGAATCTCTGTGGTATGATTCTTGCCTGGATTTGCAATATAGATTTCTGGTTGCTGCATATCAGTACCAACCGTAAAAGTAAATTCCACATTCGTAGCTACGCCCCAGTCTCCCTGTTTGTTCATGGCCACTAGTGAAAATGCTCCTGCTTTCCCATAACGTTGGGTCAATTTTTCATGAAAAGCATAGACGGCTTGATCACATGCTTGTTGTGGCGAGCGCCCTTCCCCCATTAAACGGACGATTTCATAAGAAAGACAGCCTTTCATTAAATCTTCACCTAATCCTGTAGCCGCAGCACCACCAATTTCGCTATCAACATAAAAACCAGAACCTGACAGTGGTGAATCACCAACACGTCCTGCTTTTTTCATGAAGAGTCCCGAACTGGAAGTGCCAGCTGCCATTGATCCTGTTTGGTCTAACGTAATAGCGCCGACAGTATCATGCCCATCATAGGGGTTCAACTGATTTTCCTGAATTTCTTTTAAACGCTTTTGCCACCATTGATTAGCGCGTTCTGTCAACATATTCTTTCTTTCAAAACCGTGCAACATTGAATATTTCGTTGCACCTGCGCCAACACGAAAACTATTAAACTTCTCTTTACTTAATGCTTTAGCCACTGAAATCGGATTTTTAACATCTGTAATTCCTGCCACAGCACCAATTGCAAATGTGTCTCCATCCATATAGGCAGCATCCATTTCTAAAATCCCTTCCTCATTAGGTAAACCGCCGTAGCCCACTGACTTATAAAAAGGATAGTCTTCTACTTCTTTAATTAATTGTTCCACGGCCGTGCCTGCAGCACCTCCTTGTTGTAATTCTTCTGTAGCTTTTAGTAACCCATCATGTGCCATCCGCCATGTCGCAATTGCACCCCAAGTCATTTTCCATCCGCCCTTTCGTTAACGCTTACATTTCTCCACCATTATAAACTAGTATATACTGTTTTGTATATACTGAAAACGAAATTTTATACAGAAAAATAAAAGATACACGTATGCGACCTCTACGAAACACATTGGCTCCTTCTCATACGTGTATCTTCTATTGGTTTTACGCTTCTGTTAATGCAATCATCGCTTGCATATAGATTTCCATATTAAGCAGTAAATCTTTTTCATCCATATATTCATCTTGGTTATGCGCAATGCCTTTTTGACCAGGAAATGATGGACCAAAAGCAACGATATTCGGCATAAAACGAGCATACGTAGCACCGGTAGTTGTGACTGGCGTCCCATCTAAGCCAGTAATTTGTTCATAAACCTTGGTTAATTTTTGAACATTGCGCTCATCTTTTGGAAACAGCGTACTAGGGAGGCGGCGGATGACGGTCACTTCACTTTCTGGAAATAGTGCCTTCGTTAGCTGCGTGGTTACTTCGTTTTCTGTAATAGAAACAGGATAACGCACGGCCAATGATAACACCAACTGCTGTCCTCGTTTTTCCAACGCATAGGGCGTTAAAATCAATTGCCCACTATCCTGATCCTTAAAGTCCAGAGCTACTCCTTCGCCATAGTGCTTTTCGTGAAAACTAGCGGTTAACCAGTCGAAATACTGTAATAAATTTCCTTTGACTAACTGTTCCTCGCTAATTTTCTGTGCCAATAAAGTAATCGCGTTCTTGCCTAGTTCTGGCGCATTGGAAGGGGCGCGTTTTCCCGTGATTGCTGTTGTTTTTCCTGCAATCACCACACTTAATTGATCAGGTACGTGGTCTTTTGCTTGATCACCCATAATCTGACCAATTTGTTCACTTGAATCATCTGGGATGGTCGTTGTGATTTCATAATTAACAATCCCTCGCTCCCCATAAACTACTGGATATTTACAATCTGGAGTAAATCCAAAAACGGGTGCGTTTTCCTTCTCTAAATATAAGGGGATATCTCCACTCCCACTTTCTTCATCCGTGCCAAACATTAAGCGAATGGTTTTCTTTGGTTGGTAACCAAGTTCTTTCAGTAATTTCATTCCATACAGGCAAGCCAATATAGGACCTTTATTATCTAGAATTCCTCTACCATACAAACGTTGATTTTTTTTCGTTAATTGAAAGGGCGGCACTGACCAGCCAGAACCTTCTGGTACTACGTCTAAATGACCAATAATCCCCAGATATTCTTCCGCTGTTCCCCATTGCGCATAGCCAACTGCGTCATTGACAATCCCAGTTTGAAAGCCATAACGCTCTGCCAGTTTCAGCGTTTCTTCCAAGGCTCTTTTCGGTCCTTCGCCAAAAGGGGCCTCTTTTTTAGGCGACCCTTTCACACTTCGAATCGCCATAATTTTGTTTAAGTCTTCATAAAATAAATCTTTTTGAGCGGCTATTTCTTCTTTGATCTTCATTCGTTCCAAGAACCTCCTAGCTCCACTTGGTTGTTTTCAGACGAGCTATAGCGGGTCAGTGTGTTTTTAAATGTGTACCGATCTGCTCGATATAAAGAGACATCATATAAAATGGGGGTTGCATCAAGCGCATAGGTGATAGAGTGGACTTGTAAAAGTGGTTGGCCCACAGGAACATTCAATAATTCTGAAATTTCCGCTTCAACTAAAATTGCTTCAATTTCTTGATGCGAATAAGCAATCTCGACGTTCTTTTCGATTAAGCAGAAAAGAGAGCCCTCGAAGTCTTGCTTCGTATGGCCTTGTACGTATGCCTGTGGCAAATAAATTTTTTCAACTGTCATTGGCTCGCCGTCTAACATTCGGCGGCGAATCAGTTCATAAATTGCCTCATTTTTGCCTACTTGGAGCGCCTCCCGAATTTTCTCAGCGGGATGTACTACTTCTTCAAAGGAAATGACTTCTGTCTGGCTTTTTTTTCCGTAAGCTTTGGCTGCCTCAGTAAAACCTTGTAAGCCAGCGCGGCCACTTTGAATTTTCGCTTGTGACATCACATAACTACCTTTACCATGTCGTTTTACCAAAATATTTTTGCGAATCAAATCATCAATCGCTTTACGAATGGTCAAGCGACTGCAGTTGTATTCTTTAGCTAAATCATACTCTGAAGGTAATTTTTGTGCACTTACATACAGACCATCTCGAATTTTCTTTTCAATTTCTGCAGAAATTTGCTTAAATTTGGGTGCATTTTCTGTCATTTCATCGCCTATCTTTCTTCAAAAAAATAAATTTCCTAGTATATACCACACTGTCTATACTAAATCAATTTTTAAGAAACCGCAATCATTTGTTGCGTTTCTTAAACATCAAAAAAGAAAGCGAGCCACAAGTCGGTTGGACTTGTGGCTCGCTTTTTTAGGAAAAAATGTGTTATTTCCCTTTCATCCGTTCTTTGCCTTCTTGACACATATAGAGTAGCGGACAGGCTTCACATTTAGGCGCTCTTGCTAGGCAGTGATAACGCCCAAAGAAAATCATGGTATGGTGCGTTTTCACCCAGAGTTCTTTCGGAACTTTACGCATTAAGGTTTGCTCAACTTCAGTAACATTCGCATTTAGCTTACAAATTCTAAGGCGCTTGGACACTCGTTCCACATGTGTATCTACTGCAAAAGCCGGTTCGCCGAAAGCATCTCCCATTACTACATTGGCTGTTTTTCTCCCCACGCCAGGTAAACTGACCAGTTCATCTCTGGTTTGCGGAACTTCTCCATTGAAACGTTCTAAAAGTTGTTGTGCGCACGCTTTAATATTTTTTGCTTTATTGCGATATAAGCCAATGGTTTTTATTTTAGCAATAATCTCCTCCACCGGCGCAGCTGCTAAAGCTTCTGGTGTTGGAAAAGCTGCGAATAAACCAGGAGTCGCTTTATTTACCGATACATCGGTTGCTTGCGCACTTAAAATCACAGCAATTAATAATTCAAAAGGATTCTTATGTTTTAATTCACATTCTGCATTTGGAAACATCTCATACATAATTTCAATAGCTTCCATCGTTTTCTCTTTTGATAGCATGGCCCACCTCCTTTTTATTCACTGTCTTCTGGATTTAACCAATTGTGTAATGTAACCTTTGGTAACGATTCTTGTGTCTGACCTTGTTGTTCAATCTCATTTTGAATCATAGAATCTTTTCGTTTTTTCTGATCAGCAGCCACTTGTTCTTTGGTGGTAATATTTTTACGCTCCCACGCAAGTAAAATACGATCAATATATTTCAAACTATACGCCTGATTTAAAACGGCTTCTCGCAACGCTAACCGGATTAATTCAGGGGAATAATGGTCCGTGTTCAACCACTGACCAATCATTTCTAATTCAATGGGTGAAAGTGGACGTCCGAATTCTTTTTCAAAGCCTTGGTAAAGCTGTTTAATTTCATCTTCGTGGGTTGCGACAACTTGTTTTTCTTTGCTCGTTTGTAAAAATAATTGAATCTTTTGAAAAACAGGCAGTAAATCATACGTATCCATCATTTGACCTTTTTGGTTTTGTTGTGTTTCAATTCGAATAAATCCGCGAGAAACCAATTGATTTAACAACTTATAAATCGTATCTGGCGTTTTGCCCATCGTCTCTGCAATCGCCATTAAGTCTGGAAATAAATCGCCTGCATTTTGCGAGCGAAAAAGTTGCAGCAAAAAGAGAAATTCATCATCTTTTAAACCAATTTTTTGGTAATGATCAAATAGTAAGTTTGAGATTGTTGTTTCACCAGCTTCTAAATATTCACGAATTGATAACATTGTTGTTGTCCACTTCCCCTTGCTTGTTTCACTTATTGCACTTGATAAACATCAAAATAAATAGCTTTCATATAATCAATTAAATAACTAGGATTCAATTCTTCTCCCGTTGCATCATAAATTAATTGATTTGGTTTACGTGAAGCGCCGTACTGATGAATATGTTGTGTTAACCATTTACGGATATCAGAATAATCCTCCGAAGCTAAAATTTCATCAACAGATAATTCTTGTTTCATTGCGTGAAATAGTTGCGCGGCGTACATATAACCCAAGGCATAAGATGGGAAATAACCAAAGCTACCTCCAGACCAATGAACATCTTGAAGGACACCTTCTAAGTCATTTTCAGGTGATACGCCTAAGTACTCTTGGTATTTTTCGTTCCACACTTTTGGCAAATCAGCGACTTCCAAAGAACCATTAAACAACATTTTCTCAATTTCATAACGAATAATGATATGCAAAGGATAGGTGAGACTATCGGAATCAATCCGAATCAAACTTGCTTTCGTTTCTTTTAAAGAAGCATAGAAATCTTCAAAAGCAATATCATCAAAAGTACCTTCTGCGCATTCTTGGAAAAACGGGTATTGTTTTTGCCAAAAAGCCCGGTTGCTACCAATGATAATTTCATTAAAGAGCGATTGTGATTCGTGAATCCCCATAGAGGCACCTTCGCTTAGTGGCGTAAAGTCAAATTTAGGATCAAAATTTTGTTCGTACATCCCATGACCCGCTTCATGAATCACACCAAATGTTGCCATTGAGAAATTATTTTCTTCCCAGCGCGTAGTAATCCGCGCATCATTTCGATTTAGAGCGGTCATAAATGGATGAACTGTATCATCTAATCGTCCTTTTGAAAAATCATAGCCTAATTGTTCAACCACACCAATCACAAAACGGCGTTGTTGTTCTTTGGTCATTCTTCTAGATAAAAAGTCAGTTCTAGGCGGCGTACCTTTTTCTGCTAAAACGGTCCGAATCTCTTGAATCCCTTGTTTTACTTGGTCGAATACTTGGTCTAGCTTCTCAACCGTCATCCCTGGTTCAAATTGATTTAATAACACATCATACGGAGTTTTTTCTTCTTTTTGCCAATAAGGAATGAACTCTTTTTGGAACGCAACGACCTTCGTTAAGGTTTCTTCTAACAAGCCGAAATCTTGTGCAGCGCGTGCTTTTAGCCAATCTGTATGTGCTTGGTTTAATACTTTAACATATTCTTGCATACGTTCAGCTGGAACATTTTTATTCAAAGCATATTCTTCTTTTACTTTTTCAAAAACCAGTTTCCCTAATTCAGATAATTCTTCAGGGCGTGTCTCAAAATAGGCCAATGCTTCTTGAATAACTGGGCCAATACTTCGTTCAAAATATAATCCGGTTAAATACCCTTCTACTTCTCCTCGAAAAGGACTACTTTTTTCTGGCATCCCAGTTGATGAATCCCAGTCTAATAATGTCAAGGCATTTTTTAGTAATTGAATTTCTTTCACTTCTTGTAAAAATACAGCTTCCTTCATTTTTTACACCAGCTTTCTTAGTCTTCCCGTGGTTTTCTTGGTGGACGTGTTCCCCAGTATTGGAATAAATCTGTTCGTAAGGCTCCGTTGTAAAGCTTCCGTTTTTTAGTAGCTTTGGCACCATAATATTCTTCAAAAGCAAGATCACTCGTCAGTATATACTTGCTCCAAGTAGTTAACGGACGGAAAACATGGCCCATTTCTTTATACAAACGACGAACACTTTCCTCTTCTCCTAAACGCTCACCATAAGGCGGGTTAGCTACCATTACACCATATTCCTTCTCGGTTGTAAAATCTTTTAATGCCAATTGTTTAAAGGTAATTGAATCACCTAAACCAACTTCCTCAGCATTCGCTCGTGCGACTTCAATCATTCGCCCATCAACATCTGAACCACAGATATCTAATTCAACATCGTAGTCTGCCTTTGCCTCGGCTTCGTTACGTACTTTTTCAAAAATTGCTGGATCAACCCAATCCCATGTTTCACAAGTGAAACTACGATTAAAGCCAGGGGCAATGTTATGGCCAATTAATGCTGCTTCAATACAAATTGTTCCAGAACCACAAACTGGATCATAAAAAGGACGATCTTTGCGCCAATTGGTCAACATCACTAAAGCAGCTGCCATGTTTTCCTTAAGAGGTGCGCCCCCCTTTTCAATGCGATAGCCCCGTTTAAATAAACTTGGCCCAGTCGTGTCCAACGTCAACGTCACTTTATCTTTTAGCAGAGCCACTTCTAATTTAAACAAAGCTCCTGTTTCGGTTAAAGGCACCGTCGCTGGACGATGGTAAACTTCTCTTAAACGGTTAACAATGGCTTTTTTGGTGATGGCTTGGCAATCAGGAACACTATACAATTTTGACTTAATTGATTTACCTGCAACTGGAAATTCTGCATCTAAAGGCAAATAATCTTCCCAAGGAAGTGCTTTAACTTTTTCAAATAATTCATCAAAACTATAGGCGTTAAATTCGCCAACGACGATTTTAATCCGATCTGCTGTTCGTAGCCATAAATTGGCAGTAGCAATTGTTTCAACTGTGCCTTCAAAGACGGCCCGACCATTTTCTACTTCACAGGGAATCCCTAAATCACGCAATTCTTTTCCAACTAATGCTTCTAAGCCACTAGCAGCCGTTGCAACAAGTTTGAATGTTTTTTCTTTCGTCATAAAAACTCCTTCTTGACTCTTTTTTATTGTCTGGAGCTAACAGTCCTGCCGACTACTGCTCCGCTTGTTTTTTGTAATTGTCCGCTTTCTCTGAACTAAACGGGCCTGTCCCGGCCTCTTTAGAACAGACAGCTTACTACTTTTATCTCAGTTTCTTTATTTTAACATTTTTTTATTCTTTTCGTAAAAAAAGCCTTCACAACTACGTTGGAAGGTCTTCCTGAATTACTTGTAATTTTCTATAAGCCATGTTCTGTATCACCAATTCTTCAGGAAAAATTGGTGACGGTCATCATCTATCTGCAGAGTAAACTCTGCCTCTTCTACTCGTTCATTTCCTTTAGAAGAGCGCCCCTACCATTGTTTGGGTTGCTCGCTCGAGGGGTTTACCGCGTTCCACCGATGGAGTTTCCCACATCGCTTCGTCACTGTGGCACTTTCAAGGATACTTTGACATAGTCGAAACCTTAGTCATTTTTCCTGCCGTTACTCTAAAAGAGTACCTTAGCTTATGATTTCGCTAAGCACGAACACTACAAGCATCTCAGCTTGTGCGAGCATGGACTTTCCTCAGCTTGCAAAAGCAAACCGCGATCACCCGAAAATTACAAATCTGTTTAGACGAACAGCAAAAATTTACACACTACAACAAGTGTCCGCTATTCTAACAAATGCTTTTTGTTCCTCGTGAAAACTTGACTTAAATTGTCTTGTTAAAATTGACGTGTTTGTGCATTATCAACATCATGGTTCGCTGGTTCTGCAGTCATTGACGGTGCAGAAGGCGTTACAGGTGTTGAAGGTGTTTCATCTAACTTTTTACCAAAAACTTCACGCTCTAAGTTTGATAAACGTTTTAAAATATCAAAGTTGGTCACTGCTGCACTTTTTGGTACTTCTTGAGCAACACGAGGCGTTGGTTGGGCTTTTGATAATTGGTCTAATTTTGCCATTAAGCGGCTGTTTTCTTCTTGCAAGCTTAATAATTCTTTATTATAAGCTTCGTAGTCTTTAATAACATTGTCTAAAAATTCGTCTACTTCAATTGGGTCATACCCGTTCATCATTTTCGTTTTAAATTCTTTTTGTAAAATGTCTTTAGGACTATATACTAAATTTGCCATGTTTACACCTCATTTGTTTATTTACGATAGAAAATTTCATAGTTCCACAAATACTATTGTAACGAAAAATAGCTAGAAAATCAAACAGATTCTCTAATCAATCACCGAGTTTTGTAAATCATCCATTGTAGTTAAGCGAATATCATAGGGTTCTCGTTCCGAAAAATGTTGTGCATCCTTTAAAAAATACTCCGTTTTGCCAGGGTACTCTTTGTCATAAATAAGTAAGCTGCCCCCAGAATGTTCCAAAAGAAATTTTGTATGCATTTTTAATTGTGCTGGCGATTGATAGGGCTGGTGACTTACTGAGTTGATATAATCAGCCAAACTTTCCGCTTTCGTTAACAGTTCTCGATTTTGTTCATTCCAATTATTGCCAAAGTCTTTAAATGGATAAAGCAAACCTAGCTGGACTTCTGGATATTCCGTTTTTAATTCCCCAACTACTTCAGCTGTCCAAAGTTCAACACCTAAATTGCCAGAAATCAAAATCCATTCTACTCCCGCTTCAATATAACTGGCTAACTCTTTTTTTAAGACATTTTTAATAACTGTGATTTTCGGGTCTTTTCCTTGAAATATCCCCAATTCAAAGCTGCGATAACCGGTGACATAGAGGGTTTTTATCATTTCCATAAGTCATCCCTTTTCTTTCAGGTCTTTTTTTTGGTATAATACAGGCTAGGAGTGTGATAAACGTGACGTTCCATTATCCTAACGGAATACCTTATAATCATCATGAAGCACAATCACCAAAAAAACAAGTAAAAAAGAAACGCCCCGTTGAATTTGGTAATCGCGGGATGGATTTCGAAGAAGCGATCAATCAAAGCAATCAATATTATCTATTGAATAAGCAAGCAGTCGTTCATAAGAAACCCACTCCTGTTCAAATTGTTAAAGTAGATTATCCCAAACGAAGTGCGGCTGTTATTAAGGAGGCCTACTTTAGACAAGCTTCAACGACTGATTATAACGGTGTATATCAAGGCCGTTACATAGATTTTGAAGCGAAAGAAACGAAAAATACCACGTCCTTTCCCTTTAAAAATTTTCATCAACATCAAATTGATCATATGGAACAATGTATAGCACAACAAGGGATTTGTTTTGTGCTATTATGGTTTTCAAGCTTAAAACGCTGCTTCTTTTTTAGTGGTGAAAATCTAATAACGCATTGGAAAAACCAAACAGTTACTGGAAAAAAATCTATGCCGCTTGCACTCATCGAGAAAGAAGGAATTGAATTATCTTTTGGAATCGCACCGCGAATCCCTTATCTCGACGCAGTGGAACAATATATTCAGACACACTAGATTCATAAAGTTTTGAAAGTATAACAAAGGAGTTGCTATTTATGCCAACCGCAAATTCAGGCTCGCGAGCTGCTAGACATGCATCCAACACCTCATCGAAGTCGAGTTACAAGAAAAAGACACAACCGCCGAAAAAGAAAAAACGGCTTGTTTTAAAAATCTTTCTTGGCTTACTTATCGCTGGGATGGTCGCTTTTTTAGCAGGCGTTGGTCTTTTTTGGTTCTATGCACGACAAGCCCCAAAATTAGAAGATGACAAACTGAATGCGACAGTTTCATCGAAGCTTTACGATATTAATAATGAAATTTTTGAGGATTTAGGCGCAGAAAAGCGTGAATTAATTCAACCAAATGATGTGCCTCAATTATTAAAAGATGCCATTGTTTCTGTCGAAGACCGTCGTTTCTATAAACACATTGGTGTGGATCCGATTCGGATTATCGGTTCTGCCCTTTCAAATGTCAAAAATGGTGGATTACAAGGCGGAAGTACCTTAACCCAACAATTAATTAAATTGTCCTACTTCTCTACAAAAGAATCTGACCAAACCTTGAAACGGAAAGCACAAGAAGCATGGATGGCTGTTCGTTTAGAACGTGAAAAATCAAAAGAAGAAATTTTAACTTACTACATTAACAAAGTCTACATGGCGAATGGTTTCTATGGAATGGAAACAGCGGCTGAAAATTATTATGGTAAACATTTATCTGAACTTGATTTACCACAAACGGCCCTACTGGCAGGAATGCCACAAGCGCCAAACTCATACGATCCCTATACAAAACCAGATACTGCTAAAGAACGCCGGGATGTCGTACTCTACACAATGTACGACAATAAAAAAATCTCGAAAGCAGAGTACGAAAAAGCCAAAGCTACCCCAATCGATGAAGGCTTAGTTCCATTAAAAGCCAGTGATGACAATCGAAAAGTCGTAGATAATTACGTCAAAGAAGTAATCAATGAAGTGAAAGCAAAAACTGGTAAAAATGTTTACACAGACGGACTAGATATCTACACAAACTTAGATATGAATGCCCAAAAACAACTTTACGATATTGTCAACAGTGATCAATACGTTGCGTTTCCAGATGATAAAATGCAAGTGGCTTCAACCGTTATTGATGTTGCCTCTGGACAAGTCCGAGCACAGATTGGTGGTCGTCACATTCCTGATGATGTACAATTAGGAAACAATTTAGCTGTTAACACCCAACGTGATGTTGGTTCAACTGTGAAACCAATCATGGATTATGGTCCCGCAATTGAGAATTTAAATTATTCGACAGGTCGCCTCATGGTGGATAAACCAACGAAATATCCTGGTACCGACATTGATGTCTTCAACTCTGATTTAACATACCAAGGCGTCATTACTATGCGCCGTGCGATTATGGGTTCTCGTAACACCACCGCGGTCCAGACGTTTGATGAAGTTGGTAAAGAAAACATCATGCCTTTCATTAAAGGGCTAGGAATTGACTATAAAAACTTAGAAGCTTCGAATGCCATTTCAAGTAACACAAGCGATGTAGATGGCGATAAATATGGAATTTCCTCATTGAAATTAGCAGCAGCTTATGCGGCTTTCGCCAATAACGGGATTTACAACAAACCGTATTACGTAAACAAAGTCGTTTTCAATGATGGAACTAGCGTGGATTATCAACCTGATGGCAAACGTGCAATGAAAGACTCTACCGCCTATATGATGACGGATATGTTAAAAGATGTTTTAAACGGCGGAACAGGATTTAACGGCGCCATTCCAGGCTTAATCCAAGCGGCCAAAACAGGGACTTCTAACTATACTGATGAAGATTTAGCACGAATGGGGACAACAGAAAAAGGAATTGCCCCGGATAGTACCTTTGTTGGTTATACAACACACTATGCCGTTTCTGTTTGGACTGGATACAATGATCGAAATACACCAATCTATCAAGAATACTATGGAATTGCCTCGGATGTTTATCGTGAAATAATGAGTTACTTGTCTCAAAATGTTTCAAACGATGACTGGGTGCAGCCAGACAGTGTTGTGCGGGTAGGTAATGAATTATACGTGAAAGATGCCTATGAGGTACCAAATGTACAAGTTTTACCAAGTACTACCTCTTCAGCACCACAGCCGGAATCTAGCAGTACGGTGGAATCCTCTTCCACAAAAGAAGCGGAAAGTTCATCAAGTTCTAGTTCAGAAAGTGCGCCTTCTTCCTCTGAAGCGCCACCATCAACCGAACAACCGGCAAGCTCTTCCTCAGCAGAGCAACCGGCAACATCGGAACAACCACCTGAACCATCAAGTTCTAGTTCACAAGAACCACCGCAACCACCTGAAAGTAGTTCTAAACCAGATGAAAATAAAGCAGCATAAAAAGTACGGGGCTCATCATGAGCTCCGTACTTTTTTAGATTAAAAATGGACGAAGTGAACTGAATCACTTCGTCCATTTTTGCTTATTTACTTTCTTTATTTGCCAAAGCTGCACCAACAAATCCTTTGATTAAGCGTTGTGGACGATTTGGACGAGAAATTAATTCTGGGTGGAATTGACAAGCCACAAAGAATTGTTTTTCAGGAATTTCAACAATCTCAACTAAACGATTATCTGGTGAAACTCCAGAGAAAACTAAGCCATTTTCTTCAAATAATTGACGGTATTTATTGTTAAATTCATAACGATGACGGTGACGTTCTTGGACAACATCTTCATTTCCGTATGCTGCCGCAGTTTTCGTTCCTTTTTTCAATTTACATGGATATAAACCTAAACGTAGTGTGCCACCTAAATTCTCGATGTTTTCTTGATCTGCCATTAAATCAATAATGTTATTTGTCACGTCAGGATTAGTTTCTGCAGAACCAGCATCTTCTAAGCCCACAACGTTACGACCAAATTCTACACAGGCCATTTGCATACCTAAGCAAATGCCAAGGAATGGTACGTCATTTTCGCGAGCAAAACGAATCGCTTCAATTTTCCCTTCAATTCCACGATCACCAAAACCACCAGGAACCAAAATACCATCTGCTGAACCAATTCTTTCAGCGACATTTTCAGCAGTTAATTCTTGTGAATCAACCCAATCAATTTCGATATCTGAATCAAAATCAAATCCAGCATGTTTTAATGCTTCTACAACAGAAATATAAGCATCTGGTAATTCAACATATTTACCAACCAGCGCAATTTTTGTTTTCTTTTTCAAGTTAAGAACTTTCTCTTCTAATGCACGCCACTCAGTCATGTCTGCAGCCGGTGCATCCAATTTTAAATGATCACAAACAATTTGATCCATGTTTTGTGCTTGAAGTGCTAATGGAATGGAGTATAACGTTTCAACATCACGAGATTCAATTACCGCTTCCGGATTAACATCACAGAATTGTGCTAATTTGTTTTTAGTGTTTTGAGAAACAGGTAATTCCGTACGGACCACTAAAATATTTGGTTGAATCCCTAAACTTCTTAATTCTTTGACACTATGTTGTGTTGGTTTAGTTTTCATTTCGCCAGCCGCTTTTAAGTAAGGAATCAAGGTTGTATGGATGTACATTACATTGTCACTACCCATATCAGCTTTCATTTGACGCAATGCTTCTAGGAAAGGTAATGATTCGATGTCGCCGACAGTACCACCTACTTCTGTGATAATCACATCGGCATCCGTCATTTTCGCTGCACGCATGATTTTTTCTTTGATTTCATTGGTAATGTGTGGAATAACTTGCACTGTTGCACCTAAGTATTCCCCTTTACGTTCTTTACGTAAGACTTCTGAATAAATTTTTCCAGTGGTTACGTTTGAGTATTTATTTAAGTTAATATCAATAAAACGTTCATAGTGACCTAAGTCCAAATCTGTTTCGGCACCATCATCTGTGACAAAAACCTCTCCATGTTGGTAAGGACTCATTGTCCCCGGATCCACATTAATATATGGATCGAATTTTTGAATCGTTACTTTTAATCCACGATTTTTTAATAATCGTCCTAAAGATGCTGCGACAATCCCTTTTCCGATAGAAGAAACCACGCCACCTGTAACAAAGATGTATTTTGTCATAATAGTTAAAAACCCTTTCTTTGATAATATTTTGTAGAGAGAAGTAAAACAACTTTGAGACTCTTACGTTTCTCCAAATAAAAAAGAAACAAAAATAGAAAAGCTCCCTATCCATTACGAATAGGGAGCTTGTAAGTTCGTTCAAACTTCTGACCTTCTTAAAGGTGCCCAAGTAGTATAATACAAGCAAACGGACATCAGGTCAAGTACTTCTATTCAAGAAAATAATTTTTTCTATTTTCTCATTTTTCTTGGGCATTCAACTAAAAAGCTTGACTCCTTCTTAGGAATCAAGCTTTTTGGTTTCTTACTCTTCAGAATATTCGTCATCAAAATCGTCTTCATCTTCAACATCATCGTCATCAATGATCGTTAAATCTTCTTCGATTTGCGGAATATCTTCTTCATCATCGTCTGAATCTGCACCAATCTCTTGTAAGTCAGAGTTGTATGCTTTGATTTCTTCATCTTCATCTTCTTCATCATCGTACAAGATGTCTTCTTCATCATCATTTGTTAATTCAGCATCTTCTGGATCGTCATCGTTATAGTCAATTACATCTTCATCGTTTGGATTAGTGATGAAGGCATTTACTTTTTTACGTTTTCTACGACGTGGTGCATCTTCTTCGTCTTCTTCCAAGCCATGTGTAACTTCTTCATCGATTGAATCGATTGGATACCATGAACGTAAGCCCCAACGATTGTCTCCCAATGAGATAAAGCTACCGTCGATGTTTAAATCTGTATAAAATTGTGCTAATTGGTCACGAATTTCACTATCAGACTTGCCAAGATAATTTTGGATTTGGTTAACTAAATCAGAAAAATCCATTACATCTGCATGTTGTTCTAAAATAGCGTGTGCTACTTCAATCATGGATAATTCTTTTTTGTTTAACCCTTCAAATACATTAATTTCCAAGAGGTACACGTCCTTTCACAGTCTACTCCTTATCATACAAAAACATTGAAAAAAAATCAATTCTATTCTGCAATATTTATGCAGTAAATTCTAATTCTAAATGATATTCTCCGATTCGCTCTGTTTGAGAGTATAAATCATAATCAACTAAAATCTTACCAGACATTGGTTGATCTTTTAAACTAACACGCAAATTATGTGTAAACGTACTAATCTGTAGCAAGCCATAAGGGGTTCGATAACTTGTATCTAATTTTTCCTGATAGCCAAATCTTAAACGCATCCGTAATTCGCCAGCACGAATCAACTGAACATGCCCGTCTGGTTCAATTTTAATGGTTACGGGGGTTGGTTCTGTATCCTCTAATAATTCTTCTTTGTAACGAATGTATAATGTATCACCCATTTTTACTAATTGACCTTCTAAGTCAAAGAAAAAATCTTTTTGTTCGTTGCCTTGTTGGACAATCGTTTTTAGTTGAATCGATACAGGAACGCCTGTTGATAAATCCATAATGGTCACTCCTTTTCCAAAATATAACTTTCTTATTGTTGACTTTTTCAATGTATTTGTCAACTAAAGTCAATTTTCCCTTGCTTATGTACCTTTTCTTATTGTATAAGCTCTTTTCACGGGTTGCAAGCATTTGTTTCATCTATTTAATAAGAAAACCGTTTACTATTTTAGAGAATTCCTTCAGAATTCGTTTATATAACATGCTTTTTTGCGTTTTTTGTATATAATATAAGAGAGAGTAAGAAAATAAACGTATTAAATGACGTAATTATAAATAGACAGGACGTTTTTTATGAGCACAACTTTTCCCCTTCACACTGAATCATTTATGCTCCTTGATTCAGGTTGTTTAACAAACAGTGACTATTTTTTACCTTTTGCCTTGACCGATGTTTTAACCACTTTTTCAGGAATGCAGCACCAACCAATCATTCATTTCTGGCAATTGGATCAAGCTATGATTCTTGGCATGAAAGATACCCGTGTACCTCATCTAAAAGAAGGCATCACTTCTCTGCAAGAAAACGATTATTCTGTAGTCGTTCGCAATGCCGGCGGTTTAGGGGTGATTGCCGATTCGGGTATTTTAAATGTTTCACTTATTTTACCAAATAATTCTGAACACAAATTAAGTATCGATGCGGCTTATGAATTAATGTGGGCTTGGCTCCGTCAGAGTTTTCCAGAGAAAGAGATTGACGCCTTTGAAATTACTACATCCTATTGTCCCGGTACTTATGATTTAAGTATTGACGGTCAAAAGTTTGCTGGGATTGCCCAACGACGCGTCAAAGACGGTATTTCTGTCATGATTTACATCAGCGTTAACGGCAATCAACTTGCTCGTGGAGAAGTGGTTCGAGACTTTTACCTTGCTGGGTTACAAGAACAATTTGGTGAAAACGGCTATCCACCCGTTGATCCAGCAGTGATGGCAAATTTAGAAACCCTGATTGAGACTCCATTAACAATAGACGCCGTAAAAACCCGTTTAATCGAAGCATTACCTCAACAATTTGAAAAATCTATTGATCCAAACTTAACCGAACCAATTATAACCTCGGAATGGTTCCAAACAAATTTAACTGTCCAGCTGGAAAAAATGGCGCAACGAAACGCCTTAATTAAAGGAGAGATCGTATGACGATTCCGTATAAAGAGCAACGATTACCAATCGAAAAAGTTTTTCGTGATCCCGTCCATAATTATATTCATGTCCAACATCAAGTGATTTTAGACCTTATTAATTCTGCTGAAGTGCAACGATTACGTCGCATTAAGCAACTAGGCACTTCTTCTTTTACGTTTCACGGTGCCGAACATAGTCGTTTTTCCCATTCTTTGGGGGTTTACGAAATTACACGTCGGATTTGTGAGATTTTCCAACGTAACTACTCTGTGGAACGATTAGGTGAAAACGGCTGGAATGACGACGAGCGCCTGATTACGCTTTGCGCAGCTTTATTACATGATGTCGGTCATGGTCCTTATTCACATACATTCGAGCATATTTTTGATACAAACCATGAAGCAATCACGGTCCAAATCATCACCTCACCAGAAACGGAAGTCTATCAAATTTTAAACCGTGTTTCGGCAGATTTTCCTGAAAAAGTCGCCAGCGTTATTACTAAACAATACCCAAATCCTCAAGTGGTGCAAATGATTTCTAGTCAAATTGATGCCGATCGTATGGACTATCTGTTACGTGATGCTTACTTTACAGGGACTGAATACGGAACCTTCGATTTAACTAGAATTTTACGTGTGATTCGACCCTACAAAGGAGGCATTGCCTTTGCTATGAATGGGATGCATGCGGTGGAAGACTATATCGTTAGTCGTTACCAAATGTATGTCCAAGTCTATTTCCACCCTGTTTCTCGTGGGATGGAAGTGATTCTTGATCATTTATTGCATCGGGCGAAAGAATTATTTGAAAACCCTGAATTTGACTATGATTTACAAGCCTCTCTGCTTGTACCATTCTTTAAAGGGGACTTCACCTTACAAGAATATTTAAAATTGGATGATGGCGTCCTCTCTACGTACTTTACACAATGGATGGATGTGCCTGATTCAATTCTAGGTGATTTAGCCAAACGTTTCCTTATGCGTAAGCCTCTGAAGTCAGCCACCTTTACGAACGAAAAAGAGAGCGCAGCAACGATTGCTTATTTAAGGGAATTGATTGAAAAAGTTGGTTTCAACCCTAAATATTATACTGCCATTAATTCAAGCTATGATTTACCTTACGATTTTTATCGTCCAAATAAAGACCGTCATCGTACACAAATTGAATTGATGCAAAAAGATGGCTCATTAGTGGAATTGGCAACGGTCAGTCCCCTAGTTGCAGCACTTGCTGGTCAGAGTCAAGGAGATGAACGTTTCTATTTCCCTAAAGAAATGCTTGACCAAGGAAATAAAAAACATTACGATTTATTTGATGAGACGTATCGTGAGTTTTCAAGTTACATTCATAATGGTGCGTTAGTTTTAAAAAAATAGGTTTTCTAGGAGGATTCTATGTCAATTAAGTTAGTTGCTATTGATATCGACGGAACATTGCTAAATTCACAACACAAGATTACCCCACGGGTCAAAGAAGCGCTCCAAAAAGCAAATGATCAAGGCGTTCGTATTGTTTTATGTACAGGCCGTCCTTTGCCAGGCGTGAAAGAACAATTGGATGAATTAGCCTTATATGGTGAAAATGATTTCGTGATTACCTACAACGGTTCGCTTGTCCAAGCAACCAAAGATAATACGATTATTTCACGCTATACCTTAAGTTATGAGGATTTTTTAGAAATTGAAATGTATTCTCGTAAAGTCGGCGCTCACTTGCATACAATTGATGATTCCGCTATTTACACTGCCAATCGCAATATTGGTAAATATACGATTCACGAAGCATCTTTAGTGAACATGCCTTTGAAATATCGTACGGTGGATGAAATGACACCAGAGATGAACATTATTAAAATGATGATGATTGATGAGCCGGAAGTTTTAGATCCTGCCATTGCAAAATTACCATTACATTTTACCGAAAAATATACGACTGTTAAAAGTACGCCTTTTTACTATGAAATCATGAATAAAAATGCTAGCAAAGGCAATGCTCTAGCAAAATTGGCAGACCATTTAGGCTTAAATAAAGACGAAGTGATGGCCATTGGTGACAATGAAAATGACTTATCTATGATTGATTACGCTGGGATTGGTGTTGCGATGGGCAATGCGACAGAAAATGTTAAAACAATTGCCGATGTGCATACCACTAGTAATGACGAAGATGGTGTCGCTCAAATTATTGAAAAAATGGTTTTAATTTAAACATTCTTTTCAATAACAATAACCCTCAATCTAATCAACATAGATTGAGGGTTATTCGTTATTTTATGATGCTGCCGCTAGCCATTTTTCAACGGCCCAACGGTGGCTTCCTCTTTTTAATAAACGGACTGCTTCTTCTGGTGCAACCCAGTGTAAAGTATTGGTCCTTTCTAAGGGTTCGCTAAGTTGCCGCCAAGTATTCGCTACATAAAAATAGCCAGGATTATAATAGGCAGTTTGGCGATGGTTCGAATAAAAATATTCATCAGCTTTCCCTAAATAACAGCCAATTTCTACACTAATTCCCAATTCTTCTAGCACTTCTCGATGGATCGCTTCTTCTTTCGTTTCGGTGCCTTCAATTTCGCCTCCTGGTAAAAAATAAGCTCCATTTGGCGCTTGTACCAGAACCATTGTGTTATTTTCTGGCTTTGAAACAATAATGTATGCAGCATATCTTGTTTGATAGGTCAATGTCTCTTCTCTTTTTCCAAACGTTGGCGTTTTCATTGGCGCACCTCTTCTCTTTTCATCTATTTTACCTGAGAAATTCCTTTAGAACAAGTCAGAAACCAAGCGTTTTTCTCTACATTTCACGTTTATCTATGCTACTATTAACGTTGGAAATATAATTAAGTTTGAAAGGGAGTTTTTAACTATGAAAATGGCTCATACATGTGTGCGTGTAAAAGATTTAGAGGCATCATTAGATTTCTATCAAAAAGCCTTCAATTTTGAAGAAAGTCGCCGTCGTGATTTTCCAGAAAATAAATTTACTTTGGTTTATTTAACTTTACCAGGAGACGACTACGAACTAGAACTAACTTATAATTATGATCATGAAGCATACGATTTAGGAAACGGTTATGGTCATATCGCCATCAGTACAGATGATTTAGAAGGATTACACGAAAAACATCAAGCGGCTGGCTTAACTGTTACTGACTTAAAAGGCTTACCTGGAACTGCACCATCTTATTACTTTGTTGTCGACCCAGATGGTTATAAAATCGAAGTCATTCGTGAACGTTAAAAAGTTTCACTTGTTCACTTACTGAGTTTTTTGTGTTTGAGAGCTGTCCGAGACAAAACTTGTCTCGACTTCTTCTCAAACACTTTTTTCAAAAAAGTGCTACAATAGAACGTATGAATTTATTGAGGATGTGATGTTATTATGACAAAAAAAATTATTGGAATCGCTGGCAATCAACTTTTGCAGGCGGCTGAAGTGTTTCACGGTAACCAAGTGACTTACACCCCACAAGGTTTTGTGAGCGCTGTTCAAGCCGCAGGTGGCGTTCCTCTCGTTTTGCCAATTGGCCCCAAAGAATTAGCCGCTACGTATATACAACAAATTGATAAACTACTTTTAGCAGGCGGTCAAGATGTTGCCCCTGAATTTTACGGACAAGAACCCCATATAAAATTAGAAGAAACGAATCGTGATCGTGACGAGTTTGAATTAGCCCTAATTGAAGAAGCCTTAAAACAAAACAAACCTATTTTTGCGGTTTGCCGTGGAATGCAATTAGTCAATGTTGCTTTAGGTGGCACATTATATCAAGATTTATCGATGTATCCTCAATGGTCAGTTAAGCACGGACAACAACCCACTCAACCAATCTTTGCGACGCATCGTATTGATGTTGAACCAGACAGTCAATTATCAAACATATATGGTACAACTGGTCAAGTCAACTCGTACCATCACCAAGCACTACATACTTTAGGAAAAGATTTACGCGTTACTGCTTGGTCCTCTGATGGCCTTGCAGAAGCAGTGGAATCAACAAATGAACAGCAGCCTTTATTAGCTGTTCAATGGCATCCTGAACTAATGTACGCACGTGATGCCAAATCCCAAGCACTCTTTAACTACTTTGTTCAAAAATTATAGTAAAAACGGAGGGACGTCTTTTGCCCCTCCGTTTTTACTTGCTATCATACTTAAAAATCAAAATTATCTGGATCTGCACCAAAACGATGATCCTTATTTAACTGATTAATTGCGGTTATTTCTTCTGGTGTTAATTCAAAATCAAAGACAGCAAAATTTTCCTGAATTCTTTTTTCGTGAACAGATTTAGGAATCACGATAATATCATTTTGTAAGTGCCAACGAATAATCACTTGGGCCGCTGATTTACCATATTTTTCACCAATTTTCACTAGTACTGGTTCAGATAATAAATTACCTTGTCCTAGAGGAGACCAAGCCTCCACGGCAATCTTATTTTCGGCTAAATATTTTCGTAGCGGTTCTTGTGTTAACGTAGGATGTAATTCAATTTGATCCACCATTGGCACAACATTGGCTTCTGTTAATAAATCTTCCAAATGATGTTGATGAAAATTGGAAACGCCAATTGCTTTGGCACGACCACTTGCGTAAATTTCTTCTAATGCTTTCCATGATTCTTTATATTTACCAGCAACAGGCCAGTGAATTAAATATAAATCAACATAGTCTAAACCTAATTTTTCTAAGCTTTTATCAAACGCTTTAATCGCATTTTCATAGCCTTGATCTTCATTCCATAATTTCGTCGTCACGAAAATTTCTTCGCGGGGAATACCCGATTGACGAATGCCTTCGCCCACCCCTGCTTCGTTTTTATAAACGGCTGCCGTATCAATCAAGCGATAACCCGCTTCTAAAGCCCATTTTACTGAATTTGTTGCTTCTGAGCCATCTTCTACACGCCAAACGCCTAAACCTAGGCGTGGCATTTCATTGCCGTTTGCTAATTTTTTTGTTTTATCCAAAGTCATGTGTTTCTTCAGTCCCTTCATTTTCATTTCTTTTAGTATACTACGCATTCTTCTTTCACGAAACAATCACGACTTGTCAGGTCATTTTCTTTATTTTTAATAAATAACGACGCCAATAGGTCAGCACTCCGATTAGTGCCACAACTACAATTGTTCGACCGCTAACGCTTCCAATCCACAGTTTAACTGCAAGTAACCAGATACAAAAGAGATAAACACAGGACCAATTAAAGGAAACTTTCAATGTACATGATTCCGCAATTTCGATTATCTGACTACTAAAAAAACGACTTCCTAATCGTAAAGCGACTGGATTATGGAAGATGAATGTTCGTCGCTTGTCAGCCGTCAAGCGAGTGGCACATCGTTCATCAATAAAAATTGTTACAGGTAATTTAGAAAGTAAATCATTTTTTGCCCATTCAATTGAAACTTTCACGCAGCACTCACAACCTTTAACAAAATTATAAAATATATTATTTATTTACAAAATTATAACATTCCTAAAAAAACATGTTAAGTCTTAAAAAAAACTTTCTATTTTCTTCCCCTTTCGCCGAGAGATTTAGTATACTAAAAGAAGAAATTTTAGAGAAAGTTGGATTTTTATGTTGATACTTGGTTTAGCCAGTACTGAAACAGTCGATTCTTCTGCTCCTGATTTAGCAGAAGCGACCGTAAAAAAAGTGAGCGCGCTACAACGCTTTTGGAACAATATTAATTGGGATGCCATTGTCGCTACCTTAATTGAAAAAAGTTTATCAATTTTATTTTTAATTTTTCTATTTTTTATCATTCAGCGAATCGGGAAATATTTAATTGATCGCACCTATGCAAATTATAGTAAAAAGCAACATTTTAGTGAAAGCCGTTTAAAAACGTTACACACTTTAATCATTAATGCATTTCAATATACGCTGTTCTTTTTCTTCATCTATTCTCTTTTGACCATTGTCGGTGTGCCTGTTGGCTCATTATTAGCCGGAGCGGGAATTGCCGGTGTTGCCATTGGTTTAGGGGCTCAAGGATTCATGAATGACTTAATTACCGGATTTTTCATTATTTTAGAACAACAAATGGATGTAGGCGATTATATTCGCTTATTGGCGTTAAATATTGAAGGAACAGTTACTTCTGTCGGATTACGAACCACTCAAATTAAAGCGGTTGATGGAACTGTTCATTTTATTCCAAACCGAAACATCACCACAATCAGTAACCTGTCTCGTGCCAATATGCAAGTGTTAATTGATGTCCGCATCAATCCTGAAGAAGGTTATGAAAAAATTTGTGAAGTGATTACAGAAGTCAATGAAACGTTAAAAGAAAAGTATATCGAAAGTATTCAAACTGGGCCAGATATTTTTGGTATGGTTGATTTAGGCAATGGCAACTTTGCGGTGCGAACGACCATGTATGTACTAAACGGCAAACAATTTGCGGTCAAAGAAGAATTTCTAGCTCAATATATCAAAGCATTAACAGAGGCCGGTTTTACGATTCCCAATACGCCCATTATTGCAAAATAAAAAACAGCCACCAGATATTTATTAGTTATCTGGTGGCTGTTTTTCTAATTGTCCAATGATTTTAAAAACCCACTAACTGCCTCCACTCCAAACAATAACGCCTCTTCGTTCGGTTCAAACTTGGCAGAATGAAGGCTATAAGGACTTGCCACGCCTAACCAAAACATCGTGCCTGGGACTTTAGACAATAGATAGCCAAAATCTTCACCTGTCATTGCAACCGGTGCTTGTTGAAATTGAACTGTTGCTTGTTTGCTCATGTATTCAATCAAATTCGTGGTACATGCTGGCTCATTCACTACAGGTAAATACCCTTTCTGATCAAGATGAACAGTTACTTCACATTGAAAAGATTGCGCAATACCTTCACTAATTTCGCGAATTCTTCGCTGCGTTTGTTCATTCGTTTCTGCTGTCAATGTGCGAATTGTACCAGATAAAGTTGCTTCTTCGGCAATCACATTGCAGGCAGTCCCTGCATGAAAAGTCCCAAAAGTAACGACTGCCCCAATCACAGGATCAACATTTCGACTAACGATCGTTTGCGCTTGCTGAATTAAATTTGTGGCCGCTAAGACCATATCATTTGCTTGATGCGGAAAAGCCGCATGTCCACCTTTTCCTTTTAAGGTAATGTTCACTTCACAAGTGGCAGCAAACAATGTCCCTACTCTGGTACTAATAGTTCCGACTGGCAAATCAGGATTAACATGAAGCGCATAAAATTCATCAGGTAACCACTCACCAAACGCGTGGTCTTCATACATCAACATCCCCCCTGCTTCATTTTCTTCAGCAGGTTGAAATAAAAATAAAAAGTTATTGTCTGGTTGCTGTTGACTTAATTCTTTCAAAACCCCTAAACCGATTGTCATGTGAAAATCGTGCCCACAGGCATGCATAAACCCTGGTCGTTTTGATTGAAAAGCAGAAACCACTTCCTCTTGAATAGGCAAACCATCAATATCAGCACGCCAGCCGATGGTTTTCTGAGGATTTTTGCCTTCTATGAAGACTAAAATCCCCGTTTGCCATGTTCGAACTTGCAGATAAGGTTGCTTCATTTTATCAATTTCATTAAGTAAAAAGGCTTGTGTTTCCTTTTCTTCTAGACCGATTTCAGGTATTTGATGTAGTTGCCGTCTAATCGCAATTAATTCTTCTTGCTCCACAAAAGCCACTCCTTCATTTTTGGGGTAATCGAAAGCCGCCATGAAGAAGTTTCTTCATCGCGACTGACTAATTTATTTTTAGAGTTTACGTAATTCTTCTAAAATCTCTGTTTTACTCTTGGTTTTATCATCAATTTGTTTAATTACTTTTGCTGGCACGCCTGCGACAACGGTATGCGCTGGAACGTCTTCCACAACTACTGCCCCAGCAGCCACAACGGCACCTTCACCAACACGAACCCCTTCTAGTACGACCGCATTCGCTCCAATGACAACCTCGTTTTCAATAACCACAGGTGCGGCACTTGGGGGTTCAATGACACCAGCTAAAACCGTTCCCGCGCCAATATGACAATGTTTTCCTACAGTTGCACGACCGCCCAAAACAGCGCCCATATCAATCATAGTCCCTGCACCAACGACGGCGCCAATATTTAGAATAGCCCCCATCATAATCACCGCTTGATCGCCAATTTCAACTTTTTCGCGAATCAAAGCACCTGGTTCAATCCGAGCATTAATGTCTTTCAGATCAAGAAAAGGAATTGCTGAGTTACGTGCATCGTTTTCTACAACATAATCCTCAATTTTTTCTTTGTTTGCTTCTAAAAAAGGTTTTACGTCAGCCCAATCGCCAAACAGTGTCCCAGTTTTACAATTATTAAAGACCTTAATTGTTTCCGGAAACGTGACTTCTTTTAATTGCCCTTTCAGTGTTACTTTAACAGGCGTTTGCTTTTTGGCATCGCCAATATACTGAATAATCTCATATGCGTCCAATCACAGCACTCCTTTACTTCGTGTTATCATACAGAATAACGCATTTATGAGAAAAAAGTAAAGAGTTTCTTGTGTTTTATTTAAATTACTTTCATTTCTTCTTCTGATTTAGGCAGAACAAGATGATGTTTTTCTAATTCATGCGCCATATGATTGACCGCTTTTAAAATTTCTTTGCGTGTAATGATACCTTTAAAGCGTTGATTATCATCAACCACTGGTAAAAAAGAAGCATCTACTAATAAATGTAACACTTCTTCTAAATCCCACGATTCACCAATTACAGGAACATTGACTTCCATTACATCGGCCACAGTAAATTCATTCAATTTTTCAAAATCCACTGAAGTCAAATCAAACATTTTATCTACAACGTCTGTCAAGCCGATTAAGCCAACAAAGCGATCTCCCTTATCTAACACAGGAATCTTGGAATAGCGAACTTGCGATAAGACTAATGCCGCGTGACTTAAAGGATTTAAACACATTACATTGGCGACATTTTCGGCAGGTACTAAAAACGTTTCTTGTTTTTCTAATAATAATTCTTTTACAGCAGTCCCTATCATGATTGGGTTGCCTCCATTTCTAATTCTTTAACACGTAACTTATTGTACCTAATTCTGCGAAAAAAGTCTTGGAATTCGCAAATTCTTCATAACTTAACAAACGAAAATTAACGTTTTGTTCTATTCTCCCCAAAAAAAGAGAACGCTTTCTTAAAAAAATAAAAAATTGATAGTAGAACATTCCCTCGCTGGCTTATGTTCTACTATCAGGTAAAAAATCGACTTTTTTACTTCGTAAACGTTGCCTTTAATCGTTCCAACGGTTGGTGCTCTTTGTTATAGTACTGAACGAGATATTGTTCAGGTGTACTTTCAATTATGCATATGTTTTCTCTTGAACTGGTCCACGAGGTAAACGAATACTTCCCGGATTAACAAAGAGAATGTTATTGTGTCGCTCTGCGCCGAGTACATGAGTGTGACCAAATAAGGCAATTGTCGCTCCTGCTTCTTCCGCTTGTAAAGCAAGTGTCGTGAGCCCCATTCTAACATTGGCCAAATGACCATGTGTCATATAAATAACTTGATCTCCCACTTTTTTAGTCACAGTTTTGGGAAATTCATCATAAAAATCACAATTTCCTTGGACTACAATTAATTTCTGCCAAAGTTCATCTGTCGGTTCTAATTCAGAATCACCACAGTGAAAGAGTGCATCGACTTGTCCTTCATAATGATTCACTAAGTCAACTAAACAGTCACGGTCGCCATGATTATCGCTTACTACCAAGATTTTCATACGTTTCAACTCCTATTTTTTTAGCCATTCTTCCCATTGTTCTTTTAATTTTGCCACTGCTTGTCCACGATGACTAACTTTATTTTTCTCTTCTCCAGACAATTCAGCTGCTGTCTTACCAAGCTCTGGAACATAGAAAAGTGAATCGTACCCAAAGCCTCCTTCACCACGAGGAATCGTGCCGACTTCTCCTGGCCATTCAGCTTCGACCACCAGACTTTCTTTCTTTGGTTCAGCAAAAACCAATGTACAATGGAAACGCGCTTGTCTTTTTTCTTTTGGCACGCCCGTTAACTCATGTAGTAGTTTCGCATTATTTGAAGCATCGTTAGTTGGCTCACCAGCAAAACGAGCAGAATAGATTCCCGGCATTCCTCCTAAGGCATCAACAATTAATCCTGAATCATCTGCTAGTACTGGTTTCTGTAAAATTTCTGCAATTGTTTCAGCTTTTAGACGAGCATTTTCTTCAAATGTTCGACCAGTTTCTTCTACATCTGGCAAATTCGGATAATCTAATAACGTCTTAACTGTATATCCTTTTTCACCAAAAATTGAACTAAACTCTTTCGCTTTACCAGGATTTCTAGTTGCAATGACAATCACTTTCTCTTCTGAATCTTGCGAAGGGACTTCTTCAGAGGCTAAAGCATAAAGCGCTTCTTTCTGATACGCAATTAATTCCTCAATCCCTGTTTTTCCATAAAAGAGCATGGCATTTAACTCATCTCCTGAGAAGGTAGCTTCTTCACCCGTTCCTTGAATTTCCACAAATTCACCAGACTCGGTCATCACGATGTTCATATCCACTGCAGCATTCGAGTCCTCTGCGTAATCTAAGTCCAGCACACAATAACCATCGGGTAAAATACCCACGCTGACAGCAGCTAAATGCTCTTTAATTGGGTCTTCCGCTAGCGCACCAGTCATCAATAAATGATTAACTGCTAAGCGTAGAGCAACAAAAGCGCCTGTAATACTAGCAGTACGGGTTCCACCATCTGCTTGAATCACATCACAATCGACAACAATGCTCCGTTCCCCTAACTTTTCTAAGTCAACAACAGCTCGCAATGACCGCCCAATCAAACGTTGAATCTCCATTGTTCGCCCTGTTAATTTTCCTTTCGCACTTTCTCGAATATTTCTTGTGTTCGTCGCGCGAGGGAGCATGCTATATTCAGCTGCTACCCAACCTGTTCCCCCGCCTCGTAAAAATGGGGGGACCTTTTCTTCGACAGTGGCTGAGCAAATTACTTTTGTATCACCAAACGAAATAACCACCGAACCTTCTGGATGTTTAAAAACATTGGTTTCAATAGTGATCTTTCGCAATTCTTTTGGTGCACGACTATCATGTCTAATCATTTTCGTTTCCTCCTAAGTGAATCTGTTGTGCTTTTAAGTTCTCTATACCAAGCCAACTGCTTGCAATCTCTTCAAACATTTTTGCAGAACCAGTTGTATAAAATTCATGGGGCTGTGTAGGCGCTTCAGGCGTATGGGCAATGTCAAAATAATCGAGAAGCATGCTAACTTCGCCAACTGTTTCGGCTCCTGAGTCAATTAATGTCACATGACTCCCCATCACATTTTGAATCACCGGACGTAACAACGGGTAATGGGTACAACCTAAAATCAACGTATCAAGTCCTTTTAATTGTAGTGCTTGAAGTGTTTCTGCCACAATTTTTTTTGCTACGGAAGAACGATATTGATTACTTTCAACAATGGGGACAAATTTAGGGCAAGCTAAACTAGTCACCTCAATTGCTGGTGCCTTACTTTTAATGGCGATTTCATAGGAAGCACTTTTGATTGTCCCTAAGGTACCTATGACACCAATTTTGTTATTTTTTGTGACTTTAACGGCTGCTCGTGCGCCAGGTAAAATAACACCGACAACTGGAATTGGCAAGGCAGCTTTAATTTCTTCTAATGCGACAGCCGTCGCGGTATTACATGCGATTACTAGCATTTTTATTCGTTTTTTCAATAAAAAATCGGCCATTTCCCAAGTAAACTGAACGACTTGTTCGGCTGGTCGTGGACCATATGGGCAACGGGCTGTATCTCCTAAATAAATTAATCGTTCATTTGGTAATTGTTTTAGCGCTTCCTTTAAAACAGTTAATCCACCAACGCCAGAATCAATTAATCCAATGGCTTCTTGATTGCTCATTCTCATCCTACCTTTGCCTTTTATTCACTGCCTTTATTTTCTACTTTTTAAGGACTATTGTCAATTTTTCCTGTTTTGCTCTCATTTATTTCTTTTTTTGAAGGAAATCTTTTTCGATTAAAAAACTAGTAATTCATTTTTTTGTATGTTATAATTCCTAACATTGAGAATACAATTAGAAATACATTTGGTTAATTTAATTTAAATAACATGTTTCTCACCGAATCCTCTGTTATCTTTTCTGCCAAATGATTGCAAAGGAGACTGCCTATGATTTCTTTAGAACATGTAAATAAGTATTTTGGGGAGCATCACGTTTTAAAAGATATTACTTTAAATGTAGAACAAGGAGAAAAAATTGTCATTATCGGACCCTCTGGCTCTGGCAAAAGTACATTAATTCGGTGTATGAACCAATTGGAAAAAGTCAATGATGGTTCCGTCGTAATTGATAACATTGACATCACCAAACCGAAAGCACCGATTCAAAAGGTTCGCCAGAAAGTTGCCATGGTCTTTCAAAATTTTAACTTATATGCTCACAAAACGATTATTGATAATTTAACGTTAGCACCGATTAAAGTGATGGGCGTTTCCAAAGACGAAGCGGTTCGTACTGGCATGGAGTATTTAGAACGAGTCGGTTTGGCTGATAAAGCTTCTGCTTATCCTTCGCAGCTTTCTGGCGGGCAGCAACAACGGGTCGCTATTGCTCGTGCCTTAAATATGCATCCTGAGATTATCCTTTTTGATGAACCGACTTCGGCACTTGATCCAGAAATGATTCAAGAAGTTTTAGATGTAATGGTCGATCTTTCCAAACAAAATATTACCATGGTTTGTGTCACACATGAAATGGGCTTTGCTCGTCAAGTGGCTGACCGTGTAATCTTCATGGACCAAGGACAGATTATTGAACAAGGAACACCTGAACATTTCTTTACAAGCACTGAAAACCCTCGTGCAAAAGAATTTCTAAGCAAAATTATTCATAACGGGTAATGAATAAAAAAACAAAAAATTGGAGGAATGAACAATGAAAAAACAAAATAAATGGCTAGCTGGACTCTCCTTACTTGTATTAGCAGGCATCATTGTTGGCTGTGGTAGCGGCAACAATGACTCAACTTCCAAAAGTGCTTCATCAAACAAAACGGTCACAGTAGAACAATTAAAAAAAGCGGGGAAAATTAAAGTAGGTGTCAAAGAAGACATTCCTAATTTTGGCTATATGAATCCTGATACAAACAAAAATGAAGGAATGGAACCAGATATTGCACGCTTGATTGCGAAAGAAATTACTGGCAGCGAAGAGAATGTGGAATTTGTGGGCGTGACAGCGAAAACGCGCGGTCCCCTTTTAGACAATGGTGAACTAGATATGGTAATTGCTACATTTACAATTACTGATGAACGTAAAAAGACTTATAATTTTACAACTCCTTATTATACAGATGAGATTGGTTTCCTTGTGCGCAAAGAGGATAACTTCTCAAGTATGAAAGATTTAGACGGAAAAACAATCGGCGTTGCACAATCTGCTACGACAAAAGAAAACTTAGAGAAAAAAGCGCAAGAGGAAGGAATCAAATTTACTTATCAAGAATTAGGTTCCTATCCAGAATTAAAAACAGCGTTAACTTCTAAACGAATTGATGCATTTTCAGTGGATAAATCAATCCTATCTGGCTATGTGGATGGCAAGACAGAAATTTTAAAAGATGGTTTTTCGCCACAAGAATATGGAATTACCACAAAGAAAGCAAATACTGAATTAAATGATTATCTAAATGGTTTAATTGAAAAATGGGAAAAAGACGGCACACTAGAAAAAATTTATCAAGACTGGGGCTTAAAAAATTAATCATTCCTAAGACTTGAAGAATCAAAAATTTTAGGAGGGATTTTTATGTTTTTGTTAGCCAATATTTCCTGGCTTGAAGAAGGGCCATTTGCCTTATATCGTTGGGAAGCTTTATTTCAAGATTGGCGAATTTTTGGTCAGGCTTTTCTCTATACTATTCTGCTTTCTTTAGGAGCAATCTTAGTCGCCTTTGCTTTAGGCATTTTCTTTGGCAGTTTATCAGCGACCAAAAGTAAACTTTTACACGCAATTAGTCGTGTCTATGTAGAATTTTTTCAAAACACACCTTTGTTGATTCAATTTATCGTAGTCTATTATGGCTTTCCTCTGCTAAGCCCGCTGCTTTCATTTTCTATTACTACGATTGCCATTCTGTGTGTAGGCCTCTATCATGGCGCCTACATTTCTGAAGTGGTTCGCTCAGGAATCGGAGCTGTCCCAAGAGGGCAATTTGAAGCGGCTTACTCCCAAGGATTAACGTATGGTCAAACGATGCGGTATGTGATTTTACCACAAGCATGGCGGATTATGTTACCGCCTTTAACCAATCAAGTAGTGAACCTAATTAAAAATACGTCAACAGTTGCCATTATTTCTGGCGCAGACGTAATGTTTGCTGCCAATAGTTGGTCGTCTGTCAACTTGAACTATATTCCCGCCTTTGCGCTCGCTGGTTTCTTATATTTCATTCTTTGCTTCCCATTAGCGAATTTGGCTAGAAAAATGGAAGAAAAAAATAAGAAAGCATATAGTAGATAGGAGGAAAACAGATGCCTTTTTCAGAAGAAATGCGTCAATTACTGACAGCAAATAATTTTCAATTTCTATTTAACGGCTTAAAATTGACGCTCTATATTTCCTTCGTCTCAATTATTTTGAGTACGATTTTTGGCACCATTCTAGCCGTTTTGCGAAATCAAACCCATGGACCACTGAAGTTACTTGCCAGTATTTATGTAGAAGTGGTGCGTAATATTCCAAACTTATTGTGGATTTATGTTATTTTTTTGATTTTCAAAATCAAATCCACACCTGCTGGAATTGTGAGTTTTACTGTGTTTACTACCGCTGCTTTAGCGGAAATTATTCGTGGTGGTTTAAATGGGGTCGATAAAGGCCAAATTGAAGCGGCGCGTTCTCAAGGTTTTTCAAATTGGCAAATTCTTTATCATATTGTTTTGCCTCAAGCCATTCGCAATGTTTTACCAGCGATCGTTTCTCAGTTTGTTACTGTCATCAAGGATACAAGTTTCTTGTATTCCGTAATTGCTTTACAAGAACTCTTTGGCAAATCTTATATCTTAATGGGGCGCTACGCACAAACAGGACAAGTATTCACTATTTACGGAATCGTCGCCCTTATTTATTTCATTATTAACTTTAGTATCTCACAATTTTCACGTTGGCTTTCACGAAATTGGGCGAAAAGTTATTAATGTAGTTAAAAACAGGAGGCTGAGACAAAAGTATTTAGCTCCAAGAAATAAGAAGGAATTTCCGAAAATTGTTCTTTAATTTTTGGATAATTTCGGCTTATTTCCGAAGGAGCTGCTTTTGTTCAGCTGATTATCTTAAGATTTAGAAAGTGGGGCATAAGTCATTTCGACTTATGCCCCACTTTCCTGTTTTTATTTTATCTTACTTCTACTTGATGTTTTTCAATTAGCGCTTTTTCAACTTTTTCCATTGAACGGTTAATTTCTTCATCCACTAATGTCGCTTCTGCATTAACGAAAGTTAAACTATATGCCATTGATTTTTTGCCAGCGCCTAGTTTTTCACCTTGATATACATCAAATAAATGAATCTCTTTCAAATATTTACCTGCGTTATCTGAAATAGTTTTAACTAGTTCTTGATTGGTAACTGTTTCATCGACTAATAAAGCAATATCTCGAGAAACTGCTGGGAATTTAGACACTGCTTCATAAGTAACCCCGCCTGCTTCTGTAGCTACTAATTGTTGCAAGTTTAATTCAGCAACATATGTTTCAGGAATATCGTACGATTTTGCTGTCGTTGGGTGAACTTGTCCGACAAAACCAACCACTTCATCTTCTAAATAAATCCATGCTGTCCGGCCTGGATGCATTTCTGGAATCGCCGTTGTCGCTTGATAACTGATTTTTTCTGTTAATCCTAAAACAGCTACAATACTTTCCACTAAGCCTTTTACTGTATAAAAATCAACGGCTGTTGCTTTTGTTTGCCAATCTTTAACCATTGTATTACCAGTTAAAGCAAGTGCTAAGTGATTTTCTTCTGTAGGTAAATTTTTTGTTGGATCTTCTGTTTGGTAGAAAACGCGTCCTACTTCGTAGAAGGCGATATTATTATTTTTACGCGCCACATTGTATGCGACATCATCTAATAAACCAGAAATTAAGTTCATACGTAACACAGAACGCTCTTCACTCATTGGCCATTGCAAACGTGTTGTTTGACTTTCTTTCATCATAAATTGACGGGATTTTTCTTCTGTTGTCAACGCATAGCTGATGGCTTCACTCGTACCATGACCTTCCAGTAAGCTCTTTAATTGGCGCGTAACATGTTGTGCTTTGGTTAGACTTCCAGCAACTGTTTCTCCACTTGGCAATGTTGAAGGTAAATGATCATATCCATAAATGCGGGCCACTTCTTCAATAATATCTGCTTCAATCGCAATATCCCAACGTCTTGGTGGAATCGTAATTTCATAGGCGCCTTGATTTACTTCATAAGCAAAACCGAGTGCTTCAAAAATTTCATTCACCGTTGCTTCATCTAATGCAGTGCCTAAATATTGGTTGATTCGTTCTAAAGTCACAGCTACCTGTGCTTCTTTAACGGCCACTTCAGAACCAACTGCAGTGCCTGAGACCACTGTTCCGTTGGCTAACTCTGCAATCATCGCGGCTGCCACATCACAAGCTAGCCCAACTGTCGCTTGGTTGATACCTTTTTCAAATCTACTTGAAGATTCACTCCGTAAATTGAATTGTTTAGACGTTTTGCGAATAGACAATGGATTGAACAATGCCGCTTCTAAAGCCACAGTTGTTGTTTCTTGACTGATTTCAGAATTAGCCCCACCCATTACACCGGCTAAGCCGACAGGCGTTTTTCCATTCGTAATGACGATATTTTCTTCTGTTAATTGACGTGTTTCACCATCTAATGTAATTAGTTCTTCTGCTGCTGTTGCTCGACGAACCAAGATTTCTTTACTATCTAATTTTTGGTAATCAAATGCATGCAATGGTTGACCAAATAATAATAAAATATAATTTGTCACGTCCACCACATTGTTAATCGGACGGATTCCTTCATTCATCAATCGATTTTGCAACCACTGAGGACTTTCTGCAATCGTCACATCTTTAATGACACGAATTTGATACGTTGGCGCATCTTGTGAATCTTCAACAGTCACTGTTACGTAATTTCCCACGTTATCTGAAGCATCTTCTTTGAGTTCGGGATCATTAAACTGAGGCGTTTGACGATAAATTGCGCCAACTTCATAGGCTACCCCTCTCATACTTAATGCATCTGCACGGTTTGGTGTAATTGATAATTCAATAATCGCATCATCCATGTCTAAATAAGGGAAAACAGGTGTCCCATTCACTGCTTCTTGAGGTAAATAATAAATCCCTTCAGCGTAGGCTTTTGGTACGACATTATCTGAATATCCTAGCTCTTCTAACGAACAAATCATTCCGTTAGAGACTTCGCCACGCATTTTACCTTTTTTAATTTTTTGATTTCCTGCAATTCTTGAACCAGGTAACGCCACGATGACTTTAATTCCGGCTTTCACATTTGGTGCTCCACAAACAATTTGTGACAACTCTTCTTCACCGATGTCTACTTGGCAAATTGATAAGTGGTCAGAGTTTGGATGAGGAACACATTCTTTTACTTCACCGACAACAATTTTCTTTAAGCCTTCTTCAGGTACAGCAACGCCCTCAACTTCGATACCTGTCACAGACATTTTGTCCGCTAATTCTTGCGGAGTAACGTTTGAAAGATTAACATATTCATTTAACCATTTATAAGAAACTAACATTTTTCAACTACTCCTTTACCTTGAATTGATTTAAGAAACGTAAATCATTTTGATAAAAATTACGGATATCATTTACACCATAACGTAACATAGCAACGCGATCTGGTCCTAAGCCAAAGGCAAAGCCTGAGTACTCTGTTGGATCAATCCCTGACATTTGTAACACATCTGGATGAACCATCCCCGCACCTAAAATTTCAATCCAACCTGTATGTTTGCAGACGTTACAACCTGCGCCGCCACATTTAAAACAGCTAACATCTACTTCAACTGAAGGTTCTGTAAAAGGGAAATAGCTAGGACGTAAACGAATTTTACGATCTTCACCAAACATTTTTTTCATCATGACTTCTAACGTCCCTTTTAAATCACCCATTGTGACATTTTTATCGACAACAAGGCCTTCAATCTGATGGAATTGGTGACTATGTGTCGCATCATCTGTATCACGACGGAATACTTTCCCAGGAGAAATCATTCGTAATGCACCTTTTGAAAAATCGTGTTTTTCCATTGTTCGAGCTTGAACTGGTGAAGTATGCGTACGAATTAACATCTCATCTGAAATATAAAACGTATCTTGCATGTCGCGTGCCGGATGATCTTTTGGTAGATTCATGCGTTCGAAATTATAGTGATCCGATTCTACTTCGTATCCTTCCACTACTTGATAACCCATGCCTAAGAAAATATCTTCAATCTCTTCCATAACTTGTGTCAAAATATGACGTGTGCCTTGAGGCATTTGTTTTCCAGGTAAAGTTACATCTAAACTTTCTTCTTTTAGTGCCGCATTTAACGCTTCGTTTTCTAAAACAACTTTGCGCGCTTCAATTGCTTCGGTTAATAAATCACGAATTTCATTTGCAAAGCCCCCCACCACTGGTCGTTCTTCTGGTGAAAGGTTTTTCATGCCTCTTAATACTTCGGTGATTGGCCCTTTTTTCCCTAATGTTTCTACGCGAATTTGGTTTAATTCTTTTAAAGTAGCAACTTGTGCGATTTCTTTGAGCGTATTGTCTCTAAGAGCTTCTAATTGCGCTTGTAATGTCATTATGCGTTCCCCTCTATCTTTTATTTAAACTAAAAAAAAACGATAACCCATTCCTTTCAAAGGAACGAGCTATCGTGTTACCATCCTAATTCATAACAAATTGTTGTCATGCACTCATTTCATTTAACGGCAATTACCGGTTTGCTTTCTTCTTGAAAACAAACAAACTCAGGAAGTGAATTTCGCTTGGTGACTGTGTAAATCAGCTTCCAGTCTCTGGCTGACTCTCCCTAAAACACGTCAATTCAAACTACTTGTTTCCATCACTGTTTTTTTAATTATTTAATTACGTTTAGTTTACAAGAAGTTTTGCTTGCGGTCAACTGCATTCTTCGTCTTTTACCCATTTTTCTGCCCAATGTTGAATTTGTTCCATTGCTAATTGCAAGTCTTCGCCTTTTTCGGTTAGGAAATATTCTAAGCGATTTCCTTCACCGCAACGAACAGCTTTGGTGATAATTCCTTCAGCTTCTAGTTCCTTCAATCGCTCTACTAAGACACGATCACTTAACATTGGAATTTTTTCTTTTAATTCGCCAAAACGTTGAGGACCTCGTTCTAATAAAACATCAATAATTAAACCATTCCATTTTTTACCAAGTATTGAAAATGATTTTTCAAATTTGGGACAAAGTACAAACGATTCTGTTTTTACTTTTTCCATCTTCCTCACCTCTTCAATGAGTATAGCACATTCCTTACAAAATGTAAGTGTTTCTGCTTCTAATTTTTTCTACTTTATAAAATCTACAACATTTCCTGTCTGCATGTCAATAATTACTCCTCCATTTAATAAAATTAAATAGACGTGCGACACCTCTTTATGCGTTGCCTCTTGTAGTGCTCTACGATAAAGATTCATCTGTCCGCGATACCGTTCGACAATTTCAGAAATCGATTGGGAAGAGGTGCCTTTTACATGATCGGTTTTATAGTCATACAAAATGCATTGATTGTCTAATTCGATATAGCCATCAATAATCCCATGAATTAATAAATCATCTTGTGTCGTTTCTGGATAATTTTGAATGAGCTCTTCTGCTTCAATCAGCATAGAAAAAGGTTGTTCCCTTCTAACGGTTTGATGGTGTTGAATCAATTGTTTTCCTAGGGCGGTGTCAAAGAAGGCCACGATTTGTTCCAGATTCATTTTTTCAGCAATTGCTGGTAAAATCAATTTATTTTCCACTAAGCGTTCTTGAACAGCTCGCACTTCCTCGTAAGAAGGTTGCTTACTTAAATCAATTAGTTGTAATAAATAATGAGTTGCTGTCCCAATTTCAGCTGCTGAGGGCGCTTGAACCGTATCTAAAAATTTAGGCTTACTTAAATCTCCTTCAATCATTCGATTGACAATCAACGGTTGCGCTTGAATAGTATTGTCTTCCCGAACCTCAATTTTACCAATTTCTTTGTTATCGGGGTCATCAAATACTCGCTTGATTTCAGAAACAGACTGATAACTGGTGGTCCGAGTAGCCACTTCAAACGGATAATTGAAACTTAACCGTGCAAGACCACGATTGATTTTGTCAGCAGATAATTGCGCTTTTTCGGCTAAATCCTCTGCTTGTCTTTCTGGCAATTGTAATTGCTGAATGGCTGCTCGTAGTTGTTCTTGGTTGAACCACTGAATATGAAAGTTAGCTGGGTGCTTCTTGACTTGCGGAACGTTACTTACTACTACTTCTTGCTGATATTCATCGGCTTTTTGATGACGTACCAATGTCATCCCAACCCAATTCATTAAACTACTTTTACTTTGCAAGCGATTTTCAGCTGGTAGCACCAGTGTTTCTACATCGCCAACTTTCAGCCACTCTTTCCACATTGCCGCTTGGTCTTTATAGGAGCCTACCAGAAAAAGTTTCTGTTCTGCACGTGTCAACGCCACATATAACTTCCGCATTTCTTCGGATAGTAATTTTCTCAATCGTACTTGTTTAATCGCCAAAAATGGTAAAGTATCGTACATAACTCGTTCTTCAGGTTGTAAATAACGAATGCCTACCCCTAAATTTTCTTCAAAGATATAGCGTTCATTCAAATCACTGACATTAAATTCTTTGGTCATATCTAAAACGAATACCACCGGAAATTCTAACCCTTTACTAGCGTGAATCGTCATGACGCGTACGGCATTCTCTTCACTTAAAACGACTGGTTCCGCTAAATCTTTGTCTTTTTCTTGCATTTTTTCGATGAAGCGAACAAATTGAAATAATCCGCGGAAGGTTGTTTTTTCATACGCCGCGGCCCGATCGACCAACGCATATAAATTGGCTTGGCGTTGTTTGCCAACAGGCAACCCGCCAACATAATCAAGATAGGCCGTTTCCCGATAAATTGTCCACAGCAAGTTGCTAAGCTGGTTGCGTCGAGCCTGTTCCCGCCATTTTTCTAATGATTCAGCAAAACGTATAGTTTTTTCCTGAACAACTGCTTCCTCCATGGTTGGTTCCATCTTTTGATTAAACGTTAAAAATGCTTCGTAGTAACTGGTTTCCTTATTAGCCAAACGAATAAGCACTAATTCGTTTTCTTTTAATCCAACAATTGGTGAACGTAACACAGCTGCCAAGGGAATGTCTTGATAGGGATTATCAATCAATTGAAGCAAGGCAATCATTGTACGAATTTCCGTTGCTTGGAAATAATTTTGAGCATCATTGACTTGAACTGGAATTTCTAATGATTTAAAAACATCTAAAATAGTTAAATTATTTTTCTTCGTAGGCGTTAATAAGACAATATCTTGATAAGTAATCGGTCGATCTGTTTTCAGCTTTTTATCATAAATTAAGAAATTTTGGTCAATTAATTCACGAATTTTCAAAGCAGTAACGTAAAGTTCCCCTTCTGTCTTATCTTCAATCAACAACTCAGAGGATTGTAATTCTGGAAATTCAACTGATTCTGTTGCTTTTTTTTCATAAATTAGCAATTCAGTTGAATAATCAGCCGCCTCCGAAAATTGATCAAAACCATGAACCAAAGCGGCTGACTCATCGTAAGCAATTTGGCCCACTCGCTCATCCATTAATTGACTAAATACTAAATTCGTAAAGTCTAAAACGTCTTTGCGGGAACGAAAATTTTCAGCTAGAATAATTCGTTTGCCCTCTTTGCCTTGCCCATACTGATTGTATTTTTCAATAAACAATGTAGGATCTGCCAAGCGGAAAGAATAAATAGACTGTTTCACATCTCCTACCATAAAAAGGTTTCCTTCTGTGCTAAGCGGACGGCGCAACCAATACAAAATAGATTCTTGTAATTGATTGATATCTTGGTATTCATCGACTAACACTTCATCAAATTTTTCGCGATAGTAAAGAGAGGCTTCTGATGCTTGCCAGCCATCTGCCTGATTTTTCGCTAAAATAGCTAACGTATAATGTTCTAAATCGTTAAAATCCACTAAATTTTTAAGCCGTTTTTCTGCGCCATAGGCCTCCATAAATTGTTTCCCCACGTGAGCCATTTCTTGAACAATGGGCGTGGCCTCTTTCAAGACTTGTTTCATGGCATCTGGAGAAAGTGTAAACAGTTGCTTTTTCAAATCATTTAACGCTTTTTTATTTTGTTCTCGTAACTGTTTGGCTTGTTCCGCGGTTGGTTTCAACTCTTCGGCACGAACCGTTGGGTAGCGGTCAAAGCTTAACAATTCAGTCAAATTATAGGCGCTTTCTAAATCATTTCTCTCTAAAAATTGTAAAAATTGTTTTGTTTGTTCCTTTTCATTTTGAGCTAAATACCAAATCTTTTGAAGTTTCTCTTCGCCCTCTGTTAAGGTCACCATTTCTTCGTAACGCTGAAGAGTTCGTTGTAACGTCTCAACGGCTAGCGGTTTTAAATACGTCTGAAATAACGTTGATTCGCCTAGCTGATCCCCTACTTCGTAGGCTTGTGTTAAGCCATTAATCCACGCCTCTGGATCAGGATTGGCTTTGGCAAATTCATAAAAAGAAAAAATTAAGTTAGTGAGTCCATCATCACTACGATCATTGGAAAAATTCGCTGTTAATTGGTAAAATTCTTCTTGATTTTCCGCATAAAATTGTTCACGTAATGCATCCCAAACATCTTCTTTTAATAACAATGTTTCTGTTTCATCTGTTAACATCCGAAAAACTGGATCTATGTCAATTAAATAATAAAAACGACGAATAACAGTTAAACAAAAGGCATGTAACGTGCTGATATTGGCTGTTGGCAAAAGAGCAATTTGACGAGAAAAATGCCGTCTTCTTTCTGGATCTTGTTCTTCATTCATTGCCTTTTGTAAAGCCACTTGGATACGTTCTTTCATCTCACGGGCGGCGGCTTCAGTGTACGTCACAATCAAGAGACGATCGATATCGACGCCGCTTTTGACTTTTTCAATGACACGGCGAACTAAAACGGTGGTTTTTCCTGAGCCAGCCGAAGCAGAAACTAAGATATTTTCATCGCCATCAAACACCGCTTGCCATTGACTGTCGGTGAATTGCTCATTGGCTGGACGTAGTGGAATTGTTTTACTCATCTTCGGTTGCTCCTTCCTCATCTTTGTTTAACAAGCGCGCCATAATTTCCTCTTTGGATAAATTCTCAATACGATGATAATTATTTTCTTTTAACATCACATCAAAATCACAGACACTTCGAAACGGACAATAGCGACAAGCAATCCGTTCCTTGCCTTGATAAGCGGGATTAAGTTGAACTTCGCCGCCAATAATTTGATTTCCCGCTTCAATAAATTTATTTCGGTTATGGGAAAGCAACGCGCCTAATTCTGGTTCTGTCACAAATTTATCTTCTTGGCGACGACCAGGTTTAATTTGTTCTTTGGCGGATTCTTCAATTGGAAACAGCAACGAACTTTGTTTAGCTTGCAGACTCGTATCTAAATGATCCAATAAATCTGGGTCTTTCATCAAAAGACCATCAAACTGATATTTTTTAAGCATTTGTTGTTCAATGTCGTCTTTGCCTTCATAAGATAACGTAGGATTGTGTACATGCAGATAAAGTGAGCCAGCAGGTTTAGCTTCTTGACCAACTAATTGCACAGCATCCATTAAAGCCACATCCAAGTACGTCAGCATTTGCATGGCTAAGCCGTAATACGCTTCTGTCATATTAAATTTACGGTGACTCGATTTATAATCAATCACACCTAAATAGGTTGATTCGGGGGTAACCAATTGATCAATCCGGTCGATTTTTCCCCGAACATGAATCTTCCCTTGATTTTTTAATGGTAATTCCAAACCAGAAATTCCTTTTTTAGCGGCAATTTGGCCAAATAACACTTCCGTTTGAACAGTCGTCATGCCACTTCGTTGGCTTTGACGTTTCAGCGCCCAACTGACTTTTTTAATTGTTTGACTCAATTGATAGCGAATATAGTTCATGCGACTAGAGGTCGTTAATACAGAAAAACGCGCATCCCCTAAAATACTATTTAGTACTTCCTCCGCCAATAAATTGACTTCCTGATCGGTTAATTCAGATAAGTTCCGTTGATTCATAATCAATAATTTAAAGAACTGATCCAATGCTTCATGGAAAAATTCCCCTGTAGCTGCTGGCGAAAGCCCAAAGACATCTCTTTCTTTCAAACGTAAGCCATAGCGAGAAAAGTATTGATACTGACAGCGATAAAAACTCTCCATCCGAGAAACGGATGTATAAATATCTTTACCATATAAAGGTTCTGCTAAGACCTCATCAATCTTTTCAGGAATATTTTGATGCGTTAAACTTTCGAAAACTTGCTTGGCTAGCGGTGCAATTGATTGGTTCATTAGCGCTTTTTCCATATTTAACCAGAAAGGCAACAATCCTTCTTGTGTTTCTTTCCGTTGTCTTTTCAAACGCGTTAATTCACCGATTAACGTCCGATACGTACTAATATGGGCTAAACTGGTCGTTTCATCATCGAAAATGGTTGTTTCATTTTTTTCAAAAACGGGCAAGTTTAAATCTTTTTGGATATTTTTAAAATAAGGAGACGGTTTGACTTCTTGAGCGGTGTCTTTAACACTTGGATAGGTTAAATATAACCGTTCTCGCGCTGAAGAAAAGACGAGATACGCAACATAAGGTTCTTGCGCAATTTTGCGTCCGGTTGTCCCACGTAAATATTGGTTTTCCGTTAAAGTATCATTGATTGTCTGCCGTTCTTCATCAGACAATAGTGTTTTATTTTCAATCTTTTGTGGAAAAATTTCTTCCGTCATCCCAATAGCAAAAGTAACCTTGGCAGCGCCAGGTCGAGTTAAATCCATTGCGCGAACTTGTACTTGGTCAATCGCTGTCGGCACTTTACTATAGTGCAAACCTTCCAAACCACTAACAAATATTTCTTGAAACGTTGTAAAATCAAACGAACTTTCTCCGTAAACAGTGACGTATTCATCTAGTAATGACATCAATGCATCCCAAGTCTGTTCATGGTTACGAGCTGTTTCTAGTTGACCGGCTTCGATAGCTTGTAAGCGCCACATTTTTAATTGTGTTGCCACACCACTTTGCAGTAAAAAGTGATAGAAGACGGTCGCTGCTTCCAAACCAGTTTTGGCACTTATCATTGCTTGAAAGTAACTAGGTAACAGCCGTTGAAGCGATTGACGAATCGCATTTGACTCTTCTTCCATCGTAGCGACATCTTCTTGCTCTTCCGCTTCAAAATCATACCGAATAAATTCCCAATCTTTTTCTTGCGACCAATAATAACCTTCATAGCCGTATGCCAGGACTACATTTTCGGTAATATCAACTTTTCTGCGCCAAGCGTTCCGTTGGTTTAACCAATCAGTCAAGCTTTCTTCAGAAGTAGCGAGTTGATTCATTGGCATAAATAATTCCGTTCTCAAAAAACGGAGCACATCACGATAACGATAATTGTACGAATGAATAGCAAATAAAGATTCAATCCATTCGACTAAAGGATGCCGATCCATAGCCATATCTCGGTCGACATAAACAGGAATCTCGTGTTCCGCAAAAATCGGTTCTAATAAATTTTCATAACAATCTAAATCACGAGTCAACACCTGAATTTCTTTGTACCGATACCCTTCTTCCACCACTAAACGGCGAATTTCGGTTGCAACATGTGTTAATTCTTCTTTAACGTTTTCAGCACGCCACAGAAATAAGCCATCGCCCCTCCAGTCAGTTGTGCTTAATGGAGGCAGGTGTTCTTGCGATTGAATCCAATAATCATTTAATCCTTGCAAGTCTGGGTTTGTAATTAATACCTCTTTCTTTTCCACATAATCTGAAAGAATCGGGATTTGCTTCTGTCTTGCTAGTTGATAAAGCTGATGATAGGTTTGTCCCGCTTCATAAAATAACGACCGCGGATCAGGTAAGTCATGCGGATATTGTTTGTCCAATAAAAGGGCTACTTTCACAGAACCTGCTTGCGCCATTAGTACTTCAATCAACTTTAATTCTCTGGCAGTAAACTGCTGATAGCCTGAAATAACGAATTGGACATTCGACAAATCAACCGTTTGTAAATACTCGCTTAAATGTTGAATAATCTCCGCTGATTCATAGCCATACTGACTCATTTGCAATTGGAATCGCGTAAAAATTAACGTTAAATCTTGAAACTTAAGTTGTAAATCTTGTCCTTTAGGGTTCTCCATTTGTTTTTCTAAAAATGGATAAAGCTCCGCAATCTCAATATTGCCTTCGCGCATTTCTTGATAAAGCTGAAATAGTTGCTGAATAAAGCCGGGCTTGTTAATTTCACCTCTAAAAATTTGTAACTCTTCTTCTGCTTCTACTAAAATTTTGCGGAAAATCATCGCAGCGCCTGCATCAGATAAAACATCTGCCGAGTAAAAAGGTGTATGTTGTAAATAGTACCAAGCCAAACGGTAAAAACTAAAAACCTGCAGACGGGTACTGGTTATTGAATCAGACGTAGTTGTCTGTAATTGACGTAACTTTTGCAAGACTTGAATTTCTTGCTCAAACTTAATATGGTTCGGGACTAAATAGAATACTTCATGCTGTGCGTCTTCCTCTAGCCATTGTTTTGTCGCCTGTATAAGTGGCGCTTCTAAATCAGCCACAGCGGTTCCTCTAATAAACTGCACACTCATGGTTTCACATCCTTTTCCTTTGCACTGCCTTTATTTTACCACAAAAGAAGAACGGAAACATGTGTTTGTTTTTACACATTTCCGTCCTTCTCTTTTACTCATTGTCTCTTTTATTGTTTTGACACTTCTGGTATTGGACCAAACCGTGAGAATGGCCACATCACAAATTTCACTTCACCCAAAATATCTTTTTTATGAATAAAACCAATGACACGACCGTCTTTTGAATTCCGTCGATTATCACCTAAAACAAAGTAGCTATCTGCTGGTACTTTTTCTTTTAATGAAAAATCGCCTGTCAAAGGTTGACCATCTGTTAAGGCTTTTTTAAATTCATCTAAATAGGGTTCGTCAACTTCTTTTCCATTGATGTACAACGTATCATCCTTGTACGCAATTGTATCTCCAGGTAAACCAATCACACGTTTAATATAATTTTTATCTGGTTCATCTGGCGCTGGGAAAGTAATAATATCGAAACGATTAATTTCTGTGTTTTTTAACGTAATTACCCGTTCACCATCTGCTAACGTTGGATCCATTGAATGACCTCTCACTACGACAGGCGTAAATACAAATTGTCTCAGTAAAAACAGACCCAAAGCTAAACAGGCAAAAAAGACGACTGTTTTAATTAATTCTTTTGATTTCAAACTCATTCCTCCAAAAACCTTATTATCTTATGTCTCATATTCTACCACAAAGTAAATCAATCCTATAGTGCTTAACACCCAATTAATTTTTATGTACGCTTTTTTTACAAAATGGTCAGAAAAAAAACGTATTTCTTTCAAATTTGATTCTTACTTTTTTGATCCTGCTCATAAAAAAAACATAATCAATTCTAAAAAGGGCTGAATTGATTATGCTTCTAGCGTTTTAGCGATCCATCACAACCACGTAACAAACTTCTAAAGGACCATGCAACCCGACAACCAGTTGCATTTCAATATCTCCTGAATTAGAAGGCCCTGAAATAAAGTGAATCGCTGAGCCGATTTTTTCGCCTTTTTCTATTTTATCTGTATAAAAAGCTGCTGGCTGAGTCGAACGTGGAACGAGTTTGCTAAATGGTATAATTGAAATGTAATGCTTCGGTAAAAAGTGTAAAGCTCTGCCTTGCCCCGCATTGGACTCCACCACAATCGTTCCTGATTCAGCTAGTAAAAACTCAGCAAAGGCAATCGCGATATTTGCCTGAGCAGCTGTTTGAATATTCGCTTCTCGTTGCTCACTTCCAGGTTGCCATTGCTTAACAGAAACAGCCTCTAATGACTTAGCTAAATCAGCTAATCCATAAGCTTCAAAACGTGCATCTGTTGGCAATAAAAGATTGCCTCCACCGAACTCAGCAACAATTTGCTGAATCGTCGTCAGTAAATTTTCTTGTGTAGTTTCCACTAAGTTCGTGTGAATCGTTTCCACACGTTCTTTCACAATCGTTAATAGCTCTGCTGGTGTTTTATCTGCCAACTGTTCTTCTGGTAAATGATTAACTGGCTCAAATGGATGAGCTGAAACAGACTGTTTTTCTACGCCTAATTTTTCTCGTAGATTTTGTAAAAAAGGTTCTCGATTTTGAATCGCTTCGTTAGTCATTTTTTTCACCTTCTTGATGTTTTTTGAACCAACTTCTGAAGTTTTCTGAAGATTTTGGTGGTCTTGGCAAATCACGAACATCGGTCCAACCTTTTACTAACCCTGGTCCTTTATCAAGGTAGCCTCCATGATTGTACATGTTTTCAACAGTAATGTCTTTTTGTTTACTTAAAATGCCCGCTGCAGCATGATCGACTTTCATGGCTGCTTTAAACATTGCTGGTGAACCAGTGGCTTTACCTACCATACGCATTTGGAAATCTTCAAATCCATGTTTCATTTTCAGATCATCGGTCATCACTTTACGATGTTCAATTAATAATTCGTGCAATGGAATTTTCACAGGACACGTTTCCGTACATGCCCCACAAAGACTAGATGCATAAGGCAATTCCCCAAACTGTTTATATCCACCTAAAATTGGAGAAAGCACAGCACCAATTGGTCCTGGATAAATAGAGCCATAACCGTGCCCTCCAATATGGCGATAGACCGGACAAACATTCAGACAAGACCCACAACGAATACACTGTAAGACTGGCTGAAAGGCTGTTCCTAACGCTTTTGAACGTCCGTTATCCAAAATGACCACGTGAAATTCTTCTGGACCATCGGATTCATCCGCATTTTTTTGCCCGGCAAACGTCACATACGTTGTTAAATTTTGACCAACGGCACTTCTGGCTAAAAGGTTATCTAAAACCTCTGCTTCACGCATTGTTGGTACGATTCTTTCCATCCCCATTAACACGATTTGTGTCTTAGGAATACTGATGGTCAAATCAGCATTTCCTTCATTTGTATTTAAGTTAATTAAGCCGCTATCCGCAATAGCGAAATTACAACCTGTAATGCCAATCTCCGCTTCCAAAAAGAATTTGCGCATCACTTCTCGTGCACAGCGTGCCAAATTTACCGGGTCATTATCTCCTTGATACCCTAATTTTTTCGCAAAAACCTGACGAATCTGTTCGCGATTTTTATGAATACTTGGGAAAACAATATGTGACGGCTCATCCCAGTCATCCATTTGTAAAATGAATTCCGCCAAGTCTGTTTCCATCACACTGACATCGTCTAATCCCAATAACATTGGATCAATATCGACTTCGGTCGTCACCATTGATTTAGATTTCACAATTTTTTTCGCCTTTTTTTCTAGAACCACTTGTTTCACATATTCATTGGCCTCTTCGGCGGTTTGAGCAAAAAAGACTTTGCCACCTCGTTTGGCAACGTTATCACTGAACTCTTCTAAATAGTCAGGCAGATACTGAATGGTATGTTGGCGAATTTGTTCTCCCAGTTCACGCCATTGTGGCCAATTGCCTAAAGCTTCCCGCGCACCTTCTCGTTTCTCCCATTGGGCATCTTGTGCTTTAGCGACAGCCTTTTGCATAAACACATCTTTTTTACTTTCTTCAATTCGTTCACTTAACGGCTTATTGCTCGTTGATAATCCCACAGTTCTTCCCCCTTACCCTACCGATATGATTTGTGGTTGGTCCATGCGTGCTTCATCCACTTCGTGATTAAGGACTTCTGCAATATGCATAATCTTAATCTTTTTCCCATCACGATTGAATTTACCCCCGATATTCATCAGGCAACCCATATCCGCACTAATTAAAATTTCTGCGCCTGTATCAATCACATCGTTCATTTTTTCCGTCACCATTTGTTCAGAAATAGCTGGCATTTTCACTGAAAACGTTCCGCCAAATCCGCAACAATTTTCAAGATGTCCTAAAGGAATCATTTCTAATCCTTTCACATGATCCAACAAAACAAAGGGTGATTCTCGTTCATTTAAAATTCGCGTCATATGACAAGAACGATGATAAGTGGCTTTCCCATGTAACGTTGCGCCAACATCTTTGACCCCTAAGACACGATAAAGAAACTGACTAAACTCGTAAGTTCGCTCAGCTAAACGTTGTGCTTTTGGTCCATAAATAGGATCATCTGCTAAAAATTTGTGGTATTCTTTCATCATGCCGACACAAGACCCCGCAGGTCCCACCACATAATCGGCACCGTCAAAACTATCAATTTGATTCTTAAGCGTTGTCGTGCTCTCTGTCACATAGCCACTATTATACGTTGGCTGACCACAACACGTTTGGCTTGTTGGTAAAACCGTTTCACAGCCATAACGTTCCAAAACCTCTACCATTGCTTGCCCTACATTTGGAAAAAGTAAATCCACCACGCATGTCGAAAATATACTCACTTTCACGCAAAATAACCTCCTCGTTTTCTACGAAAAGGCTCCATGAAATTAATTGGGCGGCTGTCATTAAAAGTCACTTGGCTGTCGTCTCTAACTACTTCACAGTGCCTTTTCAACAAATACGTTATTTGTAACAAAAATCGTTTTTTAAAATGATTCTTATACAATAATTATTTTACCAGTATCTGGTTTTAACAGCAAACGATTCCAGAAATTTTGTGCATTTTCACACAAAAAAGGAGGCTTTTTTATAAAAGTTTCTTTTAACCCCTTTGAAATTCGTTTTTTCTGAAGAAAAGAGTGACGAAATTTTGAAATTTTGGTAAACTAAGAAAAAACGAGAAACGAGGGCCATGCATGTTCATTTCATTTAACATGTTTATTCTATTAATTGTTGCAACGATCCTAATGATTTTTCTGATTATCTATTTGACAGTCACTGGAAATGATAAAAATAATAAAAAGAAACAAAAGAAAGAAACAAAAAGAACTACGCCAACTTTAAACAAAAAAACAACTGTTCCCCCTTCTCAGAAGCCAAACGTTGTGACTGATGTTGCAAAAAAGAGCGAGCCAGAAAAGCAAGCCGTACAACGAACACAGCAATCAACCACTAGAGAGGACGAGACTTCTCAATTTACACGAAGCCAACGTCATAAATGAAAATGGGCGTGGGATAAAAATCACTTTGGATTTTTACTTCACGCTCAAAAACTGATAAACGGCGGGAACAGAAGCAACACTACGCGTTGCTTCGTTCTCAACAACTTCTAAGAGCTAAACCTCTAAGAGTTGAAGGTCCTTCGGAAATAAGCCGAAATTGTTGAAAATCACGAAGAACGTAGTGATTCGATGATGAACAATACCTACTTGGTCTCCAAAAATTATAGAACAATTTTCAGAAATCCCTTCTTATTGCTGAGAAACACTATTTGCAAAGCAAATAGATGTTAAACAGTACCTACTTGGTTCTAGGAGTTAAACACTTCTGTCCCGACCTCATTTTCTAATTCTTAAGATAATCAGCTGAACAAAAAATCCGCTAGTTGTTTCACTTTTTCTTTTAATTAATGATAGTTTATTCTTCTTTTCAGGTGTATACTAAATGATTGAAAAGAGACTTTAACTAATTAGGAAGAGGTGATTTTTTGTCTGCAAAGCGGTTTATTCAATTATTCATTTGTTATGCTATTTCAATGATTGTCGCAATACTTTTAACGGACTTATTTAATTTCTCGAGTCCTATAGCTTATTTAGTAGTGGCTAGTATCATCGGCTATGTAGTCATTACTGTTCCATTAACAATTATGACTCTATTAAAAAATAAAAATTAATAAAAAAATTGAGCGATTTTAATCACTTAAATTGCTCGATTTTTTTATTTTCATAATATTTTTCACTTATTTTTTCATTTTCATTGACAGAATAGTTGTAATTGTCAGAAAATTGTATATAATAAAGAAAGTTATTTTCATATTATTTTTTTTCAATTAAAGGAGAATCCTATGAGTGAAACACAACAAACAACCTTAAAAAAACAATTAAGCTCGCGCCACATTACGATGTTAGCCTTAGGGGGAGCGATTGGCGCAGGTCTTTTTAAAGGAAGTGGCGAAGCAATTGGTATTGCTGGTCCTTCTGTTTTAATCGCCTTTCTAATTGGCGGTGCTGTTCTCTTCATCGTCATGAGTGGTTTAGGAAAACTTGTTTTAGATGGCGGAGACACACATCATGGTTTGTCTGGCTTGGTTCGACCATTTTTAGGTGCACATTCTGCTGATTTTATTGATTGGGTTTATTATTCCATGTGGACAATTAATATTATCGCAGAAGCGGTTGCCGCAGCTTCCTTTTTACAACTTTGGTTTCCTAATATTCCTGCTTGGTTTTTTGTTTTTATTTTAGCTATTTTAACGACGCTCATTAATCTTTACTCGGTTCGTTTATTTGCAGAAACAGAATATTGGTTGGCGTTTGCTAAAATTAGTGTCATCATTTTGTTAATTATTTTTGGTGTTTATCTGGTGGGACAACAAATGCTAGGCAGTGGTGTCTTCCCTACTTTACAAAGTATCACCGATCATGGTGGCTTCGCCCCACATGGCATGAAAGGTATAGTTAATTCTTTATTAGTAGTTATTTATTCTTATGGCGGTTCAGAATTAATCGCGATTACTGTCAGTGAAGCAGATGATCCTAAAAAAGCCATTCCTAAAGCGATTCGTGGTGTGATGGGACGGATTATTTCCTTCTATATCATTCCATTATTCTTACTTTTGATTATTTTCCCTTGGAATACCTTAGCAGGCACAACGGTGAGTCCATTTGTTATGGTTTTTGAAAAAATGAATATTCCTTTTGCTGCTGACATCGTAAATTTTGTGATTATTTTAGCCTTGTTTTCTTCTATTAATTCTGGAGTATACGCCTCTTCTCGCCTTTTATATTTTCGCTTAAAAGATAAAAAAGGACCCATGAGTAAACTAGCGGTTTTAAACAAGCACCAAGTACCTCAACGTTCAGTTTTCTTCTGCGCCAGTGTTTTATATCTGGGCGTTATTCTTTCTTATTTTGTTGGCGATGAATTATTTGGTTACTTAGCCGGTTCTCTCTCTTACACTGTCTTGCTAATTTGGATTTTAATTAGCGCTGCGGCGTTTGTTCTGTCTTTAAAACGAGGGTCTCTCTTTGAAAAAAGTATTAATCTCCTTGCGTTAATCATTTTAGGTCTCATCTTTATTGGCATCTTATTTACAAATTCGTTAGGCGTCACTCTTTTAACAGGCCTACTGTACTTTGTTATTTTCTTTAGTTATCGTAAGAAAAATGATTCCTTTCTACTCTCTGATGAAAGCTAAATAGACCAAAAAAAACGAACAGTTTTGTAAGATAACTGTTCGTTTTTTCGATGTTCCATCTCCTTCTTCTTTTGCTATGCTATTTTTGTAAATTGTTAGGAGGAGAAAAAATGAAAAAAATCGGCGCTATTTTATTTATTGGCTTATTCATTGTTGGTGGTTATACAGGCTATCGTTATTATGCAGATACATATAAGGGTGAAAAAGCCTATGCACAAGTTCCTCTAGAAATTCCTGAACGAAAACAAACAGTAGATGACAATCAAAAAAGCATAGATGGCCAATATTCTTTACACTATCGACTAACTTTTGTTAAAAGTAATGGAAAAACGCAAGTTATGGACTACGAACGGACAGACAAAAATCCTCAACCTTTGGAACCAAATGCTTACATAGAAGCAACCATTAGTAAAAAAAGAATCATCCAATCTCCTGTCAAAATTGATAAAAAAGAGATTCCAGAAAAAGCTTTCGCACAATTAAATAACCGAAAAACAACCAGCGATAATTAGTCATCGCTGGTTGTTTTTTTACATGGAATCGCAATTAATTCATAAATAATGGTACGCTGATTTTGCTTAATTTCATGAGAACCAAAAATTTCTTGTACGCGTTGTTCTAAAATTGGAACTGACCATTGTTCTTCAAAATAGCTGCGGAAAAAGTCTTTTGAAATAGCTTCTGATGCTTCAAAGAAAAATTTTTTTGTGAAAAAAGGTCGCTGTTCTTTTTTTAGAAATGCTTTGTATTGTGCCATCCATTTTAACTGCGGGTTGCTCTCTTGCTCAAAAGGAGAAAACAACGAATCTTGCTCTTCCACTAGCCGAAATATAAGACACCATTCTTCACTTAATTGGCACAATGCATTAACTTTTTCCGGCGTATCCAAAGCAGGGTTCATCGCTGAAAAAACGACTTGAAATTTTTTCCCAGTCTCAATCAGTCTTTCTTGGCTTTGGTGAAGAAAAACAACGTTGCTTTGTGCTTTTGCTTCCGCAATCTCCAACATTCTCTGAGAAATATCGGCTAGCGTATACTCCGTGACTTGCTCTTGAAAAAAAGGTAAGTATCGTCCCGTCCCACCTGCGATATCCAGAAATGTCTGACACGGAAAAATGCCTTCTTGGACCAAGAAATCACGTAATTCTCGAGCAATTGGAAATGGCGATTCTTGTTGAATTTCTTCATATTCTTCTGCAAATTCATCCCAAAATTCCGCTAATTCTTGCTCATTATTATTCATCAACAGTTGCCCCTTTCTCTCAATTCTTATAAAAAGTGTAGCAAAAGAAGCGCCAAAGAGCTAACAAGTTCACTCATTTAAATCAATAATTTCATCTACAAATCGCAGGGTTTTAGGTCGATGAGTAACCAAAATAGTCAACTTATTGTGGGTAAATCTTTGTACTTCTTGTAACACTTTTTCTTCGGTCTTTTCGTCCAATGCAGAAGTCGCCTCATCTAAAATAAGGATCTCTGCTTGTGTAAATGCTAAGCGTGTGAAAGCAATCCGTTGTTTTTCACCACCAGAAAAATTCATTCCTTTTTCACTCACAATAGTGTTTAAGCCTTCCGGTAACCGTTCATAAAGTTCCCCCAACTGAAAACGATACATAGCTTCAATTACTTGTTCATCAGAAATTTCTTGATTAAATACAATATTTTCTTTCAACGTTCCTTGAAATATTGGCACATCTTGAGATAAATAAAAAACTTTTTCATAATAATCTTCCAAATTAAATTGTGTTAGAGGAAATTGATTCACATAAACTGTCCCCTCTGTCGGCTTCAATAATCCTAAAATCAATTTAATCAGGGTAGATTTGCCTGTCCCACTTTTTCCAATCAAGCCATAGGTTTTGTTCATTGAAAATTGTCGATTTTGTTGGGACATAATCGTTTGACTATCTACGCTAAAACACACATCTTTTAATGAAATTGTTTGAATTTCAGGTAACGCTTTGCCTGGAACCGCTAAATCAGGATCATCTTCTTTTTTATAAAAATCTTCCAAGCGCTGATAGGCTACTTTATCCAAATTATATTGAACAAATAAAACATTAAATATGGCTATCGGCGTATAAATTCGATCGATATACATCACTATCGCTACAAGTCCACCTAAACTTAACGTCACGACGTTAGTAAAACTAAGTACGACAATACTTACTTTGATAAGTGCGACTAACAAAGCAAAAAAGCCAAAGAAAAATTCATGGATCATAGTCATTTTTGTTATATTTTGACTATTTTCCTCTGCCATTAACGCGTAATTTTCAATCTCTTTTTTATATTTTCGATTAATTCTAAAAGTTACTAGTTCTGTCATCCCTCGTATCAAAGTAGCATTCATTGCTTCTTCAGAAATAAGTGTTTTTTCTTTCATTTTTTGTAGCGTTTTCAAAAGTATTTTGGTTAAAATAAATACAATCACATAACCAATTAGAATTGCTGGTAGTAATTTTTTATCAATCAATGCTATGAAAAATAAATTAAATAACGTCTCTGGAATTAGCTCTCGAAATAAGCGCCCATAAAAATTCAAGTGGATATTTCTCCCAGCTGCTGCACCAACTTCTACTTTTTGTAGTAAAGCTCCCGCTCCCAGTTTTAGATATTCTTCATAGGAAATCTTGCTCATTTTTATTAAACTTAATTTCTTCAAATAGAAATAGATGCCATTAGTTAAGTAAGCTTTCGGTTTCTGTTCACAGTAAGACAATAGCGGAATTAAAATAATTGTCGTTCCATACGCTACTAACAACCCTAGTTGGAAACTTTTTTGATAATGATCTAACAACTGTTGAAAAAAATAAATTGCTAAAGCACTACATAATGAAACAATCACGCCAATCAAAATGTACCAAGTGAAGCTTTTCCGAAAGTGCGACCATATTTTTTTAGTCATTTACTCCCTCCTTTTCGAGCAGTACTTACCTTACTGTAGCATAGTTTTTGATTGGCGCCTATCAGCAATTTATCTCCAGATAATAGAAAAGCCCCCCAGCGAAAGCTGGATGGCTTTTCTATTGTTAATTCTTTCTGATTTGTAGATAACTTACACCTAAAACGGCAAATGTACTTGCCAGTATTCCTGCTATTAGCATAAACGGTGTTTTTGTTGTGCCTGTTTTGGGAAGTTCTCGTTGCCCGTTTGCTTCATTTAATTTTTGAATTGGTTCACTAAGCAGTTGGGGAGCCAACTGTGGGCTTCCTTCATTTTTCAATGTATTTAATGGAGCGTTTAGTATTTGTGGTTGATTTTTTGATGTAACATTTTTATTTTTCTCCACAGTTGTTTCTGTGGATGGCTGTTTTTTCTCAGTTGTAGTAATTTCTTTTGTTGGTGAGACATGAACTTCTGGCTGGCTGCTTTCTGCCGTTTCCGTTATACCATTCTCTTCAGTTGTTACGCTTGGTTTTTCAGGTATGATTGGTGCAATCGTGCCTAGTGTTTCACTTTCATCTGGATTTTCTTCTTCCGTTGGCGACACATGGACTTCTGGTTGACTGCTTTCTGCAGTTTCCGTTGTGCCATTCTCTTCAGTTGTCACACTTGGTTTTTCAGGTAGGATTGGTAAAATTGTACCTAACGTTTCACTTTCATCTGGATTTTCTTCTTCCGCTGGTGAGACATGAACTTCTGGTTGGCTGCTTTCTGCGGTTTCTGTTGTGCCGTTCTCTTCAGTTGTCACACTTGGTTTTTCAGGTATGATTGGCTCAATCGTGCCTAGTGTTTCACTTTCATCTGGATTTTCTTCTTCTGTTGGTGAGACATGAACTTCTGGTTGGCTGCTTTCTGCAGTTTCTGTCGTGCCATTCTCTTCAGTTGTCACACTTGGTTTTTCAGGTATGATTGGCTCAATCGTGCCTAGTGTTTCACCTTCATCTGGATTTTCTTCTTCTGTTGGTGAGACATGAACTTCTGGTTGGCTGCTTTCTGCGGTTTCTGTTGTGTCTGTCTTTTCACTTGTTTCTGTTGCCTGTTCCGAAGTAGGTGTCTTTGGTTCCCATTCATCTATTGTCTCTAAAGGAATGTCTAGACTTTCTTCTGTTGGCATTTCCACATTTTGATTGCCGCTTGCCTCGCCTTCTACAAAAACATTTTTAACCTGTGATGTATTTTTTTCATTCGTTGCGTCTTGATTGTTTAGTTGATAATTGATGTCATAACTATTTTCAAATGTTGCTTGATGTTGGCCTGCTTCTGTGATTGTCGAAGTGTAACGGACGATAAAGGAAGTAAAGCGTGCTTTATCCCGATAAAAACGTAAGTTAAAGTCATTATCTGTTACGAAGTCAATTTTGCCATAACCTTGTTGCTCAAACTCGGCAAGTGAAATATATTTAGTTTCTTTGTCATTCACAATATCAAATGTAAAACTCTCTTTATTTAATTGTTGACCACTTCCTTGTCGATCCGCAATTGAAATATCTTCTGTGACATCGGATTTATTGAGGTTCACATTTAAAAACCAACGTACTTGATTTGACTCTCCAGCCAAATCGCCTACTTTATAAAAAAACGGATAGTCTCGCTCAATTTGGCCAGTCTCTGTGTTAGTCACTCCTTCAATCGTCAAACGTTGAGTCGCCGTTGCTGTTCCGAAATCCGTTTCTATCACATTCGGTTGAGAACTATTGGTGATAAGCGTTTTAATCCCGAAAGAAAAATGCCCATTCACATTATGTAAAGATTCAACTTTTTCGTTAAATGTTGCTACAACATGATCTTTATAGATAAAAACTTCCCCTAAACCATTTAAATTGATTTTTCGTGGTGAACTATCGTTCTCGGTCATTCCAACTAGTGCGTCTGGTAAAGTTAAAGTAATAGTATCTCCAGGTTTTATTTTCTGATTTTCTTTGTCACTAAAAGATACTTTAATTGAGGTCATCTCTCCTTGATATAAAGTAGTGTGATCTAATTCTACTTTGTCAACGATTGAACTTTTGCTCAATTCGGCGCCAAACGAAATTGGACCAATCAATAACGCCCCCGCAATTGGTAGAATCATTACCAACAGTAACACTAAAAATTTTACACTTTTTGTCATAAAAAATTATTCACCCTTCTTTTCTCTTATTTTTTCCACTTAGTGGTCTTTTTCAGAAGTTGACAATAGCAAAAAGATATATCTCACACAATATTAATGCTCATTTAAATAGCCTTTTTTTAAAATTTCTAATTCACTTTCTAAGGAAAACGGTTTATTATGGTAGTTACATTAGATAACATTTGTTACAAAATATCTAATGCTGCCAAATTTGAGTTGCATAAATAACATATTTCACATCAATAATGAATAAAAATACTTATTTCATCCTCATTTTGTTTCCCAGGCCATTTATTCTTGTTATAATAAAGTTTATGAGATAAGGAGGAAAAGAATGAAAAATTCATATTTTGACGGTGGTTTAGCAACGTATATCGGGACTTCAATTTTAGCAACCTTGATTACTGTCTTTACATTAGGCATTTGCGCACCTTGGGGAATTTATATGATGTACAACTGGAAAATCAAGCATACCGTTATTGATGGTAAACGCCTTTATTTTGACGGTACAGCTATGCAATTATTCGGTCATTGGATTAAATGGCTTTTATTAACTATAATTACTTTAGGAATTTATGGTTTTTGGTTGAATATCCGTTTGCAACAATGGATTACAAAACATACCCACACACTTTCATAAAAAGAGGAAGGATGAACTGAGTTACGGTCCATCCTTCCTCTTTTTATGAATATCTAACAGAGTGTTATCCTACTCTTTGAAAAAACAAGGAATTTATGCTATACTTTGATAAGTATCAAGGGATACTTATGTTATTTCGGGGGCGTTACGGATTCGACAGGCATAGTTGAGCTTGAATTGCGTTTCGTAGGTTACGGCTACGTTAAAACGTTACAGTTAAATATAACTGCTAAAAACGAAAACAATTCTTTCGCTTTAGCTGCCTAAAAACCAGCTAGCGAAGATCCTCCCGGCATCGCCCATGTGCTCGGGTCAGGGTCCTAATCGAAGTGGGATACGCTAAATTTTTCCGTCTGTAAAATTTAGAGGAGCTTACCAGACTAGCAATACAGAATGCCTGTCACTCGGCACGCTGTAAAGCGAACCTTTAAATGAGTGTCTATGAACGTAGAGATTTAAGTGGCAATATGTTTGGACGCGGGTTCGACTCCCGCCGTCTCCATACTTTAAAAAAAAGGTGTCTTAAAAGCTTGATGCGACAGCATTTATAAGTTTTTAAGCATCTTTTTTTGTAAAATGACACAATAATGACACAAAATTTTTTAATTTTTTAAAATATAGTCTGCAAATTTGTTTGCCGTTTCCACTTTAATTTGTTTAGAAACATGGGTATATATATTCATTGTTGTTTTTACATCTGAATGCCCTAATCTCTCTTGTACTTCTTTTATTGTAGCTCCTGCTTCAAATAATAAACTACAGTGTGTGTGCCTAAATCCATGAGTTGTAATATAGCTTAACTCTTTATTTTTCTTCAAAACTTGCAAGATATACTTTCTTGTACTTTGCGGATTCATCAATAAATTGTTACTATTACTAAATATTAATTGGCTATTTTTTACAGTAAACCCTTCAGATTCAAGTTCTATTTTTTGATTTATTTTCCACTCTTTTAAGACTTTAATTGTTGAGTCATCTAAACTAATTGTTCTAAAGCTTTTATTATTTTTAGGTGTATCGACATATAACTTAGATTCATAGCCTCTTGTTAGTGCTTTATTGATAGATACAGTTTTATTTTTAAAATCTATATCTTTCCAATTTAAAGCCAATGCTTCGCCTTTTCTCATACCCGAAAATGATAATAAATAAAATAAAGTATAAGCTTTTTGATTATCTAAACTTCTCAATGTTTCTAAAAATAGTAATAATTCCTCTTTTGTATAGTAATTTTTCTTTTCTTCTTCGCCTATTTTTTCCTGTTTTTTGGGCATTATTAGTTTTTTTAAAACATTAAAATTTGACTCGACTAACTCTAAGTGTATTGCATAATCTATAACATTTACAGCATAGTTATAGTATCTTTTATATTTAATTTGAGTATGATTAAACCAAGAATTTAAGACTTCTTGTGCATATGCAATAGTTATATCATTAATATCTAAATGCCCAAATGCTTTTAAAATGTGATTATCAAATATCTGCTTAGTCTTAGCTGATGTTGATTGTTTAACAGTATTTTTATATTGAGCAAACCATTTCAAATAAACATCTTCAAAATTAGCTTTTCTTTTTTCTCTTTCAATTTTTTCTCTTTCTAGTTTTTCTAAAAAATCTATTTGTAATTGTAGTTCTGCTTTTTTTGCATCTGTTATTGTATTAAATCCTCTTTTTGTTGTTTGCACTGATTTACCATTTAAATCTTTGCCTAAGTAAGTTTTAAACAGCCACTTTTTTTCGCCACTTTTGAGTTTGTAATCTTTAAATGTTGCCATTTCAAAACACCTCTATATCATGCTAATTAAACTATTTAGTTGTGCTTTTTGACTGATTTTATAAAAAATAGTATCTCTTCTAGCATTAGATACAATCAACTGTTGCTTAAATAATCCCTTTTTTAATTTAATATCAGTAACACTACTTAAGCTAATCACACTAATTTTAGCAGACTTAAAAAATTGATTAGTTGCGATAATCATTTTAGATTTAGTAGTAACTACAAGACAAAGATTATTGTCATTGTCACAACAATCAAAAGCACTAATTATAATGTCCGATGATTTGACTTTAGTTGCGATTGCTTTTAGCAACTTATTATCATAAATTTCTGCATTACATTCTTTTTTAATTTTAGTTTTCAGGTCTTTAAAGTCCATATTTATCAGCTCTTTCTTTATGTTTTGTATTTTTGATAAATGGACCATACCATCGATATTGTATCTAATCAAGTACAATATTTTTATTTTGAACATAGAAAAAGAGTTAAGAGAACATTCCCTTAACTCATAATTATGATTTACATGAAATAAGTATCAAAAATAGAAATCGCAAATAAATATTGTTGTGCAGATTGAAATGCACCATCAAATACCTCTTGATTTAGATAAACAGTTTGATTATCAGAGGATAGTGAAATGTAAGTTTTTTGAATAAAGGACTGCTTTTTTGCATCATCAAAAACATTATTTAAAACAGCGATATAAGGAGTAGTTTCGTCTGTAAAATTACTTAACATTAAAGAAATATCCTTAGTTTCTATCCCTTGTTTCGCATGAACCGGCTTTAATGCAAGAAGAGATTTTTCTAATCGGTTTTCTTCAGTTACTACATCTTTAACTGTATTTAAAGTAATCAATACTTCTCCATCTTTTTCAGTAGCTAGATAATAGTTAGTCTCTCCTGAACCTTGATTTAAATATAGAGTATAAAACTTGTCATAATTACTAGAGTCTATCTTTAAATTAGAACCAATATCTGAAGGTATTGTCACTTCAGCTTTAGCATCTTCCATTTCATCTTTAGAATTATCAGCATAAAAAAAAGGAATTGTTGCATCAGGACTATAATATAAAAGACTAAATTTTTCACCATCTCTATCAAATTGTTCATACATCCCCTTAGCTGAAACTAAAACATTAGTGTGAAAAATATTTTCTGATAGATAATCAATTTTATTGTCTTTCGATACCTTTGATTTACTCTCATCATTTTTAAGATTTTTAAATTCTTCTAATACATCATCTTCTTTTACTTCATTATATATTTCTGTTTCTAATGTTTTACTACTACTACTTTCTGTTGTTTCATTATTACTAACACTTACTTCTACACTACTATTAATACTTTTAGCCTCATTAACCTGTGTTTTTTGACCTGCTTTAAATGCTGTAAAGATTATTACTGCTAAAACACAAATTGAACCTATTGATAAAATCACTTTCTTTTTCGACATTTTTAAACTCCTTTCAATCTATTAATTTAATTATGTCAAATGTGATTTTATAAATCAATCTAAAAAAGAATTAGTAAAAAAATATCGAAAAACACACTTAAAAAATGACCCTTTAAAAACCTTGATTTTATAAGGGTTTTTATTATGTTGACAAATTTTCCATATTGTTGAAACATTAAGGTTTTAAGCATCTATTCTTGAAAAAACACCTCACAGATTCAATTAAAAAATAATTATGGGTAATTCTACACTAACTATTCAATTTAAAGCATTTTTTATCTTGAATAATTTAAATATCTAATGATAAACAGTTAATAAGTATTGATATATCAAGGTTTTAAGTATTTTTAAATAGAGAGCAAATTTTACATTTTTGACTAAACTTAAAAACATCTATAGTAAGTAAGCAAGCTCTGCTTGCTAATACTCAATCATTAATTTTAGAAAAATAAGTGCTTTAAAGCTTGATATATCAAGGCAAACCTTTTATACCCCCCCTAAAGTAATATTATATATTTATATAGGGGGGGTAAGAAGCAATTAAAGTAAAGATATTGTTGATATATCAGTATTTAGCTTACATTGATAATGATTAATTTATGTAGTATATTACTTAATCTTATGTATTGAATAAATAGAAAGATACTTAAAATTGACTATAGACTTATTAGATGCTATTAATTAGATATAGATTAATATTGTATCTAATCAAATAAAAAAAAGAGAGGAGTGTTTATTATGAAAATTGATGGTAGATTAAAAAAGAGTAACGAGGAAATAGTAAAGACTTATGTTTATTATCTTAATTTGATATTTAAACAAGCAACAAAAGTACCTTTTAGAATTAAACAAAGTAACAATGTTACAGAATTAATAGTTACTTATGATGTTTTAGAATATGAATTTAGGGATTATTCAAAAGCTGATGTTGTTAGAATCTGTAAAAACAGAAATTTTACAGATGACAGTCAAATAGATAATCTAATAAAAGAGTTATCTAAAAATAAAGCACTTCAGATTTTTAAAGATTATCAAAGTTTTTTAAATACAAATATTACTGATAGTAATGATACTTTAGATAAAGATTTATTTGTTAGAAATTTGACTGAAGCTATTACTATAAACACAAAATATTTAAAAACTAAATACAACATAGATATTGATTTTGAAATCATTTATTTAGCTAATAAATATATACACTTTGATTGTAAAACATTAGAAGCATTAGATAATAAAATACCTGATTTTAAACTTTCCGATGAACAAGTCGAGCTTATATATAAAGAGAACGATAGTAATGCAGTCGAAAATGTATCTTGTGCAGTATATAGTTGGATTATGAATCATTTAGATACAACAACTAAATTAGCTTTAGCTAATCAAGATGATTTAAAGGATATGCTTGCAACATTTGCTCAAGTCAGTAATGCAAAATCAGTCGAATTATGTAGAAATAAAGGATATCTGTGTATCAAATATGATAATAAGTTAAGCGATACTTTTTTACTGATTAGCTCAGACCCTCAATATTTAAAATCATTAATTATTTAAAGACTGTTTTTACAGTCTTTTTTGTATGTTTTTAAATATAAAAATTGATTAATTATATTTGATAGTGTATTATGTACTCATAAATTAAACTAAAGGACTGTATATAAATGATGGATGAAGTAATTAAAGAAATCGAGGAGCATTTAGAAAAAGCGAAGAAAAGAGCTAAATTAACAAATAAAGATGTTTTAAAAGTGCAAAGTGGAATCTATTTTGAAAATCACTTAAACCATCTAATTATAATTTATTTAGGTGAAATGAATAAGTATCTAAAAGCAAGTAAAGAGCCTAAAGAATTTAAAAATGTGTTAAAAACTGACTTTATTGACAATGTTTTGTTTAATTATTTTAAGTCAAATAAATTATGGGATTTAGAATTAGAAGATATGTTAAAGGATAGAGAAAGAATTCAAAACTTAGGTGATACTTTACTCGATAAAGTTTATAAAGGACTACCTTTAAGAACATTATTAAAACAGCAAAAAGGAACAGTCGGACTCTACACAGACTTAGAAATATTCAACAAAATTATTGAAACTACTCCTTTAATTTTTCCAAAAATTAATGGTAATAAAGCACTTTTAGTCAATTTAATAATGAAAAATTACTTTATTAAATATTGTGAAATGCAAAAAGAGGCTTTTGTTTCTAATTCTGAAGGTATTGCTAAAATGTTAAATTATAAGTTTACTGATAAACATTTTCAAAACTATTTTAAAATCAATAAATTAACTAATGACAATTTTAAAAATATATAAAAAACTAGTATTGTCCTATCGATTTAGTAGTTTTACATTTTAATTAATATCTTCATTTGATATTCTTAAAATGTAAACTCACAACCTTTTATGACAATACTAGCTTTATTTGATATTCAAGATAAGATTAATTAGTTCAGCTATTCACCACTGAATAATTCTAACTTACCATCTAAAACCTCACCATCATTGATTTTTTCTGATAGTTCATTAACAAATTCTCGTTTATTCTTGTTGTTGTAAAACTTAATACCAACTAATTTAACATTATCATTTTCTCCTATGATTTCAATATCTGAACCATTAAGAGCATATAGCATTTCTTGCTTCCAAGCATCTTCTTTTTCCCTATCCTCGCCCTTTGGCTCGACAAATACTTGATAGACAAACTCTTCATTTTCTAAATAAAGGACAAAGTCAGGCATGAAACCTCTCGTTCCGCCAAATTCAGTTAGTTTGTATCTAGTTGCTTTTTCATCATTTCTAATTAGATAAACTTGTTTATATTTAGCTTCTAATTCATGAATAAAACTTCCCATCAACTCTACCATCGCATATTCTAAACGGTTCATAATAGCATCAGTATAAACAAACCAATCCTTCCCTTTCATTTGATGAAGTTCAATTCTTTGAGTAATATGTCCTGTTTCATAAAGAGGAACTACCACTTCATAATCTCTCAAAGTATCCTTAATAGCTACTGGTCTGAACACTTTCAATCCAATCTCTTTTTGATAATTTTTGCGAATTTTTTCTTCACAATAAGCTAAGAACTTATCAATAATTTCTAGCTTTTCAAAAGCTGTTAAATCAGTTATATGCTGTCCTTTAGGTAAGGAAACTTTGATTGAAACACCATTAAAATATTGTTCACTATCAATTAATTCATCTTTAGATTTCAGCAAAGGTAGATACTTTTTAAGGTTCACAAAACGGAAAAATGGATTTCTTTGCAAAGCTTTTTTAAAGAATCTCTTATCAACTGTTAAATATTCAAATTCTCTTTGAATAACAGTGTCATCATTAATATTTCCTTTGTAATCAGTTTCCACAGTTGAACCTATAAATTCAGTTTCCCATTCTTTAGTAATAGTGAATTTTTCTAAAGAGCTATAATCTTCAGGAGTTGTTTCTCTACTTTCATTCACAAATAAATTCCCTTGTTTATAAACACTTGAATTTTTGAAAGAATGTTTTAATTTTGTAGATAAAATTTTGACCGTTTCATCACTTGAACTAATTAAATTAACAGCATTCATTGATTTTTCAAGGTTAGCCAAATAGCCTTTTTCATTAATTGTGTGATAATGTAATGCTTCTAATATTCTTAAATCATTGTTTTCATTATCAAATCTTCTTTTAAAGCTTTTCTTATTCTCATATTCAAAAGGAAAATATCTTGCTCCCCTACCAATCAATTGTGCTTCACTGTCTGTTGTATTTCGAGTAATCCCTGCACCTTCAGAAATTCTGACAATATCATAAAGATTCAAAACATCCCAACCTTCATTTAATTTTGCTACTGCAAAGATAACTCTGATAGGATTATTTATATTTTCCAAGCTGTTCAGTAACACTGCATTATCTACACTCAACATATTCTTTTCATTCGCATTTAGAATGTTTCTGGGTTCAAAATCCTCCTGAATTTCTCGAATAACAGTATCTAAATTTTGTTCTAAAAAATAAGAAAAGACTTTATAAAGTGTAGAATTCGATGATACTGTTGTTTTTCTTTGATTAATATACTTAATTAAACTTTCAACAGACAAATTCTCTATGATAGCATTAAACTCTTGTTGTTTTTGTTCAGAAATTTTAATCTTACTTGATTTAAACATGATAATAGGTTTGAAATAAGAAATACCACTTTCCCTAGCTATTAATTTTCTGTATTGACTTAATAAGAGGGCATCTTTCATCTTCTCATCATCATTATCAGAAGATTGGAGTCTTAACACATTTTTTGAATATCCATCATTCATAAATTCGCCTAAGTCATATTTATAAATAATTTTATCACTATATTTTTGGGAAATATTTTTATCATCCATATTGATTGTTGCTGAAAATTCTAAGAGTTTATTATTCGTTCTCAGATATAACATTTTATTAATAGTATTTTCCCAAGAAGTTTCTTCCTCTTTTTCTTTCTTTGTGGAAGCATTAAAATGATGGGCTTCATCTCCTAATATGACAATATCTTCCTCTTCCAAACTATCTAAAGAAATACCATTTTCTTTGGGTTTATTTAATTCTCCATGAATCTTTTGAATAGTAGTCAGCTTTAGATAAATAGTATTTTTATCTTTAACAGCAGGAAAATTGTCCACTGCTTGAATCATAATTTGTTCGCCATCAATAAAAATGCCATTAGAATTAAACAAATACTTATTTGACTGTGTATTTAACATATTTTCTTGTGTTTTCTTGATAATCGCATCAGTATTTACAAGGAAAATAAAGTTCTGATAATTGAACTCTTTGTATAAATACAACATCAAACTAGCCATAACCATAGTTTTCCCTGAACCTGTCGCCATATTAAATAATAGTTGCTTTCTTTGAAAACCTGCATCACTAATTCCTGCAAGTAAATTATCATCTTGCATAAATTGAAATCTTCTGAATGCTTCTTCTTGATAATGGCGAAGTTCATCTTTAAGATTAGCTTTTATATACTCAGGAACTTCATGGGGATTATTACTTGTATAAAACATATTAGACATTTGACTGTCTAACCATTCATATAATCTTTCTTTCGCCATGACTATTCCACCTCGCCATTATAAAAACTATAGTTAAAGGATTTGTCACTATCAGAAATAAGTACATTGGTATCTTCAATTTCTGAATAAGGCACATATAATTGATTCTTATCTAATGCTTTCTTAAAAATTGCTTTTTGTTCGTCAAAAGTTAAGTCATTGAAAGTAACAGAACCCTCTTCTTCATCATGTTCTTTTAACAATTCATTCACTAGTTTCTCTTTGTCTAATTGGAAATTTAAATCAGTATTGTTATCTAATTCATCCCATAAGTCAGCTAATTCTTCTTTAGTTGATACTTGGTCAATTTTGTTCATATATAATTGATTTAATTCCATCAATTCAGCATAAATAAATGAACCTCCACCTTGCCAATTTACATCTTTAGAAATTCCGCCTTGTTCGCCTTCAATTACTTTTTGAAGCCTTGGAACAGAAACTGTATTGATATAATCCATCTGTTCAATACCAATAAATCTTCTATTCATTTTCATTGCTACAGATTGAGTAGTTGCTGAACCCATGAAAAAGTCTAGAACTATGTCATTTTCTTTGGTATTTAATTCTATTAATTTACATATAAGTGATTCTGGTTTTGTATAATCAAACAGTCCTTTTTCTATCAATGTATTTGCATGTTTAGTTGCATTATCATTTGAATATTTATTTTCTGTAAATTCTAATGTAGATAACGGTTTTGTTCTAATTTTTGAAACAATTTCATATTGACCATTAATTTTCTCGATTTTTACTTTTTGATATGTTTTAGTATATATTCTTGGTCGAGTTCCACTGGTTTTTAATTCAATAAAGCCATTTTTCAACCCAAATTCATATAAATCTTTACTCCATCTCCATGCCCAATCAGCTCTATTAAATTCACCCGATATTCGTTTTTTATACATTTCCTGATTACCACCAGGAACAAGTAAAAAATCTTTAATTTTTATTTCATAATCTAAAGATTTATTATATTGTAAACTATCATAATCTAATGTTTGATTAAGTTTATAATATCCTCGACTATCAAAGTATTCATCTTTAAACTTAAAATTCTCGTCATTATGACGCATAGGGTATAATATTTTAGAGACATCTTTTTTTGAATACAACAAAATATAATCATGATTCTTTGCAATGATATCTGTGGACTTCCCGCCCTTTTTTGTTATTCTAGGAAAAATAGAAATTAAATTATCTCGTCCAAATAGTTCATCTAAGAGAACCGTAACATATCCTATCTCGTTATCATCACAATGCAATGCTATTATTCCAGTATCTGATAATAGTTCTCTAGAAATCAATAATCTATTCCTTATAAAGGTTAGCCATGAGGAATGATTAAATCTATCGTTATACCTAAAACTATCATTTTTCGTATTATATGGAACATCAATATATATAAATTTAACTTTCTCAGCATATCTTTCTTTTAATGAATGTAAAGCTAATAAGTTATTTCCTTTAATAATTAAATTATCTTCATTACTAAAAGAATCAACTGTATGTTTTCCATCAGCATCATATTTTTTTACATTCACTAGTACTTTAGGTGATAACAGGGTATCTATTTCATCTCTGGCAATAACTTCATTATAGAAAACTTCTTCTTTTCCAGTATCTTCTTTGGTCATACCACCTTCTAAGACACAATCTTTGTAAGGAAAATCTAACACCACATCAGTATTGTATTGAAGATACTTACCTTCACTTGACAATCCAATGGTGTTCGAATATTTAGTATAGCTATCTGCCCAGTAGTCTTTATACCTCAAAATATCAATAAATTCTTGCACTTTAAAAATAACCACATCTCCAGCTTTTACCGAATAGTTCTCTCTAATCTTTTGATTCTTCAATAATGCTGAAATTAAAAGTGCATCATAATTTTTTAAATCATCAATAACAACTGGTCTTTGTAATTCTTCCCCAATCCAATATTGAGGGAATTCTTTTAAAATATCTTTTATTTGTTGCATTAATCTAGTATCCATTTTTCATCTCCTAGTGATAATCTTGTCCTTCCTTATTATATCAAGCAACATACAAAAAGTCATGAGAAAATAAAAAGCCCTAATTAAAGGACTTTATACTGACTTTGCTGACAGAAAAATTTGTTTTTCTATCAAACAATCAGTTATTTAAGTTAATATCTGTAAGCACTGCTCTAATAACTACCCTATTTTGAGGTATTTTTGACCCGTCATCATAGCAAGTATAGAGTGTCAAAATACTATAATCTTTTATATCATTCAAAATCCATGTTTCATCTTTAGATACTATAAAATCATTATAAACAGTGTATTTGTAAATATATTCACTGTCTTTTAAAACGATAGTATCTCCTCTTTCTAGCTGATTAACATTTGTGAAAAGTAAGTTGCTATTACTAATAATATGACTTGCCAATACAAAATTTCCTCTTCCCATTATTTGATTTTGCTTATTTGTGACTGCACCAGAAAGCATTAAATCTTCTTTATTTTTATCATTTACAAAAGGTTTCCCCTCAAAAATCGATAGTTTTAAATTGATTTTAGGTATCTCGATACTGCCTAATTTATTTAATTTATCAGTTGTTTCTAGAGATTGATAGCTATTTTCTATAATTTCTTCTTTTATATCTAAATCAATAGGTTCTGTATTTTCTTCCTCTTTAGATACTACTTGATTTTCATTCTTTTTACTAACCCCTCTCTTTTCCTTCACTTTTTCAATATTATCTTTAATTTCTGCAATATCATTTTTACTATTATCAGATTTTGTAACAATAATAAACTCATTATATTTCTCAATATTATCAGCTATTTCTTGATTGTCATTTTGAGTTAAAAAGATTAACAACAAATAAAAAGTAGTAAATACTAACAGCATAACAACAGCAACTTTTCTTAAATTTTTTAAATGTATATATAACTTTTCCATCAATCCCCCTCCTTTTTGATAAAAAAGAGAGTAACGGTTAAACTACTCTCTTTTAACCTTATTTTTTGAATCTTTTAAAAGTTATAAATACTAATAAGCTCATAATTGCTGTTGTTGCTAATGCTAATAAAATATTGTTGTTACTGTGATTTGTTTGATAAAGCTTGTCTTTCTTATCTTCTTTTTTAGTATCTTCTTCAGTAGTTTCTTTTTCTGTATCTGTTGATGTTGCTGGCTCTACTGGTTCTACTGATTTTTCATGTTCAGTAGGTTCTTGTGGTTCTACTGGTTTTTCAGGAGTTATTGGCTCTTGTGGTTCAGTAGGTTCAACTGGAACTTTTGGTTCTGTTGGGTCTGTAGGTTTGACTACTTTTTTATAAATAAAATTGATAATAGAATCCTCTTTAGTAAAAACTCCTCCTTGATTTCTTATAGACATCTGTTCATTGAATATATATCCATCAATATCAATAGCAGACACAAAATACTTATTACCAATAAAATCCAAAATTTCTTTAGATTCAACTATTTTATTACCATCTTCATCTAAATAATTGACAATAACTTTTCCTATTTCAATTATTGGTTCAATTTTAGAATAAGTAAAAACTATTTCACCACCATCTAATCTCAACCAAAGACCTTGTTTTTTGTTGCTAATTAAATTATACCCATCAATTTCTTTAGCTTCATATTCATAATATTTATCTGTTAATAAGTCTTTGTGTATTTCTTTCTTTAATAAGTCGTTTCCTTGTTCATCAACATATCTAACTGTTATATCAGCTTTTTTTTTTAAATCAGGGTTGTAAAAAAAAGTAATTTCACTGTCTACTGTGCTACTTACACTAATAGTTTTAGATTCTTCATTTGCTAAATATCCATCAATTTCTTTAGCATAAAATGTTTTATCTCCATCAATTTCATTTAAAACATAATCTGATTCTTTTATTTCTTCTTTTGTTTGAAAATCAACATAATTTACTTTTGTATAATATAAAGCATGTTGATTTGTATCGCTACTTATCTTTTCAAAGTCAGAATCAACATGAGATTGAGAATAGATATCAGATGTAATATTAATTGTATTTCTATGTCCAAAAACTTTTGTTACTTTATATCTAAATACTACATGTGTATTTTCCATAGAAATTGGTAAATTACTGATTGCATCATTATATGTTACTGTTTCAGTTGATGTAATTGCTTTACCATTTTTATCAGTTTCAAAATTATACTCTTTACCATTTAACACATAAGTATCTAATAATTCTAAAGTTGTATCATCATAATAATCTACAATTTCTTTATCTAATGAGTAGTAAAATTTTAAATTATCATAACCAACCCATAAATTTGGTTCATCAAATTTTCTATGAGTACCATACAATTTATCATTACTTGATTGTTCTACAACTACAATATCTCCTACTTTAGGTTCTCTAATAGTTGTATCATTTTCAAAATACATTCTTGTTTTTGTTTTAAATCTTAAACCTTCATTTTCTGTGGTACTTAACATTTCTCCTTGAATTTCTGGTAATGCTTGAAACCCTTCTTTTGTTAATTCTTCTGAATAATTCCAAGGATTTTCTTTAACTTCAGTTACTTCACTTTCATTTACAACTTTTTGATTGCTTTGTATAACTTCAGTTGATTCAGCAATTTCTCCAGTTTTATCAACATTTTCTGTTTTATCTAATTCTTCCGCTTTAGCTACTGTATTGTTACCTAAAATATTTGAATTTAGCTGTAAACCACTTGCACCTAAACTTGCACCTACTATTGTTAATAATGCTATACTACTTAATTTTTTTACTATTTTACTCATTAGTAAAATACCTCCTTTCTATTTATTTTTTAGGTTTTTTAAAACCTTTAGTAATAGCTAAATAGTTGATATTTAGCTATTTAAAAAGCTTTAATTATTATCTTATTCTGCTCAATACTTTTTGACCTCTACCATAAGCTCTATCAATTTTTGCATTTCTGCTTTTAATGTCACTATTATTATTATTTCTTTTACTTTTAAATAATTTAATTGCAATTGTTGATATTACAATAATCCCTAATAATGTTCTAATACCAACTGCTAAAAATCCTGCAAATCCTGAAGGAACACTTGAAAATCCACTACCAATGAATTGATGTTTAAGTGCTTGTTTTGTTGATTCTTTTAAGTCATTATTAGCTACTTGCTCTTTTGCTGTATCGATGATTGATTTATCTTGATTTTCTGCATCTAATGCTTGTTTCTTTGTTTTATCTGTAAGTAATATTGATATAAAGTTACTTGTTTTTGTAAATATATTTTTATTATTTGTTTCTTTGCTGTATTTGATTGCATCATCTAATTTAGCATTAAATTTGTTAGCAAATGCTCCACCTTTACCTACAAGTTCTTTAATGTCTCCTTCTTTTTTGTTCATAGTTTCTATCAATCCATCTTTGTTTACATTATCTTTATTATCTTTAGCTATTTGTGTTGTTTGATTAGCTACATCTGCTACTGTATCTAATGCATCTGCATTTGCTGTTGTTGTTGCCATTGTCATCATCATCATTGTTGTTAATGCGAAAGTCATTATTGTTTGTTTAACTGTCATTTTAAACACTCCTTTGTTTTTTTATTTACCTCATTTTTCAAATATTGTATTTATTTAAATATAATATTTATCTCCATAGTTTATTTATAGCGTACTTAATTTAAATAGTCAAATTTGAACAACACTTTTAACCAAACATTGTTATATCAACAAAAAAAGCCTTAAATTTAAGGCTTTTTTAAGTATTTATTTGCTTCAACTATTTTTAGATAGTTTTTATAAAAGTATTTTTTATCTTTGTTTTGTTTATTAGTTTTAATATTAAATAGTGTTTGTTTTGTTATTTTAGATAATTTAGCATATTGATTTACCGATATTTTATTAGATTTAATTGCATTTTCCATTAGTTTGATTTCTTGATTGATTATATCTTTATTTTGCTTCAAATCTAAGTATATTAGATATAACTTTAAATTATATCTAGGGTTTTTTGATTGTTTAGTATTAAAATAAGTTGTGTCACTTAAACTGTATTTTTGCCTAAACACTTTAAAAATATCAACTTTGCAATCAGCTAATGCAGTATCAATTAAGCTTTTTGTCTTTGTATAATCAAATCTAATCACTTTAGTATCTTTAGTATATTGATATACATTATTTCCTAAATCTTCAAATTCAAAAACAATCTCTTTATTTTTTTCTTTATTCAATATCTTTACTTTTTTCATTTTTTCACCTCTCTTAAAGATTTTCAAATATTGTAATTCCTGCAATTCCATTAATTTTTGTTGTAGCTATTACTGATTTATCTGTTTTTGCAGTAGCTGTTACTCCCATCCTTAAATTGACACTGCCATTAGAATAACTTTCCATAAATTCCTCAAAAGTTGGATATGTTGTTCCTCTTGAATGAAATTTAAACCCTAAATTTAGCTTTCTAGATTTAATTTTTTCTCCACCTTGGTCTAAAAAATCAAAAGCTTTAGTAAACTCATTGATATAGTATTCTTCAGATTGATTTTTCTTTAAATTCTTTATTTCGTTTGTTTTCTCAACAATAGTGATTTTTGTTATAACTTTAGGGTCAATTAAATCCTCTGCTTGCTCTAATCCATCAGTAAATATATTAGCCAATGTTGTATTCAGATTATCTTTAAATAATACATAACTAATTAATATAAATATACCAAAAATCACTATTGCAACAATCACAAATAGTCCTTGACTTGCTCCATTTGTCATAATTGACACCTCCTTTTATAATAAAAAAGCTTTAGATACTAAATAATTAATATCTAAAGCTTATGAGTATCTTCCTTAATTTAAAATATTTAAGCTACATAATTTAAGCTTGCCTCTGCATTGCTTGTAGCATTTTTAAAAATACCATTGAGCGAATCTTTTAAAGTATCTCTAAATAGCAAGTATGCTATCAATACAAATATACCAAAAATAACAACAGCAACAATTACAAACAAACCTTGTGATGCTCCATCAGTCATTAAGCCTCCCTCCCACTTTTTATTTTTATTAAATTGTATCTATTAAATAGCTACAATAGTATAGCCTTGTTTATCTAATTCTATATCTTTCCCATTTTCTTCATCTTTTGCTGTTAAATAACCAACAATTTTTCCATTTTTTAATACTTTGCATGTGCTATCTTTAGTTTTTTTCTTTTGCATTACTCCTTCCTCCTGTTTTTTTTCATGTTCATACCAACTTTTATTGTATTTAAATAAATATAATATTATTCCGTATATTTATATTAGCATCATCTAAAACTGTAGTCAATTTTAAGTATCATTGTTGTTTATTACTATTAATTAAAAATAGCTTACTATGTTAGATATTTAAACTTTTTAATAAAAAAGTAAAGCAAAAATAGTGCTTGTGATAAGCACTATAATTTACTCATATTTTTCATATCTTGCCACTCTTTTTTTCTTGTTGCTATTGTTTTTTGAGAAACGCTAAAAATGCTTGCTAATTCTTTATTTGTATATTTATTTTCTTCAAAATGCTGATGTAAATGCTTTAATTGATTAGTATTCAACTTATGTTTTCTTCCTTCTTTATAACTTGAGTCATTTTGTCTTTTATACTCTCTACCTTCCAACATTCTTTCAGCTATCAAATTTCTTTCAAATTCTGCAAATGCTGAAAACATAGTAAACATAAGCTTTCCAGTAGGCTTGTTGTCTAAAATCCCCATATTTAAGATATTTAAGGTTATTTCTTTACTAGTTAACAATTCAGCTATTTTTAAAGCATCTGCTGTATTTCTTGCTAATCTGTCAAGTTTAGTAACAATTAAGGTATCATTTTCTTTTAAAATTTCTAATAACTTATTAAAAATAGGTCTATCTTTTGTGTTTTTTCCTGATTCATTTTCAATATATATATTTTCTTCTGACACTCCTTCAGCTTTTAATGTTTCTATTTGTTTTAAATATGTTTCTTTTTCAAACTGACTTCTTGTCGATACTCTTACATAACCATATTTCATTTTTCATCCTCTCCATTAGTATTTTTTATTTCTTAATTACCTCATCTTTTTACATCACCTTAACCCTTGATACACAAGAAATTTAAAATGATGTAAAAACTTTGAATATATTACCTCATTTTTCATTTTCTAAATCTGCTAAAGCTGTATTAGCTCTTTCATCACCATCAGTTTTATTTTCTTCCTGATTTTGATAAGTTTTAAAATTGTCTAAATTGTTATAGTATTCAGCTAATTCATTTTCAAATTCATCAAGTTTATCTATTGTTGACTCTGTTGTTGCTTTTAAATTGTCAGATTCATTAGTATTATTTGTTGCTTCCGAATTTAATGTTCCGATTCTTGATTCTTTTTTCTTTTCTTCTTTTTCTTTATTATAATTATCTGTATTTTTATCTAACAAATCACTCCCTTTTTCTGCAATATTATTGACTGATTCAGACACTTTATTCTTTGCTTTATCAACAATTCCTGCTGTGTTTTCTACAATTTTATCTGGTTTACTATCAAAATTTTGGTAACTATTGTAAATATAAATACAACTAATGATTGCTAAAATGATTGTTAGTTTCCTCTTATGCTTGATAAAAATAGGAATTATTAGTGACAATACAGCTAGACAAAATACAACATTTTCTTTGTTAGCTATCAAAAATTCAAGTAGTTTCATGGTTTAATCAATCCCTCCCTTGTTTAAAATTTCTTCATCAAAATACAAAATAGGGTTATTAAAGTCATATATTACAAGGTTTTCAAAAGCTCTGACATCGATTTTATTCTGAACTTTAGCGACAGAAAAAGCATCAACCCCTATTTTTTTAAGATTTTTACCATTTCCTTTAAATTCAATATTTTCTAATTCGCTATACAAAAATGCTCCATCTTCGATTATTTCCAAAGATTCGGGGAAAATAATACTTGTTAGATAATTTGATTGAAAGGCATTTTGACCGATATACTTCACTTTACTAGGAATTATCAAAGTCCCTTCTAGAGAATTTGCATATTGAAATGCTCTATCATCAATAACTTGCAAATTTTCAGGTAATACAAGCTCTTTGATGTCTGATTCTCTAAATGCTTCTTTTCCGATATATCTAATGCCGTCAGGTAATTTAATAGTTTTAAAAGTAACATTAGCAAATGCTCTATCCCTAATTGCTGTTACCTCAATACCTTTGATTTTATCAGGAATTTCTAAATCTGCTATATAATCACTTGCTATATAGCTATCTACAACTATTTCATTACAGTCTTGATTGACATAATAACTAAAAACTTCCACTCCATCAGCATTTTTAAAAGTTTCCAAATCATTAATCGGACATTTAAATTCTTCTGTTGTTTCAGTAGTTTTTGCTGTTTTTAAATCATTTGATTTTGCAACTTTTTTGTTATCTGATACTACTTCTGTTTTTTTATCATTATTAAAGTATTGCAAAGCTACAAAGCTTGTTAAACTAATATTAATTAGACTTGTTAGTACTAAAGCTATCTTTATTTTTTTATTTTCTTTCAATCCAACTCCCTCCTTTTATTAAAGCTCTTAATTAGTTAAGAGCTTCTTATTTCTTCGATTTACTCGACTATTTAAACAGCTTATTTGTATGTCTAAATTTTTTTTAATATCATCTAGTGACTTGACATGTTCATAGTCATAGTAAATAAATTCTTTAATTCTGACATTTTTGATAATAATTTGAATCAAAGGTGTATCATAACCTTCATTGTAAATCTGCTCATAAATTATACTAGTACCTTTTCCCACCATTTTTTTAATATAATTATATATTTCAATATCTACAGTTTTCATTTTTTAAAACTCACTCCTTTTTATTATATTTAATTAGATACAATAATTGTATCTATAATCATTAATAGCATCCTTTCATTATATAGTCAAATTTAAACAACACCCCTCTACACACACTATCAAATCAATGTTTTTAGATTTTTTTATTTTAAAATAGAAAAGTTAAATTAACAGTATTCAATTTAAATTTGTCATCAGCAGTATATTTAACATTACTAACTTTAACTAAATCACTATCTAACCTTCTTCTCAATTTCCCAATAATTTTTTGGAAAAGTGCTAAAGAATAATCATCAGATTTAATAATATTATAGAGTATATTTCTAACGGTGTTTATTTCTGATTCTTTATTTTGATTATCGACAATATATTTAGCTAATATCTCAAAGCTTTCAATATTTAAATCAAAATCTACTTTGATATTTACTAATTTAAACATTAATACTTGTGTGTCTAAAGTATCTATAAATGCTGATTTATCAAAGGTTTTATTTGCTATCGGATATTGATTAATAATTGATTGTAATTGCTCAACTGCAGTTAGTAAATCTAAATCATTAATCATGTCATCAATAGTTGCTGATTGTTTACTTAATTTATCTTGCTTAAATCCATTATCGAGTCTATTTTTTAGCATCAATCTCAAGTCTTTGTCAATTACTATCTCCTGATTTTTGTAGATTTGATTATAATATCTATAGTTTAAATTTCTATCAAATGTTGTGTTCTCCTTTCCTTCAAATCTTAAATATTTCATTCTGATTTCCCCCTTTTTTATATTTTAAATTCTAAAACTTCAGTCACATTAATAAGATTACTGTTACCGATTCTTTTTATTTTTTTAGTCAAATCAATTCTATTAGATAGCTCAATCAATCTTGTCAATTTATAAATCATCTCATTATCAAATGCAAATAATTCTTTAAAGTAATGTATTCCGACAAATTGTTTAGTATCAAAAGTATCAAAACAAGTGTAATTAGTTGTTAGATATACTTTATTAAACTCATCAAAATCAATAAAGTTAGAATTACTTATCACTACTTTAGATTTGTCATCTAAAACATTAGTATCTAATACACAATCAGCAATATCATCTAATGCTCTTTCTAATTGCTTAAATAGCTGTTTAATTTCTAAATTATCTATTTTGTCTTTTTCTGATTGTTCTAACTCATCAACTTTATCTCCATTTTGCTTAAAATCTAATACATAGTTTTGTTTGATTATCTCTAATTTACTCATAATTATCTCTCCTTTTTTGTATTTAATTAAATATATTATTTATCTATATATCTAATTAATAGCATCATCTAAATTAATAGTCAAATTTAAACAACACTTTATATTAATCATTGATATACCAATATTTTAATGCAAAAAAAGAAGCAAGGCGGAGTAACCTTGCTTCAGAAATAAATTTATAAATGACAGCGAGATATGCGACTTTTCGCTTTTAACATATCTCTATATTATTATATTAACATAGATACAATATTAAGTCAAATTTGAATGACATCATATGTTGTTAAATTTATCGAAGTCTAGAATATCGCTTGATATTTCTTTATTTTCTTGACTATCAGATACATCAAACTTTGATTTAATATACTCGTCTAAAGTCAAATTGTCAGTTTTGATATTTTTATATCTAAATGATATTGATAAATTAATTGCAAAAATTAGTAAACAAAATAGGTAAAACATGATTAACTACCTCCTTATAAATTAAAATCATCAAAATCAAAATCTTCAATAGTTTTTGATTCCTCAACTTTTTCTTCATTTTCTTTAACTTCTTCAGATTTATCTTTAGTAATAATAATACTTTCTAAATCATCATCAGTGTTATTAAAGTTATCTCTTATTAAACGACCATATTTCTTGTCTGTATCAAAGTATCTGTCAAAATTATCTGCAATTTCTTGTGTATCGATAAAATGTGTTCTTGTTTCAACAAATCCCGCAATTTTATCTACTTCTACTTCTTCTTTATTTATCTGCTGAAATGCTGTTGCATTTATCAAAAACAGACCTTTTCTTTGTTCAGATTTGCTCTTTAAATATTTAGATATTGTTTCAGATTTATCCTGTGTATTCCACACATCAGCTTCGGCATATCCTAAAAATCTACTGTCCAAACTGTCTGCTACCATCCCCAAGCCACCTTTTGATTTTGCAAATTTCTGTGTAATACAGATAGTATTTACACCTCTGCTCCCATGTAAAGTATTGATACTTGTATATATTTTCTCAATTTCTAACGATAAATTCTTAATTTCATTACCATCAATTTCTACTTTACCCATTCTTTCAGCACTGTCTAAAGTATTTCTATATTCATCCATGACCAACAAAATCTTACCCATCTTATTATTTTTGAACTTTTTGTTATATTGCTTAATATTTACACAACCATTTTTTCTAAATATTTCAGCTCTTTTTTGTGCTATATCATTTATTTTTAAAAGCATTTTGTAGGTTTCAATCGGACTATCAGTAATAAACATACCTTTTTCAAACCATTTCAATGGAAAATAGTCATCTTTTGCTTTAACAGATGCAATAAACACATCTTGATAATCATAACATCCATTATCATCAGCTAAATATAAAGCAGTAGCTATCATTCTAGATGCTAATGTTGACTTACCGCTTCGAGATAATCCACCAATTTCTGCAAAAAATGGGTCGTCTTCTCGAGGATATTTAACTACATAATCCCCACTGTCTGTTGCACCAATATTTATTACACCTTGTTTTGCTTGTTCTAATATGTCTTTAAATTTAAACTCTCTTGATTTGACATCAACTTTATATTTAAACTTAAGATAGATAGTTTTATCATTTTCTCCATCAATTAAAGAAGGTGTAATACCTGTTATTAGCCCAATTTCGTTTAACAAACTCTTTGCTTTAGCTTTATTAGTGTTCTGCAAAACCATCCTAATTTTAATAAAATACTTGTTTTCTATAATTCCTTCTGCAAAGGCATCATGCACATACATACCTAATTTTTCTTTAACATCATCTTGTCTTAATTTGCTAATAATTTGTTTACCTTTTCTACTAAATCTGCTTAAATCAACTTCATCAGCTTCTTCTACTGTTTCAAAAAAGCTTAAATATCCCAACATTTCAATTCTTTCAGCAATATCAATTGCTTTCCCAACTTTTAGATAATCAGTTATCCAATTATCAAAAAGGATAATCATTGTCTTATTTACATCTCTAACATCAATTAAATAATTTGTCATAGTCGCAATATTAAATCTATTCATATCAACATCATCTAAAGTATTTGCAAATACTTTACTATTTTGATTTACTGCAATATTTGCTAAAGCTAAATGTAATTCTCCATCTTCTTTGTCTTCTTCTAATTCAATCTCATTAGCATCTAGTTTGATATTTAAAAATGTCTCTAAATTAATCAATTCTGCCTGATAATACTTGATAAAATCATACAGTTCATCATCAGCAATATATAATGCCATTTTCTCAAAAATCTTAATCAAATCAGGTCTAAAAATTGCTACTTTATCTAATTTTGCTTTATTATTTTTTATTATCCATTTTTCTTTATAAATCAATAAAAGCGGTGCAAAAGCTAATAAAATCAATACTATCGAAAACAAATTAGAAACTATAAACTTAAAAATGATTACTAATGCTATAACAGCAATCAATAATATTAATGCAATTGATGATTTATCATTAGTTTGTTCCTGATTTTTTTCTTTTTTATTTTTCTTATTTGCTTCTTTTACTTCATTTTCTAAATCTAGAATGCTGTCTTTATAGTCATCATATATTTTGTTTATTGTCTTGTATTTTAAATATACTTTCTTTTCTTTTTGTCTTTGACTCTGTTTATCTGACATTTTTTTAGATATTTTTTTTGTGCTAACAGCTAATTCTCCTGATTTTTCCCTCAAAATCGGACTTACTGTGTTGTAAGCTAACTTACTATATTTAATGATATTATCTACTATTACTGTCGCTATTTCTTTAGCTTTAGTTAATAAATCTTTGTCATCATTATTGTTGTTACTGCTTAAATTACTAAAATCAAAATTACTCATGATTGATAACCCCCTTTCTTTTTAAAAATTTTGCTCTATCTTGTTCTTTAGCAGTATATAACTGCTTTTCTATCTTAATTTCTACTTTATTTGTGATTGTAATAAATAGTTTGTTAACTGTTAAAAATTTAAGAAACCCCAAAACATCAACAATTTCTAAAGCTGATATGTTGATTATTTTACCTTCATCAGATTTACGAGTCTTAAAACAATATATAATTTCTAAGTTGCAATCATAAATTAAAATATCTTCTCGCAATTCTTTTTTGATTATCTTTTTCTGAATTTCAGTTAGTAGACTCGATTCGCTAACTACTAAAATATCTGCATATTGTTTAGATTCTTCAATTTTTAACTCATTTAAATTGTCATAGTTAATATTACTTACTTTTAATTTGTATTTTCTTAACACATCTTTAAAATCAATAATTGTGTCAATAAATAAAGACTTTTCTTTTGTTTTATTATTTTTTTTTAAACTGACTCTGCTGTATTTGATTTTAAATTTGTTGATAATATCCATAAAGCTAATTAAAAGATTGATATTTCTTAAATCTTCTAAATCCAAACTTTTTTTATAATAAATATTCTGTTTAATTTTTTCCTTTTTGATTACTTTATCATTAGCATAGTTAGCTAATACATTGTTTAATCTAGAGTCATTACAGTTTAATAGCTTTAATAAATCTCTTTCATACACACCATCTGAATTGTTTACAATACTTAATAACTCTGCTGTGTTTATTTTGCGATTGTTTAATGTCATATACCATCCTCTCCATTTTATTTTTACATAGTATTTTAGTTAAGATTTTTTATCTTAAAATCACCTCAAAAATCATAAATTTTTATTTAAAAAAATTAAAACACCCCCTTTTGACCATTTTTTTCTAAAAATCAAGAAAATTTTTAATCATTATTTGTTTTATTTAACCTCTTCAAAAAGCTTATTTATCAACCTTTATACTTACTATTTTTTATAAAATAGTAAAATTTGATATGTTTAAATCACTTAAATTTACTGCATAGCTACCGCATATCTGTAGCATAGCTGTAGCAGGTCTGTAGCAACACCTCTCCACCTTTTTAATTAAAAATAAAAAGGTTTAAAACAGTTGATAAATCACTCTTTTATCAGGATACCTTTAAAGACTCCTTATTTATCAAGATTTATTGTATTTTTCTAGATACATTTTTAATCTATAATTAAATTATATATTGTTATTTATCTGTAGTCAAATTTAAACAACACTATGCTTAAAAGACTTAATTTTATTAGATTATTTACTTACATACCAATATATGCACCACTTTATATAGATTGTCATGTAAGTAAAAAGTTGATTTATCAAATGTTATTTAAAAGTGTTGTTTAAATTTGATTAATTCAAAAAATGATGATATAAATATAGATAGTTAGTTTACAAATTGTATTTAAAAAAATACAAAAATAAAAACTGGAGAGGATGATGTATGTTAGAAATAAAAAAACAGAAAATGACAGAAAAAGAGTTACAAACTATCGAGCTAAAATTTAAAAATAATGATTTAATCAATGAAGAAATTACTAATAATTTTAGAGATAGAATTGTTTCTGATTTTAATCAATTTAATTTTTTTGATATTGACTTAATTAGTCTATTTAAAAAGGTCAATTGCAAAACTCAATTTGTTGACTATGCTTTTGATGGTGTAAAAAGCTCTTATTTACATGCAAATCGCTTTGTAAAAAGAGAAATTGAAGCTAATAAGCAGTTAGAAAATATACTCGATACTGCAATTAGATACAGATTAGCAACTTTCTACAATGCTTTTTTATCGGAAGATTATAAGATTTATAAGGCTTTACAAACATTAAAAGCTGAAGGGATTAAAGCTCATGTATTAACATCAGACACTTTAGATAAAAAATTTGGAATCGACTTTATTTTAGTAATTAACAGCGAGTTTCCAATTTTTATACACAGCATAAATGGCAGTAACAACTCAAAAGAAAGGTTGAAAGATAAACTTAAAAAGAGAGCAAAATTAGGTAATCTAACAATCGATAGAGATAAAATATTTAATTTAAAAAATCATAAACATTTTATAGATTTTAATGGAAATTACTATTATCATAGAGATTTACAGATAAAAAAAAATCGAGAATACTTAGATTTGATTTCAGAAAACATTGAAAAACAAGCTAAAAATATTGTTAAATTATATAAAAATGCAACTACTGAAGAAAAAGAAGAAGCAAAGAAAGAGTTAGAACAAATTACAAAATATCTAAATGAAACTAACATTAAAGTTGAAATAAAAGCAATCATAAATTAAGACATCAAATCGAGGTCTTTTTTTTACTCAAAATTAATGACAAAACACACTTAAAAAATGCCCCCTTTAAAACCTTGATTTTATAGGGGTTTTTATTATGTTGACAAAAAAGAGAGATTATTGTTATATCAAGGTTTTAAGCATCTATTTTTGAAAAAATACCTCTCAAATTCATTTAAAAAATATTTATGGGTAATTCTACACTAACTTTTAAATTTAAGGTGTTTTTTATCTCAAATAATTTAAATATCTAATGATAAACAGTTAATAAGTATTGATATATCACTCTTTTATTGATTTTTAAATAGAGAGCAAATTTTACATTTTTGACTAAACTTAAACATCTATATAAGTAAGCAAGCTCTGCTTGCTAATACTCAATCCTTAAATTTAGAAAAATAAGTGCTTTAAAGCTTGATATATCAATGATAACCTTTTATACCCCCCCTAAAGTAATATTATATTATATATAGGGGGGGTAAGAAGCAATTAAAGTAAAGATAAGATTGATATATCAGTATTTAGCTTACATTGATAATGATTAATTTATGTAGTATATTACTTAATCTTATGTATTGAATAAATAGATAGCAAATAAAAAAGAATACTGTTGAATCAGTACTCTCCTTTCATTTTTTATTATTTTAGATAAAATATATTACCTTTGATTACTGTTGATTTATCAATACCTAATTGCTCTTTTAAGTCATTAGATATTTTATCAAAAGCTAAGTCTTGCGAGTAGTAATTGCTATATTCTAAAGCTACTTTATTCCTAAATTTTGTTAGGTTTTTCTGTATTTTCGGGAATTTATTTTCTTTCAATAATTCGACAAGTGTCGAATTTTTAATGTAATTTGTATCATTTGTTGTTAGATAAGTATGTATTACACTCATTATCATTTCAATTTTTTTGGTCGAATCATTACTTATCACTAAATTATCAGTAATATTCTTAACTTCAGAATCAAATTTTTGGGGAAATACTTTTAATGCTATTTCTTTACTATAGTTAGTATATAACCATTCAAAATTCAAACTTCCTTCAACTGTAAATTTTTTAGAATTTAATTCTTTTAGAATGCTTTCAACAGTTTCTAAATCTGCATTGTCTGCTATGCTCAAAAAATTTGGGTATCTTTTATATCTTTTTAAACCTGTTTCGTTATTGCTTTTAGCTCTAGATTTATCAATGTTTTCTAATAATTGCTTATCCACATTTTCTATTTTCTCTTTGATTAAAATATCTGTCAAAGTTAGTAAATACATACATTTAACTACTGTTTCTTTGCTTACATTTTTATGTTTGACTCTATGAATGATTTGTTTAGTCAAAGAATCAACAGTTAGATAGCTCATTATCTTAACATTACCACTACTGTCTATATATTTATACTCAGATACAATCTTAAGCATTGATGTAATTTCTTCCAAATTTCGACTTAAAAATTTATAAGAAGTTGGATAAAGATTTGATAAATCAGGATTTTCTAAACTACTAATTAGATAATCCACTGTTCTAATTTGTCGCTGAATCAAAGTATCAGTTACTAATTGACTATCTGTTAGATACATTAATAGTTCAATAGCTTCGAATGCTGTTATGTCAGCTAATTTAGCAACTAATCTAACTAAATCAGCTCGATAATTGTTAGCAAAATTATGATAAATCTGTGTTTCTGTTTCAGAAATGTAAACTCCTGCACTTGGTTTATTGTCTTCAAAAACAATGCAATTAAAAGACTTTGAAGAAGGTAAATCAAGAAATTCTAACATATCTACCTCAGTTTTAAAAAAGTGATTGACTGAAGTCTCATTTTTGAATTGATTATTTAAAACATTAGTATTGCTATATTTAATAGCAATAATTTCTTTTGCTTGCTTAAATTTTTTGTCTTTGATTAAGTCATAAACATTAGTATTATCAATGATTTCAAATTTTTTAGGTATATTTACTTTATATTTCTTTACTTTTTCTTTTACTTCTAAAACTTCTTTTACCACTTCAGATTTTTTAAGTCTATTATTAAAATCAATCTCTATAAAACCACTATTACTCCCAAAAAACAGGCGGTTAGGGTTAATTGTGTGTCTATCTGCTTGAGGATATTTAGATAATAAAGTTCTATATGCTCTTGTCACTTCGTCTGCTGTGTTTAATTCAGATTCTAAAGCAAATACAACTCTAAACTTATCAACTGCTTTAGAATTGCTAAATGTTCTATACATAAAGCAAGCATTGTCTTTAATAAATTTATCATTAAGTGCTTGCTCTAAAGTAAATTGATTATTTAAATCTGTGTTATCAAAATCAAGCATTAGTAGTGATTGTTGCTCTAATTCTGATTGTTTTAAGTTAGCTATATAAGTTGCTAACATTACTGTTCTGCCTTTTTCAGCTATTTCTTCAGCCAAATCTCTTAAATCTAAATCTGCTTTTTGTTTATATATTTTGTTTGTGATTATTCCAATTTCTGAATTTTTTGGTTTGTTTTTAAATTGTTGATTATCTAAATATACTTGCATGTTTACACTCCCTTCTGTCATTTTTTTAGTTTTTAAATTTTAAAAACTTTATCAGTAGTTAGATAACTTAATATCTAACTACTTAAAAACCTTTAAAATCAACCTTCTTCAACTTCTCCAAAAATTTCTTCAAAATCCTCAGCACCTAAGTTTTCCATTGCAAATTCTTTAGCTTCTTCTTCAGAAACTAGATACATTTCACAACTACCTGATGTTGTATTATTTCCGATTTCTTTCGCATATTTTGATAATGGACCACCTTCACCATACATAAAAAATGCCCCCTTTTTAGTTTGATAAAGCTCTTCTAAACAATAATTAAAATCTCTTTGATTAGAGTACTCATAAGTTGCTATTAATGTTGCTGTTTCTGTGTCATATTTTTTTCCTTCAATAATTTTTTGCATAGTATTTTTACCGTCCTTTTTATTTTTTAGTATTCAAATGAATACAATAATTATTTTTAAATTTTTTAAAACACTTTAAAGTGTTACTACTTGTGATTCTAAATTGTAAGTTAAGTATTGATTTAGTAATGATTTTAATGTTTTAAGGTTCATATTTGTTACTTCAATATCATTATCTTCAATATAGATAAGCATGTAATAGTAAGTATGTTTACATGATTGTTTTAAATTTTGTTTAACTACTAACAATCCACCATTTTCCAATTCAAATTCGGCATATCTACTGTATCTTTGCTCTGTTTCAATTCTACTATCTGCACTAAATCCTGACCTCCAAAAATAGCTGTTTTTGCATGTTTCATGATTGCTAATTAAATCTTTTAATGTTTCTATTGTCCATTCTTCTTCATTACTAAATACTAGTTGATTAAATAATTGTTCTTCTTGTCTTTTTGTTGACATTTCAATCACTCCATTTTTATATTATTTTAGATATAATATTTGTTTTGAAATTTTTTATTAAAAATCCTTATCAAAAATTGAATTAGTTATAGCATTAGCTCTTAAAACAATATACAATGCTAATGTTTCAGACTGTTTTGTTGTGTATTTTTGATGTTTAAAATCACTTACTAAAGCATAATATATTTCTATTTGTTCACTATCTAATCCCAACTCTTTTAATTGCTTAATTTCCTTATTTTTCATGATATTTACCTTCCTTTTATTTTTGTATTCATTTAAATATAATATTTTTCTAGAAAATTTTTTAACTCTGATTTCTTATTATCACTAATGTTGTAACCCTTTTTTAGATAGTTACTTAAATGCTGTTTCGATATATTGCAATTACTAACTATAAATGACTGCTTTACTCCTTTTTTATTGATTAAATCTAACAACTCTTGTCTTAAAACACCTTCTTTCGCTTCATTTTTCAAATAAATCACTCCTTTTTTATTTTTGTATTTATAAAGATACAATACTTTTGTCTGTTACATCTACAGTTATAGCATATTTAAAAATAAAGTCAAATTTAAATGTTGACTTTATTTATAATTTATGTATCAATCAAATATACCATAAAAATTAAACTGTCAATCATTGATACATCAACAATATTGATATATAAGCATTTCTAATTTTTGCGATATGATTGAGTATAAAAGTTATATACTATAAAATATTTTTTGTCATTTTTATTATTCTTAACAATTTCTTAATAATTTATATATAAAGATATATAAAAAAGTAGTCTAATCGCTTTTAGACTACTTTTTTGTATATTTATGTGTTTTTTGATAAAAAACTTAAAAGATTTAGTTGCGACAAAACAATGATTTATACATATATTTATCTACTAAAATGACACACTTTTGACCCAAAATTTTTAAACTAGAGCTATTTTTAGCTTAATTTTAAGTGTTTCTGTTTAAAATAAAATTTGAGAAACATTGATATAACAGTAATCTGTTGTTTCTTATTTTTAAGTAGCAAAACACTTCGACTCCCGCCATCTCCATTTTTAGAAAAGTAGAGAAAAACAAAAAAGAGCTAAAACCTTATAAAATAAAGGTTTTAGCTCTTTTTTTCTATAAGCAAGAGAAGGCTCGTTACCTCCTCTTACACTTCCTATCACATTATCTTTCTAAAACCACTTCATTTTCTTTTTCTATTGGTGATTTTGGGTATTGCATAGAACATGGCTAAAAATATTATTGTTATCAAAAGAGTTTTTAAGATTTCAATTTCTCCTGAATCTATCCAAGTATACACAAAAGCGATGATAAAAGTAATTACTATTTCCGTAACATGATCTTTTAAATTCATTAGCTTAGCCCACATTGAACTGCCCATAAAGCTAGTTGTCCAGCTACAATAATAGCATTCGTCTTTAACCCATTGGCTTTAGCGAAGCGTAATACAGTCACTGCTAATTCTTTCCAGGCTTTCTTTTGTGCAGCTTTTACAATTGCGCTGATACTAATCATTGCAAAAAACTCATCTTTGATTTTGTTAGCAACGCAACTTCCTAATGCATTCCAATTAAAACGTGCTTGAACTACTGTTGAAGCATCAGAAATATTTACATTTAATTCTTCCTCAACTGAAGAAATCTCTTGCTGAGCAAAATTATTTTTGACATAGTTTTTAAAGTTATCTTCCGTCACTCCATTCGCATACATTTCTTCCAGTCCTTTTGCTACAGCCTCAACTTCTGAATCCTCTAGCTGGTCAGATGCATAAACACTTGTACCAGCGCTGATAAAAATACCTAATGTCATTAGTAATGCCATCGCCAAACAAAAAAATTTAGCCTTTTTTGTCACCTGTAATTCCATAAATAAATCCCTACTTTCTTTTTCCTTGTTATAATCATAACAAGGAAAAAGATAATTTATCATCGAAATCCCTATTTGATGCTTATATTTTCCTATATATCCTAGAGCTGATTTTTCTCACTAGTGATCACATCAATTTGAACTAATGATTCAAAAAAAGACACAGGTTATTTGAGGTACGTTCGAGGTAATGCTAGGTTCTATTTTGAAAACAACGCAGCTCTCTTGAAATATTTTTTGAGCTTGTCTAAACCTTCTGAAACGAATATAGAAAATAAAAAAAGAGTCCCCTTTCTCAAGGAAACTCTCAATTGCTAAGTCAAAATAACTTCACGTTAATCTAAATCTTTTAAATCAATCCTATGGTTCGCGGAACAAAGGAGCTAAAAACTTAATAGAATAAATCGCACAAATTCCGACAATAATATAGATAATTTTTGCTAATGGTGTGGTTGCACCGCCACTAATTGTTGCAACTAAATCAAAATTAAATGCACCAACTAATAACCAGTTTAAACCTCCGACAATCAATAAAATTAAAGCAATAATATCCAGATATTTCATTTTTAACACTCCTTCCAAATTTGATAAGCCAAGAGTAACACGTTTATTCTTTATTTACGAAAATAATGATTCAGGAAAAAAAAACTTTTTTTCAATTATTTTCTCGAATCATTTTTTCATTATTAAGAATTTTATGATATAACTAAAGAGTAGACAAAAACAGATTCATTATCTCTGATAAGAAATGGTGATTTATTATGCGTGCTAAGTTATTTTTAATTTTGCGGAATCGAGTGTTATCCCGTGTTGTCTTTGTCATTCTATTTTTACATGTGCTTTTTACCACAAATGATTTCACGGTGTTGCTGCTCCTCTTACTATTGAATTATTTACTCACGCTTGAGGATAGCGCGAAAAAAAACAGAAAAATCCAAACTTGGCAGGAATTTAAACAGTCGATTGATTGGCCCTTTGTCGCTTTTTATTCAGGGCTTGCTCTTTTAGTTATTTCGTTAATACTTCTGTTTCTCTGGTTCAATTATGCACGATAAGGAGGATTAAAAATTGAAAAGCTATTTTTTTACTCTTTTTTTTAGTATGTTTAGCCTTTTCGTCATACTACTTTGGTTTTCTGGATATGATAGTAAGGGATTTCTATTGGCCCTTACAGATTTTCTAGGTTTTTCTATTATTCACCAAACGCCTGCGCTGGATACTTATTATTCCCAGCAGCCTTTAACAACCAGAATGTTGATTTCTTCTGGTCTTCATTTTTGTACTTATTTTTGCTTAGGTTTGGTCATTGATTTACTACGTAAAGGGTTTAAAAAAATAAAAACATAGTCACTTTTATTATACGAATCGTTAATTTCCATGCTTTCTGGTCGTCTTTTTCCGTCGCTTGTACCAGATGATGAAGCCACTAATAATTAACGCACAGGCAATTAAAAGTAATGTCCATAATAGTAAATTTTGTTGTTGTGCCACTTTTTTCATTCCTGCTGCTGCTTTTTCTGGTTGATATGGGATACGATGTCCTCGAACTAATAACCGATGACTGTTTATCATATACGGTGTGCAAGTTAATAAAGTGACGAGATCTTGGCCAGACTCAATGTGTAAATCTTTTGTATCAGTTGGTTCAACGGTTTTTATTTGATCCACTTGATAAGCGAGCGTCTTCCCATTGACTTCGATATAAAATTCATCGCCTTTTTTTAATTCTGGCAAATCTGTAAATAATTTGGCTTGAGGGAGACCACGATGTCCTGAAATGACCGCATGTGTATTCGCACCACCTGTAGGATAGGAGGTTCCTTCTAACAAGGAGCTTCCTTTTTCCAATAGTAATGCATTCGTTTTATCAAAAATTGGTAAACGGACATTTATTTTTGGAATGGTTAAAACACCAATCGTATGACTTTCAAAATAGGATTTGTCTGGTTTTTTCGTTGTTTTTTGCGTTTCAGAAAAAGGATCTAATCCAGGATTGCTGCCTTTTTTCGCTAATTCTTGGTTTTTCTTTTCCATTTTTTCTTGAAGTTCAGCCATTTCTTTGGTGTTTTCTTGGCTTGCTTTTGCTTGATAATGAGCGATAATTTGTTGATCCAGATAGTTATTTAATGCATCGCTAACAAAAGGATACGCAAATGCACCTATTCCAATAATCAGTAAAAGAATCATAAAACCATCAATGATACGACGTTTCTTTTTTGACTTCATTGCTTCCTCCTTAAAAATAAAGCATGAAAGCCTGGGACAGTGATTGGCCCAGGCTCTTTGTTTTTCTAAAAATTTCTTCGGTGATGCTAGAAATTAAGCATTTTCTTTTCTACGTCTAGCAAAGTAGACTCCTGCAATAAGTAGCAAGACTGCGCCACTTCCTAAGTAAACGTAGATTCCTTTGCCACCTGTTGAAGGTAAGGTACCTTTGTGTTTGTTTGGTACTTTTTCTGGTGAAACTAGGTTTTCTGTTGTGCCATATGATTGTTCATTGACCACAAATTCAATCCGATTTGTTAACAAGACATAATCATCAGGAGCTACAGTTTCTTCTAAATAATAGGTACCGTATTTAAGCCCTGTGATATCAACTAATCCATCAGCCGTTGTTGTAAAAGTAGTTGCTTCAGCTTTTGTTTTCACCCAAGTTGCTGCTTTCGTTGTTTCATCGATTTTCAAATAATTTGCTGTGTCGCTGTTTTGATCACGGACGACAAAGGAAGCTCCCGCCAAGGCTTGTGTCGCTGTCACATCGCCATCGACTTTAATGAAACGTTTCCCACCTGTCACAACTTCAACAGTTGGTGGTGTTTGGTCGTCGGTATGACCGTTATCAACATTCGCCTCATTTTTAAAGCCTTTCGTAGGATCTGCTTTTTCATTTAAATGCATAAAGTAAACGAATTTTAGTGTGCCGCCTGGTGTTAGCGTAGGAATATACGCTGGATTAACGGCGACAGTGAAGCCATTTGCTTGTTCAGTCACTTGATAATTTTCAGGAGCAATCACTGTATCCCCATCATATAACGCATAAGCATACTCTCCAGAAGTCACGTTATCAAAAGTTAAGGCTGCATCATGTTTATCAACTAAATTGAATTTGACGTATTTATTAGCGTCGCCTTCTTTGTCTGCAATCCCCAATGGAATATTTACAGAAATTTGATATTTAATTTTTTCGCCAATTGCCACATCTTTACCATCTAAGCTTGGTGTTGTTTTATCAACTTTAGAGGTATCATTTTTGACTGTTTTTTCAACAGGTGTTTGATTGTTTGCTTCAATTGTAAATGGTGTTTTTGTTTGATTTTCAATTAATTCTGCATTATTTGGAGCTTTTACTTCTTCTAAAATATACGAACCAACCTCAAGATTTTTAACTGTTAATTCTCCCGTTCCATTCTCTGCTTCTGTGAAATCATTTTCGCCAATTTCATAACTTTTCCCAGTAATAAAGCGTTTTGCTTGTTCTTTATCCGTTGTCCATGTATATAATCCATCTTTGACTCCTTGGATATATTTTACTGTGCCTGGTGAGCCTTCGCTTTTAGAAATAACAAATTCTGCGCCATTTAATCCTTCATTTTCAGCAGTTCCTACTTTTTTCACATGTAAACTACCATCATTGGCTACCACATTTTTAGGATAAATATGAACAACCGCTAATTCTTCTGTTCCATATTTATAGGAACCATCTGTTTGCTTGATCATTTCGTAAACTGGGAACGCCACCACCATATTCGTAGCAGCAACTACACCCTCTTTTGGTTCTTCTTTAATGGTATACACTGCATCTTTACCATTTTGTTTTTTAGGTAACTGAACAGTGACATTCCCATTTGCATCGGTGGTTCCTTGAGCAACAGGTTTCCCAGGAGTTAAACTTTGGACAGCTTGTTTAGCTGCATCAACGCTTGCGCCTGCCGCTCGTTGCTCGTAAAATTCGTTCGTCACGTTATAAATACTAAACGTCACATCTGCCAGTCCTTGATATTTATCAAACTCGCTCATTTCTTTCCCGCTATTTTGAATAAGCGGATCTGGTAAATCCGTCATTTTCTTTTTGTGAATCACGAGCTGTGCGCTCTCCCCATTTTCTTCTGCAAATGCAGTTGTTGTCCCTAATACACTCGTGAAAAGTGGCAAAATTAGTAACAAGGTACTAACGGTGTACCAAACTTTTTTTAATTGCTTCATTTTCTCTCTCCTCTTTTTTGTTTTTGGTAAAATAGCCAAATGACTACCAGCCCAATGATTAGCAGGCCTGCAATCGTCAACCAAATAGAACGTTCTTCATTTGTTTTTGGTAAGAAGCCTGACTCTTTTACTTTTTTATTGATTACATGTAACGGTGCTGTTCGTTGTCCGTTCGTTGCATAAGAATTTTTTTCCACCGTAAAAGGAATTTCTGTTTGATTCAGAAGATAACCTTTTGGTGCAGAGATTTCTTCCAAGAAGTACTGGCCATCTTTTAAACCTTTAACTGAAAATTCACCGGCTTGATTAGACGTGATTTTTTTAGCTAATGCTTTTTCTTTTTGCCAACGATACCCGTTTGCTGTTTCATTGAGGTATTCCCCCGCTTGATTTTTGACGATAAAAACAGCCTCTGGCAAGGTGATTTTCGCATGTTCACTATCAACTTTGACAAAAGACTTGCCGCCTGTACGAACTGCGGCTCTTTTAGTCAAGGTATGCTTGTCCGTGACTAATTGTCCTTCGTTGTTAATCGCAGTGTCTGGTTCAGCGGTCTTTTCTAAACGCATTTGATACGACACAGTCATTGTTTGATTTGCAAAGTTTTGTAAGTCTTTAATTGAAAAATCAAGCGTAAATCCATGCTTTTGCGTCGTCAATGTGTAACCTGTAGTAACTGTTTTTCCAGCCACTTTTACCTCAATTGATTCTGGTAAAAGTGTCAACGTTGTATCCGCCTTATCTGACAAACGGAATTCCTGATATCCTAAAATATTCGCTGGAATCTGAGTCGTTAACTGATAGTTAATGTGCTCTCCTTGATTAAAGCCTTGTTGCTTATCGAGTACCGTTTTTTCAAGTGGTGGTAAGTCATAGGCATTTTCTTCATTTTTTGGATATAAATGAATATGCGTTAACGATTGCCCTTGTGGATCTTGAACAGGCAAAATCACTACTAGGTTGCTAGCTTTTTCCTTTACCACTTCTGGTGCTTCCGCTTCAACAAATAAATAGGCTTTATCTCGTTGCTGCGAATCTTTGCTAGCTAATGAAAAAGAAACCACTCCATCTTCTCCATTTATTGTCTGTGTTTTATCTTCTGCGATCGGTTTTCTATTTGTTGCACCGGTTTCTGCTAATTGACGCTGTGCCTCTTGGACCGTTTTTCCTTCAGAACGAAGCTGATAAAACGGATCCGTCACATCATAGACTTGATAAGTGACGTCATTTAAGCCCCGATAATTTTGAAGCAGCGTTCCCTCTTCCCCTGTGTTTTGCTGCTGTTCTGGTAATTGACCATCAGGGAACAATAATTTGTGCAACGTAACTTGAACGCTTGCTTGCGATGCCTCTGCTAATGCTTGCTGTGAAAACCCGAAAAGAGCGAGTAGCATGACGCAAATACTTAACCAACGTGCGTTTTTCATTGATTACACACTCCCTTCTGGTCGTCTAATAAAGAGATAAACACCCGCTATCACGAATGTACTAATCGCTATCAAGTAAAACCACAAGCGTCCTATGCCACCAGTTTCAGGTAAAGGAACCTTTGCTTGGTTCGTAACGTCTAAAGTAATTTGATTATTCTTCTCTCCAGAAATTAAAACATCTGCTACTTTTTCCCCATCTATCGTGACTGAACCATCTTCACGAATTATTAATTCGATTGGTTCTTTTAACCCCTGATATCCTTCTGGCGTAAAGGTTTCTGTTAGAACATATTTCCCTGGTTTTAAGTTTTCAAAAACAAAAGTATCCGTTTCTTTGCCATCTTTTGGTAATTCAATATCCGTATCTGGTCCTGTTAAACGGAATTTCGCTCCTTTAAGTGGCGTCTGATTATCGGCTTTTTTATGAACTGTTAAGTCAAAAGGTTTCAAATTATTTTGATGTGTCAGTGTCCATTCTGGCGCATTTTCTTCAATATTTTTGCCTGCATAGTGAATTTTCCCATATTTATCAACAGTAAATTCATAATTTCCAGCAAGAGTGTCGTAGCCTAATGGTCCTGATTGTTCCACCATTCGATACTCACCAGGTTCACTAATTTTAAAATAGCTCAATCCTGTAGTATCTGTTTTTTGAGTTGCCACAGTTTGGTAACTTCCTTGAGCATTTTTTCTTTGCAACGCAAAAGTCGCCTCTGCTAAGTTCACTTGTTTGCCATTTTGCATGGTGTATTTTCTAATTCTGATTGGCAAAGAAGAAAATTTATTTTCAATTTCCAATGGAATAACTTGATTTGTGGTGGTCACTTCTTGTCCATCGATGCTTACTTTGCCTTGCTCACTCACCTCAATTTGCCAAGTCGTTTTCTTGCCTAACTCATGTCCTGCAGGTGCTTTTACTTCAGTTAATGTATAGCGTTCCCCTTTTTGTAGGCGCACATCTTTTGGCAAGGAATAGCTACCATCTTTATTGTCCACTAATGTTGTTTGAACATTTTTACCACTCAATTCAAAGACGGCTCCCACTAAGTTTTTCTCACCTGAGGAAGAATTTTTGATTACTTTTAAATCTAATGGCTTGAACTGCTTCGTGTTTTTCCAAGTAGTATCGTCGATTTTTTCTTGACTGTAACCAGGAACTGCTAATTCACGGGTTGTTTGATAATTGAAAGCTTGTCCTTGATTGTTGTATTGGGGAAGCCCAAGAACTTCTTGATAGCTTTCATCCGCGGTTTTGGAAAGTTGGGTTACATTTTTGCGCTCCCAACTATTGCTGGTATCATTTTCTGGTTTTGATAATTTAATATACCCAGTTTGCCAGTTGGCTGTGTCAGTTACTTGCTTTCTACTAATTTCATAAATCACATTATCTGGCCGACTTGTCGGGTCTTGATCATACTCTTCCCAGATTTTTTTCACGTTTAACTTCACGCCAGGTGCTTTTCCCGAAGGAACCCCAAAATCAACTTTTTCAGGGGCCGTGGCTAATGGCTGAAACGTTGTCCGACCATTCATTTGATACCAAAAATCAGGTTTGAAGTTTTCTGACTCTGTTTGAATACGTACTTGATAATGAATTTGAATTTCTTGCCCTTTACCCAAATAAATCTCATTACTATTAATTGTAGCGCCTGTTAGCGACACTTCTGGTAATGTTTGAACCTGAACAGGACCCACACTTTTCATTGATAATGTATTTGGCTCGTATTTAAAAGGTTCAGCAATTGGATCAACTACTTTTCCGTTTACAACCGTTCCTGAAATCTGAACGGCTTTTTTCGCTAAATAATCAGAAATGTCTGGTGCATAATCCGCGGATTCATAATAAAGGTCTCCATTTTCATCGGCTGACACCATCTCACGCATTTTATCTTCAACTTGTTGTTTAGATAAATTAGCTCGTGGATCGCTTTGCAATTGAATGCCCAATCCATGTATTTCAATCCCACGTTGTTTTAAGGCCATTGCCTCACCTATCGTGGCGATAAACGTACTGTTAATCCGTTTATTGATATTGTTTTGATCTGGCGCATTATAGCTACCAGAGATATAAGAAGTGCTACCTGGTTGATCTTGTCGATTCGTAAATTGTGTCCCGTAAAAGCGACCATCCGCCTCTGTTTGAACTCGACTCACTTTATAAGAGAAGGTTGGGACGCCATCCGTTAAAAGTACAATGACTTTCTTATGTCCATTTGGCGTTGCTAACATATCACCAGCATCTCTTAATGCTTTTTGAGTGAAAGTTCCTCCTCTAGTGCTACTTGGCGTAATATTTTTAATTGGATTTTTGACTGTATCAAACGGCCCCATTTGAATGGCGTTGTTATTATAACCGTCACTTGAGTAGCCAACATAGCCCATGTTGATGTTATTGGTAATACCGCTATCTGCCAATGTATCAACAAAACGGTTCACTCCTTTTTGTACTTCACCAATCCGATTGTTTTCATTCATACTACCGGACCAGTCAACGACTAAGACCAAATCCAATGGCGTGATTTCTTTCTGAACATTCCCACGCACATTAAGATATACATCAAAAAGCCCTGGTGTTGTTGTTTCTCTAGCATATTTTCGGATGGCATAATCGGCTTGGTCTCCTGTACCGCCATACTCAATATAAGAATTTGTGCGATTAGTAGGGTCCCCATTCCAACTCGTTTGGCCGTCCCATTGTGCACCACCGTCTTTATTCCCTTGATGGTTTAGCACATTTTGATTGCCTGTGGGCCGCCAATTAGCTGTCGGATAAGTACCAGAATTATCCGTCGTGTATTGTGGTGCAATTAAAGGTAGTGCCAGATTCGCTCTCAAAGTGGCTGGCGCCATTCTTGCTTCTGCAAATGGATTGGTTACCTCTTCTGTTGCGGTCGGCTGTTCTGTTTTTTCTGGAGCCGAATCATTTTTGTTAGTTTCTTTCGTATTTTCTGGTACAGTTATTTTTTCTGGTTCAGTTGATTCTTTAGCAGAATCCTCTACTGTTATTTTTTCAGAAGTAACTGAAACATCATATTCGTTGTTTTCATACAATAACTTAGGTGGCTGAGCTGTTTGAAGCGAACTTTGCTCAACAGCTAACGAAAGCTGTACCGGCTTTTTTACTTGTGCGTCCAAAGTCAGATAAAGCGTACCATTAGTCACTTGGTAAGAATATCCGTCTTTTTCAATTACAGCAGTATCCATGAACTGTGCATTTTTCAATTGAATTTCTCGTTGTAATGGCTGCTCTGTTTGGTTGAGAAGATTTAACTCGATATTAATATTCGTTTTATCATTCTCATCTGTTATCATTTGAGCGGATGTAATTTCAACTTCTTTGGCTGTTTCTGCATAGCCAATGAGCGGTATGAAATAGGATGAGACAAGTAAAAAGACTACGCCGAAAACCCCAAATTTCTTTAGTAATTTAATGTCTGTTCTCTCCTTTCTTTTATGAATTAACAGTTAAATTAGAATTGCCTAGCACGTAAAATTTCATTATTCTAATCTGATAATTATTATACAGAGAAGGAGCTCATTAAATCACACCAGCTTTCATACCAAGCGGTTTCATTTCTGAAATTGCGTTATTGTTTCGATGATTGTTTCATTAAAGTAAAGGACTTGGGAGGAAACAATATGATTAGGTTTTTAGAAAAAAATTATCGGAAAATGGAAGAAATCATTCGTGTCTTATCCATTTCTGATAAATGGATGACTAAAAAAGAACTTGCAAAATATATTGGTAGTTCTGAGTCTACTTTTATTCGTTATATTGAGGAGATTAAACAGCGTTGGGGCGAAAGTTTAACCATTAAAACATCGCATAAATTAGGCTATCGTTTAGAAAACTTTAATGTGTCCTTATATTTAAACGTGCTGACGGATATGGCAAAAACGTCAACGACCACCCAATTGCTCCATGAGTTTATCCAAAATCCTGGCAAAACCATCGAATATTATTGCGATACCATCAATATTAGTCGCTCTTCTTTTGCTCGAAAATTGAAGCAGTGTAATCAGGTCTTGGAAACTTACTCTCTTCGCGTTATCGTTGATCAAGGCTATCAATTAACTAGCCAAACAGAAGAATTGCCTTTACGTATTTTTACAACCTTTTTCTTTTTAATGTATTATGGTCATTATGAATTGCCTTATCAATTAGATAAGCAGGAAATCAAACAATTAATGCGCCGTAATCAATGCCAATTAAATATTATTAGTATGGATAACAGTTATGAACACGATTTCTTTATTATGTATTTTATTGTTGATTTATTAAGAGAACATCAAGGATTTCAACAACGTTTCCAGAAAAAAACAGATAAAAAGAGTCCAATCAAAATGGAAGATTATCTTTTACTCAGTCGTCATTTCACTGGACTCAGCCGTGAGACCTATCGAGAAGTTCTCCGGTATTTTCAAAGAGGCGCTTTTCAGCAATACTACTCCGAAGACCAAGAAGTCATCAGTCAAAGAATACGTGAAAATTTAAAATTTAATGCTTTTTCACAGATTGAACAATTAACAGAAGAAGTCGTCGACTTCGCTGTTCACTTGTTAACCTGTCTTTATTTGTTTTCTCAATTAGTGCCTTTTGACACCTCCGAATTGACACAAAGGGCCACCTTTTTCACTCGACAAATTCATTTTACTCAGCTTCACTTATATGCACGATTAAAAGCAGAATTGCATTTCTTTTCCGCTCTTTTAGAAACAAATCTATTAAACTATTCATCTTCTTATATTTTTTGGTTGCTTAATACTTTTCCAGAAATTAACCAGAGTTTCTACTCAAAAAAGATTTTGATTATTAGCGACATGGGCCTGAATCATAGTCAATATATTGGAAACTATGTCCACGATATTTTAGCTTTGCATCGAATTCGTTCAAATACTTTAGCAATTACGGAAGAACAATTAGGTGACCATCAACTTGAAGAATTTGATTTGATTATTACCAATCAACCAATTATTGAAACCAGTGTTCCAAGTATTTTAATTAATGATGCTATCTTATTTTCTAACAAAAGAGAATTGCTCGATTTATTAAACTTTTAACGTCTTAATGGTTTTCCCTATCTACCAAAAAGATAGCCCTTTTATCAAGAACCACGTAATGTGAGGTGCCATCATACAGAAGATATTTTTATTTTTCTGAAATAAAAAAGAAAATAGGACATAAGTCATTTCGACTTATGTCCTATTTTCACTCTTAAGATAATCAGCTAAACGAAACCAGCAAATTAAATTTCTGATTGATTCACTGGCCATCTTGTGTGACTTTTACTTGGCAAAATTAATGTAATGAAGATCACTAAAGTACCGATAAAAGGAAGTAAATAGAATAAAATCCACCAGTTACTGTGGTCGCGATCATGCAATCTTCTTGCTCGAACAGTAAAGTTTGCCAACCAAATTAAAGCAGTCAGCAAGAAAAAGATAATGGTCACGGTATTCCATTCTTTAATGATTGTTCCATCATTGGGTGTTACTTCAATATATCTGTAAACGCCCGTAATTGCTGAATAAATCCCTAACACCAAATAATTAATTAATTGTGGCCACCAATATTGTGCTCGTGTTGCTGACGCATTCATTGTTGTAATATTATTCCAGTATTCTCTATACGCGTTAAACATATTATCACCCCCGCATTAACTATTACAGAAGTCTTTCGTTTTGTCAAAGAATAACGTTATTTTATGCTGCTTAATGACACGTCCATGTGCCTTCCTTAAACTCACACGAAGCTGACTCTTCAGAAGAAGGAGTTAATGAAACTAACGGTTGCTGTTGTTTTTCTTCTGCGAGAATTTTTTGAATAGTTTGGCTGATTTGCTGTTTCGGTACTGCACCATTAATTAAATATTTTTGATTAATGATTAGTGCAGGAACTCCTTGTAAACCATAAGCAGAAGCTAGCGCAAAATCTTCTTGAACCGCCGCCCAAACAGCCTCGGAAGCAACAGCTTCTTTCCATAAAGCAAAATCAATCGTTGTCTCTTTTACTAGCTCCTCAATTACTTCTGGCTCTTCAATATTTAAACTTCTCATAAATAAACCTTCTTGTAACTTATCAAACAGTAACCAATAAGTGTCTTGGTTGCCAATGTATCCAGCTGCTTTTGCTGCTAATAATGCATTCTTTGATGTTGGAAAATCAAATCGTTGCTTCCTCATCCCTTCAATATTAAAACGATGCTTTGAATCGTTTTGATTGGCATGCACCCAATGCGTCAAAACTTCTTCTTTTACTGCTGCTCGTGAGCCAAACATTGTTTCAAAATCGTTTGCGGACCACCCCAACGCAAACGACCGATGGATCAATTCAATTTCAGGAAATTCTTGTTGAATCTCATGCATGCGGTCAGACATTGGAAAACAAAAACTACAAATAACATCATGGAAAAATTCTATTTTCATCCTTACCCTCCAGTAACTCTTTTTTCAAAACAGATTGAACTAAATTTACCATTTTACTTACTAAAAGTAAACAAATGAAGCCAATTAAAAGAAAAAGGTGAAACAAAATGCGCTATGGCTTTTGTCTCACCTGTTCTATCTACTTATTCTGATGTGTCCATTCCATTACCCGCTCACCATTCGTATCTAATTCACCATTAAATACAAAACCGAGTTGTTGATACAACCGAATTGCTGAGCTGTTCGTATCATAAACACTCAAGTATAGCTTGTTTGTTTGGTATTTTTCTATTAGCATTAACATTAAAAGTCGACAGGCTGCTTTCCCATAACCTTGTCCTTGGAACCGTTGATCAATTAAAAAGCGGTCTAACCAAACGCGCCCATCTTGCCAACGTCCATACATGGCATAGCCGATTAATTGATTGCCGTCATAAATACCTGCCGATTCCCATTCTGGAAATTGGTCCGATTCTTTTAGATTTTCTGCCATTGATTCAATGAAGGTTTGTTGTTCAGCGAAAACTTGTAGGTTTTCCACTGCTTTACGATTATCGCTTGTTACTTTTTCAAAATGTATTTCCATTGTTTTCACCTAATTAGTTGTTATTTTCTGCATACTTGTATTCTTTCTTGCTTCTTATTTTAACATACTTATTTCCCTTTGCTTTCTCTAACTCTCTGTGATTATACGTTTCTCTTTTTTATGGGAATTCTTCCCTATAAATGGAGACTCTTTTCAAGAGATTTCTTTTTACACTACCCGTTTCAAATGATATAAATGATACATAGAGTGTTTTAACTATGTGCAACATGATTAAAAGTTAACTGTTGGGGAGCAGTTAACTTTTTCTTTTTAACCACAAAAGAGAGGATCCGCTGTGAGAAATAACTGCAGTGGATGCTCCCTTTTGTATATTATTTATTTACTAGCCGATAGTTGAAAGCTTTCCCGTTACTCAGTAGTATCGATTTTGTCTTCTTGACTATCTAAAGAACGGTCAACTTTTTCGTCGTAACTTTCCATGGAATTTTCATTTTTATGTTTCTGCTTATCGACCGTTTTATCGACTTTTTCTTTCTGTCGATCAATTGTTTTTTCCATCTCTTCGCCAGCCGAGGTACAACCACTCAGTAAAAAGAAACTTGTGAATAAAAACGCTGACAAGATAACTGTTTTTCCGATTTTTGTTTTCATAAACTCACCTCTCGTTTAATTTAAAAAAACGTCCCGATAAAACATTGTTCCCTTGATTATTTACTCACAATTAGCGAACGACTAAGACATTGCACAAAGCATGGTTAACCACATAATCTGTAGTAGAACCAATTAAGGTTCGTTGAATAGCACCTCTTCCCGTGGCACCTAGCACAATTAAATCTATGGCATAATTTTCAGAAATCGTGTTGGCAAGATAACGTTTTGGGCTCCCAAGCTCAACAATTTTTTTGACTGTTTTTACACCAATTTCACTCGCTTGTTTTGCCTTTTCAGTGAGCATCTCTTCTGACTTGTGTTTTTCTAAATCATACAATTCTTCAAAAGAAAATGGACTCGTCGTAAATTCAGCATCATTAATAATTGTAGCTAAATAAAGAGTGGCTTGTTCCTCTTTGGCAATCCTGACAGCTTCATGAAAAGCTTTTTCAGATTGATCTGAGCCATCAAGAGCAACCAAAATATGTTGATATACTGACATTTTATCCGCCTCCTTAACCAAATTAAGAATCAAAACTAACACAACAGCTGTGTTACATTTTAGTGGCTATCTGTTGTAATTTTTCCACGGTTAATGCTTGATAATTTGTTTCTTCAAGTAGTCCCGTTTGAATTTCAACAGAAACATCTTCCGTACATGTTTCTAAAAACATTGTGGCATAATCAAACTGTTGCTCTAAGAATGTTTCATATTCCAGTCGACAACGTAAAAATTCTTTCGCGGTATCTGAAACATGTAAACACATGCGGCGCTTATTCGCTTTCTTGGTTATCACAAAATAGGTTCCTTCTAAAATCGTGGTAATCTCTTCAATAATATACGCTGCATCTTTTACCATTCCGTCAATCCAGTCCTTTATTTGTTTTCAGTATCGTTGCTTTTTTCTTTGTCGTCACTTAACAGCTCTTTAATTTTTTCACGATTGTCGTATAACTTTTTTCCTACGCCCACTAAGGCACCACCAGCCAATAACTTTGTTAAAAAGCCGCCACTCGCATTTGTTTTTTTGCCATGGTGTCCTTTTAAATGATGTCCCATCCTAGCCACCTCCATAATTTTTATTTCTATTACCTATGAACATTATCTCATATGTTTTCACAAAACGCACGTATAACAATAGTTTTTTAATCAAGGCTCGACCACTTTGTAAACTCATGACTTTTAATATGCCGAATCTCTTCAAATAAAATATGTGTATGTCCAACTTTTGCATACTCCATTGAACTCATCCCTTCAAAAACACCAACAATTGGCGGTTGAACACGGCCAAAATCATCCAATGTATTCAATTGGATTTCTAAAACCTGGTTATTTTTTAAAGACTGCTCTAAGTATTCTTCAATTTCTTCTGTTGTCTGTTGCGGTAAGCGTTCAAACGCTCTCTTAGAATATTCGTCAGAAGCTTCGATTCCTTCTTGTAACTCCCCCAATGCAAAAGCGGTCGCCCATTTCAGTTCAAAGGGCCGATCATGGTACTCATTATAAGGTGTAAATTCTTTTTTTGTTCGTTTCATGATGTTATCCTCCTAAACCGACATTTCCTCCAGCATGTCCACCGACTAATCCTGAACGATGAATTGCCGTCGCGCCTTCCAACAAAGAAGAGGCGTGGATTAAAGCTTGAAAGCCAAATTTTTGTCGGATTTTATCAATCAGATAGTTTAACTCCATTTCACTAATTTGCTCTTCTGGTTCCGAAAATAAATCTAATTGTAAAGATTCATTCCAAACTAATTTCCCATAAGAAAGCCCTAATTGCCGGACATCGGTTCCCGCTAGATAATGTTCTCTAAAAAGGGCTAATACATAGGTAATCAAAACTTTTGTATTGTTTGTTGCAGGAATCGTTTGTTGTTTTCGCCAACCAGTTCGTCCTTCACGGTCAATTTGTCCTTTGGAATAACCAACGTAGACTGTGATACATTCCGTTTGACAATGCGCTTTTCTTAAACGAGCAGCCACTTGTTCTGTCAGTTCCTTTAAGACTAGTTCAATCTGATCTCTTCGCGCATAATCTCTCGGTAAAATCTGACTATTCCCAAATGATTTTTCAGCTTTATGTGGTGCTTTTTTTCCTAAAAAGGTACGATCAATCCCCCATGAATGAGCATACAATTGAAGCCCCATCACGCCAAATGTTTCTTGTAAAAGATGCGGATTCGCTTGCGCTAACTCATATACAGAATCAATTCCTAAACGATTCAGTCGTTTAGCCATTCTGCGACCAATCCCACAAAAATCTGTCAAAGAAGGCAACTGCCAGACAGTATCTGGTACACGATCATACCGCCATTCTGCAATAAAATCTGGCGAATGTTTGGCGCCATTGTCCAACGCCAATTTAGCCAGTAACGGATTGTCCCCTATCCCAACGGTCACATAAATACCCACATGATTATAAACGACTCTTTGGATAATCCGAGCCATTTTATAGGCAGTTTCACAATGAAAATAACTTAAAGAAGCCGTTACATCAAGAAATGATTCATCTACACTAAACACAGAGTGATCTTCATCTGCGACAAACTTTTTATATAAATTATTAATTTCTTGATTTTTTTTCATGTACAAATTCATTCGTGGCGGAACCACATATAAATCAGGATGAGCGGGCACTTGATTTTTACGCGTAACATTTGAAACACCTAAAACTTTTTTTGCCATTGGCGATGCTGATAAAACTAATCCCCCCGCATTTTCGGCATTACTCATCACTACCAACATCGTTTTCAACGGATCTAACCCACGTTCTGCGCATTCTACACTAGCGTAAAAACTTTTGCAATCAATACAAAGAATATCGCGACTAGGTTCTTTTTCATAATCAAATTTCACAAACATCACCTCACTTGCAAAATCATTATACGAACAAACGTTCGATTAATCAAGCGAACACTGTTTATTTTTTTGTTTTTTTCAAGAACGGTCGGTGATCAAAAAAAAAATAAGTATTCGGAATTTTTATATTCCAAATACTTATTTTTTCTTTTACATCTTATTTCGATTTAAAAATAACGATAAAAAGCCCGTTCCTAACAGAATTACTGCTGAAACATAATAAGGGAAAAAGTGATTGATATCAAATAAAGCTCCTGCTGCCATTGGTCCTAAAATATTACCAAAACTTGTAAATGTCGAATTTAGTCCGTTGATGGTTCCTTGTTGATCTCCAGCATGTTTGGATAAATAAGTAGTTACTGCTGGTCTAAACAAGTCAAACGCTAAAAAGACAATAAACGTTGAAAATACAACAACTAAATTATTTTTTGTAAAGGCAATCACGGCAATAAAAATGGCACTTGCAAAAAAGGTTAATTGGATTAAACCCATTTCACCTATTTTTTGGACGATTGCATCAAAGAAAAACAACTGACAAATCAACGCTAAAATACCACTAACCGTAATCACGATTGCTATTTCACTTGTGGTAAAGCCAAAATTAATAGTCGCCATAATACTATAAATAGATTCGAACGCTTGCAGGCCAAAAGAGGAAATTAAGATAATCACAAATAATGAGGTAAACATTGGATTTCTTAAAATATCCATAAATGAACCTTTTTTCGCTTCAACAGCGGCTAAAATTCGTTTCTCTGGCTCCTTCAAAACAGTTAATGTCAAAATAAAACCAATAAACGCTAAAAATGCGGCCGCAAAAAACGGGGCGCGAATGCCTAAATAAGCAATAAAACCACCAACTCCTGGTCCGATAATAAAACCACCACTAATTGCAGCTGACACAAGCCCCATCGCTTTCGGACGTTCAGAAATCGTGGTCATATCTGCCACAAAAGCTGTCACTGACGGCATTAATAAAGCGGCGGCAATCCCACCTAAACCACGAGAAATATAAAAACCGCTTTTCGCTTGGGCTAAACCAAATAATAACTCAGAAATTGAAAACACCAACATGCCCGTTGCAATCATTTTTTTCCGACCAATTTTATCCGAAAGGACACCTGCGATTGGCGATGTGATTAATTGGGCAATCGCAAAAATAGAAATCATCATTCCCATTGTGGTACCAGAAAAATGCATTTCTTCTTTTAATTGGGGAATTACGGGAATGACTAGGCCTACGCCTAGAAAAACAAGAAATAAGTTAGAAATTGCTAAGTACATCATACTATTTTTTTTCGTCATAATTTGCCTCCTCCATAAAAAAACAGCCATCAAAAATGGCTATTTCTGTTTCTTTGTATGTACTTTCTTTGACAGTGTTTCGGCTGAAACACTCGTTGAGTCATTGAGATACATTTTACACTAATTCGCTGAAAATTTCACTAGTTTTTACTTATTTTTTTAAAGGAAATTGTTATTTTTTAAAGACATAACTTAAGTATCCAAGTATTTAATGAATCGCTTTTGTTTTTTATCAGAAACATAGCCAATGTGTTCATAAAATTGATGGGCTGCTGTACGCTGTTCCCCTGAATTTAAGCGAATCGCAGACAAGTTACACTTTTTAGCTTCCGTTTCTAGTTTCGTCATTAATTGTTTACCAATTCCACGGCCTTCTGCTTCTTTTGCCACTGCTAATCCCAGAACGTTCAATAACGTTTGGGAATAAATTGTTTCATACAGTTGCGCATGCACATAGCCTAAAATCTTGCCTGTCTTCGTTTCTTCATAAACATATAAAAACTCTCTGTCACTGGCTAGTAGTAATTTCTCAATCTGTTTACAGGTCACGTCAACGGGAACTTCATAGCCCAATTGTTCTTTATTAATGATAGTTAACGCCGCTGCATCTGTTGGCTTCATTTTTCTAATCAAGGGTGACAACCTCCTAAATGATATTTATAGAGTATTACTTTGGCTACTCTATAGTTTTTTCGATAAATAAAGAACTAACTCATCATCATTAACACACCGTTCGTTTGGTTTCAGCTGCTTATTTTGAAACCAAACTCCTGAACCGTCTGGCACATATCCTTGTTTGATATATAATCTTTGCGCTGCACCATAACCAGGATGCAGGCCTACTCCCAAGGAAACAGTATCTGCATAACTTTTGGCAACATTTTCTGCACGATTTAATAATAACCGCCCCACTCCTTGTTTTTGAAATGGTAAGAATACATTGAAATCAGCTATTTCAGGATATAAACTTTTAAAAGGTCCTTCCTTAGCTAATGGCAGTAACGTCACATAACCTAACAGCGTTGCCTTTTTCTCCGCTACAAAAACCGTTCGTTGCTTGACTAATTGTTCTTCTAAATAGTTCATTAAAATCTCTTGGCGACTTGGCCAACCTTGTTGGACAAATTGAGTATCCAGCGCTAAGATATCTTTCTCTTGCATTTCTCTAATAACCACTAGCTCAGACATTAGCATTCCCTCCCGAAAAACGCTTTCATTTTATACAACGAAGCGAATAATTCTTCGCTCCCTTATTCATTTTCAAAAACCATCGAGTTGATGATATTTGGGCAAAACAGCAACACATGTTTCTTCTGAATTAACAGCAATAACGAACCCTTGCCATAAGGACCACGTCACCGCTTCACCTAATTTCTCTTTCACTCGTTGAATCATTTCAGCTTGCGTTAAGTCTCGTGCAGGGAAATGTTGAACTTTATCGTTACTGATTAAAAAAATAAATGATTCTGAAAAAGCTGTCATGACTTCAGGTGGTAAATTTTTTAATCGTTCTTGGTAATCCATTGAAACCACTCCTTCTTTTTTATCATACCACAACATCCATTTCTCTAAAAAGCGCAGCACTTACTACTGAATATCTGCTAAAATTTGCCTGATAATCTGCTTTTCAGACAGTTGTTCAGATAACCGCTTTTCTCCCGGAAGCTCTAAATAATCTTCTGGTAGCCACCAACGTTTCATTTCCACGACACCAAATTCTTGATTCTTGTTTCTCTGGCTATGTCTTTTCAGCGTTTCTTCAAAAGAAATATCAAAATAATAAACCTGAACGTTTCCTTCAAAGAGATGGATTATTTCCTGAAAAAAGGAATGATAAATGGCTTTTTGAAAAATCCCTTCAACAATCACATACTGGCATTCTTGATAACCAAAAGCTACCAACTGTTTTAACAAAGCAATACTTAGATTACCTGTTTCATCTTTAACACGAAGCATTTCTCTGCGCACCACATCTTGAGAAATCAATAACGATTGTTCTTTAAGACACTGATGAAGCGCTTTAGCTATTGTTGTTTTACCACTACCAGAATTACCACGTAAAATAATTAATTTCGGTTGCATCTGTTTCCCTCCATTTTCTTGATTGTTGAAAACCAGCAGAAAAGAGCAAAAAACTTGGAAAAAACTCTCCAAGTTTTGCTGTTATTTTGATGAATGTTTCGTTGAATCTCGCTGAATGAATTCCGTTCCGACAATAATTTTTCTAGGAACTGGTGGGGTATTCAAGCATAACTCTTTCATTGTCTCAACGGCTAGCTCACCCATCCATTCAGTATGAACTTTAACTGTTGTTAATGTTGGTGAAACATATTTTGCGACACTAATATCATTAAAACCAATGATAGAAATATCTTCTGGCACACGAATGGCTGCTTCTTGTAACGCCCGCATCGCACCAATTGCCAACGTATCACTTGCAGCGAAAAAAGCGGTTGGACGAGTGTCCGCTTTTTCAATAAAGTCTTTCATCGCTTGATAGCCTTCTTCAACAGAAAAAGCTGCTTCGACAACCCATTCTTGATGATAAAGGTCCAGATCTTTTAAGGTTTCTTTAAAAGCGACAAAACGTGGATCAACCAATGCCACGCGGGACTCTTTCGTATATTCTTGCCCAGAAAGCATACCAATTTTCTGATGCCCTTGCGCCAAAAATTCTTGCACAATTGTTTTAACACTTCCAGCAAAATCAACAACAATGGAGTTTTGGCCAAAAGCCATTGCATCAAAGTCTACAAATAGAAGAGGTGCGCCTAAGGCGGCTAAGGCCGCCACTTGCTTTTCATCAAATTTTCCTAGGGCAATTGTCCCATCAAATCTTTTTTGAGACAGGTTTGTCAGAGATTCTTTGACTAAAAGAAAACCCAATTCCTCTGCCCGCTTTTCAACACCTAAACGAATCGATAAATAGTAAATATCATCCAGTTCTTCTGGATCGCTGAACCATTGGACAAACCGAATTTTCTTTTTGCCTGCTTGTTTTTTTCTGGCTCGCTTTTTATAATTTAACGTTTCTGCTGTTTCAAATATTTTCTTCTTCGTTTCATCACTAACTGATAATGTTTCATCATAGTTCAAAACTCTCGAAACTGTCGCTGAAGAAACACCGACTTGCTCTGCTATATCTTTAATGGTTACGATGTTCCTCACCTCAAATTAATCATTTTCAATACATTGAATAAATCGTTCAAAAGCACGACGGCCTTCTTCGTCACGTTTAAAGACGCCGGCATCTGTTAAAATTTGAACAAAAATTGTCCCAATTCCTTGTTGGATCACTTCTTTGACATTGGCTTCAGTGATGGTTTGCTGACTGAGTTCATCCGCCCAAGCTCGATGACTTTCAGCAATTTGATTGGGTTGCTTTAATAAATACTTTTCGACTTCTCTTAATTCTTGTGCCAGCCTTGGTGGCAAAATAGCTAGTCCCATTACTTCAATTAAGCCAATATTTTCTTGCTTAATATGTTGTACTTCTGGATGTGGATGAAAAATGCCATCTGGAAATTCCTCCGAAACATTATTATCTCGTAAAACTAAATCCAATTCAAATAATGACCCTTTGCGTCGGGCAATTGGCGTAATCGTATGATGCGGTGTGCCATCTTCTGAATAGGCCCGAACTGAGACACGTTCATCAGAATAATTGCGCCATTTGGTCAAAATTAATTCGGCCGCCTCAACTAGTTCCTCTTGACGATCACTTTGAAGACGAATCACAGACATCGGCCATTTTAAAATACCAGCAGTTATCTCAGGATATTTTTTCAAAGAAAATCTTTTTTCCATTGGTGCTAAATCCATTGGAAATGTATGACGTCCTGCTTGGTAATGATCATGAGATAAAATAGAACCACCAACAATTGGCAAATCTGCATTAGAGCCCACAAAATATTCAGGGAATAACTCCGTAATTTTAAGGAGCCGCTGGAACGTTTTTTTCTCGATTTTCATTTCTCGATGTTGTTGGTCCAAGAAAATCGCATGCTCATTATAGTAAGCATATGGCGAATATTGAAAGCCCCAAGCTTCGTCCTCTAAATTTAGTCGGATAATCCGATGGTTTGTCCGTGCTGGATAATTCACACGGCCATAATAACCTTCATTCTCCATACATAACATACACGCTGGATATTTTTTTTGACTCATTTTCTTTTCAGCCAAAATTTTTCGAGCATCCTTTTCTGGCTTCGATAAGTTAATGGTAATTTCTAGTTTACCATAGGGTGAGTCCATTGGGAAAATAATGTTTTTGGCGATTGCTTTCGTTTTAATGTAGTTATTCGTTTTACATAACTGATAAAAATAATCCGTTGCTTTTCGTGGAGACTCTTGATAATAGTCCATAAACTTCCGATTAATGATGGTTGGGGTCGGCGTAACAAAATCCATTAACTCCGCTTCTAGTTGTTCTGCTTCCGTAATTGAGTCATCGATTTGGTGATTGGCTTGTGCAATATTTAAAAGATGTTCCACCACACGCAACGGTTCTTGCTCACAAGCAACCGCTTCTGGTTGTTCAAAAAAATCACAGCCAACTAGTTTGGCAATCCGATTCGTCAAATAATAGCGGTCTGTTTCCGTCCAATCGCCATTTTCTATGATTATCTCTACAAATGCAGCAATCCATTTACTACTTTCTTTCATCATCTGATGTTCTCCTATTCATTATAGCCTTGAGGATGTTTCACATGCCATTGCCAAGCGGTGGCGATAATGTCCTTGACCTCAGTTACTTCTGGTTGCCAGCCTAAAACTCGTTTGGCTTTTTCACTAGAAGCAATTAACGTACTAGGATCCCCTGCTCGGCGTGGCGCGATTGTCGCAGGAATTTCTTGGCCTGTCACTTCGCGAGCAGCATCTAACATTTCTTTAACAGAATAGCCGTTGTTGCTTCCCAGGTTAAAGACGTCACTTTCGCCGCCATTTTTCAAATATTCTAAAGCCAAAATATGTGCTGCAATCAAGTCTTCAATATAAACATAATCTCGAATGCACGTGCCATCTGGTGTATCATAATCATCCCCAAAAATACTTAGCTCTGCTCGTTGGCCTAATGCCACTTGTAAAATAATTGGCACAATATGCGTTTCTGGCGTGTGATCCTCACCAATTGAGGCATCTTTTTTTGCTCCCGCAACATTAAAATAACGCAAAGCAACATATTTCATTCCATAAGCGTTGTCGCACCATTTCATGATTTTTTCCATCATTAATTTACTTTCCCCATACGGGTTTTTAGGATTCGTTGGGGTTTCTTCTGTAATAGGCATTGCTTTTGGTTCGCCATAAGTGGCCGCTGTGGAAGAAAAAACAATGTGTTTCACTCCGAATTCTTGCATGACTTCCAAGGCAATTTGAGTGCCGTGAACATTGTTATTGAAATACATTAACGGTTTCTCCACGGATTCTCCTACTAAAGAATTGGCCGCAAAGTGCAACACCCCTTCAATTGATTCCTTTTCAAAGACACTACGTAAAAAAGCTTTATCACGAATATCGCCTTCATAGAAAGTCGCTTGTTCATGAACTGCTGAACGATGCCCCGTTAATAAATTATCAACAACCACAACGGCATATCCTTTTGAAATTAATTGATCGACGGCATGTGAGCCGATGTAGCCTGCGCCACCTAATACTAAAATAGACATTTAAAGCCTTCCTTTCTAAAATAACTTTCTGGCACCATCATCAATTGATGCAGGATAAAAATCAGCAGCATAGCCAATTTTATCTTGATAACTCTGGCCAACAGCTTCAATAAATGCATCTATATTTTGCTTTGGTACCAAAGCAATACTACAACCGCCAAACCCTGCACCAGTCATCCGTGCGCCCAAAACGCCTGGTTGTTCTTGCGCACAAGCCACTAAGGTATCTAACTCAATGCCAGTTACTTCGTAATCTTCTTTTAGCGAACGATGTGAGGCATTTAATAATAAGCCAAATTCTTCCAAATCCCCTTCAGTTAGCGCTTGTTTTGCCAATAAAGTTCGTTCATTTTCTGTGACGGCATGACGCGCTCGTTTAATCAACGTTGGATCTCCAATCAATGCTTGATATTGTTCAAATGTCTCGCTGTCTAATTCACCTAAAAATTCAATAGATAACTCTTTTTGAAGCAAACGAACGGCTTCTTCGCATTCTGCACGGCGTTCATTATATTTTGAATCTGCTAATTCACGACGTTTGTTAGTATTCATAATAACAATCGTATACTCACCTAATTTGGCGGGAACCATTTCATAGTGCATATTATTGGTATCTAGTAGAATAGCTTGATCTTTTTCTCCCATTCCTACGGCAAATTGGTCCATAATTCCTGAATTAACGCCAATAAATTCATTCTCCACTTTTTTACCGATTTGCACCAATTCAAGCATTGGACAGTGTAAAGCATATAAATCATTACAGATCGTTCCCATTAAAAGTTCAATAGAAGCAGAAGAAGACAAGCCAGCACCATTAGGAATCGTACCGTAGAAGAGCACATCTAAGCCAGAATCAATATTGTGTCCGCTTTCAATCAAGTAATTTAAAACGCCTTTAGGATAATTTGCCCAATCATCCGAATCTGAATAGGTTAAATCTTCTAATGAAAATTCGATGAGACCAACCTCTTTAAAATTATCAGAAAACATCCGAATTTTTTGGTCGTCTCTTTTTCTTGCCACACCAAATGTCCCTAACGTAATAGCCGCTGGGAAAACATGACCGCCATTGTAATCTGTATGTTCACCAATCAAATTAATTCTTCCAGGGGCAAAATAACAGGCTGTCCCTTTCTCACCAAATATTTCTACAAATCGATTCATTAACAGTTCTTCCATCACTAATCGCTCCTTTCATTAGTAAACAAATTGTATAATATTTACTAAATTTTTGCAAATGTTTACTTAATATTTTCTTAATTGTCATTTTGATTGAAAACGTGTACAATACAATTAAATAAAGATTTATTTTCTTAGCGTTTCTTTTTGACTATTTAAATAATCTAAACAACAAAGTTAAATTTACTAAATATTTACTTGAAGGAAGGATTGATTATTTTGACTATTTCAACTGAATCATTTGGACAAGGAATGCTTCTTTACACACTGACGAATAAAAATGGTGTGACTTTAAAAGCAACAGATTTTGGTGCGCGAATTGTTGCGCTCGACGTTCCTCTTACAAAAAATGAATCCCGATCACTCGTGCTAGGCTTTCCCTCAGCAGATGAATATTTGTCTAAAGACTTATATTTTGGTGCAACAATTGGTCGAACAGCTGGCCGAATTGCCGATGGCTCCTTTGAACTAGCGGGTAAAACGTATCAAACGATGATTAATACTCCTACTCAAACAACACTTCACGGCGGCACACCTGGGTTTGAAAGTAAAAAATGGCACAGTGAAATCCAAGAGGCACAAGTGAATCCTTCTGTGAAATTTTGGCTAGAGAGTCCTGCTGGTGAAAATGGTTTTCCTGGAAATCTCACTGTTTCAGTCACGTATACATTGACTGAAGAAAATGAATGGCAAATTGAGTATCAGGCAACTACAGATGAACAAACACTTTTTAATCCAACCAATCATGTCTACTTTAATTTAACTGGAAATCCTACAATCCCCATTGATACGCATGAGTTACAAATAAATGCCCAAAAGTATGTCCCGCTTGATGAAAGAGTTTTACCGCTTGGAGAATTAGCTTCCGTCGACCAGACAGCTTTTGATTTACAAAAACCTAAAAAATTAGCTGAGGTTTTTTCAAGTAACGATGAACAAATCCAAAAGATGAACGGCTTCGATCACCCTTTCATCTTAACCAATCATGATTTAATTAACCCAGATGTTATCTTAAAAAGTCCTACTAAAGATATCACCTTAGAAATGTTCACTGATCAACCTTCAGTTGTTATTTTTTCAGCAAATTTTGCTGATAACGGTCCCGATATTCAAGGGCAAAAATTAGTCAATCACGGAGCGCTCACATTTGAAACCCAAGTCTGTCCTGGTGCTGAAAGATTTCCCTTGTTCGGTTCTATCACCCTCTCACCTGAACAGGAATTTCACTCAACGACCCGTTTCAAACTAATTTATTAAGTGAAAAGATGCTCTTAACCAAGCTTATCTTCGAACTAAAAAAGATAAGAATGGTTAAGAGCACTTCTATTATTTGACATTTTTAATCGCTCCATTTACACTATTTTCAATTAGAAAGGCGGTGATGTCTATGTATGCAATCAAATTTTTTCATGGCTATTTAACTGCAGATGGTAAACGTACGCGAGATAAATCAGGTTGTTTAGTTTACCACTCTGAAAAAGAAGCACAAAAATTAGCAGATAAAATTGGCGGGAGAGTTAAAAAAATTGGATAACCTTAGGTAAAGGATAGATAAGCAAGGCTATTTTGCTATCTGTCCTTTTTTATTTTACATATTCCTCGACTTATTGTATTGATTTGATACAATAGAGAAAAAGCCTAAAGGAGCGCTTACATGAAACAAAATGACTTTGATTATATGCAAATGTTAAAAGGTGAATTATATTACGCCCCCACCATTTTACCCGAAAACAAATCAACAAAAGGCAAGGTGTTAGCTCAAAAAATCAATCAACTTCCTATCGATAATGTGAAAGAAATTGTGGCCCTAGAAAAAGAATTATTAGGAAAAACTGGCAATGAGTTATATATCACTCCACCCCTCCATGTAGACTACGGTCGCCATATTGAGGTAGGAGAAAATTTTTATGCAAATATGGATTGCATTTTTTTAGATGTAAACAAAATCATCTTCGGTGATAATGTCATGGTTGGCCCTCGTGCTAGTTTTTATACTGCCGGCCATCCAATTGATCCAACGATTCGAACTGCAGAATTAGAATTCGGGACGCCAATTATTGTTGAAGATAACGTGTGGATTGGCGGAAGTGCCACCATTTTACCTGGCGTTACAATTGGAAAAAATGCTATTGTCGCTGCTGGTGCTGTGGTTACAAAAGACGTTCCTGCCAACACGATTGTTGGGGGCAATCCAGCAAAAGTCATTCGCAAAATTGATGAAAACGATCAGCAATTTTGGACAGAAAAGCAACGGCAGTATCAAATCGCTAAGAAGCAATTCTTTCATGAATAAAAAATCCCCAATCCAATGAAAATAACGGATTGGGGATTTTTTATTTTAATCTTCTTCATAATAATTAAACATCCAATGGATGCCAAACTGATCTTTTAGGGAACCATACTTTTTGGACCAAAAAGTTTCAGATAACGGCATTGTAACAGTGCCACCTTCAGATAATCGTTTAAATAAGCGATCAATTTTTTCATCATCATCTGTGCTAACCACGAGCGAAAGGTTATTTCCTTCCGTAACTTCAAAACCAAACATATCAGGAACATCTGAAATCATTACATAGGTTCCTTCAATAATGATACTTGCGTTCATCACTAAATCCTTTATCTCGTCGTTTATAGGATGCTCAGGATCTTCAGGTGCTTCGCCAAAAGTCATTAAATTTTGACATTTTGTATCAAAAACATCTTCATAGAACGCAATTGCTTCTTTTGCTTCACCTTTAAAATTTATATACAGCTCTAACAAATGACTCACCTTCTTTCATGATCAAATTTTATACTTTATTTTCTCATGATTTGTCAGAAAGCAAAAATAGTCTGCTTAAAAATCTGATTTTTCTAGTAACAAGGTAACAAATTTTTCCAAATACAGTTGGTCAACCGCATCATAGCTATTTGTTACACCACTATCAATATCTAAAACACCGACCAATTGATGATTTTTTACCATCGGTACAACGATTTCAGACATCGCAGCTGAGTCACAAGAAATATAATTGGCGTGTGTCTTCACGTTATCAACAATCAATGTAGCTTGTTTTTCCGCGGACTCACCACAGACACCTTTGCCCATTTTAATTCTGGTACAAGAGACTTTCCCTTGAAAAGGCCCCAAAACTAATTCTTCATCTTTATATAAATAATACCCAGCAAAAACGGTGTCTGGTAACGTTTGTGCAAGTAACGCGGACGAGTTTGCTAAATTTGCAATAGCATCCGTTTCTATTTCTAACAAACCGCTCAATTGTTGTAAGCACAATTCGTAGGCTGCTTTTTTGTTTTCTCTCGTTTGTTCAGTCATGCTTGGTTCATCTCCTTCATTTTGTCTTATTATAAAGGAAGATACGCAAAAGTGCTATGTTAAAGTGAGTCAAACAAACTTGAAACGCTGATACACGTTGTGAGCAGAAGCACTTTATAAGGATTAAACTGTGACGAGTAACCGCTGGACTGACACTATGCGTCGCTCAGAGCTGAACCCTGTTTCCTCTGTTTGGCTTTTTAGCATTCTATTTCTACCTAATTTTAAAGCAAGTTAAACCCATTGTCCTTTCAACATAATCTGGCGTTTCTGTGGTTTTCTAGCAATCACTTCTGCTGTAGAAGCTGCTTCTGTAAAGATAAAGTTTGCTTCGTCGCCTTCTGTAAACCAAAGACGTTCTTCTTCAAATGAAAAAGGTGCTTCTTTGCCGCAGCCATGGACGTAAGCTTGAGTAAGTTGCTCTTCTGTAATCTTTCCTGTCATTTCACAAAAATTACGTAATTTTTCAAATAAATCACCTGAAACATTAGAACTCCAAGAGTCAAAAAAGCCATCACTACCTAAATGAACCGATACACCAGCTTGGCGTAACACATCAATTGGTGGCAATAAATAACGAGGATCATAGGGAATTGTAGACATAATCGCCGTTTGATGTGTTGCCAAGCGTTGGTATAGTTTTTCTTTTTCTCCTGGTCGTACATCTAGCAGCGCAAAGGCGTGACTGATAGCGGTTCGCTGAGTAAATTTTCGTTCTTCCAAAATGTCTAAAAATTTATCAATTGTATAAACACCAACCTCCCCCGTATCATGCAAGTGGATATCGATTCCTACTTGAAATTCTTCTGCCAGATCAAAAATGGTTTCTAAAGATTCTTCAATTGCATAATCAATGCCTGCAGGATCTAAACCGCCAACCATTGTTCCACCATTTTTTAGGGCTTCTCTCATGAGTAAAACCGTGTGGGGATTTTTTAATAATCCATGCTGTGGAAAGACAACAATATCATAATCAATCACATGCGCATATTTTTCTAAGGCTCTTTTGACGCCCCAGAAGTTTTCTAGTTCTACATAAGGATCAATGTTGACATGTGTCCGAATATAAGAGGCTCCATACCCAATCAATTTTTCAATCATGGCCGTCGCTCGTTGTTCTGTTGACGGCGCTAACAATTTAAGTTCACTGGCTTCGTCTGCTAAACGCTCTTTTAAATTCTTAACAGGTTGGCTAGCACGCCAGCCTAATGAAAGGTAGGTTTTATCTAAGTGGTTATGGCTCTCTTGAAAAGCGGGAATAGCCAGTTGTCCGTTTAAATCAGTTCCTTGTTGCTTTTCAGTGACTTGATTTTGCGGAATAATCGCTTGAATTTTGCCTTCTTGAATCGCTAAAGTATAGCGTGCGGTTTTAGTATACGTTAATTCGTGGTGGTCTTTAGCAAAACCAGTTTCTAAACGAACATTATTCAAATAAACAATGGATGCTGTCATTCTCTTTCCCCCTTTTGAACGGCTTCAACCAGTTGTCCTTTTAGTATCAGTTGTTGGATTGGCTGTTGGCGTGCAATCACGTGAGCAGTGCTCTCAGCATTAAATAGTAGGAAATCTGCAGAATCGCCGACGTTAGGCCAAACTCGCTGCCCGTTAGGATCAAGAGGCGTTACAAAATTACTCGCTAAGCCCCATAAACGATTCAAGCGATACTCATCGCTAATTTTAAATCTTTGAGCGGCTGTATTTAATTTTTCTATTGTATTGCCACTGCCAAAAGGCGACCAATGATCCGTCAAACTGTCATGAGCCACGGAGATCTTAACACCTTGTTCAACCAAGGTTGGAATCGGCATGGTGGGCATTCCAATCGGTACAGTCGAAGTCAAATCAATCCCTGTTTCGATGAATTTTTGCGCAATGTCTCTAATTGCTGCTTCTTCTAAGCTCCCCAAAGCTAAAGCATGACTTAAAGTAACTTTGCCAAACATCTTTGCTTGTTCTGTATAATCAACAAATTTATTAAATTCATAAAGTCCCAAAGTATCACGGGCGTGTAAATGAACATCAATTTTTTTATTAAATGTGGTAGCTAATTCAAATATTTTTGCGATTGAATGATCCACATGACGATCCACAAGGGCTGGATCAACGCCGCCGACATGAGTTGCCCCCATGCGTAAGGCTTCGCGCATCAAAGGTTCGACTTGTGAGCGGAGTAATCCGTGTTGAGGAAAAGCCACAATTTCATGAGTAATGTATTGTTCATATCGACTAAATGCTTCTTTAGTGATTTCAATATGTTTCGTTCCAATAGATGGATCTACATTACAATGACTGCGAATATGATAATGGCCTTGTTGAATATACTGCTCAATAACTTGGCAAGCACGTTCTAAACTAGTTGGTAATTGTTCAGGTAACAGCCAAGTTTCTTCTTCAATACGTGTTAAAATTCCTTTCGTTAGTGGACGACAGGCCTTCCAAGGTCCCCCAAAATACGTTTTATCAATATGAATATGCATTTCTCTTAGAGCAGGTAAAACGAGTTGCTGATTCACATCGATAACTGTTTCGCTCTCTAAAGGCCTTAACTGCGGTGCGACCGCAGTACAGACCTCGTTTTCAATTCGAATATCATAGCTAGCTGTTTCTGTCGCAACAATTCGCTGATTCACAGTAGAAAATCCTGTTTCTAATTTACAGTTTTTTAAAAGCATGACAAACCCCTTCCTACCTTCATTCAATTAGTTAACATAAGCCCATTTTAAACTGTACGTAGGTCCAAATGAATGCCAATACAGATCCTTGATTTTTTGATTAGCTAATACAGAAATGCTTCGATTGTAGATTGGTGCTAAAACCGTTTCCTGATTCACCAAAATATCTTGTGCTTGAGCAAAGTCATTTAAACGAGCCTCTTGATCAGCCGCATGTGTTGTTCTAGTTTCTTGAATTAATTGATCATACGTATCACTCTTGAACGTTACGCCGCCCAAGGTACTATCCGAAGTAAAGATGCGCATAACTGTTAATGGATCACGATAATCTTTTTACTCCGTGAAACTGAATAATTTTGTATGTAAAAGCCTTATTAAATAGGCTTTTTCATTATTTTATTACTATCTTCAAAACCTCTGAATACCACTAATTTGGTAGTCAAATGGTAGTCAATTTCATACCTAGACGAATAAAAACAATCTTACTATAATATAGTTAACTACTAGCAAGGAGTTGATTTCTATGAAACCAAATTATGTAGGAACAATTCATAAAATCAAGGTATTAACTACTTATCCAGAAATGTTAGTCCGCTTTTCTTTACAAACTCAAAAAGAGACTATCAATTGTATTATTTCTAAAAAAGAATTGGCGGACGAATTACTCATGTTACCTGATGGCACAGAGCTTGCTGTTTATGGTAGGTATAATCAAAAAAGGCAACTAGTTGTGGTGAAATGTGTGTGCGGAAAAAGAAAGGTATAATTTAAAAAGCGCTCAAATAGAGCGCTTTTTAAATTATATTTTATGGATTATATATGACTATAACTAGTAAGCTCTATTCTTCGAGCTAACACTTTTTCATTTTTTCTATAATTTTTCTTTTACGTTTATATTGCTCATACTCTTCCAGAGCATCAGAAGAAACGTACGATTTCTTAAAAATTTTTTCCAATTCATATAAGCTGTTATCAAAATCATTCCTCTTTGAGTAAAAAAGCTTACTATTATTTGTATTTTTGCTTATTACCGTAATCATAATTATATTTCTCCTTTCTATTCCTAAACTCGATATTTTTATTAATATCAAAATAGTGTTTTCTTTTAATCCAAATAGGTCCTTCTCCTAAGTTTATAGCTAATACATCTATAGGTCCCCCTACCGTTGGAATGTCACTAGTATATTTTCTTTTAAAACCAGTTAGATTTACTAATGTTTCTGCTACATCAGCTATTTCATCAATTTGTAAAACTTCAATTGTATCAACCATTTTACGAATAAAAATTTCATTCTGGTATTTTTCAAATTCATTTAAAAATGATGCGACATCACTACTTTCCATTTTACCAGACTCTCCCAATAAACTAAATAGCTTATTTTTTAATTCAGGGGCAATTCCTGTTAAAACAGTTTGTACAACATCTTCTTGTGCAAACGGAACTATTGAACTTGTTACTTTCGAGTATTCAGCATTTTCCTCATCTCTTTTAGGAAAATTAGTAACATCAACTTTTTGTGCAACTGTTTTAGAATAAATAATTTCACCTAAAACTTTTCCTTGAAACTCATGGCAATACAATGATGGAAAAGAGTCATTTGTACCATATCCAGCAATAACTAAGCCGCTAGAAGATAGTATATCGTTAGATCTATTTAGCAATAAAAATACTAATTCAGTAAACTTTTTAAATGTATTTTCTAGAACTTCTGGAATTTTAAATTCTAATTCCATCGCTTGTTTTATTACATCATCATAAAGACTATGAAATTCCTCTTCTTTTATTTTAGTAATTGTTTTCTCTTGTTTAATGTCATTCAGAAGATCATCAATTACACTATTTGTAATTAAAACAATGTCATTATTATCTATTGATCTACCACTTTGCACATAGTAATCTAAGCTAGGAGCAGATAACTGAGTAATTATTTGAACTAAATTATTCGAAAAAGAAAAAATATAATGTATTGCAGCATTTTCATCATCTAATAAACTTTCATTTTTTAAATATTCTAAAAAACTTTCCACATAACTTTCAGTAGAATCCAATGGTTTCATTGATATTTGCTTCGAAAAGCGCTTAATTAATATTTCCCAAGGAACCCCCATTAAACTTGCATTACCATATATCATAATTCCTATTGAGTGTGCAGTTCCTACAGTAAATAACTTACGGGCTGAGTTATATACTTTCCCTCCACCTATAGTAACAGCACTATCAGCAGCTAAAACCACTCCATGTTTATTTAAAATACCTATTTCAGCAGTCATATTACACCTCTCATTTTTTATAATTGTCTTCTTTATGCACTTTTACGTCAATAATTTAACAAAAAATATCTACCTCCTAACAAGAAGGGGATATTTTACCATGGACCATATAGGACTCGGACCTGTGATCAAACAATTATGAGCTGTTTACCCTAACCAGCTAAGCTACAAGAACAAATTATGTTATTTAATTAACAACATGTACTCTAATTTTAATTGATACAATAGGATTTTGTAATCTAGTCTACTCCATTAAATACACATAGTTTTAACTAAAGTCACAGACCTTTGCACAGACAAAATCATCACGCTGATAGATTTAACTTTTCATTTAAATAGACGATGTATAAACAACCAATCCCATCAATATAATAATAAACATTAGTCCAAAAACAATAAAAAATTTCTTTAAAAACATTTTAATTGACCATATATTTCCTGCTACTACAAGGTTAAATAATGAAAATTCTACATAAGCTGAAATAAAATATACTACTACTAAAATTATATACAGACTATTCTCATCAATTTTGCTAGGATATTTAACAACTGAAAAAATTAAACTTAAAACTGAAATTATGAGTAGCAATAGTGGAAAAACAGTAAATTCCACAGCTCTTATCATTCTACTAGCGAGATCCATTTCCCTACCTCTAACTTTTATTTTGCGTACATATCTATGAAACATATACCTAAAATATAGAGAAATGGCAAACGAGCTTACTATAATACTACAAGTTTGTAGTGCAATCGTTAACGAATTTATTTTTTCTGCAAAAAACAGAGCCACTATTATAGCAGGACACAAGACTAAAAAACATTTATTATAAGCAGATAGCCTGCCCAAATTTTCAAGAAACATCTGATTTTCTATTTGTTCCTCTTGATGTTTTCGTATTAGTATAGAATCTTGAATCTGCATCGCCATGATGTTTATTGATGAATTATCTCCACTAGTGCTTATATCGCTAATTTTTTGTAACTGTATATTTTTGATTTCTTGTTTCTTTTCTAAAGATTTTTTATCTTGGATAATTCCAAATATTGCTGTAATCAAAGTAATCACTGCACTAGCTAAACTTAATATGGGTTCAACCATTATATAAACTCCTTTTTGTTTTTAATATAACAAATTACATACAGAAAAATAAAATGCAAATTTGCATATTTCGATAAGTAGAGCAACTAGTGCATTGATAAAAATTAACACTTTCATTTTTTCCTATCTTTTTTTGTTCTAAATTTGGTATTCAAATGATGTTCATATAAAAGTGGATTTACTACAACAAAAAAGGCTTACCTCTTAAACGAGAAGTAAGCCTTTAATTATGGACCATACAGGATTCGAACCTGTGACCGAACGGTTATGAGCCGTTTGCTCTAACCAGCTGAGCTAATGGTCCAAGTAAGAACCACCCTATTGGGGATAAAATAGTTCTTACTGGTTATAGCTTAATATATAATAATTTTACTTTACTGATTTTCAATTTTCAACAAAAAAAAAGCGACCGTCTTATTGAGAAAAGGCGATCTGTGTGAAAAAATAAGAGTTTAAATATGTATCAACATTTTACAATATCTGTTTTTTGAGTTCAATATTTTTATGTAAAAAAAGGCCGCCTCATTGGGGAAAGGCGGCAAGAGGTAGTAATAAAATGAAAAATAAAACTGTTTGGTAAATATATTTTACCGCTTTCTTTTTTGAATTTCAATAAAAAAAGAGAACTCTCTATAAAACATAGAGAGCTCCGTTACAATTGAGAAAACCATGCAACCTTTATCAAAAAGGCCTACTATCATTTTATACAGGCTTTCAATATATTTCAACAAAAAATGCACCTATCTTAGGACTTGGGAAAAGATAGGTGCACCCTTCTTGTATTATTAATAAAAGAAGGTCATACTATGAATTTATTAAAAGGTAACTATATTTTAAATCTATTTATTCTAAATTTCAACAATAAAAAGCACCCTATCAATCATTGATAGAGTGTGAACGAGAAATTTAATAATGTACCAAATGTAAGGATATTATAAAAAATTTTGAGAGATTTTTCAATACTTTTTTTGCTTAATATCCTGTCCCCCATGTATTGCTTGGATCACCATCATTTGGTCCAACAGGAATGTAAATTCTTGTTCCGTTTGAGTCTGTTCCCCCTAGCCAAACATAACCGTCTGCCACGTGGACAGAATCATATCTAAATTGTGCACCTTTTGGCCAGATACCATATACTGGCGCATACAGACTAGGTGAGCCAGTACGTAACACAATCCCTTCATTTACACCGATAGTAAAAACTTTAGCTGGCTTAGGTTTGCTATTTTCCCAAAGCTCCGCAATATCTCCATCGTTCGCATATCCTAATAATTTACCGCTATTTTCAATCCGATATAGATTTTTACGACCGTCTAATTTCTGTGTGATTGTACCAACTTGCGTCCAAAGCGCGCTAGCGTTGATATGCTCATTAATCGGTGCATCTGGGGTTTTGTAGATTGTTGTAAAGCGAACGTTCTGCCCTACTTTATATTTAGGTTTGTTTGGTTTGCCAGGATTTACAATAACATCGTGACCATCTTCTGGAAGTCCAGTTTGTAAATCTTGTGCTAATTGTGCTTTGCTAATTCCCCAACTTGCTAAATATCCATATGGGTCAGTGTGATCACCCCACCAAGTTTTAGACACCCAATCATGCGATACAATTCCGTATCCTGTACCATCATCTAAGTCAAATGTTGCCCCGATTTGAGTTGCTAAATCGCGGATCAAGTTAACATAGGCTGCATAGTCTTTTTTGAATGTTTCTTTGTTATTCGTTCGAGCTAATTCGATTTGTGCATAGGCTTTTGCATTCGCTGTTGGTCCTGCGCCCCATTGAATTTGTCCTGCTGGTGCTAACTGTTTCACTCGACCACCAGAACCAACAAAATATGAAACGTACGCATTTTGCCAGTTTCGTTTCATATATGCCGTTTCATTGTCTAAACTATTGGGACCGACATTATTTCCATTTCCTGACTCATGTAACACAATTAATTCATTGGTTGCATAGCCAGGAAAATAACCACCAAAATTGATTGGGTCTTGTTCAATTTGATAAGCATCTACGCCAACTGGTAACATCAAACCTAAGGTCATTGCACCAGCTACTAATAATTTAACAGTTTTTTTCATAAAAACACCTTCCTAAAATTAATAATAAAAAGGTATAGCTTAGAGCCATACCTTAATTTAATTTCTCATGAATTTTTTCTACCGTCGTTTTAATGTCTTCAACATCTTTTAACGAGTCCGCAAGCTTTCCAATTGTTTCTTGATAATTACGCTCACGATCATTATTTTGTTTCATCACCCAAATAAATAAACCAACAAATAGAGTTGTAAATGTTACTTGCTCTGGATTTGTTAATAAACCTCTTACAAATTCTTCAATCAAAACTACTTACCTACTTTCTGAAATATTTCTATCTTATCCACGTCGCACTTCCACCAAATTCCACATTATCATTTTGCAATCCATAAGTTCTAATCATTATTCGTCCTGAAGGCTCTATTTGTATCGCTCCATATTTATTAGTTTGAATAGTATTTGCGATATTTATAGTAAAAGGTATCTTAATAATCATATTTACTGGTCTATAATTATTTTCTAATTTAGTAGAAACCTCATGCCACCCATTAACTTTTCCCTTTTTAAAAATTCCTTCTACATTACATACAACAATTGTATTTGATTTTTGAACATGAATAGTAATACCATTAAATGAAATATGCTGTCCTGATGCATTAAAAGCACTTTTATCAATTTTTTTATCTAAATCATTAGCATATGCTGTTTTTGCTACAAATTTTTTATCAATTTCTCCAGAACTATATGTTCCAACCTGACTAGCGGTAACTCCATGAGGATTTGCTTTATTAGATTTATGATTTTCTAACTCATCATTAACATTTTTTACTGAATTAGGTGTTGCTGCTGTATATACGTCTGTACTTGTTATTGAATCTGTTAATTTAACAATTCCTTTTTTCGTAATCGTTGCCTCTGGGACATCAGTAATTGTGTCCCAAGATTGATTATGGACCGCATCAGCTTTTTCATTCCAAAATGTTCTTTCTTCTTCTGTAACGTGTCTAGTATTATTTTGAGTATGTGCGTCAAATTCAACTTTTGTTGCTTGTTTTTGATTCAATACATTCCCCAATCCAACCTGACTAGCGGTAACTCCATGAGGATTTGCTTTATTAGATTTATGATTATCAAAATCTTCTATATGTGTTGCTTTTTCTTGTAATTCTTTTAAAGCTTCATGGGTTCTAAAAAAAAACCAATTAAAATAATCAGCAGGAGGCTTTTGTGAAGCTTTCCAACCATTGTTAATTAAACTTTCTGGAGGTTTAACTCCTGAAGCTAACCAAGTCGGTAATTCTTGTATAAATTTCATTTAGATCAATCTCCTTTTGTTAAATTGGTAATTTGTAATCTTCTGCAGGAATAAATACTCCACCTAAAGTACCACCGACAGTACCTTCAATATCAGCAAATCCTTCAACGCTACTTTCTAAATCATTTGTGCTTGAAAAAGAAAAACTTCCTTCTAAATGAACATATGCTATTCTAACTCCACCAGCACTTATACTTTCAACAATTTGTAAAAATTGATTAATACTTAATCCAGAGCTATTTAAAGAGTCTAAAGGTGCTTTTTTTATAATAATACACGCTGGCTCCTTTTCATCTATTGTTTCATTTGCTGATATAACATGTATATCACTCGGTTGACAATTTAGTGAAGTTGAAATTGCATGTAGCATTTTGTCTATTGTTCCATCGCTTGTATTTCTTGACATCTTTCCACGAATCAACACCCGATAAATTTCATCAGTAGTTTTCCCTCTCGCTTGCCCTACATTTGCTCCTAGTTCATCTAAACTTTTTCCTTGCGCTTCATCTATTGAACGCCATTTTGCAATTTTGTGTAGCAAATCATTTAATTCTTTAATTTCAAGTTCAAATATTTCGAATAATTTCAATATATTTGAATTTTCTCGATTAAATACATCTGGCAAATAATCCTTAAGTTTTTTCAACATTTGTAATCACCACATTTTCTGGTATACATTCAGCTGACTCATCAGGCTTCAATTTGATATCTTTCGCTTCCGTAGCTTCTGCAGATAATCCAATTTTCACATCAGCAACAACAATACCTGGTATTTGATAGACAAGAGGATAAATATAAGAAAATCTGACTACTTCTCCCATAGTCAGATTATTGATGTAATTATTTACCACAGTTTTAAGTTTTTCTGTTCCACTTTCTTCAAATTTCGAGTCTACTTGAATAGAAATATTTACAAATATAGGAACTGCCTTTGCATAATCAAATTTAACAATATGGCTAAATCCTCCTAAATCTTTTACTTCCACTTCTTCTGCACCAACAGTATCAATTCCTGCTGCCACACTTTTAAAAATTGCCTGTCCAATATCTTCTTTCACACCACCTAAAATGTGCACATGAACTGACTTAGGTGGATTTCCATATGAGTCTGTTTTCATAGTTTTATTTTCAACAACACTTGCAGTTCGTACTCCGCTAACTTCTAATAATGCTGTTAATATTCCATTAATAGGTGGTCCTGGATTCCCTCGGACAGAAATACCAATTCTATCACGATAAGCCTTATCTGTTTCACGTTCTGCACCACCTTCAGCTCTAGCAGGATTATTAACAGAGATTATTTCTTCTGTAGGTTCAACTTGAACTGTAATAGTGTTTGCAGGTACATTTGAACTTGCATTTTTTTCTAAAGAAATTGCATGTCCTTTACCAAAACCACTATCATCAATTTTAACTATATCAATCATTTGAAACATTATTTTATTTTCTGTAGAAAAACATACACCTTCATTAATGACATAACCAGCTTTTCCAGAAAATTCTAGTTCAACTACCGCAACTGTTGCAGGATTACGATAAATACCATTATTTGCGCCTAAACGATCTAATGAAACACCTGTTGCTTGACTAATAAATCCACTATAATAAACCCTTTCAGTCAATTCATGAGAAATAGATAAAAACCATGCAACAATACGAATAATGATTCCCAGAACAGAATGTCCTGAAACATTAACATCCGAACCAAACAAAGCTTTTGCTTTTTCAGACATATCATAAAGCAATTCATTATATGTTTTCCGTTTAAATCCGTTTTCATCCAACATTTATTCGTACCTCCATTTCCTCATTCAAGATTGATAGCATACTTATTTTAATATCTAATTTTCTATTATTTCTTACAATTTCTATATTTTCAATGCTATTAATTCTAGGTTCTTGATCTAAAATCGCTTCTGTTATATCTTGTTTCAAATAGTCTTCATTGTAATTTTTACCAAGCATATTCTCACTTTCCAAACCAACCGATGGATCTAATTTAAATTCCTTTAATCGAATGGATAAAATCATAAATACACTTTGTGTAAGTTCTGAATTATCTTCAACCAATAAAATATCATAATCGCGAATAGATAAATCACCATTAACTAATTTCAAATCACGCATTAGGCAATCACTCCTACAATTACAGCATCATTTTGACTATGCATTCTATCAGATGATAACGAATAGTCAGCAGAGTTTCTGTAATTATCAATATCACGGTCACAAAAAGCTACTACTACAACAACTCCTTGAGAAATATCAGACTGACAATGTTTAGTAATAAGAGCATTTAATATCAATGCTCTTTTACTTCCATCTGATTTTAAAGCTAGTGGTTGTACATCAGCTTTTGTGCCTTTAATGTTAACAACTCGACATAATTGCATAACATTAATTTCCTTTAAAATTCTATTTTTAAAGGATCGAAAAAAAGCTAAGTCTACTTCATTCATTAGGTAACCACCTCACATGTTGTAACAAATCGAGTACCATCATAAGAATGCTGTCCATTTTTTACATAAAAATTTCCTTTTATGTTTTTTGAATCAATATAAACTGCTGTACCTGTAGTAATTTTATGTTGTAAAAGACATTCTATAGACCAACCCGTATAATCACGACTTTCAACTCTTGTCGGTTGATTAATAAGCCCTGTATCAGGGCTTAATTTATATCGTTCTTTATTTCCATCACGAAAATTTTTGATTACAAGTTGACCTCTTTTAAAATATAATGATGTATCACAAGCTTTAGCAATTTCTTCCAAAATTGTCATTGCTTGGCCATCAGCGGTATATCCTGAACCGTATATTTTGTTATTTTTTAATTTTATTTCTGCCAACGGAATATTTGCTTCTCTAGCAACCCGATTTATTATTGTATTTGCATCAGTTCCATTATTAAAAGTAATATTTACTTCTTTTTGTTCTGAATAATCTTTTCCTTCTAAAAAAGTAAAGGTTGTCGCTCTATCTACACCATTCAGAACAGATGGTTTTACTTCTGCTATTGTTCCAGATGTAATAACTCCATGTGAAGTTCCTGCATATCCTGCATGAATATAAACTGGATTTCCTTTCTTAATAAAATTAATGCTTTTTTGATTTAAATTATATATTGTCACACTAACTTCTGACGGATTAGGAGAATCAGAAAATGGTGCTGTAAAATGAATTTCTAACCGATCTAATCTACCTGAATCAGCTCTTAATAAAACTCGATTCTTACCATTTTTATCATGTATTTCAATTTGTAATAAACGTTGCCATTGTGTATTTCCCATTAAGTATCTTCCCTTTCCAAGCTTGGCACATCATAGTTTGGAGGTAAATCATCAATATAAAGAAAGACTTGAACACCGAAATTTTCAAAAGTTATTTCTTTAGCAGAACCTGATTCATCCATAGGAATTAAATCTGCAGAAGGTAATCGAGTATCTACAATATCTTGCCAAAGTCTTTCATTAATTACCATTCGTTCTCCAATCACTAGTGGAGTAAATTCCATATCATATAAATCTACAGTAAAAAATTGTTCTGTACGATTATAATCAACTTCAAAAATATAGTGAGTATTTCCTAAAGGAATTTCAAATCTTTCAGGTAAAGAATATTTATCAATAGGAATATACGCTCTTAAAGACATTTACTCACCTCATTTCACACGCGCTCGAGCACCTATTGGAATAAATCTATCTGGCCATTTATTCCAATCTCTTAGTTGCTGAATGGACGTTCCGTATTGTTGCCACCAACCCCAATAAGTATTTCCAGGCTGAACTGTCACATATACTGCATTACTTGGTTTTGAAGGTTGTTTTGCAACTGGTGGTTGTGGGATTTTTTCCCAAATAGTTTTAGCTACACGAATCGGTTGCAACGTAATAGTTATATTAAATCCATTTTCCACAGTGTCATAACCTTTGCTGATGTCCTGTATTACAGCATTTTTAAAATATGATCGACCTCGATAAACAATCCAACGCACATCTTTTTGCCAAGAAACCAATGTATTATATGCTTGTTCTGCTGCATTACCATTTTTAGCAAGAATCCAGCCACTAATTGTGACTGGACCTCCTGTATACATCATATGATCAGTAATCGGCGCTCCTGACTCAACAGGATATTGAGATACATTAGCAGCACTAGTTACATTTTCACTAACGTTTACAATTTCTATTTTAGACTTACCACTTTGAATGTATCCCATTAAACAACCTCTCCTGTTCCTAAAATATTAAGCAATTTTGCATATTCATCTTCTAACACTTTTTTTACAGCTTCTCTAATATCACCAACAACGGATTTATCAGTACTATCTCCTACATTAATAGTAATATTAGGACTAAAATTAACAGCTGGCGTTCCTTGTTTGAATAGTTCTTTAGTTTTTTCATGCGGATGTACCGTTCCTGCTGTGTCTGCTTCAAACAACTCTGGACCATTTTCTCCTACTAAAACAGTTTCCCCTTTTGAAGGACGCCCTCCTTTAGCATAAGCTCTGATTCTATGTCCAGTAGGTCCCCATCCAGAACGTCCATATGGCAAATCTGTTCTCCAGTTTGAATTATTGAAAAATGCCATTAATTGATGGAAACCATTCATAATGTTCTCGTAACCACGTACTTTATATGCATCAAAAGTTTGTGGAATATACTGAAGCAAACCTCTAGCTGGATTTCCACTAGCTGTGTTTACATCCCAAACAGCAGAACTTTGGATAATGCTTTGATTTCCACTAGATTCTCTCTGAATTTGAGCTAAAATACCGTTAACTTCTGAATCGCTAACTTGTTGATTCATTTGTTTGGCAGCTTTCCTAACTTGTGGTTCCCATCCTGCTGCTCCAACAGCCACATGTGCACCACCATAGGTATCAGGATTGACATGTTGACCATTTGGACCGCCTTTTCTAAGTTCATAGTGAACATGAGGACCAGTTGACCATCCAGAAGAACCAACATTACCAATTATTTCTCCAGCTTTAACTTGTTCGCCTTTTTTAGCTCTGATTCGACTCATATGTCCGTACATTGCCCATAAGTTATTAGCAACTTTAACACCTACATGTTCACCTAATCCAATAGAAGAGGATTGAACCCAATCGACTAGACCAGGATGTTGAGCAGGAATAGACGTTCCCATTGGAGCAGCGTAATCAATTCCTGTATGAAAATCACCATAAAGACCTGGTCGCTTGCCGTAATCAGAAGTGCGAACAAACGGAGAACCAAAATGTGGAGCAAAAGCTCCTGAACCAAAAGTTCCACCGTCTTCTGAATCAAAAAATCCTTTAAAAGCTTCAAGTTTATTTTTTACCCATTCAACACTAGAATCTTTTAATTTATTCATGACACCATATCCTAAACCTTGGATATTATTGCCCTTTTTATATGTGTTATGTTTCTTAAATAAACTTGTTACTTTTCCTACTGGGTCTAATAACCAATCTTTTGCTGTTTCAGCTATATCTTTAGTTTTTTCTATAGCTTTCGTTCCTATTTCTTTTGCTTTATCTACTGCATTAGATCCAAAGTCTTTTAATTTATCAACAGCATTTGCACCGAAATCCTTAGCGCTATCAACAAAATCAGAAAGCCCATTTCCTTTACCTTTGTGGAAACCTGGCAAGACTGTACCTTGACCCATCCCACCATTTAACACAGCCTTTGTATCTGTATGATTTAAAATTCGTTCACCTGAAGAAACATTTGTTATTTCAGGCCCATTTTCCCCTAATAAACGCATAGAAGAAGTACTTTTGTTGTATGCTAATTCAACACCTTCTTCTCCAACTAAGGCTTGTCCACTATAAGAAGCTCCACGAGACCCCGTGCTAAAGGAACGACCTTTCTTATTTTTCGTAGAATTAGGCGTGTTAGGTTCCCATTTAGGTATTTTTTTAATTCCAAAAAAGTCTAATACAACGTTAATTCCGCCTGTTACTGCATTTACTTTATCAGCTAATCCTGTTTTGAAATTATCCCATGTTTCTAAAGCACTAGAAACAACTTTATCGATAGCCTCTCCAAAAGACTTACCAAAATTTTTAGCTCCTTCAACTGTTCCATCCCAAATTTCTTTAAATTTCTTTTTAGAACTTTTCTTGAAAACATCCCATTTAGACAACGTTTCACCAGTTTCCCAATCTACTTGCTCTAAATGGCCTTCTGCTTGTTTCTTCGCTTGAGTCACAACTTCTTCATGCTGTTTCTCTGCTTGTGAAACTACACCATCTCTTTGTTCCTGTGCTTTTTTTAGAGCTTCTTCATATTGTGCTTGAGTAATTGTTCCATTAACATATCTTTCTTCATCTAAAATACGTTTAGTTTCAGCATATTTTTCATTCGCAGATTTTATAGCTCCTTCTTTTGCTTTATAAGAAGCAGAAACAATATCTGCAGCTTGCTGTGAACTAATCTCACCAGATGTATTTTTTAAATTACCCATAATGATTTTTTGCTCTTTTGCAGATTCTGAAAGAGCGCCGACAGCTTGTCTTTTCATGTTTTCATTCAAAGCAGCTTTTTTTTGCGCATACTCTTCTTGTACAACTCGAGTTGCTGCTGTAGCACTTTTTTCATTTGATTCAATTTCTTCTAAATCACTTTTAGATAAATTGCGATTTTCTTGACGTGCTTTTTCTTTAATAGCATTAATTCTAGCAGTATATCTTTCAGCAGCTTGAATTCCAGCATCATGTTCTTCTTTTTCTAATTTTTTTAATTCATTAACATTATCTGAATATGCTCTTTTACGGAAAGTTGCTAATTCAGTACTTACTGCTTTTGCACTTTGAACATCTTTATCGCTAAGAATACCTAATTCTGATAATTTATCAATATTCTTATAAGATTTGTTTTTCTTTCCTTCTAAGCGATTAGTTACTTGTTTCTCCATATCGCTTAAAATTTTATTTCTTTCTGCTATTTCCTCATCAGTAAGAACACGTCCAGCAATCTTACTTTCAGTATCTTTGCTAATAATTTTATCGTAATTTTTAAGGTAGGAATTAACTCGCTTAGCAGATTGTTTTGATACTCCATTGCCAGATTTAACTTTATTATCAAAAGGATTCTTAAATAAATCTTTTGTTTCTTGTCTAATTTCTTTTATTCCTGCTTTAGCATGTTTTAATGCTTCATCAATTCCTTGAACTAAAGGACCTAATAAGAAATTATCTTTTGAAGATTCCCATAATTTACCAAATTTTTCAGAAATATCAGGCCACTTTTCTTGTAATTTCTTTCCAAATTTACTTCCGAAAATGGAACCTGCTGTAGTTCCTAAAATGCCACCAATTAAAGTACCTACTGGACCGAATGCCGTTCCTGCTACTGCACCTAATTTAGCTCCAGCCCATGTAGCTGCTTTAGCACCTAGTGCTCCACCAACAATAGTTCCTAAAGAGTCTCCAATTTTTTCGAATTTATTGTCTTTATTAATCTGAGTTAAAGTTAAACCTGCTGAAATATAAGAAAATAGAGGTACTGATTTAGTAAAGCTTTTTGCTCCACCTAAAATTTTAGCACCTTTTCCTACTTTCCCAACAGGTGTAATTGGAAGTGTACCTTGTTTAGCTTGAGTTCGTGTACTAGCTATTTGTGTAGTAGACTCAACATCTTCTAAAGCTTTTTTTGTTTTAAAAGCTTCTCTTTGTGCTGTATTGCCAAGCTTCTCTAGTTTTCCAATAATTCCAAGAATCCCTTTAGAAACACCTAATAATGGTTTACCTACTAATTTAAAACCAAGTAGGCCTGTAATTCCGTAAGAGGCCCATTTTCCGACTTGTTTCATAGCTTCTGGATTATCATTGGTAAATTCTTTTAGGACGCGAATACCTGGCTTAATAACATATTCAAATCCTTTATCTATTACATTGAACATGTCTTTAGCACCTTCTGTAATACCTGGTCCTATAGCTTTTCCAACCTTTTTAGCTGTAGGAATTACTTCATCAACAAAATAATCTTTTGCTTTTCCAAAGTACTTCATAACTTGTTTCGCTGTCGGTTCAATCTTTTCTCCGACACGCTCTAACATGTCTGGTATTTTTTCGCCTTTTCTTACAAAATCAGTTGCTTTTATAATTAAAGGAGTGAATATTGGAAGCAAGCCTTGACCTATTTTTGCAGATGTTTCTTTTATGGATTCAGAAAAAACACGGGTTGCATTCGCTGCTTGATCACTTGTTCTTGCAAAGTCACCTTGAGAATTTTTTGTTTTTGCCATTACATAGTTATAACGTAATCGTACTAATTCTTCCTGACTTAAAGAATCTAATTTTGCTTGTTGTACTTCTTCTCCTTTGGATTCAGCTTCAGTTAATTTTAACTGTGCTTCTCTTGCTTCAATTGAATCCTTACCGTATTTTTTTATAGCCTTATTTAATTTATCTTGCGCTTTTTCTCTAGCTAATGCATTTTTAGCTGCTTTAGAATGATCAACAGATGATTGTAAAGTACCAGTAGACATTGCAAATTGTTCCAAATTAGTTTGGGTCATTACAATACCTAGACTCTTTAATGCTTCGGTTTCACCAGTGAACACACCATTTAAAGCAGTATTTACACGATCTATTCCGATATTTTTAAATGAAGCAAGATCTCCTGCTAAATCAACTAAGGAAGTAGACATTTTCGCAGCTTCTTCTGTACTAATACCCATTGAGGTTGACATATCTCCGTATGTAGCTGCTAAATCTAAAGCTGTTCCTCGTGCTAACCCAATATTATCAATCGTAGATTTTGACCACTCTTTAACCATTTGATTATGCGAACCAAAAGCAACCTCTACTTTATTTAAAGCTTCATTTGTATCAGATGCATAATCAAAAGCTTTTTTTCCAGCTCCTACGATTGCAGCACTTGCTACTACTGCACCATTTCTAATCTTAGTAAACGCATTCCAAGTAACGTCTGAGGTCTTTGTTGCTACAGTACCTATATGGTCAATGCTTGTTTGAACGCCTTTCGCAGCTTTTCCAACTAATTTTAGAGAGGTTGCACTAGATTGAGCAAAAATACTTGCAGAATTTTTACTCTTTTCAAACTGATTTCCGACATTTTTTACTTGTTTTTCAGTTTGTTTGGCAGAGTTTGTTGTTTTTTGCATAGAATCTTTTGCTCTATTTCCAAATTGAACAACTCTATCTGTGTTTTGTTTTAAACCTTCGCTGTTTCTTTTTAAAGAGGAGGTGGCGCCATCTATGGACTTTGCTGAATTTTGATAAGTTCCTTCCATTCGTGCAGCTTTAGCAATAATTTTATCTGTTTCTTCGTTTGCGCGTTCTAAAGATTTATTATTAATTTTCCAATCGAGCTCAATTACCGAACTACGTAATGCATCAGCCATTATTAGATGACACCTCCTCTTGATTTAGTTAGATTTATTTTTTGATATGCTACTTCGTTCCAAACAGCTAATTCCTCTGCTGTAGCTAATTCAACTTCTTCTTTAGTGGCAATGCCTGCGATAACAGGCAGCCACCTAAACATATCTTTTTGTACTTTCCTTTCAATAATTCTTGGATTTGGACTAGTTAAGCATTCGACCAAGAAAATTATCGGCCAAAGCCATAACCTCGCGATATCCTTCATGTTCATCCCAATAATCCCAATCTAATTTAGGTACTACAATAACTGAATCCATCAATTGAGAATGATAGGCAACATCAGAAAATGTATTTGATGGACCTTTTGAATTATCTAAAATGGCTTGCGCTGCACGAGTTCCTGGAAATTGGAAAGTATATTCCACGCCTTCAACCGTATGTTTTTCTTGTTTACCAAATTTATTAAATGGTTTTTTCTCTGCTTCTGGGATATTATTTTTTGCTTCTAATTCTTTTACTTCATCTTTTTTTGCCATGATAAATTCCTCCTAAAATTAAATAAAAAGCACTTAACGAGATGTTAAGCGCTTAGTTATATTCGTGTTTGTAATCTAATGCTTTAATCGTATAAGAACGAGTTGGAACACCTTTACCAAATGAACCATCAGGTGTTTTTTCAATATAGGCTTTTGATGCCCAAGCTTTTTCTGTAGAATGCGTAACAGAAATTGAAAATTCTTTACGACCATTTGCTAGAGCCATTAATTGCTTATTGCAAGGTGAATTTTGAGATAAATTAATTGTAAATGTTCCCAAATTATCATTGTTTTTAGCAGCACTAGATTGTCCTTGTGCATCTGTTTGTACTTCAATATATGAATTATCTTTTGAAAAAGATACCATGTCGCCATCTTGGAAACCAAATTGAACGACATTATCAATAATAGTAGATACTTCTTTCGCATCATAAGTTGTCATACTTTGCATTAGCTAATTCCTCCTTTAAACTTCAATTGTTCCAGTAACATCTACTGTGTGGATTGCTCCAGAACGTTTGTATTTGAACGATAATCCTTTATAATTCCGTGCTGCAACATCATCTGGATTTAATTCTTGACGACTTAAAGCTGTAACACTATAGTTACCAACGCCTGTTTCATCAACAATATCGATAATCCCGTTTGTAAATGCTGTTTCCAACACATTAGCAACAGTTGTATCAAGTAAAGCAATTCCGTTAGAATCAAAAGTTAACTTGTCTGTAGTAGATAATAATCGTTGTACTTTTGTTTCAATATTTGATTTTACCCAATGATCACCATGCAACGAATCGATAAACTCCCCACCTAATGTTTTTCCTTCAGAAGTTTGAGGGATTCCCGCTTTTGTAACATATGCAATAGCATTAGCTCTATCAATTTCTTGGAGTTGACCTGCTGTTAATGGATTAGCAGTAATTCCTACTAAATCATGACGAAATTTCCAAGTAACACTTCCAACGGTTAAATTAGCCGTATTACCAATTAACGCTGCATCGAAATATTCTTCTGATGGATGAACTAATCCAATTGTTAAGTTATTGCCTGCAAAAACAGATAATTCTTCAACTGTACTCGTTTGAAGAACCAAAAACTTAAATTCATTTTCTTCAATAAGATTAGATAAAGCTAAAGCATCATTTTCTTCATAATTAGCTAACAAAGCAAAATGCCAATCGTTATAAAAATAACTTTTAGCTGCATCAGCAATACTATCTTCTGCAAATGTAATTACAGAAATCGTATATGGTTTATTATCTTGTTTCCAAATTGCATCTGCTTTTTTATATACATTAGTTGAATTAGCAAAATCTTTTACCAATGTTTCTAAATTTGTATATTCTTTATAGTCTTGCTTGGCTCCTTGAACAAAAATAGCTGGATTACCAAGACCGACTATTGGTTGTGGATGCATAATATCAATTTTGACATTAACATCTGAAATTTTTTCAATCATTTGTTTTCCTCCTGAATATCAATATTTTCAATAACTATAGCATCGTCTAAATAGCTATCTTGAACTCTAAAACGAGCATCAAATCCTGATAACCGTTCATATTCAATGCTTATAAAATTATCTCTTTTTTTAGGTTGAGTGGTTGAAACTAATGTAATCTTAGAATTTTGCAAACTTATTTTAACGTCAAAACTATTTAAATATTTTCTGAATTTTTCCAATAAATTGAGCCCTTGTATACTTGAATCAGTATGACATTTAATTGATACCACTAATTCAAACACTTCATTATCAATGATATCAACAGTAACAGGAATATATGGCGAAGTAATTTCATATGAAAAAAATGGTCTTTTAGGTTGTGGTCCTGTCGTGCTACTTTCAATAAGTTGGCATTCCGTCGATGTATTTACAATTCTAATTAATTCATCAACAAGCACAGCATAATTAAAGGATTGTTTAATTTGTGACATTATTAGTCACCGCCTTCAATCGATAAAGATTTACATCTGCATAATGTTCTGCATATGGCTCTTCGCTTTCTACTTTATACTCTCTGCCATTGTCGATTACTTTAGCCCCAAGAGGTATTGAACCTACATAAGCTAATTGTCTATCACTAGACGTGAGAGTTCCTCCACTTTGATAAATTGTTCGATTATCATACGGAATAATCACTCCAGAAACAGTTTTAGGCTCCTTGTTCTTAGGAATCCATTCACCATGGACATATTCTCCTCCATTTTCATCACATGGTAATATTAGCTGAAAATCAACTGCAAAGGTTTCTACAAGACTAGAAAATTTCATTTTTTGCATTAACTTTTCACCACCTTATAAGTAACTGATTGCCTTAGTTTTCCTGTATCTATTAATGGATTACTTGATTTTTTGTTATTTATTGTAATTGGAGAATTTGGTGGATCAGATAAATTTCTGATTGTTCGTTGAATATCTCTCTGCATTCGTAATCCTAATCGATTCATTAATTCTGTAGCAGTCATTTTACCGTCAATTAATTTTTTTACAAGAGTTAGTGCATAATCTGACCACGCTCTAGATTGTTCATCAAATGTAGACCTAATAAATGATCGTTCAGGAATTGTTACTTGCTCTGCCAGCATATAAGCAAATTCTAGTTGATCTTTCCCCTTATTTCTTACCAAAAATTTATGATTTTCTTTTGTTTGCATAAAAAATAAGTCAAATTGACGTGGATTCTTCCCTTTGTATTTCTTCATCAATGGTATAACAAGAAATCTACCTTTTGGACGGATAGTAACTCCAAATTCATGAACTTGAGCCAACATAGCTATAAAAGAGTCATCTTCTCCGAATATTCCTATCTGTAATGAATACTTATTAAGCTGATTCAGCTCTTCAATCAGCTTAATAATCCTATTATTTTCGGTAATTTTCATTAGAGTACTACCATATTTAATAAATCTTTTTTAGCGTATTTATTATAAAGACGAAGATATTCTTGTCCGTAGACTGTTCTTTTTAAATCGGTAAAAGACGAATGAAAACCTGAATATTCTTTTTTTAACGAACCTACTTGCTCGGATTTCGTATTTTGATTGTTCAAAACAGCCAAATGACAAGCTAAATAACGACAAGCTTTTTCTTTTATGTCATCTCTAGAAAAAATACTATTTACTTCAATCCAAGCATCATCAATAAATAACTCAATAGCATCATCACTAACTCCTGATAATTCACTAGCTGTTAATCGGACATTATCAACTGTACTTTTGGTCATAAGATCGCTCCTAATCTGGTGTGACTACACTATCTTCATCTGGATTCTTGATGTCGTCAATTTGATTTTCAATAGCTTTTACTACTGTTGTTCGATTTTTATTAGTTTGCTCTTCTTCTAACCATTTTTCCAACAAGTCTAAATCAAAAGTATCAGAAACAGCTTCTACTGCTTTATTGGCACTCAATTCAGTAAAACCAGCTGTTTCTTTTGATTTTCCTTTTGTTGTACGATCTAAAATCTCAATCTCTCCTAATTTTTCCAACGATTTATTTAGCGGTAATTCCATGCCTTTAAGAAATGCTTCAGCATCTGAACTATTTAAATCATTTACTCCTGGAATTAATCGAACATTCCCGATATGTCTAATATACAAACCTTTATTGTGTACTAACATAATCTTTACCTCCTTTTTAGATACCATCTACACGAACAATTGCATATGGTGTTCTAATTAACGCACCACCACAACGTTCTTCAAATGGTACTTTCCAGTTTGGATAGGACCATTCAACTTCTAAACGCACGATGTCTTCTGGAAGTAAGATTTCACAGGTTGATGGTTTTGTATCCATGATAATAAACGAATCAGAATTATCAGTACCTACACCTTTTAAATCATAAACTTGCTCAATAGATGAAAACCAGCCATTCTCCTGAACAACTTTCATAATTGATCGTGCATCATATTCACCATAACGACGATTCAATTCTTCATATTGTTCTGGAGCAACCATTAATTTTAGATTAGCGCCTTTAAAACCTGGAATAATAGTAATTTTAGCTCTAGATGTTCGTAATTGTTCGACAATTTCTTCGCTAGTCATTTCTTTCCATTTCTTAGGTGAACTAATAACTTGAATACCTTCAGCATTCGCAACACCTTTGTGATTTACTTTAGGATCTCCCACAAAAATAAAGCTATTTTCTTTTTCAGCAATAGTACGACGTGCTACTTCTGCTTTTGTTGCATCAATTGAAGTTCCCATCATTTGAGCTTGGCGAATTTCTTGACGACTATAACGAATACCAGCTGCAATTGTAAAAATTGGTGATTGATAACGTTTCATATCAATATCAACTAAAGGAAGATCATCTGCTCCATTTGCAATAATTTTTGCAGCGCCACTTCTAGTCATGACATTATATGCGTATGTTTCCGCTCCTGGATTAATATCTGTTTTCACATTAAATAATGTACGTGCTACAAGCTCCTCTTGTGGCGCTTGATAAATAACATTATCAATCGCTTGTAAGTCACGTGCTTCTAAAGTTGCTGTTACTTCATTTGACATATATTTTTCCTCCTAAACTTTCATTAAGGTAAATTAATTTGTAAAATTGCTAAATTACCAGATGATGCTGTTGTTTTAAAAATACCAATTACAGTATCTGATGTAGTAGCTTTACCAAAATTACCACCATTTAATACTTTGGCATCTTCACCTGCTAAAACATCTTCATTTACTTTCACCCAAATAGAACCTTTTCGTAAAATTGGTACCATTTCATGTTCTTTGTACTTACCAATTTTTTCAACGTCACCATAAGGGATTTCTTCTACATAGTTTTTAGCATAAGAAACGCCATAAAATTTCCCGTCTTTATATGCTGTTGCAACATTTTCTTTTACTTGTACACCAACACCAAATCCTAAGCCTTCCGCTCCAACAACAAGACTATCAGCTTGCACATCTTGATAGTCTGCTAATTTGCCAATACCTAATTCAGGTTTCATATATTTTTCTGGATAAGGAATAGTCATAATTATTTATCCTCCTTTTTATTCATGTTTAATCGAGCTTTTTTTTGTTTTTCAATCTCTTCTTCTTTTTCTTTGTCTTTATCTTGATTTTTTGCATCATTGAATGCAGCAGGATTTGTAAATCCTTTTTTCTCAATATGTGCTACAGCTGAATCAAAATACGCTGCAATATAATCATCTGATTTTCCATCACCTTTAAAATCAGGTGATATTTTAGCAATTGCAGATTCTTTAATTTCTCGATCAGATTTACCAGAAAAATCAGCTGAATCACCAAGAAACTTCTGTGCTTTACTAATTAAATCAACACGATCTTGAACAAGTTTATCTAACGCATCACCAGTTACCTCTTTTTTCTTTGCTTCAGCAATTTCTTTATTCAACTCATCAATTTGAGCTTTTAAAGCATCACGCTCACCTTCTAATTTTTCAATATTGGTGTTACGCTGTTTTGCTGCATCTAATTTTGCTTCTAAAGATTCAAATTTTGCTTTTACAATTGGGTCTACTTCAAATTCTTTTGAATCAATAATTAATTTTGACATGTTATTTCCTCCTGTTTGTTTATCTTTTGAATCAATCATGAAAGCAACTGAATCGCCACGTATAGCAACTTCTGGACCAGCTCTGCCTTCATCAACTATTGCAATATGATTAATTAGCATATTCCTTTGCACAGAATCATATTGCATGCCATTATAAATACCTGTTTCTTTGGAAACATCTGCTTGAAAACCGATACTCAATTCACGTTTCCCATCGTTAATTTTTTTGATTGTCTCAACATCTGTAATAGTAAACGAGACCACTAATTTATTATCTAAAACATGCGCATCATTATGAGTCATGCCTTTTGAATATTTATTATAATTAGCTGCTGTTACTGGTTCTGTTGGATGATCGTCAGTCATTGGCTTAGCATTAGCTGAAAGTACCGTTGTTTTTGAAAATAATTCATCAGGTAACTTTGCTTCCATTGACACTCCTCCGTCAGTTCGACGATAAGGAAAAACTCCTGGACGAGTAATCGGGCACGCAGTGATCGTCAAATAACCTTCATCAGTTTCTTTAAAATCCTGAATGAAGGCTTTATCATATCTAATTACCATTTTGTCAACTCCTACTCGACGATTAAACTAACACCTTCCTTGATTTCTTTTACAGAATCTAAATTATTAATAACAAGTAATTTTTTTAGACTCATATGGTACTTAGTCGCTATTTCACTTGCTGTTTCATCTTTAGAAACTGTATGTGTCGTTTTGCTATTAGGTTTAAGTACTTCTTTTACCTCTTTTGTTTCCTTATCAATAGCTTTCTTTTCTTTAACCATCTATATCACCTCCTTTAATTATGATTTTTCCATTATGCTATCCTCATCAACAGGTTCAGCAACACATCGGCAATTGTATTCTTCACCTGGTAATAATGGATTATCTGCATAAAAATAGATTTTTCCATTTCGCTCTCGATGTGAATCTCGAACTCTTTCATCTCCGCTATCGCTCCATCGAAAAGCACGAAATCCTGCTCTTTTTTGCCGTTCACTATTAAGTTGCCCAAGAATTGTTCCAGTTTGATCACGTGCAATAAAAGAGGCTCTTTTCAATGACATTTCAGTTAATTTAACTAGTTCATCTCTGATTTCACTAGATGATTTAGCACTAGTGACTCCTCTATAAATAATCTGTTCAAATTTTTGCGAGTAGTCATCACGAATATTGGTAATATAACTAATATTTTCCGATATTTTAGCTTTCATATAGTTATTTAACCAAATTTCATTTTCTAAAGGATTTATTCCTCTGGATTTTAATTGAGCATTTACATTAGATTTATTAAATGTATTAACACTTCTTATATGCTTACGAACAATTTTTTGTGCTGTTCTATTTTGAAAAATGCCTAAAAAATAGGTTTGTACTTTTTTTACCAGTTTAGATGCTGTATCGAATAATCCATCTTGAATAAATCTTGAATCATTGACTAGTCTTGATTCATCTATTTTAGAAGCTAGATGTTTATCAAATTCATATAATAAGACTTTTTCAATTTCATTTATAAGTTTCTGGATATTTTTGGCGTAGCTTTCTTCTAAACGCAGAGGATAACGGGTTTTCAGATTATTTTTCATTATCTCTGTCCTGTTTGTAATTTTCATAAACTATAGCAGCCATCTTATCTAGCTCATCCCTAGACAAACTATCTGCATTAAATTTTGATGTTTCAGTTACACCAAATCGTCCAAATCTTGCTTCTTCGATTTCATCTGGAGCTACTACACCTGATTCAATATATATCTTGTCAGCTTCTGCAGTAAGTTTTCTAATTTCAGCATCAGTCTTACTATCCACATTCCATAAAGGATTAAATTCAATAGACCACTCGATTGAATCTGGATCAAGACGACCATTGCACTCATCTTCTGCCCACATCAAACAGCGAATAAGATATTCAAGATGTGGTCTTAACTGGTTCTCTTGTATAGCAGTTATACGAGAATAATAGTTCATAACATCATATTGTGCTCCAGTAACAGTTCCACCTTCTTGACCTTTTAAAACAGTCTTAGGCATTCGAGCAGCTCCTGCTAAGTAATCCCAAACAAAATCTAAAAGCTCTCCAATACCAGATACTGAAGAACTTTCTTTTCCTAAACTTTCTTCTGAATCAATAATAGCCAGAGCTTCTGTTCTAAACTTATAATCCATTTTCATTGCAATTTCTAACTTTTCTTCTGATGTAAGATTACTTACATCAGAAGATTTATATACTTTGAATATATAATCATATAGAATTTGCCCTACAGACCAAATAGAAGTATCTACTACCGTTAAAATATCATAGAGATTATCAAGCAAAGACGAACCTGCAAGCTCATCTTCAAAACGAAGATTTTGCTGATGTAAAACTCGTGAATAATGAATCTTTGTCGTAGTGCTATACGTTGAATTAGGTAATAATTCAATGCGAGCATCTCTTGATCTATTATTAATCTCAAAAGATTCTATCTGACCATAATTAGGACTAAATACATCTTCATTAATAATTCGGTTACTTATTTTCTTTCCTGAAAATGCATTAATATAGGGCACGCTTTTAATGTTTTTAAAATTCAATGGTTTATCCAATGAGTAATTACTTTTTTCAATAGTTCCAATACTGACAAAGCCATCACCATATAATCGTTCGTAGGTAAATAATTGTTGCAAACGATCCTTTGCTTTTAGCTGTCTTAATTTACTTTCGTACAAAGCTTTTGCCTGTTCATCTTTCATTTTTAAATTCCAACCATTTCTAGTTAAATCTTCCGCTGGAATATCTACAATGTTTTTCGCCATTGAATTAGACGAATACAAATCCTCTAATTGAGAGTATGATAATCTTTTGCTTATTCCTGGTCTTTGTCTAGATAAATTGTCTTTAGCGTAACCTTTACCATTACCAATCATGAAATCATTTCTGTACGCTTTGCCATCTACTTTCAATAATTTTGCTTCATTTGCTATATTGCCCATTTACTCACCACCTTTTATTTTTAGTTTTCAAGATATCTTTCTCTTAGACTTGCTTTACCAATCATTTTATTTAACATTTGAGTCATACTATCAACATCGTCATCATGTTCAGCATTAGGAAATGCAACTAATTCATCAATAAAATCATTTATCCACGGACAAATTAACGGATGTGGAAGATAAACATTTCCTGCTTCCCAAAGAGGAGCAACAGCGTTAGCCCTAACTTCCTTACCACCATCAGGAGTAACGGGAACAATTCCAGATATCTTTTTCTTAAGCATCTCAATAACAGCGGTTCCGTTTGCTTTATCCTCAATGTAAATCCCTCTAGCTTTAGGCCACTTATTACACATAACCTTGATAGCTTTCATTGTTTCCACAATCCCCATTCTTTCATGATGCCGATCCAACAAATAAAAATCAGCTCTCTTTTTGCCCCAGACTTGACCAGAAACAAAGTCAGATGTCTCAGTATCTTTAAATGTGCAATCCCAAGACTGTGCTTGACGATCAAAAAGACGTGGTAAAATAACCACGTCATCTCCTAAGTTAAATTCTATTTTCTTTTCTAATGTTGGTACATAAAACTTAATCCAAGAACGTTTAAATATATTTCCTCCTGCAGGAGTTGGTCTTTGTTGGTATAAAGCAGCCCATCCACGAGAGCCAGTAACAGCCTTTGTTTTAGCTGCCCATTCTTCATCTTTGCCAATTTCAGGAGCTAAAGCTTCTCCTGGTTCTCTTCCTAGCAAATCATTCTCTTCTGCAATTGCAGGTATTTTTATTTCTTCCCACGGTAATGCTTGTTCTTTTAATAAACGTCCTGCCAAGTCATCTTCGTGCCAACGAGTCATAATTACAATTACGCTAGCATCTGCTGTTAAACGTGAATAAAAAGTATCCTGCCATTCATTGTATATTTTATCTCTAATTGTTTTAGACTCTGCTTCTGCCCTGTTTTTAATTGGATCATCTATAATCAATAGTCTTGCTCCACGACCTGTAGCACCACCTAATATGGATGTACTATACAGCGAGCCTAGATGTCCTTCAACTCCCCATTCGCTAACAGATGATGTTTCAGAGCTTATTTGTAAGCCAAATAACTGGTCCGAAAACAAGCGGAACTTTTCGCGGTTCTTTCTACCAAACTTTTGAAATAATTCTTTTGAATAGGAAACAACCATCACCAGACTATCTGGATGCCTCATTAAATAATAAGCTGGAAATGTTTCTGTAATTACAGTAGATTTGCCGTGTTGGGGAGGTATTTCGATAATATAATACTTTTGCTCCCCATCAATTATTTTTTGAAGCCGATCTGTAATGTACTTCTGATGTCTTAACAAATCCCACTGTTTACCATGAGACAAATAGAAAAAATCACTGTAATTTCTCCTAGCCAATTCTTCTAACGCAGCGTTAGCTAATGCATCAAGTTGCTCTTGGTCCATTTGCTAATCGCCTCAATTCTTCTTCCGAAAAATTAGCTAGTGGATTAACACTCACTTTTCCACTATGCTGTACCTGATCAATGGCTTTAAAACCACCTCGGTCTAAAATATCTTGGAAAATAGATTTTTTTAAGCTTTGCAACTTTTCCCATTCTTTAGCATCAAGATAACGAGATTGATGTTTTGACAATTCATTTAATAGTACAACTCTTTTAATGTTTAATTCAAAGTATTCTTTCTTTATAGAATCAACTTGCTCCAAAAGACTTCTTTTGTGGTTTCTCATTTCTTTTTTTCGACCATCAATAGCATCTGCAGCCTTTTGTACCTTTTCTAAGTCATTATTGGCTTTAAGCATTTCAAGCTCTAAATCACTAAGCTCGGACTTTATCCTATCGATTTCTATCTCTGCTTCATTATGAGCTTGTATTTTTTCCTCAGTCTGCATTGCTATATCTAAAAGCATAGAAAAACTACGCAATCCCTCGTCTTTCATGCGATTACGTAGTCTTTTCATTTCAAATTGAATTTTTTGCTTAATGTAAGCATTTGTCAATAACTTATGGGCTTGTTGGCGAGCAGTTTTTTTTGAATATCCAACTTTGATTGCTGATTGCGTTGCATTAAAAGTTTGCAGATAACAGTCAACAAACAAGTCATATCTTTCTTTTGTTTTATTTGATGGTTCTTTTTCATTTCTTGTCATTGACCGCACCTCCTCTAACTTCTAAGTATTTTATCAGCTTCAATAAGTATTTTTAGATCATTCACTGAAGTTAATTTAATTTCACCGTTTTTAAGATTTTTTAACCATTGAGCCATCGTTGCACGTATGATTTTTCTATATTGCTCATAATCTTCAGCATCTTCAAATTCTTTTTCCAATTCTAAATCTAAAATATCAATTTCTTCATGTTCTGCTTTTGTTCCCATTGTTAAAACACCCCGCATTTGATAAAATGCTAAAAGACACAGAGGGTGTCGAAAATCCACGCGTGGGAATTCTCTGTGTCTTCGGGGTGTTTTTGGTGCCTCGTTGAAGTAGTCGAGTGTTAGCGCACTCGGCTTCTTTTTATTTAATTCAGTTTTATAGCTTCTTTGCCTGTAAACTCTTCCCAACGATTAATAATTACATCGACATATTTTGGGTCTAATTCCATCAAATAAGCTTGCCTGTCATTTTGTTCACATGCAATCATCGTCGTGCCGCTTCCTCCAAATATATCTAGTATCTTATCTCCTTTTTTTGAGCTATTTTTAATTTGATAATCGAATAAAGGAATAGGCTTCATAGTTGGATGCTCTTTATTAGCTATTGGCTTATCAAAATCAAGAATAGTGGTTTGTTTCCTATCTCCATACCAACGATGACTTCCATCTTTTTTCCATCCGTACAAACAAGGTTCATGTTGCCAATGATAATCTTGTCTCCCGAGAACAAAAGAATTTTTTAACCAAATAAGTTCTTGTTTCACCATAAATTGAGAATCTACCAACGAATTAACAAAATTAATTACTTCAGATGATGCATACCAAACATAAAAAGAAGCACCTTCTTTTAAATTATCATAAGCTGAACTGAATGCACTTCTTAAAAAATCATAAAATTCACTGGCTGTTTTATTATCGTTCTTAATTTTTAATGCTGCTTCTGTTTTTCCTTCGTAATTTACGTTATACGGTGGATCAGTAATTAATAAATCCGCTTTTTCTCCATCCATCAATAACTCTATATGTGCTTTATTGGTGCTATCTCCACACATTAATCGATGTCTTCCCAATTGATAGATATCACCTAAAGCTGCTTTGGGCTTTTCAGGTAACTCAAATTCAAAACCATCATCTATTGCTTCTGTTTCCAAATCTAGCCGCATATCATACTGATCAATAACCTCTTGGATTTCTTTATCAGTAAACCCTGATATATTAAGTTCGTTCTCATCTAATTCATTTAATAGCAAAGCTAATTTATCTTCATCCCACTGGCCAGAAATCTTATTTAAAGCTATGTTTAAAGCTTTTTCTTTTTCGATAGGTAAATCTACAATAGATACTTCAATTTCGCCAATTCCTAAATCTTTTGCTACCGTTACACGTTGATGTCCACCAACTAAATTTCCTGTTCTTTTGTTAAAAATTGGTGGATCAACAAAGCCAAATTCCAAAATGGATTGTTTAAGCTTCTCATATTCTTCCATACCTGGCTTTAATTCAACCCTTGGATTATATTCAGCAGGGCGTAGTTCTGATAACTTCATCTTTTCAATATTCATATCTAATCCCTCATATTTCGCTTAATGTTCTCTTGAATGTTCTTTTCATCAAAATAGCCATGCCCACAATAAATAAGCTTGCACGCGTCAATTTCCTTTGGTGTGGCTTCTCTCGTCATTTCGACAATAGATGCATTCTTTTTTATCTGCACAGACATAACAACGCGCATTGAATCAGTTGAGCGGTTCAGCTGTGGATATTTATGTGTTAGCGATACATACCAATAGCTTTTCATGTTTTTCTCTCCTAGTTGTTTTATGTACTTGATTCAATAAATTATTTCTTGATATACTACTCATAGGTAGCAACTCCTTTTTGTAAATAGCAACCAACTAATTTTTCACGAATGCTACCTAGCCACTAGAACCCATAGTCTAGTGGCTTTTTATGTACAAAAAAGACCACTCACTTACGTTGAGTAGTCTCGATTGAATTTATTTTGTTTCATGATATAATGTATATAGAAAAAGGACGTGCTGCTAACACGCCCAAATGTAGAACCGTTAAAAAGACGGCAGCTTAATTTCAATGGTTTAACCATCTACTCTCTGCTAAAGTGTTAGATGGTTATTTTTTTGTGTTCGTATGGTCTATAATAAGCAAAACTAACGTTGCAAATGCAAGCATTAGCGATAATGCTTCGTATACAGACATGCCTACTCCCTTCTAGGGATAAAGCTATGAACCATAGGCATCACCCCTTTATTCAAGAGATTAGCCACCATCTTTTCACTTTTCTACAAAAGTTATTATACATAATTTTTTACCGCCTTACCAGACGAAATGTTGTTAGACTGCCTAGCCAATCTAACACTTATTTAGCAATACTAGGTTGCTAGCCACTTTATCCTGTTTCCGCAGGCTGGCTAATTCTGAAAGGAGGTGAACCGACCGTTAAAGTAAGAAACATTTATTGACGATTCTTTTATTTAAGTAGCTAAGCTACCTATTGGCGTGGCAGGAATCGAACCTGCCTCTTATCTCGCTATATGCTCGTTGCATCCCAGATGCTACACGCCAACCGAAAGGATTTTCCCACTATGCCATTTTTGAGATTTCCTACCATAATCTCAATATCGCTGGAGTGGGATTGCACCACTCATGCACTAACCCTCTTTAGTTTTGTACAAGGTCTCAATAGTGCGCCTTACGCTTTCTATCTTCACCTTTGCGTCTCTCTACTTCCGCCACAGCGATAATTTTTCATATTGTGAAACAATACACATTTGTTATAATATACTCAAGGAGGTGATTTTTATGTCTCGCAGAATCACGCATATTAGAACTTCTGAGGCTTATTCTACATCTACTGATAAAATTACCTATGTAAAATTAGAAGACGGAAAAGTAGAATCTGTTGAACAAGTAGTGATGTATTTAGACATGAATTTTGAATACTACTATACCACTTCAAACTACTCAAAAGCTCTAGTAGAATCTGTCCATCCTCAAAATGGACGTCCTTATATTAGAACAAAAGCAAACCATACTATAAAAGATAATTTATTGAGTTTGCCTAGATTCTAAAATTTCAGCTCCTGTTATTCTTTAACAGGAGTTTTTACTTTATACTTAAAAGTTACCTCAACTTCTGTAAAACCATCGTCCTTTTCTTCATTCGTTTGCGACCATTCTACAAAAGTTAAATCTTTATTTCCCAAAAGTTCTTGCAATTTTTCTTTACATGTTTTCAATTTCACTCAATCCTTTTATAATAATTAACTAGACAATATGCCTCATTAAAAACTCAAAAATCAACAGATTTAGGCTTTTCTTCCTGCTTCCTTTGTTTACAGTGTTATTCAGTCACATACCCAAAGAGGCTGAACTATCAGGCGCTACCCAATAGCTTCTCTTTGCTTTTTCTGTATGATCTAGCTCTACTGGCTAATAACTTTCACTTGAACATTCAGCATTTACATAAGAGTCCCATTTTTATTATTTGTCATCTGTAAATAAATTGCTGCATTAAGCTACTCGTACCGACTTCTTTCGTTAAACACTGATTTCTCAGTTTCTCTGCAAAGCGCTTGGTTTGAGGTTTCTAAGGTCTGCCAAGCTTCTCACACTTCCACCTAACTTAGATTATTCTCCACTGGAGCGTCTATTGTCACGCCCGAAAGTTTCGTACCTTACACCTGCACAAATTCCACGTAGTACTTTGCGATTAATAGCTTTTACTATTAGTCCTTTTTACATTGCTGTAAAATCCACCACTAAAATCAATCAGTATCCCAATTCATTTTAGTTATCGACTTATCCCATACTACCCTAGCACATTGTTCAAATGCTCTCCACTAGGTTTAAATCTATTGATTTTTCAATTTTTAATAGTAATCACTCACAAACCTGTAGAAAAAAGAGAGAGGAATTGCACCCCATTTCTTTTAGTTTGAGAACGTCTGATTTGTGAGTGATCATTGCAACTAACATAGCGCTATCTTGACAAGTGCTTGCAACATACGTCTACGTGTAAGCTTCATGCCAAGTTTATTGCAATATTTGGCTACCTACGACTAAACGAGACCAAAAGAACTGGACTTTCCACATCCTTATTCTTTATTTTTTGTAGGTAGCCTCCAAAGATAAGCGAAACGGAGCTAAGATAGGTAATGCATGCCTTACCTCGTCTCCTTATCTTTCGACACTACCATAATAACATGGATTTCCGAATAAAATCCCTACAATTTCCCTACAAAAACCCTACAAAATTTTCTATTTATAAACAACTAAAATTCCGTGTTTATAGGCTTCAGCAAATTCAATCAAAGCATTAGATTTTAACTTCTCAACATTTTTTTCACCATATCCACGTATTAACTGCCCTATTTCCCAATTGGTATGTTTTTCTACATCGCAAAAACTATAGTATAACACTTGACGACTAATAAGACTTAATGCCATAAGCGCAGATAAAATTGCGTCTCTTTCTGCTTCTGCATCTGCTAATTGTACTAGCGCATCTTCTGCTTTGTTCCCATGACTTTGGCTTTTAGGCATATCTGTAATAATTGGTGATTTTAAATCTATCAAAGAGCGACCAGCTATTCGCTCTAAACGTCTAAAATTCTTCAACACATTTCTAGCATTCGCTTTTGTTTGTCGAAAATCTACTTCTTTTAGCAATTTAATCAAGTGAAATCGCTCCTTTTGTGGTATAATAACTATGTCGAAAACATTACTCACAGTCGGAGCAATCCGGCTTTTTTTATTTACTTTTATTGAAATTTCTTATTTCATCATGATATAATATAGACAACTCAATTCATCTTGAGTGATGTCATCTGGAAAAACTCGACTAGAAAAAACTAGTTGAGTTTTTCTATTTATGGTAAAATATTTTTATTGTGACCAATGTTTGGGGTAAAGTAACCTCACATATCACAAGCTACCACTTTTCTGGTAAAATATTCTTCTTAGTCAACCAGTGGTCGGTTGGCTTTTTTTGTTAGTTGCAAAAATCAGCTAGTTATTGTAAAAAAGTTGCAATTAATTAAAAACGTTTATTCATTGCTGTTTCTCTCTTCTTTCATATAAAATCACGCCAGCTTAATCCCACACTGTGCATATAGCACAATTCATTACATACTAAGTATCTTTTTTGATATTCGTCCTTAAAACTTAATATGTTCCCACATTCCAAACAATGAAGTTTTCCTTTTTTGTCTGAATATCCGTTTTTAATTAGCCACTTTTTTAACTGCTTATTTTTTTGGCGTTTATTCATCGCTGTTCCTCCACTTCATCAAATCCACAGATTAACGATTCTTTTTTCCATACGCCGAACCCTTCAAATCCTATTAATCCTCTATCTTCTTCTGGAAATAAAAGAATATAGCCTAACGGAATTACCTTCTCTACCTCTAATATTTTCCCAGTATATTTGGGAATTGCCGTACCAATATACTTTACTTTGTCTCCTGGTTGAATACTCATTCCGATACCTCCTTACGTTTCGCTATATCATCGGACCAAGCAGCATAAAAATCAAAGTCATAGCCATCTTCTCTTGGATTTCCATCTAAACGATCTGGATCAGGCATTAATATAGCCTGTTTCAACTCTTTACGTTCATCTTCTAGTTCATCTATCAAGTCATCTGATATCTCAATCGATACTAGTTTTACTGTTTCATCTTCTTCTGGATCATCAGCCATTAAGTAGTCTTTTTCATCTTCAAATTCTTTAGTTGCTTGAATTAAGCTTTCTGTCCAACGTCCAGTATTTTTTGAACTTTCATATCGATATAGTTTCATTTTGATTCCTCCTCTACAAAATCAATAATTTCAACACCTACGATATAATCTTTCAACGATAAAATGAATGCACTATTTCTTGACAACCGTTTAAAAACTCTTCTAATTGATTGTATTCAGAATCTGGCCAATCTTCAGTAAAATCATTAATATCTGTAGAAGTCGTTCCATAACCAGTATCTCTAGTTTCTACATGATTCGTGACCCCTTCACGTTCTACTTCAAAGGTAATTGTTGAAGAATCAAAATCATGTACAAAATTTTTAATATAAATCATTTTCTTCCTCCCTATCATCATCAATAACAAACGCATTGCCTACACTATTCTCTAACAGTCTTCTCATCTGTTCAGCTTCTTCACTAGTAAATGCTTTTGCATCCTCTTTAGGTCCAAAACTGCAATAATTTCCAACAAATTTTTTTACATAGTTTTTATTTTCTTCTTTTCCAGTTAAAACATAGATTAATTTCATAATTAGCCTCCGCTGTTGCCTTTTTATTACATAAAATCAGTTTAGGCGTTTTCTTGCTATTTTTCCCTGCAGCTCTGCTTCTATGGTTTAGCCTTCCAGCCATAAAGAAACGTAAAACAGACAAAAACACGCACTGATTTTGCACTTTGCCTTCTTGGATCCACTTCTAAAATAATGACAGCTGTTCTGGTTCAGTAAATGAACTGCTTGTTTTATTTTCCAGAAGTTCCATTGCTTCTTTTAGTATTTCTAATGTGTTTTGCGTTTCTTTTGGTAACTATTCATCATTTCAGGAGTAAAGAATTCTTTATGGTCGACCAAACCTCCACTCCTTTCGTTTATTTCTTCTTTATTTCAGCTAACTTTTTCGCAACACCTTGCCCACTTTTGTTGCATAACGGACAAGGCATTGATTTCGCATGACCGAATCTATCTTTTTCCCAGACAATCATCTGTCCCTTGCATTTTATGCACGTCATCGTTTTTACCTCGCTTATTGTATGTGCCGTTTGCGATAGCTTTTTCTTTAAGTCGGCGTTTTTTCTTTTTGATTTTAGATTTAGTTTTACCCATTCACTTTGACCGCCTTTGTCAAATCAAATCCTAAAGCGTTTGGATGTCCTTCCACTTCTTCTGGTTTTACATGGTAAACATCTGTTTCAATGTTAAATCCTCCAACTTCGGCAGCTTTTCTTAACACATGACCATTCCAGCTTTTTCGATAGCCTGTTTTTTTATTTGCTTTAGGACTTACACAACTTCTTGCACCTTCTGCAGTTGCTTCACACGGCAAAACAAATAACGCTTTGTTTTGTTCGTCTAAATATAGTTGAACCCATTCTGGTTTGTTCAATCGTTGAACTACTGGACCACTTAAAGCCAGACCGCTTTTTGAGATCGTTAAACATTCCTCTGCTTTCACTCCAAAATTTCCTGAAATAAGTAACGTTGCTGTATTTAAATTAAATTTCATGTGTTTTGTCTCCTTCGTTTCTTTTGTTTTAATTTGCTTGGATAGATATTTTTTACTAACAATGATTTGATTGTTAGAATCTGTTATCATTTCTTCCTCATTTTGATGTACATGACAAACTTTGACTAACACCGAATTATCATAGACTTTTTGTACTGTTCCATGTAAAACATGCTGAAAGCGATTATGAGGAATAATTTCATAGGTTTTGCCAATATCAATTTTCATTTATATTCTCCAAACTCATAATTTCAATTTCTGTCCGTGGTCGCATACTGTATAACTTTTGACAAACCATCACAGCAATTTGACCATCGTTTTTATATAAAATACCTTCGGCAGCATCTGTCACTGCTTTGAAATAGTTGTCCAAATCGGGCTTTTTATCGCAATACATTCGCTCCATATTTACCTCTAATCGCTTTTGTTTATTGCTTAGAGCTGATTTAGGCGGATGGATATAAAACGTCACATGTGCGGAAATCGGCCCTTTTTCAATCAACTTTGCTCTTGATTTACGAAGATAATTTTTTACTTGATTTTTGTATTCTTTCATCGCTCGATCTTCGTACGTTTGAACATAATTCCCACGTCTTGCAAACCTAGGGCGACTTTGTGGCTTAGGTTCAATCGGCAAAATAATTCGCATCTCTTCCACCTCGAACCTTACAAATCGGCTTCTTTGACGAATACTCCGTTTACCATTTCCCCTTGGCGATTTTTGATTTCGCTATATGCTTGATTTAAGCATTCGTATAAGTCCATGTTATTTTGCATAGCGAGAATAATTAGCGTCACAACCACATCACCGATACCATCTCTTAGGTCGTTTTCGTTGTTTCTTGCCAATGCAGCACCAACTTCTCCGACTTCCTCAATCACTTTTAGCATTTGCTTTTCAGGCTCTGCTTTATCTAAACGCTTTTCTTTTGCCCATTCTTCCACTAATTTAACTAATTCATCCATGTTTTATCCTCCCAACAATTCTTGCATTTGCCTTTCAAATTCAGCTTGTTCTTCTGGCGAAACTTTTTCTTCTTCACCGTTTGCTTGATTCATCCATTCAGGCACCTTTTCTTGCCGAACAGGTTTATTTTGATATTGCTTATTTTGTGTTTTTTTATCTGCTCGTTCTCTCTCGTTATTTAGATAATCAGCATATGTTTTTACACCATTTGCTCGCCAATTTTTCAAAATACCAGCAAAATAGCTATATCTTCGTTCATTATTTCTAGCACAGATATTAACAGCCTCTTTCAATAGCTCGAGGTCTCCGCCAAAATCAGCAAGATCATATTGTAAATCAGTGATATTAACAGGAGTAGCAGGACTTACATTCTGTGAATAATAGCGGATTAACTCCGTTAGCTTTTCTTCACCTAACGGCTCTTCAAAGAATGCTTTTTCAACCGATGTTTCAGGTGACGACGGATTGATGCTACTTTCTGTTTCTTTTTTGTTTACTTTACTTTTATTTACTTTACTTTCTCTTTCTTTTTCTCTTTGTGTATTATTGACACCATTAACTACAGTTGAAGGTGAGTTATTGACATCATTAACTACAGTTGAAAGAGAATTATTGCCATCAATAATCAAATACTCTTCTTGTAAGACTACTTCTTTCCGTTTAGATGTCATCAATTTATATCTTTTTTGAATACCATTTGATGTTAAGATTTTATATTTTTGATATTTATCATAATCAAAAAATCCTACTTGTACCGCTTTGTTTACAACTTCTTCTACTAGACCCTCTTTCGCCCCAACATCGTCAGCAACTAAGAACGCCGAATCTTCATCCCACCGCAAGAAATATCCCATGTCTCCATAGATATAACTCAGCAAGCAAAGTAGTATCTCGCAAGTTTGTGGTCCACACGATTTTCGAATTTTTCGATACTTAATATCTTTCAAAAAATCAACATCTAATGAATAGTAGTCAACGCCTTGTTTATATGGCCTTGCCACTTTATCACTTCCTTATAAGAGGGAAAAATCCCCTCTTTATTTGTCTAATGGTGGATTTTTAGTATCAAATAAATCTGTTTGATTCAATGAATCTGAATCAGCTTCATTAATTACTTCTGCTGTTTTCATCGTAGTATTTTCTTCTACTTCCGTTTCAGAAATAATATTTCCATCTTCTTGCATTTGTTGAACTTTTTCATCTGAAGTTGTCGCTTCTTGCATTTCGATGGACAAAATTCCCCATTTTGATAACATATTTCTTAATACTGTTTTACGAGCCATCGCATTATAATCTGTAGCCCAGACACCGCTCAATTTTGTTTTTTCTTTGTCTTTGCTATTTGCAATTCGATGAGCTTCAATTTCTTGTTTGGTCCAATAAACAGTTTTCTTGAATCCATTTAATAGTTCAAAATATCCTACATATCCGATTACATCGTCTGATTGTCTACCATTTGGATCAAATTCAAATTCTTCCGTTAACCTGTTCCAACTCAGTAACTCTCCTTCGTAGACTTCAATAACATTTAATGCTTTATATTTACCTGACCGTTGAGCCAATTGAATATATCCTTTATATCCTAAAATAAATTGAGCTTTCCTCTCCCATTTGCCAGTCTGCTTATTTTTAGTATTAAATGGTACGAGATAGGCATAACCTAGATTTTTATCTAATCCTAAATTTAATGTAGCAGCTGTTAAAGCCCCGCTTAAAATAGACATTGGCTCGCTTTCTGCCAAATAGCTATCATTAGAAACTAAAGTCATGACATTTGACATAAAAGCATTAGCATTTTCATGAAGAACTTCCTCAAATTTCCGTTTCATAGTAGGAGTATTCATTAATCCTTTCAAACCTAATTGATTCGCAGGAACTTGTTTTTGATTTTGTTGTGATAATTGATTTTTTAAGGTTTCGTTTGTTGCCATTATTACTTAATCTCCTTTTCTATTAATCTTCGTGGCGTAGTAACCATATATATTTCTTCATCTTCTGCAATTTGAGGATATTTTTCAGCAAACTTTTTACTGTTCAATCTTTTAGTAGGTATTTCCTTCCACTCAACAATATGTTTTTTGGTAATACCAATGCTTGCATTTCTTTTTCCCAATTCGCTTTTTATTTCATTTTCAATTTTTCTAATAGCTACATCCAACTCTTTTTTGGTTTTCTTCATTTCATTTTTTTGATCTATCAATTCGTCAAACGAAGCAGGTAAAGTAGTTTGCGTTTCTTCTATATCGCTATACTTATCCTTTAAAAAGTCAGCTGTTGCCTTACTTCCGTCAATAATAGGTTCAACGCCTTTGATTACGTTGTTTTCCCAAAAATCAACTAATTGCTCGGTCAGTACATCGATTAATTCCTGATCACGTTCTACTCGTTTCCAAATAAATTTCTGACCACCAATTAAAACTGCAATATAACAATAGTCTTTGTTCAAAACATTCATATAATGCTGAACTTGACAAAGATAACTCAATGGCACTTCGTCTCCTGCCCATTCTTTCGCTAAAAATTGATTTGCAGTTTTGCATTCTAAAATGGCATTTTCTCTAACCACTTCTCTATCAATATTTGCTCTTAAAAAAGGATGGAGCGAATGTTCGAAGACTTGATTTCTACGACGAACTTTTTTTCCTGTTCTTTCTTGGAACTCTTTTGCAACAACTTCTTCTAAAACATTTCCCCAATAGGCTGGCTCGCTTTCTGTATCTTTCAACTCAACTTGACCTGTTTTCTCTAGCCATAATTGATAAGCTGATTTATATTGATTCAAGCCTAAAATCGTTGCAACGTCTGATCCACCTATACCCTTTAAACGATCTAATAACCACTCATCGTGAGTCATTTCAAGCGTTGATTTGCTCATCGTACTTACCTCCTTGTTCTCTTTTTGTTCGTATTATAAATTTGATACACTTTCCTTAAAGGAGTGATTTTAATGTATGATTATTTGATGGAGCCAAAACTACAAAAAACTATTGATGGCGAATTCATCGAAGTAAAAACTTATCTTTGTGGAGAAAATGTCATTTTTATCAAACTTAAATCAGATGTTGTACTGATGATTGACGAAACGAGACATTCTATTAATTTTCTTTTGCCAAATAAAAATAGCTGTTACGACATTGTTACTGGTATATTTCCTACCAAACCGATTCTCGGACACCTAGAACTAGAAATGGACACATCCTGTTTATCAATGATTGAAAAAGTATACAAAAACAATCGCTTTGACACAGATTTTATTGGTTTTGAATTAGATAGCATTAAGTTGTTTCTATCCGATTCTTCGATTACTAAAGATACTCATTCTTAATTTAGAAAGTTCATCATTAGCTATATTCGATGACTTTTCAGCTTGTTCCGCTCGACTCTTCAAAAGTATGTTTTCTTCGGATAGTTCTTCAATTCTTTTTAAAAGATCATCCTTTGAATTATCCGAAGAATAAACCACTGATTTACGTTTTCGTTCTATTCTATTAGCGATAATTTCTAACAAACTATTTGTAATTTCTTGTTCTTTCTTGATACTGTGTAATATTTCTTCGGTCATTGTTCTTCCTCCTCGTCGTGTTCCCACGTTGGCTCTAACACTTCTTTTTCTTCAGGTGGCTCTTGTCTTGCCCCTAGCGAATCAAATTCAGGCATTACAACCCCTCCCAAAATAGTTTTATTTTTTCATCTTCCAATTCGATATAATCGACACCTTGCATTTGTAATTGATCTAAAAATGGTTTTGTAGCTCCTTTACTGCTTACCACACAACTTGTATTGCCATAAGATGCAGATGTCCGAACAGATTGAATAATGTTATTCTGTGCATTTGCTAGCATTAATTCGTAAATGTCGTTACCTAAACCTCTTACTTTAATCATTACAACTCACCTCGTAAAAAATCTTTTAACAATATATCTAGTTTTTCCTCATTGTTTTGTTTAGTTGAAGATGATTTTGCATCAATAAATGCTTCTTTTATTTGTTTACATTGCGGACAATCACAATCAACAGAAAGTGCTTCTTCTTCAAATCTTTTAAGTATTTCACTAAATGCGATTGCTTGTTCAGACAAAGACCCTGCAAGCAGAACACTGGATGCTTCCATCATTTCTGAATCAACAGTTGACAAAACAATCGCAACTTTTCCTTTCCGACATTCTTTAACAAGTTCCATTAATAAATTTTGAATTTTATCGTTCATTTTGATATACTCTCCTTAGTTAATAATTTTTGATTTTTTTGTTCAATATTTGCCCTATTCGTTTGCAGACGATTGGGGCTCTTTTTGTACTATGCTTAATCTCTCTGGATAAACACCTTCATCAAATGAAACATATGGATATTCTTCGAGCAATTTTCTAAAGACTTCCGCTTGTGTTTCTCCAATCACATATGTTTCTCTACTAGCTTCACCTACAGCTACATACATTTTTCACCGCCTCCTTTTTTAGAGTATTGATACTTCGCTTCATCCCAGTTAAAAAACCAATGGATAAAGAAAGGTGCACTTAGTGTTACTAGTGTTGACATTGAAAAGTGGGTTTTCAGTAATACTCCTAATACAATCATCACTAAAAATGCGCCTATCAATCGTGCTTCTCGGATTGCTTTCATGGTTAACCTCCTATGATTTTTTTGATATAATTTAGTTGAAAGTAAAGTGATTAATTATCAAGCTTAATCGCCAAATAGATAGCTATAATTACTAAAATCCCCAAGACTATAAATCCTTTCCAAAATTCTGGATTGATTAAAAAATTAAACATTAGCTTCTATCCTTTCGTTATTTTTGATAAAAATTTTTTAAAGCGAGGTGCCAATGTGTTTTTTGTGATTAAACGAGCTTCTGATAAAAAATACTATTTTTTGATTAAAACCGAAGAGAATGAAATAATCGCATCAAGCAAAACTTACTATTACAAATCTTCTGTTTTAGAAATCATTGAATCCATTAAGAATGATATGAATCCAAAAGCAATCATTGTTGATACTACTTTTAACTGAGGATAAGTTAGGCTTATCCTTTTTTACATTGCTCTAACTTTCCAGTTAAGTTGTTCTTGATAAAGTACTTCGTCATCGTAGACACTCTTTACTTTCTCAGCTTGACTTCCCTCATACTCATACTCTTTTCCACGTTTACCAATAGGCTCAATGCCATATTTTTTCAATAAACGATTAACATAGCCTTTGGAACAACCCCATTTTTCAGCAAGTTCTGCTTGAGTAAATCGTGTTTGTTTTGACTTAGCAAAGTATTTCTCTTCAATGATTTTCATTTGCTCCGACACCTGTTCTTCCACCATTTTTTCTATTACATTTGCTAATTCCTCTTTAACGCTCATGGCTACACCTCCTATACAAACTATTAGCTTTTTTACTTCTTACATATCCTAATTGTTCCCAATGAGTTAATCTCTGCTCACTTAGATATCGAATATCAATTGCAACAAGATCGCATAAAATACTCAACAAAGTAATTTCTATCATCACTTCATCCAAATATTCATTTATATAGGTAATTATTTTAGAAATATCATTCTCAGAAAAATATTCTGGATTTTTTAAAATAATTCTTTCAACATTTTCTTCTAAAGATTTTCTTTCATCAGATTCAATTTTTTGTAATCTCTCTAGTGATGTTGGATCTTTTCGATAAACATCACCATCACACGTTTTAAATACTCCAAAAAATTGATGAATTACTTCCAAAGTAAATGTTGAATCTCTAAAATAATTACTTAGTCTCAGTGCATTTTCGATTGTTACTGGTTTAGCATTATTCTGAGATGTCCAATCACTTAATGATTGTTGAGATACATTGATTTCTTGCGCTACATCTTTCTTTTTTTCATTTTTCTTATTAAGAACATCATTTAACGATTTTCTTAATATCATTGATGTTGACATTGGACTTTTTCGATTTCCTTTCTTATTTGAATATCTTTTTATACGATAAAATTTTGTTTATAATCAGATTAGTTCTAACTGATAGTTCAACTTAGCTTGTGTTTGTTCATACAGACGAACTAATCGATCATATGTTGCTAGTTCAATAATAAGCTTCACATTTGACTTGATTTCCAAAATGAAACTAATCATTTTTTTGTTTTCTGACATTTTTATTCTTTTTGTAGTTCATGTACGACGTTTTTGGTAAAAAAATAGTCTCAACAGTTGTTCCTAAAGACTTTGCAATAGAAATGGCAATTTGCGCACTTGGATTACTATCACCTTTCTCTATTTCCGCTAAATAAGGTCTAGATATATTGGCCATCTTTGCTAATTTTGTTTGGGTAATTCCCTTACTAACACGAAATTCACGAACTGAATTACTCAATTTTTTCACCCCTCTCTGTTGTTCGCTATATCTTACAAAAACTATTGTAGTACATGAACTACACCTTGTCAATCATAAATTACATTTTTTTTATTTACTTTTTTGTAAGCTATAGATTACACTTATTTAAGGAGGTGGGAACTATGTCATACACATTAGGAGAGTATTTACGGGAATTACGAGGCAAAGAATCATTACGTAGTGTTTCCGAGAGAATAAATGGCCGTTTGAGTCATTCTTATATTTCTGATTTAGAAAAAGGGATTAGTAGACGTGGCACCCCTATCAAACCAACACCAGAAGCTCTAAAAGTACTTTCAGAAGCTTACGATGTAGATTACGACAAATTAATGAGTTTAGCAGGTTATTTGGATAATAAAAACGAAAAAACAAAAAAACTATCAAAGAAACAAATGACTATTGCTGCTCACATTGATGATGACGTTTCAGACAAAGAAATGGATGAAATTCTTTCCTTCATTGATTACATTAAAAAAAGAGATCATAAAAATTAAGTAGTCGGTGTTTTTTTATGGTAAATTCAGAAGAACTTATGGCTCAATATTCAGATTTAATATATAAATTTGAGCCGAATATGCCTGAAAAACAAAAAGGATTATACATTAATAATATAGTGTACTTAAATCCAAAACAAAATTCTAATGAGTTAACCTGCACTGTTGCAGAAGAAATCGGACATCATCTCACTACTGTCGGTGATATAATAGATCAAGATACGAATGAAAAAAGAAAACAAGAGCAAAAAGCTCGTGAAGTTGGTGCAACTATGGTTGTTACCCCACAAGACCTAATTGACTGCTATCATGAGTGCTTTACATATATTTGGGAATGCGCTGAGTTTTTAGGTATAACCATACAAACTTTAGAATATGCTTTAAATACGTATTACAAAAAATATCCAGAAGGTCTTGTTTATAACAACTATAAATTGTTATTCAACCCCAATGGTACTATAAGTATTATTGAAAGTTTTAATTAATAGGAGTTATATTATGCAAATATTTATAAGTTTAACATTTGTTATTGGCCTAATTAGTTGTTTACTCACAACCATATTTAGTCTTATATCTTTCGGTATATCTAAGTATGAACTTTCAAAAAAATTAAGCACTATATCTTTAGTTAGTTTTATAGTTTTATTTTTTAGTTATATACTTTCTTCAAAAACATTTAATTTATTAGGAATAATGGTCATTTGTATACTATTATTTCTTATAATAATCACTAACTTTTTATTAAACAAACACATTTCAGCTACAATGCCTTTGTTAAATCTTTTTGAAACTATAAAATCATTTTCTTATAAACGAAAAATTTTAATAACTGTATCTACCATGTTAATCATACTATCATGTATTTATTTTTCATCTTCAAGTAAACAGGTTTCAGAAAAAAATAAAAATACTACCGATACTTCCGCAGTAATATCCAAAAATAAATCTGCTGAGTTCGTTTTATATGCCGTTGAATATAATTTAAAAAATAATACTTTTCGTTTGCCTGGAAAAACATTACCAAAAACAAAAATATATGTATCCAGTAAAGACAAAGAAGAAAAGCAACTAATTTCAGATGAAAATGGGAAATTTGAAATAAATGAAAAAATCCCTATGGATAAAACTATATATTATTTCAAAGACCAATATGGCCATAAAAAAACAGCTGAAATCAAAACTAAACAAATATTAGCTGAGGAAGATGACTATTGGAAAACTAAGCAAGAAGAGTTAAAACATCCAAGTTCTTCAATAAATGAAAATACTATGACAACTAGTAGTACAACTGAATCTACATCTTCTTATTCTATCGAGAATAACACAAGTACTTCTAAAAATAACGCTAATATTCGTTCCAAAGATGACATCACAAATATAGTTCCTTCTCCAACAGTTGAACAAAAGGCTATATTAAATGAATTAGCACAAACGCAATTTGAAAGGGATTTTCCATATGAGGGAAGTAAAATCCATACTTGGACAGGAATGATAAAAAACTGGACTCAAGAAGAAGATCACTGGTTCTATGCAGCAAAAGCAACCGTAGTGAATGCTTACGGTGCAAAAAGACGGTGTACTGTCGAAATAAGAATAACTCCAACATCTTCTAATTCAGGTTTTGTTGAAATTATTGATTATTAAAATCAGATAGGATTTTATAATGGAAAAATTTTTAGAATATTTAATACTATTTTTTAAAATAGCTCCTTATATTCTTATTGTTTTACTAGTTTTAATTACTAACATCTCTGTTATCTTATGGAAAACAAGAGACAAACAGAAAAAAATAAATATAACTAAAAAACGACTAATCAGAAACTTTGGAAAGTGGTTTTATGTTAACGAAAAAGAACCACCTGACCAATTCGGCTAGGTGGTTTTTTATATACTTAAATTAAGAGAAGAGAGGTATCTATGAAAAAATTACTTAAAAATAAATATAATTTAATTGCGATTGGAACTATTGCGATAATTATTTTAAGCACTTTTATATTTTTTTCTTTTAAAGGTGTCATCACCAAGAAAGAATGGGATTCATTGCAGCTCGGAATGAGTATTCAAGAAGTTGAAAAACAAATAGGCAAACCTAGAAAAATAGAAAATAATCCAGCAACTATTTCTGAAAATATATATTCAGCATACAAACCTTTATATGAAATGAATAATCTAGTTTCTGATGATAATTTAGAAACTAGATTAGATGCTTTAAATGAATTAAGTATAGCAGTTGATTCTAAAAAAAATATAAAAGAATATACTTATTTAGAAAAAAGTTCATCTGGAAAACGAGAAGTACAAGTTTATTTTGTTAACGGGGCAGCAAAATATTTTAATAGAGAAAAACAATAATACTATGTAATGCAGATTTCTTTTACAAATAATAGTTGACATACAAATACCATTAGAATACAATATGAGTAAGGAAAAGCAGTGGGAGATCTGACCAATTTATTTGGAGGACCTACTTGCGCAAAGCGCCTCTTACTCATAATGAGTAAGGGGCGCTTTTGTTTGTAAGAAAGGATGGCGAATATGAAACCTTTTAAAAATTTAGATGAACAAATTGCATTACTTGAATCTCGAGGTCTTTCCATTCCTGACCATGAAAAAGCAAAGTACTATCTTCTTCAATATAGTTATTACAATGTTATCAATGTTTATAGTCGATTTTTTCAAGCAGAAACTGATAAATATATTCCAGGTACAACATTTAATGAAATTCGTGCAGTTCACACATTCGATTCAGAAATAAAATCAATTTTCTTTAAATATCTAATCGAATGTGAAAAACACCTAAAATCTATAGTGTCTTATCGTTTTGGCGAAACATATTCTGACACTCCTTATGCGTACTTGCTTTCCTCTAGTTATGACAATAAAAATTTATTAAATCTTAGTACTACAATATCACAACTTTCTAAAATTATTAGTGATAATTTAAAAAGTAAAAAAACAAATTCTATTAAACATTATAGTAATAATCACAAAAATGTACCTATATGGGTTTTAATCAATCAGTTAACATTCGGACAAGTTGTCTATATGTACAGCCACTTTAACAATAAATTAAAAAATACAATTGCCCGTGATACCACTCATTACTTAGAGCGTAATATTGACAAAAAAATTATTTTGGAACCATTAGAACTTCAACATTTGCTTTTCAATCTTTTGGATCTTAGAAATTGTGTTGCTCACAATAATATGCTCTTCAACTTTAAATCAAAGAATAACGTAAAATTCATTCCGGAGATTCACGAATTAAATGGAATAAGAAAAAACTCCCCTAGACAAGACTTGTTCAATTGTTTTCTAATGATGCAATTTCTACTTGAAAAAGAACAATATGCATTATTCAACAATACTGTTAGAAAAAGAATTCGCAGTTTGAATAATAAATTAAATTCTATACCCGTCGAAACTATCACTAATTCCTTAGGATTTCCGAGTGATTGGCATGAAAAAAACGCAATCAATCAACCTAACTAAGACTTTATAAAGTAAAAAAAATTAAGATTAGCCTTCGGGCTTTTCTTTTGCAACAACAAGAACATACATTCGAGAAAGGAAGAAAACTATGTACCTAGATGAATTCAAAAAATATTTAGAAGAAAATTGTAAAGCTAAGAATATCTTTTTAGAAAAAGCAATTGATTATCAAAATGAAAAAAATCAAAAACGTCCAAAAGACAAACGTTGGAATCTAATTAAATTAGAACATGAAGTAAACACCATGTGGGAAACTACTGTTAGCAATTTGTATAACCAAATCAGTCCTCATGTACCTAAATGTCCGCTCGAAGATTATTGGCGTAAACAATGGTTAGAGTTTATTGATGAGCATAATGTTTTAGACTATTTCGAAGAAAGCGTTGCGGAACTGGAATTTGAGTAAAAAAGGAGTTCATAAATATGACTACAATAAAAAAATATACAAAGAAAGATGGTTCAACTGCCTATATGTTTCAAGCTTATTTAGGAATTGACCCATTAACGGGAAAATCCAAACGCACAACTAGACGTGGCTTTAAAACTCAAAAAGAAGCAAAACTTGCTCTTGCTCAATTACAGATAGAAATTGACCGTGGAAAATTTGTAAAACAAGATTATAGCTTATTTAAGGATGTTTACGAACTCTGGTATGCTCAATATGTAAACACTGTTAAAACATCTTCTGCTGAAAGAGTAAAAATATATTTTGAAAAACAAATTTTACCTGCTTTCGGTGAACTAAAATTAGCTAAAATCACTCCTTCTTATTGTCAAAAAGTAGTCAATGAATGGAGCAAAAAATATAAACGTTTTGATTCTATGAAAATGTATACATCAACAATATTTGAATTTGCAATTGCACAAAATTTACTGTCAATAAACCCCATGAAACGAATTATTATGCCTAAACGACAACGAGAAATTAAAACAAAAGAGAATCAAAACTTTTTAGATAGACATGAGCTCCAAACATTTTTAAATTTTATTAAACAAAAAGAACCTATACAATACTACACCATTTTTCATTTGCTAGCCTTTACTGGTATGAGAAAAAGTGAATTAGCTGCTTTAAATTGGTCAGATATTAATTGGAATAACGAAACAATTAATATCAGTAAAAATGTATCTTACACGGCTAATAACAGAACAATATCAACTACTAAAACAAGTTCTTCTGATCGTACTATTTCAATTGATTCTACAACTTTAAATATTTTAAAAAAATGGAAATTAGAACAAAAAAAAGAACTCTTAGCTCGAGGTATAAGAGTTGAAGAAGATAAAAAGCAATTAGTTTTTAGTAATACAAACAATCAAATTATGCCAGCTAATATTTTATGGAAAAAATTGAAAAAATATCCTCAATTTAATATATCTCCACATGGGTTCAGACATACACATGCCTCTCTATTGTTTGAATCAGGAGCTTCAATTAAACAGGTACAAGAAAGATTAGGACACAGTAACGTAAGTACTACATTAGATATCTATACACATGTAACTAAAAACGCTGAAAAAGATGTAGCAAACAAATTTTTAAATTTTATGAATTCATAAATATGGTATTCAACATGGTATTCAAACTCCAATTTATCAATAACAAACACTGATATAAGTGCATTTAAAATTCATAATAATAGATCACGATAATCGGTTCCCCAACCAGATAATTCTAAATCATAGTCTCTCGTTTGATCACGATCAACACGAATAGTAAAAGGAACTTGAGTAACATTCACTTCTAATCCATCTAGATTTTCTTCCAATTGAAATTGGAAAAACTCAGCAGCTTTTTTGGCGCTGTCTGTATCATCTGTTAAAAATTCTAATTTGATTTTATCCAGCCCAATTTCTTTTTTCCCTTTTTCCCAGAATTCTTTTGCTTTCGCTGTATCGTAGGTTAAGTAGTTATTTTTCTTAGCAGCTAGTTTTGTGAAATCTGTTCCATCTGGCGCAATCGTTTGTCCCGGAGGAATTACTTGATCTGTAGCCGTTGATTGATCTTGCAAGACTTCTTTTACAAAACTTTCTTTATCAAAAGCTTGTGCCAACGCTTTACGAATATTGTTGTTAGCTAAAGCCGGATTTTCTTTTCCATCACGAACGCTGTTCATTTTTAAAAAGTATGTGACGAATTGAGGAATTGAAAGAAAGGCTGGATTATCAACATAACCAGGAATAAATTCACCACTTAGCTTATTCACTACATCCAATTCATTCGAGTCAAACAAATTCACCGCTGTCGTTGGGCTCTTAATTACTGAAACTTTCGCTTCTGTTAATTTAACTTTTTCAGCATCCCAATACGTATCATTTTTTTCGTAGGTCCAGTCATCGGAAGAGGCATTATCCCATTCTTTCAATTTAAAAGGACCATTATAAATCAAATGTTCTGCATCAGTGGCATATTTATCCCCTTGTTCTTTGATATATTTTTCATTTTGTGGAAACAAAACAGGAAACGAAAGCAAAGATTTCAAATAAGGGGTGGGCCGTTCTAAAGTTATTTCTAACGTTTTATCATCTAGCGCCTTAACCCCAAGAGTATTCACATCTGCGCCTTCTAAAGCAATTTCCTTAGCATTTTTAATGACATCAAAAAATAAAGCTTGATGAATCGATCCTGATTTAGGGGAAGCAACTTGTTGCCATGCATAAACAAAGTCGTTTGCTGTTACTGGATCATCATTCGACCATTTGGCATCTTCTCTAATCTTAAATGTATAAACGGTTTCATCTTCAGAAATCGCTGGTTCTTCGGCAGCGACCCCCAACTCTAATTCATCGTCTTTACCTAAAACATAGAGTCCTTCATAAACTTGATTCATGACTAAAGTCGAGGTCGTATCCCCCGCTGTGTGTGGTTCCATTGTCGAAATAGCCGCTTCAGAACTAATTGCAATTTTTTGTTCCGCTGCTTTGTTACTATCAGCCGAGTTTCCCGTTCCCGCCTGACAAGCCGTTAAAGCTAAAAGCAAACCGACGCATCCTAACATTTTTAATTTCTTCATACCGATCCCTCCATTTTACAAACTATAACCTTCAAAGTTACCAGAATTTTCTGATAAAATATAGAAAAAGAAGCATATCTGATAAGAGTCTCAAAAAACTTACAGATTATAGAAATACTTGAGAAATTTAAAGTAGCTGAAACAATAGTAAAAGCATTAAAAATTAAGTATACTATTGCTATATCTTTAAACGATGCGTTTCTATAGGTTGTAAGCGCTGATTGTTCTTATTTGGTCACTTGTGACTACCAATCACGTGATGACTTGGAACTTTTTTCTATTAGTATAAGGATACCTTATTTTCCCTAAAATAGTTTTGTAACATCTTACAATAAATACACTTAATTTTTAGATAATTCATACAAAAGGAGGCCTTGCTAATGATGACGGTCAATGATCTACTCCATGCAGAAGAACTACCTGGTTTAACCTTATTGACGCACGAGACCAATTTAGATGCGCCAATTCTACAAGCAAATATTTTAGAAAATCCTGATGCTTTTGACTGGTTAACGCCAGGAGAAATTTTATTAACTACCGGCTATATTTTCAAAGATCAGCCTTGCTTGCAAAAACGTCTTATTCAAGAACTAGCAAATATGAACTGCGCTGCTCTAGGCTTTAAAGTCCAACGCTATTTCAATGAAGTTCCACAAGAGATGATCCAATTAGCGAATGACGTCGGATTACCAATTCTCTCAATCCCTTATAATTACAACTTTTCTCAAATTATTTCATTGGTCAATCGCCGAGTCAATCAACCTGACGAAACGATTAGCCAACATTCTGTTCATATGCATAATAAATTTTATACAATTATCAAAGCTGGCGGAAAAAGTACCCAATTACTGGAAGTATTAAGTGCCGCGATTCAAGCGCCTGTAATGCTTTTAGATGAGCGTTTTCAGATTATGAATCATTTTGATTTACCTGATGCGCCAACAAGAATCACCAGTATTTTAAACAACGCGACTCTCAAAAAACAGTTTGAGACAGCTTTAAAAGCCCAGAACAATGAGCTACTATTATTTTATAAAGAACCATTGACTGTTGAATTTTCCTTAGCGAACCATCAGTTATCTTTGCGAATTTTACCCATCAAAAAGAAAAATCTCAGCTTATCTTACTTAGTGATTTGGCAAACTACCAAAAAATTACAGACGATTGATTTATTATCTGTGGAGGTCTGTGCTCACTACCTTTTACCACAACTTCAATTAGAATCTTCGGAAAATTTAACAACGAGGCAAAAGATCGGGGCGCTGTTTCAAGACCTTATCCAAGAAAAAAATACCAATCCTCAAGCTTGGCAAGAATTTAGTAATTATCTGCAATTAAATGAAAAAGATACATTTAGTCTCTTGCTTGTAGCCATTGAACAATTGGAACAACTGTTTAATCCGACTATTCAAATGAATAGCATTGGCCATCAATTGAATCATATTTTAGAAGGATATCGACAAAAAATTACTGCCTTTCCTACACAAACTGGCTTTATTTTATTACTAGAAAATCCAGCGCAAGAGGAAGCCACCTACCTTGCACAAACCACTCATCTTGCCAAGAATTTACTAGAGCAACTAATGAAACTGAATCCAAAATTATCATTTAAATTAGCGATTGGTCCAACTGTCAAGAAAATCACCAATCTGTGTGATTCTTATAAATTAGCACAAGAAACATTCCACTTAGCACAAGCAAGTCAAGAATTACAACAACGAACTATTTTGAATTATGACGACCTCTTTTTTTATCGTTTAATGATCGAAACCCTGACCAAACAAGCCAAACAAAAAATATATCAACGATTGATTGCACCATTAGAAAAAGAAGATCAAAAACATGAAAGTTCCCTACTAGAAACCATCAACACCTACTTTCAATCGAATAAAAATATTTCGTTGACTGCCACAAATATGTATGTACATCGTAATACAATTATTTACCGCTTAAAAAAAATAGAAGAGATTCTTCACTTAACTTTAGAATTTCCTGATAGTTCGCTACAACTAAGTTTGGCTGTTTATTTATATAAACAAAAATTACTATAAAAAGGCCACCACGAATAGTAAATCGTGGCGGCTTTTTTAACTGTTTCAATTTTGTTAGCGAATAATCATTACAGAAATTGGTGCATATCGAGCCATATAAGCTGCTTGGCTACCAAAAAAGCTTTTTAATTTGCTAGTTGACTTGGAGCCAATAATTAACAAATCTGGTTTATTCAAAGGAATAAGCTTATTAATAATTAATTCTCCTGGGTTCCCTTCATTGACAATTACACTTACTTTATCGATGCCATTCGCTAACGCTTCTTGTTGATATTTTTCCGTTTGTTTCTCTAATTTCGCCAACTGTTCTTGCCAATAATTTTTATCTAACGATTGGTAAACATTAATCTCTTTCTCTTCTAAAATCGAAACAATAACCAATTCAGCTTGTTCTTCTTTTGCTTTTTGGATAGCATAATGAAATGCTTTTAACGCATCTGGCGACTCTTCAACACCAACCATAATTTTTGAAAATTTCATTATTTAACCTCCTCTACTTGTTGCTCCATAGCTGCAAGCTGCTGTGCATATCGTTTATCGCCTTTATATAATTCCACAACCGTCCAAACTAACAAGAGGATGACGAGTGCTATGATGACATAGGCAATATTATCGGCTAACGTAATTTGACTCGCTGTCGGATTATCACCGAAAAATCCTTCAATTTGATCAGGTAAGCCTTTCATATTGAGGTAAATTAAGCCAATGACAGAAACCCAGCCTAACAATTTAATTAACCACGAGTTTTTAAAATGTTCACCCATTTCAACACGGCTATCTGTAAACATCAGTAAAGGCAACATAGAAAATGGCAAAGCAAATGCTAGAAAAACTTGTGAATTGTTCATTAAATTATTAATCGCGATATGCTCTTCCACTGTACTTTTCCCGCTGGTCATTAAAACACAGATTAAGACAGGAATAACAGATAACAAACGTGTGACCATCCGACGTAACCAAATTGGCACACGCATATGAATAAACCCTTCCATAATGATTTGACCAGTTAACGTTCCTGTAATTGTTGAATTTTGTCCTGATGCCAATAAGGCTACCGCAAATAAAATCGATAAAATTCCAGAACCTGCAATATGCGCTAAAATAGAATTACTCATAACCGCTGGATTTGATAAAGCATCAAACAAACCAAAGAATGAAGGATCTTTGACACTACCGGATTTAAAAACGGCCACACCCATAATCAATAACAAAGAGTTAACAAAAAATGCCATCGTTAATTGAATATTAGAATCCCAAGTTGAAAAACGTAAAGCGCGTTGAATATCGGTTTTATCTTTACGATCAATTTTACGACTTTGTACAACAGAAGAATGTAAATACAAATTATGAGGCATCACTGTTGCACCAATAATCCCCAATGCACCTGTCAGTGGCGTTTGCCCATTCACCGCATGTGATGTAGAAAAAGCTTCTGCGCTAGGAACCAGCCCTTTAATTACATCTCCCCATACTGGATTTGACAATGCCACTTGATAAGCAAAAATCACAAAAATAACAACAATTAAAGCAACAACAATAGCTTCAATTTTTCTAAAACCAATTTTTGTCAATAACAACAAAAGTAAAACATCAAATACCGTAATGAAGACAGCCAGACCTAAAGGAATATGAAATAATAAATATAAGGCAATTGCGCCCCCGATAACTTCAGCGATATCTGTAGCCATAATTGCTAACTCTGTTAAAATCCATAATACAATACCTAACGTCTTACTAGTTCTAGCACGAATCGCTTGTGCTAAATCCATCTGTGAAACAATGCCTAATTTAGCAGCCATATATTGGAGCAACATTGCAATCAAACTGGAAATTAAAATAATCGACATCAATAAATATTGAAAATTTTGTCCCCCAGTAATTGAAGTAGACCAGTTTCCTGGATCCATATACCCCACTGCTACCAATGCTCCTGGACCTGAGTAAGCAAATAACGTTTTCCAAAAACTCATATTTTTAGGCACGTCGATGGTGCCATTAATTTCTTCAAGCGAAGGACCATTTGCATATTCAATCAAATGATGTCTTTGCTTTGGTTCATGTTCTTCTGAATTTTTCAATTCAATTCCTTCTTTCGTTTTGCAATAATTTTAAAAGGCCCTTCCCGTCAGAAGGTTAACCTCTAATATATTTTAGGTACACCTAAAATATACTGCTAAAAATAACAAAATGCAAGACTTGAAAGAAAATTTTGACAGTGTAAAAATAGATTGTCGTAAATGTGCGGTCTTAAAGTTTGAAGAAATCAGGGTAGCTGGTAGTTGATTATCTTAAGAAGTAGAAAATAAGAGACCTAAGTCATTTCGGCTTAGGTCCCTTATTTTTATTCGGTTATTCTATTAAGAATGGTTGCTACAATTTCTGTCGTGTCAGCTGAATGATTTCTAAAAATCTCGGTAAACTGAATCTGACGAAAACCTTCAAGTACTTCGGGCAACTTATTTTTCCCCCATTCAAAAGTTCCATCATTTCTTTTCAATAATCTCTGTAAAATTTCTTCTTTCTCGACCGCTAACAAAAAATGATAAACGTCAATGCCTGCTCGTCTCAGATATCCAATCAGCTCTTCTTCATATTCATTTTTATAAAGGGTCATTGGAACAATAATCGGCCGTCCAGACTCTTTGGACATTCGTTTTAATAAATGAGCATTCCAGCAACGCCATTCCTGATACTCTTGAAAATCATTTTCTTTCATTTCTTCGGGAACTAGCTCCATCAATGCACTACCAATAATTTCTGGATCATAAATGATTGCATTGGGAAGTTTTTGTTGTAACTCATGTGCAATGGTCGTTTTTCCGGCTCCAAACGCACCGTTTAACCAAATAATCATCATAATTTCCTTTCTTCTGAACAAATTTCTTTGTTGTTTAATTTAGGTGCTAGATTACTTTTAATTTTTTTAGCCATTCACTTATAGTTACTACTTACATCTTTAACAGTAAACGAGACAAACTAAAAATACAACATCCTACGCTATTAACCTCGGGTTACATAACATACTCATCTGATAATTTCTCCCTAAAAAAACAGAATGTGGGCAATCTTTTTAAGAATCATTGAATAGAATAACAACAAACAGTAATTCAGGTATAACCAGCTAGAAATTGTTTTATTTTTAGTCACGAGTATGATAAGCATGTAAATCAAATAGAATCATATTAGGTGAGGTTACTCTGAAGAACACAGGTTATCGCTCGGAAATGTCGAGAGACAGTAACGAGTAAAGCAGGGATTGTCGAATTAAGGCTTTCCTAAGATAACTAGAATTTTTTTCTTACGTCTCAGAAAGCCAAAGCTCAATTATTGTGATTACCCTATAATCTTCTTCTTTTATTCGGCGACCTCTTTAATATGATTAATTGGAGGTTTTTAAATTGAAAGCTGTCACTGCATCATCTAAGAAAAATACCCTACTTGCTAAAAGTATCGGGAATCTTACCTTACTCATCATTTTAGGCATTTTCATTTTTATCATCGTCTTCTCTTGGCTAAAAATGAATCGCCCTCTTCACACCCTTCCCTCAGAAGAATTCCTCGCAACACCAAGTAAAACAGATGATTTCTTATCTCCATCAAATCTTTTTTACTTTTCAATTCGAACCATGTTTCGAATGATTGTGGGTATGGCTTGGTCCTTCCTGTTTTCCTTTGTTTTTGGTATTTTAGCCGTAAAATATAAAACGGCACGAAGAGTCATTTTACCATTAGTTAATTTCCTTGAATCCGTTCCATTACTAGGCTTTTTGACCTTTACAACTGCTTGGTTACTTGGTTTATTTCCAGGAAATGTGATGGGCGCAGAAGCGGTTGCTATTTTTGCCATCTTCACAGGTCAAGCTTGGAACATCATGTTGACTCTTTATCAAATAATGGAAGTTATTCCTTCAGATCTAGTCAATGTGACCGATCAGTTCAAGTACAATGCTTGGGAAAAATTTTGGCGTCTTGAATTTGTTTACTCAATTCCTGGCTTACTTTGGAACGTTATTATTTCTCAAACTGCGGCTTGGTTTGCCTTGGTGGCCAGCAAGCAAGCTTCTGTTGCCTTTCCTAAAGAAACCAACCTTTATTTACCAGGAATTGGTTCTTATATCCAAGTAGCATTAAATCGAGCCGACTTTAAATCCTGTTTATGGGCTGTTTTTGCCTTATTAATCAATGTGGTGATTTTAAACTTTTTAGTTTTTCAACCTTTAGTTCGAGCCACTTATTATTTTAAATATGAAACAGATGTCGAAAGTACGACGCCACCTAAATCCATCATTTATCATTTATTAAAAAAAGCAACTTTAACGAAATACTTTTCAAAAGCTTTTGTGAAATTCAGTCATTTTTGGATTTACGATTTACCAAAAGTTTGGTACTTTTTCAAGCTAGACTATCTCTATCGATTACTAGCAAAATTACGCCATTTCTTCAAAACATTATGGTATGTCAGCTTAACCATTATTGGGGTTTATTGTTCTATTAAGCTCTATCATTTCTTGCCCCATCAAGATTTCAGCATGATTCCTAGATTAACCCTTTATACTACACTACGGGTTACCTTGGCCATGGTCGTTGCTGGCATTATCTTTACTCCCTTAGCAATCTGGGTTGCGAATGATAATCGGCGCTTAAGTATCGTTCAACCGATTGGACAAATTTTAGGCTCCATTCCGTCAAATGTTTATACTCCATTCATTGTGTTGATTATTAGTATGGGCTTCAACAAATTAGAATGGTGGATTCTACCACTCATCATGGTTGGTTGCCAATGGTATTTTTTCTTTAATGTAATTGCTGGCTACTTAGCCATCCCTGATGATATTCGTGACGTAACCAAACTTTTTAAATTATCTAAATGGCAATGGTGGACAAAATTTTTGATCCCTTCTATTTTACCTTACCTCATTACAGCAATTATTAACGCTGCTGGTGCTGCTTGGAACGCTGATATCGCAGCAGAAAGCATTCAATGGGGCAAAAAATCAATAGATGTTACTGGTCTAGGACAATATATTGCGGCAAACGATGGTGTAAAAGATAAATCTGCCTTAGGAACCTTAGCGATGTGTTTCGTTGTTGGTTTATGTATCGCCTTTGTTTGGCAACCTTTATATCGAGCAGCAAAACAAAAATTTCACTATTAATAGCTGGACGACTCAACTCGACTAAATTTTTAAGATAAACTAGAGAGGAGAACGATAGGTGATTTCCCTTGACCTATCTAATAAGACGATGGAAAATAAAGAATTATTAAGCATAAAATCAGTATATAAAGAATTTGAAATTGAAGGACATTCAGAACATTTAAAAGTCCTTGAAAATATTGATTTAACAGTTAAAACGAATGAATTTTTAAGTATTATCGGACAATCAGGAACAGGAAAATCAACGTTGCTCAGAAGTATTGCTGGACTTCTTCGTACAACTAGAGGTGAAATTACTTTTGAAGATAAAATCATTAATGAGCCTGATGCCAATATCGGCATGGTTTTTCAACATTTTGCCCTTTTTCCTTGGTTGACAGTTGAAAAAAATATCAGCTTTGGCTTAGAAAACCGTAAAGAAATTTCTCGCGAACAAATAAATAAAAGAGTCAGTAATCTCATTGAAATGATTGGTTTAACTGGTTTTGAAAAAGCTTATCCTAGAGAGTTATCTGGTGGAATGAAACAGCGTGTAGGCTTTGCTCGTGCATTAGCCATCGAACCTAGCTTATTGCTCTTAGACGAACCTTTTTCAGCTTTAGATATCATTACAGCCAGCCAATTATCCAACGATTTATTAGAAATTTGGCTAAACAATCAAATTGCGACTAAATCAATTGTGATGATCACGCATGATGTCCAACAAGCAGTTCAACTTTCTGATCGGGTTGTATTAATGGATGCAAATCCTGGTCGTATTGCCAAAATTTACTCAATCGATATCCCCAGAAATCAACGTTCGCCAAAAACAACCATTGATATTGTAGAACAAATAACAGAAGAAATGGTTCGTCGCATTCATTTGTAAATAGAACTGTTTTGACTTCTGCTTATGTCTTGACAAAGAGTTACTTAAAAGACTATTATTTCTTTGTAATAAGTTAGGTGAGGCTCCTATACAAACATAGGCTATTGCTCAGAAATGTCGAGAGACACCAATGAGTAGAACAAGACTGGTCGAGGAGAAGGCTTTTCTCAAAATAGCTAAGAGTGATCTTTACGTTGTATAGTGCTAAAGCTCAACGTTCATGTTGATGTATCTTTTTAGTCTCTAGTTAATCAGTTAAGTACTTTTATTTAAAATTAAGAGAGGAGTGAAAGTATGACTACTATGTTAGCAATCATTGGAACTGTTGCAATCATCACAGTTCAAGTTATTGAATATAATATGACAGAAATTCATATTCCTACTGCAGGAACATTTAATGACGATGATGCAGAACCCCCACATTCTTCTGTAACCCTTGTATTTATTCGCACTATACTTATCACTCTCTCACTTAACTTTCCATCTCATTTTTTTGAGATGGTTTTTTTATGTATTCGAGAAAATAATAAACAAAAAAGACTGTTAAATCAATGATTTAACAGTCTTTAGTATACCGGCGGCCGGGGTCGAACCGGCACTCCCGTGAAGGAACTGGATTTTGAGTTTTACCGCTCTTATTACTATAAGTCAGTCTGACAAAAATAAATAAGACTATACCCATTTATAACCGATTTAAACAAGTTATGGGTTAGCCATCTAGGATATTATTTGGAGATTCTATTTACCTGTATACTTCTACATCCTAAGTATACCATCTATTTCTATCCTTGTCCAGAATTTTTTAGCTAGATTTAAGTTAGATGATTGCCACCCTCGTATCTTCTTTGTTCAGTTTGATTAGATGATGTATTTCAAACATACTTAGATGACCTAAACTGCGTTTTACTATATGTAGATGGTACGCAAATCATAGGGTATCTAATGCTTGAATCCATGCAGAACCCCCATCCTAGATTGTTGGAATTTTCTGCTCTTTACATAATATAAGTCATTCGGAAAATTACATAGCTAAGTTCAATATTTTTAATATCCACAGATAATTCTTTCCAAGCTAGTTAATACTGTCATAGGATTTTAACACCTATGACTCTTTAAACAATGCCAATATCATCTCTCATAGCTTGAATCAACTCACGTCGACGCATTTTGATAATATTTTCATTTTGATTATCAGGAATCATCGCACTATAACCTGAAATAAAAACATTGTGAATAATAACTTCAAACCTTACTAAGCAATTTTTAACAGATTGACTCGCATATAGTTCAAAAACTGTTTTATCTGAATCTAAAAAAGAAGCATATTCTTTAACTGCTTTGTAATAAGAATCTCTATTCATTTCAAGTTTATCTTTAGCATAGTTTATATTTGATATTTCAACCTCAATATCAGCTCTTCTCTGATAATCAATATTAACTATCTTTAATTGCTCCTTATAATCCTCCAACTTAATATCTAAAATATTGAATATTGCATCGTAACTTTCTAAACTATAATTTGGACCATATTGAATATGTTCAAGGATATCATTTGGTGATTCTTCAGGATATAAGTCAACTACTGATATTAAAGATTTATATACTTCAGTTAAAATCCCCCTCTTTGCTTGCTTCTCAGTTTGTCTCAATTCTGACTCTTTTACAATTTTAGCCCCTCTTTGAGTAATAATTGTTCCCACAACTCCTATAACGCCGCCAACTAAAGCACTTAATAATTCACTTTCCAAAAAATCACCTCTATAAAAAGTTTCACTCTTTTAATGCTATTATTATACTTTCTATTAATCAAAAAAGACATACTTATCTCATTTCATAAGTTTCCCATATAAATAAAACAATACTAACAGCTGAATTAACCACCAATCTAGCATATCGAGAAGGTAATTCTATAAAGTCGCTACCTTTACCATGTCCATCTCCTTTTTCGTTTCTCAAATGGCTAATACCTTCGATAATTTGGACAAAACTGCTCAAAATCTTTTTAACTTCTTGGTTAGATTGGGCACTGATATTTTCATTTGCATCTAAATTCAATAATTTAAAAACTTTTTTCCTCAACTCTTGCAATGTTACAGATGAACTATAATCAATTTTTTCTTTATCTAAAATATGCTTAAAACATGATTCTAACAACTCTTTTGCTTTTCCTATAGAATCAGCAGGATGAGTATTAATAAGCTCTGTCATTAAACCAACTTGCTTTTCTATATATAAACTATCAAACTTTTTAGTAAGATTTATAGCTTCTTCTTGTAAATATATATCTGAAGAATTCACATATTCTTCAATACTATCTCTAATAACCTTCAGTTGCGAATCTTTCTGTTCAGTTCTCCAAATAGTTTCTTTAGGTAAATCTTCGTAATAATCTAACAAATCTTTAGTTAATTTAACTATTTGAAATGGTTTACCTTCATCAATAAATTTTGATAATGACTTACCCTTAGAAAGTCCATATTCACTTTGAATAGCAATACCAATTGATTGCGTTGTAAAACTGTCAAATGTACTATTGTTGAAGTCAAAGACATATCCACCATCATTGAAAAAAGCCTTAATTCTATTTTTATCTCTAATATTCAATAATTATCCCCCATTAATCTAAATAAATTCACTGTCATAAATATTAGCAAATAAATCAATTTCTCCTGATGTTAGAGTAATATTCATGTCTTCTATATATGATTCATTTATTAATCCCGATTCATCAAAACCATTTTTCAACCATTTAGAATTCCATAGAGTATTTTCATCTGGTTTTCTTACTTTTTGACAGATCCTTGATTTATATTCTTTTTCCCTATCATGAACTAGAGAAAGTCTTTGAAGCCATAACTCTACAAAATTTGTGTTAGGTGTCTTATCAAACTTTTTAATTATCTTGTCAATAATATGTGGTATTTCATCTTGCTCTATTAATGTAACCAATTTACTTAGTATCACTACACAATGTTCTATAGTATTAGGATTTTTAACCATTATATCAATAGTTATGCTAATTAGCTGATTGATATCTTCAGGAGAATTCTCAATGTTTTCAATCCTATATTTATATATATCCGTTAATGCACGTCTTATACTACCAGAATGTGGATATTTATCTGCCAGCAATTTTATTTGTATTAAATGTTTTTGAATACCTAAACTAAATTTCACATCACCAAACTGTTTCAATTCAATGCTAGAACGTTTCATATCCCAGTATAGCTTATCTGGTTTAACGGCATCTTTAATAATATCTGTAGATATAAACGTCTTATTTGCATTTAATTTCATATTTAAATCAGCCAAAATCTCAGATAATAATTTTATAATTAATTCTACATCACCCTTAGAATTTGAGAATACACGATAATCATCTCTGTATCTCATAATATAAAAATTTGATAAATCCTCTTCCTGTAATTTATCAGTTAATTTATAATCCGCATATGCTAGAACAATTTCAGCAATAAAATCCATCAAAACACTACCTTGAGGTATACCATTTGTTTGCCCATTCCGCATATATTGTATCTTGGCGTCTATTTTATTTCCTATACCTTGATTCGGCCTTCTATGAGTTTTAGCCCAAGCTTTAGAATGTACAGCCCAAGAAACTGAATGGGTATATATCGATCCATAACAATTACTAATATCAGTATGTCCACAGTATTCGTAATCAAGAGAGTATTTAATTTGTGATTGTTCCAAATTCTCCCACCAATTTAGAATAGTTTCCGCTTTATCACTTTTATTAGACTTAGATTCAGCAGGTAATGATATACAGTCAACTACTGATTTAGAATTAAGTTCTCTAACTCTATTACAGAGCGTATTCCAATTAGACTCATCAGTTATGGTATTAACTAAATCTACATATACTATAGGATGAATTAATTCAATTGGTCTCCATGCATAATTACCATCTTTATTGGCTAATATCACATGATTTACGTTTTCATGTTTAGAAAGTTCACTTTTACTTTTTGATAGATTTTCTAAGCTTGTATTTTTTAATAGGATTTCTGCTTTTTCAAGCATACAACTAATATTAATGTAGCTAGGAAGACTGGAATTAACATAACTTTCACTTTTTAATAAGAATCGTCTAGCTTCAAAATGTGTCATTTCAATGATATTTTTTCTACTTTTCCTCATATTTATACTCCTACTTGACCATTTCTCATATTATTATACTATAGGTGGCTACAGACTGACATATTTTTATAGATTCATCTAGCTTTTATTTTATGATATTAGTTATATATGCTTCTTGTTTACATTTTTTTAGGTATTCTCTTAATTTATTGGCAGATTCCAAACTAAAAATCTTCTATGTTTTCCGAAGGGTTGCTTTCCCTTTTTAATAAATTTACTTAGCTATCAACCTATTTATTTTTTCTACGATAAATCAGATGCATATGAAAATTACTATCATTTTTTCATCTCCAGCAACATGATTTTTCACCCCCACCCACATAACTTTTTTCTCCAAATCAGCTTCTTTGCTAGGCAATGGAAAAAATAATTGTATGGCTATGGTCATTTGTGCCATCTGCCACAGCCACCACCAGTGATGCAGTCAGGCACCCTTGAGATGAATTTTAGCAATAACCACAGAGACCGATTGGTATGACTATTTTTCTGTGCAACCATGCTTCTTGCTTCTCCCCACCCTTCTTTCAGCTATCGAATGCAGATAAGTTTCTTCTATTGTAAATACCCCTTTTCCCCCCACTGATAACTAAGCAACCTAAATTCAGCCTACTCCCCATCAGCTAAGCTGATTGAACCAAGATAAGCTTAAAGTAGCACCCAAGTAAGCTGATTTCAAGAGAGATACGGAATCTCTTCCTGCAATTCTTGCTCAAATGCTTGACATCTTTTCTATTATCCATCTGACTATCAAGTCTGCATACAGATAACTATTCTAGCCAACTAAAGCCAGCAGCATCACAGGAAGAAAAGCATTAGATAAGTAACTTGGTACTTTTATCCCCCTAAAGCCCAACCCTCCAGTAAATATATAGGCAACATGAACTTTTATCTCTAGATTTTAACAGCAGAGACATAGGGGATCTAACCAGTATAACGAAAGGAGTTGACCAAAAAATGAACACCAAAAGGAGTCCAAATAGCAAATAAGGCAAGACTCAAAATCCCTATAGCTAGATGAAATTGAGTCAAGTGACTTTAATAGCTCGGAAATGACTTCTCAAATAATATCTGTTAGATACGGATTTTACCACCCAAAACTTTTCAAATTCGTGGTATAGACTGGGTTGCTTAGGAATTACTATCAGTAAATAATATAGATATGGTAGCTACCTAGCAAATATCAAACTGTCCCACACTTTTAGCGCACAAAGTCACTAGGACAGAAAAATAACCAATCAAAACAACTCTAGCCATTGGTACAACCGATTTTTTCATGAATCAAAGACCACATTCATTGGTACACTTGACTTTCAGCTATTTTGAATAGTGATCAGTATATTACTGGGGGTCGTAGTACGAGGCTTGGCAGATTCTTTTTAACCATTTCGTCTGCACGTCTCCCCTCACTGGGGTACTGTAGAGCCAAAAAGGGACGCAAGGTGGATTTTTCTTTGAGGAAAGAGAAAGACATTATCGCTTTCTTGCGGACACTAAGAAGCGCTCTAAAGACGTCAAGGGGTATTTTTCCATTGACTGGCGTCTGTCTCAGCCTTTGCCTGTGGCGTACCCAAAACCAAGACCCCAGTATTAGGCTGAACGCTGGACATTTACTTGTCGCTCCTACTCTTGCAAAGGATTGTGGCAACTAGTAAGGAAGAAATCGAGTGGCTCAAGGGATTCAGGCTCTTTAGGCATGGAGATTGGCTTGTACCATGAAGGTGGAGCAATAAAATAAGAAAAGAGGAATTTATAATGGGAAAAAAATTAAGTAGTAAGGAATTTTTAGAATTTAGAATCACTTTATCACCAAAGGACGCTGAGGTAGTAAATGAAACTATCCATAAATTTGCTTTTGTAACAACGACCGATGACCGTGTTGACCCTACAGAGAATATAGAAATTGGAACCATTTTCTGCTTTCAAGATGAACCTAACTGGGTTGAAAACTGTCAAGGATTGTACCAAGCCGTATCTAAATTAGGTTGTAAAATAACTGTTATTACTGATATGTCGGATACTTGGTTCTTACCGATAATAACTGGCTATACTACCCGCCGTAATAAAAGTAAAAACAGAAAAGAAGACGTACCACCCTATGAAGAATTTGAGGTATTTCTACTGAAAGATGATGTTAAAGAGGCGATTCTAACTATCCGTTCTAAAATTGAATGTGTCTTAAATATTGACCCATGTGAACTTGATGATAACTTTGACCTTATAAATAATAAATGGTGTCAAGGATATAATCTTATGAAAGATTTTATCTATTTAGGTGTGCTTCTCTCTCCCGATGATGTTAAAAAACTGTACCAAATTCTTTCCAAATATGACTGTGGGATTGCTACTGCTCCAGGACTCTTTGACTCATATTTTCAGCCTGAACCTCTTTTTCCAAAGAAAACGGCTCAAGACCATGATGACAGAGATGACTGTGACCTATTTAACTTTACTATTGATTATGACCTATTTAGCTTTACTGATGACGAACTTCCATTTTAAACAGAGAAAGGAATAAAATATAATGACTAAACAACCAACACCTAGACACAGAAACTGGATATTTATTGTCTATCCAGATTCAGCACAAAAAAACTGGAGAGATATTGTAACAGATATTGGTGCACCATGGGGGCATAGTCCCTTGCACGATAAAGATGAAAATGAATATGGTGGGGCTAAAAAGCCCCACTACCATTGCCTTATCAAATTTAATAGCTTAAAGTCTTACAGACAAATCCTAAAGATAACTGGCAAACTCCATGCACCAAATCCACAACCCTGTGAGTCTATTGTCGGAAAAGTAAGGTATTGGCTCCATCTTGATAACCCTGAAAAGTATCAATATGAGCAAGATGACATCATGGCATTCAATGGACTAGATGTCAAAGAAATACTAAGACCAAGTAAGACCCAACAAACCGCCATGATGAGAGAAATAAGGAAGTTTATCAGAGAAAATAATATCAAAGAAATGAAAGACTTTATGGACTATGCAGATGAAGAATCCCCACGATGGGGGTACGTCATCAACAGATACCACATTGGTATCAGAGACTATATTAATAGCTGTCGATATAGTTCTAAGTCCGAACAGAATGAAAACTACAAAGGACTACACTTCATTCGTACTTTCATTAAAGACAACGGTATAACAGAAATAAGTGCTGTGTACGATTTCTTAGATGAAACAGCCCCTCAATGGGGCTACTTAATGGATACGAATTATCTTGAAATTAATAGCTATTTAGAAAGTACGATACGAAGAAATAAGCCCAAAGTGTGGGTAAATTCTTTTGATAGTAATACGCAAACGTACAACATACCCTTAGTGCCAAGAGGGATTGATTTGGAACTATGGGCATTAACAATAAAGGAATACCAAGAGTCTTGCTTGTAAGATTTCGACAATGTCAATGTTACCAATTTTTAGTTTTTATCAGTAGTCTAACTCTTGATAAATCTACTAACAGTCAGACTAATGTAATTTCAGTAGATTAGGACTAATTAATAGAGGATAAGAAATACCCAGTCTGAAAAAATAGGTATTTCTCCTCTTTTAGCTTTTCAATCCTCTTTGATAAGTTGTTCTACTTCTCCCCTACTATCTATCATGCCATAGATACTAGATAGTAGGGGTATTTTTGTAGATACTGAAAGAATGAATTCAATCAATAAGACTATTAAACTTTCCAAGTATGTCAAATAAAATCAGATAAATCAAATCACTAGAAAACCAAAGGTATTTTCCATGACTCAAGGTTAGATACTAAATCCACCCCACCCAGTGAGTAAGATTCTTAAATCTACCATGTATAGCAGATTTACCAAGTTTGAAAGGTATAAATCATAGCTGGTAGTTGTACAAGCCCAAAGGCAAGTTGCTTATCTCGGGTATCAGCAATGAGACTGCTTCTGACCATCACTACCACCGCAATCCATTGGTACAACCGACTTTCTACCTTTAAAGAAACCAAATCCCTTGGTACACTTGGCTTTCATCTATTCTGAACACTGAACAGCTTGTTACTGGGGGTCGTGGTATTCATCTCCCAACTTTTTCATGCTATTAACTATACTTGGGGTACTTATCAGCTATACAAAATTAAATGACCCTTCAAATATATTACAATAATATAAGTGGTTCTATTTATAATAAGATAAACTCTTTTGAAATTATGATAAAATAAGCGAAAAGACCTTATGTGAAGGAGTGTTAATAAATGATAATGAAAGATCACATGCCCGAATGTGATGTAGCAACTACAGTCCAATTAATCGGCAGTAAATGGAAAACATTAATTATTAGAGACCTTATGACTGGTTCAAAAAGAAATTCTGAGTTAAAACGTTCTCTAAAGGGTATCTCTCAAAAAGTACTAACAGAAAGTTTAAAATCAATGATTGAGGATGGAATTGTTGAGCGTATTGATTTTCAGAAGAATCCTCCTCACGTTGAATATCAACTAACCGAGCTAGGAAATACATTATTACCTGTAATCGAAGCTATGAGGAAATGGGGACAGTTTTATAAAAAACAATTTATTGCATAGTTACATTTTTGTGCCTACTTCTCATCTTAAAATTAATCAGTTATTCTTTAGATATAGATTCTTTAGGAGAGTGATAATATGGATATAGAAATGCTTGAATTTAAACCAATAAATGTTGATTCAAGATTAGTCAATTTAAATGGAGAAATTGTTTCAAGAGTAGTGAAATCAAATAAAATTATGGAATTTGATGAGAATACTTATGCTAAATTAGCTGATAATTCCTTTCATAACGGAATTATTGAAGTAAAAATGCTAAGTAAATTATTACCAGATGCTCCTGATTTTGCTCGTGGTTTTATTGGCATTACTTTTAGAGTCAATGAAGATGATTCGAAATTTGAATCCTTTTATATAAGACCAACCAATGGAAGGGTTGATGACTCAGTAAGGAAAAACCGAGCAATACAATATTTCTCTTACCCTAAATATACATTTGAATATTTTAGAAAAAAAGGAATTATCGATTACGAAGGTTCAGCAGATATTGGGCTTAATGAATGGATTACCTTAAGAGCGGTAATAAATGGAGCAAGAGGAGAATTTTATCTTAATCATGAAGAAAACCCAGTTTTAGTTGTTGAAAATATGAAACATGGAGATTCTAAAGGAGCGATTGGTTTATTTGTAGATATCGGAACAGAGGGGTTTTTTAAAGATTTAAGAATCACATCGTTTGATTAATTTGACTAATATAAACATGATCTTACTAAGAGCAGTTATTACTGCTCTTTTTATTTATACTTTCTATAACCAATTAAAGATACTTCTTATCACATATATTTAATTATCTGCAATTTTGCAACACTTCAAATAAAAAAGTATTTGCTTTTCACTATCTTCCATGGGAAAATTATTTCTGTGAGGAAAGGAGAAACCAAGGAGAGAACAAAAATTAAAAAACTTACTTTAACAAAAAAACGCTCTATTCAGCTTATCATTGCTACTTTAGCAGTCTTAGGGATCTTACTAGCTATGAGTTTTCATTCCCAGAACAGAGTGAAAAGCTCTCTTAACTATTTCAATGAACGCTGGAAAGAAATTGAATCAGAGGGAAACCTAGATTTGAGTTTATTGAATCCTAAAAATAACAAGTATATCCCATTAACAACCGGTAAGAAGATGGATAAAGAGAATAAAACAAATTTTCTCCCCTCTCGATTTGAAAAGCAAAAACAAATTAAGAGAATCAGCCATGATGAACAACTCCTATCCGATTTAGGAAATGAGTACAGTAAAGCGGGTAATATTGGAGATACTTCAAAAGAATTTTCGATTGAAGATGAACAGAAGCGGTTAGATAAAATGTACGCCTATTTTGATGGTCTGACTACTGAGGGGAAAAATCAATTTAAGCCTGTAAAAGATAGCTTAGATAGGGCTAAAAAATCATTGGAAATAATTAGTGACTACAACAAATCCTACTATATCCCAATTGAAAAATCAGACCTAATACCTACTGCCTATAAATTTCCATTAAACACAGATGTCGCAAATCAATACTGTAAAAAAATCTCTGACGAATTAGATTACAGCTATGATGACTATAATCCAAATGCAGATACAGAAGAAAATACTACATCTGATATTCGCGAAACTGATTGGGATAATGGCGCCTATGGTATTCTATCTTGGGGAGAGTCACTATACAGATATTATCTCGATTTAAAAGGAAGACCTGAAGCTGTGGCATCATTTGAAAACAACCTAAATCTAGGCGATACAGTTGTATCCGATGCTTTTTCCGATATGATTGAGGGACAGTTTTCTAAAAAAGAAATGGAAAAACAAGATCCAAATGATATGTCTGAAGAAGAATTAAGTAGAAACCTAATCTATTCATTAGCTTCTATGGGGTACTATGAACGTGCGACACAAGATGATGATAAAACTATTAGTAGTGTCATTACACCTTCTTCATGGGTACTTCAAAAGGACGACAAGATAGTATTAAAAGCTTCTTTCAATAGTATACAAGAGAATCATGGAACTGACACTTTTTTTGCAACATACTCCATGACCGATACCAAGACAAAAGAATCTTTTGATATTACCATTAAGAACAATGATAATGGCTCTTACCATGTCACAGGACAAACTCCTGCAGGTGAAATCAATCATGATTATACGCCCATATCAAATAAAAGTACCAAGAAAGCGGATAGTTCTACAAGTGAAGAAGTTCTGTCATCAGCTAATGTCAGTAAAGAAACCATGGATAATGCAACTATAGAAAGCTATTGTCATTTATTCAGTGGTAAATTTATAACAAATAACCTTGATAATCATACAGCTAGTTATTTCAATGAATCTCCTAAAAGTTGGCGATTTGAAGACAGTAGCAAACTACTAATAACTGCCGAATTTCTTGGGGTTGCTAACAGTTCTGCAGATGGAACAGTACAGTTTAAAATGAGAGATAAAGAATCAAGTAAAGAGTTTCTTTTGAATATAACGCCAAATAGTGATTGGGATGGGTATAAACTACAAGCAGATACGCCTGTAGGAAATCTAACTGGCGATTATATTGCTGTAACCAGTAATAAAAATACTCGACAAAAACAATCAGATAAAGCTTATGAAGAGAAACAACAAAATCAATCAGATGGGAATAAAAACGACACAGACCCTAAAGGTGAAAAATCATTACAGGGGTATACTGGTGAAGATGCAACTAATCCATTTGACTGATACGAAACTAAATACCTTTTTCCTCACACTCAGGAGTCCTTATCTCAAAAGGACGAATAGTGGTGTGAATCCCTATGGTACAGCCTTTCCTCTGCTATCCAACCACTAAAAAACAGTCCAAATTTGCTCCTCAGCGTCCGAAAATACGTTACCCTACACTTGACCTACCCCACGCAGGAAAATCCCGCAAATCGCATTTTTCGTCCTTTTTGTAGTGCCACCTATCGAACCTTAGATAGCTAGTAATCCAAAGAGAACTGAATGAAATAACCAATTAAAAAGCACTAAGAATGGCTATATGAGGCTGTTTCTAGTGCATCTTTATTTGTCTGATAGCTATATGAACTCCCTGTACTTATTTCTATCTAACATGGGGGTATCTGGCCTAGTAGAATACTTAGAGAGATTAAATAACAGTTAATCAGTGGTGAAATAAAAGTAAACAGGAGTCCTTTTGAGATTTTAACACCTCGGAAATCCTTTACTGACAAGGATTGGCTTCTTTGTTCCAATAGAATAGGAGCTATTTTTATAGTTTCTCCAAATATAACGAACAAAGGAGACCATCATCATGGCAAAAAGACAAACGACCAACGTCCAACCAATCAAGGATTCAAATGTACTCAGACAGGTACAGGATACGCTTTTAGACAGTTTCAAAGCTGGACGTAGAAACTACACCATCTTTCAGCTTGGCAAAGCAACGCTACTAAGAGTCAGTGACGTGTTATCTCTCGAATATTCCGACGTATTTACAGCTGAGGGGGTATTGAAAGAACGTGCCTACATCAGAGACCAAAAGACAGGCAAGCCAAATACCTTGTACCTCAAACCAATCGAAAAAGATTTGTATCTCTACAAAGAATGGCTTGATGATAACGACATCAAGAGCCAATGGCTCTTCCCCTCTTCTTCCGATTGGAATTCACCAGTTACACGCAAGCAATACTACAAAATCATGCAGAAGACTGGCGATCTCTTAGGCATTAATTACTTGGGTACTCATACCATGAGAAAGACAGGTGCCTACAGAGTCTACGAACAGACCAACTACAACATAGGTTTTGTCATGAAACTACTGAATCACTCTGACCAAAAGTCCACCCTAAGTTATTTAGGACTAGACGAGGTACAGAAAGAAGAGCTTCTTGACACGATTAACTTCGGTTAAACCCATGAAAGATGGTGAAAAACAATGAAAATAATTTCAAAACCAATTTATTTTTGTCATTAAAATTGTCCGACCTACTCTCCACTTCTAGGGGTACTGCTTATCTTTCAATGTATCTAACTATCAATCTGGACTACCTATTTGACAAGACAGCTCTGTTTGGAATCGCTATAAACCCTTATTTGGAGGGCTTTCAAAGAAATTTCTTATCCCTTATAATTAGTATATAGAAGAAAGAGACAAGCAATGAAGAACAATTCCATGGAAAATGATTTACATTCTCTTACTTCCTGAAAATAATTATTTCAGATGATTATATCTAGTCACATAATAAAAGGAGACAAGAAACTATGACAAATCCAACAATCACTAAACACGACTTAATCGAATTGGGCTATGGACACTGTACGGCAGAAGACCTAATTAAGAGAGCTAAAGCTTTGATGGTACACAAAGGATTCTCTTACTATGAGAATACACGACTTGGACGTGTGCCTGTTAAAGCCATAGAGGAAATACTAGGCATTCAGTTAGCAGTAAAACCAATTGAGGAGGTAGACTAAAATGACAATCAGAAAAGACAAAGCAACAGGGACATGGATTGTAGATATTTCAGATGGTTTTAACCCCGTTACTGGTAAGCGTAACCGATTTATCAAACGTCAAATTAAGACCCGTAAAGAAGCTATTAAACTAGAACAGGAACTTAGATTTACTAAGTTTGGAGATACCTCTCTTACAGGTGCTACTATTGAAATGCTGTATCAGATTGTTGTTGAAGAAGATAAAAGAAGTAATCGTAAGGAAAGCTACTTACAGACACAAGAGTATAATTACAACAGGCATATTAAGGGGTACTTTGAGAAAGCTAAAATTGAGCTTTTAACTTATAAAGAGCTAGAAGTCTTTCGTACTTCACTCACGAATAAAGGTTTATCCAATAACACGGTTAATAAACTCATGATACAACTAAAGAAACTCTTAGATGTAGCCGTCAAACAAGGATTTCTAAAAGTAAATCCATGCACACAATTAAAGAAATTACCTGTCAAAAAGAAAAAGATGGACTATTGGACAACGGAGGACTTCAATCATTTTATGTCACTTTTTAAACCTGATGAGTATCCATACAAGCTCTTTTTCAAAGTTGCCTTCTCAACTGGTATGCGTATGGGAGAACTTTTAGGACTGACGTGGGAAGACATCAACTTACGCAGAAACATTATAGACGTTAATAAAACTTTGATTCATTTGACAGGCAAAAACGTCCTCAATGAACCCAAAACGAGCGCTGGAAGTCGTCAAATTGCTCTTCACAGCAACTTATCAGATGAATTATGGGATTGGAAAGATAAACAGCATGAGCTTCTCTCGCCTTTCGTACCAGAAACAGAGAAACTCCAAGTCTTTCAATTCGTCCCCGAAATCATGACACGTTTCAAGGTATCAAAGAAATATGATGACGTAGTAGAACGTAGTTCTACTCTCAAAAGAATCCGAATTCACGACCTCAGACATTCCCACGTAGCATTTTTAATTGATAATGAGGAAGATCCATTCATCATTAAAGAACGCATAGGACACGCCTCAATTAATACGACCTATGATATTTACGGACACCTCTACCCAAATAAGCAACAAAGCTTAGCCGATAAATTGAATAATGCAATTGTATAGATATAGATAGTAGTAGAACTTCAAGTAGAATGAAGTTCTACTATTCTTTCTAGTCAGCAGGTACACTCATACAGAACATAATATGGAGTAATAAATAGTTACCAGAATCAATTTAATTAAATAGTTCAAAAAATGAGTTATAATTCAAGTTTGAACATAGTATTAGTTATCTTCTCTTTTTACATAATGACCAATCCTTTTTATTTGAAAAACTATAAGAGATAAGTTAAAAAGAAAAATGTAAAAAAAATAATGGTACAAAATGGAGTTCTCCTTTTTTCTCCTAAAATAAAGAGAAAAGTTAGACATGATATTACAGCATAGGTACTACTGTTTTCACATAATATAAAAAGAAAACCCCTACTGTAAGATAGACTTACAGTAGGGGTTTATTGGTATACCGGCGGCCGGGGTCGAACCGGCACGATCGTGAGATCACTGGATTTTGAGTCCAGCGCGTCTGCCAATTCCGCCACGCCGGCAAGATATTTTTGGAAGGCGGTAACCGGATTTGAACCGGTGATGAAGGTTTTGCAGACCTCTGCCTTACCACTTGGCTATACCGCCATATTCCATTTTTGTTACAAAAAAACTGGGGTAGCTGGATTCGAACCAACGCATGACGGAGTCAAAGTCCGTTGCCTTACCGCTTGGCTATACCCCAATAAAATTACAAAGGGCGACCGATGGGAATCGAACCCACGAATGCCAGAGCCACAATCTGGTGTGTTAACCACTTCACCACGATCGCCGTAATCTTAAAAAGTGTATCTATTAAATAATTAAATGGCAGGGGCAGCAGGAATTGAACCCACACCAACGGTTTTGGAGACCGTTGTTCTACCTTTAAACTATGCCCCTAAAATGGAGGAAAGTGGATTCGAACCACTGAACCCTAAGGAACGGATTTACAGTCCGTCGCGTTTAGCCACTTCGCTATTCCTCCATAAATGGCGTGAGACAGAGTCGAACTGCCGACACACGGAGCTTCAATCCGTTGCTCTACCAACTGAGCTACCACGCCTAAAACAAAAGCTTGTTCAAATAATTTTCAAGTAACAACATTAAATGGCGGTTCCGACGGGATTTGAACCCGCGATCTCCTGCGTGACAGGCAGGCATGTTAACCCCTACACCACGGAACCAACCGAGTAATGGAGGTTAACGGGATCGAACCGCTGACCCCCTGCTTGTAAGGCAGGTGCTCTCCCAGCTGAGCTAAACCTCCAAAAAGGAATGTTACTATTAAAATAAATGACCCGTACGGGACTCGAACCCGTGTTACCGCCGTGAAAGGGC